>NZ_CP048279.1:0-1448497 GCF_010365305.1 Staphylococcus sp. MI 10-1553
ATGTCAGAACAAGAAATTTGGGATAACGTTCTCAACTTATGTAAAGAAAATGTCACTACTGTTTCATATGACACTTGGCTCAAAGACACAACACTCTATGCTCTATCTCATGATGAAGCTATCGTCATTGCAGCACAACCTTTTATTGCGAATTGGCTTACTACCAACTATACAAAGCTGATTAAGCAATATTTAGAAGCTGTCACGCAACAAACAATTAACAGCATTAAGTTCATTACTGAAGAAGATCTACAAGAACTTAATGTCGCTTCGTCATCTCATCAAGCAGGCCATACAACACCTGTTGAACCTGTTGTGTCTGGTGAGCAGTTCAATACAAACAACACTTTTGAAACGTTTGTTATTGGACCTGGTAACCGGTTCCCACATGCTGCAAGTCTTGCTGTTGCGGAATCACCAGCCAATGCCTACAATCCACTCTTTATCTATGGTGGCGTAGGTTTAGGAAAAACGCATCTCATGCACGCCATTGGGCATTACGTGTTAGAAAATAATCCAGATGCGAAAGTGCTTTACACATCAAGTGAAAAGTTTACGAACGAATTCATTCAATCCATTCGAAACAATGATACTGAGTCATTTCGCGAAAAGTATCGTAACATCGATATTCTATTGATTGATGATATTCAGTTCATCCAAAAGAAAGAACAAACGCAAGAAGAGTTTTTCCACACTTTCAACGATTTACATCAAAATAAGAAGCAAATCGTCATCTCTAGTGATCGCCCGCCAAAAGAAATTTCAACTTTAGAAGAACGTCTAAAATCACGCTTCCAATGGGGACTTATCGTGGACATTACACCACCTGATTTCGAAACACGTATGGCAATCTTACAGAAAAAAACTGAAGAAGAAAATCTCGATATTCCAATTGAGTCTTTAACTTATATTGCCAATCAGATTCAGACGAATATTCGTGAACTTGAAGGTGCTTTGACACGTGTCTTAGCCTATTCAAAACTTCAAGGAAAACCCATCACAACAGAACTGACTGCCGATGCATTAAAAGATATTATTCAAGTGACTAAAACTAAAAAAATCACAATTCAAGATATCCAAAAAGTTGTCGGCGAATATTATGGTGTGCGTATTGAAGACTTTGTAGCCAAGAAAAGAACGAAATCTATCGCATATCCGCGACAAATTGCAATGTATTTATCACGAGAGCTAACAGATTTTTCATTACCTAAAATTGGAGAAGAATTTGGTGGCCGTGACCATACAACAGTCATACATGCACATGATAAAATTAAAAAAGATATCGATAATGACCCAACTTTACGTCAAGAAATCGAAAGTTTGGAAAAAGATATCCGAAGTTAATTTGTGGATAACGTGGAAAAGTTGTACACATGATACACAGGTTATCCACATGTGAATAACCTTTATTTTCACGATTTTTTAAAGTTATCCACTAATCCACAGCACCTATGACTATTATTATGAATTTAATTAATAACTATTAACTATATAAACGACTGAAAGGAGTTTATAGATGATGGAGTTTTCTATTCAAAGAGATTATTTTATCACTCAATTAAATGACACATTAAAAGCTATTTCACCAAGAGCAACTTTACCCATTTTAACGGGGATTAAAATAGACGCGACGAATGAAGGTATTGTTTTAACAGGATCTGATTCTGAAATCTCAATCGAAATCACAATTCCTAATCAAGTCGATGGTCAAGAAATTATTAACGTGGTTGAACCTGGTTCAGTCGTGTTACCAGGCCGCTTCTTTGTAGATATTATTAAAAAGCTACCAGGTAAAGAAGTTAAACTTTCAACAAACGAACAATTTCAAACATTAATCACTTCAGCACATTCTGAATTTAACTTAAGTGGACTTGATCCAGATCAGTACCCACTTTTACCACAAGTTTCTAGTGATGATGCACTACAATTACCAGTAAAAGTACTGAAAAACATTATTGCACAAACGAATTTTGCAGTGTCCACCTCAGAAACACGTCCAGTACTCACAGGTGTGAACTGGCTTATACAACAAAATGAATTAATATGCACTGCGACCGATTCACACCGCTTAGCTGTAAGAAAGTTGAAGCTTGAAGAAGAAATTCAAGATAAAAATGTCATCATTCCTGGTAAAGCATTAGCTGAGTTAAACAAAATTATGACTGACAGTGAAGATCATATCGATATTTTCTTCGCATCGAATCAAGTTTTATTTAGAGTAGGCAATGTCAACTTTATTTCACGTTTATTAGAGGGACATTATCCAGATACATCTCGTTTATTCCCTGAAAACTATGAAATTAAGTTAGGGCTCAACAACTCTGATTTTTATCATGCGATTGATCGTGCGTCATTACTTGCGCGTGAAGGTGGCAATAATGTTATCAAATTAAGCACAGGTGACACGCAAATCGAATTGTCTTCTACATCACCAGAAATTGGTACGGTTAAAGAAGAAGTCACTGCCAATGATGTTGAAGGTGGCAACTTAAAGATTTCTTTCAACTCGAAATACATGATGGACGCACTTAAGGCCATCGATAACGAAGAAGTTGAAGTAGAATTTTTCGGAACGATGAAACCATTTATTTTAAAACCGAAAGATGATGACACTGTTACACAACTTATTTTACCTATCCGTACGTACTAAACCGCTACGACGTTATAAAAAAGCAGTTGGCTACCAAACCAACTGCTTTTTTTATGCTTAGCTAAACCATTAAGATTTTCCTAATAGTTTGCACAAAATATGTGAAAATTCTGCGGGACAAAGTCAAAAGCAAAATCCACCAACATTTCAACAGTGTCACCATTTCAATGCGTTGCAAAAAAATGACAAAATTTTAAAGTCATTTGCTGAACTTACACGTGTAATTATTCAAAGTGATTTAACTTTAGTATAATTAATATAACTAATGAATGGAGGAATGGACCTATGTTAAAGAAAAATAAATGGTTGATTGTATTCATTGTTGTCGCACTCGTTGCAGGTATCTTTTTAAGCTTTGCCACTTTTAAAACATTGAACAAAGGAAATAGCAGATCAGGAGAAACACTTGCAGCAGAGACTAAAAAGCAACCGACACAAGGTAAAAAAGATTCTAAAGTGTTACTTGTAGAATTTGGAGACTTTAAATGCCCGTATTGCGGAGCTTTTGAAAGTAAAATTAAACCTAAATTAGAAAAAGAATATATCGACAATAACAAAGTTGAATTTCGTTATGTCAACGTATTAATCCATGGGGACGAATCTGAACTTGGTGCCAAAGCAGCACTCGCAGTGAATCAATATGCCCCTGAGAAATATTGGCAATTTCATCATGCACTTTATGAACAGCAACCTAAAAATAAAGATGATGTCGGTAGTCAACATTGGTTAACAGACGATTTAATTCAAAAGCAATTACAAAAATTAGATTTGAGTGAGCAAGAACGTAAACAAATTACGACAGCTTATCGTGATAAAAATGGTGAGATTGCTAAACGCGCGCAACAAGATCATACATTAGCGAAAAAAGAGGAAGTCCCATACGTACCTGCACTATACGTGAACGGTAAACAGATTGAAGACGAGACAGATTTCGACGCGATTAAAGATGAAATCGATAAAGCGCTTGAAGAATAAAATTGATGTACATCCATTGAAACAGATTCAGATGTTCCACATGAAACTTTTACGTGAAAATTCCTTTCTAGAGCATGAAATTTTCGCAATAAAAATGTATAATATATAAGTGAGCAAATATGAATGGAGTGATGAATTTGGCTGAGGAAGTAATCGTTGATGGCGCACTAACTTTAGGACAATTTTTAAACTATGAAGGCATTATTGAATCTGGGGGCCAAGCGAAATGGTTCTTAAGTGAATATGAAGTCTTCTTAAATGGCGAATTGGAAACGCGTCGTGGCAAAAAACTGCAAGATGGCGATCAATTAGACATTCCTGAAGTAGGTTTATACATCATCAAATTCGGTGAGCAATGAAACTCAAAACACTCCAACTAGAAAATTATCGCAATTATGAACAGATAAGCCTGGATTGTCACCCAGAGGTCAATATCTTAATCGGAGAAAACGCACAAGGGAAAACCAATTTATTAGAATCGATTTATACTTTGGCACTCGCAAAAAGCCATCGTACAACGAATGACAGGGAATTAATTCGCTTTAATGCTGAGTATGCTAAAATAGAAGGTGAGCTTAATTTTCGTTATGGCATGATGCCGCTCACGATGTTTATTACGAAAAAAGGAAAAAAAGTCAAGGTGAATCATTTAGAACAGAGTCGTTTGACCCAGTATATTGGCCATTTGAATGTCGTCCTCTTTGCCCCGGAAGATTTAAGTATCGTCAAAGGTGCACCACAAGTGAGACGACGTTTTATTGATATGGAGCTCGGTCAAATTTCGCGCTTGTATTTGAATGATTTATCTCAATATCAACGCATTTTAAAACAACGTAACCATTATTTGAAGCAACTACAGCTTAAAAAGACACAAGATACGACGATGCTTGAAGTATTGAATCATCAATTTGTGGAATATGCGGTTAAAGTGACTCAGCGTAGGCAGCAATTCATTAAAGAGTTAGAATTGCTTGCCGCGCCGATTCATTCTGGCATTACGAATGAACGCGAAACTTTGACACTGCAATATTTACCAAGCATCAAAATAGAAGACGTCTCGCAGTCTGAGGACGTCTTAATTCAACAAGTGCTAGAAGATGTGCAACACCATATGGAACGTGAAATTGAGCGAGGTGTGAGTTTGTATGGACCGCACCGCGACGATTTAGCATTTCAAGTGAACGGCATGGATGCACAAACTTACGGCTCTCAAGGTCAACAACGCACGACGGCACTTTCGATAAAATTAGCAGAAATAGAATTAATGAATCAGGAAGTGGGGGAATACCCCATTTTATTACTTGATGACGTTTTAAGTGAGTTGGATGATGCACGTCAAACACATCTTTTGAGCACCATTCAACATAAAGTGCAAACTTTTGTCACAACCACGTCAGTAGATGGTATTGATCATGAAATTATGAAGGATGCAAAGGTATATCGGATTACACAAGGAAATATAAAGCAATAGGCAGAAAGTGAAGGTGGAAGTTTTGGCTGATGTGAACAACTCAGAAAACTATGGCGCAAGTCAGATTCAAGTATTGGAAGGTCTTGAAGCGGTACGTAAGCGACCAGGTATGTATATTGGTTCAACTTCAGAACGCGGTCTGCATCATCTCGTTTGGGAAATTGTCGATAACAGTATTGACGAAGCACTTGCAGGATATGCTGATAACATAGAAGTAGTCATTGAGAAGGATAATTGGATTAAAGTTACGGACAATGGACGTGGGATTCCTGTTGATATTCAAGAAAAGATGGGACGTCCTGCAGTCGAAGTTATTTTGACAGTATTACATGCCGGTGGTAAGTTCGGCGGCGGTGGATACAAAGTTTCAGGTGGTTTACACGGTGTGGGCTCATCAGTAGTAAACGCTTTAAGTGACACATTAGAAGTTTATGTGCACAGAGACGGTCGTATTCATCATCAAGCGTACCATAAAGGTGTCCCTGCTTTTGATTTAAAACAAGTGGGCGATACAGATCAAACGGGAACAGTCATCCGTTTCAAAGCGGACGGTACGATTTTCCAAGAGACAACAGTTTATAACTATGAAACATTGCAAAAACGTATTCGTGAATTGGCGTTTTTAAATAAAGGTATCCGTATTACGCTCACAGACGAACGTAACGAAGAAAACGTGCGTGAGGATAGTTACTACTATGAAGGTGGAATTAAGTCGTATGTGGAGCTTATAAACGAAAATAAAGAGCCTTTACATGATGAGCCGATTTATGTACACCAAACACGTGACGATATTGAAGTGGAAATCGCACTACAATACAACAGTGGCTTTGCGACAAATCTACTGACATATGCGAACAACATTCATACGTATGAAGGTGGGACGCACGAAGACGGCTTTAAACGTGCATTAACAAGGGTGTTGAACAATTATGGTGCACAAAGCAAGTTGATTAAAGAAGATAAAGATCGTTTATCAGGTGAAGATACACGCGAAGGCTTAACAGCAGTCGTGTCGATTAAACATGGCGATCCACAATTCGAAGGTCAAACGAAAACAAAATTAGGAAACTCTGAAGTCCGGCAAATTGTTGACCGTGTGTTCTCAGAGCTTTTTGAACGCTTTTTATTTGAACATCCACAAGTGGCACGCATCATTGTAGAAAAAGGAATTATGGCATCACGCGCACGTATTGCTGCTAAAAAAGCACGTGAAGTAACGCGCCGTAAATCTGCTTTGGACATTTCAAGTTTGCCAGGTAAATTAGCTGACTGTTCAAGTAAAGATCCGTCTGAAAGTGAGATTTTCTTAGTAGAGGGTGACTCTGCCGGGGGGTCTACAAAATCAGGGCGTGACTCACGTACACAAGCGATTTTACCGTTGCGTGGTAAAATTTTAAACGTTGAAAAAGCACGCTTAGATAAAATTTTAAACAACAATGAAATTCGTCAAATGGTAACCGCATTTGGTACAGGCATTGGCGGCGAATTCGATATTTCGAAAGCACGCTACCATAAGATTGTCATTATGACCGATGCGGATGTCGATGGTGCGCATATTCGTACGTTATTACTCACGTTCTTCTATCGCTTTATGCGTCCATTGATTGAAGCGGGTTACGTGTATATTGCACAGCCACCGTTGTACAAACTGACGCAAGGTAAACAAAAGTATTATGTGTTTAATGATCGTGAGCTTGATAAATTAAAAGAAAAACTGAATCCTACGCCAAAATGGTCTATTGCACGCTATAAAGGTTTAGGTGAGATGAATGCAGATCAGTTATGGGAGACAACAATGAATCCAGAAAACCGTGCGATGTTGCAAGTGACGTTGGATGATGCGATTGAAGCAGACCAAACTTTTGAAATGTTGATGGGCGATGTCGTTGAAAATCGTCGTCAGTTCATTGAAGATAACGCCGTATACGCTAACCTGGATTTCTAGAATGAGAATTGGAAAATGAGAAGGAGGATATCTTGATGGCTGAAACACCTGAATCAAGAATTAATGAACGTAATATCAGCAAAGAGATGCGCGAATCGTTTTTAGACTACGCGATGAGTGTTATCGTATCTCGTGCTTTGCCAGACGTAAGAGATGGTCTAAAACCTGTACATCGTCGTATTTTGTATGGCCTCAATGAACAAGGGATGACCCCTGACAAGCCGTATAAAAAATCTGCTCGTATCGTAGGGGATGTCATGGGGAAATACCATCCACATGGTGACTCGTCAATTTATGAAGCAATGGTACGTATGGCACAAGATTTCAGCTATCGTTATCCACTTGTAGATGGTCAAGGTAACTTCGGTTCGATGGATGGTGATGGTGCCGCGGCAATGCGTTATACAGAAGCACGTATGACGAAGCTTGCACTAGAATTATTACGCGACATCAATAAAGACACGATTGATTTTATCGACAACTATGACGGTAATGAGCGTGAACCGAGCGTCTTGCCATCACGTTTCCCTAACTTGCTCGTCAATGGTGCGTCAGGTATCGCGGTTGGAATGGCGACAAATATCCCACCACACAACATGCGTGAAGTGATTGATGGCGTGCTGAGTCTAAGTCATAATCCAGACATTACGATTAGTGAATTGATGGAAGACATTCAAGGCCCAGACTTCCCAACTGCCGGGTTGATTCTTGGTAAGAGTGGTATTCGACGTGCTTACGAAACAGGTCGCGGTTCTGTTATTATGAGAGCTAAAGCTGAAATTGAATCTCGTGGTGGCGGTCGTGATCGTATTGTCGTGACAGAAATTCCATTCCAAGTGAATAAAGCACGTATGATTGAAAAAATTGCGGAGTTAGTCCGTGATAAAAAAATCGATGGCATTACAGATTTACGTGATGAAACGAGTTTACGTACAGGTGTGCGTGTCGTGATCGATGTGCGTAAAGATGCGAATGCGAGCGTCATTTTAAATAATTTATATAAACAAACACCACTTCAAACATCATTTGGTGTGAACATGATTGCTTTAGTCAATGGACGCCCCCAATTGATTAACTTGAAGCAAGCACTTTATCATTACTTAGAGCATCAAAAAGAAGTTGTACGCCGTCGTACTGAATACAATTTACGTAAAGCGAAAGACCGTGCGCACATTCTTGAAGGCTTAAGAATTGCACTGGATCACATTGATGAAATCATTACAATCATTCGTGAATCAGATACAGATAAAGTTGCGATGGAAAGTTTACAGTCACGTTTTGCCCTTTCAGAACGCCAAGCACAAGCCATTTTAGACATGCGTTTAAGACGTCTGACAGGCTTAGAACGCGACAAAATTGAACAAGAATATAATGATTTAATTGCGTATATTGCTGAATTAGAAGCCATTTTAGCGGATCAAGAAAAGCTATTAGAACTTGTCCGAGAAGAATTGACTGAGATTAAAGAGAAGTTTGGCGATGATCGTCGTACTGAAATTCAACTCGGTGGTATTGATCAATTAGAAGATGAAGATTTAATCCCAGAAGAGCAAATCGTTATCACATTGAGTCATAACAACTATATTAAACGTCTGCCTGCTTCAACATATCGTGCACAAAATCGTGGTGGTCGAGGCGTGCAAGGCATGAATACACTTGATGACGATTTCGTAAGTCAGTTAGTGACGACAAGTACGCATGACCATGTGTTGTTCTTTACAAACAAAGGACGTGTCTACAAACTGAAAGGTTATGAAGTGCCGGAACTCTCCCGTCAGTCTAAAGGGATTCCAATTGTCAATGCGATTGAGCTGGATCAAGATGAAGTGATCAGTACAATGATTGCAGTGAAAGACATAGACTCTGAAGAAGACTTCCTCGTATTCGTAACGAAAAAAGGTTTAATCAAACGTTCAGCATTGAGCAACTTTAACCGTATTAATCGTAACGGTAAAATCGCGATTAAATTCCGTGATGACGATGAACTGATTGCGGTGCGTTTAACGGATGGTGAGAAACATATTCTTATCGGTACAGCCCAAGCGTCACTCATTCGTTTTAAAGAAACTGACGTACGTGCGATGAGCCGTATCGCTGCAGGGGTGAAAGGGATCCGTTTAAGAGACGGTGATGAAGTCATTGGTTTAGACGTTGCAGACGATGACAATCAAAATGAAATTCTAGTCGTGACAGAAAAAGGTTACGGTAAACGTACATCGATAGAAGACTACCGTCTGTCTAACCGTGGCGGTATGGGTGTGAAAACAGCGAAACTGACAGAGCGTAATGGTCGACTCGTATGTATTACAACTGTTGAAGGTGACGAAGATTTAATGGTTGTGACAAACCAAGGTGTTATCATTCGTATGGAAGTCTCTAATATTTCTGTCAATGGTCGTATGGCACAAGGTGTTCGTCTCATTCGATTAGATAATGAACAATATGTGTCGACAGTAGCGAAAGTGAAGAAAGAGCCAGAAGACATCGAAGCGGATGAACATACAACAGCGTCAGAGGCAAGCGATGATATAGAAGTTGTTGTAGATGATGCGACACCTGGCGATACGATTCACACGGAAGCACCAGAACCTGAAGCATCACCAGAACGTGAAACATTAAGAGAAGACTTTATGGATCGCGTGAATGAAGATATTGAAAATGAAGATGAATAATATATAATTTGAAAAGGCGATGGTCTCGTGTAATTTAGAGATCATCGCCTTTTTACTTGGCAACCGTGTTACCGTCAGATTATTGAACCATGCGGCGCGTTTCTAGGAGTCTCGTCTCAACTTGCCAACGCTTTGATTGAATCGTGCTTCTATGTGCCTCACCTCTTTATTACATGATTGGTGACGTTGATGGCTTTTCGGCAACTGCACAGTATGTATTTCCCAATTAAAACAAAAAGACTCGGATAACATTGAAGTTTCCAAGTCTTTCTTCCTACGATTCGTAAAAAATTATTATTCCTCTAATTGCTTCATTGCATAAGGAATTTCATCAATAATTTTTGATGGGGGTACGACATACATATCCTCTGACAACTTATCTCCAATGTAACTGTGTGTATAAGTCGCACTTGTAATTGCATCAATCACGTCGTCAAATTGCCCCACAAAACTTGTAATCATGCCGGCAAGTGTATCCCCCATGCCGCCTGTTGCCATCGCTGGGCTACCAACCTCAAGCTTGTATGCGTCATTTTCAAAGTATATTTCTGTACCGTGTTTTTTAAGCACGACCGTACCACCTAAACGATCAACTGCTGCACGGTTTGTTTCATACGTTTGTTCCTCAATCGGAATGCCACTCAAACGCTCCCACTCTTTTTGATGTGGTGTGTAAATGACATTGCAAGCTGGAATTTCAGGTTTAAGTTTGCTTACGATTGAAATCGCATCACCATCCACAATTAAAGTATGGTGGGGTTGAATATTTTGCAGTAAAAATGTCATTGCATTGTTACCTTTAAAATCTAACCCTAAACCTGGTCCGATTAAAATACAATCAGAAGCTTCAATCATTTTCGTTAGTTTTTTCGTATCATTAATGTCAATGACCATTGCTTCAGGACAACGAGAATGTAATGCGACATGATTTGTTGGATGCGTTGCGACTGTAATTAAGCCACTTCCGCTATATACACAAGCGCGCGCTGCTAACATGATTGCGCCACCTAAATTGGCATTGCCACCAATTAACAGAATACGTCCATAGTCACCTTTATGTGTGTCATCCTTACGTTTAGGAATGTGAACAGCTGACAATGTTTTCACGTTTGAGACCTCCTATCTGGAATTTCCATTATTACAACAAGATATATTATACCTGGTTTGCTTGTTCGTCAATAGGAATTCCAAGGTTTCAATGCGACCATTTGTAATAGCCCTATGCAAAAGTAGGCGACCATGCATGCTCCCCTATTTTGTAGCGCTTTTATTTTTTTGAAAAAGTATCTTAAATTTCTATATTTACTTAAGTGAATTCATTTAGTACGTTAAAAGGTTAATTTGATACCATATTACGAGTTTGGCTGAAAGTATTGTGAAAACGATTTCCTAAAACTATACTTGAAAGAAATAGACATTTTTTGTGTCACGTGATGAAAGATGGGAGGATTACAATGACATTACGTTTAACAGGTGAGCAGCTGACGATTGAGGCTATACGACAGTTTTTAGCATATGAGGATAAAGTAGAAGTGACTGAGGAAGCACAAGCGCGCGTTGAAAGAAGTCGTGCGATTGTAGAACGGATTATTGCGAATAAAGAGACCGTGTATGGGATAACAACAGGGTTTGGTTTATTTAGCGATGTACTCATTGATCAACAGAAGTATAATCAATTACAAGTCAATTTAATACGTTCACATGCGTGCGGTATCGGTGCCCCTTTTGCATCGAATGTTTCGCTCGTGATGATGGTTTTACGTTTAAACACTTTATTGAAAGGTCATTCAGGGGTGACGATGGATTTAGTAGATCAATTGGTGTTTTTCATCAATCAACGTATCATTCCTGTCATTCCACAACAAGGTTCTCTCGGTGCTTCGGGTGATTTAGCGCCACTGTCACACCTTGCACTAGCGTTAATTGGTGAAGGTAAAGTCGAGTACCAAGGTGAAGTTTTAGACAGCTCGGACATCTTAAAACAGTTAAACCGTAAGCCTTTAACGTTACAAGCGAAAGAAGGATTGGCACTGATTAATGGCACACAAGCGATGACAGCACAAGGGGTCATTTCATGGATAGAAACTGAAAATTTAGCATATCAAGCAGAATGGATTGCCGCGTTAACACATCAAGCGTTACATGGTATTACAGATGCTTATCATGAAGCGGTTCATCAAGTGCGTAATTTTGAAGAACAGACGGCTGTAGCAAGACGGATGTCAGACTGGCTTGAAGGGTCAAAACTTACAACACGCCAAGGGGAAATGCGTGTCCAAGATCCTTATACATTGCGTTGTATTCCGCAAATTCATGGGGCCAGCTTCCAAGTGTTTCAATACGTTCGTGAAAAGTTAGAATTTGAAATGAACGCAGCGAATGATAACCCACTTATTTTTAATGAAGGTGACGAGACATTAGTCATTTCTGGCGGTAACTTCCACGGTCAGCCTGTCGCATTTGCATTAGACTTCTTAAAGCTCGGGACAAGTGAATTGGCAAACGTGGCAGAACGTCGTCTTGAACGTTTGGTTAATCCACAATTAAACGGGGGTCTCCCTGCCTTTTTAAGCCCAGAACCAGGATTGCAAAGTGGTGCGATGATTATGCAGTATGCGGCAGCGAGTCTTGTATCAGAAAATAAAACATTGGCACATCCGGCGAGTGTCGATTCGATTCCTTCATCAGCCAATCAAGAGGATCACGTCTCAATGGGTACGATTGCATCACGTCATGGCTATCAAATTTTAGAAAATACACGTCGCGTCATTGCGATAGAAGCGATTATTGCGTCACAAGCGGTCGAAATAAGAGGGATAGAACAATTGTCACCAAAAACACGCGAACAGTACGAAGCGTTGCGTAAAATCGTGCCATCGATTCAAGAAGACCGACCATTTCATCAAGATATTGAAAATGTGGCGAAATATTTAAAGAATCTGGCGTATCAGAAATAAGCTTGCTATTCGAAATTTTCTTTGTTATATTAAATGTGAAATCGAAATAAATAATTGTTTGTGGATTAAGTAGTATAGCAATGGAATTAGAGAGTTTGTGGTCGGTGAGAACAAATGTACAGACCTATACGAAATCTACCCACATTTGAAAACAATTCGGGTGAAACCGTTAACTTTTGTGAGAGTGCAGGCATATTCTGTCTGTTAAATAGGGTGGCAACACGTCAAACCACGTCCCTTGTGTGAGGGATGTGGTTTTTTATTTTGAGTCATCCTCCTTAAATTTTAATTTACTTTATGAAAGGAAGTCGACTTATGTTAGACATTAAATTATTCAGAAATGAACCAGAGAGAGTTAAGGAGAAAATCGCGTTACGTCAAATGGATCCGTCAGTTGTAGATGAAGTGTTAGCGTTAGACCAACAACGCCGCGATTACATACAACAAACTGAAGAGTTAAAAGCAGAACGTAACAAGGCATCTCAACAAATTGCTGAAAAGAAACGTAATAAAGAAAATGCGGATGACGCGATTAAAGCGCAACGTGAAGTAGGCGAAAAAATTAAAAATATCGATGCACAGTTAAAAGAAGCGGATACGAAATTAAATGACATCTTATCACGTATTCCAAACCTTATTCACGATGATGTACCTGAAGGTGAAGATGATTCTGATAATGTAGAACTTAAAAGATGGGGTACACCACGTGAGTTCGACTTTGAAGCGAAAGCACACTGGGACTTAGTAGAATCATTAGAAATGGCAGACTTTGACCGTGCCGCACGTGTATCTGGTGCACGTTTCGTTTATTTAACAAATGACGGTGCTAAATTAGAGCGTGCGTTAATGAACTTTATGATTACGATGCATACGACACAACACGGTTACCGCGAAATGATGGTGCCTCAATTAGTCAATGCTAAAGCGATGTACGGTACAGGACAATTACCTAAATTTGAAGAAGATTTATTTAAAGTAGAAAAAGAAGGCTTATACACAATTCCAACTGCAGAAGTACCTTTGACAAACTACTATAGAGACGAAATTGTACAGCCGGGTGTCTTACCAGCTAAGTTTACAGGTCAATCAGCATGTTTCAGAAGTGAAGCGGGATCAGCAGGCCGTGATACACGTGGTTTAATCCGTCTTCACCAATTCAATAAAGTTGAAATGGTACGTATCGAAAAACCTGAAGATTCATGGGACGCTTTAGAAGAAATGACATCAAATGCAGAAGCGATTCTTGAAGCATTGAACTTACCATACCGTCGCGTGATTTTATGTACAGGCGATATTGGTTTCGGTGCAAGTAAAACATATGACTTAGAAGTATGGTTACCAAGCTACAATGACTACAAAGAAATCAGCTCATGTTCAAACTGTGTAGACTTCCAAGCGCGTCGTGCAAATATCCGTTTCAAACGTGATAAAGATGCCAAACCTGAATACGCACATACGTTAAATGGCTCTGGTTTAGCAGTAGGTCGTACATTTGCGGCGATTGTAGAGAACTATCAAAATGAAGACGGTACGATTACGGTGCCTGAACCGTTAGTGCCATTCATGGGTGGACAAACTGTCATTAAACCTCTATAAGATGAAAATGAAGTTACGAACAATTAAATAAAGGTGAGTTGAAATCAAATCAGGAGCTCGTATTTTTAATATGCGAACTTCTGATTTTTTACGTCTGAAGAGGGCAAGGGAGGGTAAAAAGTAATAAAAGTAAAAAATAAGACATACCTCATCAATTGTTATCTCAATATTATTAAATCTATATAAACTCCTTTATAAAAGTGTTTTTACACGGTAGGTTAGGCTGAGGTACGTATGAGGTAAGACTGACTTGATAGCGTAATGAGATAAGTTGTACTATAATAAGAAAAATTTTCAAGGGGGTGAGTCTCAATGTCTTATACTACATTTAAACAAGGTATCCAAGATTGTCTCCCAACTGTACTAGGATATGCTGGGGTAGGCTTTTCATTTGGAATTGTAAGTGTCACATCAGGATTCAACATTTTAGAAATATTACTGCTCTCTTTACTCGTTTATGCAGGGGCAGCACAATTTATTATTATCGCACTCATTGCCGTACAGACACCGATTTGGGTCATTGTGCTCACTGCAATGATTGTCAATAGTCGTATGTTTTTATTAAGTATGACATTGGCGCCGAATTTCAAACATGATCATTTGATACATAGGGTAGGTGTAGGGTCTTTGTTAACGGATGAAACATTTGCTGTTGCTATCACGCCTTATTCGAAAGGGCACACGATTACATATCAGTGGATGTATGGCTTAAATTTATTGGCCTACTTATTTTGGGCATTGGTCACTGTGCTCGGGGGATTGTTAGGTGATTTCTTCCAACATCCAGAAGTATTTGGCTTAGACTATGCGATTACAGCGATGTTTATCTTTTTAGCAATTTCACAATTTGAGGGCATTACGAAATCGAAGTTACGTGTGTATCTCTACTTAGTTGCAATTGTTATTGTTATGATGTTACTACTCAGTTTGTTTTTGCCTTCATATTTAGCAATTTTACTTGCATCGACTTTAAGTGCGACGATAGGGATGGTGATTGACCGATGAGCATGTACGTATTTTGGACGATCTTTTTAGCAGGACTTGGCACTTTACTCATCAGAATCACCCCTTTTGTCATGATTTCGCGTATGGAACTGTCTGAAAAGGTGCTCAAGTGGCTGACGTTTATTCCGATTACTTTATTTACTGCATTAGTGGTGGATGGATTCATTCAGCAACAAGGAGGTGTGATGGGTTATACATTGAATTGGAACTTTATCATCGCGCTCATTCCGACACTTATCATTGCTTTTTGGACAAGGAGTTTAACGATAACAGTCATTGTCGGTATGGTCAGTGTGGCATTGTTGAGAACTATCGGATTATTCTAACAATCATTTGCATACGTGATAGGTTTGCGGTATGATTAAAGACACAACATAACTTTAATTAAAAATAAGCTTATTAAGAGAAGTTGAGGGATTTGGCCCAGTGACACTTCAGCAACCACTTATCGTTATAAGTACGGTGCTACAACCAACCACGTCATGTGGATGATAAGTTCATTTAAAAACTGACTTACGAACGTTGTATAGCCGTCAAAGGTTGTACAACTTTTTTAATTTTTAGAGGGAGGGCAGACTAAAATGGTGAATTATCACGTGGACACATTAGCATTAGGTGCATTTACGACAGAATCCGGTGAAACGATTGAAAATTTGAAACTTCGGTATGAGTATGTAGGTTATCCTGGCCAACCACTCGTCGTCGTATGTCATGCGTTGACAGGCAACCATCTCACTTATGGTACAGAAGACAATCCAGGGTGGTGGCGAGAGATTATTGATGGGGGGTATATGCCAGTTCATGATTATCAATTTCTAACATTTAATGTGATTGGTAGTCCATTTGGGTCGAGTTCTCGTTTAACAGATCCAAACTTCCCAAAAAAGCTCACAATGCGAGATATTGTGCGTGCCCTTGAGAAAGGCATCGAAGCGTTAGGTCATCAAAAAATCGACATTCTCATCGGTGGCTCATTAGGTGGCATGCAAGTGATGGAGCTCCTCTACAATCAAAAATTCGAAGTGAAAAAGGCTGTCATTTTAGCAGCTACTGAAAAAACGTCTTCTTATAGTCGGGCGTTTAATGAAATTGCGAGACAAGCTATTCATTTAGCAGGAGAAGAAGGGTTAAGTATCGCGCGGCAACTCGGCTTTTTAACGTACCGGTCCTCTAAAAGTTATGATGCGCGCTTCACACCTGATGAAGTAGTGTTATACCAAAAGCATCAAGGCGACAAATTTAAAGAACAGTTTGATTTGCAATGTTATTTAACACTCCTCGATGTATTAGATAGTCATGACATTCACCATGGTAGAGATGATGTCGCAAACGTATTCCAATCATTAGACACGAAAGTACTCACGCTCGGCTTTACAGATGACTTGCTGTATCCAGATGACCAAGTCGCTGCGTTAGGCTGTTATTTCAAATATCACCGCCATTTCTTTGTGCCTGATAATGTAGGTCATGATGGCTTTTTATTGAATTTTAACGATTGGGCACCGTACCTTTATCATTTCCTAAAAGTTTCACGATTTAGACGCTAACTTTAGACGAAAACGTTACCTTTTTGTTATAATTGCGTCAACTAAGAATACTAGACAAGAAGCTATATTTTAGGGATAATAGCTAAAATATAGCTTTTCTAATGTGTTTAAGAAAAGTGACGTTTTGTAATTCAATTGTAAGACGCGTGAAATCATGTGGCGCAAATTGTATTCATATTACAAAGCCTGTAAAATAGAATTTATAGACTATAATAGTTTGGAAGTGGCGTCTTTGTTTTCGAAAATTAATCCTAAAGCAACCCTAATCAGCATTGTGGCGTTGTTAGCGGTGACTTTAGTTATACATGTTATGCCTGGATTAGCAATTATTTTGGCATGCTTTAGTTTAATCCCAGGTATCGTTTTATGGTACCAATCTAAGCATTCGTTTGGCTTAGTCGCACTCATCGCGATAATTCTCTCAACGCTCACAGGCAACGTTTTTGTGATGACATTTTTAATCATTATTTTAGTTTTAAGTATGGTTATTAGTCAGTTATTAGTCCAACGTGCTTCTAAAGAGCGCATCTTATATTCAGTGACATTCGTGGCAAGTGTTTTAACATTAAGTGCGATAATGATTTTACAAACTTTGAAAAAAATCCCGTATGCTGATGACTTATTGCAACCGTATCGTGCAATTGTGCATCAAACTGCAGAGTTAGAAAATTTGGATCAACAAGCACAAGAGATTTTAAACAATTCGCTTCAACAACTCGCAATACAGTTGCCGGGGATGATTGTAGTAGCGATTGCAATTTATGCTATCATCACATTGCTCATCATTTTCCCGATTTTACGTAAGTTCAAAGTGGCAACACCTGTATTTCGCCCACTTTTTTTCTGGCAAATGAAGCGTTCAGTTTTCATTATGTATGCATTGGCATTATTAACAACGATTACAACACAACCTGCCACTACGCCGAATAGCATTGGCATTAATTTCCAAATCGTTTTAGGTTTCTTATTGGTTATTCAAGGTTTAAGTTTTATTCATTTCTTTGCATCTATTAAAAAAATGCCCGGCGCGTTAAAAGTGATTTTAGTGATTGTCGGTGTGCTATTTTATCCAATGACACGCCTTATTGGTTTACTCGATTTGGGATTGAATTTAAAACGTATGATAAAAAATGATAAGAGGTGACAAGATGAATCGTCATTCAATGAAGAAAGCGTTGATCGTACCTTTCTTAGTGATTACCGTTACAGCAATCATCATTGTAGGTCTATCCTTTTTCTTTAATCAGTGGCTTGCGTTTATCGCTGCTATTCTGTTATTTGTCATGCTCATTATCAGTATCTTTATTTTTAGACGTTTCTATCGTTATTTAGATCGTTATTTAGATGATTTGAGTGGCAAAATATCAGTAGGTAGTGATCGTGCAGTTAAGACGATGCCACTAGGTTTAATTGTGTTAAATGAAAATGATCAAATTGAGTGGGTCAACCCTTTCATGTCAGAACGGATTGAAAGGAATGTTATTTCAGATCCGATCAATGAAGTGTACCCGAATATTTTAAAGCAACTCGAAAAAGCGAAAGAAATTGAAATAGCAGATGGTGCTTACGCCTATCGCGTCCGTTATTCAGAAAAAGAACATATTTTGTATTTTATAGATATTACGGAAGAAGCAACCATCCAACAAGCGTACGATGATCAACAGCCGATTATTGCGACACTTTTTTTAGATAACTATGATGAAATTACGCAAAATATGAACGATACGCAACGTTCTGAAATCAACTCGATGGTGACACGTGTCATTAGTCGTTGGGCACAAGAACATAATGTGTATTTCAAGCGTTACAGTTCTGATCAATTTATCGCATACTTGAATCGTCGTATTTTACGTGAATTAGAAGAGACAAAGTTTGATATTTTAAGCCAGCTTCGTGAAAAAAGTGTCGGTTATCGTACACAACTCACTTTAAGTATTGGTGTAGGTGAAGGCTCAGAAAACTTAATTGACTTAGGTGAATTGTCACAATCAGGTCTTGATCTCGCATTAGGCCGTGGTGGTGACCAAGTTGCGATTAAAAATATGAATGGCAACGTACGTTTTTACGGCGGTAAGACTGACCCGATGGAAAAACGTACCCGTGTAAGAGCGCGTGTGATTTCCCATGCATTGAAAGACATTTTGTTAGAAGGCGACAAAGTCATCGTTATGGGACATAAACGTCCAGACTTAGATGCGATTGGTGCGGCGATTGGTGTGACTCGATTTGCGATGATGAACAACTTGGAAGCGTACATCGTGTTAAATGAATCTGACATCGATCCTACATTACGTCGTGTGATGGATGAAATCGATGAAAAACCAGAATTGAAAGAGCGTTTTGTGACGTCCGATGATGCATGGAATATGATGACATCTCGTACAACACTTGTCGTCGTAGATACGCATAAACCGGAAATGGTTATTGATGAGAACATTTTAAATAAAGCCAATCGTAAAGTGGTTATTGATCATCACCGTCGTGGCGAAAGCTTTATTTCAAGTCCGTTACTCGTCTACATGGAGCCATATGCAAGCTCTACCGCAGAACTTGTGACAGAGCTACTCGAGTATCAACCGACTGAACAACGCTTAACACGCTTAGAATCAACTGTAATGTATGCAGGTATCATCGTCGATACACGTAACTTTACATTGCGTACAGGCTCTCGTACATTTGATGCAGCAAGTTATCTCCGTGCGCACGGGGCTGATACAATCTTGACGCAACATTTCTTAAAAGATGATATTGAGACGTATATTAACCGTTCAGAGTTGATTCGTACGGTGAAATTACAAGAGAATGGTATCGCAATCGCACATGGTCCGGATGACAAAATCTACCATCCTGTGACCGTGGCCCAAGCAGCCGATGAATTGTTGAGTCTCGATGGTGTCGAAGCGGCGTATGTCGTTGCGCGTCGTGAAGAAAATCTCGTCGGTATGTCTGCCCGCTCACTCGGCGAATTCAACGTCCAACTCACTATGGAAGCATTGGGCGGTGGCGGTCATCTCACAAACGCTGCAACACAACTAGAGGGCGTGAGTGTTGAAGCGGCTATCGAAAAATTACAACAAGCGATTAATGAACAATTGGATAGGAGTGACGAATCATGAAAGTGATTTTTACACAAGATGTTAAAGGTAAAGGGAAACAAGGTGAAGTTAAAGACGTACCAGTGGGTTATGCGAACAACTTCTTAATCAAAAATGGTTATGCTGTTGAAGCAACACCAGGGAACTTGAAACAATTAGAACAAAAAAATAAACGTATTGAAAAAGACAAACAACAAGAGCTTGAAGATGCGAAAGCGTTGAAAGAGCGTTTAGCAGAGCTTGAAGTTGAAGTCAAAGCGAAATCTGGTGAAGGCGGTAAATTGTTCGGTTCTATTATTACGAAACAAATCGCTGAAGCATTGAAAGCGCAACATGATATTAAGATTGATAAACGTAAAATGGAATTGCCACACGGTATTCATGCGTTAGGTTATACCAATGTGCCTGTGAAGCTTCATAAAGAGGTTGAAGGTACGATTCGTGTGCATACTGTAGAGCAATAATGATAAGGTTGTGAGGAAAGCTGGTGCAGAGGTCACCGGCTTTTTTCATTACACATTTGTAATATCATAGAGAAAAAGAGTTTAAAAGGATTTGATAAGATGGAAAATATAGAAAAAGAGTTAAAAAGATATGTGTGGGTTTATATCATATCCATGATTCCAATGTTTTTCATTATCAATGTTTTACCTAAAGACAATCTTTTTGAAATAATAATGTCTCTTATTATTGTTATGCTATCTTCTATTGGATTATCCACGGTTATTATTTACATCTTATATTAGAGAAAGAAAAGGAAGTAATAAAAATTATGATGAGTATGTTAATTCATGAATCTCAAGACATGTGAGTATAGAAGCGAGATGCATTTGTGAACATGCTTAATCGTGTATTGTGATTCGGTTTAGGTTATTATAGAATATGTTAAGTATATGTCATGAAAGTGAGGAGGTCATTGGCATGGATGAAATGTATGAACATAATCGAATGCCACACAGTCATGAGGCGGAACAATCTGTACTGGGGGCGATTTTTCTCGACCCAGAATTGATGTCGTCCACGCAAGAAATTTTGTTGCCTGAATCATTTTATCGTGGTGCGCATCAGCATATTTTCCGTGCGATGATGGACCTGAATGAAGATGGCAAAGATATTGATATTGTGACTGTTTTGGATCGACTCACACAAGAAGGGGTCGTGAATGAAGCGGGAGGTCCCCAATATCTTGCTGAAATTACATCGAATGTACCGACAACGCGAAATATTCAATACTACACAGACGTGGTGTTCAAAAATGCAGTCAAACGCAAGCTGATTCACACTGCGGATAGTATTGCGAATGATGGCTATAATGATGAATTAGATTTAGATACCGTGCTGAACGATGCAGAACGTCGTATTTTGGAGCTGTCTTCTACGCGTGAGAGTGATGGTTTTAAAGATATTCGTGATGTATTGGGGCAAGTTTACGATAATGCGGAACAATTGGATCAAAATAGTGGTCAAACGCCAGGGATTCCAACAGGCTACCGTGATCTAGACCAGATGACAGCAGGCTTTAACCGTAATGATCTCATTATTTTAGCGGCACGACCTTCTGTGGGTAAGACTGCCTTCGCTCTTAATATTGCGCAAAAAGTAGCAACCCATGAAGATCAATATACGGTCGGTATTTTCTCATTAGAGATGGGTGCAGACCAATTGGCGACACGTATGATTTGTAGTTCTGGAAATGTCGATTCGAACCGTTTACGTACGGGGACCATGACTGAAGAAGACTGGAATCGATTTACAGTCGCAGTCGGTAAATTGTCTCGGACGAAAATTTTTATTGATGATACACCGGGTGTGCGAATTACAGATATCCGTTCAAAATGTCGTCGTTTAAAGCAAGAACATGGACTTGATATGATTGTGATTGACTACTTGCAATTGATTCAAGGAAGCGGTTCACGTGCATCGGATAACCGTCAACAAGAAGTGTCAGAGATTTCGCGTATGCTTAAAGCGATTGCCCGTGAGTTAGAGTGTCCGGTGATTGCGTTAAGTCAGCTATCACGTGGTGTTGAACAACGACAAGATAAACGTCCAATGATGAGTGATATTCGTGAGTCAGGTTCGATTGAGCAAGACGCCGATATCGTTGCTTTCTTATATCGTGATGATTACTATAACCGTGGCGATGGGGATGATGATGAAGATGATGGCGGATTCGAACCACAAACGAATGATGAAAATGGTGAAATTGAAATCATTATCGCGAAGCAACGTAACGGCCCGACCGGTACAGTGAAGTTGCACTTTATGAAACAATATAATAAGTTTACAGATATCGATTATGCCCATGCGGATATGGGATAATTGAACGTGTGTTTTAAACGGTTGGTGACATCAATCATCAGCCGTTTTATTTGTGATATTGCATCGAATAACAGAAAAGCAAAAAATAATTCCAAGGATTAAACCCGTATGTTTCATGATAGTAACTAATTAATGTACGGTTTTTACTTTATATTAACTTATTGATTTTGATGTAAGTTAGGATTTTAGACATGAGCGAAAGTACCTAATAGCACTTGTATAACGCGTGGTTGTAAGAGCCAGGCTATTTTAGGAAGAATCGAATGGCGTGACGCTCCATTCAATTTTTAATGTTCGTTTTTTGATTTGCATTCATGATGTGATACTGGTAGAATACAGTTTGGTTAATTGAGAAAACTTGGAGGTGCTCTTATGTCATCAATTGTAGTAGTTGGGACACAATGGGGAGACGAAGGTAAAGGTAAAATTACAGACTTTTTAGCGGAACAAGCAGATGTGATTGCACGTTTTTCTGGTGGTAATAATGCAGGACATACGATTAAATTTGACGGTGAAACTTACAAATTACATTTAGTGCCATCTGGTATTTTTTATAAAGACAAACTGGCTGTCATCGGCAATGGTGTCGTGATTGATCCAGTTGCATTACTTAAAGAATTAGACGGTTTAAATGAAAGAGGCATTGCAACAGATAACTTACGCATCTCAAACCGCGCACACGTCATCCTACCTTATCACATTCAACAAGATGAACTTGAAGAAGCGCGTCGTGGCGACAACAAAATTGGTACGACGAAGAAAGGTATTGGCCCAGCATACGTAGATAAAGCACAAAGAATGGGTATTCGTGTAGCAGATTTATTAGACAAAGAAGTTTTCGAACAACGCTTAAAAGAAAATTTAGAATATAAAAATGATTACTTCCAAGGTATGTTTAAACAAGCTGCACCATCATTTGAAGACATTTTTGAAACATACTACGCAGCTGGTCAACGTCTTGCACCGTACGTAACAGATACTGCAAAAGTGTTAGACGATGCTTTTGTAGCAGATGAACGTGTATTATTTGAAGGTGCACAAGGTGTGATGTTAGATATCGATCATGGTACATATCCATTCGTTACATCAAGCAACCCTGTCGCAGGTAACGTCACTGTAGGTGCTGGTGTAGGACCAACAAACGTTTCAAAAGTTGTCGGTGTATGTAAAGCTTATACATCACGTGTAGGCGATGGTCCGTTCCCAACAGAGTTATTTGATGAAAAAGGTCATCACATTCGTGAAGTAGGTCGTGAATACGGTACAACAACAGGTCGTCCGCGTCGTGTCGGCTGGTTTGATTCAGTTGTGTTACGTCACTCTCGTCGTGTGAGTGGGATTACAGACTTATCTATTAACTCTATCGACGTGTTAACAGGCTTAGATGAAGTGAAAATCTGTACAGCTTATGAGTTAGACGGAAAAGAAATCACAGAATATCCAGCGAACTTAAATGACTTAAAACGTTGCGAACCTATTTTTGAAACATTACCAGGTTGGACAGAAGATATTACAGGCGTACGTACAATGGAAGAATTACCTGACAATGCGCGCCGTTACTTAGAGCGTATTTCTGAATTATGTAACGTACACATTTCTATCTTCTCAGTAGGTCCAGATCGTAATCAAACGAATGTTGTAGAAAAATTATGGTAATACAATAGAGATGGGAAGTCTTCCGGGAACACTTCGGTAAGACTGACCTAAAATAAAAAAGACTGCCAAAATGATTTGGTGGTCTTTTTTATTGGCCTCTCATGTTTTAATTCTTAATGTTGTTTTATGTTCAGCATGTGTGTTCGATGTCACAAACTGCTGGCACGTATCTAGACATCAACATATTGCATTCTAAAAAGATGAACAAATATGAAATCACTAATGAATATCTCTTTTACGATGGTTTCCGCCCCGTACTTCTGAAACGTTACCGATTGAGAGGAAGGCTTTTTCGTCGATTTCCATAACGATATCTTTCAATTTTGCTTCTTCAAGACGTGTGATTACGCAGAAAATGACACGTTTATCTTCTCCAGTATACGCGCCTTCACCTTTCAAATACGTCACACCACGACCGAGACGAGAATTGATCGCTTCACCAATATCTTTATAGGCATCACTAATAACCCATACCGCTTTGGATTCATCAAAACCTAAAAGGACGGTATCAATCATTTTTGAGGCGATGAAATAAGCTACAACACTAAATAATGCACTCTCCCACGTGAACACAAAGCCTGCAATTCCAAATATGAAGAAATTAATAAACATCACAATTTCGCCCACAGAAAAAGGTAGTTTTGAGTGAACGAGAATCGATAAAATTTCTGTACCGTCTAATGAACCGCCATAACGTAACACAATGCCGACACCGACACCTAGGACAGCACCGCCAAAAATCGTAACTAAAAATTTATCGTTAATGACTGGATCGATAGGATGTAACACAATAGTCGTAACGGATAAGATAAGGATGGCATACAAAGTAGAGATTGCAAAAGTTTTACCGATTTGTTTATAGCCTAAAAAGAAGAAAGGCAAATTAAGTATAAAGATGAATACCCCTAATTTGAATCCAAGTAAGTGTGAAAGAATAATAGAAATACCTACAATACCTCCATCGAGCAATTGATTCGGTACTAAGAAAAGCTCCAGTGCCGCTCCCATCAACACTGCGCCTAACGTAATAAAGAAAAATCTTTTGAAAAATTGACGTGGCTTTTTAGGTTTTTCTTTTATGTAAGCAACGTTCGATTCTGCTTGAATTTCCATAGATGACCTCCTGAACAACTTTATATGAAAAATTATACAAAAAAAACCGAAAAAAATCTTGTCAACCCGATTGGGTGATGCTATAATCAATCTTGTGTTTAAGAAAGGCTCCTTGGTCAAGCGGTTAAGACACCGCCCTTTCACGGCGGTAACACGGGTTCGAGTCCCGTAGGAGTCACCATGATATGGTCCCGTAGTGGAGCGGTTTAACACGCCTGCCTGTCACGCAGGAGATCGCGGGTTCGATTCCCGTCGGGACCGCTAACAGGGCTGGGACGTAATTCCTGCCCTCTTCGCTAAAAAAGCTCTGATTAGATGTAAAAAAACATTTAATCAGAGCTTTTTTAGATATTATTTCAAAAAAATAAAGCACTTCCTGTATAATTATTAATAACGACAAAAATAATAGACAGGGGTGCTTTATATGTATAAAAATTATAACATGTTTCAACTTACACTTCCAATAGAAACTGAGATGTCTTTTCCTGAAAATGATATTGTATTCATTATTAACAAACTTGTAGAATCTATCCCCCAAGAAGCTTTTAATCCATATTATAACCAAAGAGGTCCTTCATCTTATCACCCAAAAATGATGTTAAAAATCATACTGTATAGTTATGCCAATTCTGTGTTTTCAGGACGAAGAATCGAGCATCTGTTAAAAGATAGTTGCCGAATGATGTGGCTTGCGGAAGGTCAAACGCCAACTTATAGAACCATCAATCGCTTTAGAGTGAACCCCCATATGATGGAATTTCTACATATTTTATTTGTCGGTTTAAGAGCACAATTATTAGAAGATAAACTCATTACAGAGGACGTCATTTATATTGATGGCACAAAAATAGAAGCAAATGCGAATCAATACACATTCCAGTGGCTAGCTAATACGAAGCGTTTGAGTCAGTCTGTCATTGAAAAATCAACGTCATTATATGAGCAACTCGTTTCTGAAGAGATTATTCCTGAAATCAAGCGTGAATCTGGGCATGAATTAACAAGTGAAGAACTGAATCAAATAGAGACGCATTTTAGAACATAAAAATGATGCGCTTAATTCTGAAATTGAAACGACTCAAGATGTAGAGACAAGAAAAACCCTTAGAAAAGAAAGAAGTAAGGTGAGACAAAGTAAGAAAGCCATCCAAGATTTTAAAAACCGAAAAATCAAATATGACAAGCAAATGGAAATTTATGGTGACAGAAAAAGTTATTCAAAGATCGACCACGATGCGACCTTCATGAGAATGAAAGATGATCATATGAGAAACGGCCAATTGAAACCGGGTTATAACCTACAAATCGCAACCCATAATCAATTCGTTTTAGCTTTTGGTGTTTATAGTCATCCAGGTGACATAAGAACACTTGAACCACTTTTAAAATCCATCCACAATTTATATGGTGACATTCCAGAGTATATTGTGGCAGATGCGGGTTACGGAAGTGAATACAACTATACCATGATACTCGATGAATTTGAGAAAACACCTTTAATCACTTATAGTATGTATCTCAAAGAGAAGCAGCGCAAATATAAAAACAATCCATTTATTACTGCTAACTGGGAATACCGTGAGATAGATGATTACTATATATGTCCTAACAAAAAGGAATTACATTTCCAAAGTTACAGAAAGAAAAGAGATGGATACGGTATTCAAAGAGATTTTAAATTATATGCATGTGAAGCGTGTGTGGGCTGTCCATTACGAAGTCAATGTATGAAGCAAAGTACGAACCCCAACACAAATAAACGCTTATTTAAAAATTTAACTTGGGACTATTTTAAAGCCTTCACAAATCAACAGCTTTCAGATCCAAAGACGAAACACATTTATCAAAAGAGAAAGATAGATGTTGAATCAACTTTTGGAAATCTGAAGGCTAATTTGGGTTTCCAAAGATTATCGGTTCGCACAAAATCAAAGGTTGAGTGTGAACTTGGCATCGCACTCATGGCAGTAAATATACGAAAACTAGCTAAAATAAGTGCTCGTTTTCGAACGCTAATAAGAAAACAACCGTTAAATTCTAAAAAAATGAATTTTAACGGCTTTTTCTTAAAGGAGCTGAAGGTCTATGTCCCAGCCCCTTTCCTACGATTTGTCAAGGGTTCAATAAGTGAAATTGACATTACTGAACTAGACCGTCCAATTTTTACTTTTTTGAATAAGGTGTTATGATGTATATGATTATGTGGTTTCGTTAGTGTGGTGCTTTCTGATAATCATATAATTTATCATTGACTATCAAGTAGTGAATGGTCTTTAATAAGCGATTGATACTCGCTATTACGGCAGTCTTGTGGGGTTTCCCATGAGGCTGCTCTCTTAATTTATAATAATAATCCACAATATGGCTTTGATAATGATTTCTTCCCCTAAGAATGTTCATAGTGATTAAATACAATAAACGCCTTGCTTTTTTATTTCCTCTTTTATTAATCGTATCTCGACTCTTTGAAGTTCCTGATTGGTAACGTTTAATATCAATGCCTACAAATGCATTCAGTTGTTTATTTGTTTTGAATTCTCTAATATCTCCAAGTTCCCCAATAAGCAATGTAGCTGTGAGTTCTCCGATGCCAGGAATTGAAATAATATTTTCAAACTCAGTTGTATTTTTAGCTAAATCAATCATTTCCTGATTAAATGCTTTCATTTCTTCTATCCCAATAAGCAGTTTGTCGCATAAGTATTGGACTTTTTGTAGGAGGAAAGAAGACTTGCGCACATTCGGAAAACTATTATTCTTTATTTCAATTAATTTTTTGGCATACTTGTGCGCTTTTTTAATTGAAATGCCTTTATCAGTTGAATGAAGTACTTTTTCCACCAATTCATCATGAGTCAAAATACTTACATAATCAGGATGAGGAAATGCTTTAGCTATATTTAATGCGATTTTTGAATATCTGTTAGTAAATAACTTTTCTAACCCTGGAAATGTTTGATGTAGTGTTTCGACTAACTCAACTTTGAGACAATTTTGGTTGATCTCCATTTCTAAGTGAAAGCGCGCACGTTCTCTCAGTTCAAAGTAGATCTCTTCAGGATGACGTTGTACCTTTGAATCTTTCATTCTAAAGGCAAGAAGTGCGAGTTTATGTGCGTCTGACTTATCTGTTTTCCATGATCTTAACGAATTTGTTTTAAACTTGGCTTCTAGGGGGTTCATTTCTAAGTAATTTATTTTGTGAATTTCACAAAAGTGTTTCATACCTCTTGAATAAACACCTGTTGATTCAAAGAGGATAAACAGGGAATCAAGATGCTTGATATCATTTTTAAGATAACGATAGCCATTTTGATTATTTTGAATGACCAATTCTTTAACGAAAACTTCATCCTTATAATGTGCGACCACACTTTCTGACTTACTGATATCAATACCTAAACAGTTAATAAAAATCATACCTTTCTCTATTGAATTGAGAAGATTTCAACTTTACTTAGCCTTTTTCATTTCATTTTCCTATACACGGTTTCTAAAACCCAACATACTTCAATCAAATTTCAAAAGGAGAGTAAAGCTGATCAGTTTACATTACGGATTCAAAGATCCAAGGGACTGCGCGATCTACTTCTCTCTACAACTATAAAAAATAGCTGTGAAGAAATCTATCGTCATAAATTTCTTCACAGCTAATCTTAGTATGTTTGGTCTTTAAAACAGTTAGGCTTGCGTAACTGATGATTGTAATACGCTGTTATGACAACTATGCAGTGTTAATCATAATTTAAGCAAAATACCTCTTTATTACTGTCAACAGGCATATACTGAAAGTGTATAGAGGAGGTGTTTTTAATGGTTAAGGCTATTATTGAATTTATTAAATTATTACTCTCAATTTTCGTATCTGGTGGTAAGCACTAGTGTGAATCAACTCTTTACGTGTTGCGTATGTGGCATGTAAGGAGTCTTTTTATGCTTTCTTTGATGCTTTTCAGAAGTCATTCGAATCATGTAAGAGAATTTTCTGAACGATAATGTAGTCCCCCCATCTTTTTGCTCCCCAATAGTCCCCTATTTCTTCTTTAAAAGTGAGTGTAGCCGTTTGTCTATGATTATGGTACAACTGAACTAAAGAGGGAATAACACCAATGATACTGTTACCAAGTAGTTTGTTTTTATTCTTATTAGCGATTGTGTTCCAACATATTGTATCTCAAAAAATCAATTACTTTTTTGGGTTTCGGACTAGAAAAACGATGAAAAATCAAAAGAATTGGGAAATAGCTCAAGTCTCCTTTGTCCGTCAACTAAAGGTGATTTTGGATATACGGCTTTATATTCAATTCTATTATGCATTGCGGATATCGTGCTCATTGTTTTAGACAACGATGCGTTACTTGTAACTTCGATGTACAATCGATAGTTCTCGTAGGTATATAGTTGGCCGTTTACCTCAATGTCAATAAAAAGCTGGATGCATAAACTGAATGCATGGATTTTGTGCCTTATCATACAAATGAAAATGGGTTAAATAGATAGAATTCACTTGATATTAGTGATACATTATAAGGTATAGTATTATGCCAGTTAGCAACCGATATTATGTACTTATTAAGAAATGGGGTCATTTTTATGGCAAGAAAAGTAGTCGTAGTCGATGATGAAAAACCAATTGCGGATATATTAGAATTTAATTTGAAAAAAGAAGGTTATGAAGTATTTGTCGCATATGATGGCAACGATGCGGTCGACTTAATCTATGAAAAAGAACCTGACATCGTGTTACTCGATATTATGTTGCCTGGCCAAGACGGTATGGAAGTGTGCCGTGAAGTGCGTAAAAAATTCGAAATGCCAATTATTATGTTAACGGCTAAAGATTCAGAGATTGATAAAGTACTCGGTCTTGAGCTTGGGGCGGATGACTATGTGACAAAACCATTTAGTACGCGTGAATTGATTGCGCGTGTGAAGGCTAATTTACGCCGCCATTATACACAACCGAGTCAAGAAAATCACATGCAGACGAATGAAATTACAATTAAAGATATTGTGATTTATCCAGACGCTTATTCTATTAAAAAACGCGGTGAAGATATTGATTTGACGCATCGTGAATTTGAATTGTTCCATTATTTATCGAAACATATGGGACAAGTGATGACGCGTGAACATTTACTCCAAACGGTATGGGGTTATGATTATTTCGGTGATGTGCGTACTGTAGACGTCACGATTCGTCGTTTACGTGAAAAAATTGAAGATGATCCTTCTCATCCAGACTATATTGTGACGCGTCGTGGTGTTGGATATTTCTTACAACAACATGATTAGAGGATGGCAAATATGAAGTGGTTAAAACAATTTCAATCCCTTCACACGAAACTTGTTATTGTCTATGTCCTGTTGATTATTATTGGTATGCAAATTATTGGTCTGTACTTTACGAATAGCCTCGAAAAAGAAATGACTGAGACGTTTAAGACAAACATTTCTCAAAATGCGAAACAAATCGAGCTCGGAATTGAAAAAATATATGCAGATGGCAATGATTCAGGTAATACACAAAAAGATATTCAAAATTTACTCAACGAATATGCCAATCGTAATGAAATGATAGAAATTCGCTTTATTGATAAAGATCAAATCATTATTGCGACATCAAAGCAATCGAATCGTACGATTATTAACCAAAAAGCGAATGATAGTTCTATTCAAAAGGCATTGTCGCTTGGGCAAGAAAATTCGGATACGGTGCTGAAAGATTACGGTGAAGGTAAGCAGCGTGTATGGATTAAAAATATGCCGGTGGTGACTGGCGATGGCATGATTGGTGATATTTATATTGAGTCGAATATTAACCAAGTGTATGATCAGTTAAGTAGCATTAACCAAATTTTTATCGTAGGTACAGGGATTTCACTCATTATTACAGTGATTCTCGGTTTCTTTATTGCGCGTACGATTACGAAGCCGATTACTGATATGCGAAATCAGACAGTCGAGATGTCTAAAGGGAACTATACGCAACGTGTGAAAATTTATGGTAATGATGAAATTGGCGAATTGGCGCTAGCGTTTAATAACTTGTCGAAACGTGTTCAAGAAGCACAGGCGAATACGGAAAGTGAGAAGCGGCGTCTGGATTCTGTTATTACCCATATGAGTGACGGGGTTATTGCGACAGATAGACGTGGCCGTGTGCGCATTATTAATGATATGGCGCTGAAAATGCTAGGGAAGTCTAAAGAGGAAGTCTCCGGGTACTTTATTTTTGATGTATTAGATTTACAAGATGAGTTTTCACTTGAAGAATTAAATGAAAATAATGATAGTGTCCTCATTGATATTAATGAAGAAGAAGGTATTATTGCACGTGTCAACTTTAGTACGATTGTGCAAGATACTGGCTTTGTGACAGGTTACATTGCAGTGCTACATGATGTCACTGAGCAACAACAAATTGAACGAGAACGTCGCGAGTTTGTAGCGAATGTATCACACGAATTACGGACACCATTAACGTCTATGAACAGTTATATCGAGGCGTTGGAAGAGGGCGCATGGCGTGATGAATCGATTGCACCTCAATTTTTATCAGTCACTCGTGAGGAAACTGAGCGAATGATTCGTCTTGTCAATGACTTGTTACATCTGTCTAAAATGGACAATGAGTCTGAAACGATTACGAAAGAGATTGTCGACTTTAATATGTTTATCAATAAAATTATTAATCGACATGAGATGGCTGCGAAAGATACGACGTTCGTGCGTGATATTCCGCGAGAGACGATATTTACAGAAGTGGATCCGGACAAGATGACGCAAGTGTTCGACAACGTCATTACGAATGCGATGAAATATTCGCGCGGTGAGAAACGTGTCGAGTTCCACGTGAAACATAATCCCGTCCATAGTCGTTTAACGATTCGAATTAAAGATAACGGGATTGGGATTCCGATTAATAAAGTAGATAAGATTTTTGACCGCTTTTTCCGTGTGGATAAGGCACGTACGAGAAAGATGGGGGGTACAGGACTGGGTCTTGCCATCTCTAAAGAAATTGTCGAAGCCCATAACGGTCGTATTTGGGCCAATAGTGTAGAAGGACAAGGCACATCCATTTTCATCACATTACCTTGTGAGAAAATTGAGGAAGGTGATTGGGATGCGAATTAGAGAATTGATTAAGTCAATTGTGTTAGCCATCCTCGTCCTATCGAGTATTGTGTTGACGGTGATGATTTGGAACTTTTCGCCTGATTTAACCGATGCGGACAATGTGCATACGAAAGATGAGACAGAGGCAATCGGGACGCGTTACGATAAAGCGTTTAGTCAAGTGGTGACGCCTTTACAGCTTGTGCATATTGAAAATGACGATGTAAAAGGTATGCCAGCAAATAAAGATGTGAATACATTAATGACCGTATTTCAAAAACACCGCATTATTGAAGTAGAAGATATTCAAAATGATGACGTCGTGTTATTGCGTGATTTGAGCAATCATTTCGTCGTGTTAGACTACCCGTCAGACATCCCGCTGTCGATGTATTTGAATGAAGTCATTGAAATTCCTGCGAAAGTGCCGACAAACTTTAAATTTAACCGACTTATTTTAGATGTCGATGATTCCCAACATGTGATCATTTATGCCATGCAGCCGAATCATCAACGTGCGATTAAGTTAGAAACGAATTTGAATACGAAATATGTGCAGCAGCGCATTCAGAAAATGAAAGCGGACTTGGAACCGTACTCAGATGTTGTGACGAACCGCAGTACGATTAATAAGGCGACGTATATGTATGCCTTGAAAGCGCCGAAAAACTTAAAAGCATACCGAACTATTTTTAATCGTATTAACGTGGAAGATTTGAACGCGATTCTGTTTGATAACACGCCGATTGTGCGTACAACGAATAGTGGGAACACGACATACAACAACAATACGGGCGTCGTGAACTATAATGCGAATCGTGAAACGTATGACTATACCAATTTGTCAGAAGATGAGCATAGTACGCGTAATATGAACGTCAACTTGCCACGTGCGTTTGATTTTATTAATAAACATGGTGGGTTTACGGATGATTTTCGCTTATTTAGTACGGACAGTGACCATGGACATATTACTTATCAAATGTTTCTGAATGGACGTCCAATCTTTTATCCGGACCAATTAAACGAAATTCGCGTCTTGTGGGGTGAACGTGGCTTGTATGAATACAGTCGCGGTTTATTAAAAACGAACGTGACGATTGATAACGGTGAAAAGCCTGAGTCGTTACCGGATTTGGAAGATGTGCGTTCTGTATTAGCTAGCAAAGGTGATATTGATTTTACGAAAGTCGAACAAATGGTCATCGGTTATCGCATGAATCCGATTAAAGGACCGGAAAATAGTATCGAAATTCAAGAAGGCAGTCAGTTTATACCGACGTGGTACATTCAATATGATCACGAGTGGTACGAATATAAAGACGGGGAGTTGATTGAGACATGAACTGGAAACGTGCAAAATCATTGTTCATCGTCGTGTTTCTCCTCGTTAATATTTGTTTAATCTTTGTGTATAATGATAAAATTAGTAAATCGAAAATTAGTGATGCAGAACAGCAAAATTCGGTTAACTTTGAACAAGAAAATATCAAATTGCCGAAAAATATGCCTGATGTGAGCCACGTGAAAATGCAGCTCATTACAGCACGTTCGAAAGACTTTAAAGATGATGCGGAAAAAAATGATAAAGCAGAAGCACGAAATAACGGGCACACATTGGACAAAGAAATGAGTGAAAGTGTCAATGTGAAACTCGATCCTATTTCGCATTTGAAACCGTACATCGATCAAAATATTTATAAAGGCAACGAGTATCAATATCACGATACGAGCGATGGCAAAATTAAATATGAACAGACGTATAAAGGCTTCCCGATTATGAATAACAATCGTGCAGAACTGACATTTGATGTGAAAGACGATACAGTCAAAGCGTATGAGCAGTCTGCAATGGAAGACGTCCTTCCGTCTAAAGGGGCGAATAATGAACCACGACAAGTCATTAGTGCCCATAAAGCTGTCGAAGCACTTTATTATAATCAGTACTTAAAACATGACCAAGAAGTCGAAAACATCCGACTCGGTTATTATACGGTGGTCAAAGAGACGAATATTCAAGTCTTGCAAGCCAACTGGGAAATAAAAGTGAAAGACGCAAATGGCACACATACGTATTATGTAGAGGCAATTTCGTCCAATCCACAAATTATTGAACAATAGAAAGGGTGGTCTCTTGATACGAATGAGTGTACTCGCAAGCGGTAGTACCGGCAATGCGACATATGTAGAAAGCGATAAAGGCAGTTTGTTGATCGATGTAGGACTCACAGGTAAAAAAATGGAGACACTTTTCGATCAAATCGACCGGAAAATTTCAGATTTAAGCGGCATTCTCGTGACGCACGAGCATAGCGACCATATTAAGGGGCTCGGCGTCATTGCACGTAAGTTTGGTGTGCCGATTTATGCGAACGAAAAAACATGGACGTGTATTGATAAAAAGGATTCTAAAATTCCGTTAGATCAAAAGTTTGTATTCAATCCATATGAAACGAAGTCTATTGCAGGTTTTGATATAGAATCGTTCAATGTATCACACGATGCGATCGATCCACAGTTTTATATCTTCCATAATAACTATAAGAAGTTAACGATGATTACGGATACAGGTTACGTCTCTGATCGAATGAAAGGGATGATTCGGGGGAGTGATGCCTTTATATTTGAAAGTAATCATGACGTCGATATGTTAAGAATGTGTCGTTATCCGTGGAAGACGAAACAACGCATCTTGAGTGATATGGGACATGTGTCGAATGAAGACGCAGCTCACGCAATGAAAGATGTCATCACAGGCCAGACGAAGCGGATTTATTTATCGCATTTATCACAGGATAACAATATGAAAGACTTGGCCCGTATGAGTGTCGGTCAGATCTTGCAAGAACATGATATTGATACTGTGAATGAAGTGAAGTTGTGTGACACGGATAAAGCGATACCTACACCAATATATACGTTATAATGAAATAATTGATAGATAGAAGCACATGAATTTCAAGTAAAAGTCTTGAGGTTCATGTGTTTTTTATGATTATGCAAAATAATAGAAGCATCAGTAGCTTAATAATAAGATATCTCCCTGTTTTAACAAGGTGGATAAAAAATTATCTAAGTAAGATGTATAAAAGTGCAACAAATAGAGCACTTATCCCCAAATGTGTGCACAAAATAATGCACTTACACACAATTCACACGTTAATAACCTACTTACCAACAAACTTATCCACATATCAACAGTCTTATGCACAATTATCTTGATATTTTCTAAAAAACTGTGTACAAACTTTATACAAAAAACGTTATAATGGGTATAAACCTGTGAGTAACTGAATAACTTGTGGATAACTTTGCGTTTATTCACAATGGAGGTCAAAATGAAAATTACTGTTGTCGCAGTTGGAAAACTGAAAGAGAAATACTGGAAGCAAGCTATTGCAGAGTACAGCAAAAGACTAGGGGCATACACAAAATTAGAAATTATTGAAGTTCCAGATGAAAAAGCACCTGAAACAATGAGTGATAAAGAAGTCGAACAAGTGAAACAAAAAGAGGGCCAACGTATTTTAAGTAAAATCAAACCACAATCTACAGTCATCACATTGGAAATCGAAGGTAAGATGGTTAGCTCTGAAGCCTTATCTACAACATTAAATCAACGTATGACGCAAGGTGCGAGTGACTTTACCTTTGTGATAGGGGGATCTAATGGCTTACATCAAGACGTCTTAAACCGAAGCAACTTCGCATTGTCATTCAGCAAAATGACATTTCCTCATCAAATGATGCGCGTTATCTTGTTAGAGCAAGTATATCGGGCATTTAAAATAATGCGGGGAGAAGCATATCATAAGTGAAGTTAAAAATGATTGATTTATTCGACATTGGAATATAACATTGATTTCATTTATGCAGGTGTCATTTTTATTCTTAAATATGAATTGAAATAATAAAGTATTAGTGATTAAAGAAAAATATTGGATCTATGTCAAGAAACCGGACACAGAAAAAAGAGAATTCTACCGCGCTTCGCTTGCTTGCCTAGCTCATCATGTACTTTTGAAAATCAAAAAGTACATGATGAGCTAGGTTATTTTGTTGCGTATTTCTTCTCAAATTCAATGGGCTCATATCATTTAACGTTGAATGCATGCTTTTAGAATTGTAAAAAGTAAGGATATATTCCACAATACTAAACATCGCTTCATTCCTCGTTTGATAGTTCTTATGATGTATCAATTCCTTTTTAATGATACTATGAAAAGATGCTATACATGCGTTGTCGTAACAGTTTCCTTTACGACTCATACTGCTCTGAATCCCTTTTTCACGTAGTAAATTTTGATATTCTATTGAGGCATATTGACTTCCTTGGTCTGAGTGGTGGATTAACCCCTCTCTAGGTTCTTGAATTGTATATGCTTTGTTTAAAGCTGATATCACAAGTGCTTTAGTCATACGAGGTGCCATCGCCCAACCAATGATTCTACGAGAAAACAAATCCATGACAGTTGCTAAATAGAGCCATCCTTCTTTCGTGTATACATACGTGATGTCAGCTACCCAAACACTGCCAGGTTGCGATACTTTAAACTGTTGGTTCAACAAATTAGGGTATACAGGAAGATGATGCTTTGAATGGGTCGTTGCCTTGTATTTCTTTTTTGTGATAGACCTTATACCGAGTTCCTTCATCAATCTACTGACAGTTCTTTGGGTTACAGTATGTCCATGACGTCTTAGTATTTGTGTGATTTTGGGACTTCCATATCGTTTTTGACTTTTAATATAGATTTGATAAATCTGCTTCTTCAAACCTTCACGCTTCACTATGCGCGCACTTGGCTTGCGATTTTTCCAATCATAATAACCACTTCTCGAAACACCTAGAACTTGGCACATCTTTACGACACGAAATTCATGTCGGTGTTCATAGATAAACTTGTATATTACTTCTGGTCTTTGGCAAAGATGTGCATAGCCTTTTTTAAGATTTTATTCTCTTCTTCTAAATCTCTTAATCGCTTCTCTAAATCAGCTTCTGTTTGCTTCTTGGACGTCCGTTTACCGCTACCGACAAACCCTTTTTCACCGTCTTTACGGTATATACTCAGCCATCTTGTTAAGGTTTGAATAGGAATATCTAGATCTCTAGAAACTTCTGAGGCACGTCTCCCTGATTCTACTCATTGAATTGCTTCCATTTTAAAGCTATGATCGTATTTTCTTCTCGCCATCATTGATACTCCTATAAATTGATTTCTTTTATTATACATTAAATTCTTATCAATTTACTGTGTCCGTTTCTTAGTCTAGCATCACTCCTACTCGATTGCAGCTAATATTACGCTTGCTTAGCCAATGCGAAAATAGTGCAATAACACATCCACTGACAATGGTGACAGCTAGCTGTACAAGGATTTCCTGCATAAATTAGACTTCCTCTCAAAGTCGATTTGACGCTTTGAGAGATAAACGACCCTCATCTCATTTCCTCTTTTTTAATCTTTAAAAAATGTCCAAAAACAAAGAACTCCATACATGGGGCTGGGACGTAATTCCTGCCCTCTTCGCTAAAAAAGCTCTGATTAGATGTAAAAAAACATTTAATCAGAGCTTTTTTAGATATTATTTAAAAAAATAAAGCACTTCCTGTATAATTATTAATAACGACAAAAATAATAGACAGGGGTGCTTTATATGTATAAAAATTATAACATGTTTCAACTTACACTTCCAATAGAAACTGAGATGTCTTTTCCAGAAAATGATATTGTATTTATTATTAACAAACTTGTAGAATCTATCCCCCAAGAAGCGTTTAATCCATATTATAGCCAAAGAGGTCCTTCATCATACCATCCAAAAATGATGTTAAAAATCATACTTTATAGTTATGCCCATTCTGTTTTTTCAGGACGAAGAATCGAGCATCTGTTAAAAGATAGTTGCCGAATGATGTGGCTTGCGCAAGGTCAAACGCCAACTTATAGAACCATCAATCGCTTTAGAGTGAACCCCCATATGATGGAATTTCTACATATTTTATTTGTCGGTTTAAGAGCACAATTATTAGAAGATAAACTCATTACAGAGGACGTCATTTATATTGATGGCACAAAAATAGAAGTAAATGCGAATCAATACACATTCCAGTGGCTAGCTAATACGAAGCGTTTGAGTCAGTCTGTCATTGAAAAATCAACGTCATTATATGAGCAACTCGTTTCTGAAGAGATTATTCCTGAAATCAAGCGTGAATCTGGGCATGAATTAACAAGTGAAGAACTGAATCAAATAGAGACGCATTTTAGAACATAAAAATGATGCGCTTAATTCTGAAATTGAAACGACTCAAGATGTAGAGACAAGAAAAACCCTTAGAAAAGAAAGAAGTAAGGTGAGACAAAGTAAGAAAGCCATCCAAGATTTTAAAAACCGAAAAATCAAATATGACAAGCAAATGGAAATTTATGGTGACAGAAAAAGTTATTCAAAGATCGACCACGATGCGACCTTCATGAGAATGAAAGATGATCATATGAGAAACGGCCAATTGAAACCGGGTTATAACCTACAAATCGCAACCCATAATCAATTCGTTTTAGCTTTTGGTGTTTATAGTCATCCAGGTGACATAAGAACACTTGAACCACTTTTAAAATCCATCCACAATTTATATGGTGACATTCCAGAGTATATTGTGGCAGATGCGGGTTACGGAAGTGAATACAACTATACCATGATACTCGATGAATTTGAGAAAACACCTTTAATCACTTATAGTATGTATCTCAAAGAGAAGCAGCGCAAATATAAAAACAATCCATTTATTACTGCTAACTGGGAATACCGTGAGATAGATGATTACTATATATGTCCTAACAAAAAGGAATTACATTTCCAAAGTTACAGAAAGAAAAGAGATGGATACGGTATTCAAAGAGATTTTAAATTATATGCATGTGAAGCGTGTGTGGGCTGTCCATTACGAAGTCAATGTATGAAGCAAAGTACGAACCCCAACACAAATAAACGCTTATTTAAAAATTTAACTTGGGACTATTTTAAAGCCTTCACAAATCAACAGCTTTCAGATCCAAAGACGAAACACATTTATCAAAAGAGAAAGATAGATGTTGAATCAACTTTTGGAAATCTGAAGGCTAATTTGGGTTTCCAAAGATTATCGGTTCGCACAAAATCAAAGGTTGAGTGTGAACTTGGCATCGCACTCATGGCAGTAAATATACGAAAACTAGCTAAAATAAGTGCTCGTTTTCGTTCGTTAATAAGAAAAAAGCCGTCAAATTCTAAAAAAATGAATTTTGACGTCTTTTTCTTAAAGGAGCTGAAGGTCTATGTCCCAGCCCCATGTGTAAAAATGATTTATTTGTAATTCATACAGAAATTAATCCATTTCACTGGAATTCTCTAAACATACATGATAACGGTACAATTTGATTTGTAACATAATAGACATGAATGATTAATGTGTATTTGAAACTGTATTTTGAAACAAATACTTAGATATTATAAAGCCTGAAATGCTTAAAAGGATAAATAAGATTATGCCCATAATTTGTGAGGGTAAGATGATTCCTATTAATATTGACAATCTGCCAATGAGTTCTGCCCCGGTAATTGAGAGCGATCTAAAAGCATTGTAAGCACCTCTTTTATTTGAGGGAATCAAATTAAGAATTTGGGCATTATAAGAAGGAGCGTATATTATTTCACCTATAGTTGCAATGATTATAAATAATAACAACACCCACCATATATTAGAAAAGATATTAATAGCGTAACCAATACTGTATAAAAAAATACCTGCTAAGAAAACTAATTTTTCATTATATTTTTCTAAATATTTTCCTAATATTAATGTTAATAATACCACAACAATAGCATTTGTGAATTGCAAAATTGAAAATAAAGTGACACCATTCAATCTATAAGAAAATATATTTATAGGATTAAATTCATTATTGAGCCGTATTGCGACGAAACTACTCATTATTATTTCGGCTGAGAATATAAACATCATACCTATTGTTACATAGACAAATTTTTTATCTTTACATACTTCTAAATAAGAATTTAAAAGCTCAAAAAAAGGGTTGATTTTGTTTGTTTTTTTTATAGAAACTTTTATATCCCTTACAAAAAAAAGATAAGTACAGGTTAGAATTAAAGAGCAAATAGTTGCTAACAAAAATAGTGTGCTTTTATGGTTTGAATATAAAGCACCTCCTATTAAGAAACCTACTGACATAGTTAGGTTTGTTAACCAATAATTTAAACGGTAAGTCAATTTTCTAGACTCATTTGTCACTGAATCTTGCATTAGAACTTCTAGGGATGGTCTTCGAAAAGATCCAGAAGCCATTAATAATATATAAAATACACAAAACAAAACATTATAAGAGAGAAATAAAAAAATAGTCAAAAATACAAAGATAATAAATTCACTGAATGATGACAATATCAATAATTTCTTTCTGGGGAGTTTATCAATAATATAACCGGAATATATGTTTATAAAAAAGCTTAAAATTATTGAGAAAGACAAAAAAATGGATGCAAATGAATTTGAAAACATGTCGGATAAGTATAGAGCAATGAAAGGGAATATAGCACTTGTAATTAATCTGTTTAAATTACTACCAACTAATATTACTTTAATATTCATTGGTAAATTGTTGATTTCATTCATAATATCACCTATATCTTTTTTTTGTTAATTATACAGAAAATTATCAATACTTGAAATATTTATGTGTCTTATTGTATTATTACTTATATATTGACATATAGGAGGTGAAATTTATGAAAAAGACATATAAAGCACCAAAAGTGAAAAAAGGTAGCGCTAAAGCTAACGCAGCGGCTAACGTAGCAGTTTAGTAATGTAATGAATGAAGGCAAATATTTATTTGACCTTCATTCATTATTAATATTTTCATTATTCAGAGGTTTCTAAAAATGTTGTTTTTATTATTGTATATATCTGTATTTATAATATCTACTTTTGTGGTTAAAGTAGCACATAAATACATCAGAGGAGGAATGATTGCAAGGGTAATACGGATTATTATAATTAATTTACCTTTCCTCTCTATATTTATGTTTACAAACCTACCATCCATAGAACTAAAAGTAAGTTTGGATTTTTTAACACTATCTATAATAGCAGCAATTATAATGATAATTTTTGAAATACCCAAAATATATTATTCTAATAAAAAAATTATGTTAAAACTATCTTATGATGTAAAGTTAAAAAACTTATTTTCGAGATTTTCGGAGGTAACACTAGTACCTATTACTGAAGAATTATTTTATAGAGGGGTACTGAGTTTTTCTTTATTAAATGTAAAGGCCCAATTATTAATGATTGTTAGTGTCATATTATTTAATATTGCCCACTTTGTTGGAAGAGGTGTAAAAAATCCAATATACTATCTAAAGTTAACGCTTTTTTCCATAATAGCTATTTTTATATATTTAAAAACTAAAAACATAATATATCCTGTAATTTTTCATATATTATATAACATTCCTTATTTCATAACAGAAATGAGAATATACTTATATAAAAGGAGATTTCAAAATGAATAGCGATTTATTAGTTAAAGAAACCAAAGAGTTTTTTGAATGTTATAATGACATTGAATTTTTGAATAATGAAAATGTATCAACAGTTTTTATCTCAGGATCTTTGTTAGAAGGTTTTGGAAATGAAAACTCCGATATCGATATATTTGTCATATTGAAGAATTCTCATTTTTTGAAAGAATTTATAAATAGAGTTAAAAAGAATGAGCTAATAAATATAATCGAGCGAAGAAATAAAACAATAATAACAGCTACATATGAAGAAAGAAATTTCGACATTGAAATTCTTGAATCAGGTTATATTACGGAATATATTCAGCAAGTTAATGTACTAAATGCATACGCAGCTGATGAAAGATATGATTTACTTCACAGAATGAAATATGGAAAAGTTATTTACAACGAGGAAAACTTTTATAAAATCTTTGAGAGTATAAACCAAAACAAATTTAGAAGGATACATACGCAAACTCTTAACACCTATTATGCGGTGAAAATGCATGATATTCATGGTGCATTTAAAGAGAAAGAATTTGTCACAGGTTATTTTATGGGGATTGATTTATTGAATTTGTGTATAGATGCTTATTTATCGATTAGGGGAGAAACTAACCCTAGTAGTAAGTGGAGGTTAAAAAAAATAAATAGATATGATATGAATAAGAAGCATAATGATTTAGATATAAAAGACTTCATATATGATGTATATAAAGGTTTAGATTTAAGAAACGACTTAATTATGAAAAAAAAATTAAAAAATGTTATTACTCTTTGTCAAAAAATCAATACTGAAATAGAGGTGCATAACTATGATTTATAGTAAAAATCCGTTTACAACTTTAAAAAAATTTGAAGATGATTATGTTCTTGTATATGAAGGAGAAGTATATTTTTTAGAAGGCATAGGTATAGAATTTTGGAAAAAAATGGATGGTCAAAAAAATAAAAAGGAAATATATCAAGAAATTTGTTCGGAATTTGATGTTGATGAAAAAAAGGTAGAAAAAGATGGTGAAAAATTTTTAAAAAAAATGCTTAAATACGATTTGATAGAATTGAGTGAAGAATGAGATGATTAAGGGGTTTGTTTTGGATATAGATGATACCATTATACGCAATGGTATTGTTGACACTAAACTTATTAATTTGATGAATCTATATAAAAGTAAAGGTCATAGAATAATTATAGCTACAGGAAGGTCCTTAAATGAATCAAAAGATATTATAAGCTTGTTCAAAGAAGTGGATGCAGCTATTGTTTTACAAGGTGCTCAAACATATGCAGGAAATAAATTGTTGTATCATGACCCTATAGATAAGGGGATATGTTTAGATATTTTGAGTTATTGCCAAAAAAAGAATCTGGCTACTGAAATATACTATAAAAATACAAAAATATCTTTAAAAAAAGAATACGAGGTGATTACAGAAGATATTTACAATATAAAAATACATTTTTATAAAATTAAAAAAATAAAAAAAGAATTTATTAGATTGTTTGGGAATAACCAAAATATAATGATGAGGACGCATAATGATAATATTGTAATACATAGCATTAATACAGATAAAGGAAAGGCATTAAGTAAATTCTGTAAATATATTAATGAGAAAAGTGTAGATTTCATTGGTATAGGGAACTTTCCAAGTGATTCTACAATATTTGATGAAACTCTATTAAATATTGTTCTTAATAAATCTTATGAGAAAAATGATATGGGAATTTTGCAATACTATACAGTTTCAAAAACAGTAGACATATTAAAAGAAATAGTAGAAAAAGCTGAAATTTTTAAAATAAATTACATTAAGAATCAAAAAGTTAGTATAAGAAAATTTAAAGATGAATTTTACGTAATTAATGGAGGTGAAATAAAAAAAGTTGAAGAACTAGATTATATATTATATAAAAATTATATTGATTCAAATAGTCATTGGGACACAGTGAAAATTCTTTTGAACTTTTATAATTTTTCTGAAATATCAGAAAGCTTAAAAAAATTAGAAAAAATTGAATGTATATTGGAGGAATAACATGAAGGTCATTAATGTTGGTATTGCTGGAGTAGGAAATTGCGCATCAAGTTTTGTCCAATTAATCGAAGGTATTAAATCAGGAAAATTAAATAATCATGAAGGAATTATGTTTGAAAGTATAGGAGGCTATAAATGTGAAAATGTAAATTTTACTTCTGCATTTGATATAGACACTAACAAAATAAACAAAGATTTATCGGAGGCTATATATCAATCCCCTAATAACTCTGTAAACCACGTAGATGTGTCTAAAATTAACACAATTGTAACACCTGGTATTTTAAATAACAGGCTTCCATCTACTGTTCTTGAAAAAATAAATATTAACGAGGAATGTAATGAAGTAACGGTAGATGATATTGCTAAGTCACTTGTAGAATCTAAAACACAAGTACTAATATGTTATCTTCCAACAGGATCAGAAAAAGATGTTAAATCATATGCTCTAGCTGCAGCTAAAGCAAATACTGCTTTTATTAATTGCACGCCAGAATTAGTGAGTAGAGATACACAAATAAGAGATATATTCATAGAATCTAATATTCCATTATTAGGTGATGATATGAGGAGTCATATGGGAGCTACCACTTTGCATACAGCACTTATAGAATTACTTCATAGTAGAGGAATAGAGATTAATAATACTTACCAATTAAATTTTGGTGGGAATATGGATTTTTTAAATCTTTCTGATTCGTCCAGAAATAGAAGTAAACAGATTTCTAAAAAGAATGCTTTATTTTCTGCAGGAATAGATGCAACAAATGTATCTGCAGGACCTAATGGTTACATTGAATACTTAAACGATACAAAGGTATGTTATTTAAGAATTGAAGGGACTTCAATATTAGGGTCTAAAATCGCAATGGAAACTAAACTTGAAGTAGAAGATAGCCCTAATTCGGCGGGAGTAATTGCTAATGCTGTCAGAATAGCAAAGGTAGCTATTGATAAGAAGCTTGGTATTAATGAAGTGGAAGAAACATGCGCCTTTTTATTTAAAAGCCCTGTAAAAGGAAAAAAGGAATCAGAATCATTAGATGCTATAAGTAAATTTATAGAGAGAGTGGAGGAAAAAGATGAGTAATATTTTAATACAAAAAAAAGTACGAGAAGAAAATATCGAGTTTGTAGAAAGAAAAGGTGTAGGGCATCCTGATACGATTTGTGATGCTATCGCCGAAAAGTGCTCCCAGAAATACTCAAGATATTGCTATGAAAAATTTGGTAGATTTGCACATCATTGGTTTGATAAAGTTATTTTAATCGGTGGAGAATCTAATATTGACTATGGAAAAGGGGAGCTATTAAAACCTTATAAAATTATAATTGCAGGAAAATGTGTGAAAAAGGTAGGAGCTGACTCGATACCTTTGGATAGTATTTTTAGAAATGCTGTATTAGAAGTTTTAGAAAATGTGTTAACAAATTTCAACCCTGATAAGCATATAGAAATTATTGATGAGACTGTAGATCATCAAGGAGCAGGTAGAAGGAAGTCTAGATATCAGCCAGAAAGTATTGATGATTTAGTAAATATTAATACTGATAAGTTTGTTTCAAATGATTGTAACTTATTATCTAGTCACTACCCACTTACAGATTTAGAAAGCTTAGTTATTGAAGCTGAAAGATATATAAATAGTAATGAATTCAAAAAAAAACATCCTTATTCAGGGTGGGATGTAAAAATAATAGGAACTAGAAATGATGACTCCTTTAATTTATTAATAAACATACCTATCTTGTCTGTATGTTTAGTCGACAGAGAAGATTATAAGGAAAAAGTAGCTATGTGTAAAAAGGATATTCAAAACTATATTAAGAAGAATTTTAGCTTTAGTGTTGGATTAAATGTTAATCCTCAAGATAGTACAGGAAATCCATATATAACAGTATTAGGAAGTGCTGCAGATACTGGAGATGTTGGTGTTGTTGGAAGAGGTAATAGGATAAATGGCCTTATTACTCCTATGCAAAGTATGAGTATAGAGGCACCATGCGGAAAAAATCCATTAGATCATACAGGCAAAATTTATGGAGTTTTAGCAGAAAGATTAGCAAAATCTTTATATATGGATTTAGGTATTAGGGTGGAAATTCATATATATACATATAAAGAAGCACCTTTAAAATCGCCAGATAAAATTATTGTGAATATTTTAGAAGAGTATAAAGAAATTAATGAAGATATTATAAAGGGTATAATATCAGATCATCTAGAAAATATAGACAATCTTTTGAATGATTTAATTTTTAAAGACAATATTATGTGGTAAGGAATGGTTTGATGCAAAAACTAGCTATGTTTGGGGGACATCCTATATTTAATGAAAAAATTGGATATGTTTGGCCTGTATTTAACAATAAAACTAAAATAAAGGTTTTGGATATGATTGATAATAATGAAATTTCGTTTAATTACAAGGATGACGAAATTTATAAACTTGAACAAAACTTTAAGAATTTATTTGAGGTGCCATATTGTATAGCATTAAATTCAGGAACTTCTGCAATATATACTTTTTTTAAGGCTATCGATTTACAAGAAAACGATGAAGTTATTGCTCCAACATATACTTTTCCAGCAAGCATAATGCCGCTTTGTGATATGAAAGTAAATTTAAAATTAATAGATACAATACCTGACTTTCCTATTACTTCATTAGATAAAACATTAGAAGCTGTGAGTGAAAAAACAAAATTAATTATCGTAACTCATATGGATGGTTTTCCTTTTAGAGTGGATATCTTAAAAAGTAAACTAAACGAGTTAGGTCTCAATCCGTATATCTTAGAAGACTGTGCACAAAGCTTTGGTGCCAAAATAAATGATAGATATGTAGGGACGTTTGGAGATGCTTCTATATTTAGTCTACAGCAAAAAAAACTTTTATCAGGTGGCGAGGGAGGAGTCATTCTATTAAGAGATAGGTATTTATACGAAAAATCCATCTTAATTAGTTATTTACAAAAGAGAGCTTTTTCAGAAGTGAAAAATTCTTCTTTAAGCATGTATAGATATGTCGGTTTAGGTCATAACTTTCGTATACATCCCTTTAGCGCAGGCATAGTTAATACACAACTTTCTTCCTGGAAATATTATATTGAACTAAGAAAAAATAATTTAGAAAGATTATATAATATACTCTCTGATATTCCAGAAATTAAAGTTTTAAAAAGTTTGGATGATTCAACTGATCCATCTTATTTTACTTTTAAAATGCTATATACTGCTGAAAAAAAACTAAATATCGATAAATACGTTGAAGCATTAAATGCAGAAGGTCTAGACATATCAGCTTCATCCACTATACCTCTGCACACTGACGAAGGAATTATTAAAATATTTGATATAAAAAATGCAGAAGATTTAAAAAATAGTGAAAAATATTCGAAAAATATTTTGAGAATGCCTGCATATCACTCTTTAACAGAAAATGAATTACACCTTATATATAAAGCTTTTCTAAAAATATCTAAGAATATTGATATATTAAAAAGAAAGAAGTGAGAATACGGATATGGATTTTCAAAGAAAAGTAGTTGTCATTACTGGAGGAGGAAATGGCATAGGAGCAACAACAGCAATTAAGTTTGCTAAAAAGGGGGCTTTTGTGGTTATTTTAGAGAAAAATGTAAAAGATGGCCTTTCAATTGAAAAGAAAATTAACTCTATTACAAGAAAATGTCTATTTATACATACTGATATAAGTAGCGAAAATTCAGTTAAGAATGCTATTGATATAATCTATGATAATTATAAAAATATAGATATATTAATCAATAATGTTGGCGTCTTTAACGATTCGGGTTTAAATGCTAGTGTAGAAGAGTGGAGTCATATATTAAATGTTAATATTATTGGTACATTTTTGTGTACGAAATACTCTAGAAAATTAATGAAAGAAGATTCTAATATAGTTAATATATGTTCTATTTCTGGCATGGTGGCTCAAGAAAATTACCTACTTTATAATACTACAAAAGCTGCTTTGATTAATATGACTAAATGTCTTGCGATGGATTTAGGTAAGTACAACATTAGAGTTAATAGTGTTTCTCCTGGAACGGTGTGGACAAATAATAATGAATATCATATAAGAAAGTCACATGGGATATCTAAAAAAGAAGCTGATATTCATCCGGATTTTGGGGGAGGCAATTTTCTACAAAGAGTAGCTGAACCTTCAGAGATTGCAAATGCGATTTTATTTTTAGCGTCAGCAAAGTCATCTTTTATTACTGGAGAAAATTTAGTTGTAGATGGTGGGTACACAGCAAAGTAAAGGGGGGGGATTATGAATAACATAATCAGTATCAGCAGATTAAATTATAAGGTTTATTTAATATCAGATTTAGACATTTTTGATAAAATATTCAATATATTATATCCTTATTATACTATTGAAAAAGAGGAATCAATAAATAATGATTTATGGAAAATTTATATTAATGAAGTGACATTGAAAGACTTTGAAATAATAACTTCCGAAATGAACGCTCTAAGTGAACCATTAAAAAAATTCAAAGTATCTAAATCAGAAAGAGTAATTTCAATATGTGAGCCCTTTAATATGGAATGGAAAATACAACAAGCTGTTCGCTTCATAAGAGATATATTCAGAAACTATTTAAACTATCGAAACATGCTATTTTTCCATGGAGGCTTAGTTTACGATAAGATAAATAATGTAGGGATATCAATTATGGGGGAAAAAATGTCTGGAAAAACGTCGACTATTTTATCTTGGCTTAACAAAAGTAGTTATTACGTAACAAATGATGACATTTCTGTCAAAAAAGAAGGCACCAATATAATGGGGTATGGATGGCCGAGAGCTGTTTCTGTAAGAAATGATACTTTTGATATGTTGGAAATGGATAAAGTGTCTATAGTTAAAAATTTAACTCATCCTTCAAATAAAACTAAATTAAAGAAGTCTGCTACTTTTCTATATCCTTATGAGCTTGCCAATGTTACTAATAGTATGATAAAAGATGAGTGTAGAATTAATTATATTATTTTTCCTAAGTTTGATGATGCCATTACAGATCCTCAAATCACAAGATTATCAAAAAGTGAATTTAAACAGAATCTATTAACAAATATAGAGCCTGATATTAATAAGCATTTTAAAGAATTTGAAAAATTTTTTCTTTTCAGTTCAATTCAATCGTCACCAGTAATTGACGAAATCTTAGAAAAAACAATTGGTTTAGAATTACGACAAAATTTTTTCTATATAAAAAAAACGCCACATTATATTAGGGGATATATTGAAAAATATGGAAAATAGAAAGATATGGATTGTAGGATCTCCGGGTTCAGGAAAAACAGTTCTTTCAAAAAAACTATCTCTAGAGACTGGAATTCCTGTATTTAGCCTTGATGAAATAAGGTGGGAAACTGGTTGGAAAATTAAAGATATAGACGTTTATAAGGAAGAATTAAAAGAAATTTTGAAACTTGATAGCTGGATAATTGATGGTTATTACAATGAAAAAGAAGATTTATTACAATTTTCTGAAGTAATAATTTATATAGAAATTCCATTAAGGAAGAAAATATTTAGAGTAATCAGAAGAACATATAAAAGAATAAAACTTAATATTGCTGTTTGTAACGGAAATATAGAAAGTTGGTCATTCTTTTGGTCAATTAATGGTATGTTTTTATATACGATAAAAATGCACTATTTATATAAATATAAATTAAAAAAGTATTTCAATGAGAATTATAATACTAAAATAAAGGGTTTATAATTATGGTTAATATTAATGAGCTAATAAAAGGGGTATATAGGTTAAAAAAGTCGAAAAGTTATAATAAGTATATACACGAAGAATTCAGAATAAGTAAAGATACTTATCAAAATATTTTTTCAATAATAATTAAGCCTGAATGTTTAAATGGGCGAATTGAAGAGATAATTCCGTTCATTTTTAATCATCTGAGTAATCATTCTATTAAAGTGCATTCAATTTCTGCATTTAAAGGTTCATATATTAGAGAAAATTATATAATAGAACAACAATACAATACTCTAAATAAATATTCGAAAATGAAAGAAATAAAATCATTTTCAAAACATATCATAGGATCGTATGAATTTCTAAGAAAATATAAAAGTAATTTTAATTCGTATAAACTTGAAAAATTGGCACATAAACTTGGCTCTAAAAAGGTATCCAATGGTATATATTCTCTTAACATAAAACACGATGATATTGAGTATGAGGTATTGAATGCTTTTCACCCATATCAAAAGCAACATTTTTGTTTACCTAATAACATTTCTATTTTTATGGAATGCAGCAGTAACCAAAATATGCCTTACTTAGCCGATAAAGTGATTGGTAATTTCGATCCTCATAATGCTCATAAGCAAAGTTTGCGTCATTCCCTTTTAAAAAAGTCTGACTATTTTAATGTAAAAATAAATACAATTTACAATGGAGTCCATATTTCTCCTAGCCCATTCGAGGCAGTAAAATCAATTATTTTATTTTCAGAAAAGCATAATGGTGAGAAGCCAAAATTAACAGATTTCATTATCATTCAACACTTGTTAAAACGAGGATTTACCTTATCTTGTATAAAACGCATGTTTGAAAACCCTGTCATCACTTTGAATAATAACAATATGTATTTATTTGAAATGCTTGAGGGGCTAAATACAGACGAAATTATAGAAAAGCTTTGTGAAATGGAGTGGATAAATGAATATATTAATTACTAACGATGACGGATATAACTCAGAACTTTTATACATTTTAATAGATAGCTTAAAAGAGAATAACAACTTATATATTTACGTTCCTAAAACTAATCAATCGGGACAATCTTCAAAAGTAAGTTTAGAAAAAAAAGTTTTTGTTGAAAAGCTCAATAACAATATTAAAATAATTCAGGGCTCTCCTTTAGATTGTGTTCTTTTTGGAATGGAAGACTTGGAAAGATCAAATATTTCTTTAGACCTTATAATATCTGGAATAAATAAAGGATTGAACTACGGAAACACAATATATTACAGTGGAACATTTGGGGCAGCATTAGAGGCAACTATTAAAAATATCCCTAGTATTGCCATATCATTCGAAGGTAATGTTATTTTTTTAAGAAACAAAATAAACATTAATAAAATGGTGAACGAATTTAAAGTGAATAAAAAATATAAGTGTTTGATAAACATTAATATTAAGTTGATGTCAAAAAAGATGCCGATAAAGTTGATTTCTGAATATAGAAGTATTGATGAAAACTATCAAGCTTTTAAAGTAGAATATAATAATAAGAAAAGCTTTACTTTAAAGAGTAATACGGCATCAATAAATTCAAACATTTCATCCCAAAATTTTATTATGGTTGGATGTTTCAATAGATACAAAGGATATTTGAAAGGTTATCATGAAAGTATCACGTTAAATAAATTTTTATACTCTAACAACAAAAAGGAGTAAACAATGAAAATAACACAAGTTGCAAGTTTATATAATATTGAAATTGATTCTATAAAAATAGTCAATGGAAATGTATCTTATCCTATAGTTCTAATCAATAAGAAATATATAATTAAAAGAGTAGCGAGTGAAATGTCTATTAATGAAGTTCTATTTAATACTATGAGAGAAAGAGGTGTCTTGCAAAACATTGTTCTAAATAAATATGGGCGCATGTTTACATATTTTGATAGTTGCTTTTGGATGGTATATATATATCATGAAGGGGAACTCTTTGACCACCATAATTCGAATCATATGATGAAAAGTATGTACTTCTTAAAAAGGATTGTTAATATGACTCCTAATGTAGGAGAGATAAAGTTTCATGATAACTTTTATGTTTCAGAGTGGTATGTAGATTCTAAAAAAATGTTTTTAAAGACATTAGAGCTAATTAATCGCTACTATGGCAGTATTGAAAATGATTATATAGAAAAATTAAAAATGTTAATTGGATACACCTCATTTTCTTCAGAGGAATTCGATAGACTTCAGAAAACTATTTCACATGGTGAGTATCAAAATACTAATATTTTATTTTCTCAAGATTCTATAGATATTATAGATTGGGATTCATTATCAATCCGTCCTAGAATTTTTGATATATCTACGTATTTAATATATTTATGTAGAAAAAAACGTGGCTCTTTCAAATTAGATAATATAAAGATAAAAATGTTATTAGATTATTTTGAATTAACAGATATTGAATACAAAAATCTAATTAACATGGTATTTGTCAATCTAGTTCCTAGAGAAGATAAAATAGAAATTTTTTCCGTATATAGTCGAGGAAAATTAGAGTGGTATCTCAAGTGGACAGTAGAGTTCATGGAAGAGGTAATATACACCTTAAATAAGGAGGATTTATGAGAGTTAGAAAAAGTTCTAGAGCCTTTATAATTAATGAAAAAAATGAAGTTTTATTACAACAGTTTATTTTTAAAGAGGTTATTGGTGAAAGGATTTTATGGGTTACTCCAGGAGGTGGGGTTGAAATAGGGGAAAATTCTGAAGATGCATTGAAAAGAGAAATATATGAAGAGTTAGGAATAGTGATAGTTCCAGAAAAATCTGATATAAAATTAGAACTAGATGTTACAATTTATGGAAAAAATGAAACATTTATTAGTAGAGAAACATATTATAAGTTTTTTTTGAACTCAGATACACCTATCAATATAGATTTAATGTCTCAAAATGAAAAAAATTCTTTTAAAGGTTGGAAGTGGTTTAATAAAAATGAAGTATATGAACTAGAACGCAAAGATATAGTAGCACCTAAAAATATAAGTAAGTATATTTGGAAATAATTTTAGAGCTTTATTAAAATGAAGTATTCTGTTGTGAAGTGTAAAAAACACGTACAGAGTTGACAACTTAAACGGATATTTGGATTAAATCGCTAACGTAACATCTATTTCATAACATAGAGAAAGGCAACCTAAACTTCATCCCAAACGAATAAAGAATTGAAAATAACACAAGAACAAGTAAATAGAGATTTAAAATTACATAGAACGTGGTTATCAGCATTTGAGAACGGAAAATGTAGAGTCATAAGATAGAGTTAACGCGATATAGAAGGTATCATTGATTTGAATGATAAATTAAGTTCAGTAAAGCGATCTTTTGATAGGTCGCTTTTTATTTTTTTAGAACAATGCCACCAAAGAGGGGGTGGAGTGTAATTCCTAGCCTCCTCTTAAAATATAAATAAATATAGCTCAAATTTAGTAAATAAGTATAATATGAACAAAGCTTTATTTTATGTGTTAAATAGTGTGGGGATTTATCAGCAAAGATTAACTCAAATGTTGCAAATGAAAAAATTAATATTTTTACGATTGAATGAATATGCAGATTGAGAAGCGAGCTATTGTGTCTCTATTTTAAATCAAAGTAGTAAATGGAGGATAGAAATAGTCTCAAAGGTAGTGTTTATGTAATTGATAGTTGCATACGACGCGCTAATAGAACCATAAAAACGCGATTTACGGGACCATGTAAATCGCGTTTTTCAGTACCACATAAATCGGCCATTTGGTACCAGTACTACTATTTAATTTTTCTCAATGATTCACCCTCTAAAAATATTTTATATGACTTTGATACAGCTCTATCTAAAATCGCATCTGCGATGGCTCCACCGCCTAATTTCTTATGCCATTCTACAGAAGTCATTTGCGAACAAAGTATTAATGACTTTTCGCGGCTTCTTATTTCAAACACTTCCATTAAATACTTTTGTTCTTGTTCAGTTGTATTAGTTAATAAGAAATCATCAATTACTAAAATATCAGCTCTTCCAAGTTTCTTTAATAATCTATCCAACGTATTATTATATTCAGCTTGTTGTAATTTACTTAGTAAATCAGTCATTCTAAAAAATAACCCTGTATGTCCATTGTCAATTGCGTGGTTGATTAATGCGCAGGCTAGATAGCTTTTGCCAGTGCCGGTGGCGCCCTGAATAATGACATTATTATTGTAAAGAATATAGTCATTAGTAGATAGCTGTTCAATCGTTTCAGGTTTCAATTTTCTTTTGGATGAATAGATTAAATTCTCTAATCTTGCATTAATCACAGATAAATTCGCAGCTTTTCTATATCTCTCTTTTTTATTCCTTAATCTAGTATCTGATTCTTCTATTATTATTTTTTCTAATATATCTAAAGTGGATAGGTTTTGATTACTTTGATTAGTATAGATATCACTTAAATGATCTGCCATAACAGACATTTTCATTTCTCTTAATAATCTTGTTAGGTTACTTAATCTTTCTTTATTATTTATCATAGTAATTAGCTCCTCTTAAAAATGATTGTTCAGGAGCATTACCGCTGTTAGAATTTAATTGGAAAGCTCCACTTGATAATATATTTTTTATTAAGTTAAATCCAGGATTCATTGATTTCTCTAAGGAGATTAGGCAGGCATTATCCAGAGTGCGATCTGTATATTTGTCTGCCAATTTTAATAAGGAATGAACTCTTTTATAGTGACGCTGCTCAGGACCTTCCTCGAACATTTTCTCCACAACAATTCTTGTATTAGGTCCGATTCTAGATGCCCATTTTAAATATCTCTTACTGTTCCACTCACCATGTGTGCTACTATTAGTAGGAAAGTGGTCGTTAATAGAAGTATAGCCACCAGGATGTTTATATAGAGTTGAATGTTCGCATAATAATGTTTCATTTTTATATATCTTAATAGTATTTTTTGAAATTTTAAGTTGAACAGTATCGCCAATATATTGATGAGGAACAGAATAGTTATGCTTCTTATATGTTATATGTGAGTTAGCAAAAACTTTAGCTGTTTTATACTCACAGAATTCATATTTACAGGCTGGTAAACTCTGAAGTGCACTGCGTTCATGTTCTTCGAACAAGGAAAATCTAGATCCTTTTTTCTTTTGAAAAGGTTTCTTATTGAATTTCTCTAATTCTGCTAGCAGGAGATTGTTATATTGTTCTATACTGAAACATTGATAGTTTCTCATCTTGGCAATGATATAAGTTGTTAATTGCTTAACAGTATTTTCTACTGTAGCTTTATCTTTTGGTTTACGAACGCGTGTTGGCATTATGATTGTTCTAAAGTGAGTGGCTAAATCCTCATAACTACGGTTAAGTATGATACCTGTTTTTGAGTTTTTAATCACTCCTGTTTTTAAGTTATCTGATACAAGTAAAGTAGGAACACCTCTAAAATAATTAAACATTTCCACATGTGCATTTATCCAATTTTCTTGTTTCATATCGGTACAACCATAGGCGAATGCATATCCACTGAAAGGTAAGACAGCAACGAACAAATACCCATAAATAACTTCACCTGTTGTAGGATCAATCCAACGGATTTTAGAACCAGCCCAATCAACTTCAACTCTTTCTCCAGCTTTATGACGAATTATTTCTGAAAAAGATTGTTTTGATAAGTATTCATTAAAGTACTTTCTGAACTGAGTTAATTGATAGTAAGCCCTATTATTTAAACGACAAGCATGCACATACTCCTCCCAAAGTAATTTCATAGTAACACCAGGTTGGGATAATGATTTTGAAAGCTCTTTATAGTCAGGCATCGTAAAATCATTATCTTTAAATTTCATTTTTGATTGATTTTTTCTAACATCAAACATATCTGATATTCTTCCTATGTCCCAATTTCTTAATATCTGATACGATAATTGATTTTCCTTAGCAATATCAATTGTTCGTTTTACCAAAGTCCTACCTGAACCCACGCTTTCACAAATCTTCCTTTGACTAAATGACAACTCATGTAGTCTAATAATTTCTAAATAATTAGGCATAAAATCCCTCCAAAAAAAATTTGTACAAAGTGTACAAGTATTTTTATATCATTAAAAAGTAGTAATAAGCGTAAAAAAATAAACTCCAGTAAGGAGTTTATTCAGGTGGTATCAAATTAGCGTTTTTAATGCGACTGGAAAATGCGATTTGGGTGGTCTCATTTACTGCGTTTTTATGGTACTGTTAGAGCGTTGTTTTCATGATAGTTTTCTAAAGGCTATTTCTCTAGTGTATTTTATCTATTATTTAATGTGATTATGTATCTTTAATAAAGGAGGAAGAATTTTGACATTCGGAAATTATAAAATAGCCTCATTTTGGTTAGTTATGATATTGGTGTTTTTAATTGGATCACTTTTTCTACCCATTTTGCTACCAGTTGTAATTGGGTTATTAATATTTGGGTTAGAAAAAAATAATTAAAAATTTTATTGCAAATAGTTACTAAATAGGATAGGGAAATGGACAAATAAAAGTGCTGTTTTCCTACATTTTTAATTACCTTAACTAATTACTATACCGTACAATCTCCAGCCCTTTAAAATAGTATAAAGCCTTAAAGAAATAGATAGCACAGCAACCTCATAACTACAATACTCCGTAAATGCCACCTCTCTGCATCATCTAAATTTAAGGCGCTCTGTCAACAATAATAAATAACCAATAATACATATTAGATATTAGAGAATAATTGACTTTAAAGCAATGTTTAATGATAGATTTTAAAATAAGGGGGTTGAGTTAGATGAGAATTGATGAAGTTTCTAAAAAACTAAATATCGCTAAATCACAAATCAGATACTATGAAAAAATTGGCTTAATCAAAATACCGAGAGACACAAACCAATATCGGTATTTCGACGATACGACTATGATAAATTTGAAAATGATTATGGATTTAAAAGCATTAGATATAGAATTAAAGGATATGAAATATATCATTGAATTGTTTCACAAGCCGACAACACAAGGATGTAACAACGATTCTGTAGAGTATATAAATAAAATGATTCAAGAAAAAGAAGATGAGTTGAATAACCAAATATTTATATTGAATAAGCTTAAAAAAATTCATGAATTAACTAAAGATTACCAATATGAACTAAATAAAGAAACAATTTTAAAAGAACTCAATCAAAGGAGAGAACATAATGATTAGTATCATATACGGAGGTAATCAGTCAGGAGTATGCTTTGAGTTATATCAGGCAATTTTAAGGAAGTTAGATAAAAATGATTTACATATATTTAATTTGCAAAAAATGGAAATTCCAATAGTATTGGAAAATGGTTACTATTCAGAACCCACAAAACAGCAACAATATATAATTAATGCTTTAAATGAATCAGAGACATTAATTTTTATTTATCCACTATATTGGTTCAATGTGCCCCCGATAATGAAAAGCTTTATAGACCAAGCATTTTGGCCAGAAAATGAATTTAGCTTTAAGCGTAAGAAGTATTTTAAAAAGGGATTATGGAAAGATAAAACGGCAATAATATTGTATACACAAGGCGGTCCAGAAATATTCCATAGATTAAAAAAACGAATGGGATACCATGTACTTAAATATCCATTAAACCTTGCTGGAATATATAAAATTTCAACATACCATCTTGATAATTTAAATAGAAGTAAAAATACAATCGAAAATAATGATAAAAAAATTAATATTATAGTTCGAAATTTAAGTTGAAGGAGATAAGTAATGATATGTAATTGTGAAAATCCAAAAAATTTAAACTGAGCTAGTTTCTTATCAAAACTGAATTTTCATTGTATATGTAGTAATAAAGATATAAGCATTGTTAAAAACCGCACTCTTAAACGATACGCAGAAGTATATCATAATTGATAGAGAGTTACTTCTTAAGAATTTTCGTTTAAATACTTCCGTTGTATCGACAAAGCTGTTTGATCGAATAAATTTAATCTTCACATAAGTCATCTCTTAATACGTAAAGCTAAGTAAATCCTTAATTCTTATTTGTATCACTATCTAATCTGCTCTTTTTAGGAGATTAATATATCGTATCAAATAAGTGTGATTGTGAGATAATAGAATTGAAAATAATTGATACAAATAATAATTGATGAAATTACAAAGAAGAGATAAAAATGGAGAAAAAATCTTTATTTCATACGTGTGGGATGAAAAAGTAGTTGATCTAGTAGAAATGTTGGAAGAATATAAAGAATTAAATATAAAATTTGATAAATGGCATGTAAATAAAGGACAAGAATTACCGCATTTTGTGAACAGGAATTCAACAATCAGACTTTGTATTAGTAATTTGTAGTAAACGTTATAAAGAAAATACAGATAAAAGAATAGGAGGGAGTGGGCATGAAGCGAGATTAATGTCTGATTAATATTTTAAGAAGTATTAGTAAAGAAAGATTTTTACCCATATTATTAAACGAAGAGGATAAAGACTATATACCTAATTTCCTTAAAGGTAGTGTTTGGACAGCCTTATACCATGAAAAAGATTCTAAACAATTTAACACTGAAATGGATGATTTATTGGCAACGATAGTAGGTCATGTGTAAATGGCGGTTATAAAATGTAGGAAAATAGCCAAATAAAAGTGCTGTTTTCCTACATTTTTAATTCCCTGATTAATTACTATACCATCTCATTTATTCTGCTCGGAAAAATGTAAGGATTTAAAGAAATAGACAGCAGCCCCCTTATAAGTCCAATTAATCAAGCTACAGTACATGCTACCGCGTTGTATTCATTAACCCAAACTTAGTCGAAATCATAATACATTAAAATTAAATGCTATTATTTTGAAAAGTCGATAAATTGATGGTGATTTATGTTAAGATACACGATGAGGTGAAAAAATTGCAGAGGATTAGAGTAGCTGATGCATTAAGAGGTTTGAGTTTATTAGGGATTTTTTTAGCGAATTTATTAATCTTTCAATATGGTCTTGCAGGGAAAGAATACATAGAATTTTATCGTTTAAATACAGTGAATACAGGTACTTTTCATTTTATTAAAATATTCATTGAAGGTAGTTTCATGCCTATATTTGCGATATTGTTCGGTTTTTCATTGGATAAAATGTATCAATCGATGAAGCGTAAAAATATAAAACGTCCGAGAATTAAGCTTTATCGAAGAGCTTTTCTTCTATTTGTGATTGGTACGATGCATGCGATATGGATATGGGAAGGAGATATTTTAAGTGGTTATGCGCTTTCTATGATGTTTCTCATTCCTTTTATTTCACTTAATAAAAGCTTCTTTAAATGGGAAACAGTTCTTGTTGCGATTACGTTTATCATAATGCTTGTATTTTCCTTTTTCGATGACACAAACGTACCGCATGACACATATAAGGAAGAAACCTTTGTTCAAGAGACAAAAGATTTGTATCAACAAGGGAGTTATAGCGAAATTATTAATAAGTCACCTGATAACAATGATCCATATTTTGAACAATTAAAAGCGATGTTTGGGATTTCTCCTGGTCTTCTCATTTTAGGTGTGATTATCTTTGAGAGTTTGGTTTTTGGTATCGGTATCTATTTCTCGAAAATCGGTTGGTTTGAAAAAGATGCGAATGATTTTTGGTCGAACAAACTGTTTGTCTACTTAACGCCGGTAGTTTTACTGCTCAAATCAAGCTATTTGTGGTTTGATAATGAAAATATTACAGATACATTTAATTTTGTTTTCGGCCTTTTCCTAGCAATATGTTATATGGCACTTTTTAAATATCTGTATCAAAACCATTCTCGACATATTATTTTTCGGGGCTTAGAAAGTCTAGGAAAGATGTCACTCACGTTTTATATTATGCAAAGTATCATCGGTGTATTGATATTTTACGGCTTTGGTCTCGGCCAATTTGGAAAAGATACACTCCTTTACAGTGTCGTTTTTTTTATCATTTTATTTTTAATTCAAATGGTCATCGCATTTTGGTATCAGAAGTATTTACGTTATGGCCCGCTGGAATATGTTTTAAGAGTGTTTACATATTGGACATTTAAGAAACAACGATGGAAATAGAATGAGTAGGCCGAAATAAACGAAAAGATGACGTCTTTGTTCAGAATAATTGTGCGCATACCTCATTGAAGAAAATCATACACTCTATAAGAAGGTGAATATCATTGGAATTTAATGGTTGGAACATTGTTGTTAAATATAAAGATGCCTATGAAATACTAAAAAATGACAAGTCCGTTGTTATTTTAGATAAAGACAACGATATAGCGGCGTTAATTAAAGAAGTTAACAATGAGCTTAAAATTGCCAAAAGTGGTTATAGTAATACGTATACGATCAATGCTGAAGAAAAGAAGCTAACAGTTGAAATTACTAATCTATTTGAGGAAGATTAGCTCATCATACATTAAATTAAAAAATAGACGTCCTTCAAAGTAACATATCAAAAATGATGTTTTCTATTATCATTTTAAGCACTGTACTGTGGTATGTCTGGTGCTACAGCAAGTTTTTGTATGAGGTGTGAAGAATGTTTGAAAAACCTCAAATAGCCAATAATAAAATTTTTAATATCATTTTAATCGTTATAAGAATTCTTGGATTTGTCCTATTTTACTTTGTTTTTGATGCAGGGTATTTGTTAAGTTTTATCATTGCTTTTGTACAGGTTATAGTAGGTATCATTAATTTGAAAAAAAAGTTAAGTTCAGTTAGCGATCTTTTTATAGGTCGCTTCTTTATTTTGAGTTAGAACGATGCATCAAATCAATGGCAACGCATCAAAATCTTGTTCCTTGAATTGATGACCACCAATGAAATTTTAAGTTGCTGTCAATGCCTGTAACTATGATGCTACCTAGAAAACAAGACTCCCCTTAGACTCCCCCCGACATAGTAGTATGTGTCGTAATGTTTCTCGTATGATAGATGTATCTGCTACTTACAATCCCCTCAATCTTAACGAAACCTTAAATAAAAGTTGTAATGTTCAGATTATTTTAATAATATTTTCATTTTGAATTTATTGCATTTTCAATTGACTTTAGCTAAATTTGAAGCTAACATGTTAGTGAATTAATTCACAAACTCTATAGCTATAGACACTTCATAATGCTTTTTTAATTTTCAATAAGATATATTTAGCATTGAAATTAAAATACAGTTTCAATGACCTAACAAGGAGTGTTTAACATGAAAATTGGTATTGTTAAAGAATTAAAGCCGGGTGAAGGACGTGTAGGCTGTACACCTGAAAATGCTAAAATTCTTAAAGATCAAGGACATGAAGTATATGTGGAACATGATGCAGGCATAGGTTCTGGTTTTACGAATGAAGCCTATGAAAATGCGGGTGCGACACTTGTTTCACATGAAAAGTGTTGGGAAGCGGATTTAATGATTAAAGTGAAAGAGCCTCACGAAAGCGAGTTTCAATATTTCAAAAAAGGCCAAGTGATTTGGGGCTTCCAACATTTGGCGTCATCTAAAAAGACAGTTGAGATGATGCAACAAGCGGGTGTGACAGCTATTGGCGGAGAAACGATTGAACAAGATGGGAAAGCCATTTTATTAGAACCGATGAGCGCGATTGCTGGACGCCGTTCGATGTTAATGGGTGCGTATTACTTAGAGGCGCAACATCAAGGCGAAGGGATTTTAATTTCTGGTATTGATGCGATTTCGGGTATTCCGTCTGGTAAAGTGGTGATTTTCGGTGGTGGTTCTGCGGGTGTCAATGCGGCGACGATTGCGTTAGGTTTACAAGCAGAAGTCGTGATCATTGAATTAAAAGATGAACGTATTGCGTGGCTTGAAGCACATTTTAAAAACGACAATGTAACTGTTGTGAAATCTAACGAAGCTAATTTAGCTCGAGAAATCAAAACGGCGGATGTGTTTATTTCAACGATTTTAATTCCAGGTTCTAAACCACCTAAACTGGTCACTAAAGATATGGTACGTAGCATGAAAAAAGGTTCTGTGCTTGTAGATATTGCGATTGACCAAGGCGGAACTGTTGAAGGCATTCACCCAACAACAATTAGTAATCCGATTTATGTTGAAGATGGGGTCATTCATTATGCGGTGCCTAACCAACCTGGTGCTGTACCGCGCACATCTACAATGGTGTTGGCAGCGGGGAACATTGACTTCCTATCAGAAATTAGCAATAAAGGCATCGAACGCGCAATTAAAGAAAGTCCAGTCTTAGCCTCTGGTGTGAATATTTATCAAGGACACATTACAAATCAAGGTTTAGCACAATCACATGATATGCCTTATGAAAAGTTAGAAGACTTAATCTAGTTCGTACAACATCAATTTGAAAAGAGGATGATCGTGATGGCAACAAATGCTGTAATGATACAAACTGAAAAATATTGTAATATACATGACATTAAAGAAGCTAAAATGAAAATTCAAGATTATGTACGTGAAACACCGCTCATTAAATCAATGTTTTTAAGTAACAATATTACAGGTGGTAACGTTTATTTAAAACTTGAGAACATGCAATACACCGGATCGTTCAAATTTAGAGGCGCACTCAATAAAATCTTACACTTAACAGATGAACAAAAAGCGAAAGGTATCATCACTGCTTCAGCGGGGAATCATGCGCAAGGTCTCGCGTTGACAGGACAACTGCTCGGTATTGATGCAACGGTTGTCATGCCTGAAGAAGCACCGATTTCTAAACAAGAAGCGACGCGTGGTTATGGTGCAGAGGTCATCCTTAAAGGAGAAACGTTTAATGACTCTCGCCTGTATATGGAACAACTGGCAGCGGAAACAGGTAAAACGATTGTGCACCCTTATGATGATGTTGAAGTGATGGCGGGTCAAGGTACGATCGGTTTAGAAATATTAGATCAAATTTGGGACATTGATACCGTTGTGGTACCTGTCGGCGGTGGTGGTTTGATTGCTGGCTTGGCAACGGCTTTAAAATCATTTAATCCATCTATTCATATTATCGGTGTGCAATCTGAAAATGTTCACGGTATGGCAGAATCAATCAAAGAAGGCCAAATGACGTCACAATTTACAGCACATACCATTGCAGATGGCACTGAAGTCACCATTCCTGGTCATAAAACATATGCCGTTGTTGAAAAATTAGTCGATGAATTTGTATTAGTTTCAGAAGATGAAATTGCAAATGCCATGCGTCATTTAATGCAACGTACTAAAATCATTACAGAAGGTGCAGGGGCATTACCAACTGCTGCACTATTATGTGGTAAAATCGACCCACGTTGGATTAAAGGCAAAAACATCGTCGCTTTAGTATCTGGGGGTAATGTTGACCTCACACGCGTTTCACATATTATTGATGATTTATTGAAACCTGCTGATACGAGTGAAGGTGTGGTCGGTTAGCCCATCATCTATGGAATGAAATGGAGGCAACAGCAATGAGTACAAATACATCTCTAAAGAAAAACATCGGCTTTTTTGCATCGCTTTCACTTGTCATGGGATCAGTCATTGGCGCAGGTGTATTTTTCAAAACTTCAAGTGTGACGGAAGTGACCGGTTCAACGAGTATGGCACTCTTTGTTTGGTTGCTTGGCGGTATCATGACCATTTGTGCCGGTTTGACAGGTGCTGAACTTGCTGCAGCCATTCCTGAAACTGGAGGACTCACTAAGTATATCGAATACACTTATGGCGACTTTTGGGGATTTTTATCAGGCTGGGCGCAAGCGTTTATTTACTTTCCAGCTAATATCGCTGCATTAGCCATTATTTTTGGGATGCAAATCATTAATTTATTTCATTTATCGACATCATTGTTATTACCTATCGCAATCTTAAGTGCCGTTTCGATATTACTGATTAACTTTTTAGGATCTAAAGCAGGCGGGACTTTACAATCCATTACGCTTGTTATTAAGTTGATACCTATTGCACTTATTGTCATTATTGGCTTCTTTCATACGAGTGACGTATCATTTTCTCTCTTTCCCGTTGTTAATGGTACAAATTCGAGTTGGTTTGAAGCGATTGGTGCAGGTCTTCTTGCGACAATGTTTGCGTATGATGGTTGGATTCATGTTGGTAATATTGCCGGGGAAATGAAAAATCCTAAAAAAGACTTACCAGGTGCTATTACGCTCGGTATCGGTCTTGTCATGGTCGTATATTTACTCATTAATGCTACTTTTTTAATGACACTCCCAATTCACCAAATTGAAGGTAACTTAAATGCCGCAAGCGAAGCATCTTCAATTTTATTCGGTGCAGGGGGCGGAAAATTAGTCACGATTGGTATTTTAATTTCTGTATATGGCACCATGAACGGCTATACAATGACCGGCATGCGTATTCCTTATGCTATGGCAGAACGTAACCAACTGCCATTCAAGCGTTTATTTTTAGACTTATTACCTTCACGGACACCATGGCTCGGTGGCATGATTCAAATTGTCATCGCTGTAATCATGATGTTATTAGGTGCTTTTGACACGATTACGAATATGTTGATATTTGTCATATGGACATTTTATTGTATGGCTTTCTTAGCGGTATTGATTCTTAGAAAACGAGAGCCAGAATTACATCGTCCATATAAAGTACCATTGTATCCCGTCATACCTGTGATTGCATTGCTAGCAGGCACGTTTGTCTTGCTGAATACATTATTCACCCAACCCCTTCTTGCAATCATTGGAATCGGGGTCACAATGTTAGGTATTCCGATTTACTATTATCAGAAAAAACATTAATCATACAAATAACACTTTACTTATAAAATTTTGACACGACTACAATGCGTCCGAGACTTTCGTAATGCATAGCGAAATGTCTCGGATTTTTTCTGTTGTGTTTATTTTTGATACATATTTTCATATATTGAGGGACAATTGAGCTATCGCATGGTCTTCTCTCTTGATACATACTTTTCATTGAAGGCTGGTTTTTGACATCGATATCTCATTATCTGAGAGACGTTGATTTTGTGAGGGGAGCAGTGATTTTGACTCAAATGCTCAATTAAGTCACGACAATTTTTAAGTTTTAATTTTGTTTTTGCCTTTTTTATAATTGATATTGATTAATAATAACCATATTTATAGTAAAGTCTCATGATAGGATGTGGAATGATGTGCCAAAATTACATGTATAAAAAACCTGATGTAAGCGTCAAAAAATAAGACATATCGCAATGATGATAGCCACACCTAAAAAATCCCCTCACTCGGCAAAGTGAGGGGATTGGTGCATTCATGCTAGAATTCTTGTTAATTGATTTATAACATTGGTTAGATAGAAATGCAAAAGCATAAAATTGATACCATTTATGCTTAAAAATGATAATGTATCTAACATAAAGGACTTTTTAATACTGTGTTATGTGTTTAGGGCAAGGTTAAGGTGTAGGAAAACGGAAATTTAAAACTTTTATTTCAATTTCCTTTTGGTTGGAACCGACACATAGCATATTCCAACCAAAAGTTTTCTCGGCATAAAACGTCTCCAGACTCACACAGAGCCACACCATTTGCTTGTAAACATTTTCGCAAATCAACAAATACCCCTAACATAAAAATCACTCATAATTCGTCTCAAGTTCACTCTATACTCGGTTACATTTTGTCTCATGACAACGACAAGTTTCCATGACAAAAGATAATAAAACATGACTCATTTCCAACCACCAACTTTTTATTCTTTCTTTCAAAAAAAGTTGAATCAAAAATGGCAAACTTATGAATGCCAGCTGGAAACTTTTATTCTATTATTAACATTTACATTTTTATTATAGCTCTGTATAAATTGTATCTCTAATAAATTGACCTACATATTATAAATATACATAACAAAGTGTTTATGGAAATTTGATAAAGGTAAAATGCTATTTTTGACAACTTTGTGAGTGAGGATATACGAATATAACATCAAATGAAACTGCAACACTTCATACCCCCTATAGGTATGTGCTATGCTAGAGATGTATTGAGTTATAGCCTGATAGACAGAGGAGGCATTATTTTGAAAAACGATCAAGAGCACTATCATCACCAACACGCGCATGAAAGTCATGACCACCACAATCATCATATGCATCACGATCATGACGACCATGCGCATCACCATCATGGGAATTTTAAAGTGAAGTTTTTTGTGTCACTCATTTTTGCGATACCGATTATCATTTTTTCTCCAATGATGGGCGTACAATTACCATTCCAATTCACATTTCCAGGTTCTGACTGGATTGTGTTAATCCTTGCGACCATTTTATTCATTTATGGTGGACAACCGTTTTTGTCTGGTGCGAAAGATGAAATGGCTTCGAAAAAACCGAGCATGATGACGCTCGTTGCTTTAGGTATTTCAGTTGCTTACATTTACAGCCTGTATGCTTTTTATTTGAATCATTTCAGTAATACAACAGGTCATACGATGGACTTTTTCTGGGAACTCGCGACATTGATTTTAATTATGTTGTTAGGCCACTGGATTGAAATGAATGCGGTTGGAAGTGCTGGCGATGCATTGAAGAAAATGGCAGCACTGTTACCGAACACGGCGATTAAAGTTACGGATGATAATCAACGTGAGGAAGTTAAAATTTCGGACATCGTGATAAATGATATCGTTGAAGTAAAAGCAGGCGAAAGTATTCCGACAGACGGCATTATCGTTCGAGGTGAGACTGCGATAGACGAATCGTTAGTGACCGGGGAGTCTAAAAAAGTACAGAAAAAGGCAAGTGACCAAGTAATCGGCGGTTCTATCAATGGGTCTGGCACGATACAAGTGAAGGTGACGGCTGTAGGAGAAGACGGTTACCTTTCGCAAGTGATGGGGCTTGTGCATCAGGCTCAAAATGATAAATCTCGCGCGGAGTTATTATCTGATAAAGTGGCAGGTTATCTGTTCTATTTTGCCGTAAGTGTCGGCGTGATTGCATTTATCGTATGGATGTTGATTGAGAATCATATGGATTTCGCATTAGAACGACTTGTTACGGTGTTAGTCATTGCTTGTCCACATGCGCTAGGTTTGGCTATTCCTTTAGTCACTGCACGTTCGACGTCAATAGGGGCGCATCATGGCTTAATGATTAAAAATAGAGCGGCGATAGAAACTGCACAATATATCGATTATGTCATGATGGATAAGACAGGTACACTCACTGAAGGCAACTTTTCAGTCAATCATTATGAAAGTTCTAAAGCGGATATGAGTGACGATACTGTATTGAGTTTGTTTGCGTCATTAGAAAGTCAATCGAATCATCCATTAGCGACAAGTATTGTGGATTTCGCTAAAAATAAAAATATTTCGTCTGCTCATCCTGAAGATGTTCAAAATATACCTGGTGTTGGGTTAGAAGGGATAATTAACGGTCAAGCTTATAAAATCACCAATGTGTCATACTTGGATCAACATAAATTGAATTATGATAAAGCGTTGTTCACTAAATTAGCACAACAAGGCAATTCCATCAGCTATTTAATCGACGAGCAACAAGTTGTGGGTATCATCGCACAAGGAGATCAAATCAAAGAGAGTTCAAAACAAATGGTGACAGATTTACTAGCAAAAGAGATTACGCCGGTCATGCTCACGGGTGATAATCAAGAAGTGGCAGAAGCGGTTGCTCAAGAACTAGGAATCCGTGATGTTCATGCACAACTGATGCCAGAAGATAAAGAAAAGATTATAAAAGATTATCAAAATCAAGGTAAGAAAGTGATGATGGTGGGAGACGGTATCAATGATGCGCCAAGTCTGATCAGAGCCGACATTGGTATCGCCATTGGAGCAGGAACAGATGTGGCCGTTGATTCTGGTGATATCATCCTTGTTAAAAGTGAGCCGACTGACATCATTCATTTCTTAACACTTTCAAAACGGACAATGAGAAAAATGGTTCAAAACTTATGGTGGGGTGCAGGCTATAATATCGTTGCGGTTCCATTAGCGGCCGGAATTTTAGCGTCAATTGGATTGGTTTTATCACCAGCAGTCGGTGCAATACTCATGTCGCTCAGTACTGTTATCGTTGCTATTAATGCCTTTACACTGAAGTTGGAATAGAGTGAATATGCATACCATCTATTTTGAGTTGAGTAGGTGGTATTTTTTTATCAAAAGACGCAAAACAGTGGATGATAACCCGGGAAATATTGACTCGTAATTTAATAAACAAATCGTTAAGAATCTTTCGCTTGAAGGTATGGATTTGACGATAGAACAACAAAAGCAAGTTTTAGATGTTATTAATAATCAAAAAGAAATTACGAACGAGCTTATTCGTAAAATTGCATTGAATGAAAAGAACCCCTAAAAGTTAATCATTTTAAGCAACCATCTACACGTTTCCAGTAGGTGGTTGCTTTGTGCGTATGACACGAGTCAACATTTAATCGTTAAACGTTTGATGAGGGTAATCATAGGAACTGTTAGAGATGAACAATGACGTTTAATCTATTTTAAGTTGTCATTCTAAATTTAGCTTGACAGATAGACGTACAATTTTAATGATAGAGGTGTACAGGAAAATGGTGATGCAGGTTTTATTTCGGCGTATAGGCTAGAAATAAGGAAATGACAAAGCAGATAAGGGAGAAACATTAACATGCACATGATTAATTTCAACAAAGGGAGGATTTTTATGATTAGAGAAATTAATCTACAAAAAGATCGATTCTTAAATGAAAAAATTACGGATTTAGGCAGAAAAAATTTTATTTACGGTAAAAATGGAACAGGGAAAAGTTCGATTGCAAAGGCGATTTTAGAGCAATATTCAGATGAGTATGAGATTCGCATATTTCAAGGGTTTTCCAGTGTCATCGCAGAAAATGGTGAATTAAATGCGATTTCATTAGGTCGTGAGAATACGGCGTTGCAACCTCAAATCGATGAACAAAGGAAAAAGTATAAACAATTACGTGCTGATGTCACTAAAAATGAAGAAAATATAGAAAATACATACTCGAGGTATGAGGAGGCGAACGAAGCCTTAGATCAATTCAAAAAAACAATAGGACGTTTTTATACTAAAGCTGCAAGTCAACTCAAACGTCACCACATCACATGGACAGGTGGCTATTACAATAAAAGGCATTTTGAGGCAGATATTGAATTTGCGAGTGCTTTAAGTAAAGAAAAATTAGCTGAGTACCGAAGAGATGAAGCGCAAACGATTATCGAAAATACGCATGAACAAGTCATTATTGCACCGAATATTAAAGGTTTCTTGGCTTCAGTTAATGACATTATCACGCAAAATATTACACAATCAGCACTGTTAGAATTTAAAACAAATGATGAAATGAACTGGGTTAAAGAAGGCCTGCACTATCATAAATCGGGAGAAGCATGTGCATTTTGTGGCTCGAAAATTGAAACTTCTCGTTTAGACGATTTGAATGCTTACTTTAATAATGAGGTTAAAATTTTAGAGAAGAGAATCGCTGATGGCATCGCATTCATTGAATCTGCTCAGAAAAAAGTAAATGCGATTCAGATTATAGATAAAAGCGGGTTTTATGCGAAGTTTCATGAAGAAATTGCCAATTTAAATGTGAAAATATTGGGTGGAAAAATGGAATACCAGCATTTTTTGGAAGAATTGCGTCAAGCACTCATCTTGAGAAAGCAAAATATATTTGTCCCTTTGAATGAATTGACTCTACGCGCGCCTTCAACTTTTGATGAAATTGTTGAACGTTATAAAACGTTGCATCTAAACAATCAAACCTATAGTGATAATTTATCAGAAGTGAAAGAAATCGCTCGAGAAAAGTTGAAATATCATGAAATATATAAAAAACTGGAGAGGTTTAACTATAACGAAAAACTGAAAACTCTGAATTTTCTTAAGAATGATAGAAATATCAAGAAGACGTTACTAGAGGATAAAAAGAAAGAGGCTGAAGAAGCAAAGGCTGAATTAGAAGCCCTATTATTACAGACCGTCGATGAAAGCCAAGCCGCTATCAATATGAATGCATTATTAGAAAAACTGGGCAACCGTTCTTTTACACTTGAGAGCATCGAAAATGATGCACAAAAAGGGCAATATCAAATTTTAGGACATGATGGGAATGTGAGAAGTATCGATACGTTAAGTACAGGTGAGAAAAACATAGTCGCTTTTCTTTGGTTTGTGCTTAATCTAGAGAATGTGAACTTAACGACGAATAAACAAGAAGTCATTATTTTTGATGATCCGATGAATAGTAATGACGATACCGCACAATATTTGATTATTACAAAACTACAAGAGCTACTTCGAAATAGAAAGGATAGTCAAATCTTCATTCTCACACATAATATTCATTTCTATTTAAATGCGAGGTACAACTGGTGGCAGAAGACGAAAGAAAAGAAAACGTATCATTTATTGAAAAATGGAGATAAGGCGGCAGTAAAATACATCAAAAACCAAAAAGACGATTTCAAGACAAGTTATGACGCTTTGTGGTTAGAAGTAAAGTGGCTATATGACAATCACAAACCGAATTTAATGATAAATCCATTGCGGAGAATCATTGAAACGTATCATCATTTCAATAAAATTCAAGATGTTTATATGAATAACATTGAAGCTAAGAAGTTATTTGATGTGAACTCGCACGCAATTGACGATTTAGAGGCTGATTTAAATGGCAAAACTGAAAAAGAACTGATGCTCATGGTTAAAAGCGTTTTTGAAGATATGGGGGCAGAACAGCATTTTTCTCAATATTGGCATAAAACAGAAGAACTTAGTTTATAACGAAAAAGTGTATATTTTTGTTAGACTATTTTATACAAGGCGTTTGCTTAATCTATCATAAAAAGGAAAAAGAGAGGTTTAGTCATGCTAAGTATTCAAGATCCGAACTATTTTAAAAGAATAATGAAAATATTCATGATGGTTATTATGATTTGGTTAGTGACTTTTATTATAGCAATGATATGGAGTCCTTCTGTCGAAACTTTTAAAAATATGGGGAGCAAAGTCCCTTCACACCTTAATGATACGGAGGGGTTAAATAAAGTTTGGGGATATATTTTGAATAACGGCTTTCAAGTTCCATTTCAAATGCTCATCCTTTCTTTGATCCCTATACCTTTTTTGTACTTTCTGAATTTGATATCAACTAGTATCATTACAGGTATTGTGTTTGGATTTGCAATTAACTTTGACTTAAATAAAGGGATGATTATGGTAATTTCTTCAATACCGCATATGCTTGTTGAAATAGGTGCCATGTGTTTTGTGGTCAGTGCTTTATATCAACTAAATATATCTATGATAAGGAAAATGACTAATCTTTTTAGGAAGCACAAAAAGCAAAATATTTCGTTTAAACTAGCAATAATGGATTTGATTAAAAGTTATTTATTTATCGCACTGCCGTTGTTTGTTATGGCAGCATTTTTAGAAACATATTTAACAGACTTTATCTATCAACTATTCACTTGATGCTATGCCGTATATTCTCAATGGCGATTTGAAAATGTAGGAAAATGGCGGAATGAAAATGCTGTTTTCCTACTTTTGTTTTGTCTCATTTGCACCGCTCCAAAAACCTATTTCCACATTTATTATTAAAAACTTTATCATTGTTATTTAATATATAATTAATTATAATTTAATAACCTCTATAACTTTTTCATATATGATTTGTAAAGGAGGAGGAATAACAATGAAAAACTTTATAGCATTCAAACGTGGGATATGGATAGCAACAATGATTTTTTTGATTTTGGCAGGCATTTTTGTAATGAATAATAGAATCGCTAAAGCAGCACCAACGAATGAGGATTCAGAGTTAAAGCTCGCAACCCACAATGTTTATATGTTGTCGACTGTGCTATATCCGAATTGGGGGCAGGGGATTCGTGCTAACTTAATTCCTAAAGCGAAGTACCTTAATGGTATGGAGGTGCTTATCATCAACGAAGCTTTTGATAATAGCGCATCGGCACAATTGTTAAAAAATTTAAAGCAGCAATTTCCTTATCAAACGCCTGTATTAGGACGCTCGCGATCGGGATGGGACCGCACAGAAGGGAGTTATTCAAACTATACATTTGAAGATGGCGGTGTGACAGTCGTGAGTCAATATCCTATTGTAGAAAAAATTCAATATGTCTACAAGCATGGTTGTGGCTTCGATAATTATAGTAATAAAGGCTTTGTGTATACCAAAATTAAAAAAGGGAATAAGTTTGTGCACGTCATTGGTACACATACGCAATCAGAAGATACGAGTTGTGGTAGTGGTCGAGATAGAGCGATTAGAAAGGAACAAATGCTAGAGTTAAGTCATTTCGTCAAAGAAAAGAATATTCCAGCAGATGAAGTGGTTTATATCGGTGGCGACATGAACGTAAATAAACGTGTCTATACAGGGGAATACGAGGACATGCTTAAAAATTTAAATGCAAGAGAACCTGTATATAATGGTTACTCAAGTACTTGGGATCCGGCACATAACTCGATTGCACATTACAATTATCCTAAAAGTACCGCGGAATATTTAGATTACATTTTTGTGGATAAAGATCACAGGCAGCCTGGCACATTGGTGAATCGTGCGGTTAATGAAAAATCACCGCTTTGGAGCGTTTATGCCTTCCCTTATTGGTATACTTATGATGATTATTCTGACCACTATCCTGTCATTGCTTATAGTTGGTAGGAAGTTTACAAAATGATATGACACCCCGCTTGCCTTATACGGTAAATTGGGGTTTTTGGTTGTGAAATTTTAGCACGAGCGCTGTCATTTGTTTGAACGAAATTTTTGAAACACAAACTTTTTAAATAGAAGTATCTTTATTTATTATATTTTGTTTTGAAAATATTTTTAAAAGTGATAAACTTATAAATGAAAGCGCTTTCTAAAAATAAAGAAATATCAAAAGTCACTCTGTCACACGTTTTACATTCATGATTGAAAGTATTGTTAAAGATTTTGTCCGTTGTTGAGTGAGAAAAAGAGAATACGATTAACGAACAAAGGGGATAACGCAATGAAATCAAAACCTTTTTTATCAGTATTTAAATTTTTATTAGTCGCTTTTGTTATTTTGTCGCTGTTATTGTTTAATATGCAAACGGTGAATGCAGGCACATCAAAAAAGCACAGTAAAGGGGACGCGCATTTGATTTATAGTCAGCAAAACCTGCATTTGACCGGTAAAGGCGTCGATATAACGAAAAATCTTAAAGGTAAAATGGAGGACCAAGATTTTACGGTATTGATTCAGTTTGAACAGGACGATCATAAAGGCAATCAAGCTTTAATAGGTGCATCGAATTCGAAAAGTCAAAATAGCTACTTTGATGTGTTTGTAAGAGAAAATGGGGAACTCGGTGCAGAAGTCCGAAATGAAACGACGCAAACAAACAATCTCATGTCACGACCAGCGTCAGTATGGGGCAAATTCAAAAGCAAACCTGTATCGAACACGGTCGCAGTTGTCGGCAATGCGCATCAACAAACGTATACATTGTACGCGAATGGGACAAAAGTGGTTGAGCAAAAAGTGGATGATTACAAGAAATTAGGTGATATTGAAGGTTTGGATTCATTCGTCATTGGCGGTGTGAAACGTTCAGGTAAAGTTGCTTTTGGCTTTAAAGGAACGATTGAAAATATGCAAATTTACGATACAGCGATGAATGAAAACACAATGATTAAAATAACGACAAACGATGTGACGCAAAAATTCATTTTTAGAGCGAACGATGCGACACATTCGAACTATTTCAGAATTCCGGCGCTGAATACGTTGAGTAATGGCCGTGTGTTAGCGAGTGCGGATGCGAGATATGCTGGGACACATGACTTTACGAACAAAATCAACACGGCGCTAAGTTATAGTGATGACAATGGTAAAACGTGGTCTAAGCCACAATTACCTCTCGCATTTGAAGACTTTGCGGCAGAGCCATTAGATTGGCCACGTGATCCAGAGACAAGTAAGATTCAACTGAGTGGTGGCGCGACTTATATTGATCCTATGATTTTAGAAAAGTCAGATCATCAAGTGCTATTATTGGCCGACGTACTGCCAGCAGGAGTTAGTTCAGCAGGTGCCAAACGCGATGATTCAGGATTTAAAAAAGTAAACGGCCATTATTATATGAAATTACAAAAGCAAGGTGAATCTGCATACAATTATACGATTAGAGACAAAGGCGTCGTTTATGATGAACGCACAAACAAACCGACTGAATATACCGTAGATGACGATTTTTCAATAAAACAAAGTGGTCAACCTTTAAAAACGGATCAACTGGCTGTAAAATTTGAAAACGGCGAAAAAGTGGAATATAAAAATGGTAAAAAAGTGAACATGACTGTTTTTTATAAAGATGCATTGTTCAAAGTCGTCCCAACGAACTTCATCGCTTATACATCAAGTAATGACCATGGTACACATTGGTCTACACCAAAATTGATACCACCTGTACTTGGTGAAAATCGTAACGCACCATTTTTAGGACCAGGTCGTGGTATTGTCGAAAGCCAAAAAGGACGTATTTTGATTCCTTCATATACAGGAAAAGAATTTGTGAGCATTTATAGCGACGATAATGGTAAAACATGGAACAGTAAAGTCGTCCGATTACCATCCAACTGGTCAGCAGAAGCGCAAATTGTCGAAATCAAACCAGGTGTCTTGCAAGCCTATATGAGAACGAATAACGGTAAAATCGCTTATATGACAAGCACCGACTCTGGAGATCATTGGAGTAGCCCACAATATTTAGATTTTGTATCGAACCCAAACTACGGTACAGAACTTTCTATTATTAAATACAGTCACAAAATTGATGGCAAAGATGCGGTCATTTTAAGTACGCCGAATTCAAAAGATGGTAGACGAAATGGTCAAATTTGGATTGGTTTAGTGAATGACGACAACAGTATCGATTGGCGTTACCATCATGACGTGGATTATGCAGAATATGGCTATGCCTACTCATCGTTGACAGAGTTGCCAAACGGTAAAATCGGACTGATGTTTGAAAAATTTGATTCATGGTCTAATCTACAATTACACTTGAAAAATGTGTTACCTTACGTGATTTACGATATTGATGATTTAAAAGAGAATCAGCAGTAAGAAACATACAAAGATTGAAAATGCAGGAGAATGGTGAGGGATTGCTGTTTTCCTGTGTTTTTTATTTTGAGGAAAATGGTGTGAAAATCAATGAGCAGGGCAACTATCCGGAAAAACCGGATAGTTCAAAAGTGAGTTATGGCAAGGGTTTGAGCGAATAAACGGGGAAATGGTTGATTGAAGGAGGTAAGTAGAGAGGATGTTAAAAAGGTATTTTTTAATGAGTTAATATAGTGAAACACGGTAAAATCATAAATGTTAGGGTGATGATATTTTTAATTTACAAAATGATCTGATTTAGAGACATGATGTAAACGTTCATATACAGACGATGACATATAAAATTGATATTTTGATTGAGAGGTGACTTATATATGAAATTAGAAGAACAAATTAGAATGTACAGAAAGGCATCCGGTTTAACACAAGAAGTACTTGCTGAATAATTAAATACGACAAGGCAGTCTGTTTCAAAGTGGGAACAAGGTACATTGGAACCTAACATTCAAATGCTTAATCAACTAGCAAAGTTATTTGAAGTGAGTCTTGATCAGCTAGTAAATGGCGAAGATGACAATGAAGTAAAAAGAGTTGAAGTTTCTTCATCTGAGTCGATGAATTGTTGGGAATTTGCTTCTCAAAAATGGTGGTTGATTATTATCATTTTGTTAATTATTGGAGGAACATTATCACAAATATTCAGCTAATATATAAGTCTTCTTAATAAATATTAAGGAGCGGTTTCATGAAAATCATAGTCAATATATTAAAAATCACAGGGATGAGTTTGTTATTATTTTTCATTTCTGTATTCGCACAAAACTTAGGGATTTTATGGCATCTAATTCATTTCTTTACTTTAGAATATGTCTTACATGGATTGACCTATCTAGTGGTAGCCTTCTTGCATGTTAAATTATTAATTAATAAAGTTTTAAAGCAACGTCTAGAGGATTATTGAATTAGAGAGTTTAAAATTTTTCCGTTATGCATGTTGTTAGGAATACTATTACCTATTGGCGTAATAACATTTTACTTAATTGTTCTCCCAGGAGATTTAATATTTACTCATTTTGATACGAAAGAAGCGGCATTTGAAATGGGGATTGAAGTGATTTGGATTACTGGAATTGTTGCACCGATAGTTGAAGAAGTTGTATTTAGAGGAGTGCTATTAAAATAAATTGAAGATAAAACAAATATAGTAACGGCCATCATTGTAACGTCTATATTATTTGCTCTCGTCCATCTGTCTAATGGAAAACTGTCAGGCATAGATTTTTATTTATTGCAGGGACTATTGCTGGAATGATGTACGCTATTGCTGTTTATCGATATCATTCGATATGGGCGAGTGTAGTCATACATATGTGTTGGAATTTAGGTGGTTTATTCACTATAACAAATATTGAAGTAGACTACGGGTTTGTACAATATATAATAAAGTCGAATCATACATTGATAACTGGAGGAGAATATGGCGTAGATGCATCCATTATTTCAATATTAGGCTATTCTCTTGTTATAGTTGTGGTTTTATTTATACAAAAGTTAGAACCTTCAAAGTAGATGGTTAACTATTAAACGATAAGTCCTTAAGAAAGATATTCATAAATAATAATAAAAATGATAATATAATAACTAATAAAGTTAATAGACAGAGAACAATAAGGTGAACTAGAGATGAAAAATTACCGATACACTTGAATCTTTGTCTGTAGTGTTAGGACAAGAACCATCTGTAAGTCGTTTATAAACAGAATTTGCATCATTTTAAGGGGGAAACACATTGAAATATCAGGATTATATCGCTTTAAATGTAAATGAAAGATTAGACGTGTTTTTAAATTCGCTAAGTTCTACAAATAAGACACCGAGTTATTTTGTCAATTGGGAGAAAGTCGAAAAGGGTGGCAAGCGTTTTGAGTTAGAGTTAAACACTCTAAATTATCTTTTAGGTAAGGAAAATATTGAAGAAGAAGCGAGAAATCTATTTCTTGCACAACCGAATCTACTCAAAACCATCCCTATATTAATTGCAACTAGAGATGAAAAATTAGACATTTTAATGTTGGACAATGATGAAATGGACTTTTATAGCCTAGATTTTCGAAATATTGATATGCACAATTTTGAAGCATACATAGAGTTTATTAAAAATTCTGGACTAATGGACTTTTTACAAAATACGGCTCAAAAAAATTTAGTGGATTTTGTTTATGGCGTAGAAGTGGGCTTGGATTCAAACGCTAGGAAAAACAGATCAGGCACTACTATGGAAAGTATTTTAGAGAGAAAGGTCGCTGAAACATGTAAAGAACTAGGACTTAAATTTAAAGTCCAAGCAACATCTCATTGGATGAAACAAAACTGGGATGTCGATGTCCCGACAGATAAATCAGCAAGAAGATTTGATGTAGCAATTTTGAACCCAAAAAACAAGTCAGTGTATGTGATAGAGACCAATTTTTATAATGGTGGGGGTTCTAAGTTGAAATCTGTTGCAGGCGAATTTAAAAGTTTAAATCGATTTATTAACCAAAGTGAAAACAATGTCACTTTTTCATGGATAACAGATGGACAAGGTTGGCATACTGCTACCAAGCCATTATCTGAAGCGTTTGCTGAGATAGAAAACATATTTAACTTAGATATGTTGAAAAATGATTATATCTATTCTATGCTCACTTCATAGTGTGTGTTTTGAATAGACGAATAAACATCAATTTAAACAGCCTGGCATAGGGGGTAAATTAGAATATTACCTAGATGTGTCAGGTTTGTTCTGTTTTTATAAAATACGAAACAAGTCGTTGTAATCATTGTGATAAAATATAAGTATTGAATTAGTATCATATAGCTATATTTGTTGTATGGGTTTTGTCACATTTTTGAGGTTTAAATGATATGTAATAAGGTCTCTTTGCTTCAATCCACTTATAACAAATGTTTAATGACGACATAGTGTTTTAGTCATTTATCCCACTTCTAGGCTGTCTATTACTTGAATAAGATCTTCGTTAATAATTGAGGAAATCTCATCATTATCTAAATAGTTTAAATAAGCGATATCTAGTTTTTCATTATCTGTAATTTCGGTTAAGTGTGCTAATACACCTTTTATGACACTTTCGTGTGAATGGCTATCCAAAAATTCTTTTACAAAATACCAAGTTTCTTTCATAAAACATTTCCCCTTAAGTACATTTAATAGAATTTTAATCTATAAAAGTGATGTGTGTGTTTAATCGTTTTTAATTGGTTGATAAATAAAGTTACAAAGCTGAGAGTTACATGTAGGAAGAAAGTTGGATACACTCGCAAATAGAATACTAATTGTGTTCTAGTCAATATTAGATAATAAGCTACTAGCTTGTATGAACATTGATGTTGTATCAGTTAATTTTTAAGAGTGAGTTGAAAGTGTTGATAAGGTTTGCTATAAGTGGAATGTGAAGTTAATAATATAGTAAACTTTTTATATTATTGATGTCAAATATATTTATACTGTGATTAAAAAGTTGACAGAATGTAAAAAAGTTTTTAATGATGATAGTTAATATTAAAGTTATTAAGAGAAGAGAAAGAGAAATAACTATAGCTGCTATAACTAACGGTATTATTTTAAAAAAAATGTTACAATGACTCGTGAAAATGAAACGAGATTTATTATAGAAATGAGGAATTAATATGCTCCCTTTTGTAAAATGGGCTGGTGGTAAACGACAGTTTTTATCGAAAATTATTGAAAAGGCACCTTCAGAATTTAATCACTACTATGAACCATTCGTTGGCGGTGGAGCTGTTCTTTTTGGCTTGAATCATCAACCATCTACTATTAATGACATCAACAGTCACTTAATTCATACATATAAAGTCATAAGAGATGAGCACGAGAAGCTAATAGAAACAATAGATGAATTTGATAAGATACCACTAAACGATGAAAAATATAAAGAATTTCGAAGTCTATATAACGACCACATTATAAATAATATTTACAATATTGACACAGCAGCCTTGTTTATTTATATTAATAAGCATGCTTTTAATGGTTTATTTAGAGTGAATTCCAAAGGTCTTTATAATGTACCGTGGAATAAAAAAGAGTTGGTCAAATCGTATAATCAAGATAATATGGCTGAGATTTCTCGTTTCCTTCAGAATGTAACGATTTTGAATACAGACTTTAGTGAAGCATTAAATGGAGTGAAGAAAGGTGATTTTGTATTTTTTGACAGTCCGTATGCGCCATTAAAGCCAACGAGTTTTACATCATATGATAAAGCTGGTTTCAAATTAGAGGATCATGTCAGACTTGCAGATTTGTTTAAACAGTTATCATCAGAAGGTGTTTATTGTATGTTGACTAACCATAATACAGAACTTATAAGAGAATTATATTCAGACTTTAAAAAAGAAGAGATAAATGTGCGACGTAGTATTAATTCAGATGCAACCAAGCGAGTTGGAAAAGAGCTCATTATAACAAACTATTAAGGTGATGGTAACTTGAATAATTTAAAATATGAAAAAGGGGATATATCGATTTTTCAGGGGAATATGACAGAGATTTTAGACACATTCGATGAAGAAATGATTGATATGGTTTTTGCTGATCCCCCGTATTTTCTTTCTTCAGGAGGTATTACTTGTTCTGGAGGGAAGATGGTCTCAGTAGATAAAGGTGCATGGGATAAATCATTAAGTTTTGCAGAAAAGCATGAATATAATAAAGAATGGTTATTAAAATGTAAGAGAATTATGAAACCTAATGCGACAATTTGGATATCTGGAACACTTCATAATATTTATTCAATAGGTGCGGCATTGGAAGAAACAGGGTTTAAAATTTTGAACAATATTACTTGGCAAAAAACCAATCCGCCACCGAATTTAGGTTGCCGAAATTTTACACATTCAACCGAAACGATTATATGGGCAAAAAAGGATTCAAAAAAAAGTAAACATTATTTTGATTATCAGTTGATGAAAATGTATAACAATAATAAGCAAATGAAAGATGTATGGACAGGGCCTTTAACCCCTAAAAGAGAGAAAAAATTTGGTAAACATCCTACACAAAAGCCGCTATACCTTTTAGAACGTATTATCGAATCGTCGACAAAGCAAGGGGATCTCATACTTGATCCGTTTTTAGGTAGTGGAACGACAGGTGTGGCAGCAAAAAAATTACAGCGCAAGTTTATTGGAATAGAAATAGAAGAAGCATTTATTGATATTGCTAAAAATAGAATAGAAAATACTGAAGAAGAACCCAAATTGCTATAAAAAATTTACGTTAGGTTGCTAATAATAAAATGTTATAAAGGTAGGGGTTGGGACATACCTTATAAATTTCTTTTTGCTTCCATAGTCGGTCTGAAACGATAAACCCCATTGACCTTTGTTATTAGACAACTCAAGAACTTTAAACGTGTGACTGCTCCTACTCTACTTTTCTCTTCATTGACAACCATCTTTAATTGTTTCTCAATAAATTTTGTTACATTCCACATAGCCTTAGTATGATGTTTCTGTTCGTCAGTGCGCGTGTTTGCGTCCGACTTCCTTCAGACTTCCACTTCACAATGGACACCCTTGTCTTTCGCTAACAGTTCCTACTACCAAGCCTGTAACGGACTTTCACCGTCAAGGTGTTACCCATGCCGGGCGCACCATGAAATTTGAACTATCCGGAAAAACCGGATAGTTCAAAAGTGAGTTATCGCAAGTGTTTGAGCGAATAAACGGGGAAATGGTTGATTGAAGGAGGTAAGTAGAGAGGATGTTAAAAAGGTATTTTTTAATGAGTTGAAAGTTGAAATAAGTCCATAATGCGAAGTTTTAATTGGCGCGTGAGCAAAATTTTTTCAACATACGCATTTTAACTTAATTCAGGCAGAAGTCTCCCATCCTCTATAGGTGGGTGATGAATGCCGTTCGGTATGAGGGTTACCGTTGGTAACTCGAAAACCGACACGCAAGGCTCATCGCCTTTTTATTTTGTTCTATGTTATAATCAGTCTATATAAGAAGTGAGTTGATATAACATGAAATTAGATACTAATAATCATTCGGTGTTTCTTCTCTATTATCATCTTGTGTTGGTTACTAAATACCGTAGACAAGTGATTGATGATAAAATTTCTGAATTTGCTAAAACAACTTTTGTACGAATTGCAGCGTCTTATCATATTACTCTAGTTGAGTGGAATCATGATAAAGACCATGTTCATATTATGTTCAAAGCACAACCAAAAACAGAATTGACAAAATTCATCAATGCCTATAAAAGTGCCAGTTCGCGTTTGATAAAACGCGACTTTCCAAAAGTAAGACAGTTTCTTTGGAAAGAAATGTTTTGGTCTAGAAGTTTTTGCCTTTTGACAACTGGTGGCGCACCAATTGACGTTATAAAAAAATATATTCAGAATCAAGGTTATAATCATAAATAGAGAGGTGCGTAGCTTATGGAACGACTCAAAGCATATAAATTTAGAATCTATCCAACTGAAGAACAAAAAATTTTCTTCGCTAAGTCTTTCGGTTGTGTCCGTAAGGTCTACAATCTAATGCTTGATGATCGAATGAAAGCTTATGAAGAAACTAAGAATGTTTCTTCTAAAAAAATGAAGTTCCCGACACCAGCTAAATATAAGAATGAATTTCCATTTTTGAAGGAAGTAGATAGCCTTGCCTTGGCTAATGCACAACTCAATTTAGACAAGGCATATAAGAATTTCTTTAGAGATAAATCTGTTGGATTTCCTCGGTTCAAAAGTAAGAAGAATCCCGTTCAAAGCTATACCACTAATAATCAAAATGGCACAATATCCTTGATTGATAATAAATTCATCAAAGTTCCTAAGTTGAAGTCATCAGTTAAAATAAAGCTTCATAGACAACCTAAAGGTATTATCAAATCAGCTACAATATCACGCCGTTCAAGCGGTAAATACTATGTTTCTTTATTGTGCAAAGAAGAAGTTGTCGAGTTTCCTAAAACTAATTCTGCAATTGGAATTGACCTTGGAATCACTCATTTTGCCATTTTTTCTGACGGTCAAAAGATTGATAATAATAAGTTCACTTCGAAAATGGCACAGAAACTAAAACGTGAACAACGTAAGTTGTCGAGACGTGCCCTGTTAGCCAAAAAGAAGGGTATCAATCTCTTTGAAGCCAAAAACTACCAGAAACAAAAACAGAAAGTTGCACGACTACATGAAAAGGTAATGAATCAACGCACTGACTTTCTAAACAAGTTGAGTACAGAGATTATCAAAAATCACGATATTATCTGTATTGAAGACTTAAACACAAAAGGTATGTTGCGAAATCATAAACTGGCTAAAAGCATTTCTGATGTGTCATGGTCTAGCTTTGTGATTAAGCTACAATACAAAGCTGACTGGTATGGACGTGAAATAGTCAAGATTGATAAATGGTTTCCATCAAGTCAAGTCTGTTCAGACTGCGGACATAATGATGGCAAGAAAAATCTCAAAATTCGAGAATGGTCTTGTCCTATTTGCCATGCTCACCATGACCGAGATATAAACGCGAGCATCAATATTTTGACCGAAGGGCTACGAATGCAAACATTAGCTTAGAAAAGACCGATAACCGTAGGGTCTACGGGGATAGCTTGGTCAATAAGAGAAACCTCTGTTAGTAAAGAAATACACTTACAAGTACGCTCTATTCCCAAGAAGCTCCCACTTCAAGCGTTAAGAACCTTTATGTTTTAGCTAAGTGGTGAGTAGTTCACTTACAGAACATACGTTCTATTTATGGTATAATGTTTTTAAAATGTGACAGGAGGCGTGAAAATTGAGTAATAACTTTTTAATGTACCAAACTGAAGACGGTCAAACGAAAATTGACCTTCGTTTAGAAGATGAAACCGTTTGGATGACTCAAAAATCACTCGCTGACTTGTATCAAAAGAGTATTAAAACAATAAGTGAACATATTAAGCATATCTATGATGAAGGCGAATTGACTAAAAAAGCAACTATCCGGAAAAACCAGATTGTTCAAACTGAAGGTGATCGGGAAGTTACTCGAGAAAGTAATTTTTATAATCTAGAAGTCATTATTGCTGTTGGGTATCGTGTAAGGTCACATCGTGGGACGCAGTTTAGGCAATGGGCTACAGAAAAAATTAATGAATACTTAGTCAAAGGCTTTGTGATGGATGATGAGCGCCTTAAAGAAATGAGAAATATAGGTTCTGATTATTTTGATGAATTGTTGGAACGAATTAGAGATATAAGAGCATCTGAAAAGCGATTTTACATAAAAATAACGGATATCTATGCCACATCAGTAGATTATGATCCTCAAGCAGAAATCACGCAAACATTTTTTGCTACTGTTCAAAATAAATTACACTATGCAATTCATGGTATGACAGCAGCAGAATTAATTCGATCTAGGGCAGATGCAACCCAAAATAATATGGGTTTACAATCATTCAAAGGTGAAAAAGTTCGGAAAAACGATGTCACTATTGCAAAAAATTATTTAACTGAAAAAGAGTTGAAGTCACTTAATCGAATTGTGACGATGTATCTCGATTATGCAGAAGATCAAGCGGAAAGACAGCAACCGATGTATATGTCAGACTGGATAGAGAAATTGGATGCGTTCTTACAGTTCAACGATAGAGAGCTACTTCAAAATCCAGGTAAAGTGAGTAAACAAGTGGCAGATTCATTAGCGCACAGTGAATATTTAAACTACAATAATGCAAGAAACAGAATGAATAGCCACAGTGATTTTCTAGATTTCATTAAAGAAAATGATGTAAAGTATTTTTCCTACAGTGATTAAAGTTGCGATGGACAATGTGTGCCTTATTTCGAGAAGTCATAACCATATCAGTGTAAACCATATGTTAAATGTATTGTTAGATTAGGAAAGTTTTAGTAATGTAAGCAATGTTGGTAAAGGCAATTCAATATGTAATCAAAAGCGTCTATGTTCCCGTGCGCATAGGCGTTTTTATTTTTTGTGGAGACGTATTTTCTTCATTATAAGCTAATATTGGAAACGCAACAGAAGTATGTAAAATTTATTACTAAGTATATACATTCTTTAACTATAAAAGACATAAAGTAGTTAATAATATGACATATCATGTAATGATAGGTATACATTTGGGAAGAAGTCTGCTATGCCAATGATTGTGAAAGGATACATAGCAATAGTTTAGCGGCGAAGGGGACTTCAAATAAAAAAAGTTAATTAATACATCATATTGATTAAAAAACTATATATTTTAGAACCTTGAAATTTGCTATGTTAATAAAATAGTAATGGTATGGTGTCGTATACAAAATAGCATAAAGTAAAAAGAGAAGGGCTGATCCTTCTCTTTTACTTATACATGACCGTATTTCCCGAAAACCTCTCATCATAAAACTACTTTTGAGTATCAGACTTCCTCTTATTCAACCCTATTTATAAAGAATAGAGCTAGAGAAGATGACAGCTAACGGGCATAATATTAAGTTTATGTCGAATCCTCTCATGAAAAAGGTAACAACGAGTATGAATCCACCAACAATCATTGCGATAGCAAAAATTAAGGCTAATGTCGTTTTAACCAATGCTGTTCCTCCTCTGATATCGCTATATCGTCATCATTATATGTTTAATTTTAAAATGATTATGCTACTTTATATCCATTTTGTGCATTTGTTACATTATATTTTCAAATTATGTCATGCTATTAATGATAAATAGTAATCTCAGTGACAACTAATGGGCTATTGATTGTTTTTCCTCTTATATAACGCGTTCGAACTCGCAAATCAACGCCCATTCCTCACTTTACGCTATCATTGTCGACTGCTGCGTTTCATCATTTGTGAAAACGCCATTGATGAAAAAAACAAGAAATGTCGCGTTAAAATAGTCATCAAACCATTTTATGTATTTTTCCTTTTATTTCTTATTTCTAAATAATGTTTGGTTATTGATATTTTATAATATTATAATAGGGTAACCAAAACACATATTTTTTGGAATAACTGTCATAAAAGGGGGAGACTACTTTAATATCTGTATTGATTTTAGATTTGGATGTGGGTCGTTCTTCATGTTCATGTGGTCGGTCATTAGATTCAACATAACGCGCCTTTATGATAGTTAAAGATGCTTTGCCAATACGATTTCATCTTTAATCGCAATACCATTGTCACCTATAAGAGGAATGGAAGGTTTGATACGTCGTGCCACATCAACAGCGTTTGGTCGAATGTCAGACATGCGATAGCCATTTTTTTGATAAAAGTACAGTGCCTTGATATTTTCATTAGTCGTTATCACTTGGAGGGTATGAATATTTAAAGAATGTGCGATATTTTCGACGTGCTGAACGAGCTGACTGCCAATGCCTTGATTTTCTTTATAGCTATCTAATGAAATGATTTCCAATATGTCCATACCAATCTTATAAATTAAGACACCCATTAGACTTCCCGCTTCAAATGCTACGACGCAAGGGTATTGTGTTAAATCATAGTGGCCTGATGAAACGACCATTTTTGAATCGAATTGATGCTGTGTTTTTAATTCTGAAACTAAGTGTACATTTAGCTGTTGCAAAGATTGAAATGTGATCAATTGCAGCTCCCCTTTACCTAAAAATTTTATAATTACTTGACAACGATATGTTCCCAAAGCCTCATGTTCAAGTTTTAAACAATGATATATCGATATTTTGCATTCATTGTAACAAATGTACGAATGAATTGTATGACTTCGCTGTACAATTCGTTTTTTGTTCTTTCTAGAAAGGTTTTGTCCAATATGTATGCGCTATTATTTGAAAAGTGAAATCGTGTTTATGGTAAACATTGTTGCTAACGAAGAATGACCATATGTAAAGTTACACCCCAAAAAATTCTAATAATTCAGAAATAAAAAAGAGAATATAAATATTTCATGGTGTATGGTTACACAAGTGATTGACCGTGAACATACATTTTAAGGAGCTTGATTAAATGTCAAAAAAGGAAAAAGTATTCAATGAATGTTTGAAACAAGAAAAATCTCGGGTCAAGCTTTATAAATCAAGGAAACATTGGGTGAAGTCGGGGATGAAGGAAGTTAAGTTTTTGCACATGATGGGGTTCCCTTTGTTGATGAGTGCTTCAAGTGACGAGGACGATGAAGGACATAAGAATACAATTAAAAGAAAAGTCATCAAAGTTTCTACACTTGCGGGTGGTGCTTTTACAGCCAATCTGTTTCAAGGACATGAAGCGATGGCGGCGTCTGAGCTTCCTTTAACTTCGGAGTGGTCTACGCAAAGTGAGGCTGTTGCAAATCAAAATTCAACAGAGTTACGGTCCCCGAGCATAAGCGAAAGTGAAATGCTGTTCTCAGAAGCGCTTCAAAGTTCTGAAACAAACGACGCGAAAACACATATGCCAACATCTGAAAGCGATCAAGTATCATCAGCGAAAAGTCAAAATTTGAAAGTGACTACTCAATCGAGTGAAAGCTATAGTGAAATAGCGCAGACCAAGACGTCAGAAAGTGTGCATGCAGAAGAAAGTACACAAACATCAGAAAATAATCGTGTGCCTATGACAGAGAGTGAATCATACAGTGAAAAGAAAATACATCATAGTCAATCAGTAGAAAATCGTACATCTCCTCATGTGCAGACAACCACGAAATTTGAACCACACGATCGCACATCCACTACAACACATCCATCAAATCAACAGTCAGAAGTGAAAGTACAGGGAAAGACGCATTCGGCAGTGCCAACAAGTGAGGCAGTATCTCAACAAAGCCAACACATACATAGTGAGGTAACCACGCAGGTAGGGGAACCGACGCCACGCCCTGCTCCAGAAAGTGATGACACACCAACAACACATCAATCACATCATACAAAAAAGATTAGAAAAGCAAGATCGGTGAGTCACGTCGCGGAAAACCACACAACAACTCGTGCGACCACGACTACAGTAACGGACCAAGTCATCGTGACACGAGATAATTTTGAAAGTCATTTTAGTACACACGGGACAGCGTATTACACACCAGAAACAGGCATGGTCACGTTAACGTCGGATGTAAATAATCAAATAGGTTCCGTTACGCTGAATTCGAAAGTCAATTTCAATGAAGATTTTGAATTAACACTTGGTGTCGGATTAGGGACGCGTTATGACGGTTACAGTCCAGACGGCGTAATCGGTGGTGATGGGGTTGGTTTTGTTTTTTCACCAGGTCCTTTAGGTCAAACTGGCAAACGAGGTGCGGCTGTTGGTTTTGGTGGTTTGAAAGATGCCTTTGGTTTCAAGCTCGATACGTATCATAATACATCGAAACCTAAAGCAGGTGCTAGTGCGAGTGCTGATCCCCCAAGTGTCGGAGGTGGCGGTGCTTTTGGTGCTTTTGTGACAACGAATCATAAAGGTGTCGCGGTGACCCATACCTATAATTCAACGACAGCGACAGCAGCTAAGTTAGAAAAGCAACCGGATGGGACAGTACAAGATTTACTCATTCACTATAATGCTAAGACGAAAGTCATGACAGTCGTTTATGCGGGACAAAGATGGACGAAAAATATTTCAGATTGGATTTTAAGAGGTAGAAGTACGAACTATTCATTTGCGATTACAGCGGCAACTGGCGACGCACGAAATTTACAACAAATTCAAGTTCGTTCGTTTTATTATACGGAAGCTGCCGTCACGCGCATTTCTTATTTTGATGCCTATACAGGTAAAGAAATCATCCCACCTAAAACAGTTGCCGGCAGTGTGGGCGATGTGGTCACTGTCGATAAACAAGAAAGTGAGTTGTCCGCAAAAGGTTATCAATTCATTGCCTATTACAGTAAAGATGCACCGACGTATAATGCATCGAATAATACCGTGAAATTGACTGATGCGGTTCAAAACATGGTCTTATTTTATAAAGATTTGCAAGCACCGATTTTAATTATGCCGACAGAAACGAAAGAGCTGAATGTGCCTTTCCCACCTATTACAGTCAATACGAGAGATAATAGTACAGGGCATGTGCGAAATACGGTGACAGGTTTACCTGATGGACTATCGTATGACAAGATAGATAACGTCATTACAGGAATCCCGACGAAATTAGGCAATTTTAAAGTTACAGTGACATCGGTGGACGAAGCGGATAATGTATCAACATCTTCATTTGATTTCAAAATAGTGGATACTATCGGCCCTATTGTGAAGGTAAACGATCAATACAATACAGTGTTTCAACAGATTAAAGAGATTGTGATAGAGACGAGTGACAACAGTGGTCATACGATAGACACAGTGTCAAACTTGCCTACAGGATTAAAGTACGATCCTCTAACGAAAACAGTTAGTGGTAGACCAACGCAGATAGGTGCATTTTTGGTTAGTGTGACGTCTCAAGATGCCAGCCATAACAAGACGAACAAATATTTTGTATGGACGATTGAAAGAGATGCGCATAGTGATTCCATTTCTCTTTCACAAAGTACGTCAGTGATCAACAGTATGAAAGCTTCACAAAGTATGTCTGAATCGACGCAAACCAGTTTGTCGACAAGTGAGAGTATTTCGATAGTGGACATTACAAGTACATTATTGAGTGTATCACAAAGTGTAGTTACATCTAACAGCGCATCGATTTTGGACAGTGAAAGCATGTCTTTACAAAATTCGATGCGTGTATCTACATCAGAGAGTATGAGTGCATCAGATAGCGCCGTGATAAGTAACAGTATCTCGGTTTCTGAAAGTATGAGCACGTCGATATTAGAAAGTGAATCGTTATCGAATCGCACATCTGTTTCGGCGAGTGACAGTACATCATTGAGCGATTCAACAAGTGACAGTGCATCATTAAGTGGTTCGATAAGCAATAGTATTTCTGTATTGGATAGCACGTCAAGCTCTAATAGTATGAGCGAATCTACATCAATAAGTGACAATGCATCAATATCGAATAGTAGTTCCGCTTCAAATAGCCAAAGTCTTGCATCAAGTGAATCGATGAGTGCATCAATATCTGAGTGCAACAGTCTTTCTCTCAGCAAATCGGTAAGTACGTCTATTTCAAATCAAACATCAGATAGCATGAGTCTTTCTGAATCAAACAGCACGAGCACATCATTGAGCCTATCAGAAAGCTTATCAACTTTAGAAAGTGATTCAATTAGTGACAGTACATCGATTTCAGACAGTGAAAGCATATCTTTATCAGGCGGTGTAAGTACATCAGTGAGTGAAAGTCAATCCGCTTCAGTTAGTCATTCGATAGTCGACAGTGCTTCGGTTTCTGCTAGTGCAAGCCTATCGTTGAGTACATCAGAAAGTATGTCGACATCAGAAAGTCAGTCAGCAAGTGAAAGTGCGTCAGTGTCAGAGAGTATGATGCAGTCTACAAGTAAGTCAGCAAGTCATTCGACGTCAAATAGCCTTTCAACAAGCGAAAGTGCATCTTTGAGTGAAAGTGTGTCCGCTTCTAATAGCGAAAGTGACTCAGTATCAACAAGTATGAGTACGTCAATGAGTGGTTCCGACAGTACTTCTACTTCAACGAGTGCAAGCCTGTCGACAAGTAGTTCTGACAGTACATCAATTTCTAATAGTGAATCGGAATCAAACAGTACATCCATGAGTGTGAGCCTCTCTACATCAGACAGTACAAGTACATCGATGAGTCAATCAGCAAGTGGCAGCATGTCAATTTCAAACAGTTTAAGTCATTCATTAAGCCATTCAGTGAGCAACAGTATAGCGGCAAGTGTATCGACTTCTGATAGCACGTCAACGAGCGAGAGCGTGTCAGTGTCGACAAGTCTTTCAACTTCTGAAAGTATGTCAACAAGTGTATCTATGGTGAACAGTGAGAGCGTATCGACAAGCCTTTCAGACAGCGTGTCAATTTCTAATAGCACGTCCACATCAAGTAGTACATCGACAAGTGAAAGCCTGTCACTCAGCGGTTCAATGTCGCAGAGCACGTCATTAAACACCGATACATCAATGTCCGACAGTAGTTCGGTTTCAACGAGTGCTAGTGCTTCTCTAAGTACGTCAAATAGTACAAGTACGAGCTTGTCATTAAGTGATGCGCAGTCTACAAGCCATAGCGTATCTGAATCGGAAAGCATGCAACATCATTCAACAAGTGAGAGCACATCACAAAACATGAATCCGACAACGAGTGAAGCGATTAATCAGCAACCAAGTCAAACATCAAAAGATCATTCATCTGTGATATTACCAGATACAGGGACCGAAGAGACTTCATCTAAAGGTTTATGGGTCGGCTTGTTGTCAGTCATTCTCGGTTTTGCATTATTCGGTAAATCTAAAAAAGATAAGAAAGATCCATCCTCACGTAAGAAAGACGATTAATACCGTATGAATAGGGGCGAAAGCATCATTGTTTTAAAAAGACATAAATGAATCATTCGTGCTTTTGCCTCTTCATAAATTAACAGACGAAAAAGAGGCGAAATATGGGAGCATTGACGCGTTTGAAGCATATTAAAACGAAAGAATATAAAGTTTTATATCAACGGATTTTCTTCACATTGATGATGATTGTTATCTATATCATTGGGAGTCATATCACCTTGCCAGGAATCAAAGTACGGACGCGTGTGCCCCACAGTTTTTTAGATATTGCGTTGTCGAATGTAGGGGGCGATATAGGCACAATCAATCTTTTTTCTCTCGGACTTGGACCATGGCTCACAACAATGATGATTATGGCGCTGTTGACTTACCGCAATATCGAAAAAGAAAAGTTGGAAACACAGTTAGAACGTCATTTTAAAGAACGTTTTTTCACGCTATTATTAGCCATCATTCAAGGATATTTTGTGCTCAGTCCGAATCAAAGCAAGTTCCAGGGCGTGCATATAGGTTTCCTATTACTCATCATAGTGACGGGGGCGATGGTACTCGTGTGGCTTGCGGATCAAAATACCGTTTATGGTATTGCTGGTCCGACGCCGATTGTACTGGTTGGTATGATCAAATCCATTTTTCAACATCAACAGCTTCAACATATCGGTGTGGTTACAGTCGCCATCGGTATTGCTTTGATGTTGATTGTATTGGTGTTGTTAGTTTGGATAGAACGTATTGAGTACCGCATCAATTATCAAGATGTGATGAATGTGACGACATCTCAAAAGGATACGTACATTTCGTGGAAGCTCAACCCTGCTGGGAGCATCGCGATGATGTGTAGTTTTTCATTGTTTTTCATCGTCGGGATGTTGGCGCATGTAATAGGACGCTGGTTAACAGGAGACGCGAGCTATCAACCGGTATTTTTAGAATTGAACCATTCAGTTGGTGTATTGATGTTTCTCGTGATGCTCATTATGTTGAATTTTATGTTGTCTAAAGTGCTATTAAATCCGAAACGGAAGGCAAAAGAATTTCAAAAAAGTGGTCATTACATTGATGGTATTTATCCTGGGAAGGCGACGAGAGTGTATTTAAACAGGAAGTCTAACCAGATGAGTGCGATAGGTGCTGCTGTGCTCGGTTTGATTATGAGTTTGCCGCTACAGACTGCTATCGTGGTAAACGATATGACGCAAGAGTTATCTGTATTGATACAATTTGTCATTTTGATTTACATGACCATCAATATCACTGAAACAGTACGCACTTATTTATATTTTGATCAATATCAGTCATTTTTAGACTCATACAGTAAGGAGTAAGCTATGAAATATTTTGTTCCAGCATGGTATGACGATGACAATAGGTGGTGTCAGTTAACACAACCGTTTTATGTGCATAGTAGAAAGATACAATTTGATGATGCGATTAGTTTAATGTCGATGCATGCGCAAAATGATGTGGAATTTAAATTGTTGCATTTGAATTATCAACCGCACTTGAGACTATTTTTGCATAAGTATGATTTGTACGAAACGGCTATTTGGTCATTGTTTGATGAGATTCAAGGCTTTGATGATGCCCCGTCACGTTCGTTTCAATTTGATGATTTGGAATGGCCAGATGATGCAGAATTTGTATTTTCGCCTTATTTGATTCAAGTGATGACGGAAAATGGCATATCCAAAGTGTATTTTAATCAGGATGGCTATTTGATTTGGCTCGATGATTTTGAGCAGCATCAACAGCAGCGACGGTACATTTTTGATGAGCGCGGCTATTTGAGTGCGATTCGTTATTATGAAAATGGTGAAGTGTTTAGGCAAGATTATTTAACCGCAACGGGTGAAGTGATCCTCCGAGAAAACTGGGTGACGCTTCAAGTGGAAGTGATGGCACCGTTTCAAAGTGAGTTTGATGCACCAGTGTATGATTCGATGGGTGTACTCATTCAAGAACGTTTTGCGCGTTATTGTGCACGTCATTTAAATGAAGCGGACCAATTGATTGTGAGTGCACATTCTCAACATCAGGCATTGTTTCGGGATATTGCAACGCGGGTGACAGTGAGCTATTCAATTTTTACGAAACGCAATCAGACTTTGGATGAGGCATTCATTCAATCGATAGGACACAGTTTGAAATGGTTGGTCGATACGTCAGAAAATGAAGCACGGTTAAAGACTTTATTGGCAAATCACACCCACCCACCTGAAATATTAAGAATGACACCGTTTGATACACAACAGCTGACGAATTTAAGCAGTCAATTGCATGAAACCTATATTGGCATTTGGATAGAGGGGATGCGTAATGCGGATTTACAACAAGTGCTACAGCAGCTCATCACTTATGTTCAGCGAGAGCCTTCTTATCGACTCGTATTATTGACGCAAAAAGATGCAGCTCATGTAGAAGGTTGGATGAGACAGTTCACGGACGAAATGAATGCGCAACATAACGAAAAAGTTGTCAAAGATAAAGCGAAAGCGGAGTTGATTGAAGCGAAAGAACCGACACCGATTGAGGAAGTGATTCAAATCCAATCGGTGCCATATGAAGAAGATGTGCGCCAAGCTTTAACACGTTTGCGTATCGTCATTGACTTGAGTGACGAACCCGATTTATATGTCCAAATTGCGAGTATCAGTGTGCGCATTCCTCAAATTCATATGTTTCAAAGCCATTATGTGACAGATTTTAAAAATGGCATCATTATTGATCATTATGACGCGCTTCATTCAGCGTTAGATTACTTTTTAAAGACGTTAAAACATTGGAATGCTGCTTACACATTTAATACAAACATGATTGAAACGGTGCGTTCTGAGCGTATTATTGAACAGCTAGACCATTTTTTAGAAGGTGATAACGATGGGGCAACAGTTTAATGTGCTACAAATGGGTGGTCGTGATTTAAAATATTTATTCGACTCAAATCCAGCAGTGACGTGGAATTATTTTGATACACAGCTGTTCTACTATGACAATACGTCTATTGAAAAGATGACAGCAGTCATTGAAGAGCAAGGTGTATTCGATCTCGTGTTCGTACAAACGCCATTAGCTGAACCTATGGAGGCACTGTTAACGCTTGTGAGTACACCTTACAATACAGTCGTGGATCATCATGATTGGCAAACAGGCTACGCGGCGTTAGAAATCGTGGAAAAGTATCGTATTCGACCGATTGATTACACCGATGAAGCCGAATTACACGATAAATTAATCGCCTTGTCATTTCCCGGGCAATATGGTGACAAAATCAGTCCAGCACATACGCATATTCATACGTCTGATGCGATTCATGTCACTTACTATGGTCATAAAGCTGTGCGTTTTGTAGGTGATTTTGGTGATACATTTTGTCCGGTGCTCAGTTGGCGTCAAAATTTAATTTACGACAAAGATAAAGTGATTGAAGTATGGCCGGAATTTCATACAGAAGGTGATGTTGAACTCGAATATGTCGTACGTTTGATGTCGCTCAATCCTGAAGAAGGCGTGTTAGAAACGTTTGTCTTATCGGAAGACGCATTGGCAGAACCGCTTCGCTTATCACGACGCCCTTATACGGCATATATCACGATTGCGGTAAGGGCACGTTACAGCGGGGTCGTGCATATCGGTGCGGTACATAAACGTTTGTCTCGTATTGAGTTTGGACAATTGTTGTTAGGTGGCGAACGATTTGTCGATGACCGACGAGAAGAATTTTTCTACTATTTTAACCCAGGTGATTTCAAGCCACCATTAAATGTTTATTTTAGTGGTTATCGCGAGGCTGAAGGGTTTGAAGCGTATTATTTAATGCAACAACTCGGCGCACCATTTTTACTCATCAGCGACCCACGCATTCAAGGCGGCGCGTTCTATTTGGGGTCGACTACGTATGAAAATGGTATTAAACAAGTCATTCAGCAAACGCTGGCCACGCTTGGATTCCATCATGACGCATGTATCTTTTCCGGATTGTCTATGGGCTCATTCGGCGCGTTATATTACGGTGCGCAATTACATCCGAAAGCCATCAATGTCGGCAAACCGCTCGTGAATATCGGAACTATAGCACAAAATATGAAATTGCTCCGTCCACAAGATTTTGACACATCACTCGATATCGTGTTGGCACATCAGTATGAAGCGGTTGACCCTGATGCACGTATTGCTCGGTTGAATGAAAAATTTTGGGACGTGTTGACAAACAGTGATTTGCAGGATACTTCTATCCCGCTGACGTATATGGTGCATGATGATTATGATCCAACTGCATTTCGTGATTTACTGCCGGTTCTCAGCCGACAACATGTCCATGTCATGAATAAAGCGATACCGGGGCGCCATAATGATGATACGGCGACGGTTGTGAGTTGGTTTATGAACTTTTATCACATTTTATTGAAAGATCATTTTGGGAGAGATGTTCATGCAAACTAAACAGACGATGACGATTTTTTGGCGCAATACGAATGGAGAAACGTATCAGCATGGCTCGACAATTCGCTTTCAACCGAATGGTACATATTTTGAAAATCAGCTGATGCCGTCAGGATTACCCATTCATTTATGGACAATGACGACGCAATTTGATAAAGAGGGACGTACGCCAAGTTTGCCTATTTTAAAGAGAGGACATCGCTATCGTCTGACATTTGAAGTGGCGGTAAATCCAGTTGGAAGTGTATATTTCGTGCTTACCTTTTATAGAAAAAACGATACTGAAATTAAGCAATTGATGATAAATGAAACGAATAAAGACTTCGAATTCCCGAAAGCGGCATATCGTTATGACATTCGATTGATGAATGCAGCGTGTCATCAGTTGCTGTTTCGACGTATTGTTATTGCAGAGTTAGCGCAAGAGGATGATGTTAAGTCGACACCTTCACTTTATGAGGCGCAAGTGAACGACATCATTCGACGGACACGTGCACAGGAAACGTTGTAGTCGTTTTTGGAAAGGAGGTCGCCCATGGGATTCAATCTTAATGGAACAATCAATCGTATGCGGCTGAAGCAACTGACAAAAATGTTGAAAAAAGTGAACCGATATTGTGAAATGATGGTCCAATATTCAGATGCAGAACTTCAACAAAAGACGGCAATGTTTAAACAGCAATTGCGTAACGGTGAAGTAACATTGACGGACTTGTTACCTGAAGCGTATGCAGTGGTGAGAGAAGCGTCACGGCGTGTTTTAGGGATGTACCATAAAGATGTGCAAGTGCTCGGTGCGATTGTCATGCACCAAGGCAATATTGCTGAAATGCAGACTGGTGAAGGGAAAACGCTCACCGCAACGATGCCGTTATATTTAAATGCGTTAACGGGGAAAGCGGTATTTTTAATTACGACCAATGATTACTTAGCAGCGCGAGATTATTTAGAAATGAAGCCATTGTACAATTGGTTAGGTTTATCGGTCTCGCTCGGTTTTGTAGAAAATGCAGAGAATCCGGTGAATAATGCGGAAAAACAGCAGTTGTATCAACATGACATCATTTATACGACAAATGGGCATTTAGGCTTTGATTATTTAATCGATAACTTAGCGGACACGTTAGAAAGTAAGTTTTTGCCAGAATTACATTATGCGATGATTGATGAAGTGGATTCGATTATTTTAGATACAGCACAAACACCCCTCGTCATTTCTGGTGCGCCACGTGTCCAATCCAACTTGTTCGCAACCGCCAAAGCATTTGTCGCCACGCTTCAAGAAGGTGAAGACTTTAAAATGAAAAAGACTAAGCGGGAAATTTGGCTAACAGAACAAGGGATTGAGAAAGCGAATGCGTATTTTAACGTTCCGAACATTTATGACAAGGTGTATGTGGATCTGGTACGTACAATCAATTTATCTTTACGTGCGACTTATGTCTTGGATGTGAATTTAGATTATATTGTGTTAGACGGTGAAATCATGTTGATTGACCGCATTACAGGGCGTATGTTGCCAGGTACGAAAATGCAAGCGGGACTGAATCAAGCATTAGAAGCGAAAGAAAACTTGGATATTTCCAACGATATGAGTGTGATGGCGACGATTACGTTCCAAAATTTATTTATGCAATTTGACCGTTTTTCCGGTATGACTGCAACAGGAAAATTAGCTGAAAAGGAATTTTTTGAGCTTTATTCGAAAGTTGTGATTCAAATTCCAACCGCGCATTCGGTCATTCGCGAAGACTTTCCAGATCGTGTGTTTGTGAATATTCACGATAAAAATGATGCAATTTTGGCAGAAGTGAAGGCGTTACATGCACAACAGCGTCCCGTATTGTTGATTACAAGAACAGCTGAAGCGGCAGAATATTTCTCGGATGTGCTGTTTAATTTGCACATTCCTAACAACTTGCTCATTGCACAAAATGTTGCCAAAGAATCGCAAATGATTGCAGAAGCGGGTCAGTTGAGTGCAGTGACCGTGGCGACGAGTATGGCTGGCAGAGGAACAGACATTAAACTTTCTCCCGAAGTACATGCGCTGGGCGGTTTAACTGTATTGGTGCATGAACATATGGAAAATAGTCGTATTGATAAACAGTTGAGAGGACGTGCAGGGCGACAAGGTGATCCGGGTCGGTCCCAAATTTTTATTTCGCTCGACGATTATTTAGTCGAACGATGGAGTGATGCGTCATTAACTCAAAATGACAGATTCATGTCAGAGAATCATGCATATTTATCTGAAAGTGTGCTATTTCGCAATAAAGTGAAGCGTATTGTCACAAAAGCGCAACGTGTCGCTGAAGAACAAGGGATGAAGTTAAGAGCATCGGCCAATGAGTTTGAAAAAAGTATGAGCCTACAACGTCAACTCATTTATCGCGAGCGAAATCGAATATTAGAAAGTGAGCAGTTAGCGTTGCTTAATTTTGAACAATTGGCACGAGACGTTTTTCATCATCATTTTAAGACAGCGGGCACAGTGACGGCATCGGATATTGCGCAATATATTTATCAAAATGTGAGTTTTAGTGCTGTTGATATTGAAATTAATCGCACAACAGGCAACGTGGATGCAATGGTGGCTTTGTTAATGGGACAGTTTAAGCAACAATTTGAGAAAAACAAACAGAAGATTAACAATGACGCCTTGTTTCAGCAATTTTTGCGTAAAACGGTGCTTAAAGCGATTGATACGGCGTGGATTGAACAAGTGGACTACTTACAACAATTAAAGGCAAACGTCAATCAACGCCAAAAAGGCCAACGTAACGCGATGTTTGAATACCATAAAGTAGCGCTAGAGTCATTCAATCGGATGGTGTGGGAGATAAAGCATCGCATCATTAGAAATATTTGTTTGAGTATGATGGACCAACAACAAAATGGCAATGTAACGATTCATTTTCCTTAATGAGGAGGTGCGGTATGACGATTTATAATATTAATTTTGGCATCGGTTGGGCGAGTAGTGGTGTCGAATATGCACAAAGTTATCGGGCACAATTGCTACGTCAATGCAATGAGGAGGCGAAGTTTATATTTTTGGACTTTATTGCTTCCGAAAATATCCAAACATTAACTGCCAATTTAGGATTTAAAGACGAGGAAATCATTTGGCTTTATCAATATTTCACGGACATTCATATTGCACCAACGACTTACACGCTTCAAGAATTACAACGTGAACTTGGCCAGCCGATAACGTACATAGAAGATATGGGTAAAATACAGCGGCTCTATTTTCAGCATCCATCGCAAACATTTGTCACTTGTTATTTAAAAAATGAAGATGAACCCTATGTCGATCGTGCTGAATTTGTCGTCAATGGAATGCTCATACGTAAAGATTTTTTCAGTTATGTGCGGACATTTTCAGAGTATTACGCCCCGAGTGAACAACGCGCTAAATTGTATATGCGTCAATTTTACAATGAAGACGGCACGGTTGCGTATCAAGAAATCATTGATGGGGATATGCACATGTACCGTTTTCAGGACGCTATTTTATACAGTAAAGAGGAACTTGTGGCGTATTTCATGCAAAAATTAAATTTAACATCAGATGATATCGTTTTGTTAGATCGAGCGTCACATATCGGTCAAGCTGTTTTACAAAATAAACAAGCGAGTCGTATCGGTGTAGTGATTCATGCAGAACATTTCAGTGAAAATACGACAGATGGGACACATATTTTATGGAACAATTATTATGAATATCAGTTCAAAAATGCGCGGTTTATCGATTTTTATATTGTCGCAACAGAATTGCAAAATACCATTTTAACAGCACAGTTTCGTCAATATACGGCTAACAATCCACGTATTTACACGATTCCGGTCGGGAGTTTAAAACAATTAACTTATCCTGCACAAGCGCGGACACCTTATGCGATCATCACTGCTTCAAGGTTAGCGTCAGAAAAGCATGTTGATTGGATTGCATTGGCAGCTATTAAAGCGAAACAGCATGTATCAGAACTCCAGTTGGATATATACGGCCATGGTCCTGAACGCGAACGTATTGAAAAAGTGATTCAACAATATAACGCAGAAAGTTATATTCGCCTTAAAGGCCATGTTGATTTAACACATATTTATGCGCAATATGAATTGTTTGTATCCGCCTCGCAAAGTGAAGGTTTCGGTTTAACATTGATGGAGGCAGTTGGTTCGGGGCTCGGTATGATAGGGTTTAATGTCAATTATGGCAATCCAACTTTTATTAAAGAAGGGCAAAACGGTTATTTACTAGAGATGCTAGTGCCGAATGAAACGATTGATGCAACGACGGATCGTATGGCGGCCAAAATTGTGCAATATTTTCAGCACGGACCTGCAGACCCACACGCGACCTCCTATGCGATAGCGAAACAGTTTGAAACGACAGAAATTGTGAAACAATGGCAAAACGTATTGGAAGAGGTGCGTACATGATTAACTTATTTGAACATTATCATCAACCGACACAATTATTACATCAAACACTCATCCAAGCAGGCTTTCAAAACTTCACAATCTGTTTAGAAGATGACGGCTTTTTACCCCAAAATGTCACATCGCCTTACCAATTTTTTGCGGCGAATCAATTATATGACAACGACCAACCGTTATTTTTTAATGAAGTCGACATTCCACCGTATTGGGAAATTGTCGGTGATCATCATGGTGCAAAAATTAAAGATATGGGGCAAACACGTGGTGAAATTGTTTATCGTCCGCATGATAAAACGAGGATTGTGAGTCATGTACGTTGGCTAGATCAGCATGGGCGTTTGCGTTCGATTGACCATTATACACAGTATGGCTTTAAATTTGCTGAAACGATTTATGACTTAGATGGGACAGCTATTTTCAAAAAATATTTAACAAGTGATAGGAAAGAAGTCATTTATGAAAATGATGTCACAGGCGATTATGTATTAAACTGGCAAGGTCAAACATATTTTTTTGATTCCAAAGTTGCCTTTATCACTTTTTATTTACAACAGGTGCAAGTTGATTTGAGCGACATTGTCATTAATTCATTATCAACACCTTTTTTAGTGTTATATCATATGAATTGGACTGGTCGTGGGGGACTGTTTTGGCAAGAAGAGAGTCAAGGTCAAGTCCCAGGAAATATGTTAGCCCTGTTAGATCGTGAACAAAGCCGTCGATTCTCTGTGATGATTCCGGATAAACAAGAATATGAAAACATTGTCGCACAACTACCTCCAGAACAAGCCGTCAATGTTCATGGAGCGGGCTACTTGTATCATTTCGATAAAACGAATCAACAGTCGAAGCATATCTTAACATTGACGAACTCAGATGAGATGCCGCATCTAGAAGAACTTGTCACTGCAAATCCCGCATGGCATTTTCATATTGCGGCACGGACCGAAATGTCGTCGAAGTTAATGGCTTTTGATCAATATCCTAACGTGAAGTTGTATCCGACAGCAAAGAAAGACACGTTTTCCCAATTGTATCAGCTGTGTGACATTTATTTAGATATTAACCGTGGAAATGAACTTGAAAATGCAATTTCGCGTGCTTTTTATCATCAACAGCTTATTTTGGCATATGACGAAACAGTACATCATCGTCCGCTGATTGCACCGAATCACATTTTCTCGGTAGATACATATACAAAATTGAATCAACTGTTAGATGACATTGATGCTAACCCTCATGCATTTGAACAAAGAATAGAACAGCAACTTCAACATGCACATCACATCGAACGAGATCATTTTGTTCAGTTAGTCACAAAGGTATTTCAAAAATAATGATTAATAGCGCAAGCATCCTTTTCATTTTGGTCGCAACCAACGTGGAAGAGGATGCTTTTTTATGCTTTGTACACTACATCAAACGCTTAAAATGAGGAGATTTTAGTGTTGATATACATATTGAAAGGCGCACAAAACACTATTAAATTTTTATATTTAAATAGATATTAATGAGCATTATCTACAACAATACAAACTATCCAAACGATAAATTTCTTTCAATAAACAATAAACTAATTATTAAAAAAATTGTTTGTAATTTATAGAATAAAATAGCGTTAAGGTGTATGATGAAAAAGAAAGTTAAAAATCGTAATTAAAAGGATAATTAACTGAATAAAAACAGAACATGTTCGCAAAATGTAAATTTTTATTTAATTGGGAGGAACTATGGAAGAGACAATCGATTTAGGTCACCTTTTGAAAATATTCAAACGTAATTTGAAATTATTGATTATTTTGCCTATTACCTTTTTGCTTTTATCAATCGTGTTAACATTTTGGGTATTAAAGCCTCAATATGAAGCATCAACACAGATTTTAGTGAATCAAAAGGAAAATAAAGGCAATTTGAACGCTCAAGTTGTCCAAAATAACTTGCAGCTCGTTAATACATATTCAGAAATATTGAAAAGTCCTAGAATTCTCGAGGAAGTGGCGAAGGAATATCATCACAAATACAGTTACGATGAATTAATTAAGATGGTGAATGTGACAAATTCTGCTGAGTCTCAAGTAATTAATATTAGTGTGACGAGCACATCGCCAAGTGAAGCAGAAAATATCGCGAACACGATTGCGAATGTGTATGCTGAACAAATGCCGAAAATTATGAATGTTGATAATGTTTCCATTCTATCAAAAGCAGGAGACAATGCTGAAAAAGTTTCTCCTAAAACAGTCATCAATCTAGTCATTGGCTTGCTACTTGGCTTAGTGATCGCAATTTTGATGATTTTGATGAAAGAAATGCTAGATAAACGCATTAAGACAGAACAAGATGTAGAAGAATATCTCAAACTTCCGGTTATCGGATCTATAGAGAAATATTAGGGGGAAAGTAGGGGTATTATGGCAAAATCTAAAACTAAAACAGCAGAAGAACAGTTAATCGTGCGCCATCAACCGAAATCATCGGTCAGTGAAAAATTTCGGAGCATTCGTTCCAATATTATGTTCGCAGGAGTCGATGCACCGATTAAAAGTGTCATTGTAACATCATCATCGCCGTTTTCAGGAAAATCAACTGTTTCAGCAAATTTAGCAGTGACGTATGCGCAAGCGAATTACCGTACTTTAGTGATTGATGGCGATATGCGTAAACCGACACAGCATTACATTTTTAATTTACCCAACAACAAAGGTTTATCGAGTATTTTGATGAACTGGGGCGACTATGAACAGACTATCCAAGAAACAGAAGTAGAAGGATTAGACGTACTTACTTCAGGGCCTATCCCTCCCAATCCTTCAGAGCTTATCACATCACAAGCTTTCCAAAAAGTATACCAACATTTATTAAAAAGCTATGACTTTATTGTGATTGATACACCTCCGATTAATTCAGTCACAGATGCACAGTTATATGCCAAAATTTCGGGACATGCAATTTATGTCATCGATGTAGAAAAAAATAATCGCCATTATGTCATGAAAGGTCAAAAAGAGTTGGAAAAATCCAATGCGCAAATTTTAGGTGTCGTCCTTAATAAAATCAAACCTGACAAAGATGAAGGGTACTATGCTTATTACGGAGATGAGAAACAATGATTGACATCCACAATCATATCTTAATCGGTGTAGATGACGGCCCTCAGACTGAAACAGATATGATTGCGCTCATACAACAAGCAGCCGAACAGGGGGTGACGGGTATTGTCGCAACACCCCATCATCTCAAACCAGGCATTCATAACGAAGCAAATGTTGTAATGGAACAACTTGAGAAGATGAAAAACCATCCAGAAATCCAAAAGTTAGGGATGACATTTTATCCAGGACAAGAAGTTCGAATTTCAGGTGACATCATTCAAAGGCTTGAACAAGGCACAGTGATGGGATTGAATCATTCCAAATATGTATTGATTGAATTGCCATCGAATGAAGTGCCCCATTATACGAAGGCATTATTTTTTGAATTACAACAACGTGGTTATATTCCGGTCATTGCCCATCCAGAGCGGAATAAAGCCATCGCTAAAAATCCGGAACGCTTGTATGAACTCGTTCAAAATGGTGCGTTAAGTCAACTGACAGCAGGCTCCCTTTTAGGCACATTTGGCAAAAATATTCAAAAGCTGTCACTACAGTTTATCACATGCCATTTAGCACATGTGATTGCGTCTGATGCGCATTCAACAGAAGAAAGACCTTTTCAATTACAAACATTAATAGAAGCAAACAAACTCAGACCTTATAAAGAAACGATACGACAATTGATTAATAATGGAAGCACAATGGTTAACAATATCGAAATCAAACGAGAGAGACCGTTAAAGCCGACAAAACATAAAAAATTCTTTGGTCTAATTTGAACAAGTGGGTGATGTCATTGTCAAAATTAACGGTGAAGCAGAGATTAGCTTTACTCATATTAGTAGATTCGTTAATTGTTACATTTTCAGTCTTTCTCAGTTATTACATATTAGAACCGTATTTTCAAAACTATTCAACAAACTTACTATTTTTTACGTCTATATCATTATTAGTGACACACCATATTTTCGCTTATATTTTTAACATTTATCATCGCGCGTGGGAATATGCGAGTGTGACGGAATTATTTCTCATTGTCAAATCGGTGACATACGCAATCGTTACGACGATGGTCATTGTCTTTGTTTTAATGGATGGCAATATGTTTGTCAGATTATATTTAATCACATGGATGATGCATTTAATTTTAATCGGTGGTTCGAGACTATCCTGGAGGGTATATCGCCGCGTATATATTAAAAATGATTATAAAAAGGTTCCGACACTCATTGTAGGGGCGGGACGAGGTGGTTTGTTGCTACTGCGACAGATGACAAACAGTCCTTATATGGGGATGGAGCCGGTTGCAATTGTGGATGATGATCCGAATAAACGGAATATGACATTATCGACGAATATCAAAGTGGAAGGCACGATTGATGATATTCCGGACCTCGTGAAGCGGTATAAAATCAAAAAAGTCATTGTAGCGATTCCGACTCTCCCTGTTACACGATTGAAAGATATTAGCGCATTAACGGCAAACTTGAGTATTGAAGTTTTAAAAATGCCTAATATTGAAGAAGTCATGACAGGCGAGATTGAGGTTAGCCAACTTAAAAAAGTGTCCGTAGCAGATTTGCTTGGACGGGATCCAGTGGAACTTGATATGTATTCGATTTCAAAAGAGTTGACGAATCAAACGATATTAGTGACAGGTGCGGGTGGTTCGATTGGTTCGGAAATATGCCGTCAAGTGTGCAAATTCAAACCGAAACGTATCATTCTCGTCGGTCATGGTGAAAATAGTATTTATTTGATTCACCAAGAGCTCATCCGCGAATATCAAGAGACGATTGATATCATTCCTGTCATTGCGGATATTCAAGATCGTGAACGAATGTTTCAAGTGATGTCAAAATATGAACCGTTTATCGTTTATCACGCAGCGGCGCACAAACATGTGCCATTAATGGAATATAACCCAGAGGAAGCACTGAAAAATAATATTATTGGGACGAAAAACACTGCAGAAGCTGCAAAACATGCTAAAGTTTGCAAATTCGTCATGATTTCGACTGATAAAGCTGTCAACCCACCGAATGTCATGGGCGCAAGTAAAAGAATCGCCGAAATGATTATTCAAAGCTTAAACGATGCGAGCAGTGAAACAGACTTTGTCGCTGTACGATTTGGCAATGTCCTCGGTTCACGCGGCTCAGTGATACCGTTATTTAAAAAGCAAATTGAAGCAGGTGGTCCAGTCACAGTCACACATCCTGAAATGACGCGTTATTTTATGACGATTCCTGAAGCATCACGTCTCGTCCTACAAGCAGGGGCGCTGGCAGAAGGTGGCGAAGTGTTCGTACTGGATATGGGAGAGCCTGTCAAAATTGTCGACCTTGCCAAAAACCTTATCCGTTTGAGTGGTAAAAAAGAAGAGGACATTGGGATTGAGTTTTCAGGTATTCGTCCAGGCGAGAAACTGTATGAAGAACTGCTGAATGAAGATGAAATCCATCCTGAACAAGTCTATGAAAAGATATATAGAGGGAAAGTGAGTAGGGTTGATATAGATGACATGGAATATATCATCAAACTTTTAAAAACAGACTTTTCTAGGGAAGAAATTTTAGATATAGCAAATGATAGATGGACAATAGAGTGGAGGAGGAAATAAGAATGAGTGATATGAAAATTGGAGTGATTGGAATGGGATATGTAGGTATGCCGTTAGCAATTGCATTTGCCAAACATTACCATGTAATTGGCTTTGATATAGATAAGGAAAAGATTGAAAACTATAAAAATCATATTGATCCAACTGGAGAAGTTGGAGAAGAAGTATTAAAAAAAACAACTTTAAAATTCTCTTCAAATGAAGGAGATTTACATGAGGTTAATTTTTTCATTATTACTGTACCTACACCAATCAATCCAGATAATACGCCCGATTTGTCTCCTATAGAGAATGCGACAGAATTAGTTGGAAAGTATTTGAAAAGGGGAGACTATATCATTTATGAATCAACAGTATACCCTGGTGTAACTGAGGATGTCTGTGTACCACTTTTAGAAGAAATATCTAGTTTAAAAGTACGTGACGACTTTAAAGTAGGTTATTCACCTGAACGCATTAATCCAGGAGACCGTAAAAATACAGTTGAAAATATTATAAAAATTGTGTCTGGAATTGATCGAGAAGCATTAGATACGATTGCTGAAACATATGAAAAAGTCATCAAAGCAGGTGTCCATAGAGCTTCAACAATTAAAGTAGCAGAAAGTGCTAAAGTAGTAGAGAATAGTCAACGTGATATTAATATAGCGTTTATGAATGAGTTATCGCAAGTTTTTGATTTAATGGGAATTAATACATTTGAAGTCATAGAAGCCATGAATACTAAGTGGAATGCTTTAGGCTTTTACCCAGGATTGGTTGGAGGACATTGCATCGGTGTAGACCCTTACTATTTTATTTATCAAGCTGAAAACCTTGGCTATCATTCCCAAATTATCTCTACTGGTCGAAATATAAATAATTATATGCCTAGTTTTATAGTGAAGAATTTAATTAAAGAATTAATGAAAAAAGGCAAAAATAGAGATAGCAATATAGTTGTTTATGGACTCACGTTTAAAGAAAACACCCCCGATTTTAGAAATTCAAAAGTGATAGAAGTCATTAAAGAATTGAATGATTATGACATTATACCGATAGTCATTGATCCTTTTGTTGAAAACTTTAAAGATAGTTGTCTGAAGTTTAGTACTGCATCATTTGAAAATATAAAATCCGATATTGATGTCATGATATATGCTGTAGATCATGATTATTTCAAGAAAATGGAAGACAAGAGATTTATAGATTTATTAGCATCAGAAGCCATTATATTTGATTTGAAAAATAGATTCAAAAAATATGAAACTAATCGTATTTCGTATTGGTCTCTTTAAAAATTCAGGAGGAAAATATGCAAGTTCTTCATATTAATTCAAATTATATGCATTCGCGCTTACATAGCGAACTATTGGCTTATCTTGAATTATTAAATGTAAGTAATGAAGTAATCATGCCAAGAAAAGTAAATGATGACAAACATTGTATTAATGATTTAAATTACAGCAATGTCTATCATAAAAAATTTTTAAAAAGTAAAGACAGAATCTTTTATTTTAGTAAGCAAAAGAAAATAAAAAAGTGGATTGACACATTGGATTTAAAAATAGAGCAGTATGATATGGTTCATGCACACACGCTTTTTACTGATGGTTATGTTGCATACAAACTAGGTAAACCTTATGTGATAACAGTACGAAATACAGACTTGAATTTTTTTATACGATTTTATAAACATTTACTGCCATTAGGGAGAAAAATTCTCAAACAGGCAAGTACTATTGTTTTCTTATCTGAGTCATATAAGAATAAAACAATTAATGCATTATTTAAACGTTCATCTGAAATAGAAGAAATAAACAAAAAAGTAGTAGTCATACCTAATGGCATCAATAACTTTTGGATAAATCATCAGAGTACACGAAAAAAGAAATTATCATCGCAGCTTAACATTTTATGTGTAAGTAGAGTGATGAAAAATAAAAACATAGAATTCTTAGCGAAGTATTTAAATGATGAAACGCTAGGTATAGTGACAAATATATATGTAATAGGTGAAATTCTAGATAATCATTATTATAATGTTTTATCCTCCTATAAACATATACATTTATTGGGAAAAAGAAACAAAGAAGACATTAAAAGTTTAATGGAGAGAATGGATGTTTTTGCACTAGTTTCTTTCTCTGAAACATTTGGTTTAGTTTATTTAGAAGCGCTCACTCAAAATTTGCCTTTGATATATACCAAAGGAGAGGGATTTGATCGTTATTTTGAAGAGGGGCTTGTTGGATATGCTGTTTCACCTTTTGATGCTAAGGGGCTTGTCAAAAGCATGTTAAATATAATCAGTCATTATAAAGAAATACAAAGTAACATCGCTCAAATAGATAAAAATAAGTTCTCTTGGTATGAGGTAGCAGCTCAATATAAGGAAGTTTATGAAAAAATAAAAGGCTTGTGATTGAAATGAAATTTATAAAAGATATGTTAATCAATATTTTGTCACAAGGTTTGTTTATTATTGTGCAGCAAGTGTTTTTATTTCCTAATTTTGAAAGAACTTTAGGGCAAAATCATTTTGGTAGATTTCTTATTGTATATGGGATTTGTAATGTTGTCATTATCACTATTAATACAAGTTTTACGAATTTATATCAAAAAAACTATCATATGTTTGGAAATGAATTTGAAGGAAAAAAAGCGCTCTATAGTTATTACAAAAAGTTACTAGGATATATTCTAGCTGTTTCCATAGCAGGATTAATAGCATTGTTCTATGTAGATATCAGTTTTTTGACCTACTTCTTACTTGTTTTACTCATATTGTTAACGTCAAGTCGAATGTTTTTACTCGTATTTTATAGAGTGAAAAAAGCATTCATGAAAATACTTAAGATTAATATGATTTTGAGTTTATTCTACATTACGCTCTTATTTATCGATATGCATAACATTAATGAAATTCTGTTCTACTTTGTCATGATTGAATTTGTAATCAATGTGTTTACATATGTATTGGTGAAAGTGGATTTGCGTATGTTACTCGTAGTTCGAAATAAAAGTATCGAGAACTCGGCATTAGTATTTTTACTCACATCAGGTTGTGTAGGCGCTTTAATGAATTATTCTGACAGATTTATTATTAATTATTTATTTGATGCGAGTAGCGTCACGATTTTTTATATTGCAACACTACCGACCAAAATGCTGTTGTTTCCATTCACAATGATTTCTTCAGTTATTTTAAGCTATTTAGCTAATACGGATGCCATTACAAAAAATGTTAAACGTAGGGTGTATATAATTTTACCTTTAATTATTGGTATGGTTTTTATCTTGTCTTACTTTTTAGGTTTGATATTAATTCGCATGCTCTATGTAGATTACGTTGAGTCGATTGAAAATATATATATATTTGTGACAATGACATTTAGTCTTATTAGTGCCGACTATATTATTAGAAGTTTCTTAGTTAAATATTATTCATTAAAACGTAAAGCAATCTTAGACACACTTACATTAGTGTTATTTATGCTTCTCTCCTTAGTTTTATACACGATTTCACAGAATATTGTTGTTATTGCTTTGGCTCAGCTGTTGACATATGGAATTAAGATTATTGTACAACTTATCATTTTTAATCGTTTGGAAACAAAGCACTTAAAATAATATGAGGTGTTTAAATAGTGAAAAATTTTAAAATAATCATCAGGAATATATTTTTAAGAGAAAGAACAAAGACTTTGTATAGAAAATTAAGCAAGTTGAAAAGCATCATGATGTTACCTTTGAATGATGAACAATTTACTAAAATAAATATTAGAATGAATTCGGGTATAAAGCTTGAGTTAAAAAAACCAGAACGCTTTATAGACAAAATAAACTGGCTTAAATTGAACTACCGGAATCCATTACAAACAGAATATACTGATAAATATTTAATGAGAAACCATTTAATCAATCACGGTTATAACCATTTGTTACCACCGTTAATAGGAGTTTTCGAAAGTTTTGATGATATCGATTTTAATCAAATGCCAGAGAAAGTGTTTTTAAAAACGAATCATACATCAGGTGTGAATCAATTAGTAGAGAAAGGTAAAACAGATCTCCATAAAGTAAAAAGTAGATTTAACAGAGCTCTGAAAGATAATTACTACAAATATTCAAGAGAGTGGAATTACAAAAATATACATCCGAAAATACTTGTTGAAGAATATTTAAGTGATGACAAATTGGTAGACTATAAATTTTTTGTATTTGGAGGAAAAGTAGAGTTTTTTGGTGTTATTAAAAATATTATTGATAAAGAAGGACGTGCTTCTCTCAATAGTCAAATTAATTTATACGAGAAAACATTAAAAAAATCAGACATTGATATAAATAGAACCGGTTTTGATGATAGTGATTTTGAACTGAGTCAATATGTGACGGAAATGATAGAAGTCGCTGAAACATTAGCGTCTCCTTTTCCTTTTTGTAGAGTAGATTTTTTAGTGGGTCAAAACAAGTTATATTTTGGGGAAATGACTTTTCATCCAAATGGAGGTCAATTAGTACTAAATCCAATTGATAATGAAATTAAATATGGCCAAAAAATAGATTTAACACGTATTCCTCGAAACCATTTGAAACCAGATAATTAAAAAGCATTGAGGTGGTTGATTGTGAAAGTCAATTCAATAGAGGAGCAATTTGTTTTTAAGGTATCCACCATAGTTGTTTTTGCGCTGTATTTTCTTATTCTGTTGGGGTCTCTTAATGCTACTGTATCATCTTTTGTAGTTATAGGCCTAATAGCATTGTTTTTAGTTTTTGGGATTACAAATATAGGTTTAATCGTTTATTTATTCAAAGGTGCGAACTTAAACAAATTACAATTGACTATTTTATTTTTGATTCTTTTACTTGCTGTTATCTGTGTGCTTTCTATTTTGAATAATAGTTATCAACTTAAGGATCTGATAAATACTGTTCAAATGGTTGCTTGTTTGAATATGATACTATATTTGAATTTAATAAAACTGGATTACAGTGATTTAAGGCCTATCAACATGTTAGTAATATTTTTTACGATGTGTCAATTCTTTATTTTTATTTTAGAAGGAGCACCACAGTTATTTTCAAGTATCTATAACAACTCTAACTTAATAGGTCCTTATATGTTTTACACCTCCTTTTTTCTAATATGTGGAATGAAGTTTTCTAAATATAAAATTTTATATTTTGTTATGTTAGCGATAAGTTTTATTCTGATTTTAGCAAGTGACACGAGGTCTATACTGTTAAGCATTGTTGCTACTTTTCTAGTTTATATATTTTGGAAATTCATAGTGAAATCTCGTTTTGTGGCTATGGCATTTTTTCTGGTTTTAATTACTACAAGTATTGCATTTATATACATTTATCCATTATTGCCCACGTTTCAATTCTATTTACCTTTAGAAAATTGGGTATTAGCACATACAGGCAAAAGTATCATGTCAGGTCGAAATGAACTGTGGATACCACTAACAGAATTTATCAGTCAGAAACCGTTACTAGGTTATGGCCCAGGAACACTAGCGCAAGGACTATATTTACATAATCAGTCTCCTCACAATTTATATTTGAATATTTTAATGCAAATAGGCTATCTAGGACTTATATTGATTCTTATTATTTTTCTTTTAATATGGCTCAGCATGACACGATACAAAAATCATTTTTTAGTTAGATTATCAGCTAGTTTTTTTGTTGGAATTATAGTCCATCAATCTTTTGAAACAACATTATTTCAAAACCAACTGTCTATTGGATTGTTACAAATATTTATCATAGGCGTGGGTTTCAGTATGGCGACACATATGAATCAAAATGAAAAACATGAATGAATAAATTGAGTGTTTATTAGAGAGGGGGTTTAATTTGTGAAAAACATTTGGATTATGAATCATTACGCAACAGATCAATATTTTAATGAAGGTGGCAGACATTATTGGTTTGCTGAAAATTTAAAGAAACAAGGTTATCAGGTGACCATTTTTTGCGCAAATACAAGACATAATTCCAATGAAACAATTGATAGCGAGAAAAATCAATATGGTGAGCGCGTTGTTAACGAAATCCCTTTTGTTTTTATAAAATCACACGCTTATCAGTCTAATAATCATCATAGAATTTTTAATATGATTTCTTTTGCTCAAAGATTACTCACTGTTGCAGAAAAATATCGTAAAAGATATGGGCGCCCAGACGTTATTTTAGCTTCTAGCGTTCATCCTCTAACATTAATAGCGGGATTAAGAATAGCTGAAAAGTGGGATATTAAATGTGTGGTTGAAATTCGAGATTTATGGCCTGAAAGTATTGTAGCTTATAGCATTTTAAGTAAGAAAAACCCACTCGTAAGAATAATGTATCACATAGAAAAATTGATTTATCAAAAGGCGGATTCTATTGTAATGACTTGGCCAGGTGGTTATGAATATATAAAAAATAAAGGCTGGAATAGTCAGATATCTGAAAACAAGGTGCATCATATTAGTAATGGAGTTGTATTAAGAGACTTTTATCAAAATGCATCCAACTATCATCAAGATGATGTTCATTTATTGAATCGAGATTTTAAAAATTTTATCTATACAGGATCGATTCGAAAAGTGAATGATTTGTCACTATTAATCGATGCAGCTCGTATAATAGAAGAGTATTATTCAGAAGAAAAAATTCGAATACTCATATACGGTGATGGAGATGAAAAAAGCCAACTTGTAGAAAAAGTGCATCAATTAAGCCTTAACAATGTTTTGTTTAAAGGTAAAGTTCCTAAAAGATTTATACCATTTATTTTAAAAAATGCGTACGCCAATATACTTCATAATCGTAGCACAAAACTAGATCAGTATGGACAAAGCCAAAATAAACTATTTGAATATCTTGCTGCTGGAAGACCTATTCTACAGACATATACGACAGGTTATAGCGTGATTGAACAGAATCATTGTGGTGTCTGTGTCAGTGAGCAAACACCTCGAAAAGTAGCTGAAGCAATTGTGGCTATGTCTAGAGATGAGAATTTAGCATCTCAACAAGGAAAAAATGCTGCTCAAACTGCTAATTACTATGATTTTGAAAATTTAACGAAGAAACTTGTTCAAATCTTGGAGAGTTAGGAGCGTGAATCATGTTAAAACGTGTGTTTGATTTTACTGTCAGTGTGATGGCATTGGTTGCGACGTCTCCTTTATTCATCGGTTCGGCTATTTTGATACGAAAAGAGTTAGGGGCGCCAGTTATTTTTAAGCAAGTCAGACCTGGAAAAGATGAAGTGCCTTTTAAAATATATAAATTTAGGACAATGACTGATGAAAAGGATGATTTTGGACAACTTTTACCAGATGAAGCACGTATGACGAAAGTAGGGGCATGGATTAGAAAAATGAGTATTGATGAGTTACCACAACTGATTAATGTGTTGAAAGGCGATCTGAGTTTAGTTGGACCTCGCCCTTTGTTGATGGAATATTTGCCTCTATACAGCGAGGAACAACGTCAGCGACATCGTGTGAAACCGGGCATTACAGGTTGGGCACAAGTGAATGGTAGGAATGCTATTACTTGGGAACAAAAGTTTAAACTGGATGTATGGTATGTGGAAAATCAATCCTTTAAATTAGATATGTTTATTCTATATCAAACTATTAAAAATGTACTTCAAAAAAAAGATATTAGTGCTGAAAATCATGTGACAATAGAAAAGTTTAGAGGTAACCCTATATGAAAAAACTGATCTTAATTGGCAATGGTGGGCATGCAAAAGTTGTGAGAGACATTGCCGACATGAGTAATGAATATGAAGTGGTAGGTTATTTAGATGACGCAATTCATCAATATGTTGAAAAAGAGGGCGTATTCTATGACAACCTTGGGCAAATTGAAAACTACCGTTCAGATTTTTATTTTTGTATCGCAATAGGAAATAACGTTGTACGTGAACAAATTTTTAATAAGATTCAAATTGACATCAAGCGATTTGCGACACTGATTCATCCGACTGCAGTGATTAGTCCGAGTGCTAGCATTGGAGTAGGGTCTGTAGTAATGGCACAAGCAGTCATTAATGCAGATACAAAAATAGGGAATCACGCAATTATCAATACAGGTGCCGTTGTTGAACACGATAACCAAATTGCAGATTTTGTCCATGTTTCACCACACGCGACGTTGACAGGTGGCGTTACAGTTGACGGATTTGTGCATATTGGTGCCGGTGCTGCAATTCTTCCAACGATTCACATTGGACGTCATGCAATTGTAGCAGCGGGTGCAACAGCTGTTAAAGATGTAGGCAAACATATGACAGTCATTGGGACACCTGCTAGACCAAAGGAGGAATAAGGTTTGGGAAATGAAAGGATATTTTTATCAAGACCCCATATGGGAGGCACTGAACAACAATATATTGAACGCGCATTTGAACAAAATTGGATTGCGCCACTAGGTGAAAATGTGAATGCATTTGAAGATAGCATCAAGTCATATGTAGGTAGTGATTACGCGCTTGCATTGAGCAGTGGTACGGCAGCAGTACATCTCGCTTTAATTGAAAGTGGTGTAGAAGCTGGTGATGTGGTCTTTTGTTCGACACTGACGTTTTGTGCCACTTCTAATCCCATCTTATACCAAAATGCGACACCTGTTTTTATTGATTCAGAAAAAGACTCTTGGAATATGTCACCGATTGCACTCGAAAAAGCGTTTAAGGCATATGAAGACAAAGGGATTAAACCTAAAGCTGTCATTGTAGTAAATTTATATGGCCAAATGTCAAAATTTGATGAGATTCAATTGTTATGTGATCGTTATCAAGTTAAACTCATTGAAGATGCAGCGGAATCTTTAGGCGCTTCTTATCACGACCAAATGAGTGGTACGTTTGGTGATTACAGTACGTTTTCGTTTAATGGCAACAAGATTATCACGACAAGTGGGGGCGGGATGCTTGTTTCAACGCAACACCCATTAGATCATGCCTTATTTTTATCAACACAGGCAAGAGATCAAGCATTACATTATGAGCACAGTGAATTAGGCTACAATTACAGACTGAGTAATATTTCAGCAGGGATTGGTCGAGGCCAAATGGAAGCATTGAATGAAAGAATTGCGAGAAGAAGAGCGATATTTGAAAACTACCATAGGGCTTTTCGTGATTTAAAAGGATTTGAGTTTCAGCCAGAGTTAAAATCATCTAAAGGCAATCGTTGGCTCACTGCTTTGACAATCAATCCAGACGAAGCAGGAATAACTGTTCATCAAATCATTGAAAAATTGAGTGCTGAAAATATTGAAGCACGACCAGTTTGGAAACCGATGCACTTACAACCTTTATACCGCGATTATGATTATATTCCTGAGTCATCAGATAATGCTAAAACATTGTTTGAAAATGGTATCTGTCTGCCCTCAGGATCGGATATGACTGATGAACAACAAGCCCGTGTTATATCAATCATTAAAAAGATATATGAAGCGGCGAAGTAAATACGATAGACAACTGGGGAGTGATATATACTACGGTTCACTCCCCGTTTTATTAAATATAAAGCTCACTTTTGGCAAACAACACTGCTTCTCCAGCCAATGTCAGCACGCCATCTTTGAATGTCGTATAAATCATGCCACCTCTGCTGAAGCTTGATATGCTTAAATGTCGGTTTGGTTTAGTGTTTTAGCCCAGTATGGCACAATATGACAATGTCCTGAACCGCATACCGGATCTTCTGCAATACTGTGTTTTGGCGCAAAGCTTCGAGAAACGCAATCTGTGTCAGTACCTGGTGCAGTGACATGTACGAGTAGGTCATCGAGTTGTTTGACTTTTTCGATGTCAGGTTTCAAATGTATCACTTGTTCACTATTTTTCAAAAACACATAATAAATCTCTTCATAAATATACTTCTGTTGGTGTAGCCCCTAACGCATCAATCATTTCTTGAGTCAATTCAACGCGATTTAAGTCAAACGGTGGAAAAATCATGCGATAAAGTTGATCTTCTCGTATAACTGTCAAATCACCACTCAATGTTGAAATTGTGACATCTTTAAGGGTTGTATCTACTTCATTCATAAGGACAAACGCCGTTGCTAATGTCGCATGGCCACACAAATCAATTTCGCCTCTAGGTGTAAACCAACGCAATTGGTACTTCCCATTTTGTTTTACCGCAAAAGCTGCTGTCAGATAAATTTTTTTCTTGTGCAATCAATAACATTGTTTGGTCATCCAACCATTCATCTAAAATACATACCGCTGCGGGATTCCCACTAAAAACACGATTTGTAAATGCATTAACTACATATTGTTTCACCTCAAACACGCCCTACCTTGTTGAATTAAGTTCCATTATACTGAATAGCAGTGAGCAAGTGGAAGTCTATATTTTAAGTTTTTATTGTTTATCGATAAAAAAGGTGGTATAATTTTATCGATAATCAATAAAAAGGGGAGGTTTCTATGACGATACCCAAACACATGAGAGTGATTCAAATGCTAGCTGTGATAACGTCTATCTTATATCTTGTTGGAGGAATTAAAGACTTAATCCAATATTATCAATTGCTTGAAACGTCAATTTGGCACACGCCATTACCATATCAACTTTATGCAGTGGTGTATATTGTCCGTTTGCTAATACTGGTGGGTGTTTTTGGCTTAACGATCATACTCATCAATGACATATACAAGAAATTTGAATTTTCAACTCAATCACAGAATAGGATTTTATACCTTTCTCTCGGTATTATGATATTTTCAGCCACAAGCTTTTTGACCAATTCACTTCAAATTGACCTCAAATACATGAAAGCTCTTAATATGCAGGACTTATCTGATACACTTTTAATGGTGCTTGGTACAGTGGCACTCATTTTTAGTGCTATTTTTGAAAAGTCACGTAAGCTCAAAGAAGAAAATGATTTGACGATATAAGGAGTCATTATGATTAAAATAAAGTTAGATGAAGTGTTAAAAGAAAAAGACGTGTCGCTGACTGAATTGTCCAAAGCCGTCGATGTGACCATTGCGAACTTATCCATTTTAAAGACGGGGAAAGCAAAGGCCGTGCGCTTCAGTACTTTAGAGGCCATCTGTAAATATTTAGAATGCCAACCCGGCGACATTATCGTTTATGAAGAATCATAATTTCGTCTCTAATTCTAAGATAAGTTAACACAAGGGCTCGTGTGTAACGTGAGTGTTCAAAAAAGAAGCTACACACTTAAAAATGTTGATATAACAAGGTTTAGCTGATAATGAGATATAAAGAAGAACAAATTGATATCCTCTCTTAACGCAAAATGTTGTATAATTTGCGTTAAGAGAGGTGTTTTTAATGACTTTACGAGGCATAGATTTCTTACCACCCCAAGTGACTTTAGAAAATGCTTTAGATTTATACAAATCAGTTGCTGAAATTAATAGTTTAATAGGTGCGCTAAATACACAAATTAATCATTCATTGGTGAGTACACAAATGATTCAATTATTGACGTTATCGGAATCGGTTCAGTCTACAAGAATTGAAGGTACACAGGTCACATTTCTAGATATTATTGAAGAAACACCGAATGAACAAAAAAGTACGGAAGTGACGGAAGTGCTCAATTATAAAGATGCTTTAGATTATGGTGTCATGCAAATTAAAAATGGGAATCCTATTACAACGCGTCTGATTCATGAATTGCACAAGATATTGATGGGACGCAACACAAGAGGAACCACTGTCTCTTCCGGTGAGTTTAGAAAGATTCAAAATTTTATTGGACCCAGTAGTGATATTAAAGATGCTGTCTATATTCCCGTTCCTGCTCATGAAATTGATGCCTATATGACAAACTGGGAACATTACATCAATCGTGTTAAGCATCCTAGTTTTGATCATGTACTCAAAGAAGGATACACTTTTTTAGATGAACAATCTGACCCGCTGATTAAAACGGCAATTATGCATGCACAGTTCGAATCTATTCACCCTTATCTTGATGGCAATGGTCGTCTCGGCAGAATATTAATTGTGCTGAATATGATGGCTGAAAGTGCTGTAAATGCGCCGATATTTTTTGTGAGTGAAGAATTAGAGCGAGAAAGACTACGATACTACAATTTGTTGAATAGTGTCAGAGGTTCTCATGCTGATTGGTACAAATGGATTCAATTTTACTTACGCGCTTGTCAACGCATGATTCTAAATCTACAAACGAAGCTAGAAAATATCGAAACATTAGCTAAAGAAGGGCTTAAGAAAATTAATAATGCTGCTGGTTCAAAAATCATGGATGTCTGGTTTTACACGTTTACAACACCCAATGTGACTGTTAAATATGCAGCTAAAAGTTTGGATATGAGTGAAAATACTGCCAGAATGCATCTCAATACACTGGTTGATCTAGGTATGATTGATGTGGATCATGCGCGAAAACGTAATAAAGTGTATGTGAATTATGATTTATTACAAATTCTAAGATAAGTTAACACAAGGGCTCGTGTGTAACGTGAGTGTTCAAAAAAGAAGCTAAACACTTAAAAACGTTGATATAACAGCATTTTGTCAAATCATTGATGAAAATCCTACATTCTCTTAACGCAAAATTTCGTATTTTTTGCGTTAAGAAGTTTGCAGGATGTTTTTTTATTCGTCACGGGTATGGCTTGATGAAGTTGCAATGTGAACGATTATATTGCTGACGATGGACTAAGAAGAATTGTTTGAGGGCGTGAAATGATAAACATATAATATGAAGTGTATCGCATGTCATTGTTTATTTAAACTGTACGCAAAATTAATTTGATAGGTCATTAAAAACAGTTTGATATGAAAAAGAAATATCTTGTAAGTGAGATGACGGTGATGCGATATGTCAATAAGTATCAGAAAGGGTTGTTGTGTCATCTTAATGTGCTAGAGTGAAAGGAAAGTGAAATGAGGGAAGACTGCCGGCGCTCTAAACGCTGTAGATAAAGGCATTCAACCATGTGTATGAAAGTATGATTGTCCCAACGCTTTGGTTCAGTGACATATTTTTTATTCAACACATATTAAAAAGAAAGAAGTGTGTCTCATGAAAAAAATCGATTTGCATTCACATTATTTCTCACCAGGTTTTATCAAATATTTAGATGAGTATTTTGATGGAAAGGGGGCAGGTGTTGCGACGCCGCTATTTTCGATCGAGGGCTATTTGAAATTTATGGAGGAAATGGAGATTGATTACGGGGTGCTGTCGATTGCAGGGCCTCATCATAGCGCTGCCCCAGATGACGTCATGATTGAAGTTAATGAGGAAGCCAATGCGTATGGTGGGGAACTGGTGAAAAAGTATCCCGAAAAAATTGGCCTTTTCGCATCATTACCGATTCCTCACGTTGATGCATCGATTCAAGCGATTAATCGTGCATTAGATGTCCATCATGCTGTGGGTTTCACGTTGCCATCACATGCGCGTGGAATTTATTTAGGCGACCCAAGCTTAGATCCAATCTTTGAGAAATTAAATGAACGTCATGCGATTGTGGCGATCCATCCGAACGAACCACAGCCGATTAACCCATCGATTAAAAAGAAAGTATTTACACCATTGATGGAATTTTTCTTTGATACGACACGAGCTATTGTCTATATGAACCAAAACCGCACATTTAGTAAATTTCCTAATATTAAATGGATTGTCCCACATAGCGGTGCGTTACTCCCAGTGATTGCGCAACGGATTGATATGGGGAATGCGATTTTTGAATATGAAGAACAACCGGATGATATTTTGAAAACAATGAACAATTTATATTTTGATTTAGCAGGTAAAGTGTTACCACAACAATTACCGATGCTGCTTCAAATGGCAGATGAAAATCGCATTGTTTACGGCTCAGACACGCCGTACACGATTGAGCCAGTGGTCAAAAAATTAACAGATGAAATTTTAATAACTGACCTTATTACGGATGAACAAAAAGAAAAGTTTATGTATCAAAATGCCGAAACGTTATTAGGAAGATAATGATATTCACATTTCAAACACTTTTGTGCTGATGATGCGCAGAAGTGTTTTTGATTGTTGATTAACGAAAATAGTGTTCGATGTATCATTGGGTTCACTAGCGCCCATCATATAAATAGAAGCAACATAAGGAGGGAGAGGTATGGAAACAATCTATCTTGCAGGAGGCTGTTTGTGGGGTGTGCAAGCATTTGTCAAAACATTGCCCGGTATCATCACAACAGAAGCAGGACGTGCAAATGGTGCTACAACAACGTTAGATGGTCCGTATGACGGCTATGTCGAGTGCGTTAAAACAACATTTGATCCATCACAAGTCGATGTTACCGCATTGATGGGCTACTTATTTGAAATCATAGACCCGTATAGCATCGATCAACAAGGAGAAGATGTTGGTTCTAAATATCGGACAGGTGCGTACAGCGAACAGTCGAAACATTTAGATGAAGCGCGACGATTCATTCACCAGCGACCTGATGCCGAACGTATCGCTGTCGAAGTGAAACCACTCACGAACTACATTCCGAGTGCCACTATCCATCAAGATCACCTCGACAAATATCCGAATGATTACTGTCATATCCCAGAAGCATTGATGAAGAAATATCTATAAAGGCAAAATCACAGTTTAGAAAGGTCTCCACCTCAAACAAAAAGTGTCTGTAAAGCATATTAAAGCTGGTAACCAATACAAAGTTAAAGACGTGTACGATCATACGAATGGCAAAAAATATTATGCTTTATATGACAAAAAAGGAAAACGAATGGGGTATATTGATAGCCGTATCGTTACAGTTGTGAAATAAACTGTGAGAGTGGATGAAAGTATTTAAACATCCCATTAAAGCAAAAAAAGCGGTAGTTCTACACGAGAGCTACTGCTTTTTGATTTATCATTTCATTTACGACAATATATCTCCTGTAAGTTGTTCCACGACAGTGACCATGTCGTCATGAATAACCAGTTCTGCAAAATGATCGTAAGGGGTTGTGTCTTTGTTAATAATCACGAGATGCTGACCTTGAAAGTTTGAGATAAGTCCGGCTGCGGGTTGGACGACCAATGAAGAACCTAGCACAATTAATGTATCCGCTTGTGTGATTTTTTGTACCGCACGCGTAATAGTCGCTTGATCTAACATTTCTCCATAAAGAACAATGTCAGGTCGAATGACATGGCCACAGTGTTTACATTGAATGAGTTGCTGTTGCATGACTTCATTTTTCGTATACTGCTGCTGACAATTCGGGCAGTAGAAGCGATTGAGTGTACCATGCAGTTCATCGACATGTTGGCTCCCTGCGTCACTATGAAGGCCGTCAATATTTTGCGTGATGACGCCTAATGATTGCTGACGTTGCTCCAATTCGGCAATCCATTTGTGTACAGGATTAGGCGCTTTATCTGCAAATAATAAATATTGATGACAAAAATCCATAAATCCAATTGAATCACTGTGTAAATAATCCGTACTCAACAAATATTCAGGAGAATACCCTTTTTTAGAAATTTCATCATATAACCCCCCAATAGAGCGGAAATCGGGAATACCACTCGCTACAGAGACGCCTGCGCCAGTGAAAAAAACGATTTTTTGAGCCTGATTAATGATCGCTTTTAATTTTTCAATGTTTTCATTCATACCTTTTCACTCCATATCAATAAAATCTTTATCGCTAACATTTTAATACGTTAAGGTAATCATATATTCATTTTAACAAATATGTTATTTTAAAGCGAAAAGTGTAGAGTGATATTATATTAAATAGTAATAAAAAGGTGTAGAGCCAATCTGAGGCTTTTTTGAGCCAGTTCCTTTATAATAAAAAAGAGAGAATAGAGGTCATGTCATGAAAAAGAAATGGATTTGGGGCGCCACTGTTTTAATCGTTGTCTTAATCGTTGGATTGTTTGTTGCGGTTTCGTTCAATCACCATCAGGCTAATTCTAAAAACTACTATAATACGAAGCTTGTGAAAAGTCAGACACCTACATTATTTTTACATGGCTATGACGGCAGTGTGTCCAATAGTTCCTCAAAATCATTGAAATATCTATTAGGGGATAGTCCAAAAAGTTACAAAGAATCAAAATATGAAGGTAAGACGGCACAGTACAGTGAATTGCATGAGAACAGTGACGTTGCAGATGAGTTGACTTACTTTTTATGGAGTGAATCATAAGGAATCAGTTATAGGTTACGAGTGAAAAGAAATTGTTTATTTTAAAGGGGGGTCTTGATGAAAGAACAAGATTATAAAATTCTCTCATTGCTTCATCAAGAAAAAAATTTAACTAGGGTAGCAGAAAAGCTTTTTATTTCACAACCTGCTTTAACATATAGAGTGAAGAAAATTGAACAAGAATTTGGTATCCATCTTACAAATAGGTTTGGTAAAAACATTGAATTTACCCCTGAAGGAGAATATTTAATGCAATTTTCGAACAAGATTTTGCATGATATACAAAATTTGAAAAATAGTATTAGTGAAATCAAATCATCTATACCCAATAGTTTTAAACTAGGTGCTAACAGTAACTTTATTGTTTATCATTTACCGTATATAATTAAAGCTTTTTCAGTCGTGGAACCCGCTTTAAAAATAAACATAGAAAGTGGATGGAGTTCCGAAGTGATGCAAAAATTAGAGAATAATGAATTAGATGTAGCGATTGTTACTGGTGATTATCAATGGTGTGGAGAGAAAATATTTTTAAAAAAGGACCCGATTACTTTAATAAGTAGTAGACCAATTAATTTGGATAGTTTACCACAAATCCCTAGAATTAATTATAAGCCACAAAAGAACTACAAAGCATATGTTGAGTTGGAGAATTCAATTACTAAGTTAATTAATGATTGGTGGCAAAGTAGATACAGTGTTGAAGGAAATATAGTGATAGAATCAGATAAAGTTGAACTTTGTAAAAAACTGGTCCAAGAGGAGATGGGATATTCTATTATTCCATATACTTGTATTGATAAAAATGAAGAATTTTATCAATACAATTTAGTGGATAGGAAAGGTAGCGAATTATATAGAAAAACATGGTTATTTTATAGAGAATCTGCAAAAGAAAATAACCATGTTCAAAATTTTATAGAATATTGTGAAAACTATTTTTGCTAAGGACCATAGTTTATCAATACAGCAATGACTAGAAATATTGCACCTACAAGTGTCCACCATAACACTAATGGGAATGCGAATTTTAGCCACTTGGTCCACGGTATACCGCCAATTGCAAGAACTGACATCAACACCCCTGAAAAAGGCGTAATAATATTTGTTATACCATCTCCAAGCTTAAATGCTAACACAGTTGTTTGTCTTGTTAGACCTATCATATCACCTATTGGCGTCATAATGGGCATGACTATAGAGGCTTGCCCACTACCAGAACTAACAAGGATATTAAAAAACCAATTGAAAGCAAACATCGCTAGAGCGCCAATCATTGTGGGTAATTCTTGTATATGCGCTGTAGCTATGTGAGTTATTGTATCTAAGATATTTGCTTCTTTAAAAATAACTATAATAGATCTGGCAATACCAATAATAATTGCACCATATGTTAATTTTTTGACACCACTCATGAATATATGAACAAAGTCATTAGGTTTAATTTTATCGATGGCTGCAATTATGATAGAAGTTAAAATAAAGATGCCTGACAATTCATTAACCGACCATTTATAGTTAAATACACCGAACAAGAAAATGCCTATAGAAGCTATAAATGTTAAAATAACAAGTAGATGTTTTTTATTGAATTTTTCAAAATTACTAACAGTATCAATCACTTCTACAGGGAATGGATTATCTTTTAATATACTTTTTGAAGAATCTATACTTATTTTTTTAGTATATCTACATATATATATAATTGTAACAGTAATCAGAGTTATAAAAATAATGATTCTAAACCATGCACCAGAGAATAGTGGGACGCCTGCAATTTTTTGTGCAACGCCCATAATGGCAGGATCAAATGTGCCCACTGCCCCACCAGCAAAGTTTCCCAGATAAACCATTGAGACACCGACGATAGCATCTAAATTCATTGCCCTTGCAAGCATAATTCCTATAGGGATAAAAGCGATGACTGTATTTCCTGATACCCCGACTTGGTGCATGATACCAAATATGGAAGCTATAGTAATAATTAATAAATATTTTCTACCTTTTGTTTTTTCTACTAATGCATTAATACCACTGTAAGTTGCGCCAGTTGAATCAATAATAGCAATAGCGCCCCCTATGATTAATACTAAGAAAATAATGTTTGCACTTTCTATTAGACCTTGTGGAATAGCGGTTATAAAATCTATTAAACTTGTTGGATTTTTAGCCGTTGAATGAAATGAATTAGGTATGATTTCGTGTATACCATCAATTGTTGTCCTTTTATACTTTCCTGATGGTAAAATGTAGGTCAGAATACCAGCAATTATAGACATGACAAATATAATTACAATAGCATCAGGAAAAGTTTTCCCACTCTTATGTTTCATTAACAAACACCCCAATCTTGTTAAACCTCTTTTTGTGCTTTATCGAATTCAGACTTGATTCTTGAACGCAAAACATTATCAGTTAAAAATTCAATAATTGTATAACTTAAAGCCTTACTAGCAATTCGAATTGCATTATAAGCCTCTGGAGTTTTTCCTGCCTTTACCCAAGCAATAGTGTGGTTGGGTGTATTAAATGGAACGAAAGCTGTTCTTAAACATGCACCAGGAACATCGTGTGTAACTAAACTGAAATCTGTAGATCCAGTTTTTTCTCTAGGAGGTGAAATTTGTGAAGCACCGACTTCTCGGGCATTTCTCAAAAGTACATCATTTAATGATTGAACGTTAACTTTACTTTCCATTTGTTTTAATGTTTTTATTTGAACTTGAGTTTCTGTTGCCAATGCAGCTCCTTTGGCGATTTTATATACTCTATCTAGTACTTCATTTAGATTTTTCCTTTTCTCGGCACGAATTGAAAATTGGGCAGAAGCATATTCAGGTACGATATTGACAGCTTGACCTCCATTTGTGATGATACCGTGCATACGTACATCGGGAGTAACATGCTCTCGTAGATACTCAATACCATTAAATAACATCATTACGCCGTCAAGTGCACTTCTTCCAAGTTCAGGAGAAACTGCAGCATGAGAAGGGACACCGCTATATTCGAAATCTATCTTATTAATGGCTAAAGACTTAACATCAACAGTAGTTCTATCTCCGCCATGCATCATTAAAGCTAAATCTAAATTTTTAAAGATACCTTCTTTCTGCATTGGGATTTTACCACTAGTCGTTTCTTCTGCTGGTGTGCCAATAACCTTTAACTTGTAATTTAAATCGCTACAAACTTTTGTGATAGCAATAGCTGCCCCAATAATTGATGGCGGTTGCAAATTATGGCCGCACCCATGTCCCATCCCTTCTAATGCATCAAACTCACATATTAATCCTATAGTTAAAGCGGTATTTGTTTTTTTATGATTATTAAAAGAAGCAATGAAAGCAGTAGGCAGACCTGACACATTTTTTTGTATAGAAAACCCATAGCTCTTTAATAATGATGTGATTTTGTCTACTGCTCTAAATTCATGATTACCTATCTCAGGGTTATCATGAATAAAGTCATTTAAATCAAACAGTATTTTTTCTACATCCTGTATTACGCTATTAATTCTTAATTTATAATCCATAATCCCACTCCTAAAGAAAGCGCTTTCTTGATATAAAATTATCATTTAAATCCTGTAGAGTGAAATTCAAAATTTTTAAGTGATGATAAAATAATTTTATAGATTTTTATGTGGCGTTGTTAAGGTGGGAAAGAGGGATTAGGATATTGGGGTTCAGTTTCCTAATAAAACACCTCAAAATTCTTTCAAACGAATTTTGAGGTGTTTTATTATTTTGGCTAAGTTACATCCTAGGTTCTATTAAAATTGTTTAAGGACAAGAGAGTGATAGTAATTGAAAATGTATTGCGTTTGATGCGCTTCTAAAATTTTTGATGTTTTGTTTTCTAACATAACTTAAGCTCCTAAGCAAGCGAGTTCATGGAGGCAAAATCATCAGAGTAGAGCAGATAATCAAGCCCACCTTTATATTAATTCATAAGCTTGCAATACTTTCGTGAGCATCGTTTCAATGTATGATTCATTCAACACATCTGGTTTAATTAGAATGTTAAAGTAAATGGGTGAGAAAATAAGGTCGATTAACATATCTTCATCTTCACTATGAATATGCGGTTCAATGATTGATTTTAAGATGGCACGCTTTTTCAAGAAATATTCTTCCATAAAGCGCGCTTTCGCATTTGTATCATGATGGCTAACTAAAATCTCAATGACTGCGGTACCAATGGGTGTCTTATATATGTTCATCATTGTCACGAGAAAGCGATACAAATCATCATATAAATTGAAATACGCTGGATGAAATGTTTCTGCGCGCTCTAAAAACAGATCCATAATGATAAATGTTTTGTCTGGCCAACGACGGTAAATCGTCGCTTTTGAGACACCTGTATTTTCTGCAATCTGATCGATCGTAATTTGATTTAAATTATATTCTACGAGTAACCGTTCAATTTCTTCATAAATTTTTTGATTAATTGTGGGATCTTTGGGTCTTCCGGCCATAGTGACCTCCTTTGCTTCTATGTGCTATCCATTCAACAATTTCTAATATTATCATTGCACTTATAAACCACGCAACAAATCCTACTACAATACTTAACAACCAGAGATGTGTCACTTTTAACATTTCCCAAGTGACGACAATATCAACAAGGACGCCTATCATACCAAAAATTGCACCACGGCTGACATGTACTGCAACAACGTCGCCAAATTCCATTCCAGATAAGTACATAGATACGAGGAAAACCGCTGGAAACGTTGCAAAAATTCCACCAAACTCTTTCCAAGGCAAGACTTGGGAAATGATATAACTTAATACGACTGTGAAGCCGCCTACGATAAACTTGATTAATGCCGATTTCACTATTTTTCGCGCTCCTTATAAGAAATGTTGTATACCGAATAATGCACAAGAAATGATAAGCCAACACAATACTGAAAAAACAGTCCCTTTTTGAAAGCCATGTTTATGAATGTAAAGGACAGTTAGGCCGACAGTCACAATACAGGAGAGAATACCTAAAATGGCTCCAGAACTTAGACGAATCGACATTTGCACTAATGTATCACCATGATGGTCAATCGCTAGTGCAAAAATCGCAGCTAAGAAAACAGCTGGCATCGTCGCAATAACACCGCCAATTTTTCCACCTGCTTTTCCAGCGATAACAGAAGCTAAAGCAACAGCAAAGCCACCAATTAAAAAGCGTAATAAGACACTTGTCAAGGAGATCCCAAACATGAACGTGTGCCTCCTTAAGATTTAATTATTAAACGAAACGTTTCGTTTAATAATATCGTAACGCGCATCATTTTTAATGTAAAGGAATTAAACAAAATGACACGAAATGGGCATATTTATTTGTTAATTCTTTGAAAAAATTAAACGCTCATACACGAAAAATTAGAGTTGGGTTGTACGGCTATGGCGATTTATAAATATATTTCTAAAAAAGGATATGAAGGCAAGTATACGATTCTTAGAGAATAGTGTAAGAATAAGAAATAGAAGGAAATTAAAAAAGCAACTATACGGGTAGAAACACGCCCCGGTATAGCTGCTCAAGTAGACTGGAAAGAAGATATGGTCATGCATGATAAATTTGGCAAACGTTATCAATTCAATATCTTTCTTTGCATTCTACACTATTCAAAAATGAAGTATATCACATTAACTTGGGATAGAAAACAAGATACACTATTTCAATTCTAAAGAGTCGATGGTTAATTTTAGAAAAGGTAAATATTCAGTACCTACAAAATTTATTGGAGAGGAGGTTCAATTAATCTTTAATGAGTTGACTGACGAGTTATCAATCTACTTTGATGCCGAATTAATTAGAACGCATCATTTATCGGACAAAAAATTCAATTATGTTACCGAAGAGCAGCTCTCTTCTATCAATTGATGTCACTCAGATATGAAATGAAATCCAGAATCATAACGATGAATATCCCCTTTTGTAGTTGGGGGGATTCATTTAGTAACAAAATAGCGTCAGCAGCCATTATTGATAGGCTCATTCATCATTCAAAAACATTTAAAATAACACGGGATTCCTACCGACTTAAAGACTATAAAAGTGAAAAAAGTTTAAACATACGTCATTCTTAAACCGCTAAAAAACGACATTTTCAAACCGCTATTGACACACCAGCTGTAGAGAGGGCAATATCTCAAAAAGATAGCACAAAAAATAAGGGAACGTGCTGAGGGTATTGATTCATACCATTATTACAGAAGGAGGTAAAATACATGCTTTAGCTGGGACAGAAGTTTATTTTACTGCCGACTATTTGGAGTATATGTCGGAGTGGGCAAGAAGGTATGAGGGAGAAATATATATTAACAGAGAAAACTTTGAAGCGATGTAAGGCTTCCATGCAAGTATCAAAAATTCTAGAATTGGCGGAGCAGATGGAAAACATGGCATAGAGGAATACTTAAGAACGCATATGGTATATATGAATGTTGGGGATTAGCGCGTAACCCATAGTTGAATACAAACATGATGGATAATTTAATTATACGATCTTATCGATTTTAACTTTTGTTATTATAGAGGAGCTAGGACGTCATTTTCGTCTCAGCTCCTTTATGTGGATACCCTTGTATACATATATAAGAGGGAGGTTCCGTTTTACCCTTGCTAAAAACCCCTTGTCTTTCATGAATAATCTTTTGAAAATTGTAGGCTTAGTTGAAATTGATGGTTTTTCATATTGGCGGTTACACGTCCTTTTTGTGTATGCATCAACCGTTGTACAACATATAAACCTAAGCCCATACTGCCATTGCTTCTACTCATATCAAGGGTGTATGATCTTTGGAAAATATGTGTTTGTTTCCCTTCATTTAAAAGCTCATCTGTATCATTCACGATTAACACTTCAACATTACGATCGCGTTCATAAAAATGAATATGTGCATACGTTTTACTATATTTGAGAAGATTTTGAATGACATTGGCGAAAATTCTTTCTAAAATCTTAATATCTCCTTTGATGGGACTGACGGATGTCTCATCAAAGGTTATCTTTATATTGTGTGCTTGAAATTGATAGAAATAAAGTAAAAACTGTTCTTGTACGATTTCATTGATATGAATTGTGACGATGTTCAAAGGGTAATCTCTTGAATCAAGGCGTGTGATTTCATGAAATAAATCCACAGCATGAATTAAAGCGTCTGTTTTATCATTGATAATCTTCAAGTACTTGTCAGGATTGTCCTGAATTTCTTGTGTTTTTAACAAGTTAACGTACCCTTTAATTGCTGTTAAAGGGGTGCGTAAATCATGGGAAATATTGGTGATTTCTTGATTTAAATGCAACTGTTGTCTCTTATAGCTTCTAACTTCAGCTCTCTGAATTTCTAACGTATGGTTGATCGCTGTTATAAGTTTTTGCGTCTCTTTTTGTTGGGTTTCCGTTCTAATATACTGATTAGACGTAATATCTTGTTTTAAATAATTTAATTGTTGCGTTATTTTTGATAGATCTTGCCTAATAAGCAAATAACGTGTGGCCATCACCACGAGTATCAATACAAGTATACCGATTATGAGATATGACATGATTACGTTTCCTTATCTATTCATCATTGAATTCTGATTTTTTAAATATGACCTGTCCACAGAATAAAAACAAGAGGCTTAAAATGCCACCTATGATCCAGTTGTTTAAATCAAGTGTACTAGAATGTGTCATAAAGTTTTCGAAGTTTTGATTCAGACGTTCTCCAGGTGTCAGCTTATAAAGGTGATTAAAATGATGATTGAGATATGCTAATAACTGAAATAAGTGTGAAGATTGAAGATAAATAAGGCTCGTTAAAATGATAACGATTGCGATATTAATTTTAAAGCTATTTAGTGTATGTGCAAGTGCAAGGCCACCTAATATAAGGGGAGCCATATTGATTAATGAAATTAAGTATTGATTGAGTGATACATTGTCATATTCAAACAATGTTAGACCTAAAATCACTGTAATGATGGTACTGATTATGCACAGTAATGAAAAACTAATAAGATAAACTAAGAATTTCCCCCAGAATATGGTACTTCTAGATACATCAAATGAAACAGAGATTTTATTCATCAACTTATTTTCTTTGTGATTAACGAGTAAATTCATTGCAATACCTACAATCAATATGAGCGTACTTGCTGAAATGACATTAATATAAAAGAAATGCGCGTTACCGTATGGGAAATGTGAGTCCACTTGATTAAAATAAAATAATGTGACTGCAGCTAAAACCATGAGTACATTACATACAAGAATGTACAGGTATAGGGCTTTACTATTAAATACGCGATATAATTCACTTTTGATATAATTAATCATATGAATTCACCTTCTCTTTATTTAAAAAATAATCTTCTAAATCGGTTGTCTGAATTTTAAATTCTTCAATTTCTACGCCGTGTTCTAATAAGAGCTTATTTATTTGATGATTTTGAATAGGGGTAGGGTCAATCCATAGAGATTGATCATGTAAGACTTTATAATGAATGTCTTTTATATTTTCTTCTAAGACTTGTATCGCTTTTTCAACAGGAGAGGCTTTAATGACGAGATATTTCTTACCTTTTTGCAACATTTCTTCTTTTGTAATATCTTCAATAATTTTTCCGTCATCAATAAAAACAAATCGATGCGCAAGTTGTTCTAGTTCATTCAAAATATGACTTGAAATCAGTATTGTAATGCCATATTCATGATTGAGTTTCCGCATTAAATTCCGAAAATCTTTGATACCTTCAGCGTCTAATCCATTAATCGGTTCATCTAGCACTAACAGGTCAGGTCCTGAAAGCAGTGCTAAAGCAATATTTAAACGTTGTTTCATTCCTAGAGAATATTGCTTAACTTTTTTATTTACACTTTTAAGACCCACTTGAGTTAAAACTTTCTGAATGTTTTCTTTGCTTGCAAGACCGCGTTGGATACTGAAATAAGTTAAATTTTTCTCACCCGTAAAGGTTGAAATCCAAGCGGAATGTTCAATCATAAACCCTACACGTTTACGTATGTGTGGGTTTGATTTAGGATTTTCTCCAAAAAGCTCGATATGACCACTTGTGGGGAAAATTTGATTTGCGATAAGTTTAAAAAGTGTTGATTTACCAGCACCATTCCTTCCTATGAGTGCACATATTTGTCCTTGGTAAAGCTCAAAGTGAATATCTTGTAATCCATAGTTTGTTTTGAATTTTTTACTCAGACTTTCTGTTTTAATGATGGGACGCAATATCTCCAACTCCTTTGCTATTGATACTTAGAATATAACGAAAATAGCTTTAAGTAGTTCTAAGCAAAGTATAAAGAAACCATAAAGATTTCATATGAGCATAAATCCAATACCCCAGACGGTTTTGATATAGGTTTCATTAGTATGTTTAGAAATTTTCTTTCTAATATTAGAAATATGTACGTTGATAGTATTATCGTCACCGAAATAAATGCCTTGCACTTTTTCGTAGATTTTTTGTTTAGAAAAGGCATTTTCCGGTTGTGACATAAGCAATGTTAAAATATCGTATTCTGTATTTGTTAAATTCATTTCTATGTTTTTGATGTAGGCTTGATGCTTTGTGAGATCTAAGCGTAAATCTTTCCATACTAGGACTTCAGGATTTTTATGATGTTCTAAATTTCTTAATTGAACGGCTACACGTGCAGCAACTTCCTTTATGTCAAAAGGTTTTGTGATGTAATCATCAGCACCCTTATGCAATAAGTGAACTTTTTCTTCGATATCCACCTTAGCAGAAATCACAATGATTTTACTGTTTGTGTTTGCTTTAATGATAGGAAGAATTTCCTCGCCTGTCACTTCAGGTAGCATTAAATCTAATAGAATTAAGTCATAAGTATTTTTTTCTATACACGCCTGTGCTTCAAGCCCCGAATATACGATATGTGCTTTTATATTCATTTTTGTCAATGTTAAAGACAATATATGCGCAATATCAATATCATCTTCTATAATAAGTGCTTCATATTGCATCAGTATTCACCTCATCAGTACCATTCTTGATTAATCACTTCTATCATACCATTATCACGAAAGGATATTATAGATTGAAAAAGAACACTTTTCAGAAAAAAAGATAAATAAACTTTTCGTAACGTAATTAATTTTGGCTTTAATCTTTATCTAGAAAATTGATGATGGTTTTTTTATACAAAGTAGAATCATTAGATAACAATAGTGTATAATTAATACGTATTAGTTGATATATAATTAGTTGTAAAGAATTTTTATCAATATAAAAGATTGTTAAGGGTTGTTTTATTAGTAAGAGAATGCTTAATTTACTTTTTAAAGCTTCAACAGAATCGATTGCATAGAAATATATTTAGGGAATGCTATCAACGTTTTTTGTCATTGAGTGTTCGATAATGGTGGTGATATTTATTGAAAGATATTATTTACGTAGAAAGTCATTATTTTGTAACTGTGAAAAACGAAAGTCTTAAATTCAAAAATATTATTGACAAAAATGAAAGATTTTATTTATTGGATGATATTGAAGCCTTAGTCTTTGATTCACCTAGGAGTTATTATTCTCAAAAATTAATTGTTAAATGTGTTGAATATAATATACTGGTTTTATTTTGCGATTTAAAGCATTCGCCTATAGCAGAAATCATCTCTGATTTTGCAATGGTTAATCGATTACAGAGAATTCAAGACCAATTACAAGTTTTAAGTAAAACAAAAGATAGACTTTGGAAAAAGATAGTAGCAAATAAAATAATAAATCAAGCTAAGTGTATTGAGAACAATGTAAATAAAGGGTCTACTGCTAAAAGTTTATGTGAGTATGCTAGAAGTGTTGGTCCAGGGGATCGGACAAACCGTGAGTCTGTAGCAGCAAGGTTGTATTTTCAAAGTTTGTATGGAAAGAATTTTAAACGAGGAAGATATGATGACAAGATAAATTCAGCACTTAACTATGGATATTCTATTCTTAGATCGTTCATAAAAAAAGAGCTTGCTATTCACGGATTTGAAATGAGTTTAGGTATAAAACATCATTCTACAGAGAATCCTTTTAATTTAGCAGATGATATCATTGAATGTTATCGTCCTTTTGTGGATAGCATGGTGTATGATTTGATTTTTAATTGTCATATTTCTAGCTTTGGGGTTACTGAAAAGAAAAAGATGTTAGAAGTTTTATATGAAAATTGTTTAATAGATAAGAAGATTGTAAAGTTGGTCGATAGCATTAAGTTAACAGTGCAATCTTTAATAAAATGTTACAAACAAAACACACCAACACATTTGCTGTTACCTAAGTTGATTGAGGTGGGTAACTAGTGATTTTATTAGTATGCTTCGATTTATCTAGAGAAACCAGACTTGATCGCAAAAAGGCAAACAAATATAGGGAGAGGTTATTAGAGTTAGGTTTTAGTATGAAACAATTTAGTTTGTATGAAAGATATATTAGTACTGCTCAGAAAAAGGATAAACTATTAGAAATTCTTCAAAAAGAAATCCCAGATACAGGCTCAATAACACTTTATATGCTACCAGATGAAGTGAACAATAAGCAAATTACAATCCTCGGTAAAAATGCGGAATTAATAAAAGAGAGGGAACCTAAACTTATTTTTTTATAAGATGGAGGATATTATGAACAAAAAAACATCATTAATGTATGGAGCATTATTACATGATATTGGTAAGATTATTTATAGAAGTAATAACCATCCTTTTGCCAAAGGGACACATTCTAAACTAGGGCGACTTTTTTTGTCAAAATTTTCAGGATTTAAGAATAACGACATTTTAGACTGTGTTTCGTATCATCATTTTAAAGAGTTGTCTAAAGTTAAACTAGATAAAGATAACCCAGCGTATATTACTTATATTGCTGATAACATCGCAAGTGGTATTGATCGGAGAGATGTCATCGAAGAAGGGGATCAAGAAAATGAAAAACATGCATTTAATTTCGATAAAAACACACCGTTGTTTAGTGTTTTCAATATCGTTAATTCACAAACACAAGGTCAAACGGAAGGGAAGTTTATTTTTAGCAAAGAAAGCCATATAGAATATCCTAAAAATGAAGAGGTTCAATATACTAGTGGTAATTATACACAATTGATGGAGGATATGAAGCAAGATTTAATTGAGAAAATAAAAGTAAACGAGCATCATTTTTCTTCTCTTTTGCAATGGACAGAGAGTTTGTGGCAATACGTACCAAGTTCAACCAATAAAAATCAATTAGTTGATATTTCTTTATATGATCATAGTCGCATTACATGTGCAATTGCTTCATGTATTTATGATTATTTAACCGAAAAAAATATATGTGATTTTCAAAATGAACTTTTTTCAAATTATAAGAAAACTCAAGCTTTTTATGATGAAAATGCCTTTTTATTATTAAGTATGGATATGAGTGGGATTCAAGATTTTATTTACAATATCAGTGGTTCAAAAGCACTCAAAAGTTTACGGTCCCGAAGCTTTTATTTAGAGATAATGATCGAAGTTATTGTAGACGAATTTTTATATAGAGTAGGTCTTAGTCGTGCTAATCTGTTATACACGGGGGGAGGGCACGCGTATTTAATAGTGCCAAACACAAATTATGTGAAAGAACAAGTTGAATTATTTCAATATGACATAAAGGAATGGTTTATACAAGAGTTTACAACAGATTTATCATTATCTATTGCTTATGAAGCATGTAGTGGTAATGACTTGATGAACTCGAATGGTAATTATAAAACAATTTGGCGCAATGTCAGTAATAAATTATCAGATATGAAATCTCAAAAATATACAGCTAAAGATATTTTAAGGTTTAATCATGAACATTCTCATGGTGATAGGGAATGTAAGGAATGTTTACGAAGTGATACAGAGATTAATGAAGAAGGATTATGTTCAGTTTGTGAAGGTATCATAAGTATATCTAATGACCTAAGAGATAAATCGTTTTTTGTTGTGTCAAACTCAGGAAAGTTGAAAATGCCATTTAATAATTTTTTAAATGTCTTAAATTATGAGGAGGCGGAGACATTAGCAAATCACGATGATAATGCAAAAATTTATAGTAAAAATGAGCCTTTTGTAGGGCAAGGGATTTCAACTAATTTATGGATGTGTGATTATGATTATGCAAGTCAATATGAAGAAATGAAATATAGTGGAATCAGTAGTTACGCGGAAAGAAGTGTAGGAATAAGACGATTAGGTGTAGTACGAGCAGATATTGATAATTTAGGTACAATATTTATTTCAGGTATACCTGAAAATTATAATTCACTCTCTCGAACTGCAACATTGTCTAGACAATTATCATTATTTTTTAAATATGAACTCACTAATCTTTTAAAGGGATATCAAATTACCGCAATTTATTCTGGTGGGGATGACTTGTTCTTAATTGGCGCATGGGATGACATTGTAGAAGCAAGTATTCATATCAATGATAGATTCAATGCATTCACGATGGGGAAATTAACTATTTCAGCGGGTATAGGTATGTTTAATGCCAAATACCCGATATCCAAAATGGCATTTGAGACAGGGCTATTAGAAGAGGCTGCTAAAACAGGTGATAAAAACCAAGTCGCTTTATGGATGAATGAAAAAGTTTACGGTTGGAAAGAATTAAAAGAGCAAGTGTTAAAAGAAAAATTATCATTAATACAAGAAGCATTTAAGACTACTGATAAACATGAAAAAGCTTTTATTTATAAAATACTTGTACTATTAAGAAATAAAGAACAAATTAACATCGCAAGATTAGCCTATTTATTGTCTAGAAGTAAAATGACGAATGATTTTAGTTCTTTGGTTTTTAAATGGGCTCAAGAGGAGCAAGAAAAAGAAGAGTTAATTACAGCTTTAGAATATTACATCTATCAAATAAGGGAGGCTGAATAATCATGATTTTAGCTAAGACTACAAGTGGTAAAAATATTGATTTGAATTTTGCACATGAAGTAATAAAAAATAATGTGAAAAAGTATAGAGATAAGCCAGGTAAAGAAAAAGAAGAGTTATTTGGTGGATTAACAACAAGTAAACTAAGAAATTTAATGGAACAAGTAAATAGACTACACACGATTGCTTTTAACTCAAATGAAGAAAAGTTGTCTGATAAATTTTTAGATGAATTGGAATACTTAAAAGTGAAATTTTACTACGAAGCAGGAAGAGAAAAAAGTGTAGATGAATTTTTAAAAAAAACATTGATGTTTCCTATAATTGATAAAGTTATAAAAAAAGAGTCCAGAGAATTTTTCTTAGATTATTGTAAGTATTTTGAAGCGCTCGTTGCTTTTGCTAAATATTATCAAAAGGAGGATTAAGATGTATTCAAAAATTAAAATCACAGGAACGATTGAAGTTGTCACAGGATTGCATATAGGAGGTGGTGGTGAGTCAAGTATGATCGGTGCGATTGATTCACCAGTTGTTAGAGATTTACAAACAAAATTACCAATTATTCCAGGTAGTTCAATAAAAGGAAAGATGAGAAGTCTCCTTGCTAAAAACTATGGCTTGAAAATGAAACAAGAGAATCATAATGACGATCATGAAAACGTATTAAGACTATTTGGGTCAAGTGAAAAAGGAAATATTAAAAGAGCACGGATACAAATATCTGACGCATTTTACTCGGATAAAACTAAAAAATTATTTGCTGAAAAAGATATTGCGTATACAGAAACGAAATTTGAGAACACAATTAATCGTTTAACTGCAGTGGCTAATCCAAGACAAATTGAAAGGGTTACACGTGGTTCTGAATTTGATTTTACATTTATTTATAATGTAGATGATGAAAGTGAAGTTGAAAAAGATTTTGAAAATATAAAGCGCGCACTTTCTTTGTTAGAAAACGATTACCTTGGTGGCGGTGGTACTCGAGGAAATGGACGTATTCAATTTAAAGATATTCTTATTGAAACGGTAATAGGAGATTATGATAGCTCTAAACTTAGAATAAAGTAGGTGTAGAAGTATGAATTTTGAAATATTTAAATTATATTTTAAGACGCCCGTACATTTTGGTAAAAAACGCTTATCAGACGGTGAGATGACGATTTCAGCTGATACTTTATTCAGTGCATTATTTATTGAATCTTTACAAATGGGTATAAATACAGATTGGTTATTGAATGACTTAGTTATCAGTGATACATTTCCATTCGAATCAGAGTTATATTATTTACCAAAGCCACTCATCAAAATTGAATCGAAAGAAGAAGGAAATCATAAGGATTTTAAAAAGTTAAAATATATTCCTGTTTATAATTATATGGATTATATACAAGGTCATTTACAAGCTAATGATGCAAAAGATTTGAATGAAATTTTTAATATTGGTCATTTTTCACTACAAACAAAGGTTTCACTAATTAGTCAAGAAACCGATCCAGATGCGGATAGTGAGCCATACTCTATCGGGACGTTTACCTTTGAAGTAAATGCAGGTCTATACTTTATTGCCAAAGGGTCAGATAAGACGTTGGAAAAATTAAAGGTGGTTATGAATACCTTGCAATTTTCTGGAATAGGAGGAAAACGTTTTGCAGGCCTAGGTAGATTTGAAGTTCAAAATGTGAATGATAGTAGTTTAAATCAACTCTTAAGTAACAAGGGAGTAAAACATATACTTCTTTCTACTGCTATGGCAAAGGAGCACGAGCTCGAAGCTTCTTGTGAAGATGCACGTTATACTTTAAAGAAACGCTCTGGCTTTATTCAATCAGTTAATTATTCAGAGACTCTAGTCAAGAAAAATGATTTTTATAGTTTTTCTGCAGGGTCCGTATTTACAAATCCTTTTAAGGGTGACATTTTTAATGTGGGTATGGAAGGTCAGCACCCTGTGTATCGATATGGTAAACCATTATGGTTGGAGGTCTAATATATGAGTATTAAAGTGTATGAGGCAACAATAAAGACAGTGGGTCCTGTACATATAGGTAGCGGTCGAACAATACGAAAACAAGATTATATCTATGATTTTCATAAATCGATGGTGCATATGGTTAATGGTGCAGAGTTAGTCAAATTTTTGAAAGGTAAAGATTTACTGGATGATTATCAAAAATTTTTAAGACATCCTCCAAAAAAACCTAGAGAAAGCGGTTTGAAAAATTTTTTAGATGCACATCGTATTAAACAAGATGAATGGAAAACATTTATTAAGTTTTCTGAACAAGTTCACCAAGGAAAAAAACATGGTACATATAAACCAAAGCCCCTTAATGATATTCATTTAATGATGAGAGATGGGCAAAACCAAGTTTATATACCAGGGAGTTCAATTAAAGGTGCTATAAAAACGGCTGTTGTATCTAAATATAATGAGGCAGAAAAAGATATTTTTAGTAAAATTAAAGTTAGTGATTCAGAACCCATTGATGAATGTCATTTAGCAATTTATCAAAAAATAGATATCAATAAAGTTGATAAACCTATGCCATTATATCGAGAATGTATTGATGTTAACACTGAAATCAAGTTTACTTTGTCTCTAGAAGATGACATATACACAATTGAAGATATTGAAGAATGTATTCAATCATTTTATAAAAATTACTATAACGAATGGTTAATCGGTTTTAAGGAAACCAATGGTGGCAGACGTTTCTCTATAGAAGGAGGTATGCCTGCTTTAGTTGGAGAAAATGTATTATACCTTGGTGCTGGTACAGGATTTGTAAGTAAAACAACTCATTATCAATTGAAAAATAGATTACAGGCAAAAAAAGATTCTTTTGAAATATTAAGAAAAAAATTTAGTAGTACTTATGGGAAAATGAAAGAAATACCTAAGAATGTACCTGTGGTTTTAAAAGGAACGATTAATGAAATTAAAAAAGAAGCGTATCAACAAGGCATGTGTATGATTACATTTAATAGTAAGTAATAGAGGAGTGAACGTTTTGAAAATCCTTTTTAGTCCGATAGGGAATACTGATCCTTGGAGTAATTATCGAGACGGTGCAATGTTGCATATTGTGAGACAGTATCGACCTGATAAGATTGTCTTATTTTTTACAGAGAGCATATGGAACGGGAATGAAAACATGCCTGGACGCAAGGAATTCAATTGGAATAAAATTATTTCTTCCGTATCACCTGATTCTAAAGTAGAAATTAAAATTGATAAAGTAGAAAATGAGCATGATTTTGATAGCTACAAAGAGTTGTTCCATAATTATATTTTAGAAATTATGAATGAAGAACCAAATGCAGAAGTACTGTTAAATGTAACGAGTGGTACACCTCAAATGGAGTCAACATTATGTCTAGAGTATGTAACCTATCCAAATCATAAGGAATGCATCCAAGTCGCAACGCCAGAACCTGAGAAAAATATTAAACGTATATTTGCAAACCCTAATGATCAAGAAGAAGCATTACAAAAAGTGAATGAAAACGAGATGAATTCAAAAATCAGAAGCAAATCTATAGATATTATTAGTTTTAGGGAAGCTATGATACGATCACAAATAATAGGATTAATTTATAATTACGATTATGAAGCGGCACTTACACTGATTAGTGAGCAAAAGTCATTTAGGAATGCCAAAAACTTACGTAAAAAGCTATTATTAATGACTACGCAGGTTAAAACACATGAAATCTTTCCAGAAATAAACGCTTCCTATAACAATAAAGCGTTAAAAAAAGTATTATTTCATTATTTAATTTTAAAGATGCGATATGATAGACAAGATGTTGCCGAAACATTAATCCGAGTTAAGTCCATTGCGGAGTTTATTATTAGAGACTACATTGAAGTCCATTATCCTAACATAATAATCGAAGAAAATGGTAAACCTTATCTAAATACGAATGATAATATGCCCTTTTTAATGAAATATCAAAAGCGGTTGAAAAATGAGTATAAAAGTTATGTGCCTCAAAGAATTTTAAGTTTACCTACATTTATTGATATTTTAAAAGTTTTAAGTCCTAAGTCACCATTGTTGAAAGAATTACTCGCAATAAATGATGTCAACGGGTTAAGAAATTCAGTTGCGCATCATCTAGATACATTAAAATTGGATCGTAATAAGAACCATACCAAAATTAGGTTATCAGTTGAATCAATCAAAAACATGCTAAACATCGCATATCCTGAGATTGATGAAAAGGATTTTAATTATTTTGAAGAAAAAAATAAGGAATTAATTGGACTGCTATGATTAATAAATTAACAATTGAACTTTCATTACCATCAAATATTAAGCCTAATTATTTAGGAAGTATTCTGCATGGTGTAATAATGGATTATCTTTCTACAGACATGGCTGCACAATTACATCATTATTATGCCTATAGTCCATTGAAACAGAGAATATATTTAAAAAATCACCTCATTATATGGGAAATTATTAGCATGAATGATAATCTCTCTGGAGAATTAATTGAAATATTTAGTAAAAACGAAACATTATTTTTAAAACATTATCATACACATATTCAATTGAAAACTTTTATAGTGACTAAATTTAATATTAAAGAGATGATGAATGGCTTTCTTGGAAAAGATGATTTGAGTCGTTTCATTCATATTAAAATACAAACACCGATGTCATTTAAAATGAAAAATGAATATTTAATCTTTCTAGATATTAACCGTTTCTTTAGAAGCATTATGATACAATTTGATAGTTTTTTTGATAATTATAAAATGTACGATAAAGAAACGTTAGATTTTATTGAAAGTAATGTAAAAATAGTAGATTACAAATTAAAAAGCACTAAGTTTTACTTGGAAAAGGTGAAAATACCTTCTTTTACTGGTGAACTTTCGCTAAAAGTTAAAGGTCCTTTGCCGTTTTTACAGTTAATATATTTTCTTTTGGAATTTGGCGAGCTTTCAGGTGTAGGGATTAAAACTAGTTTAGGTATGGGAAAATATAGTATTATTGAGAGGGAAAATAAAAAGTAAATATAATGAGATTTATGTATATATAAATGGATAACTTTTTAGTTATAGTAATAAGACCAGCGATATAGAAAATTACAAATTTACAGTAATTATTCAAAACGGAAAAATTGTACTCAATTAGTGTATAATTGATATTGAAAGTGTTGTTAATAGTTTTTGTCCGAAAAGTGGGCATCATGTAAGTATACACGTGATGTTGTGTCCACTTTTCGGACAGTAAATACACATTATAAGCCACTACAATAAAGTATTTGTGCAGATGACTAATCAGATAGAACCCCGTACAAAAGGGGACGAGAACATAAAATAACTCCGTCTGCTTCATTAAAATTGTACAATCAGATAGAACCCCGTACAAAAGGGGACGAGAACTAATTATTTTTTTGAATTCTTTATATTTTTTAGAAATCAGATAGAACCCCGTACAAAAGGGGACGAGAACTCAAATTTCACGCTACTAGTTCGCCATATGGTGTTTTAATCAGATAGAACCCCGTACAAAAGGGGACGAGAACTAAACGGTCGTGATTTGATTTCTTTGATGTATTTTTCATAATCAGATAGAACCCCGTACAAAAGGGGACGAGAACTTGTAAACTTCGAGCATTTGTTTATCTGTACTTAACAATCAGATAGAACCCCGTACAAAAGGGGACGAGAACTCGATAGCAAAAGTATTATAAAGTGCATTACGATGATTTGAATCAGATAGAACCCCGTACAAAAGGGGACGAAAGGTTGATATTACGATTTTTGAAACAATTTGTCCTAGGGTAAATAGGTTTAAAGGGGGATAAAAGTCAAGTGAAGTGGGGGAGTATTATCTCATAGAGTGTAAAAATAAGGGGCTGGGACAGACCTTTAGATCCCTTTAAGAAAAAGTCGTTATAATTCATTTTTTTGAATTTAACAGTTTTTTTCTTATTAGCGAACGAAAACTAGAACTTATTTTGGCTAGCTTTCGTATATTTACTGCCATGAGTGCGATGCCAAGTTCACACTCAACCTTTGATTTTGTGCGAACCGATAATCTTTGGAAACCCAAATTAGCCTTCAGATTTCCAAAAGTTGATTCAACATCTATCTTTCTCTTTTGATAAATGCGTTTCGTCTTTGGATCTGAAAGCTTCTTATTTGTTGTAAATGGCGGTTATAAAATGTAGGAAAAAGGCGGAATGAAAATGCTGTTTTTCCTACATTTTTAATTTTCTAGAATATATAATCATGTCTTAACTCAATCTTTGAATGGAGGTTGTTTGATTGAGACTTGATATATACGAAGGAGTGCTATTTTACATCATGAAAGGAATAAAACCAAATGATGCTGAGCTGGGTAGACAGTATTATTGCGACCCAAGAACAGTCAAAAAGTATTACGAAGCTGGAAAAGAAAATGAGTTAGAAAGAATAAAAGCAAGGAAAACGACGAAGAGAGTATCAAAATTAGAACCCTATAAAACGCTCATAGACGAAAAATTAGAGTTGGGTTGTACGGCTATGGCGATTTTTAAATATATTTCTAAAAAAGGATATGAAGGCAAGTATACGATTCTTAGAGAATATTGTAAGAATAAGAAAGAGAAGGAAATTAAAAAAGCAACTATACGGGTAGAAACACACCCCGGTATAGCTGCTCAAGTAGACTGGAAAGAAGATATGGTCATGCATGATAAATTTGGTAAACGTTATCAATTCAATATCTTTCTTTACGTTCCACACTATTCAAAAATAAAGTATATCACATTAACTTGGGATAGAAAACAAGATACACTATTTCAATTCTAAAGAGTCGATGGTTAATTTTAGAAAAGGTAAATATTCAGTACCTACAAAATTTATTGGAGAGGAGGTTTCAATTAATCTTTAATGAATTGACTGACGAGTTATCAATCTACTTTGATGCCGAATTAATTAGAACGCATCATTTATCGGACAAAAAATTCAATTATGTTACCGAAGAGCAGATCTCTTCTATCAATTGATGTCACTCAGATATGAAATGAAATCCACAATCATAACGACGAATATCCCCTTTTCTAGTTGGGGGATCATTTAGTAACAAGATAGCGTCAGTAGCCATTATTGATAGACTCATTCATTATTCAAAAATATTTAAAATAACAGGGGGTTCATACTGATTTAAAGATTATAAAAGCGAAAAAAGTTTAAACATACGTCATTCTTAAACCGCCATAAAACAACATTTTCAAACCGCTATTGACATGGAGTTCAGATAAATTACAATTTGAAAGAGGATTGTTATTTTTAAAGTCGATGGTATTACACAAACTAATCTTAATAGGGAATGCAAAGTCCATACAATCAGGGTTATATGATTTTCAACGTCGCTTTGAATATTTAGATGTATCTCCTAAAAAAGTGGAAAATGCATGGAACGTAATTCACCTTATTTTTCCTGTTATTATCACTACTTTCGCAAGTTTTAGGTCAATGTATCAAAGGATGCCTAAAGATTTTATAAATTACTTACTATACAGATGAAGTGAGGCAAGCTATTCCTCAAGCAGCAGTTGGAGCAATACAACGTGCCCAGCATCTTGTGGCAGTTGGAGACCCTGTTCAAATTGAGCCGGTGGTAACTATAGACCGAAATTTGATTGATTTTGTGAGGAAAGCATTTAATGTACCTGAACGATTAGTTAGCATTGAATCCTCAGTTCAAACGCTAAGTGATGGAGCTAATTTGTATGGTTATTGGAAAGGAGAAGATGCTGAAAAACAGTGGATTGGGATTCCACTATGGGTTTATAGAAGATGTCTTAATCCAATGTTCACTATTAGCAATACAATAGCAATTTGTGAAGGAGCAAGGTATAGTCGTAGTAGAAGAATTAAAAAAAGATTGGCGTAAAGCAATAATAAAAATGGGGATAAGGAACCCAATGTCTTTATTATTACCCCATTTTCTAAAGTTAAAAGTGAAATTATTGCTTTTGCCAAAAAAGAGTTGGAATCATTAGTTAACCCTAATATAAATCTTAGAAAGTGGCTATTTGATTCTATAGGAACAGTTCATACATTTCAAGGGAAGGAAGCAGATAAAGTTTATTTTGTCACTGGTACGGATGATACTCAAAATGCTGCTATACAATGGTCATGTCAAAAGCCAAATTTAATTAATGTTGCTGTAACAAGAGCTAAAAAAGAATTTATTGTTATTGGTGATAAGAAACGCATTAGTCAATTAAAGTATTATCAGGCGATAGATAAAGGAATAAATAATGTTTGTGAAGACCTATTATATTTAAAATAATGTAATAGTAAAAATTAAAGGAGGAGTTTATGGGAGTTCTTTCTCACATGAAAAGTATGCAGTCAGAAATGTCTGCTGCTGAAAGAAAAATTTTTCAGTTTATTTATAATAATAGTGAAAAAATAGCTAGTATGACAGCAAATGATATTGCTAAAGCATCTGGCGCAAGTAGTCCCACAGTTGTTCGTTTTTCTAAAAAGATGGGTTATAACAGTCTTACAGAACTTAAAATTGAACTTTCTGCTGAAGCTAAAAAAGTTCCTAGTGTAAATACTTATAGTGATGTCGACCAAGACGAATCATTTTATAGTTTAAAGAACAAACTTGCTAGTAATGCACGCTACACAATTGATGAAACCACAGCTTTATTTAATGAAAAACAATTTTTAGATGCTTGTAAGTTCATAGAGGAAAAAGAGTACTGCTATGTTTTAGGAATAGGGGCTTCTAGCTTAACTGCTATGGATATTGTTCAAAAATGGGGAAGATTAGGTAAGAATATAGTCAGTGAGCCGGATTATAATACTGTTTTACCACAGCTCATTTTACATCAGAAAGACTGTGTGATTTGGCTAGTTTCAAATTCGGGTTTGACTTCTGAATTAATTTCACTTGCTGAAACGGCCAAGGATTTAAATATTCCTATTATTACATTAACGCAGTTTGGACAAAATCCTTTGTCTAAACTTGCTGACGTTAACTTACAAACTTCAAGACCAATGGAATCGATTTATCGTAGTGCGGCAACGGATTCTATTTTGGCACAATTTATTACTGTTGACCTATTATTTTACGTTTATATTAGCCGGAATCGAGAAAATGCTGAGAAAATATATACAACGCGTTCTATTGTTGAAGAATATAGAAAAAAGTATTTTTAAAGGATTATTGAGAATTTAATTAATAAATTGCAAAAATGTAGAAGTAAGAAAAAAGTGTTAAAATATTAAATCAATTAAGGGGGATTAGCCCCTTAATTGATTTAATGAGTTGTAACACTAAAAACAGTATCTGTCGGAGTGACGCTCCCACAACTTTCTAATTTATAAGAATCTACTTTCTCCATATTTGTAATTACAACCATGATTGATGTATCTTTATTAGCAGTTTTAATGGCTCTTAAATCGAGCTTCGCTATTTTAGAATCTGTTGTTACCTTTTGACCTTCTGTAATAAAAACGTCAAAAGGTAAACCATTTAATTCTACAGTATTAACCCCCATATGTAACAATACCTCTAATCCATTGTCAGTAGTAATACCGATTGCATGTTTAGTGGGGAAAATAGTTGATATTGTACCGCTTACGGGCGAAAAAATTTCCTCATCTGTAGGTATAATGAAATACCCTTCACCCATCATTCTCTTGCTAAAAACAGGATCTGTTGATTCCTCTAAAGGATGAAGAGAACCTGTTGTTACAGCATTAAAAAATTCAGTTTCCTGCTTGCTAATTTTATTATCAGTTTTATTATCTTTAACCTGATTAACTGCCACTGTACTTATCTTACTGTCGATTGGTGATTGTTCCAGTAGTTTATCTTTGGGTATGCCTAAAAAATAAGTTACTATAAATCCCCCAATGTAAGCAGATATCAATCCCAATATATAACCTATCCAGTGGTTATTAGAAATCAATGGAATAAGTGCAATACCAGAAGGTCCTATTGCAATTGAACCAATACCCCCAATAGCACCTATAACTGCGCCCCCGATGCCTCCGCCAATACAAGCAGTAATAAATGGACGCCCCAACGGTAATGTTACTCCATATATCAATGGCTCCCCAATTCCTAAAACACCGACTGGTAAGGCCCCTTTTATCATTTCAGTTAATTCTGTATCTTTACGTAGTTTAACCCATAAAGCAATTGCTGCTCCAACTTGTCCTGCGCCGGCCATTGCTAGAATAGGAAGTAATAATGTCATACCTGTTTCATTAATCATTTGAATATGAATAGGTGTTAAAATTTGATGTAATCCAAACATAACCATTGGTAAAAATAGGGAGCCTAATACAAAACCTGAAAAAGGTCCTCCTACAGATAGTACCCAGTTGATACCGCCTACTAAAACATTTGAAATCAAGCCAGCTAATGGCATAATCAAGAAAATTTCAAGTAAACCTACTATTAATAGGGAAAGTGTAGGTGTGAAGATAATATCAACAGAATCGGGAATAATTTTATGCAATTTCTTTTCAATTATTGATAACAACCAGATGGCAAATATAACACCAATAATTCCACCTTGTCCTGCCGTTAATGCATCACCAGTAATAAGGTTTTTAATGGGTTTATCGACATTCATACCTGTAAGTGTTACTACTGCTCCAATAACCCCACCAAGAGTCTGGTTAGCTCCAAAAACTTTCGCTGCATTTATCCCTGTGTAAATGACTAAATATGCAAACATACCATTCTTAAGAATATTCAAGATATCTACAAACTGTTGCCAAGTTGTCGCACTTAATGTTCCTGCAGTAATCAAATTATTCATCACTGCGGCAATCCCAGCTATTAAACCTGAACCCACAAACGCAGGAATCATCGGCACAAAGATGTTTGATATATCTTTTAAAATAGACCTCAACGGAGAATTTTTTTGCTTAGCTTTTTGAGCTGCTTTCATTTTAGCTGCGTTAGCATTAACTCTTTCTTTTCCAGAACTTTTGTTGATATTTTCTCCTAGGTCTACACCAGCCAAACTAACCATTTCATTAGCTACTTTAGTAACCTTTCCTGGACCTATAATGACTTGTAATTGTTCATCAAATATGACACCTAATACACCAGGTATACTTTTTAGCTTTCTTTGATCAACTTTATGGTTATCATATATATTCATGCGTATACGAGTCATACAATGATTAACAGTTTGAACATTTTCTAATCCCCCGGCACCTGCATATATTTCTTTGGCAAGTTCATTTAATGTCAATTCTTCTTTTCCCATTTGATACACCCCTTGTTCAAATAGTTCTTCTGATAAACCCGTCTGCTTTGACTAATTTTTTCGTTGCTTCTTCTTTGTTACTGTTTGTCAAAATCATAACAATTGCTAATTTTACATTTTGATTAGCTTCTTCAAAGTAACGTGTTGCTGTGACATAATTGACTTCCGTTGCTTGCATAATAATTCTTTTAGAACGCTCTATTAATTTTCTATTTGTTGGCTTTACATCAACCATTAGATTTTTATACACTTTTCCTATTCCAATCATACTAACAGTAGAAATCATATTAAGAACCATTTTTTGAGCAGTTCCTGATTTCAAACGTGTTGATCCAGTTAAAAATTCTGGCCCACAGTCAACTTCGATTGGGAAATTTGCAATCATACTTATTTCTGAATTTTTATTGCATGATAAAGAGCCAGTTTGAGCTCCTATAGATTGAGCATAATTTATTCCACCAATAACGTAGGGGGTCCGGCCACTTGCTGTAACTCCAATGACCATATCGTTTTTTGTTAGACGAAGACTCATTAAATCTTTTTTACCTTGGTCTATATCATCTTCAATACCTTCTATAGCAGAGATCATTGCTTTATTACCACCAGCAATTAGGCCTATTATCATGTCTGTGTCCGCTCCAAAAGTTGGCACACATTCTACTGCATCTAATACACCTAAACGACCACTAGTGCCGGCACCCATATATATTAAGCGTCCGCCTTTTTTGAGATTTTCCGTTGCTGCATCTATCAATTTTTCAATTTGAGTTAATTGTTCAGAAATAGCTAGTGCCACTTTTTGATCTTCCTGATTCATTTTTTTTAACGCTAGACCTAAACTCATTTCATCTAGATTGTAGCTGTTTTCATTTCTATGTTCAGTTGTTAAATTATCTAAATTAATCATTTTCATCCTCGCTTTCGATATCATTTTTTATTAAGGTAAATTTCTGACCACCTTTGATAAATTGAATTAAATGCTGATCATTTTGACTTACTTGACCAACTACATTTACTTTTTCATCTGCTGGTAATGAGTATTTAGTAATTTGAATTTCCCCCATATATCTTAAATACTTTGAATTATCAATTGTTACTGATCCCGTATCACGCTTTATATTAAGTAAAGGTTGAATGTTCGTAATTTTTTTCTTTCGAGAATATGCGCTACGAATTACATCTCTTGCTTCATCAAGGCGATTTGTGTGTTCTCCTAAAGCAAAATCGATTTGATTACTAAATGAATCTACATGCAATAAAATATTATTTTTCTGTATGTAGTTAGCAAATTGATTTAATACAGAGTCAGAAAGACCAGGATCACCTATAAAAATTTTATCTGTTTCGGATAACAAGTCGAGAGAGGCAGCTAATGGATGATAGTTACGATGCTTTTCTAATGTTGGTAGACCTTGATAAAGTGGACCACGTAAGTTATTGTTACCAGGAACAAATGCTTGAGTCTTAAGCCCCAAAGTTTTTAACCATTTTGTTTTTTTACGATACCACTCTTCATCTAACCCTGTTTCTGATCGAGGATAGTAATTATGCCAAGCTTCTAACCGATCAAAGTTAGCATTAGCTAATTTCAGTTCTTGAATGTCATTTGAAGTAATGGTTGAAGCATTTAACGCAATCGTTATTTTATTGGATAACTGAGCTATACTTTTAATACTGATATTGTCGTCCGCACGTAACCCTGTTACACCTATTGATTGTAATTCATTAATCCTATTTACAGAAAAACCAGCATTTTGTAATGATGAGCTAGATATATCAACCATTAAATCTAAGTTTAACGATTTGGTAATATTACCTAATTCAATTAGTAATTTGTGATAATGAGTATTATTGTCTTCTGGTATATGTAGGGATGTGAAAACACCTGTGAACCCAGAGGTTGCCATCTTTTCAATGTATTGTTTTATTTCAGTAGATAGTGGTTGGTTTAAAAATACTGAGAACCCGAACATGACCTTTTCCTCCAACATTATACATATTTTTTAAAACACTCACCCTTAAATGAAAGCCCTTACATAATGATAAGTCAATTATAAACTTTTAATTTATTTAATGCAACGAAATTTCTTTAAATTGTTATAATTGATGAAATATCATTTCTATTAAAGCTGTTTAACCTATTTGTTAATCTAGGTGGTACTACGTTAAATCTATCTGTAACATCGATTTAAAACCATATATACATTTGAATCAAAATATCTTCCTAATATACCAATTATTGTTAGTGACTCATCATTCATATATATAGTCTAATTATCTATAGTGGCGTAATGATTTCTATAATGTTTTTACAATGGTATGTGGATTATCTAACTGATTTGCAAAGAGAGTATGGGTGGCGTTTTTATTCTGAAGGGTATTGATTCATACCATTATCACGAAAGGATATTATAGATTGAAAAAGAACACTTTTCAGAAAAAAGATAAATAAACTTTTCGTAACGTAATTAATTTTGGTTTTAATCTTTATCTAGAAAATTGATGACGGTTTTTTTATACAAAGTAGAATCATTAGATAACAATAGTGTATAAAATCAAATAGAACCCCGTAAAAAAAGGGGATGACGAGGTTGATATTGCAGCGTTTGAAACGATTTGTCTGAGGTTAGGTAGGGTTTAAAGTGTGATAAAAGTCAGAAGTCGAAATCAGATTTATGTCATATTTGTGTATAGAATTTTAATTTTATTTTTCATTTATATTAAAGTTATATAAAATTATTTATTTTGAGTTGTAAATTTGGCATAAAGTTTTTATGATATCAATGTAATAAAAATTATAATTTAACACATCTGAGAAAGAAGGGACTTTTATGAGGCTTTATGAAAATGAATCAATGACACAACAATATGAGTCAGTTTTATTTAATCGAGATCCATCTACACCGCCACATTCCTATGTGGTGCACTTACCGAAGAGTTTGGATATTCAACGCTTACTATATGCGTTGACACAGTTAGTACAAACTCAATCATTACTTAGGGCGTCTTTTACGTATGTAGAAGGTGAGTTGAAATATCGGATTCGTCAATTTGCGCCATTTATTGAGGTGGTTCATGAAGCGCGTGCCTTGTCAGATTTAAATTTCGAGGTTGATTTGGAACACAACGCATTTGATACGACGATTCCTACAACTGCCCCGCTTTTTGCCTTCAAAATTATTTGTTTGACCGATTGTATGCTACTTCAATTCAATGTAAGTCCTCTTATTTTTGATGAAGCTTCGATGCCTATTTTTTTAAGTCAACTGAGTCACTATTATGAAAACCCTTTTCAATCGATTACTTTGACGCCGAGCTTTAGTGAATTGATCCAACAAATGCATCAATTACGTCGATTGCCTTCGTTTAAGATGCAACTTCAACAATGGCAAAGCCAGCAAGTTGTACAAGATACCTACCATGCTTATATGCCTGTTCAAAGTTTAACGAATGAAAATCATACACAATGGCAAACGGTTAAGATTCAACATGATAAGGTGAATCTTGATGATATTTATAGCAGTATTATACTCGCGAATCATTTTATAGGACGTAGTGATGATGTACACGTCGGTTTAACGACGATGCGGACGCCGTCTTTTGACCAAGGTGATGCGATTGGGCCACGTATACGAATTTTACCTGGCAATTTTCATGTTGATCGCACACTTTCTTATCAACAGTTCAAGACACGGCTTTCCAGTCAAATTAACACGATTGTTAATGAAGAGGTACTGCATTTAACAGATTTAATTGAGGCGCATACAGGCTTTCCGTTTGAAACGTTAATTCATTCAGAGCCTATTCACTATACGTTTGAAATTGCAGGCGAAGTTTGTAAAGCTGAGCGCTTAAAACCGATTGAGACCGAAGCGGCACTCGATGTATATGTTCAAGAAGTCGAGGATGGCTATGTCGTAAAGATGTTATATAACCGCGATCAGTATGATGATTTAACAATTGAAACGTATGCGAATTTGATACGTCATTTATGTCTCCAAGGTGCGACGCGTCCAGAAGTGCCAATGAATTCATTTTCGTTAATGACGACAGCGCAGGACGAGGCGATATTACAACAACTGTTGAGAACAGAATCTGATATTTTTGCGACTGTACCTGAGTTGTTTGCCGAACAAGTCCAACGTCATCCTGATAAAGTAGCAGTCAGATTTGAAAATGACAGCATCACGTATGCACAACTTGATCGTCTGACGAATCAAGTTGCACGTCAAATACGTGCACGTGGGGTGAAGCCCAATGACTATATCGCGGTGATGGCGGAGCGTAGTATGGAGATGATTGTAGCGGTTTTAGGTATTGTGAAATCGGGGGCTGCTTATGTCCCGATTGATCCGGATTATCCTGAAGCACGGATTCAATATATATTAGAAGATGTGCAACCTGCTTTATTCGTGTTACATCAGGTCGATTTTGATACGACGGCGCCAACTGTGCTTTTGAAAGATTTGCAGGTTGGAAGTGACGCTACAGTACCTGTCGTTAATCATTGTGATGATGATGTGTATGTGATTTACACGTCTGGAACAACAGGTCAACCTAAAGGAACACGTATTATGCATCAGAGTGTTGATCGTCTTGTTAAAGGCGTGGATTATGTCCCATTAAATGAAGCAACAAAAATTTTATTATCTGGAACCATTGCGTTTGATGCGGTGACATTTGAAATTTATGGTGCATTATTAAATGGGGGTGAACTGGTCGTCTTGTCAAAAGACCAATTGTTAAATCCAAAAGCGCTCGAACAAGCAATCCAGAAGTATGAGATTAATACGATGTGGCTAACAGCATCGCTCTTTAATGCGACTGTGAGTACGCATGTTGAGGCACTTGAACCGCTCTCCTATTTATTAGTTGGGGGTGAAGCGCTGACGCGGAAGTGGGTCGAGCTCTTACATCAGCGGCCACATCACCCTCAAATCATTAATGGTTACGGACCTACGGAAAGTACAACCTTTACGACGACCTATACGATGCCTGAAACGATTCCTGCACGTATACCGATTGGAAAGCCGATACGAGAGACGGACATTTATATTTTACAAGGCACTCAGCGTTGTGGTATCGGCGTCCCAGGTGAATTATGTATTGGAGGGGCAGGTTTGGCGAAAGGGTATCTCAATCGCCCTGAATTAACGGCCTCACGTTTTATCGACCATCCATTTGGTACTGGGAAATTATATCGTACTGGAGACTTGGTTCGTTTACAACCTGATGGTGAAATCGATTATTTAGGACGTTTAGATAAACAAGTTAAAATAAGAGGATTTCGCATTGAATTAACAGAAATTGAACGTGCTATCGAGCGTATCCATGGCGTTAATAAAGCGGTTGTCGTGACGCGAGAAGTAGAGGGAGATAAACAACTCTATGCATTTTATGAAGGGGAACAAGAAATCTCAAATCAAACGATGACAACCACGCTCTCTGCACAAATGCCGAGTTATATGGTGCCATTGTCTTTCCAACGTATTGATCAAATACCGATGACGGTCAATGGAAAGTTAAATACGCAGGCATTACCCGATCCTGAAACCCGACTTCAAAGTCATTATGAAGCACCACGAAATGAAATGGAACAAGTTTTATGCCATATCTTTGAAGAGGTTTTGCATATTGAACGCGTGGACATTCATGATCACTTTTTTGAATTAGGCGGGCATTCGTTAAAGGCTACCCTAGTCGTGAACCGGATTGAGCGTGAATGGCATAAGCCCATGACAGTAGCTGATTTGATGAAATATCCGACGGTGGCCTCATTGTCAGAACGATTAGAAGGGATGTCAGAATCACAGACAGAAACGATGCCTATCGTCACATCGAATCAGCAGGCTTATCCTGCGAGTGCAGCGCAAAGGGGGATGTATTTCTTATGGCAGCTAGATCCAGATGATACGGTTTATAACGTCCCATTTATTTGGCGATTGAGCGCACCTTTAGATATAGAGAAATTACGCCATGCGGTGAGCCAATTGATTGAACGGCATGAAATTTTAAGAACGCAATTTGGAATGGACAATCAGCAAGTATATCAATATATTCAAGACTGTCATATCCCTGATTTTGAGGTGGTGACATTAGAGGAGCACGACCCTCAAGTATTGGTAGAATGCATGATGCAGCCGTTTGATTTAGAAAATGACCGGCTTTTACGTATACGTTATATTCAAACGCCAGAAGATGATTTTTTATTTATGGATACACATCATAGTGTCAATGATGGGATGAGTCAAACAATTATATTAGATGAGTTGAATCAACTTTATCAAGACAAACCACTACCTACTACGACACACCAATACAAAGATTATAGTGCATGGAGCAATCAACGTGAGATGACGAACCATCAAACCTATTGGCATGAATTATTAAAAGAAACACCCCCGACGTTAGAGCTTCCACTGGATTATCCAAGACCTCACGTCAAATCAACTAAGGGGGAGATGTATCAATGGCAGTTAGATGAAGACTTGAGTCAAAAAATTAAACAGTATGTTCAACAACACGATGTTACTGACTTTATGTTTTTTATGAGTGTCATTATGGTTTTATTAAGCCAATACAGTCGTCAAGAGGAGATTGTGTTAGGAAGTGTGATGAGTGCGCGGACACATCCAGATACAGAGCGCATGTTAGGGATGTTCGCGAATAGTGTCGTGTTCAAAGGTCAACCGACACGCAATAAACCTTGGCTCACATTTTTAGATGAAATGAAAACGATGAGTTTAGCAGCTTATGCGCATCAAGATTACCCATTTTCTGTATTAGTTGATGATTTAATCGCGCAACGTGATGCATCCCGACATCCATTTTTTGATGTCATCGTCATTCGTCAAAATAATGAAGCACATCATGCACACTTTGGTCATAGTCGTCTTATACATCAACATCCGAAAAGTACAACGGCGAAGTTTGATTTGTCTTTTATTATTGAAGAAGATAATCATCAATTTGCTTGGAACATTGAATATCGGACAGATCTTTTTCATAAAGAAACGATCCAACATATGTGTGACCAATTTGAAGTGATGATCCAAGCGATATTGGATCGAACAGCGTTACGCATTGGTGAACTCCCAATTGCGAAGCTCGACATGCATCAGTGGGTTGAAGCACATGTGACACCGCAACCAATGGCATATCCTGAACAGGAGACCGTCGGCAATCGGATTAAACAGTTGGCGCTACAAGCACCTGAGGCCACAGCAATGATTTTTGGAAACCAACATCATTCGATGCAAATGTTATATCAGCGTGCATTAGCCATTGCGCGACACTTATACGAACAAGGATGCCGTAAAGGAGACCGTGTGGCGCTTCTCATGACGCGGGGACCAGAAATGATTGAAAGCATGATAGCGGCAGCGTTGCTCGGCTGTCCTTATGTCCCGATTGATACAGATTATCCAAAAACGCGAATTGAATTTATTTTGAAGGATGCGCAAGTCAAACATATCTTGACGAATGTGCCACCACGTTTCACAACGGCGGCTACTTTAGATGTAAGAAGTTGTGTCACACAAGAAGATGATGCGCAAGTGATTCAATCAAGTGAACACGTAGAAGCTAACGATGTATTGTATATGATTTATACATCTGGAACGACAGGTCAACCGAAAGGCGTACAAATCACACATCATAATGTAATGAACTTAGTGACAGGTTGGTCGCAAAACATAAAACTCACGTCTGATGATGTCATATTACAATACGCTAATATTGTCTTTGATGCCTCTGTGATGGAAATTTATTGTGCATTATTCAATTCATGTCCTTTGGTGATTGCTTCTGAACAAGAAAGAAAGGATATTTTCGCTTTAGAACAATGTCTCCGCACACAACATGTCACTGTCGCTTTGATACCGGCACAACTGTGCATGATGATGACGGATTATCATTTACGTTGTTTGATTACGGGGGGCTCTGTGAGTACACCAGAACTTGTTGAAAGGGTTCGACCGCATTGTGAGATGTACGCCAATGCGTATGGTCCAACCGAATCGACAGTGATTACAACGGCATGGATTGACGACGGTCAGTCTGCATTGCAACGTGTACCGATAGGGCGACCACTCCCTAATATACAGGTGTATATCGTGTCGGAAGGACGACTCTGTGGTGTAGGGATACCTGGAGAGTTATGTATTGCGGGTGACAGCTTAGCGAAAGGTTATTTAAACCGTCCTGAAGTCAATGCACAAGCCTTTATTCCGAATCCTTGGGGTGACGGTCAATTATATCGCACGGGTGATTTAGCACGCTATTTAAACAACGGTGAGATTGAGTTTTTAGGTCGCATCGATCAACAAGAAAAGATTAACGGTTACCGTATTGAATTAGAAGAAATTACGAATCAAATGAATCGTGTGGATGGTATTTTAGACAGTGTTGTAAAAGTTGATCGGACGCATGAACATGCGCAATTAGTCGGTTACTATGTCGCTGAAAAAGATCAATCCGATGCATTACGTTACGCTTTAACTGCACAATTGCCACAGTATATGGTACCTCAAATATTCATACGGTTAGAGGAACTCCCTTTAACACCGAATGGCAAATTAGATGTTAAAGCTTTACCCGATGTTCATTCACAACTAGATCGCGCTGTTACAATGCCGAGAAATCAAACGGAACAACAGTTGGTGGATGTATTTGAACAGGTGCTCAATGTGACACCTATCGGCATAGATAATGATTTCTTTGAACTTGGTGGCAACTCAATTGCGACGATGAAAGTAGTGATGTTGCTTAAAAATAAAGGTATCGACATGGACATGCAAGATATCTATCAATATAAAACGATACGCGCACTTGTTGCTCAAAATGAACCGACCCAGTTAGATGTCCCGGGAAATATAGATGTCTTACAAACGATGATTGCGACGAACCAAACGCCTTTGTCAGAAGTGTCACAACAATCTTTAGGAACAGTATTACTAACAGGTGCAACAGGATTCTTAGGTGCTTATTTACTTTATGAACTGACTGAGCGTTACCAACGTGTACATTGTCTCATTCGTGCAGAAAGCGAATTACAAGCCCGTGAACGCTTAATCGACAATTTAAGTTATTATTTTGATTCATCGACGCGTGAAAAAATGATGCGCAATGTTGACATCATACATGGCGACACAAACCAAGATTTCACACAGTTAGCGACATCTATAGACACGATCATTCATGCAGCAGCGCGAACAGATCATTTTGGCGAAGATGATGAATTTTATGAAGCGAATGTGAAAAGTACTGTGGACCTGATCGCCTTGGCCAAGCGAGCACAAGCCCAGTTGATTTACATTTCTACATTGAGCGTGGCAGGTGACTTTTCAGAAGAACAAGAAGACACGCAATTCTCAGAAACAACGATTTTTAAAGACCAACGGATAACATCGCCTTATGCACGAAGTAAATTTTATGCCGAGCTCGAAGTGTTAGAAGCCATGCGACAAGGATTAAAGGTCAAAATCATGCGTGTAGGGAACTTAACAAGCAGTCGACACGGCAACATCACAATGAAAAATATGCGGACGAATCGTTTTTCTATCGTCATGCATGACTTGCTTCAGCTCGATAAGATTGGTATATCAGCCGCACAAACACCGATTTCATTTTCGTTTGTGGATGAAGCAGCACAGATGATTATTCAGTTCGCGGAGATCCAACAAAGCACTTACAATACATTTCATATTACGAACCACCATGAATATACCATGCAATCGATGCTCGAAAAGCTGACAAATCGCACAATTAAAGTGGTGGATGACGCAACATTTGAGCAATATGTACATGATGCGGGCTATTATGCTTGGGTGGGGTTAATGCATCACGATGATAAGCTGAAACCTGCCATCATCACGCAAGATTTTACACTGTCTGTGATGAAAGAACTGGATTTAAGTTGGTCAGAACTATCAGAAGCATGGTTAGCCCGTTGGCAACAAAGACTGAACGACACATTTAAGTAGGTGAAATGCAATGATATTCATTGTTAACTTAGAAAAGATGACAAACGCTATGACGAAGCAACTTGCTCATAAACAATATCTGTTTAAAAGAAATCATACGAAACACCACTATAAAAGCAATGAGAATCAGCATCGTGTGGGTGAACTACTCGTGCATTACGGATTAAGAAAAATGTATCAGCTTGAATCTTTAGATTGGCAGTTTAAATTTGGCACTTACGGCAAGCCTTATATTGACTCACCTCAGCCGGTATTCATCAGCCTATCGTATAGTGGGAACTATGTCGCTTGTGCATTTGATCAAAGTGAGATCGGATTGGATATTGAAAATCTCAGTCCGATTGAATGGCAACGATTGAAAATACAATTTACTAAAGAAGAAGCACACTGGATAGATAACGAAACACAATTTTATATGATTTGGACACAAAAAGAAGCCTATGCGAAGCTAACTGGCAAAGGCCTATCTGAAGGTGTTGCGACAAATAATGTATTAGAACCCCTTTATTACCATGGGCAACCTATCGCATTTCAAACACAGATTAAAGACACGTTGATGATACAACTGTGCCAAACAAAGCCATGTACACAAACGCCAATGATTGAAGTCGATCTTGAGACATTACTGGCGTCATCTTATATGGATCATCCGGGCAGTTTCACACATTGAAACACCTTAAATCATTTCGGATACTGAAGCAGTCACATTTTGCACTTTTATCATATGTATAAAAGTGTGAAGTGTGGCTGTTTATTGATAATACAAATATGAAAATCCGCTCTATGATGTTTCGTGGGATAATATTTCTACAGATTTCGAAGTACATGGTGAAATCAAAAAGATCAAAAAGGGTGTTGAGCAATTAGAGAGCGCTTTGAATCAGATATTGGCATCTTTAAACTCAGGGCACTGAGTATTGAGACATACATAAAAATCACAATTTTTTAATAACAAAAAACTTGACTTTATACTGTTTTTACGTAATATAGTTAATATAAATATGTTATATGATTTATTAATTATTAAAAAAGAATATGAAGGAGTGGGATTTATGCTGAAAATGTTTTCTGTGTTATCGACGTCTCTCACATTGTTGCTCATGCCAATGGTTTTTGCCCCTACAACTTATGCCAGAAGTTTATTTTCCAGACCGTTGCCTTCTTCTACACTTGCTCAAACTGTACCAACAATGATGTTAATGAATCATGATGAGCATGACAGTCCGAGTCAAAATTCGACTGAAAACAATGCACCTGGAACTGAAACCGCTCATCAAGACCAACAGAATCGCACGTTGCCTCCTCTTGATTACCCCAATGTTAATCAATATATCATAGAACATCATCTTCCACACTCAAAAATTGTGAAAGACCCAAGAATGAATACTTTACCCCATTTACCATATCGATATGGAACTTATATGGGGGTGGTCATTCATGAAGTCGGTGAAGATAACCGGACACTTCAACAATGGGTCGATCGAATGTACGCGACATACTACAGAGCGTTTGTACATGCCTTTGTAGACAATAATGAAATTCATCTTACCGCACCATCAGAATATTACGTCTGGGGTGCAGGCAAACAAGCCAACCCCTATTTTTACCAAATTGAAGTCGTTAGAATGTACACTTTTGATGATTTTGCAAGATCGGTCAATAACCAAGCGTGGCTCGCAGCGTATATGTTAAAACAAAATCATTTAACACCAACGCTAGCTGACGATCAAGAAGGCGTAGGTTCAGTCATTAGCCACAATGCAGTCAGAAAATACTGGGGTGGTACGACACACGTTGACCCGATAGCGTATTATGCAAGATGGGGCTATGATATGCATCAATTCTTTGATTTGGTGAAATATCATTATAATCATATGTAAAAAAATATGGCTATGCCGAAATATTAGAAAAAAACTTTTGTAAGCTATCAAGTTAAAGGTTTGTTACCTGTTTTTTTTAGGTGACAAGCCTTTTTGATGTCTATCTTTTTTTAGAAATGCCATCCACAAAAACCACATCTTTTCTCTTAACTCAAAGTGCTAAAAGTGTGATAAAAGATGTACGATATTATCATAACGTTACTTATTATGATTTCTTTTCTCCAGTTGGAATAGGCGCTCTCTCAAAACGTAAAATGAAAGGAAATGACACAAATAATGTGTTTTACGCTATAATTTAAAATAAAGCGTTTACTTATTATGAAAGTCATCGTACGAAATTAGAAAATAAATCATTTTGGAGATACAAGATGGAAGCATTATTTGAATTTGTTAAAAGTCTTTCGTACATTATTGTGTCCATCCCTACTAGCTATTTCATCGCATTTGGGGTAACAATATATGCTTTAATGCTTTGTATCTTTTTAGTCAGAGCGCCGATTAAAACATTTTTCGATCGACATTACTATGGTGGGGATAGTGACCAAATGCCATTTGTGGCGGGGCCATGATTTATTCTTGCAATGTCTTCGTTAATTGGATGCGCAATCGTTATGATATTATTGTATGTTTTTGCACGTCTATTAGGACATGTTTTGATGTTTATCCTCTTTGTTGTTGGCGTGTATTTGTTGTATAAAAAATGAAGTCAGGTTTTAAGTAGAGAGGGTTTGATGGTAAATGGCATATCAAAGTGAATTTGCGTTAGAAAACGATGTATTAAAACAGTTAACTCAGATGGGGTATGAACAATTAAATATTCATACACACGATGAAATGTTACAAAATTTTAGAGCAATCATTAATGAACGTCATATAAAAGCACTTAATCATCAGCCATTAACTGATAGTGAGTTTGATCGCTTAATTACAGATATTAATGGCAAGTCTGTGTTTGATAGTGCAGTTATTTTAAGGGATAAGTATGTACTCAAACGAGACGATGAAACGGTTGTTTATTTAAGTTTCCTTGATCAAAATAAATGGTGCCAAAATAAATTTCAAGTCACAAATCAAGTGAGTGTGAAAGATACTTATAAAAGTCGATATGATGTGACAATTTTGATTAATGGTTTGCCGTTAGTTCAAATCGAACTTAAACGTAGTGGTGTGGCTATTTCGGAGGCATTTAATCAAGTGGAGCGTTATCGTAAGCAAAATTTTACAGGTTTATTTAGATATATCCAACTGTTTGTGATTAGTAACAAGATGGAAACGCGCTACTATGCGAATAGTGATTTAACAATATTGAAGAGTCATATGTTCTACTGGAGTAATGAAAAAAATGAGCGGATTAACTATTTAAAAAGTTTTATCGAGGACTTTTTAGAGCCGTGCCATCTCGCTAAAATGATTAGTCGTTATATGATTGTTAATGAGACGGATAAAATTTTGCTGGCTCTACGTCCATATCAAGTGTATGCAGTAGAAAAATTGATAGAGCGTTCGCTTGAAACCAATAACAATGGTTTTATTTGGCATACGACAGGAAGCGGAAAAACGTTAACTTCTTTTAAAGCAAGTCAAATCTTGTCACAACAAGAAGGCATTAAGAAAGTGATCTTTTTAGTAGACCGAAAAGATTTAGATAGTCAAACCCTAGCCGAATTTAACAAGTTCCAAGAAGATTCTGTTGACTTAACAGACAGTACGCGTAAATTGTTAAAGCAACTAGGAGACGCCACGTTACCTTTAATCGTGACAACTATTCAAAAAATGGTCCATGCGATTAAATCGAATCATCCGGTCATGAACCAGTACGAGCATGACAAAGTGATCTTTATTATTGATGAATGTCACCGAAGCCAATTTGGCGACAAGCATCGCTTAGTTAAGCGACATTTTAAAAATGCACAATACTTTGGTTTTACTGGCACACCTCGTTTTGAGGAGAATAAGAGTCAAGATGGGCGTGCCACTGCGGACATCTTTGACAAATGTTTACATCATTACTTAATTAAAGATGCGATAAGAGATGGTAATGTTCTGGGCTTTTCTGTAGATTATGCACGCACCTTCGACCCTAAAAAAGACTTAAAAGAAGAATATGTCAATAAAATCAATGAAAAAGAAGTGTGGATGGCTGAAGAAAGAATCAGTAAAATTACAGAGCATATCATTGAAAACTATGCTAAGAAAACGAGAGATGGTCATTATACTTCAATGCTAACGGTACAAAGTATCCCAATGGCAATCGCTTATTACGAAGCCTTTAAAAAAGCGAAAGAAGCAGGCAAGCATGATTTAAATGTCACAACAATTTTTACATTTCGTCCCAACGAGGATTCAAATGAACAAGAAGATTTTGTACATTCAAGAGAAATGTTAGATCGCGTCATGGTAGACTATAATGCAATGTTTGGGACAAACTTTAATACGGATTATTTTGATGGCTTTTTCTCTGATGTCTCTAAAAAGATGAAGAAAGTGATACCTGGAGAAAAAATAGACATTCTTATCGTTGTTGACATGTTTTTAACAGGATTTGATAGTAAAAAATTGAATACGCTTTATGTTGATAAAAACCTAAAATATCACAATTTGATTCAAGCTTATTCAAGAACGAATCGTGTTGAAAAAGAAACAAAACCTTATGGGAATATTGTATGTTATCGTGACTTGAAAGCTGAAACAGATCAAGCGATAGAAATTTTTTCACAAACTGACAATACCGATACTGTACTGAGTGGTTCATTTGAAGAATATTTAGATGACTTTAAAGAAGTATTGAAACAATTATTTGCGCTTGTCATCACACCAGCTGATGTAGACAAGTTAGATCGAGAAGATGACCAAAAAGAGTTTGTATTGATATTTAGAGCGTTGGCAAGCTTGTTGTTAAAGTTAAAAACGTTTGAAGAATTTGAATTTACACAAGAACAAGTGGGAATTAGTGAACAAACCTTTGAAGATTATAAGAGTAAATATTTAAATTTGTATGAAAAAGTAGTAAAAAGCAACAAAGAAGAGACAGAGGGTGTCTCTATTCTTGGAGATATTGACTTTAAGGTAGAAATTCTCAGAAATGATTTAATCAATGTGCAATATATTATGAACTTAATCGGTCAAATTGAGCTTCAAGATAAGGCTGAACAAAATCGTAATCGTAAACAAATTCACCAACTATTGGATCGTGCAGATGATGAACAATTAAGACTAAAAGCGGACTTAATCCGTCAATTCTTAGACAAAGTCGTTCCAACACTAAAAGAAGGCACGGATGTGAATGAGGCTTACTATCAATATGAAGAAGCAGAAAAGTATAAAGAAATTGAAGCATTTGCGGAAGATAAAGCCTATCCTTCTCAATTGTTAGGTCACATTATCGAAGAGTATGAATATAGTGGAAGCATTAATAAAAATACCATTGATAAAGGCTTGGAAAATCAAGATGGATTTTTAGCAAAAACGAAAACAGCAAATAAAATCAAGAGCTTCGTCATGGAAACCGTACAAAAATACGGCAGTACAGAATAAATTTTGAAAACAACTGTAGTTTTTCTTTACTACAGTTGTTTTTGGTTGTATACTCATTGTAGTAGAACAAAACTTCAAGGAGATGAGCGCGATTAATCCATTAATTAGATACCATAGCGGGACAATTCTCAACCGCTTAAACCCTGTTGATGAGGCGTTTGGAACACCTATAATGATTTATGACCAAAACATGATGGACACGGATTTAGGTAAGTATCGCATTGAACAAACGGAACCGAAAACAATCACATTGAAAGAAGATCATAATGCCAAATGTATTACGGCAGGGCAAATCGTTTTTAATATGATTACGGGTGAAAGCGTTATTGTGAGCTCAAAGTATTCAGGGGCAATCTTACCGTATAACTATACACATATTGAAGTAGATAGAGAAAAAGTATATCCACGCTATCTCGTGTATTGGTTAAATCATTCACCGAAAGCCTTGAAACAAATCAAGCTTTATCAACAAGGTGGCAGTATGATTAAGAAAATGACGCATAAGCAGTTACAAGCGCTAGAAATCCCATTACCTAGCATGGAACAACAAAAGCAAATTGGTGATTTAGCACACAGCAGATTGAGATTAAAATATCTAAAAGCGAAAAGAGAACATCTTATGGATACGTATTTAACAGCGATTTTATTTAGGGAGGAACGTTAATATGTCAATTACGGAGAAGCAACGTCAACAGCAAGCAGAGTTACAGAAAAAATTATGGAGTATTGCAAACGATTTACGGGGGAATATGGATGCAAGCGAGTTTAGAAATTATATATTAGGTTTAATCTTTTATCGCTTTTTATCTGAAAAAACAGAAGTTCAAGTTGATATTTTATTTGAGGGAGAAAATACGACTTATGAACAAGCATGGCAAAATGAAGATTATAAAGAAGCGTTAGAAGCAGAATTATTGGAACGTATCGGTTATGTGATTGAACCACAAGACTTATTTAGCACTTTAATTAAAAAAATTGAGAATCAAACATTTGAAATAGAAGACTTACATAAAGCCATTAGTAAAATTGAAACTTCAACAAGAGGTCAAGAGAGCGAAGACGATTTCGATCATCTCTTTGATGATATGGACTTGAATGCCTCACGTTTAGGGAACACTAATGCTGAACGTACAAAATTAATTTCTAAAGTTATGATGAACTTATCTACTTTACCATTTGTGCATAGTGATATTGAGATTGATATGTTAGGGGACGCCTATGAATACTTGATTGGTCAATTTGCCGCAACAGCAGGTAAAAAGGCGGGAGAATTCTATACGCCGCAACAAGTATCTAAAATATTAGCGAAAATCGTCACTGCAAATAAACAAGACTTGAAAAATGTTTATGACCCCACTTGTGGTTCGGGCTCTTTATTATTGAGAGTGGGACGAGAAGCAAATGTAAGACATTATTATGGTCAAGAATACAACAGCACAACATTCAACCTCGCTCGAATGAACATGTTGCTACATGATGTGAACTATAGTCATTTCTCTATTGAAAATGGTGACACATTAGAACATCCTGCAGTATTGGAAGAAAAATTTGAAGCGGTTGTCGCTAATCCACCGTACAGCGCAAAATGGAGCGCAGACCCATCCTTTTTAGATGATGAGCGTTTTAGTAACTATGGTAAATTAGCACCAAAGTCAAAAGCGGACTTTGCCTTCATTCAGCATATGATTTATCACTTGGATGACAATGGTACAATGGCTGTTGTCTTGCCACACGGTGTGCTTTTCCGCGGCGCTGCAGAAGGTATAATTAGAAAGTATCTCATTGAAGAAAAAAACTATTTAGACGCAATCATTGGGTTACCAGCAAACCTCTTTTTCGGAACGAGTATCCCTACAGCGATATTAGTTTTTAAAAAATGTCGTGAAAAAGATGAAAATGTCTTATTTATTGATGCATCACAATCATTTGAAAAAGGAAAGAATCAAAACCACCTTTCAGATGAAGATGTGAATAAAATTGTCGAAACCTACTTAAAACGTGAAGACTTCGATAAATACAGCCATGTCGCTACTTTAGATGAAATTAAAGAGAATGACTATAACTTAAATATTCCAAGATATGTAGATACTTTTGAAGAGGAAGAACCTGTTGACTTAGAAGCGGTTCAGCAAGAAATCAAAGCAGTGGATGAAGAAATTGCATCTTTAGAGAAAGTGATTGCAGGTTACCTCAAAGAATTGGGAGTGGTGACGCATGACTAATGAGCCAAAAAATTTGCCTGAATTAAGGTTTCCTGAGTTTGAGAAAAGTTGGAGAATTATAACTTTAGGTGAAGCTACAACAAAGATAGGTAGTGGGAAAACTCCATTGGGTGGTAGTTCAGTGTATCTAAACAATGGAATCCCGTTTCTTAGAAGTCAAAACATACAGTATGGAATATTAGATTTAAGCGAATTGGTTTATATTGATGAAAATACAGATGAAAATATGAAAAGTAGCAGAACCTATTATGGAGATATTTTATTGAATATTACAGGTGCTTCTATTGGTAGAAGTGCTGTGAACACAATAAAAAAAGGTTATGCTAATTTAAATCAACATGTGTGCATAATAAGGTTAAAAGAACATTACAACTATCATTTTATAGGACAGTTTTTAATATCACCAAAGGGACAAAAAAAGATATTTATGGCGCAAAGTGGTGGTAGCAGAGAAGGACTGAATTTTAATGAAATCAGTAAAATAAAGTTTAGTTTACCAGATGAGTTAGAAGAACAACAAAAAACAGGTGATTTCTTCAGTAAACTCGACCGTCAAATCGAATTAGAAGAACAAAAATTAGCATTGTTGGAAGAACAGAAAAAGGGCTATATGCAAAAGATTTTCTCCCAAGAACTCCGATTTAAAGATGAAAATGAAGGTGACTATCCTGAATGGAAGATAAAAAAAATAGAAGATATAGCTTCTGTTACAAAAGGATTTACTCCGAGTACTAAAAATAATGATTATTGGCATGATGAAAATAGAAATTGGCTTTCTATAGCCGGTATGGATGAAAAGTATTTGTATCATGGTAATAAAGGTATTACAGATTTAGCTTCTCAAAAACATGATAAAGTCGATAAAAACACGTTAATTATGAGCTTTAAATTAACATTAGGAAAATTAGGAATAGTAAAAGAACCTATGTATACAAACGAAGCTATATGCCATTTTAATTGGAAAAGTAAAAATGTTAATACAGAGTATGTATATTATTATTTAAGTTATATAAATATTAGTAGCTTTGGTTCTCAGGCTGTAAAAGGAATCACATTAAACAATGATTCTATAAATAGTATCGTAATTAAGTTACCTTCACTATCAGAACAGTATAAAATTAGCGATCTATTAAAAAAATATGATGAATTTATTGAAAAACAGTTAGCTAAAATTGAACTATTGAAAGAGAGAAAAAAAGGATTTTTACAGAAGATGTTTGTGTAATTCTGATAACATTTTCAAACCGCTATTGACAATAAGTCCGGTTATGTTAATTTGTTTTAATTAAACCGAGAACGAACAGCAGCTTAAAGTAGGATTTAATGTAAAAATTTTATTTTGTAAATCACAAATATAACCAATAAAAAGGGTGCCATTGATGACAGACACCCTTTTTATAAAGTTCGACTGTATAAATGGACTTTATTACAACAATGGGGACGGAAGTCATTGGATTCTGTCAGTTAGAAGTGAAGTAACGCTAATTTCTGATTTTGTTAATGATGAATAATAGGCGATAGTTTAAAAAGGATAGAAGTAAATCGTTATACGGTCATGTTTTTGTTTTGCCAGATGTTTGGATAGATAGCATTATATGAGTTGACAATTATATTTATAGCTTGAATCGTGATGTAGCAAGGTCCATTAACTCATTTTTTATTATAAAAGGGTTGACGGGTTTCTAGAAATCAACTATCTTATATTATAAGATAGTTGGAATAGGTGATGGACATGTCAGTATCGAATCAAATGATGAAGGGGCTTTTAGATGGCGCGATACTCGGTTTAATTGCGCAAGGTGAAACTTATGGTTATGAGATTTTAGAAAAGTTGAAGGCAAACCAGTTTCCTGAAATTAGTGATGGCAGTATATACCCAGTCTTATTACGACTTAGCAAAAAGGGATATGTCCATACGACGACACGAAAATCAGATAATGGTGGACCGAAACGGAAGTATTATACGATATCGGAAAGTGGAGAAAAAGAGCTTGAACAATTCAAAGCAAAGTGGCGTGATTTGAATACAGGTATGAATCATCTTTTTGGAAGGGTGTAAGAAATGTTGAGCAAACAGTCAGAAGATTTTTTAGTTAAACTAAGAGTTGAGCTTTTGTTTAGAGGTAAAAAGGAAGAAGATATTGAAGAAATTGAAGCAGAATTAAGAGATCATTTAGAGACTGCTGAACAACAAGGTGAAAACGTCCATGCAATTATTGATACGCCGATTAAAGCCTATGCTGACCAGTTTTCAAAGCATTTGCCTTTTATCAATCTTTTGACTAAATATATTACCTTTTATGTCTTATTTCTATTCGCACTGTTTACAGTACCCGATTTATTTGCACAGTCTTATACTTTAACAGCAAGTACCATTTTAAATGCGATTTTTACTCTTTTAATCACTGTCATACTTGGTCTATATATGATACGGAAGTTGATATTGACATTTGGTGACAGTAAAAAAACATACATTTTTGGAGCGATGGGAGGCATTCTGCTATTTGGTTTAATCGTATTGAGCACATTTTTAGCACATCATTTTCCATTGTATAAGATTGTTACTTTGAATCAACAGGAAAGTAATATTGTAGGTATTGTCTTGCTCATGCTGGTTACGATGATTTGTTATATATTAAAACAAAAAATCTATGCACTCATTTTATTTTTAGTTTGTCTACCTAATATGATTGCTCTAGTCATGACACAAAATGGATCACGAACGTATTATCTCATTATTTCGTTATCTTTAATTATTGTCTTCAATATTGCTTTTATCGTCTATACCTTTTATCAATTTCGTAAAGATTCAAAGAGTAAAAATTAAATATTGTTAGATTGTAGAACTCAAAAAACCGCTCGTGTGATGTGCACTTATCACAATTGAGCGGTTTTAATTTTAATCTAATTGATAGCGATAGACAAAAAGTTGTCGTACGAGATCGATGGTCATCATCCAAACGATATGACCGAATAATTCAGAAAGATGCTCTTGGAAGGGTTGATCCCAAGGCGCAGGAACGGTATGCATAATCGGCATAATGATCAAGTGGAATAACCCCCAAATCACAATACCAAAGACAGCCCCTTGTCCCATTGCCATATACGCGTACCTTTTAACTAACAAACAATAAATAATGGCAATGACAATGGAGAAACTAAAGTGAACGATAAAGCTCACCCAAGGTAATGACATGCCGGAGAATGTATATGTTTGATGTGTGAAATCGTGACTGAATCCTAATTGTTGTAAGAGTTGTTGAGGGGGATTCGTCGCATTTCTTTCAGGTGTTCGTGGTGGAAACATGACTTCCCAACCTAATTTTACAATACCGGAAAGCAGCCCGCCGATAATGCCAGTATAAAATAACAGACCGATTTGTCTTTGAGTCAACTTAAGGACCTCCTGTTTATTTATCTATAATTAGTATATTACTATGTGAAAATGTTCTCAATTCATTTTGAATAAAAATATTTGTCTATTTAATAACAGAAACAGGTATATTGTGGGACGGTTTATACAATAGGCGGATTCATTTTACATTTACTCGTAAAATACTTCCTAAGTCTCATGATAGCTTCTACTTAAACCTATATTATGAGACAGGACATTTGATAAAGGAGCATTTTATGGAACCTACAAAAAAGAGAATTGAAGTTTTAGATTATTTAAGAGGATTTGCGTTACTTGGTATTATTTTTGCGAACATTATTTCGATTATACATGTGACTGAACATACAGGGAATGTCGACATTGTATATATGAAATATTTAAATATTTTGGTTGAAGCGAAATTCTTTTCAATCTTTTCATTATTATTTGGTATCGGCTTCTACATCTTTTTTCACAATGCGAAACAAAAAGACGTTAATCCGTACTTTCTTTACTTAAGAAGAATCCTAATCCTATTACTATTGGGTTTGATACATCAAATATTCCAACCCGGAGAAGCATTGTTTTTCTACGCGATTGTTGGTTTACCCCTTTTACTTTTTACATTTGTAGATAAGCGTATCAATCTCGTCCTTGGATTGATTTTATTGGCGTTAGGCGTTCTCAGCGGTAACAAAATCACTTTTATACCGGGACTATTTATACTGGGCTATACGATTGGGCAATATGACCTTCATAAGACGATCTACCATCATGCGAGGGCACTGCGTATTTCATTATTGTTATCTACAATAGGTTTTATTATTTCTATGGTTGTTTTACATCTTTATTATGTCGCGCCATCATATGATTTGGTGGAATCGACATTATCAAATGAGACCTATGTTAAGATGTATGAGACATTTTCGAATCTCATTGTTTACACGGCGCCTTTTATTTCTCTATTCTATGTATTATTGTTTGTCTACTTATTAAAATTTGATGGTGTGAAAAAATTATTACGCCCACTCAAATACTACGGTCAAATGGCTTTAACGAATTATTTATTGAATACATTTTTAATTATTATTGTCGGCAAATTTGTTACATTAACCTTTGCACAAACAGGGTTAGTCTGTGTCGCGATTTTAGCTGTACAAATGGTCTTTTCAATGATTTGGCTACGCGTATTTAGATACGGACCGATTGAATATATTTGGAGAATGGGGACTTATTTACAAGTCTTTAAAATCAAAAGAAGTTAATATCGATGTATTTGAACGTGAGTATTAAAAAACGGGTACAGAAATCGTTGTGATTTTTGGTACGATACACAATTGAGTCTGGAATATAACTCTCAAAATAAATGCGCTAAGATGATGTTTAATTGAAAATCATCTTAGCGCTTCTTTTTTATGATAGAACTTCGGAGGGTATGACTTCTTTTCCGAGAGGACAGCCGACAGCCTGTAATCTTTGGTGAGTCTGATTTTTTTATGCTCTACGTGGACTTATCAATACTTTAAGAGGAACGGTTCAAAATCGAAATAGTTACACTTATTATCAAAACAAGAAGCAACTTGTTTATAATCGTTTCAAAACCTCAAACCGCGCCTTACTTTTTCCGTTTTTTTGTACTACGAGCTGAAACAATTGCGACTCCTAAAAATCCAATGAATCCATTAAATAAAGCCGGTAAGAAGGTCATATGTCCTATAAAAAGACCGATTAAAAAAATTAATATCCCAGTTATTAAAGAAATTATCCATTGTTCTAATTTCATAAATTTAAAAACTCCTATCTACTCAAAAGAGGTTAGTAAACAGCATTGTCTGATTCCACTTGCTGTATTGACGTTAAGCCTCTATATTAACAATCCCAAAACTTGTGGAACGGTCAGTTTAATAGCACACGCTATACCGACATTCGTCTACAAGTTTAGTAAAGGTTCTTCTCAATATCAATAAATTTTATCATAATAATTATTGCTTTACAGGTCTATTTTTCGTCGTAATAAACGAGTTAAGTCCATTAGGCACACTTACATATCAAAAAATAAACTGTGCAGTCGCGCTTTTAAACACGACTACACAGTTTTTTAATCCCGTTTATTTATTTTCTAGGTTGTCTCTCTCTTGATGTGTAATATTGGAAAATATTGAAACTTAGTTTGATTTTCTGCTACGGCCTAATAATAATGAACCGAATGCTAAGCTTAATCCACCTGCAAGTGTTGTACCGAATAATGCAGCATCGCTTTCGCTACCTGTTTCAGGTAAAGCTTTCATTTCATTGTTTGCTTTCGCATCTTTGTTTTCGTTCATCATTGCTGGTTTGTTGATCACAAGTTCTTGACCAGGCATGATGACATTTTTGTCTGCTAAGTGATTATCTTTAGCAATTTGGTCAGCAGTTGTGTTGTTTGCTTTAGCGATTTCGTTTAAAGTTTCACCAGGTTTAACAACGTGAGTTGAAGCTTTTGGCATTGCTTTGTTACCAGAATTGTTCATACCGTTGTTACCAGATTGTTCTTTAGCTGCGCCCATGTCTTTGTTGTCTTTTTTACCAGCTTGGTCAGCTTTATGATCTTGATCGGCTTTACCGCCTTTATCTTCAGCTTTGTTGCCTTGGTCACCTTTGTTGTCTTGATCGCCTTTGTTGTCGTTTTGTCCAGCTTGGTTATCATTGTTGTTATCAGATGGGTGTGTTGTACCATCGTCTTTTTTAGGTGCTTGGCTATCGTTTAATTTTTGAGCTTCAGCAAGAACGTCTTTGCTTGCGCTAGGATCGTCTTTAAGGCTTTGAATGAAACCATTGCGTTGATCCTCGTTTAAATTAGGCAAATTCAATACTTCAGCGAAAGCATTTTGTTGAGCCTCAGCAGTGTTTGTAGCATTCGCATTGTTGTTTTCTTCTGCAAATGTAGGAGAGCTTACTAATAAAGAACTCGCGATTAAGCAAGATCCGACACCGATAGAATGAAGAAATACGTTCAAATTTTTCCTATTCGTTCATGTTATGTAAAAATTTTTGTGAATAAAATGAATGCTTATTGCATAAATTTTGAATTAAAAAAAGTACAAAAAAAGAGCGCCATTTAGACTTTTGTATATGTCTATGCGGTGCTTTAATTCTTTGTCAAGAGATTTAGAAGCAGGTTGTAAATGGCTGATTTTATTATGTAAATGATAGAGTATACTGCATTTATACGTTTTTATTCAAATTAGACTTCCTTCAGTGATATCACAATATGCTTTTTTGAAAAATAGTGATATATTTCCTCTTTCTATAAAAAATATGTACCTTTTCTAAAAATTTATGCTCCCTTTTTTTAAACATTTCTTCCATAATCTCTTTTTTATACGTGAATTTAACAAAGTGAATGATGTCAAAAAGGTTGTGACAAACTCACTATTTCTTTATATTGAGCCCCTATTATAAAAGCCCTTACAATTTATATAAATTGAATTAAAGAAGGGGTGTATTTATGTCAAAAACTGAAGAAAAGAAAGGAATAGGACGCAAAGTACAAGCTTTCGGTTCATTCCTCAGTAGTATGATCATGCCAAACATTGGTGCTTTTATTGCCTGGGGATTTATCGCTGCCATTTTCATCGATAATGGTTGGATCCCTAATAAAGATTTAGCACAGCTCGCTGTTCCTATGATTAAATATCTCATTCCATTATTAATTGCATTTAGTGGAGGTCGTTTGATTCATGGGATACGTGGAGGAATTATAGCAGCGACTTCTACTATGGGGGTGATTGTTGCATTGCCTCAAACGCCAATGCTGTTAGGTGCCATGATTATGGGACCGTTAGTCGGTTGGCTCATGAAAAAGGTAGATGAATGGATCCAACCACGTACGCCTCAAGGTTTTGAAATGTTATTCAATAATTTTTCTGCTGGTATTTTGGGCTTTATTATGACGATTTTAGGTTTTGAAATATTAGCACCAGTCATGAAGTTTGTGATGCACATTTTATCCGTTGCTGTTGAAGGATTAGTGCATGCGCACTTACTTCCAATTGTGAGCATTATTGTAGAGCCTGCGAAAATTGTGTTTTTAAATAATGCCATTAACCACGGTGTTTTCACACCGTTAGGCGCTGATCAAGCATCGTCGTTAGGACAGTCCGTTTTATATACGATTGAGTCTAATCCAGGGCCTGGTTTAGGTGTGCTCGTGGCATATATGATTTTTGGAAAAGGCACAGCGAAAGCAACGTCTTATGGTGCAGGGATCATTCACTTTTTAGGAGGGATTCATGAGATTTACTTCCCTTACGTTTTAATGAGACCGATGTTGTTTTTATCCGTTATTTTGGGCGGAGTAACGGGTGTGGCAACTTATCAAGCAACAGGCTTTGGATTTAAAAGTCCAGCTTCTCCAGGGTCATTTATCGTCTATTGTATCAACGCACCAAGAGGCGAGTTTTTACACATGTTACTCGGTGTATTGCTAGCTGCGGCCGTTTCATTTATTGTATCTGCATTCATTTTAAAATTTACGAAAGATACGCAACAAGATATTGAAGAAGCTACAGCACAAATGGAAGCGACGAAAGGTAAAAAATCACAAGTTGCTTCGAAATTGACTGACTCTGAAAGTAAAACAACTGTAGAAGCTAACAAAAAGGTGGATGAAGTCAAAGCTGAAGAAGACTTGCTTCATCAATACAATACAGAACAAGTTTCCGCTCATGACTATCGTGATATCCATCATATTATTTTTGCTTGTGATGCTGGAATGGGATCAAGCGCAATGGGCGCAAGCATGTTACGAAATAAGTTCAAAAAAGCGGGGCTTACAGATATTCAGGTCACAAATACCGCTATTAACCAATTGCCAAAAGATGCCCAACTAATCATTACTCAGAAAACATTGACCGATAGAGCAATTAAGCAAGTACCGACAGCCATTCATATTTCAGTGGATAACTTTTTGAATTCACCAAGATATGAGGAGTTACTGACTAATTTGAAGAAAGATGAATAACGACCAAGAGGGGGATCATGACAATGTTTTTGAGCTCTCGAGAGAAACGTATCATTGAAATTCTAATTAAATATCGTAAAACTTACATTCGAATTTATGATATCGCGCAGCAACTCGGAGTATCCTCTCGTACGATTCATAGAGAATTAAAACACGTTGAATCTTATTTAGAAACATTTGCCGTTGTATTAGAACGTGTGTCTAAACAAGGAATTCGTATTATGGGCCATGAATATGACATGAAACGTCTTTTTAAAGATGTGTCTGAGAATACAGCGATGGATTTATCTCTGGAAGAGCAAAAAGTGATTATTTTATATGCACTTATTCAGACGAAAGCACCGATTAAACAATTCAGTTTAGCAGAAGAAATTGGTGTATCGATTCAAACGTTATCTAAGCTATTGGATGAATTATCACAGGATATCCATTTATATCAATTATCGATATCACGAAAACGTGGTGAAGGTATCCAATTACTGGGTCCAGAGTCAAAGAAACGTGAATTTTTAAGTCAGTTAATGGTCAACAAACTGAATAGTACGAGTGTTTATTCTGTTATTGAAAATCATTTTGTATATCAATCATTGCATCAATCACAACAATCGTTAGTTAATTTGGAACAGATTTTTCAAGTAGAGCGAATTCTTATGGATGATTTGGGTCGGCTTCCGTATTCGTTGACTGAGTCCAGTTACTTGTCATTAACCATCCACATCGTTTTAGGGATTCATCGTATGAAAAATGATGAGTATGTCGCGATCAATGATGATATTTATGACAGCGTGAAGGAGACTTTAGAACAAGAAATTGCCCGGGACATAGCAAATCGATTAGAGGAGATTTATGATGTGAAATTTAATGAAGCAGAAATTACCTTTATTACGATTCATCTGCGAGGGGCTAAAAGGAAAGATTTTAGAGCTGACAAGGCAGAACAGAGTGATTTAAAAACCATCATCCAATTTGTAGAGGCTGTTGAACAAATCTCTGGGCAGCATTTTGAAGATAGAGCGAATTTGATTGAAGGTCTCAAACTGCATATTCATCCGGCGATTAATCGATTAAGTTCCAACATTGAGACATACAATCCGCTCACCCAAATGATCCAATACAAGTATCCATTATTATTTAAACAAATTAAGCAGGCGCTAACAATTGTGTGGCCCGAACTGGCATTTCCGGATAGCGAAATTGCATTTATTGTTTTGCACTTTGGCGGCTCCATTAAGAGACACAAAAAAGCACCTTTAAATCTATTGGTGGTGTGTAGCAGTGGTGTAGGGACAAGTCGATTACTAGCAGCACGTCTTAAAAATACATTCAGAGATATTGATCGTATCACCCAAGCGTCGGTAAGTGATTTGAATCATCTCAATTTAGAAAGTTTTGCCGGCATTATTTCAACAGTCAACTTGGATATCAAACAACCTTTTATTACTGTGAATCCATTATTGCCTGAATCTGATATCACGTATGTTTCACACTTTCTAAAGTTAAATGAAACGCATCATTCGAATCATGAGACGCATACAAAAATATTGATGAAAGATAACGAAAATTTAATCAATACGATGCGTGATGCCGTGCATTTGATTGATTCGATGAAAATAGAGCATCGACAAGTCGATCACTGGTCGATGTACATTGCCAACCATTTATTGAATGAACAAGCAATTCAAGATGTGAATCAATTTAGCCAATACTTACAAGAAAAATTAGATAATCATCCGGGATGGCTATTAGCCCCTTATCCTGTCGCAATTCCACATTTGAGGGATTCTATCATCTTGAAACCGGTCATTTTAGTCACCCTTTTAGATACACCGATTAAGATGTCAAACACGCAAGCGGATGATTTCAAAGTGAAGTATATAATCAGCATGTTCATACCGGACAACGAGGAGATGGCGCAGTTAGTTAGTCAATTCATTGAAGAGGTGGGTGAACATCTCGAGGATATTGAAACGTTTATGAAAGAACCAGAAAAATTAAGGACAATTTTAAAATCTAAAATTTCAGAAAAGATAAAAAATAATTTTATGTAGGAGTGTTCGTAAAATGAGTGAATTATTTAGTAATGAGAATATTTTTATTAATGTCGCGGTATCGAGTCAGTCTGAAGCGATTGAATTAGCGGGACAAGCGCTAGTGGACAATGGATTAGTGACGCAAGATTATATTCAATCAATGAAAGAACGCGAAAAAGTAGTGTCTACATTTATGGGAAATGCTTTAGCCATTCCACATGGCACAGATGAAGCAAAAGAAAGTGTCTTACATTCAGGCTTATCTTTACTTCAAATCCCAGACGGTGTCGATTGGGATGACGAGGAAGTTAAAGTCGTCGTTGGGATTGCAGGTAAAGATGGTGAACATTTAGATTTATTATCTAAAATTGCGATTACATTTAGTGAAGAAGCCAATGTCGAACGTATTGTGAATGCCAAATCAGCTAATGAAATTAAAGCGGTTTTTGAGGAGGCAGATGTATAATGAGAGCGGTACATTTTGGCGCAGGAAATATCGGACGTGGTTTTATTGGTAAAATTCTTGCAGATAACGATGTGAAAGTCACGTTTGCAGATGTCAATACAGAAATTATCGACGCTTTAGAGAAAGAACAACAATATCATGTCACCATTGCCGATGAAAATAAAACGACGGAAAAGGTACAAAATATAGATGCGGTCAATTCTTCAGAGCCATCTGAAAAATTGAAGAAAGCGTTGTTAGAAGCGGATATCATTACTACAGCAGTAGGGGTTAATATTTTGCCTATAATCGCAAAAACAATCGCGCCGTACTTAAAAGAGAAGACGAATCATGTTAACATTGTTGCGTGTGAAAATGCGATTATGGCAACGGATATACTTAAGAAAGCGATTTTAGCGCATACAGGTCCTTTAGGTGAGTATATTCATTTTGCTAATTCAGCAGTCGATCGAATTGTCCCTTTACAAAAAAATGAAAATATTTTAGACGTTATGGTAGAACCTTTCTATGAATGGGTGATTGAAAATCAAGCATGGTATGGTGAAAAGTTAAATCATATCAATTATGTAGATGATTTATCCCCATTTATTGAAAGAAAGCTAATGACTGTGAATACCGGTCACGCTTATATTGCTTATGCAGGACAACATGCGCATTTTTCTACTATTTTAGATGCCATCAATGATCCGTCGATTGAAGCTGAACTTAGAACGGTATTATCTGAAACAAGTTTATATATGACTGAAAAGTTCTCACTTAAAGCTTCCGAACAACAAAATTACGTTGAGAAGATTATTCGTCGCTTTAAAAATGCATATCTTTCTGATGAAGTCACACGCGTGGGTCGCGGTACAATCCGTAAAATTGGACCTGAGGACCGAATTATAAAGCCTTTAATCTATTTGCACGACAACCAATTAGAATATAAAGGGCTTGTCCGTGCTGCAGCATTGTTATTGGCTTATGAAGATGATAACGATAAAGAAACATTACAAAAAAACCAATATATCAAAGACTATGGACCGGAGGCATTTTTAAAAGAATATGCACAAGTGAATGAAGCTATTGCGAAAGAAATTGCGCAACAATACAGAGATTTAGTTGTGGATTAGATTGTTTTAAGTTAAGCAGTCCAATTAACGATAAAGGCCTAGACAGATGCAATCCCATTTTGGAAGATTGTACAAGTCTAGGCCTTTTTGCAATAAACAAACCCCTATGAAGCCGGTTGCGTGGGCAATTGTAATTTACACATACTGCTTCAAGAGGCAGTTTATCTCAGTCGCACATCGTTAATATATTCAGTTATTTGGTATGTCTTTCGTCAAACTATTCAAGTATGGCTTTACTGATCATCCAATTCTTCTGATCTTTTAAAAGGAGGTTTTGTGCTTTCAGTTCGTTTACAATGTGTCCTGTTGTTTCTCGGGAAACACTAGCTAAATCGCTCACCATTTGGATCGTTAAAAACTGCTTAATTTCATAAAACTCTTCATGGTCCTCGCCAATCGTATGGCATAAATAAATGAGTACTTTCTCCACACGTGCTTTGGCGCTTTTAGCACTGAGTGCCATGTTATATTCTGTTAATTGTTTTTCATTTTCGCAAAGGTATTTATACATTTGAATAAACACTTTATCGTGATTTCGACATATATATTCAATCAGTTCAATCGGTACGGCCATGACAATACTATCGGTGAGTGCCGTACACATTTCATTTGTGGTTTTATCTTGAAAGAGGTTGTGAAGCGGGTATAAATGTTCACCTTTATTTAACACACGATAGACATCCCCATTCACACTATAATGTTCTCTTAATATATAACCATCGATTAAATAATAGATATGTGTCAGTTCATCAGAAGAATAGTAAATCACTTGGCCTTTATTGTATTGTCTGACGATAAATTCATTCTTATACGGCTGTAATGCAACCGTGGGTATATTGATAAAGGCAGCAAACTGCTCGAGATAGGTATTCACATTGTTTTTGATGAGTGAGTTATCAATTGTTGAGTGATCATACGGGTTTTGCCCCATAAATTCACCCCCTCATAGCTACTTATAAATTTGTGTGCCGACTTCTCCTTTAAAGGCTTCATAGGCTTTATCTAAGTTCGTGATGACCGCACGACGCCCTTCTCCGTTTTCAACAAAATCTATAGCCGCCTCAATTTTAGGCAACATAGAGCCTTCTGCAAATTTACCTTCTTGTGCATAGCGTTTCAGACTTTCGACATCGATGTCAGTAAGTTTTTCTTGGTTAGGTTCATTGAAGTTAATATAAACATTTTCAACGTTTGTTAAAATCATAAGGGTATTGGCATCGATGAGTTGTGCTAAACGTTCGCTTGCAAAATCTTTATCAATAACAGCTTCCACACCTTCATAAGTGTCGCCTCTTTTAACAACAGGAACACCGCCACCACCACAAGCGACAATAATGTTATTATTTTCAACTAAAGTACTAATTAATTCATGCTCTAAAATGGATACAGGTAGGGGAGACGGAACAACTTTACGGTATCCTCTACCGGCGTCTTCTTTATAAACGGAATCAGGGTATTGTGCTTTTTGTTGTTCGGCCTGTGCTTGTGTATAAAATGGGCCAATCGGTTTTGTCGGGTTTGACATTCTTGGATCATTTTCGTCAATTTCTACACGTGTTATCACTGTACCCGCTTTCCGATCACTGTTAACCTCTGCTAAAACACGGTTGACTTCCGTTTCAATCCAAAAGCCAATCATTCCTTGTGTCATCGCACCACAGGCATCTAGTGGCATCGCAGGTGTTTGTGGACTATCAGCAGTCGCTTGTTGAATTAAAAGACTGCCTATTTGAGGCCCATTACCATGCGAAATAACTATGTCATAATCTGTGTTAAATAAAGGTTTTAGTCTTTGCATTGTTGTACGTATCGCTTGTTTTTGTGTTTCTGCAGATCCATCTGTTGTTTGGATGGCATTTCCGCCTAGAGCAATTACAATTTTTTTATGCATATCATTTCACTCCTCATTAAAATACATCGACGGCACCGCTTAATAATCTCAAGATGCCGATAATGGCTAAAATAATAATAATGACAAAGAATAAATAATCGACTCGTTTTAATGGCTTTTGATTATTTCTTTGTACAATCATGTAAACAATGAGCCCTGGAATATAAAGCAGCATCGTTAATAAGAAGTAATCCAATCCCGCTGCGTATACGAGCCAGATTGTGTAAACAGAAGCGATGATACCAATCATCCATTGCTTTGTTGTTGCACGATGTTTCGTTTGAATTGTATATTTCACTTGGTAAAAAGCACTCAACATGTAAGGAATGAGAATGGCACTTGATGCAAGTGAAAAGGCAAATTGATAAGCGCTTTGTGTGAAAAGCATACTGATTAAAAAGATTTGAACTAATATATTAGTAACGAGTAATGAATGGACAGGTGCTTTATTTTCATTTTCTTTGGCAAACCATTTAGGGAATAGGCCATCTTTTGCGACGATAAAAGGTAATTCACCAGCTAAAAGTGTCCAACCTAACCACGCGCCTAATACTGAAATAATGAGACCAATATTAACGAGCACAGATCCCCAATGACCGACAATGTGTTCTAACACTGCTGCCATAGAAGGGTTAGAGAGTTCTGAAATATGATTTTGTTGAATGACGCCTTGTGCTAACACGGTCATTAAGAAATAGATGACCAATACAGAAACTAAACCAATGACGGTTGCGGAACCGACATCTTTTTTATTTTTAGCGCGTCCAGAAAAGACGACAGCGCCTTCAATACCAGTAAAGACCCACACAGTGACGAGCATTGTACTTTTAACTTGAGAAAGCGTGTCCCCCCAACTGAACATATGTGATGGGCCACTTGTCATGCCAAACATACCCGCTTTAAAAGTCTCAAAATTAAAAGCGACAATCATACACACGAGTACAAGTAAAATCGGAATCAATTTCGCGATTGTCACAATGCTATTAATCAATGCGGCTGTTTCGACACCTTTTAAAATAAGATAATGCACGCCCCACAATAAGATTGAGGCAATAATAATAGAAGGTAGGGTATTGCCTCCTTTGAACATTGGGAAAAAGTTACCTACTGCTGACATGAGCAACGTCGCATAAGCCACATTGCCTAAAAAGGCAGCAAACCAATAGCCCCAAGCACTTGAAAAGCCAATAAAGTCACCAAATCCTGCTTGGGCATAACTGTAAATCCCACCATCTAAATCTTGGCGTTCATTGGTTAAGTTCTGAAAGACAAAGGCAAGCGAAATCATGCCGACTGCGGTAATCAACCATCCAATAATGATAGCTAATCCGCCAGCTTCTTTACCCATATCTGAAATGATGTTAAATGCACCGCCGCCAATCATCGAGCCAATGACTAAACCAATTAAGGCGGTTTTATTTAATTTGTTTTCATCTGTTCCACCCATATGTCATGTCTCCTTTAGATAGATTAAAAAGTCCAGCATAAAACTTATTTTAAAATATTTTAATAGTATTTTATTGTGATAAGAATCACTGGACTTTTGTATCATATCATATCTATTGAATTAACCTAATGTAGCGGCCATTACAGCTTTAATTGTATGCATGCGGTTTTCAGCTTGATCAAAGATTTTCGCGTGTTTACTTCTAAAGATTTCGTCTGTCACTTCCATTTCAGATAAGCCATATTCATCTTTAATTTTTTGACTATATTCAGTATTTGTATCGTGGAAAGCAGGTAAGCAGTGTAAGAAAATCGTGCTGTCTTTACCTGTTTTATCAAATAATGCTTTGTTCACTTGATAGTCTTTTAATAATTTAATACGAGATTCAAATTCACTTTCTTCACCCATTGAAACCCATACGTCTGTATAAATGACATCCGCACCTTTAACACCTTCATCAATATTGTTAGTAATTTTAATTGAACCGCCGTCATGTTTAGCACGACGTTCAGCGATATCAATGTAGTCTTGCGCAGGGAATAAAGATTTCGGTGTACAAATCGTCACGTCGACACCTAACATAGGTCCAGCCACTAACAGTGAATTTGCGACATTGTTACGGCCATCGCCGACGTATGTGAGTTTAATACCATCTAAATGACCAAAGTTTTCTTTGATTGTCATATAATCCGCTAACATTTGCGTTGGGTGCCAAGCGTCAGTGAGTCCGTTCCACACAGGGACACCAGAATGTTGTGCTAATGCTTCTACAGTATCTTGTGAAAAACCACGGAACTCAATACCGTCGAACATGCGACCTAATACTTTTGCTGTATCTTCTACAGATTCTTTTTTGCCTAATTGGATGTCGTTTTTACCTAAAAATTCAGGATGTGCACCTAAATCGATAGAAGCCACTGTAAAAGCAGCGCGTGTTCGTGTCGATGTTTTTTCGAATAATAAAGCAATGTTTTTACCTTCTAAATAGCGGTGTGGGATGCCTTGTTGTTTATAAGATTTTAAAGTTATCGCAAAATCAATTAAGTCTGAAAATTCTTTTTTAGTAAAATCATCTTCTTTTAATAAATGTCTACCTTTTAAATTTAATGGTTTTTGAATGTCTGTCATTTTAAAAATCCTTTCTATATTTAAGATGATGAAGTATTTATATGTCTTCTCTGTATAAAGGTTGACTCATACATCTTGGGCCGCCACGACCACGCACCAATTCACTGCCTGTAATTTCTATCACTTTGACCCCTTTATCTCTTAACAATTGGTTTGAAACGTAGTTACGGTCATATGTTACGACGACACCAGGACGAATGGTTAATGTGTTTGAGCCGTCGTTCCATTGTTCGCGTGCACCATCAATAACATCGCCGTTGCCTGTTGGGATAAATTCAATATGATCCACATGTAAAGCATCTTCTAACGTCGCTTTAAGTTGGCTTGAATGTGAGATTTTAATATCGTTTGTTACTTCATCTTTTTCGATTGTAAAAATATTCATATGATTTTCTTCTTTAAAGATAGCCGCATGCATTGTGAATTTGTCATAATCAATCATGGTAAAAACTGTGTCTAAATGCATGAAACTTCGACTATTTGGTATTTCAATCGCTAATACTTTTGTAAAAGTGGATTGCTCATCAAACAAAATTTGACGTGCTAAGCGTTCGATGGCTTGTGCTGAAGTCCGTTCTGATATACCAATAGCCAAGACTTCTTTTGAAAGCACTAACTCGTCTCCACCTTCGATATTGAATGGTGAATTTCGATCCAACCAAACAGGGACATCTGCATCTTTGAAACGTGGGTGATGTTTAAGAATGTAGGTCATAAAGATAGATTCTCTACGACGTGCTCTCCAATACATACGATTAATTGTCACGCCACGTCCGATTGAAGCTTGAGGATCTCTCGTGAAATAAAGGTTTGGCATAGGGTCTAAATAAAATGGATATCTGTCATCCATATATTCAACAAGATGGTTGGTTTCGAGTTGGATTTCTTCTTTACGTACACCTGCCATGATTCTATCTACGAGGTCTTGATCACTTAATGTTTCAAAGAGTGCTTTAATTTCTTTTTCATGACCAAGTACTGTTTTTTGAGATTCAGATAAAATATCATCAATAAATTGATCACGTACCGCTTTATCTGCAATCGCTTCTGCGGCTAATTTTTCGAGGTAAACAACTTCAACGCCTTCATCTCTTAAAACTTGGGCAAACTTGTCGTGTTCTTCTTGTGCGACTTTCAAGTAAGGAATATCGTCAAATAATAAGCCACTGAGATGATCAGGCACAAGATTTTCTAATTCTTTGCCTGGTCGCTTGAGTAAAACGGTTTTTAATCTGCCAATTTCACTATTCACTTGGATGGGTCCTTTTTCCATTGTTATGCCTCCTTTAATTGATTACACCCAGATTATAAAGCGCTTTCAGTTATTGAGTTGTGAATGTTTTCTCAATTGATATGTCTAAAACTTCATGTAAATGATTTATTCAATACATAAAATTGATAGATTATGCATGCCGAGTACTAGAATAGTTCATACGGATGAATAATCATTGAATATGACACGAAGTACGCAATGAAAGATGGTGCTTCATTCAATATGATGTATGGATATCCAGTCGACTAGGTGGGTGCGTCTGATGAACAAGAAAAAGGGGGTTTTGAGAGGTGCCAAAAAGTTCACATCTGAGAATAAAATATTTTGTTATGATAATGATGTGTATGGTTGTCTGACTGACCTATCATCAGATTAAGGAGTTTAAAAGTATGAAGAAGAGTAAGAGATTAGACTTAGTATCGATGGTTGTAAAGGAACACGATATTCATACGAAAGCAGAAATTGTAGATTATATTGAACAGCATTTTGGAATCCGATATAGTCTTGCCACGATTAGTCGAGATTTAAATGAGTTGAAGATTTATAAAATGCCATCAGAAAACCAACAACGATGCTACAGACAATATAACGAAAATGCACAAAAAGAAGCGAAAGCAAGACTCATTGATTTGTATCAAGAGGAGATTATTTCGCTTAGTATTAAAGATACGTACTTAATTATTAAAACGTCACCTGGCTTTGCGCAAACGGTGAATTTTTACATCGATCAAATGAATTTAAAAGAAGTGATTGGTACGGTAGGCGGTAATGATACCATCTTAGTGATTACGCATTCGAATGAACTTTCGAAATTTGTACATTACAAATTGTTCAACCAAACGTATGAAGCGTCGCATGCGAAACACTAACCTTAATATATAGAAAAGTTGTGCAATATTGACTTTTCATGGATTTTACAATAGAATCAGGTAAATTTAGTAAACATCGATGAGACTGCATCGAGGGCGTATAAAGAGGTGACATCCATGAAAAAGTTTTGGAAATGGAGTATTGGCATAGTGGTGCTATTGATTGTCGGGTGGGTAACGTATTTAGGCATTTACCGTAATACATCTATCGCCAATAATCCAAAACATGTCAAGTATATTGATAGCGCAACACCCACGTTATTTTTGCACGGTTACGGCGGGACTGTGAACTCTGAACGGTTTTTAGTAAAACAAGCGGAAAATCAAGGTGTCACGCAAGATGTCATTACCGCGCACGTGGACGAAGCGGGTGAAGTGAAATTAAAAGGACATTTGGATAGTGACACGATTAACCCTATCGTACAAGTCGTATTGAAAGAGAATAAAGAAGAAGAGCCAGATGTGAATGCAGAATGGTTTAAAAATGTATTAGTCGCATTGCAAACAGAGTATCATATTAAAAAATTTAACTTTGTCGGACATTCAATGGCGAATATGACTTTTGCACAATATATGGCGACATACGGTAAAGATACCGCATTACCACAGTTGCAACGTCAAGTGAATATCGCAGGGACGTTTAACGGTGTGTTGCATATGAATGAAGAAGTGAATGAAATTACGCTTGATGCGGAGGGTAAGCCAAGTCGCATGAACCCGCCATACCAAGATTTACGCGTATTGAAAGAGGTCTACAAAGGGAAAAATATTGATGTACTGAATATTTACGGAGACTTAAAAGACGGGACGCACTCTGACGGCAGTGTATCGAATACGTCTTCTCGTTCATTAAAGTATCTACTCGGGGACAGTGCGAAGATGTATCGTGAATCCGAATATGTCGGTCCAAGTGCACAGCATAGTGAATTACATGATAATGAAAAAGTCGCACGTGAACTGATTCAATTTTTGTGGGGCAAATAACTGTGAGACACATTTAGAAACGATGACAACTGAATTAACATGAAACGACCACCGCATGCGTATCAAGCTGTGCATGGTCGTTTTTTAGGATATGTGGATGTATGGAAGGTATGCGCAAAAGGCAGTTCTCGCGCTATATCCATCCTTTGTCATGAGCTTTTTTCCATGCATCGAAGCGGTTGTCTGCTTGGAGTTTGTCAATAATAGTCGACGTATAATTGCGTATTGTTCCATCCGATAAATAAAGGGTTTGTGCAATTTCTTTACTGGTGAGCCCTTTTCCAATTTCTTTCAATACCCATTGTTCTTTATCAGTGAGAGGGTTGCGCTCTGTCACAAGCGAGGTCATTAATGCGTCACTGTATTCTTTTTGACCTGCCATAACACGATGTATCGTCTGAACGAGCTCATCGACAGAACGTTCCTTTAATACATATGCATCGACATCGTGTGCCACCGCTGTTTCAAAGTATCCTGGACGTTTAAATGTAGTGACAATAATGACCTTCACGTCGATGGCTTGTTCACGAATGTGTTGTAATACTTCAAGACCAGTCAATCCAGGCATTTCGACATCTAATATGACAACATCGACAGGCTCTGTTTGGACGGTTTCTAAAGCAGCTTGTCCATTGCCCACATCAGCAACAACATGAATATCGTCGTGAAGTTGCATCAGTTGGATCATTGCTTGACGTAACATCGTTTGATCTTCGGCTAAAACGATACGAATCATCATTGTCCACTCCTCGGTATTAGAATTTGTATGTGTAGTCCCTCATTATTTTCTACATATAATTGCCCTTTTAATACATCGACACGGGCTTGTATGCTTTGTAGATGTATAGGGGACTCGTCTTGAATGCCGCAACCATTATCTTGAATGTCGAGTTGCAAGCCGGTTGTCGTTTCGGATAAAGTCGCGTGAACGGTTGTCGCATCGGCGTGTTTAATAATATTGTTAATCGCTTCACGTAGCACCATGGCGAGTAATGCTTGTTTCGCTGGATTCAACGCGTGTGCGACATGTGCCCCTTCAAAGTGAAATTGTAAATTGGCATCTTGTAACAATGCTTCTACAGATGCGACTTCTTCCGCAAAGGACGCGATTTTCAAGTCGTTAATAATGACACGTATTTGATTGAGTGTCTCCTTTGAAATATCGTTTAGGCTTTGTATTTCAACTTTTGCACGGTTCGGTTCAGTATCAATCAACTTCAGTGCAAGCTCGGATTTTAAGCTTAACGCCGCAAAAACGTGTCCGAGCGTATCATGCAAATCTTGTCCGATTCGGTTACGCTCTTGTTCAGCAATTAAAAAGTTCAACTGCTTATTTTTAGTTTCGAGTTCATGTTGATAATGTGCTTGCTCAATCTTTTTAAAGTTTGCAAACATCATTAAATGAATGGCAGTGAAAAAAATTAACAAGGTGATGATATAGTAAATTTCTGGATAATAAATAAGCGTCACAATGATACAAAGCACCATCGTAGCGATGAAAGTGACATATTCTTTGGACCATAACTTTGCTTTAAAGACGTAAGGAATTGCAAAGGCACTATAAAACAAAAACAGTGCAGTCATAGGATTTAGCGCATATACGAAATAAATCATACCCGCATATTGAAAGACGAGTAACGTATACATCAGACCGTATGACAGTAATGGATGACCCACTACAAGAGCCGTATAGACAATGACAAAGAGACAAGTCACGACGACTAAAATATCGTGACGTCCAAGATGATATGGATTCCATAAGTTAAGTATCGGAAAGAGTAAATAAAGTAAACTGGATAAATTCAGATAATGTAAATCTAATTTTTTAATCATATCGTTTCACTTCTTTGTCGAATATAGAGTGCAAGTGTTAAGAAAATTATACTATATACCAACAATACGATTAAAGATGTCAGTGGAAAAGATTGATGCAAACTCACCGCGTAGGACAACTGTTTAAGGTGATAGGTCGGTGTTGCCAGTGCGAGATGCTGCATCAAGGTCGGAAATTGTGACACTGGAAACCACAGACCACCGAGAATGGCCAGTGCTAAATACAAAATGTTGCCAATACCACTCGCTTTTTGGACATCATTCACCTGTGCAAGTAGTGCCCCCATACTCAACATGAGACTCGCGCCACACCAGATTAAAACCCCTGAACCAACCCATTGCGTCCATTGCATTTGTACGCCTTTAAACTGTGCAGCTACCGTAAAAATAATGACAATCGACAACGCAAATTGACACATCGTTTTACCCATTTTTACACTGATGTAGTGCGCTGGCGTGAGTGGCGTACGCATGAGTCGCTTATACCAGCCACGTTTACGTTCGTCAATGATGTCAAAAGGGAAAGAAAACAAGCAAAAACTCATTAAACTAAATGTCGTCATACTGTACATATATTCTTGATTAAACTTTGCCATGATAGGTTGAGGTAGGTCAAGAATGGATGTAAATATTAAATAGAATGCGACTGGCAGTAGAACGGCAAGTACAAAGCGTGTTTTGTGTCGTGTGAGTAGGCGGAGTTCTGTCAAAAAATAATGCTTAATCATTGTGATGCCCCTCCTTTGTGTTGATTAAATATGATATCGAGCAGTGAATGGTGATGTATTTCGATATGCTGCAAAGGAATATTGAGTGCGAGTAACTCGATTAACGTTTGTTGCACATCTGCTGTTTCCATTTGAAGTTGCCCATCGTGAATCGGCATGATTTTGACATCAGTTAATTGTGATATGACTGCTTCGGCTGGTGGTGTCGGTAATGTGATGATGGAATGTCCTTGTTCACGTTTAATGTTTTGAGGTGTATCGTCCATCACTAAACGTCCTTGATTAAGGACAATGACACAATCAGCCATTTGTTCTACTTCTTCAATGTAATGAGACGTATACAAAATCGTACGTCCATCCGCTTTCAACTTGCTAATCATAGACCAAAAGTGTTGACGCATTTCGACATCCATTGCACTCGTCGGTTCGTCTAAAATAAGACATTGCGGTTGGCCGACAAGTGTTAACGCAAAGTCGAGAATGCGTTGTTGTCCCCCTGAAAGTTGAGTCGCAAATTGTTGGAGCTGTTTTTCTGTAAACTGTGTGATGGCTACCCATTCCTCAAAAGGGAGTGGCGATGGATAACAATGTGCAAACAAGTGATACAGTTCAATGACTTTCATGCGCTCTGGAAAACGACTTTGTTGAAACAATACGCCTAACCGTTCAGAGGTTAAAAGATGGTCAGGATCTTCAATCGTGCCTTGTACAGGATGACGGTCACCGATGATCATATCAATAAGCGTGGTTTTTCCAGAGCCATTCGGACCAATAAGCGCTGTACATTGGCCGGCATGAATTTGAAAAGAAACGTCATTCACAACAGGTTTTTGGTGATATGTTTGGGTTAAGTGGGCTATGCGAATCATACAAGTCACATCCTTTAGTCAGGTTATGTTTATTGTATGTCTGTAGTTGATAGCGTAGTAGTGAAGTTTGTCACGAGATTCATATGACATTTGTCACTATTTTGGAGTGAAAGCGAGGTTCAAATAATAAGGACAAATCGTAGGAAAGGAGATGGGACACAAAAATTTTTGATGCTATTGATGTAGTATTTTTGTTTAACTTGCTCTCCCTATGATTTGTGTGTGTTTTTGATTGCCCTCATGGCTGCCCTTTCTAGGGGCTAACTCTCCAACTCAATTCGTCTTGATTGAAGCATACATGAGATGGAAGACGAATTGGATTTTAGGCGCAATACAGAAATCTCATGTGCAACAAAGATTTCGTAGTACTGCCCCCGCAAGACTGACTAGACTTCTCAAAAGCATCCGTATTGAGAAGTCAGACAGCTACTGCGATAAACAGGAGCCACTATCAAAGTGACTAGATGTGATGTGGTATTTTCACTTTCCCCTTAGGAGTGTCAGCCTTCTGGGCAATCTTACATTCAATATAGTGAAACTGAGGGCAAGTTGATAAAATCAAGAAAACAATAGCATCGATTTTTTGTATCCCATTCACCCTCATTTTCGGACTGCTTTAAAATCATTAATGAATCATAAATCTATGAATGAATGGATTGAGGCTGGGAAAACTTAATGTCCCAGCCCCATTCCTACGATTTGTCAAGGGTTCAATAAGTGAAATTGACATTACTGAACTAGACCGTCCAATTTTTACTTTTTTGAATAAGGTGTTATGATGTATATGATTATGTGGTTTCGTTAGTGTGGTGCTTTCTGATAATCATATAATTTATCATTGACTATCAAGTAGTGAATGGTCTTTAATAAGCGATTGATACTCGCTATTACGGCAGTCTTGTGGGGTTTCCCATGAGGCTGCTCTCTTAATTTATAATAATAATCCACAATATGGCTTTGATAATGATTTCTTCCCCTAAGAATGTTCATAGTGATTAAATACAATAAACGCCTTGCTTTTTTATTTCCTCTTTTATTAATCGTATCTCGACTCTTTGAAGTTCCTGATTGGTAACGTTTAATATCAATGCCTACAAATGCATTCAGTTGTTTATTTGTTTTGAATTCTCTAATATCTCCAAGTTCCCCAATAAGCAATGTAGCTGTGAGTTCTCCGATGCCAGGAATTGAAATAATATTTTCAAACTCAGTTGTATTTTTAGCTAAATCAATCATTTCCTGATTAAATGCTTTCATTTCTTCTATCCCAATAAGCAGTTTGTCGCATAAGTATTGGACTTTTTGTAGGAGGAAAGAAGACTTGCGCACATTCGGAAAACTATTATTCTTTATTTCAATTAATTTTTTGGCATACTTGTGCGCTTTTTTAATTGAAATGCCTTTATCAGTTGAATGAAGTACTTTTTCCACCAATTCATCATGAGTCAAAATACTTACATAATCAGGATGAGGAAATGCTTTAGCTATATTTAATGCGATTTTTGAATATCTGTTAGTAAATAACTTTTCTAACCCTGGAAATGTTTGATGTAGTGTTTCGACTAACTCAACTTTGAGACAATTTTGGTTGATCTCCATTTCTAAGTGAAAGCGCGCACGTTCTCTCAGTTCAAAGTAGATCTCTTCAGGATGACGTTGTACCTTTGAATCTTTCATTCTAAAGGCAAGAAGTGCGAGTTTATGTGCGTCTGACTTATCTGTTTTCCATGATCTTAACGAATTTGTTTTAAACTTGGCTTCTAGGGGGTTCATTTCTAAGTAATTTATTTTGTGAATTTCACAAAAGTGTTTCATACCTCTTGAATAAACACCTGTTGATTCAAAGAGGATAAACAGGGAATCAAGATGCTTGATATAATTTTTAAGATAACGATAGCCATTTTGATTATTTTGAATGACCAATTCTTTAACGAAAACTTCATCCTTATAATGTGCGACCACACTTTCTGACTTACTGATATCAATACCAAAACAGTTAATAAAAATCATACCTTTCTCTATTGAATTGAGAAGATTTTAACTTTACTTAGCCTTTTTCATTTCATTTTCCTATACACGGTTTCTAAAACCCAACATACTTCAATCGAATTTCAAAAGGAGAGTAAAGCTGATCAGTTTACATTACGGATTCAAAGATCCAAGGGACTGCGCGATCTACTTCTCTCTACAACTATAAAAAATAGCTGTGAAGAAATCTATCGTCATAAATTTCTTCACAGCTAATCTTAGTATGTTTGAAATGAGGTCATGTCTCAATCATTGTCGCAAATAGAAATGGGATGTAGAGATCAATTAAAGTTGATCGACAACTAATACTTTAATACCAGAGTACAAGTTATACACTAAGTAATAAAGAGAGCCTACAATTGTAATAATGATGACAATCACGAGTAAAGTTGTCAGCAACGCACCGTTTGTATTGACAATCGCGATGAAACAAGCGAAAGCGATGATGGAAAACACAGTTGGCAAAATGTGATACATCAATGCTTTTTTACCATGTGTTGACACAGGCTGTGGCGCGGCCAACCATACGATAAGTGGAAATAATACCGGCGCAAAAAATACGCTGAAATATGAAAGACAAGCTAATAATTTTTCTGTTGTAGTTGACATTGTGTCAGCCTCCTTTTTGTCATTATAATCATAACTTTCTTTGAATTGAAATGATTATTTTAGAAATCAGAAAAATATAATCATTTTTATTTTCCTCAATATCATGCTAAGTGAACTACTCACCACTTAGCTAAAAACTAAAGGTTCTTAACGCTTGAAGTGGGAGCTTCTTGGGAATAGAGCGTACTTGTAAGTGTATTTCTTTACTAACAGAGGTTTCTCTTATTGACCAAGCTATCCCCGTAGACCCTACGGTTATCGGTCTTTTCTAAGCTAATGTTTGCATTCGTAGCCCTTCGGTCAAAATATTGATGCTCGCGTTTATATCTCGGTCATGGTGAGCATGGCAAATAGGACAAGACCATTCTCGAATTTTGAGATTTTTCTTGCCATCATTATGTCCGCACTCTGAACAGACTTGACTTGATGGAAACCATTTATCAATCTTGACTATTTCACGTCCATACCAGTCAGCTTTGTATTGTAGCTTAATCACAAAGCTAGACCATGACACATCAGAAATGCTTTTAGCCAGTTTATGATTTCGCAACATACCTTTTGTGTTTAAGTCTTCAATACAGATAATATCGTGATTTTTGATAATCTCTGTACTCAACTTGTTTAGAAAGTCAGTGCGTTGATTCATTACCTTTTCATGTAGTCGTGCAACTTTCTGTTTTTGTTTCTGGTAGTTTTTGGCTTCAAAGAGATTGATACCCTTCTTTTTGGCTAACAGGGCACGTCTCGACAACTTACGTTGTTCACGTTTTAGTTTCTGTGCCATTTTCGAAGTGAACTTATTATTATCAATCTTTTGACCGTCAGAAAAAATGGCAAAATGAGTGATTCCAAGGTCAATTCCAATTGCAGAATTAGTTTTAGGAAACTCGACAACTTCTTCTTTGCACAATAAAGAAACATAGTATTTACCGCTTGAACGGCGTGATATTGTAGCTGATTTGATAATACCTTTAGGTTGTCTATGAAGCTTTATTTTAACTGATGACTTCAACTTAGGAACTTTGATGAATTTATTATCAATCAAGGATATTGTGCCATTTTGATTATTAGTGGTATAGCTTTGAACGGGATTCTTCTTACTTTTGAACCGAGGAAATCCAACAGATTTATCTCTAAAGAAATTCTTATATGCCTTGTCTAAATTGAGTTGTGCATTAGCCAAGGCAAGGCTATCTACTTCCTTCAAAAATGGAAATTCATTCTTATATTTAGCTGGTGTCGGGAACTTCATTTTTTTAGAAGAAACATTCTTAGCTTCTTCATAAGCTTTCATTCGTTCATCAAGCATTAGATTGTAGACCTTACGGACACAACCGAAAGACTTAGCGAAGAAAATTTTTTGTTCTTCAGTTGGATAGATTCTAAATTTATATGCTTTGAGTCGTTCCATAAGCTATGCACCTCTCTATTTATGATTATAACCCTCATACCGAACGGCATTCATCACCCACCTATAGAGGATGGGAGACTTCTGCCTGAATTAAGTTAAATTTCTCCTCAAACTCTAATCTTCTCTTATGTTGAAATACATCCAAAGTTGTTTGCTGTTTTTTAAATATGTAAAAAAATATTTGTGATGATATGAAGAGTTTATTCTCAGTTTAAAGTTTCAATTAATAATGCACTTGAAAGCGTTTACTGCCATGGCGGAAATCATTGAAAAGGATTATGCTCTATTTGTTAGCTAGACTAACCTTATTAAGATGGATGTTGCACAGTTTTGATTGGGAATCGTAATTAATTGTGTAATGAACAGTTCAGTGATGCATAGGAGGAGAAAAATGAAAAACACAGTTAAGGTCATTTTATCTGGGGCAGTCGTCGCATCAAGTTTAGCGACTTACGGAAATGTAGCACAAGCAGCCACTCAAGAAGGTCAAGATGTGACAACACAAATTTCACAAAAAGCGAGTGATATTAATCCAGATCATTATATGGACAGTAATTATCATTTACGTAAAACGATTATGGCGTTAGTAGGTGCGGCCGAAAATACTGACAGCAACTACTCTCATAACTATGAATATATTGAAGATATTGGTGATGGAAGGGGCTACACAGCAGGGGTTATCGGTTTTACAACGGGTACGGATGATATGGTCCATCTTGTAGCACATTACAACAAGCTGAATCCCAATAACCCATTGAAACCATATGAAAGTGCATTGAAAAAACTTGCGCAAGAAGGGTCGGACTCTCATGAAGGATTAGACGGCTTTGAGGAAGCTTGGAAAGATGCAAATCAAAATGACAGAGATAACTTTGTGAAAGCGCAAAATTACGTTTTGAAAAAGGACTATATGGATAAGGCTGTGAGTGCGGCTAAAGAGGATGGATTATCACAATTAGGTCAATACATTTATTTTGATGCCATTGTTAAACACGGTCCAGGTGAATTCAAAAAAGGCGGTTATCATGAAAAAGACCCTGCTGAATGGAGCTTTGATGAATTACGTGAAAAGGCTATTGAAGAAAGTGGGGACAAATCGCCAAAACAAGGTGCAGATGAAGCGGACTTTTTAAACCACTTTATAGATGGACGTTTCACAGCGACACAAAAAGAAAATGAAGACAACAATAGTGATGATACGAATGTATTCGATCGCTTGAAAGTACAACAACAGTTCATTAAAGATCAAAACTTCGACTTAAACCTACCATTAGATTTCAAGATGAACGAAGAATCATTCCATTTAGATGAAGATGCAATCAGTCACTACAATGACCAAGACGTAGATTTTGAGCATGCATAATGAATGAAGGAAAGGTGATTGGATGAAAAAACGTGTAATCAGTTCAATTTTAGCCGCAACGACATTGATGACGCTTGCTTTACCAACACATCACGCCAATGCTGAAGAGATGAGTCAGCTTAAAACGGCAGGTAAAGCGATTCAAAAAGATGGAAAAGCGTTTCAACTTAAAGGTGTGAATGCAGGAAATGCGTTTACGACTGAAGGTTATTTAGGTGGTATTACAGGTGACCAGTATAAGGATTTTCCGAAACCCTATCAACATTTATCGTATAAAGCATTGAAAGATAAAATGGATGATGAATTTGGTCCTGATGAAGCGAGAAAAAAACTGAATACTTATGCAGACAATCATTGGAAAGATGAAGATTTTCAACGCGTAAAAGATATGGGAATGAATACAATTCGTTTGCCTTTGAACTATATTAACATCACTAATTATCAAAAAGGGATGAACCCAGACGATGTAAAAGTCGAAGCGGATTCATTTGATACGGTGGATAAATTTGTAAAAAAAGCGAAAGCACACGGGTTGTACGTTATCCTCGACTTCCACGGTGTACCTCAATCTCAAAATGCAGCGGAACACTCAGCTGATACGAACGGTGGCAACGAAGGCTATGGCGGCTTTTGGGAAGATAATAATGCACAAGGTAAAGCAAAAGAAATTTTATATCAAATGGCAGATCACTACAAAAATGAAAGTGCGATTGCCGGTTATGACATTTTAAATGAACCTAAAGGCGTGACACCTAAAAATAAGGATGATGGTAAGAGTGATGACCAAGTTCACGCATTTTATAAAGATGCCATTCAGTCGATTCGTGATACAGGTGACAAACATATTATCTTTTTAGAAGCGGTGTGGGACCCTCAAAATATGAAAGAGCCTTCTTATTATCATGATTCAGCCGACAGTCTTGTCTATGAATACCACAATTACGCGACTCAATTTGATGAAAGTGTCCAAGCATCATTTGATAAGAAGTTAGATAGTATCGAAAACAGTGATTTTGATGTACCAAGTTATTTAGGTGAATTCAACATTCAATCTATGGACGGTGGACCTGGCGTTAAACCGGGTGACCTTGAATATATTATGAATAAAGTGAACCATAATCATTTATCGTGGACATTTTGGAACAATGATGCACAAGGTGATGGTAATTGGGGCGTCTTCAATTATGACCATATGAATGAAGACCCAAACAGTCCAGACTTTGGTGAAAAAGAGGACGTGCAAAAAAATGGTGATATTTACAACACTTTAAAAGACGCTGCACAGTAAGAAAAGTACACGCCAATTCAATCAGCTAAGCAAGACACATGGGGCTAGGGCATGAAGTTGTCCAGCCTCTTATTTGGTGTAAGGATAAAGGGCGCATACCTAACCTCAAACGTGCAAATGAACAATAATATTTCAAATGCATATACATAAAACAGCGAAAAAAATAACCTAGAAACTGTTTTAAGAAAGGAAATTAAGCCACACCTAAATATAAAACAATACGTTGATTAACGATAGGAGCTTGACTTTAACAAGGAACGGCGTAATATCTATTGTATAAAAGTATTATAGCATACGTTATTATTTAATTAATAAAAAGGGAGAAAGGTGTGGTTAAAATGCTTAAAGGTATGACGACTATGGCACTGTCTGCTGTGATGACACTCACTTCATTATGCTTTGCAACTTCGAGTTACGCAAGTACTTTATTGGGAACAACGACTTTAGCTGCTTCATCTACCGCCCCTACTGCAATACAACAACCTCAACATGTACCGACTCATAAAAGTTTGATGTCCCAAAGTCAGCAAGAGCCACCTCAGTCATTATCACAAGACAGGGCACCCATTCCTTATCCTGATGTGAATCAATATATTATCAAAAACCATATTCAACATTCCCCAGTTGTCAAAGATACACGAATGAATACACTCCCTAAAATTCCGTATAAATATGGCACGTATATCGGTATCGTCATTCATGAAGTCGGTGAAGATTATCGTACGTTACAACAATGGGTCGATCGAATGTACGCCACCTATAATACTGCTTTTGTCCACGCGTTTGTAGATGCAAATCAAATTCATATTACAGCGCCATCGAACTATATCGCTTGGGGTGCAGGTAAACAAGCCAACCCTTACTTCTATCATATTGAACTCGTCCGGCTGTATAGCTTTGATGACTTTGCAAGGTCGGTAAATAACCAAGCATGGCTCGCAGCATACATGTTGAAACAGCAAAATATTGAACCAACACTCGCCGACGATCAAGAAGGGGTAGGTTCGATTATTAGTCATAACGCCGTTTCGAGATATTGGGGTGGCACAACGCATACAGATCCTATCGCTTATTTTAATAGATGGAATTACAACATGGAAAAATTCTTTGAGTTAGTGAAATATCATTATGATCAAATGGAAGATTACGAAGTTGTGACTGACAAAGAATAATGAGAATAAGAAGAGTGGGCTAGGAAAACGTAATGGTGTCCTAGCCCATGTTTCATTGAAGTTCGGATTGATGTTTATAAAAGTAAAGTTGACGGGCACCTTCAATCGTCATCATCCAAACGATATGTCCGAATAACTCAGATAAATGCTCATGGAAAGGTTGATTCCATGGTGCAGGAACGGTGTGCGTCAGTGGCATTAAAATCAAATGGAAGAACACCCAAACGACCACCCCGAAAACAGCCCCATACCCCATAGCGACAGCTGCGTACTTTTTCACTAACATGCAGTAAATGACAGCAATAACAATAGAAAAACTAAAATGTACGATAAAACTTACCCAAGGCATCGTCATTTGTGAAAATGTATAAGTTTGATGTGTAAAGTCATGACTAAATCCGAATTGTTGTAATAGCTCTTGTGGTGGATTTGTCGCATTTCTTTCTGGCGTACGCGGTGGAAACATGACTTCCCAACCGAGTTTAACGATTCCAGATAATATACCTCCAATAATACCTGTAAAGAGTAACATGCCCCATTGTCGTTGTCTCAATATCAGGACCTCCTTGTTGTATCAGATATTCAAAGTATAGTTGTATGTGAAAAATTTATCAATATATTATTTAAGAATACTTTTGAACATTTGATGGCGAAAAATGGCGTGAAATGCAGGATTCAATTGAGTTTGTGACCAGGAACTATAACGAGAAAGTATGGAGATAACTGCAGTGCTGTGTGATTCGCATTAGGGGATTTTACCTTTAGAGCTCATCGATATTGTTGGACTATACAACGCAAACAAGACGGAGCCCTGAACGAATGTGTTGTAAGTAGATTGGAAAAATGACTATCTAAAGGAGAATTAAGATGAAAAATATGGTATTTATATGTGGTAGCTTGAGGAAAAATTCTTACAATCGTATTTATATGGAGAAAATGATGCAACAAGTCCCTGAAAATTGGAATATTAAGGAAGTATCATTTAAAGATGTTCCCGTATACAACTTTGACCTTGAAGGCGATCAAGAGCCAGCAGCTGTAACAGAATTTCGTGATGCATTAGGCGAAGCAGACGGAATTGTCATCGTTACACCAGAGTACAATACAGGTACACCAGGTCCATTGAAAAATGCGATTGATTGGGCATCTCGTATTAAAAATAAAGGGGACCGTTCACCATTAATCGACCGTCCATTTGCGATTGCAGGTTGTTCACCAGGTGCAACAGGTTCTGCATTGTCTCAAGCACAATTAAGACAAACATTAACTGCGATGAATGCGCATATTATGCCAGGACCCAAATTGATTGTTGGACGCGTGCATGAATTGATTACAGATGCAGGGACAATTGAAGACGAGCGTACAATTTCTTATATGAAACGTTTTGTAAATGCGTTCGATGCGTATATTGATCGTTTAAATTAATATATATAAAAGTTCATGGTAGTGATGGCTATCATGAGCTTTTTTATTGATGTTCGTAGTTATAAGGAAAGAAAAGTGAACAGGTTATACATACCACAGATGCGTACAGGGCGATTTTTATCACATTTGATAGTTACATATTCTATAAAAAGAGTAAATTAACTTAACCAAACGTTTACAGTTTCATTACAAAATGATTGATTTTCTGTATAGAGTCAATAAATGCACAATGAGTTAGTTAGCAAAACTTATCAAAATAGGTCGCAAACAAGCGCTATGACCCATTAAAACGGACATAGTCAACTATTTTGACTATTAAATTTTTAAAGAAGAAAGGAACATATTCAACTATATGTATCATTTGAATGAAGAATAGCGTTGTACCAATGTTTATGCTATTTTTTCACCTAAAAACAAGTGGTATAAAAATGATACCACTTTGTTCAACAGTACAATCTATATGTTTTCATGATTTTTCATAGTGATTTTACGCAACGCTTGTCCTGATTGAGTTGGTCAGACCAATTCACTGAATGGGAGAGGCGTTTTTCGTTGTGAACTAGTGAAAACGTTTATCAAATATTTATGACATTTGTAGTTTCGGTGTTAGAATGGCGAAAGTTGTATGAAAGCTTTTCAAATATTTAAGGTTGATTATATTGTGAATGGGTCCATTCAGTGATCTATAGAGAGTAAACTTGGTAATTTGTGTTTGAGCAAATTAACAAAGATATCACTTTTTTAGAGAAAATAATATTTTTTTGTTACTTCGGTTTCATTTCCGTATGAATATGAAAAGATATTAAATTTAATTGCACAATCTTCTCTGTTTGTATTTGCAATTTGTTGGTACGTATATGCGCTTATGTTCAAATGGTTTGTCATAAACATAGTGTATTTACGTTCGTATAAAAAAGGATTTAAAACTACTGCGATATACTGTGCACGCATATATTCTCCTATTTATGAAAGTTAAGCATAATAAAGACTATAAATGTTAAAAGATTTTTTTAGATTTTATACATATAAATTATTTTTTGTAAATAATACACTCTTAAAAATAATTTATATTGTTTATCACTAGAGTTTGAAAAATATAAAGTGATAAAAGTCTATTTATGTTTAAAGTTTTATATTAATATTTTGAAAACCATACATTTTTAAAATTACAAACCAAAATAAAATACTATATTTAAAATATAGTAACACCTTAGTGAAAATTTTAAAAAATCTTTAGTTGTACAAAGTAATAGTTTGTTATATCGTTTAGCTGCAAGTGAATTTAAAATATTTTAGGAGTTGATAATTTCATGAACAAATCAAAAGAAAAACATTTTAACTTTTTGTCAAAACGTCAAAATCGGTATGCCATTCGTCGCTTTTCAGCTGGTATCGCTTCAGTGCTTGTCGGTACTGCTTTATTTTTCGGTGCCCATACGAGTGAAGCATCTGCTGCGGAACAAGATCAAACATCTGAAGCAAAGCAAACACCCCTTGATGCTTCCGATACTTCGGACACTTTAACAGAGACGAACGAAAAGGCAGCACAAGCTCCGACAACAGAAACAAATCCTTCAGTTGAAGAAATGAATCATAAAGAAGCAACTGTAAATGGACAATCAATAGCATCATCACAAACCGCAGAACAAAGTAATGAAGCAAAACCAACAGAAATGCCTACCAATGACACAGAAAACACAACCGAAGCCCCTGTGAAAGAACAAACGAAAGACGCACAAGCCACTGACGAAAATATCGATGTCACTCCGAAAAATGATACTGAACTACAAGCAAATAATGAAACATCAACTCGTAACTCTAAAACAGCAGAAGAAACGACAACTGAAGAATCAAAAACCGAAGCATCTACAAAAGAAAATGTAACCGAAGAAAAAACTACAAAAGAAACACCTCAAGAAGATACATCTCATAGCGAAGAAGTGTCTAAAAATGAAAAGCGCACAATAGAAAAGCAGGCAACAGAATCTTCGGCAAGTGAAAAGTCTACAACAGAAATGCCTACGCATCAACTAGAATCTCCATCTACAGAAATTCCAATAGATCAAACTCAAATGAATACAAAACAACCACAAACAACAGAACAACAATTTGAAAAGATATTAAAAGAAACAAATTTCGACAATATGGATCCAGCTACAAAAACACTTTATTTAGAACTTCTTAAAGATTATGCTGACAAACAAGATACGCTCAAAACAGCCGCAACAGTGAGTACGAGAAATAGACCTGAGAAAATCGCTGCACCTAAAAAGAGAACATGGTCAAGTGATGTCGTTCCAGAAAATGAAGTAGAGATACTTGCAGATGCAATCGCAAACGGTTATATCGGTTCTGCCACAGATGCGACGAATGCGGCACATACGTTGTCAGGTCGTGCATGGGTGTTCGGTCACGGTACACCGGCAACAATGGCAAACGGTTTAAAACCTGTTCCAGAAGGCACAAAAGTTCACCTACAATGGATAGATACAGATGGTGCAACTTCACCCATTTATACTGCGAAAACAACGAACAGACTCAGTTCTGTAGACGGCAGTCAAATGGGACCTGGCGCGTATGCATTTGATTTACGTGATGGTTGGACAGATGCAAATGGAAAACACCACTTATACAGTGCGGTAAAAGGTCAACGTTATAAATTGTGGATTGACGACTTCGAAACTAAAGATGGCAATGTCAATACGATGTTACGTGTATCAGGAGGCTTTCGCCCAGGAACGTTTGTTGATTCAGTAACGTATAATAATATGGGGCAATTCCCGTTAATTGGTACGAATATGCAACGTACAGGTATCTTTATGACAACGATTCCTTCAAAAAAATATTTAACTGCAAAACACGTCGTTACTGATACAAAAGGTGCGACTGCTAATCCAGCGGTGACAATGATTGAAGACGATTTTGTCAGTGGTAAAATTTGGGTTGAAACAGGTTATGGGGACTATGCCAACTCTGCAACAGGTCCAAACTATAATATGAAAGATGTTGCTGCAAATGGATACAAAGTGGTTATGACATCATTAACAGACCAAGGTGCTAAAGCGTATGATACGCAAGTGAATCATTTGCCAGAAAAAGATCGAGCAGAAGCAGCACGCAAATTATTAACGGCACATCCGGAATATATGTCAGTGACTGTGGAAGGGACAACCAATAAACGTGGTGAATACACATTACGTTTCCCTAAAGGTACATTGAATAAAGACCATCTTTACGGTTACGTGTTAAGTCCAGACGGTGAAATTGTAACAAGTTATTCAGGCTTTACTTCACCAGAGTTTCGTAGACCGAATTATGATTTAGCAACTGCACCACAAACGGCACCGTATTACAGACCGATTCGAAACGCTTGGAACAATGTCAACTTTGCGGTTGTTGAAACGACACAAACGCAAATCAATATTACAAATTTTGACGTGACATCTAACCCTGCACATCGTGGCCAAACAGCATACGTTAATATCACAGATATGCCTAACACTTCATTACTGACACGAGTACAATGGAAAGATTCATCAGGCAAAGTTGTTCAAGATAGTGGACCTGTGACTTCGGAAAAAGCAGCTGAAAGTAAAGCGAGATTTGTGATTCCGACTAACGCAAAATCAGGTGAAGTGTATACTGTACAAATGGTGGTAGGTGGCCATGTTATAGCTACGGATTCACTTATTGTACATGTCAATGAAGATGCAGCGAAATATCATCCAGTCTATCCATCGACAACAGTGGAACCGGGTCAAAAGGTAACCATTCCAACACCTAAAAATGCAAACGGTCGTCGATTACCGAACGGCACAACTTTTGAAAAAGGTCATCATGTCCCTAAATGGGTAACAGTGAATCATGACGGTTCGATGATAGTAAAACCTGGAGAAAAAGTAGAAGAAGGTGATTATGATATTCCAGTGATTGTGACTTATCCAGACGGTTCTAAAAATACAATTCTTGCACCTGTGACAGTTCAAGAAAAAGAACCAATGGCATCGGAATACGAACCAACAAGTGAAGGCGTAACGAAAAAATACGGCACACCAGTAACATCGGATGACGTGACAAATTCAATTCACGTTCCGAACTTCCCGGCAGAAGGGGAGCAACCAGTCGCAACGGTAGACGACGAAACACAATTACCGGACGGCACAACAGAAGGTCAAGTAGATGTCGGCGTAACGGTCACATACCCAGATGGAACAACAGACCATATTACAGTGCCGGTAGTAACACAGAAGCAACCAGATGGGGATAAATACGAACCAACAAGTGAAGGTGTAACGAAAAAATACGGCACGCCAGTAACATCAACTGATGTAACAGATTCAATTCACGTGCCGAACTTCCCGGCAGAAGGGGAGCAACCAGTCGCAACAGTGGACGATGAAACACAATTACCGGATGGCACAACAGAAGGTCAAGTGGATGTCGGTGTAACAGTCACATATCCAGATGGAACAACGGACCATATCACAGTGCCGGTAGTAACACAGAAGCAACCAGATGGGGATAAATACGAACCAACAAGTGAAGGTGTAACGAAAAAATACGGCACGCCAGTAACATCAACTGATGTAACAGATTCAATTCACGTGCCGAACTTCCCGGCAGAAGGGGAGCAACCAGTCGCAACAGTGGACGATGAAACACAATTACCGGATGGCACAACAGAAGGTCAAGTGGATGTCGGTGTAACAGTCACATATCCAGATGGAACAACGGACCATATCACAGTGCCGGTAGTAACGCAAAAACAACCGGATGGAGATAAATACGACCCGACAACAGGTGGAGTAACGAAACCATTCGGCACGCCAGTAACATCGGATGACGTGACAAATTCAATTCACATCCCGAACTTCCCGGTAGAAGGGGAGCAACCTGTGGCAACGGTAGACGACGAAACACAATTACCGGATGGCACAGTAGAAGGTCAAGTAGATGTCGGCGTAACGGTCACATACCCAGATGGAACAACAGACCATATTACAGTGCCGGTAGTAACGCAAAAACAACCGGATGGAGATAAATACGAGCCGACAACAGGTGGAGTAACGAAAAAATACGGAGAGCCAGTAACATCAACTGATGTAACAGATTCAATTCACGTGCCGAACTTCCCGGTAGAAGGTCAACAACCAGTCGCAACAGTGGACGATGAAACACAATTACCGGATGGCACAACAGAAGGTCAAGTGGATGTCGGTGTAACAGTCACATATCCAGATGGAACAACGGACCATATCACAGTGCCGGTAGTAACGCAAAAACAACCGGATGGAGATAAATACGAGCCGACAACAGGTGGAGTAACGAAACCATTCGGCACGCCAGTAACATCGGATGACGTGACAGACTCAGTGAAAATCCCGAACTTCCCGGTAGAAGGTCAACAACCAGTCGCAACAGTGGATGACGAAACACAATTACCAGACGGAACAGTAGAAGGTCAAGTAGATGTAGGTGTAACGGTCACATATCCAGATGGAACAACGGACCATATCACAGTGCCGGTAGTAACACAGAATCAACCTGATAATGAAAAATATGATCCAGTGGCAACGGGTATCTTGAAACAATTTGGTGATCCAACGACAGCGGAAGACGTTACGAAATTAGTGGAAGTTCCATACTATCCGGAAGATAAAGAACAGCCTAAGGTCACAGTAACTGACCCAACCACTTTGCCAGATGGACAAACACCAGGTAAAGCGGATGTTGATGTAACAGTGACATATCCAGATGGAACAACCGATCATATTCAAGTTCCTGTTTGGACGAATAAACAACTAGATAAACACAAATACGAGCCAACAACAGGTGGAGTAACGAAAAAATATGGTGTGCCAGTAACATCGGATGACGTGACAGACTCAGTGAAAATCCCGAACTTCCCGGTAGAAGGGGAGCAACCTGTGGCAACAGTGGATGACGAAACACAACTACCGGATGGCACAACAGAAGGTCAAGTAGATGTAGGTGTAACGGTCACATATCCAGATGGAACAACAGACCACATCACTGTGCCGGTAGTAACGCAAAAACAACCGGATGGAGATAAATACGAGCCGACAACAGGTGGAGTAACGAAAGCATTCGGCACACCAGCAACATCGGATGACGTGACAAATTCAATTCACGTTCCGAACTTCCCGGCAGAAGGGGAGCAACCTGTGGCAACGGTAGACGACGAAACACAATTACCGGATGGCACAACAGAAGGTCAAGTAGATGTCGGTGTAACGGTCACATATCCAGATGGAACAACGGACCACATCACTGTGCCGGTAGTAACGCAAAAACAACCGGATGGAGACAAATATGAGCCGACAACAGGTGGAGTAACGAAACCATTCGGCACGCCAGTAACATCGGATGACGTGACAAATTCAATTCACGTTCCGAACTTCCCGGTAGAAGGTCAACAACCGGTGGCAACAGTGGATGACGAAACACAATTACCGGATGGCACAACAGAAGGTCAAGTGGATGTCGGTGTAACGGTCACATATCCAGATGGAACAACGGACCATATCACAGTGCCGGTAGTAACACAAAAACAACCAGATAATGAAAAATATGAGCCAACTACAACAGGTATTACAAAAGCTTATGGCGTCCCAACGACAGCAGCTGAAGTAACAGGTTCAGTTCAAATCCCACATTTCCCAGTGGATGGAAAGCAACCTGTTGTGACAGTGAATGATCCAAGACAATTGCCAAATGGTAAAAAAGAAGGTCAAATCAATGTTCCTGTTACAGTGACATATCCAGATGGTACAAAAGATCTCATGACAGTACCGGTTATTACAGGTAAACAAGCAGAAAATGAAAAATACGAACCAATCACATTAGGCGTAACCAAAGATTATGGTGACCCTACAACTGCAGCTGATGTGACAGATTCAATCCAAATACCAACATATCCAGTAGGTGGACAACAACCAGTCGCAACAGTGGATGATGAAAATCAATTACCAGATGGAACAACAGAAGGTGAAGTGGATATTCCTGTCACAGTGACGTATCCGGATGGTACTCAGGATCATATCACTGTCCCAGTATTTACAAATCAACAACGAGATAATCAGAAGTATGAACCGACAAGTGAAGGTGTGACCAAAGATTATGGCGTTCCAACAGGTGTGGATGATGTGCTAGATACAGTCACAGTACCGAATTACCCAGCTGATCGCGAGGAACGTCCTGTGAAAACTGTAGATGCGCCAGACCGATTACCAGATGGTACGACAGAAGGCCAAGTCCTTGTCGGTGTGACAGTGACATATCCAGACGGTTCAAAAGATTATATTAAAGTGCCAGTCGTGACAAACCCACCGACAGATAACGTAAGATATGAACCTACAACTCAAGGTATTACAAAGCCATTTGGTGAACCAACAACAGCAGATGATGTGACAGGGGCGGTTAAAATACCAAACTTCCCAACAGATGGCGAGCAACCTGTTGTCACAGTCATTGATCCAAGACAATTGCCTAATGGTAAAAAAGAAGGCCAAACGAATGTCGGTGTAACCGTGAAATACCCAGACGGCACAACAGACTACTTTACAGTTCCAGTTGTGACAAATAAGCAATCAGATAGCGATAAATATACACCAACAACTGAAGGTATTACGAAATCATTCGGCATGCCGACAAATGCAGATGAAGTGGAAGATGCTATACAGATTCCAGGCTATCCAGAAGATGCGGAACCGCCTGTTGTGACAGTAAAAGACCCAATGCAATTACCAGATGGCAGTGTAGGTGCAACAGTAGATGTCGATGTGACAGTGACATATCCAGACGGTACAACAGATGAAATAAGTGTTCCAGTCACAACAGCAAGTTCAGATGATGGTGGTGGTAACGGTTCAAGCGGTTCATCAGCGGGAGGATCAGTGCCAGGCTCTAATGGTCCAACAGTTAGACCCTCTATCCAATTGACGGGGTTGAAAGGCTTTGTACCGCATTTCGCAGGACCAACAGACCATCATCAACAAGCAGATAGTGATAAGTACAGTCCAACAAGTGAAGGTGTAACGAAAGCACACGGCACACCAGTTACAGTGAGTGATGTGGAAGATTCTGTGTCCATTCCGAACTATCCAACTGACGATGCACAGCCTACTGTTACAGTAAAAGATGCATCACAATTACCAGGTGGCACAACAGATGGGACAGTAGATGTCGATGTTGAAGTGCACTATCCTGATGGCTCAACAACAGCGCTCACAGTACCCGTGACGATTGGAAGCGCACCGACGATTCAATTAGAAACAACTGATTCAAGTGGTGTTAAATCAACGCTAACAACGGTTGACGGAGTAGATACGCAAACAGAAAAAATATCAACAACGAAAGATGACACACCATCAGCAGACGACGTAACGACAGTCGCTCAAGGTCATGAAACAGATGCATCAGCAACGAAATATCAACGACCAGTGCGTGATAAAGTAGTCACAATCCCAACAGTTGCTCATGGCTCAAAACAAGCAAATCATGATGATGAAAATACATCACATGCATCAAACCAAACAAATGAGATGACTGAAAAAGTTACGCCTGTGACTACAACAGCAGCAAGTGTGGCAAATGGCGATGTTGTTCCAACGCATCTCGCTGCTGCACCACATACTCAAGTAACGCAAGCTGTAAGAACTTCAACTGAAACAACAGCTAAAGAAGAGGTGAAGCAATTACCAGAAACAGGTGAAAACAAGAAACAAGCAGGTGCATTATTAGGTGGATTCATTGCAGTGATTGGTGGTTTACTAATATTCGGTAGACGTCGTAACGAAAAGAAAGACTAATCCTTTGATTCACGTATATTTATTGATAAAGGCTTGTCCTCGTTCGTGAGGGCAGGTCTTTTTTTAAATCAGTATCATCACTCTGGATATTTTAAATGATAATATATGCATAAGTTAGTAGTTTTATGAAATATAGTTTACTTATTACATTTATTTTATTTATAATAGTTTTGATAGAGATGATTTCATTCAGCCAAATAGAGAAAAAGAGAGATTGGAGTGTATGAAATGAGTTATGCTGTAGGTATTAGTTTTACAATTTTAATTTTATTAACAGGTCTATGGTTTATTATTTTTAACCGCCATCAACCTATTATTTTCTTTTTTCCAGAAAAGGCACGTACGAATATATTAACAGGAAGATCTTTTCTAGTTTTAAGTTTGGTTTATTTTATCATTGTCATCATTTTACCCGTACGCATCTCGACCATGTTGTTACTTTACATAGGTTTGACGGCGTTGGATTTAATTGTCATGTACATATTATTGAAACTAGAAGTGATTGAATAATGAGCAATATGTGAGACGGCTTTGTGTGAAACAAGGTCGTTTTTTGTGTGATGTTTCACGTGAAAACTTACGGGTGAAGTAAAAGAAAGAATAAGTGATTTACACAAATGAGGTCATATGAATGAAATCGGATGTGTGGCATACATTAACAAGTGTGAGAGATACATGAAAGATATAAAGTGGTGACGCCATATGACTGGTTATATGATTCCAATAAAAAGTATAAAACCCCTAGTATTATTGATAAAATATAAGTGAATATTAAGACAATTTTGGAGGTTTATATAATGGTCGAATTAGTGAAGAATACACTGTCAGCTTGGTCATTATTAGAGACGTTACAACCTGGCACCATTGAAGATATCAAAACGTATTTAAATAAAGATATTTTTGTGCAAAATGAACAACAAAAGAAAGTTCACGATTTCACTTCATATTATACAATTTGGGAAGATCAAAGGTTTCAATTAAAGGAAGATTTGAAAAGTAAAAGTAAAATACAGTTTCAAATGTACCGCTTTAACTTTAAATTTGGGGAAGTTGAAAAGCTATTGCGAAGTATGTTCAATGATGAAGAAGTATATAATGTCGATCAAACAGACTGTTATGGTTATACGTTTATGGTAGATGATAAAGGAAACGTGCTCATTGAAACATTACATGTGCCGATGCTGATGAGCGCACTTGCACAAATTAAACAAAACAAAGGTGCAGATATTGAAGCGATATACTTTGATCATTTTGAGAAATTTAAACATAAATGTGAAGAAGTGCTTGGCAACAATCCATTAGATAAGGAAAAGATATTACAGTTAGATGAATTATATCGTCATTATTTTGAAGTTTTGATATCCGAACGTTCAGGATATTTCAATCATGCGATTGCAGTACACCACATTGAAAATGACAAACAGAATAATGAATTGAACAGTTTTTATATTTCGGATTTAGAAATGGCAAAAAATAATCCAAATGAGACACTCAAACAGTATATCCACGGTTTAAATGATAATGATAGAAATGTCATTGATGAAAATAGAGCGTTGATAGAACAGTATTTAGAACCTCAGAATTATCCTGATGGACGATGGCCGTCATTAGTTGAACACAGACTGTCACTGATGCAACAAGTAGCCGTCAATCAAATTACAAGTGATGCTGATCAGGTGAGCTCTGTGAATGGTCCTCCTGGTACGGGGAAGACGACATTGCTTAAAGATATTTTTGCGCATCATATTGTTGAAAGAGCGAAAACTTTTGCTGAATTGTCACGTCCTACTGATGCTTTTGTATACAAAAAAATTCATGAAACAGACCAATATGCGACTGCTTTTCTGAATCATCAACATACACTGTTCAAAATGGTTGTAGCATCAAGCAATAATGGAGCGGTCGAAAATATTTCTAAAGACTTGCCAAAGTTGTCCGAAATGATTAGGGATGGAGAAAATACACAATTTCCGCATTATGAAGCGGCATATCAAGAAGTTGCACATCAATTAGAATTGTTTAAAGACATAGCTGAAAGACTGATAGGAGAACCAGCTTGGGGATTGTTCTCAGGTGTATTCGGTAAAAAGGCAAATATTGATAAAGTAATGGCACAGATGATATCAGATAGCGAAAGTCAACCATTGAACAAGTTGTTAATTAAAACTTTGAATCCGACTGAAATAAATAAAGAATGGAAAGAAGCTAAAGCAGCATTCGAAAAAACATTAGCAAAAGTCACATCGTTGAAGGAAGAAATTTCGCAAGGTGTCCAACTTTATAAAAATATGCAGCAGCAAGCGAGGCAGTGTCAAAATGATATTATTTTACGTGATGAATATCAAACAAAAATCAATCAATTTGAAAGTGTTGAAAATCTTGAAAATGACAGGAATGATGTCGTCAAACAGATTGAGAAGATTGAAAGCGATAAAGCGGATATTGAACAGTTGATTCAAGCGATGAAGGCAAACATGTCTTTAATGGAAAAGGTTAAAAATAAATTTTCTGGTAATGAACAAGTTGAAGCTTATCGAACTGAAATTGAAGCGTTATTAATGAAAAAAGTAGCATTGAACAAACAGAAAACAGCTATAGATGAAGCTATCAATGAGTCTAAACAGCTGTTTAAAAGTTTACAAGAAGAGAAAAATCAAGTTGACGCACGACTGAAAGATTATGAATTGTCTCAAGAGGCTTATTCGACATTTGTAGAAAAACATCCTGATATTCATACGCCAAGTGATGACTTTTGGGAAGATACCAACGATGCATACCAAGCAAGACAAGAAAAAGTTTTATGGACTTCTGATGCATTACAATTTCATCGAGGCATGTTGTTTTTAAACGCGATGGTATTACATAAGTTGATTTTAGTAGGCAATGCAAAACAAATTCAATCCGGTCTTTATGATTTTCAAAGACGTTTTGAATATATGGTGTCATCGCCTAGTAAAGTAGAAAATGCATGGAATGTGATTCATCTTGTTTTTCCTGTGATTAGTACGACTTTTGCGAGCTTTAGAATGATGTATCAAACGATGCCTAAAGATTTTATTGACTATCTTTTTATCGATGAAGCGGGTCAAGCCGTTCCTCAGGCTGCAGTGGGCGCAGTTCAACGTTCAAGGCATATTGTAGCAGTAGGTGATCCTATACAAATTGAACCGGTAGTCACGCTCGACAAAAATTTAGTTGATTTAGTGAGAAAAGCTTATGATGTGCCAGAAAGACTTGTAAGTGTAGAGGCTTCTGTACAGACACTTGCTGATTATGCCAATCGTTATGGCTATTGGAAAGAAACGCAAAGCCATAAACAATGGATAGGGATACCCTTATGGGTGCATAGAAGATGTTTAAATCCTATGTTCACAATTTGTAACAAAATTGCATATGAAGAAAAAATGGTGCTCCCTCAGTATATTAAAAATAATGAGCAAAAAGGCGTGATAGGCAAAGTATCGTGGTTAGATGTAAAAGGTAAAGCGAATCCAAAGCAATATGTCAAAACGCAAGGGGAAGCAGTCGTTTCTGCGCTGTATCGAGATTGGGAAGAAGCATTAAAGAAAAATCAATATCCACCGAGTGTTTTTGTCATATCGCCATTTACTCAAGTGAAAAATGAAGTGATTAAATTAGCTCGAATCAAATTAGCAGAACAAATGCCTAAAGAGATAGGTCTTTCGGAATGGTTGACGTCATCCATTGGGACAGTGCATACTTTTCAAGGTAAAGAAGCGGCTAAAGTGTATTTTGTGACGGGGACAGATGAAACACAAAATGGTGCGATTAAATGGTCATGTCAAAAACCAAATTTAATTAATGTGGCGGTAACACGTGCAAAAAAGGAATTTATTATTGTAGGGGATAAAGCTCGTATCAGTGAATTTGATTATTATAAGACAATCGATGAAGAGAAAAACGCATAAGTCAACGAAATAAACAGTCGTAGCTTCAAATGTTGCGACTGTTTATTGATGCTTACCTATGAATGAGGTTGTCCATCACCATCATTCGAGAATGTCTGCTATAATATGGAGCGTTAAGAAAAGTATCGAAATCAGGGGATAAGAGAATGCAAGGGCGTAATGATTTTATCGAGAGATTGCTTGAAAATGCGGGTGTTACAACAGGTATGCGACGGATGAAGTGACGCAAATGGTGGCGAAAATCGTTGGTGAGACAGGTGAGGTCATTGGTGTAGATATGAATCGAAATTTATTGGATATTGCTGAAAATAACAATTACGCGCCCCATGTTCAATTTATAAAGGCAGGATCTTTATCAAGTTCCTGAATCACTCGGTCAGTTTGATGTGATATTGGGACGTCGTATTTTAATGTATTTGCCAGATGTTCCCAAAATATTAACTCTATTGAAATCGCGATTAAACTCGAAAGGTATTATGTGTTTTCAAGAAAGTGACACGATCAATGGGGATGTTGGTGCGGAATCATTACCGGAACATCAACAGGCGATTCAACGTGTGTGGTCAACGATTCAACAGGGAGGTAGCGATATGCATATCGGTCAAAAATTGTACTATCTGTTTCTACAAGCTGGTTTGACAGACGTCCATGTGCATGCGGAAGCCCTCATTCAAACGTCTGACAACAACGTTTTACAGTGGTTGACAGAAATGATGTTGCCAAGAATGGTTCAGCATAACATCGTGAGCGAAGACTTCTCCCTAGATCAATGGAAGCAAGCGATGGATAGAGATGCAAGACAGCATCAGGCAGCCTTTATTCGTGACATGCCTTATGGAATTTTTGGAAGAAAATGATTTCATGCTATATCAACCTAATCTAACTAATGAAAAACGAGCATCGATCTAATGACGGGTCTGAATGCTCGTTTTTAATATTATTACGCATGTGTCTGTTGTTCATCCTTACGCAAAAGAACTACAAAAATAAAGAGAAGTGCAGCAACAACTAATAAAATAGCTGAAATGTAAAATGCGATAACCTTTGAACCTGTCATATCTCCAATGAGACCTGTTAACCAAGGCGCAACAACAGACGAAGACATGCCAAAAAAGTTAAACATTCCAAGTGCTTTTGCAACAACGTCTTCTTTGACAGAATCAGATACGTACGTTATTAGCACAGGATCAATCGCCAATTTGCCAAGTAATCCATAAAGAATAAGTGCGATATAGAGAACGATTGGTGTAGGTGAAAAGACTGTTAAGCTAATTGTAATCGCAGCTGCAAATAGTAAAAAACGATCAAATTAAGACGTTGGTGTGCATTTTTGTCAATATACTTTGAAAAGATTAATGCGCCAGGTACAGCTGTAATAGCTACGATAGCTGCAACATAACCAACAGACGATTGTTCAAAGTTCTTTTCGGCGACTAAAAATGACGGTAACCAAGTGACAATCATGTAATAGCCGTAACAAGTTGCAAAATAAACGAAATAGATGACGAGTTGTTTCGGTGCAAACAAACTCACCTGTTGGGTTTCTGTTGATACAGTATGATGTGTCTCTTTTGCCTGTTGAGTTGATGTTTGTGATTTATCGCTTTTGATAAATAAAACGAAAACGCATGTGACTGCTAAAATAATGATGCTAGTCATGTATAGCATATAGTTCCATTGGATATTTAGTCCACCCACTAATACAGATGACCCTACTAAACCGATAATCATACCTAAAGCAGAACCGCTGTTAATGATGGCGTTGGAGAAGCTCTTTTTATCTTTCGGTGTATATTTGGCTGAAAGTGAGAAAGCTGCGCCATAATATGAACCTGTAGAAATCCCTGCAACTAACGCCCCTAAATAAACTTGTGTAAGTGTATGTGCAGTTCCGATGATAAAAGCTGCAATCGCAAATCCTAAGAATGCTGGAATTAACACTCTTTTTTGACCGAATTTATCGACAAGTGCGCCAGATGGAATTTGCATTCCGGTGTAAGCAAAGAAATATATACTTGCGACGAGCCCAATCTGAGAGTCGCTTACATTGCCGAGATCACTCTGGATTTGCGGATAAATTGGTGTTAAGACAGTACGATAAATCCATATCGCAATCCAACCGAGGACAAGAGCTATAATAATTTTTTTATAATAGTTAGCGTCTGTCATCTGCTTATTCATAATGATTCCCTCCTGATTTTTCTTTAATTCTAGTTTACTAGTATCTTAGGAGAGAAAAATTGTTGGAAACTATAAAAAACACTTTTCTTTTTGTGAAATTCAACAAATTTTACATGGTAATATGTTCAGAAGTGTAAATTGCAATGCGGATATCTAATGAATTTTTAGGGTGTGTGACATCCATATTAAGCAATTCTTCACATTTCTTGATGCGATATTTAACTGTATTCCGATGAATAAATAAAATATTAGCCGTCTGTGTAATGTCGCATTGATGTTCTACAAATGTTTTCAAAGTTTTTTTCAATTCTTGATCTTTAGGGTTATCTGGATAGGCTAATGGACCTAAAGTATACGTGACAAATGGACGTAGCTTATCTGTTGGTATCAGTTGGAGTAGCTCTTCAACATTTTTCGATTTGTAAGTATTTAAAAACTCTTTTTCTTCTTTTTCTACGTACGTATCATAAATGTCATTGGCTTCTACAAAAGACATAGGGATTTGTTTGAAGTCTGTTACCTCATGTCCAATACCGAATGAAATGGTACTGTTGAAGTGCTTTTGATATTCCTTTTGTAAAAAGCGACAATAGTCTAAATAGTATGTGTGCCTTTTTTGTAGTAAAATGGCGTATTTATTTTGATCATTGAGACCAAAGACACTAATATCGTTATCTAAATCTGTCAACATACTGTAAAGCCAATCAAAAGTGAGTTGATGACGCTCCGATAAATAAATACTATTTTCGACACCTTCTTCTTTGTCGACACCACAAATAATGACTTGATAATAATTAGAATGCTTTAAATTATAACGTTTGAAAAACTCTGGGTTCATTCTCATATCAATAGGTGCAGGATCTTTACTGTACATTAAAGAAGTGAAAAATTGGCTGCTTTCATGTTGCTCTGTTGCTCGAATCTTACTGTTTTTATAAATTGCAAAACTGAGTGTATTGATTGCTTGTTCCAAAGCTAAATGGCTAAAAGGATAACTTAACGTATAAGCTTTTGAGATTAGTAAATAGTATGGAAAATATTTGAAAGCAGGAACTTCTAAAACGACATAATCACGTTGGAAGTCATGCTCATTCTCTAATTTTTGCTCAAGATACGTATTATGAAAGAATTTTAGTGCTTGCTGTGTGGCTTTCTGATCATTCTCAAAATGTCCACCTTTTGATTCAACTAAATGAAACGGATTAATTAACAGGACAGGGACTTTTAACATTTTTGCCATTTGATGAATCATGGTAGAAACAGGATACTCATTGATAAGCATGCGATTCATTTTTTGTTGAATATCTAAAGCATAGTATAGCTTTTCTGTCTCTTCATCAAGTATAAAAGATGAAATATGATGCGTGAGCGGTCCGAGTTTCCAATGTGAAGGAATCTCAATCAATGGAAAATTTAATTCATTCGCAAAATCTATGACCTCTTGATCTAATTTTTGTAAAAAGCGAGACAATTTTATTGCGAGCCCTGCTATAGGAACGTTATGAAGTTCACGGATAAAGTCAATGAGTGCACGTTGATTGTTTTGAAAAATCATCCCTGTTGTTAAGAGTAACGCATTTGCTGTTGTATAGTTCATGACGTCAGGCGTTTCAGTAATATCCACACTTTCTACAATACGATTTAAATCAGCCTCATCATTCAAAACGGATAACCCCGAAAATTGCTCCACCTGTAAAATGTCCTCTAAAGTTGCCATTGAGACACCACCTTTGTATAAAATAACTAAAAAAATATTTGTTTATGTCAAAAGTGACAAAGAATATTCATTGCTTCAATAGTACACTAATTTTTGAAAGATTTGTATACAATCTTGAAAACTTCATAAAAGGGGGATCATCATGGCTTTGCATCAGTATGACCCAACATTCTATGAGCAACGTGGTTACAATAAAGATATTATGCCCAAAGGCCCCGAGCAAAGAGATACTTCAGCCTTTAACTTTTTCACATTGTGGATGGGTGCTGTGCATAATATTCCGAACTATGCAGCTGTAGGTGGTTTTTTAATACTCGGTCTTTCGCCGTTACAAGTCATGTTTGCACTCGTTATTAGTTCGCTATTAATTGGGATTTTACTTGCGGTGAATGGGTATGCAGGTTCCAAATATGGAATTCCATTTGCGATTCACTTGCGGTTAACATACGGTGACATCGGTGCAAAATTACCTGGTATTTTACGTGGTGTTATTGCAGGGATAGCGTGGTTTGGTTTACAAACTTTTGCAGGTTCTGTTGCATTGATTATCGTATTAAACAAAATTTTTCCTGGTTTTTCTGACATTGGCGGTGGACATAAATTTTTAGGTATTACTGTATCAGGGTTTATCGCATTCATGCTCTTCTGGCTAATTAATTTTGCAATTGGATTTGGTGGCGGAAAAATTCTCAACAAATTCACAGCAGTGTTAAATCCACTCATTTATATCATTTTTGGTGGAATGACGATTTGGGGAATCAAAGCAGGTGGAGGATTTTCCAACATTTTAAATTATGAGTTGTCAACAAACGGTAGTACAGCTTATCCGGTATTGTTAGGATTTTTTATCGTATTTAACTCATTACTTGCTGTATGGGCAGCACCTGGTGCGAGTGTTGCAGACTTTACTCAACGTGCAAAATCAACAAAAGCACAAATTATTGGCCAAATTTCGGGTGTCATTGTGGCACATGTGTTATTCGCGTTTTCAAGTATTTGTATTCTTATCGGTGGTTCGATTTTTTATGGCAAACAAGAATGGAATATTTTAAACATTATTGAACGATGGGATAGTAACATTGCAATTGTATTTGCTGTAGGGATTTTATTGATGACAACGATTTCTACCAATGCGACAAGTAATATTATTCCAGCTGGTTATCAAATTAGTGCACTTTTCCCTAAGAAAATTTCATACCGTAAAGGTGTTGTGATCGCAGGGATTGTTAGTATATTAATTATGCCGTGGAAGATGATGGAAAATAATGATAGTATTTTTCTCTTCTTAAATATGATTGGCGCTATTTTAGGTCCAGTCGCAGGGGTTATGGTTTTTCATTTCTATGTTGTCGCTAAGCAGAAAATCAACTTAGAGAAATTGTATTTTGATATGAATGATGTTTCAAAGAGTGTTCAACGTTTTAATATGAGCGCTTATGTTGCAACGATTATCGGTGTGATTGTTTCATCTTTGGGATTCATACCACAACTTGGGATTATCGGACAATTATCATGGTTTATAGGTTTCTTTATTGCAGGTCTTTGTTATCTTGCACTTAATCAAATGTTAAGAAGAAAAGGTGATTATGATGAAATTTGATTCAATTATTAAAAATGGTCGTGTTATTTTACAAGATGGAGAAGCAAATGTAGAAATTGGAGTTAAAGACGGTGTGATTGCGGCGATTGGTCAGGAATTGGGAGATGCTGATACAATTATCGATGCTCAAGGTCATATCGTATCACCAGGTATGGTAGATGCGCATGTTCACATTACAGAACCAGGTGGTGGCTATCGTGACGAATGGGAAGGCTATGAAACAGGCACACGTGCATCTGCAAAAGGTGGTGTGACAACAATTGTCGAAATGCCACTCAACCAAGTCCCTGCGACAGTGGACCACGAATCTATTCAAGCTAAATTTGAGGCTGGAAAAGGTAAGTTGTCTGTCGATGTTGCAAGTTATGGTGGTTTAGTACCGTTTAATCTAAATGGTGGAATTCAAGAGTTAGATCAAGACGGTGTTGTTGCATATAAGTGTTTTGTAGCAACATGTGGCGATCGTTCAATTGATGGTGACTTTATGAATGTGGATGACTATTCACTATATGAAGGTATGAAACAAATCGCTAAAACGGGTAAAATTTTATCTATTCATGCTGAAAATGCAGCGATTACAGATGCGTTAGGCCAACAAGCTTATGAAAATGGGGAAACAACTATGGCAGCTTATGTTGACTCACGTCCTGTATTTACAGAAGTTGAGCCAATTCGTAAAATTATTTTATTCGCGAAAGAAACAGGTTGTCGCGTACACATTGTACATGTTGCTTGTGAAGAAGGTGTGGAAGAAGTGAAAAAAGCACAGGCAGAAGGTGTAGACATCACTTGTGAAACATGTACACATTACCTTTATTTTTACAAAGAAGAATTAGATGAGATAGGACCGGTTGTGAAATGTTCACCGCCAATTCGTGAAAAATCGCGTTTAGAAGGTATGTGGCAACGTGTGCTAAATGGTGATATCTCGTTTGTAACATCTGACCATTCTCCATGTACACCTGACCTTAAAGATAAAGACAATGCATTTGAAGCGTGGGGAGGAATCGCCGGCGTACAAAACAATGTAGATGTGCTCTTTGATGAAGGTGTCAATAAACGTCAAATGTCATTGCAACGTTTTGCAGAAATCATTGCACACAATCCAGCAAAACGCTTTGGCTTAACAAATAAAGGAACAATTCAAGTTGGTAAAGATGCGGACTTTGTATTTATAGCACCGAATACATCTTACACGTTACAAGCTCAAGATTTGGCGTATAGACACCAAATCAGTCCTTATATCGGTCGCGAAATTGGTGCACGTGTTGTGAAAACAATCTTAAAAGGTCATGTGATTTATGACATTGAAACAGGTTTGAGTGACGAAAAACATGGTGCATTCATTTCATAATTAAGTTGTAGGAAATAAAAAATAGCACGGTGAGTTATCTGTTGAAACGTCAAATGTAGAGAGGTTTCAATTGGATGGGCTCACCGCGCTTTTGTTAAGAATTCAATTGTGTTGTTTTATAGCTTAACTGAAGTGCTGTTTGTATAAGTACTTCAACACCTATTCGTATCTGGTCATCTGTCACACTTTCATCTGGTGAATGACTAATGCCTTTTTCACAGGGGATAAAAATCATACTTGTAGGACAACATTTTGCTAATTGCATAGCATCATGTCCAGCACCGCTAAATAAATATTGATATGTTATCTCATTTGTTTGACAAATAGACTCAATCATCTGGCCGATAGGTTGTGATAGATGTGTTGGTGTCTCCTCGGTTAATGTAGTTAAAGTGTAAGTGATATCGCGTTGTTGTGTCGTAGTTGCAATTGCTTGTTCAATAGCAGTAGCTGCTTCATCACGTGCTGTCGTATCAATACTACGTAAATCAACGAACAAGGTTGCTTCACCTGGAATAGCGTTCATCGTATTAGGGCGAATGTCTATATGTCCCACAGTTGAAACTAGTCCGCTTTCTTGGTAGTGCTGACCAATTGATTCAATTTGTGTAATGATTTCAGCTGCGCAAGTGAGTGCATCTTGTCGCATCATCATAGGTGTTGCCCCCGAATGACTGGTTACGCCTTGAAGTGTCAGTTTAAATCTTTGAGGTGCTGCAATATGTGTGACTATGCCAATATCAGTTACCGTTTTTTCAAGAACAGGACCTTGTTCAATGTGAAGTTCAACATAAGCTTTCGGTTGAGGTGTTGTTGAGAAATCAGCAGCTTGAGTCGTGACAGTTTCTTGTACCGCTTCATATAAAGTCTTTCCATCTTGATCAGATAACTTTTCCATTTCTTCTTTTGAGAGATTCCCACAATAATAACGACTTCCAAGTGTTGCTACATTAAAGCGTGCAGACTCTTCACAAGTGAATGCCACAATCTCAATGGGATGATCGGTTTCAATTTGTTGATCATTTAAGTAACGTACAAATTCTAATGCCCCTACAATACCTAGTAATCCGTCGTAACGTCCACCTTCTGGAACGGTATCGATATGTGAGCCGATAAGAACCGGCGGCAAGTCTGGATAGCGTCCCTCACGTCTTGCGATAACATTGCCGATCCCGTCAAAATGCACCTTTAGGCCTTCTTCTTGGCAATACATGGAAAATTTAAGAGCTGCTAAACGCTCATTGTGAGTAAAAGCAAGTCGATTAATGCCTTTTAAAGAGGTGCTCAAACCTAAATTGTTAAAACTATTAAGCGTTTTTAATACACGAGTTAATTTCATATCAACACTCCTTTATTGTGATTGTTGTTGCCATAAAAAATTTGTAGCTTTTCGGTAAAGATTAATATTGTCTTCAGTTACTAGACGATCAAAATCATGAGCGTGCTTCGAAATGGCCTCTAGATGATGTTGTGGAATATAATGCGCCATTGTTTGGCTGTATTCAAAAGGGACATCTGGATCGAATGTACAGTGTGCAAGAAAAGTTGGTGGTAGCGTCTTAAGGTCCGAATGTTGAAGTTCATACGAATCAATGTGCTTACCCATTCGAGTCAACCAAATGTCGCGATGTCTGTAATAAAGATAGATCAAGTAGCGAATAGGTGTTTCTTTATTAGTTATAGGTTCATTGTGGGTCAATTCAGTTTCAAGTTTATCGTTAAGCATTGAAGCAATATGTTGTTGGTCCGTCGGTAAACGCTGAAATGCAGCATGTTTAAAATCGTAATATCCATAGAATAAAATGAGTCCTTGTACTGAACGAAGTGTCGCGAGTAGGCAAGCGAGATAAGCTCCAGATGAACGCCCCATTACGTAAATGGGACTGTCTTGTTGTTTGGCTATGTGATCATAGGCCGCTGTAACATCTTCAACAATATGTGTGAGTTTTGCTTCTGGAATAAAACGATAAGGTACAGTAAAGACATTGAATGAACGTCTTAAAACATTCATATAAGGTTCCGGTAAATCGTCCACTTTTCCAAACACGAGACCACCACCGTGAATATAAAGAAGTGTGCCAAGAGGGGCGTCGGTATTTGTTGTGGGGTACCAACGGCCTGTAAGTTTAAAAGTTGAACCAAATGTCTCAAGCATAGATTTTTCAGTCATGTGTGATGCTCCTTTTAAGTAAAAGTCTCCTAAATATATAGTAACTTACCAAATGCTGCTTGTATTTGTATGAAGTGCATAAAATAGAGGTGAGATATTGTCTGTTACGTCAATGAAGAGTCAGCATAATCTTTTTATAATGGAACATATAGATGACTAAGGAGGACGTACAATGAACATACTTAGCGAGTTTGAAAAAATGGACAAACTTTTTACTTCTTTTGGAGGTCTTGAACAAGGTGGTATTACGCGTCTTTTATATTCAAAAGAATGGAAAGCAGCAGTCGATCAATTAATACAAATTTTCGAACAAGAAGGTTTTGAAGTTCAAAAAGATGCTGTCGGAAACATTTCAGGTCGTTTGGTAGGTACGACGTATCCTGGAGAGACAGTAATGTCAGGTTCACACATTGATACTGTAGTTGAAGGCGGCCATTTGGACGGTCAATTCGGTATTTTAGCAGCGTTAATCGCAACAAAGTATTTGAAAGGAAAATATGGTCAGCCGAAACGTTCAATCGAAGTGCTGTCATTAGCTGAAGAAGAAGGAAGTCGTTTTCCATTTACATTTTGGGGAAGTAAAAACTTCTTTAATTTAGCAGATAAAAAAGATGTTGAAGATATTGCAGATGCGGAAGGTGTACGTTTTGTAGATGCAATGCATGAAGCTGGATTTGATTTCCGTAAAGATAATAAAGTACGTGATGATATTAAAGCTTTTGTGGAAATTCATATTGAACAAGGAAAAGTGCTTGAAGTCGAAGGTAAACAAATCGGTGTGGTTAATGGAATTGTAGGTCAAAAACGATACACAATTCGTTTGAAAGGTGAGGCTAATCATGCTGGTACAACACCCATGGGCTTACGTCGAGATGCTGTTGTTGCATTTAGTGAAATTGTTCAAACACTTACAGCACGTGCGGAAGAAATTGGAGATCCGCTCGTTTTAACATTTGGGCATGTCACACCAACGCCAAATACAGTTAATGTTGTTCCAGGAGAAGTGGAATTTTCAGTAGATACACGTCACGTTGATCAAAAAGTATTAAACACATTTGCTGATGAAATTGAGAAAACAATTCGAAGTGTTGCAGAACGAAATTATATGGATGTCGACATTAACTTGTGGATGGATGAAGCGCCAACACTAATGAACGACACGATTATTGAAAAAGTACGCAATGCGGCAGAAAAGTTAGCTAGTGATAATTATAAAGTCATGCCATCAGGTGCTGGTCATGATTCACAAATCTTTGCTAAATATGTACCGACTGGCATGATTTTTGTACCGTCTATTGATGGTATATCACATAATACTTCAGAAGAAACAAAAACAGAGGATTTAATTAAAGGTATCGAAGTTTTAGCTGAGGTTTTATACCAGCTTGCATATTAAAAACAATTATAAAGGAGTGTCATGAATGGGTTACTTAAACCATAATCAAGGATATAGAGAAGGTTTATTAGAAACAAGATCAGTTATTAAAAAGGATAATTATGCTGTTATTACACCAGATGGCGTTGTAAACAATGTAGTTCCAGGGTTTGAAGATTGTGATGTCACGATTTTAGGATCACCAAGACTTGGTGCGCGTTTTGTTGATTATCTCGTAACAGTTAAAAATAATGGTGGCAACAAACACGGCTTTGCAGGTGACGGTGTACAGTCATTTGTATATGTCGTATATGGCGAAATTAAAGCTTACGCTGGAGAACAAGTATATACATTAAAACAAGGCGGTTATCTCTATGTTCCACCTCATTTAAAATTAACATTTGAGAACAATAACAATGGTGAAGATAGCCGATTGTTCTTATATAAAAAACGTTATCAACCTCTTGAAGGTCATTCACCAGAAATTGTATTTGGCAATGTTAATGACTTGAAACAAACGCCATATGAAGGTATGGATGAAGTTTTAATTCAAGATTTACTACCTGCAGACATTGCATATGATATGAATATTCACATTCTATCATTCAAACCAGGTGCTTCACATGGCTATATTGAAACACATGTACAAGAACATGGTGCTTATGTATTAAGTGGTCGTGGCATGTACAACTTAGACAATGATTGGTTACCTGTCGATAAAGGCGATTATATTTTTATGGGAGCATATGTACCACAAGCGACATATGCCATTGGACTAGAGGAACCATTTGCGTATATTTATTCAAAAGATGCCAACAGAGATGTTGAAATTTAAGTAGGTGTGACTGATATGGAAATTGAAAATTTGACCTATATAGAAGGTAGGCAGTTACGTCAATTAATGAAAGAAAAGCTTGTCACAGCGGGTCTTCCCGTTGCCCAAGCTGAAAAGTCAGCAGATTTATTAATTTTTGCGGATGAAAGAGGAATTCATTCGCACGGTGCTGTTCGAATGCGTTATTATGCAGAACGCATTGTGAAAAAAGGATACAATTTGGAACCTCAAATGAAGTTTGAAAAGACGGGACCAAGCACAGGTGTCTTTCATGGCGACAATGCCTTGGGACACTTTGTTGCTTATGAAGCAATGCAACATGCGATAGATTTAGCAAAAGAGAGCGGTATAGGTGCTGTAGGTATATACGAAATGGGACATAGTGGTGCAATTGGCTATTTTGCTAAACAAGCTGCTGAAGCTGGAATGGTGGCATTAACGATGTGCCAATCTGATCCAATGGTAGTGCCTTATGGTGGGACAAAGCCATATTATGGTACGAATCCAATTGCATTTGCAGCGCCGAGGTTAGGTGAGACACCGATTTTATTCGATATGGCGACAACTGTTCAAGCATGGGGCAAAATTCTAGATGCACAAAGTAAAGGGCGTACAATTCCAGATACTTGGGCAGTCGACGAGAAAGGACATCCGACAACAGATCCGAATCAAGTGAGTGCGCTTTTACCAATGGCAGGGGCTAAAGGTTACGGATTAATGATGATGGTCGATATACTGGCTGGAAGTTTGTTAGGTTTGCCTCATGGTATGCATGTCACTTCAATGTATAAAGATTTGTCTGAATATCGTCGATTAGGTCAATTTCATTTAGTAATTAACTCAAGCTTCTTTGGAGAACAAGATGCCTTTTTAAATAAAGTGGAACAAATGGTTAAAGAATTACATCAAATTCAGCCGGCAAGCGGTTTTGAAAACGTTTGTTATCCGGGTGAAATTCAAGAAACTGTGGCAAAAACATATGCACAATCAGGTATTCCAATTCCAACTGACATCGTGCAATATCTTGAGTCACCAACGCTATATTAAGCAATGGAGGAGATTGTATGAAAGTCACGAAACAAGCACTATTTGATTTAATACAGAATAAATTGATGAAAGCTGGATTACCAGAAGAAGCATCCTATGATGTGGCTGACGTTTTAACGTTTGCAGATCATCGTGGAATACACTCGCATGGTGCAGTGCGTGTGGAGTATTACGCGGAACGTATTGCAAAAGGTGGAATAACAATACACCCTCATTATCAATTTAAGAAAACAGGTCCATCAACAGCTGTATTAGATGGGGATAACGGTCCTGGACATCAAGTTGCAAAGATAGGTATGCAACATGCAATTGATATGGCACGTGAGTCTGGCATTGCAGTTGTCGGAATGAAACACCTTTCTCATAGTGGCGCATTGGGATACTTTGTAGAACAGGCAGCAAAGGAAGGTATGGTTGCCTTGAGTATGTGCCAGTCTGATCCAATGGTAGTCCCATTTGGAGGAACAGAACCGTATTTTGGAACAAACCCTATTGCATTTAGTGCACCGACAAGTGATGAGCGGATTATTACATTTGATATGGCGACAACTGTTCAAGCATGGGGCAAAGTTTTAGATGCGCGAAGTAAAGGCGAGTCTATACCAGATACTTGGGCGGTGAATGCCAAAGGAGAGCCTACGACAGACTCAAGAGATGTACATGCATTGTTGCCTGTTGCCGGACCTAAAGGATATGGATTAATGATGATGGTCGACATTCTAGCCGGAAGTCTATTGGGTGTTCCACATGGGATGCACGTATCTTCAATGTATGAAGATTTAACTAAAGGACGCGACTTAGGTCAACTCCATATTGTGATTAATCCGTCTTATTTTACAGATGCAGATCAATTTAAACGTCAAGTTGCGCAAATGTTAGATGAACTTAAAGCTCAACCGGCAGCACCAGGTTTTAGTGAGATCTATTTCCCTGGTGAACGAGGTCGCTTGCGTAGTAAAAAATATGACCAAGAAGGAATCGAAATTGTAGATACGATATACGATTATCTTGTATCAGATGATGTGCATTATGATCGATATCATGGAAAAAACAGATTTGCAGAATGAAGTCGAAATAAAAATGGAGGAAGAACATGTTATATACAATCATAAAAGAAAATACGTATCAAGATTCAATTGTATTAATGTTATTGTCAAACAAACTGAATTCGATTGATGGCGTGAAAAAAGTATCAGTGATGATGGGGACACCTGCCAATAAAGATATTTTTAGAGCATCTGGATTAGGTTCAGATGAATTGGATCAAGCGAACCCGAATGACATTGTTGTTGTCATTGATACTGAAGATGAAGCAAAAGTGACTGAAGTTGATGAAATGGTTGAAGCGACATTGAAAGGTGAAAACAGTGTAGATGCATCGTCTAGTGAACAAGAAGCGCACAATTGGAAACGTGCAATGGAACTAGCGAACAACCCTAATATGGCGTTGATTTCAATTCCTGGACAATATGCAGCAATGGAAGCGGAAAATGCACTTAATGAAGGATTACATGTTTTCATGTTTAGCGATAACGTTTCTAAGGCAGATGAGTTACGTTTAAAAGAGATGGCACATGAAAAAGGCTTACTCGTAATGGGACCAGATTGCGGAACAGGTATCATTCATTCTGTACCACTTGCATTTACGAATATTGTCAAAGAAGGAAACATCGGATTAGTAGGAGCGTCAGGTACAGGTATCCAAGAAGTCACAACGATTATTGATAGAGAAGGAACAGGTGTTACAAATGCCATCGGAACAGGTGGACGCGACTTGTCGACTGAAATGGGTGCGATAACAATGTTAGATAGCATTAAAGCGTTAAATCAAGATCCAAAAGTTAAAGTGATTACGGTGATTTCTAAGCCACCTGCAAAAGAAGTAAAAGATAAGGTGCTCAACGTATTAAGGAATATCGAAAAACCAGTTGTAACACTTTTCTTAGGAGATATGCCTATGTATCATGAACCAGGTATTTATCATGCATACACATTAGAAGAAGCGGCACGTGTGTCTGTACAGTTATCGAATGGTGAGACACCTAATTTCAAGCCGTCTATTTTAACAGATATTGATGTGAACTTTGCTGAAGGTCAGGTCGGAATTAAGGGTTTTTATTCAGGCGGAACACTTGCATATGAAGCTGCAATGTTGATTAATCATACGTTAAAGAATACAAAATCAGAAAAACAAGAAGGTTACATGTTGAAAACTGAATCACATGCAGTGATTGACTTAGGTGATGACATTTATACGCAAGGTAAGCCACATCCGATGATTGATCCAGAAAAACGTATCGAAATGTTGGAAGCGTCTATTGAAGATGAAACAACTGCGGTGATTTTACTAGATGATGTGATTGGTAATGGTAGCCATGACGATATGGCATCTAAACTTGCACCAACCATTTCAAAAGTCATTCAACATGCGAAAGACCGAGGTCGTAACATTGTTGTATTAGCGACTGTTGTCGGTACGGAACAAGACCATCAAGGTTATCAGCAACAAATTGATATTTTAAAACGTGCGGGTGCTGTGATTTGCGAAACAAACGATCAAATGGTGCGTACAGCGATCCACCTGTTAGGTCATGATGTACAACAACCAGGACGTGAAGAAAAAGTGTTTGATAAAGAAGTAGTGGATTTAACAGTGAGTGATGAGATTGTTCAATTACTCAATGTTAAACCAAGCATTATTAATATCGGTTTAAAAAGTTTTTCAGAAGCCATTCGTGACAGTGGTGCAGAATGCGTACAATTCAACTGGAAGCCTATTGCAGGTGGCGATGAAAAACTAATGAAAGTCTTACAATTTTTAAATCATTTAGAAAGGGAGACAGTCTAATGGCATTTAAAACAATTGATGAAGCAAATGATGCAGTAATTGAAAAGATGATTGCAGCAGCGCCATTTTTAACGGATGTCGTTCCTGCAAAATCAGTTATTCCAGAGTTGAAAGAACATGTCCTTTTACACGCAGGGCCGCCAATTAAATATGAGAATATGACAGATCCAATGCAAGGTTCGTGTGTAGGTGCAATTCTTTTCGAAGGTTGGGCAAATGATGAAGCAAGTGCACGTGAATTATTGGAAAATAACCGCATTACTTTTATTCCTTGTCACCACGTAAACGCAGTAGGACCTATGGGAGGTATTACATCACCTAACATGCCAGTACTTGTTGTTGTGAATAAAGAAAATGGTAATGAAGCTTATTGTCAGATGAACGAAGGTATTGGAGCGGTGTTACGTTTTGGTGCATACAATACACAAGTTATTGAGCGATTGGAATGGATGAGAGATGTTCTTGGTCCAGTGTTAAGCAAAGCGTTGAAGTCATTTGAAGAAGGATTAAATGTGAATGTCATGATTGCAAAAGCCATTGCGATGGGTGATGAGTTTCATCAACGTAATATTGCTGCATCGTTAGCGTTTTTAAAAGAAGTTTCACCAGCAATTACAGAATTAGAAAATGTTTCAAGCAGTGAAAAAACTGAAGTCATTCAATTTTTAGCTGATACGAATCAATTTTTCTTAAATATAGCTATGGCAACTGGTAAAGCAATGATGGATGCGGCACGTACGATTCAACATGGTACAGTAGTCACTGCAATGTGCCGTAATGGTGAAAATTTTGGTATTCGTATTGCAGGTATGGGAGACGAATGGTTCACAGCACCAGTGAATACGCCACAAGGATTGTACTTCACAGGATATTCAGCTGATGATGCGAATCCAGATATTGGTGACTCTGCTATTACAGAAACGATTGGTGTAGGTGGTATGGCTATGATTGCAGCACCAGCTGTTACACGATTTGTTGGATCAGGCGGTTTTCAAGATGCCTTAGAAACAAGTAATCAAATGATGGAAATCTGTGTTGGTGAAAATCCAAACCTTATCATCCCAACTTGGGATTTTAAAGGTGCATGTTTAGGTATAGATGCACGTAAAGTAGTGGAAACAGGTATTACTCCAGTGATTAATACAGGTATTGCACATAAAGTTGCTGGCTATGGTCAAATCGGTGCAGGGACTGTGCATCCACCTATCGCATGTTTTGAAAAAGCAATTGTGGCATACGCTAAAAAATTAGGGTTTGAATCATGATTTATTACGCAAGTGCGGTCGGTTCGGTCGTACTTGCTTTATTAAAAGAGACAACAACTTGGCACGTACACAGCCTATTTAAAAAAGGATTTAATTTAATGAATCAAAACGGGGCCATTATTTTTATTGGCACGAATGAAAATGGCTTGTTTCCATTTGGTATATCGGTAGATGAACAAACTAAGCAAAAGATGATGTCACATATTCAGCATAATGATGAATTTTGTGCAAATCGACTCAAATTGCGGCATGCACAGTTTTCTATAGACTTAAACACGACCATCGTAGAACCACGGCGGAACTTTCATGATGCTGATGTAGAGGCATTAAGGATGTGTTTGATGGCGTATGATTTTTCGGATTATGTGGATAGTGATTTTTCATTATCACGCATGACAGCATTGAAACGTTCTCTTTCAGATGCTGACGAAATGGTTTTAACTCAATTAGAGTTTCTTGTAGGGCGAGGGAACGGTTTAACACCAACTGGTGATGATATTCTTGTCGGCTTGCTTTATAGCCATTTTATTCAACCATTTATCGTGCCAGTACATTTTCAATCAATAAAGACAGTGATAGCGCAAGAACGTACAACAATCATTAGTGAAAACTTTATTAACCTTGCAATTCAAGGGATTTTTAGTTCGAGAATCAGTCAGTTAAACGATACTGTTTCTGATGAGGCGATTCAATCACTTGCTGAAGTGGGATCGAGTTCAGGTAAAGACACACTATACGGTATATACATTGGTTTAATTAAAGGAGTGAATGAATGATGGGAAAAAAAGTAGTGATTGCACTAGGGGGGAATGCGATTTTACAACCGAAGCAAACACCTACCTTTGAAAATCAATATCGTAATATAGAAAATGCGACACGTCATATGGTAGAAATTAAAGAAGCTGGTCATCAGATTATTGTGACGCATGGCAATGGTCCACAAGTCGGTAATATTATTGCACAAAATGAAGCTGCTAAAGAGACAGTACCGCCATCACCAATTGATGCTTGTAACGCACAATCACAAGGGCTTATTGGTTATATGATGGAGCAATGTCTCAAAAATCATTTGCAAAAGCGCCATATGACAGATAATGTTGTGAGTTTATTGACAATGGTAGAGGTTGATCCAAAAGATCCGGCATTTGAATCACCAACAAAACCGATTGGCGTCTTTTTCAATGAAGCAGAAGCTAAACAAATGGAAGCTCAAGGTTTTCCAATGGTTGAAGATGCGGGACGTGGTTATCGACGCGTTGTTCCTTCACCAGAACCGATGCGCATTCATGGTGTGGACGAAATCAAACAAATTCTTGACCGTACGATTGCCATATCATCTGGCGGTGGGGGAATTCCTGTGTATAAAGATGAAGAACAGCAACTTCATGGGTTGGAAGCTGTTATTGATAAAGATCGCTCAGGTCTTAAATTGGCGGAACAAATAGAAGCAGATGTTTTTATGATGTTGACGGATGTACCGAATGTTTATATTAACTATGGTCAACCTAACCAAGCTACGTTACATGAAGTGTCTGTTCAAGAAATTGAACAATATATTCAAGAAAATCAATTTCCAAAAGGGAGTATGCTTCCCAAAATAGAAGCTGCACTTCAATTTGCGAAGTCAGGTAAAGAAGCGATTATTTGTGCTTTAGATGAGGCTGTGGATGCATTAGCAGGAAAAGCAGGTACTCGAATTGTATTAAAATAATATAGGTTGTCAATCGCTAGCATGAGAACGAACGCACACACGGAGAATTGTACAGCCGTGAACGTTCGTTTTTCTCATCAAATGTTATCAATATGAAGTTGAAATGGCGGGGTGTGAAATATGGAAAAGAAAACGCGTATTTTTAGAATCCAGGATCGCTGGTGGGTTGTCATTGGAATAGTTCTGGTTGCTTCGACACTTCGAGCACCATTAACAGCAGTAGGTCCTGTCATTGATGATATTAAGAATGGGCTACACATTAATAATTCACTAGCCGGCTTGTTGACAACGATTCCTCTAGCCATTTTTGGTATTGTATCACTCTTCGTAGCGAGAACAATGGCACACATTTCGATGGCAACTTTAGTAACATGTGCCATGCTATTTTTACTCGTAGGTTTGATTGTGCGTATTTTGGGTACAATTGAATTTTTTATCATCGGTACTATGATTATTGGTGTTGCGATAGCTTATGGTAACGTCATATTGCCAAGTTATGCAAAATGGCTTTTTCCAGCACAAATTGGGATGATTACTGGAATTTACAGTGCGACAATGAATTTTACGGCTGGACTTGGGGGAGGTCTCAGTTACCCATTATCTCAAATCGCTTCATTTGGATACAAGGGTTCATTAGGTTTTTGGATTTTGCTTTGTATATGTGCGCTTATTGTTTGGCGTAAGCATAATAGTCGTTTATCTATAGAACAGTTTACACCAGCAAAAGATGAAACGAAAAAGCAAAATGTTCAGCGTTTGAAAGTCTCACGGACGTCGCTTGCTTGGGCGATTGCATTGACAATGGGTTTTCAGTCTATGATTTTTTATGTAATCGTCGCTTGGTTACCTTCAATCGTTATTGATAGGGGTCTGTCACCAAGCGCAGCAGGTTATTACTTTATGTTAAATCAATTTGCGCAAGTGCCAATGACATTTATTTTTCCAATCATTGCGTCAAAAATGAAATCTCAAAGCACGCTTGTTTGGATCATTTTCGTGCTATATATGGCAGGATTAATTACATTATTGACGTTACCGGTATCGCTGTTATTTTTATCAATGATTATTTTAGGCTTGTCATTAGGTGCAGCATTTAGTATTTGTATGACATTCTTTTCAATCCGTGCGAATACAAGTGATGGAAGTGTTGCTTTATCGGGATTTGGTCAGTCTATTGGTTATATTGTTGCGGCTTCTGGTCCGTTTGTGATTGGTACTATTCATGATATTGCAAATGGATGGCGTATTCCTTTGATTTTAGTCATGATTATGGCGTGCGGTTTTCTTTTCGTTGGACTGATTTCATCTAAAGATCGTTATATAGAAGAATATTTATAATATGGTCGAAACCGAGAAATTCGTTATCAATTACGGAAGGCTCGGTTTTTGTTGTATCACAGAAAATCCGGCGCTGGACTTATTGAATGTTTGGAACTTCAAATGTAATATAAATCTCATAAATTTGTTAAGGAGATTTTTATGAATTCCGATAAAAAAGAGAATTGAAGTTTTAGATTATTTAAGAGGTTTGGCACTATTCGGTATTATTTTTGCCAATATTTTATCTATCCTTGAAAATTTTTCATATCATCATGGACTCCTCTCGGTGATGTATGAAAGTCATGTTGATGTGCTTTACAACAAATATTTGAATATTTTTGTGGAAGCGAAGTTTTTTCTATTTTTTCATTATTATTTGGTATAGGATTTTTTCAAATCTTTTTCCATAATGCGAAAAATAAAAATGCCAATCCTTTTACTTTATACGTTAGACGTAGCGTGGTGTTACTGTTAATCGGTATCGTTCACCAAATTTTCCAACCCGGAGAAGCACTTCTTTTTTATTCCATCATAGGTCTATTCATACTCCCTCTTACATTCGTGAAAAGACGCATTAATTATTGATAGTGCTCATTTTATTAGTTTTAGGGGTGCTTAGTGGCAACAAACAGCATTATTTGTATTAGGTTATATGATCGGACAATATCACCTTCATCAAACGATTTATCAGCATAAGAAAGCATCGCGAATGACGTTTGTCTTTTCATTGATAGGCTTTGTCATCTTTTTAGTACGCTTACACTATTTCTAAATACCACCTACGTTTGATCTAGCGAAAGATCAAATGAATATCAAAGTTTACGCCGAGCGAAATAATTTTTATTCTGACCTTACCGTCTATACAGCACCGTTCATCTCGCTATTCTATATTTTATTCTTCGTAACGATATTAGAAAGTCCCGTAATGAAGCGCATTTTGCTTCCTTTTAATATTATGGTCAAATGGCTTTAACGAACTATTTATTAAATACTGCATTGATTTTAGTGGTCGGCCAATTGATTTCTGTAGGTATCGCAGTGTCAGGTGTCGTATCATTATTGATTATTCTGTTCCAAATGCTGTTTTCTATGTTATGGCTGCGATTCTTTAGATACGGCCTACTTGAATATATTTGGAGATTGTTAACGTATTTACAATTTTTCGGCATTAGAAGAACGTCATGAAATAAAAAATTATGAGTATGATAGAAAGATGTGTGTTGGTTAACTTCACAACTACATTAAAGTTTAAATGTATTGAGTGAATAGAGGCTAGGAACCCTAGCCCCTAAATTTTTTGGATGTTATTTATTCGAATACACATGGTTCAATTGAATTTGATTTTTAAGTAACCTCTTGAATTTGCACTTAGTTTAATAATTTTTAATCTTATTCATAAGGAATGAAATCAAGTGGCATTGGCGTCGCAAAACCTAGCATGACAAAATCTTTATCTCCTGTGTTAGTCATACCATGTGCATCTCCTGGTAATGACACGAAAATGTCGCCCGCTTTTATCGTTTTCTTTTCATGATTGTTTGTATAAAATGTACCTTCTCCTTTAATTGCAATCCATACATCGTCTGCGTTTTGATGTGTATGACAAGGTAATGTTTGGCCAGGTTTTAAACACCAAATTGCACCAGCTGAGTGCTCAGATTGATAGAAAATCGTCTTTTTAGCTGCTTCATCAGAAAAAGTTTCTAATTCTTTCATTTTAAAGAAACGCTGCTTGGCTTGTGACATGTTAAGGCCTCCTATGCATTGACAATATATTTCGGTTTTTGATCAGTGAGTGCTAATACAACATTGTTTGCGGCAATATTAGCCATCATATCTCTCGCTTCAAATGTTGCGTTACCGATATGTGGTGTAATGACAACATTTTTCATAGTTTTTAATTCTTCAGTAATTTCGGGCTCAAATTCGAAAACATCGAGTGCTGCACCTTCTATTAATTTATCTTCAAGTGCACGAACTAACTCACTTTCATGTACGATAGGTCCTCGTGAAGCATTAATTAAATAAGAAGTTGATTTCATTTTTTTAATGGCTTCATAGTTAATCATATGTTTAAGAGAATCATTATATGCACTATTAATAGTGATGAAATCAGATTCAGCGAGCAACTCATCTAAAGTTACATAACGTGCATTTAACTCGGCTTCTTTGTCTTCATAACGTGTAGGACCTGTATATAAAATTTCCATATCGAAACCTTTGGCACGTCTAGCCACAGCTGTTCCAATAGAGCCAAGTCCTATGATACCAATTTTTTTGCCAGATACTTCTCGTCCTCTGAAGAAAAGTGGAGACCAACCATTAAATCCAGTTGTACGACAAAGCTGATCGCCCTCAGGTATACGACGTGCAACAGCTAGTAAAATACCCATTGTTAAATCTGCAGTAGCATTAGTTGAAGCAATAGGTGTATTTGTTACGTCAATTCCATGTTCACGTGCAGCTTCGATGTCGATGTTATTAAAACCTGCACCATAATTGGCAATAATCTTTAAATCTGGTGCAGCTTCAATCACTTCACGTGTAACTTGTGTGGATAATAAACTGATTAAAGCATCAGCATCACGTACTTTTTCAAGTAATGCTTCATGAGAAATGAGTTTTTCTCCTGTATACATTTCTACTTGGAACTGTGCTTGAAGTTGTTCCAGTCCAACCTCAGGAATGGCTCCCGCAATGAACACTTTTTTCATAAATGATCTACTCCTTTATGTGAAAAAAATCACAATTTATAGCTTAAGTGTATCATTTTCAGTCTGAATAAATATGGCAAAAATGACAAATAAGAGTATGTTATTTATTCGATATAGACAAATTAAAAGTATGAAAATTGATGTTGTGTTTTAAATTTTTGAACTTAATATCAAATCGAAAGAGAAGTTCTGTCTTATTTGAAATACAATATGAAAATAATGGTTTGAAGAGATTCGCATGTGCAAGTGTGAGTCTCTTTTTAAGTCTGAAAAGCCTGATGTTAAAAGGGTTTCGTTATATGGAATGCATTCCGTTTGTAAAAATAAATACAGAGGTTTATCATGTTCGTATAATGATTTATTGTTTAATTGCACTTTTCAATTAAGTGGAATGGAGTATGGATTAAGATAGGTTTAATTGTCATAAACGGGAGACTAACTGTAGCACGTTTTTTATAAATAAAAGTAAGACGATTTTATTGAAGAAAGGGAGAGCGACATGAACTTTAAAGATCTTGAAAATTATATCGATATTAATCAAGAAGATATGGAAAAGCATTCATATGAAGAGCTACAAAAATTTATTTATCATTTTATGCTGAACATTCCTTTCGAGGCGATTGATGTGTTCAATGGTGACAAAATTACGATGGATGTTGAAAAAAATATAGATAAATTTGTCAATGAACAGCGCGGTGGACTTTGCTATGAAAATAACCTTGTAACGAATGCGTATCTCAAAGACCGTGGTTTTGATACGAAACTGCTTTCTGGTTATGTGAAGCCACCTAATAAAGATTGGAAAGAAATGGATACGCACTTAACAACACTCGTGACAATTGATGGTAAAGATTATATTGCGGATACAGGTTTCGGTCATTTTCCAAGTCAACCGATTCCGTTAGATGGTACGTATGTTTATGACGAAGATGATATTTATCGTATTATTCCTGCTGAAGATCAAGACAATGCGTACTATGTGCAAACGATTAAAAATAATGGTGAAAGTACTGAGTGGACGGACTTACTCTTTTTCGAAAATGTCGATCGAGAACTCGGTTACTTCGATGCACGTTATGATTTTACGATTAATCATCCGAAATATGCGTTCAAAAAAATGTTGATGATTAATAAAAAAACACCGCATGGTCATAATACGATGTCACTCAATAACGTGACGATTACGACTGAAGATGGTAAAGAAAAAATTCCGGTGACTGCGGATAATTATCGTGAATTATTGAAAAAATATTTTGGTTTAGATGTACGCATTCCAAAATTAGAAAATCAAAAACAAGAACAATAAGGGTTGAAGGGAAGGCTTAATATGGAACGGAAATATCTGAATGGTGTAGATGTGGATTTACAGCATGTCGCAAAATCGATGCCACATCTAAAGTTAACACGGGATAATTTGGAAGACTATCGGGCAAATGTCCTCAGCCACGCGAAAACGACGATTGACCCGCAGCTTGACGTAACGATTGAAGATGTGGATGTGCCTTATGAAGACGAGATGATTCATGTGATAATGTTTCGACCAAACAAAGCGTTAACTGAGATGCCGGGCTATTTGTATATGCATGGCGGTGGTATGGTGTCTGGTGGTGCACATTTGGATAATAGCGACAATGCATTGATTGCACATGAACTTGGATGTGTCGTTGTATCAGTTGATTATCATTTGGCACCTGAAACGATATTTCCCGGGCAATTAGAAGCGTGTTATGCAGTGTTAAAATGGATGCATGATAATGCGGATACTCTTCATATCGACCGTTCGAAACTGGCTGTTGGTGGTAACAGTGCAGGTGGCATGCTTGCGGCAAGTCTTGCGCAACTCGCTTTAGATCGTGGTGAAGTGGACATTATTTTTCAAAACTTGCATATCCCGATGCTAAATGATCAGACTGTGTTGGCAGAGCCGTCGAATCCTTATGCAGGCAATGTAGGTTGGAACCGTGATATGAATCGTTTTGCATGGGAAATGTATCTCGGTCATCCAGTCGATGGACGCACACCCGAACCGTATGCCGTACCAGCGCGTCGTCAAAATTTTGAAGGGCTTCCGGCGACATTCATCACGATTGGTAGTTTAGATTTGTTTGTCGATGAAGTGATGGATTATGCCAAAAACTTATTGCATGCAGGTGTCTCGACTGAGTTGCATATTTATCCTGGCCTCTATCATTTAGGTGAACTTGTGCCAGGTGCGCGAGTACGAGACCAAATTTTAAACGATCGACTCAATGCGATGCGCCGTGCTTTTGAAGATAAATAACGGTTTCTATAATACCTCGGTAAGTTGAATGATGACAATCGCTTATCGGGGTATTTTTTATACAATTGCCGTGATTTTGTCTATTTTCAAACAGTCTTTCAAACATTTTTAAATTATTATCTCATTGATTCGCAACATTTAAATTCAAATTGCTAAAATGGGCGAGACTCCTGAGGGATCAGACGCAGCCGAAAATCCAATTCGGCTTCCATTCAGTGTATCTTTAATAAAGCCGAATTGAGTTGAGGCAAGTCCCCTAGGAAAGGGAGCCCATGGTGGCAATTGTGAAATCTAAAAAGGTTGTCCAATGAAGACAATTTGATTAATATATATTAATTATGACAATCAAAAACTTTTAAATTCAGCCCCTCTATCGTTTCAACAACTGTGATAATCGGTACATCGTTGGCATAATCGGTTTGACAAAATCACCGACATATTCTTCCACGTGTATGCCGAAACCTTCTTTAAAGCGTTGCACACCATAGTCTTCCGCATGTTTCGTAAAATCACCGGTAATGCCGTAAAAATTATAACGGTCAATGCCTTGCTGTTTGGCGAATTGAATCATTTCCCACTGTAATCGAAAGGCGCCCATATACGCATTGTACTTAGGATTCGATCCACTCGATAAATAATACACTTCATGATTGTTGTATATATAAATCGCTGCAGCTAAATCTAATATTTCACCATCTTCAGCTATGAATTGACGCGTTTTTTCAATTTTACGTTCTTGCGCTTGCAGTTGTTGTTCGGTTTGTTTTAATTTAGTTTTGTTTTTCTTAGAGTTAGGATGACTTTCTAACGCTTCTTGAGTTTCCGCAATTGTTGTTTTTAATGTGTCTAATTTCTCAGTTTGCTTCTTCAAAAGGTCATTTAAATCAATATAAGCCAACTTGAGCATACTATTTTTAGCATACATTTTCTGCATTTCTTCAAAATAAGGTAAGTCTCTAAAAGTAAAGCCGTGTTTTTCTTCAGCCATTTGAAAAAGTTTGAAAAAGCGGTCCGTTTCTTCGATAGGTAAAGTTTTGACTTGGACATCCATTTCATATGTCTTTTTAATGTTACGTCGTGTTTGGTAATCCATGTCTTCTAAAAGTTGTTGTTCGGACTTATCTTTCAGGTCGAGCACGGAAAGCCAGCGAATTTGACTCATGCTCGAATAACCAATAGGAAAGCCTTGATGTTTGTATCCGAGACGGCCTAACGTTTTGAAAAGTTGTGAGTAATCGAAATGTTGCGTAATATTCCCTTTTGCGTCACGACTATGGTTGTGCACGTATGGATCGACTAACACATAAAGACAGCGTTGTTGTTTTAAGTATTGTGTGAGGTGCTCAAAAAAGAATTGGACCAGTTCGAGGTTGTTGTAATCTAATACTGGACCGCGATGTGTATAAAAATATTTGAAAAATTTAAGTGCGCGCGCTTCGGTTAATAAACAAGCCGCAATCACTTCATCTTGATCATTTTTAACACCGACTAAATGGACATCATTTTTATATTTGTTTCTATACTGGTAGTGACCTGCGTCTTGCGTATAATGCGAAAAATGGTTTGTTACAAAGTCGTCAAAAGCTTCAACACTCAATTGCGTAAAGTACATGGTAACCCTGCTTTCTTAGTTTTGTTTCATACATTATTAAATATACTAGAGTAGTCAGACATTTTCAAAGTATTTTTATACTGTGTAATATCATATGTTGTACGTTATTTTAGTCTTTACAAATAGTAAAAATGATGAAGCATCGGATGAGGGCATACAAGTTGAAGTGTGAGAAAGGTTTAAGATATAGCACGCTTTAAAAAAGGGATGACAGCGATAAAAGTGAACTAGAAGAAACAAGCGATAGTGTATTTTTTGTGTTATATTTAATTTATTATGAAGACATAAAAGGGGAAGGACTATGGTAAGTGTAAAGGATGTCGCAAAGTTAGCAAATGTATCGACAGCAACGGTTTCACGGGTGCTCAGTAATACGGGGAAGGTCAAGCCGAAAAATCAACAACGTGTGTTAGAAGCCGCAAAAGCGCTCGGTTATCATCCGAATAATATTGGGAGACAACTGCGTAAAATGGAAACGATGACGATTCTTGTCGTCGTACCGGATATTACAAATTCATTTTTCTCAGCGATACTCAGAAACATTGAAAATATTGCACGAGAACATGGCTATGAAGTGATTCTCGGAGATACTCAAAATAAACAAGGTGATACATATTTTTCTTATTTGTATGAAAAGAAAGTCGATGGCATGATTGTGCTCACGTCCTATCTTGATCTTGAAAATTTAGAAAAAGTCAGTGCGCAATACCCTCTTGTGCTCGCTTGTGAACAAATTACAGAAATCGATGTGCCTTCTGTCTCAATTAATCATATTGAAGCATCTGCATTGATGACGCGTCATTTAATAGAAGTTGGACATACGAAAGTGGGACATATTACTGGCCCATTGGATGGTATTTTAGGTCAATACCGCTTGCAAGGCTTTCGTGAAGAGATGGACAACCATGGTTTAACGGTACGCGATGATTGGATTATAGAAGGGGACTTTTCTTTAGAGTCGGGTTATCGCATTGGCAAGCAATTACTTGAACAAGCTGAGATGCCGACTGCGTTATTTGTCGCAAATGATGAAATGGCGATTGGGATTATGAAAGAATTGAAAAAGCATGGGAAACGTGTACCTGAAGATATGGCGATAGTGGGATTTGATAATATTATTTTGTCAGAAATTGTCGACCCAGGTTTGACGACCTACGCACAACCTGCAACTGAAATTGGTATACGTGCGATGGAAAAATTGTTAGTGCTATTAAAAGGAGAAGATTTGGAAGAACGCGATACTTTACTTGAAGGTGAGTTGTTAATACGCCAATCGACTTAAAACAGTTCAAATATATCTGATTAAAGTGCGTTGATGATAGCAAAATAAGTTGATGCATCCTGTGTGAATCCGTTTACAATAGGGTGCATTTTTGTTATATTTTAAAATGTAATCGATTACAAAAAGTAGAAACAGGATCGAACTTAAAGAGACGGAAATATCATCAAAGATAGGAGTGTATTGTATGGGGATTAAAGTAGGCATCATTGGTTGTGGTGGCATCGCGAATGGTAAACATTTACCGAGTCTAGCGCAAATCGATGACGTAGAAATAGTGGCATTTTGTGATATTGACATCGAAAAAGCAGAGACAGCAGCAACAACGTTCGGAACGGTTGATGCAAAAGTGTATCAAAATTATCAAGAATTATTAAAAGATCAAGCTATTGATGTCGTACATATTTGTACACCGAACTATCTTCATTGTGACATGACGGTACATGCACTTGAAGCAAATAAACACGTCATGTGTGAAAAACCAATGGCCAAAACAACTGCCGAGGCTCAGCAAATGTTAGATGCAGCAAAACGGACAGGTAAAAAACTGACGATTGGTTACCAAAATCGTTTTCGTGCCGACAGTCAATTTTTGTATCAAGTGACTGAGCGTGGAGATTTAGGAGACATTTATTTTGGTAAAGCGCATGCCATTCGACGTCGTGCCGTGCCGAACTGGGGCGTCTTTTTAGATGAAGAGGCACAAGGTGGAGGTCCGTTAATTGACATTGGGACACATGCGTTAGATCTCACGCTTTGGATGATGAATAATTATGAGCCAGTAGCTGTTATGGGGTCTACATTCCATCAATTGAGCCAGCAAGAAAATGCCGCAAATGCTTGGGGACCATGGGATCCGAAAGATTTTACTGTAGAAGATTCAGCATTCGGATTTATTAAAATGAAAAATGGCGCCACAATTATTTTAGAGTCCGCGTGGGCACTCAACTCTTTAGACGTAGATGAGGCGAAATGTTCGCTATCGGGAACAAAAGGCGGTGCGGACATGAAAGAAGGGTTACGTATTCATGGCGAAGAGTTTGGTGCATTGTATACGAAACATATCGAACTGGACAATAAAGGAGTCGATTTTTACGAAGGCGAGACAGTGGATGAAGCGTTGGAAGAAGCAAAGGCATGGATAGACTGTGTTCAAAACAATACATCGCCTCGTGTAAAACCTGAAGAAGCGCTTGTCGTTACACAAATATTAGAAGCGATTTATGAGTCGGCCCGTACTGGGAAAGCGGTTTATTTTGATTAATACAACGAAGGAGACATCACGATGAAACCATTGAAAATAGGTGTGATTGGCACTGGAGGTATTGCTAGAGATCGACATATTCCACTCATTCAGCAACATGAACGTGCAGTACTTACGGGTGTATATGATGTGAATGGAGCACTCGCGCGAGAAGTTGCGACACAATTTGAGATAGATTACGTTGCACCCACATTAGAAGCATTGTTAGCACAAGTAGAAGCAGTGATTATTTGTACGCCAAATACGTTTCATGCTGACTTGACGATTGCTGCGCTCGATGCAGGTGTACATGTGCTATGTGAAAAACCAATGGCGATGACGACTGCAGAATGTGATGCGATGATTGCAGCTGCACAACGCAATGCGCGCATATTAACGATTGCATACCATTACCGTTTTACGGATGTAGCACAAGCAGCAAAACAAGCCGTCGAGCAGGGTGCGGTCGGTGTGCCGGTAGTCTCCCGTGTGCAAGCGTTGCGTCGTCGAAAAGTGCCTGGATGGGGCGTGTTTACTAATAAAGCATTGCAAGGTGGCGGTTGTTTAATCGACTATGGTTGTCACGTGCTCGACCTCGTGTTGTGGCTGTTAAATGACATACAACCTACAGAAGTTTTAGGACGTACATACAATGCTTTAAGTCGTCAGCCGCAGCAATTGAATGATTGGGGGACATTTGACCATAAGACTTTTGATGTGGAAGACCATGCGTCAAGTTATGTGACATTTGAAAATGATGCGAGTATGCAATTTGAATGCTCTTGGGCAGCCAATATTCATAATGACATGTTAGATGTGAGCATTTCAGGTGATACGGGTGGATTACAATTATTCCCATTTGAAGTATATGCATCAAGACCAGACGGTTACCATATTTTGGAACAGGATGTCAGCTTAAATGAAGATGTTGCCGCATCCCGTCAGATGGATCATTTCATTCGCAGTTGCTTTGGAGAGGTAGAACCATTAGTCAAACCTGAAGAGGCAAGACGTGTGACACAATTGATTGATGCGATTTATCAAAGTGATAGAGAACGACAAAGTATCGCAATAAAAAGATAGGAAGGTGTGTTCAATATGAAATTAGGTGTATTTTCAGTATTATTTTATGATCGTGATTTTGACCAGATGTTAGATGATGTTGCTGCAGCAGGCCTCGATATGATTGAAGTCGGTACAGGGGGCAATCCAGGGAATAAGTTTTGTGACCTTGATGCACTGCTAGCAGATGAAAATGAGCGACAAACATTTATGGACAAAATTCAACAACGCGGACTAGAGATTAGTGCTTTCAGTTGCCATAACAATCCTATTTCTCCGGATGCAGCAGAAGCTAAAGAAGCAGATGAAACGTTGCGCAAAACCATTCAACTCGCGGCGTTACTTGGTGTCCCTGTCGTTAATACTTTCTCAGGTATTGCAGGTTCTGATGACAGTGCGAAATATCCAAACTGGCCGGTAACGCCTTGGCCAACAGCTTATTCTGAAATTTATGATTATCAATGGAATCAAAAACTCATTCCGTATTGGCAAGATTTAGCAGCATTTGCGAAAGCACACGATGTCAAAATTGCGATAGAACTGCATGCTGGTTTTCTCGTACATACGCCATACACACTTTTGAAACTACGAGAAGCAACGAATGAATATATCGGTGCGAACTTAGACCCGAGTCATTTATGGTGGCAAGGTATTGATCCTATTGCAGCGATCCGCATTTTAGGTCAAGCGAATGCGATTCATCATTTCCATGCGAAAGACACATACATTAACCAAGACAACGTGAATATGTATGGTTTAACAGATATGCAGCCGTATCAACAAGTTGCAACACGTGCTTGGACATTCCGTACAGTCGGTTATGGTCATAGTCCTTATGAATGGGGCGAGATGATCAGCCAATTAAGAATTCATGGCTACGATGATGTGCTCAGTATTGAACATGAAGATCCGATTATGTCAGTAGAAGAAGGGTTTCATAAAGCTGTAGAAAATTTAAAATCAGTCAATGTTTACGATCAAGCACCCAATATGTGGTGGGCATAGTGAGCACAAATTGGGAAGTGAAGGAGGTCTCAAAATGAGCGAAACAATAGCCAGACAATGGTGGAAGGAAGCGGTGGCGTACCAAGTATATCCCCGCAGTTTTAATGATTCGAATGGGGATGGAATAGGTGACTTAAGAGGCCTCATTGAAAAGCTAGATTATTTACAAGAACTCGGTATTGATGTCATTTGGTTAAGTCCGATGTTTCCATCACCGAATGCGGATAATGGTTATGATATTAGTGATTATCAAGCAATTAGTGAAACGTACGGGACGATGGCAGATTTTGATGAATTGCTTGAAAAAGTTCATGTACGCGGTATGAGATTGATTTTAGATCTTGTAGTCAATCATACATCTGATGAGCATCCGTGGTTTATCGAGTCTAAGCAAAGTCGTAACAACCCAAAACGTGATTGGTACATTTGGTGTGATCCAGCAACGGATGGGTCTGAACCGAATAATTGGGAGAGCATTTTTAACGGCTCGACTTGGAAATATGACGAGACAACGGATCAATACTATTTCCATTTATTTAGTGAGAAGCAACCGGATTTGAACTGGGAAAACCCAGCAGTTCGCGATGAAGTGTATAACATGATGAATTGGTGGTTTGATAAAGGGATTGACGGTTTTCGTGTCGATGCCATTACACATATTAAAAAATCATTTGAAGCGGGTCACCTTCCTGTACAAGAAGGCCAACAGTATGCACCTGCATTTGATGTGGCCATGAATCAACCAGGTATTTTAACGTGGTTACGTGAAATGAAGGCCAAATCACTGTCGCAATATGACATTATGACAGTCGGTGAAGCAAACGGTGTAAACCCAGATGATGCTGAAAACTGGGTCGGTAGTGACAAAGGTGTTTTTAACATGATTTTCCAATTTGAACATCTTGGGTTATGGGATAATATGGCATCACGACTGGATATTAAAGCGTACAAACAAGTACTCAATCGCTGGCAAAAGCAGTTGGAAAACATTGGGTGGAATGCGCTGTTTATTGAAAATCACGACCAACCGCGACGTGTGTCGACTTGGGGAGATGATCAACAATATTGGTATGCTTCAGCGACTAGTCATGCGCTTGTCTACTTTTTACAACAAGGTACGCCATTTATCTATCAAGGACAAGAAATAGGGATGACAAACTATCCGTTTACATCTATTGAACAATTCGATGATGTGTCCGTTAAAAATGAATACCGTATTGTGCAAGAAGCGGGCGGCAATGTTGACGCATTACTTGAAAAATTGAGAATGGACAGTCGTGATAACTCAAGAACACCAATGCAGTGGAATACGAGTGATCATGCAGGTTTTACGACAGGTACACCGTGGTTTCCAGTGAATCCAAACTATGTGGATATCAACGTAACACAACAAGAACAGGATCCGAAGTCGATTTTGAACTTTTATAAAGACCTCATTCGGTTGAAGAAATCAGATGATATTTATACGTATGGGCAATTTGATTTGGTCGATGCTGATAATGATCAGTTGTTTGCTTATACACGATGTTTGAAAGGTCGCACTGTAGTGGTTATTGGCAATTTATCGGAGGAAGTCGCAAGTTTGAATACAGATTTGAAGTTGAATGAAGGAGAAGTGCTACTCCATAATCATGGAGGCGCGGTGGACTTTAATGCCATTCGTCCTTATGAAGCATGTGTCGTTGCACTTTAATATTAGCATTTGATTGAGGCTGGGAAAGTGAATTTCCTGGCCTTTTTTCATACACTCTCGCTAAGCAAGTTTAAATAAGATTAATCGGTGTTAAGTATATATTGTGAATCTTCTTTATGGGGGCGTAATTTTAATGAGGTGATGATGTTGTTAAAAGATAAAGAAAGTTTTAGACTGCTATACCAAGCCATCAGTGAAATAGCAGATCGACTTGGAGATAACCAGTTAGAGACGGTTTCTGTAAGCTTATTGTTACTTGATTTTGATTTTGAACATGAAACTTTCGATAAACTCTATTTAGCATTATTGAAGTATTTGGATAAAGTGAATTCAGATCATATGAATCATAAGGAAATTTTAGATTTGATAGATCACACGATTCCAGAAGATAGAGAAATGAGCCTTTTTGTGAAAAATAAATTGATTATTGGTTTTGCTCATACGTACTTCCCGAAATTACAAGAGTTAGCAAATGAGATTAAGTCAGATATGGCAACTTCAATGGTGAAAAATCTTGAATGATGTTAAAAAAACAAGCAGAGTATACGCGCTCTGCCTGTTTTTGTAAATGTTTAGCCTTTTGTTGCCCCAGCTGTTAAACCTGAAACTAAAAACTTTTGTAAGAATAGGAACACGATTGAGATAGGTAATGCAATCATAATCGCCCCAGCTGCAAAGACTGTGAAATTGTTGGCATATTGATGGTTAATAAAGTTAAACAATCCGACTGCCAACGTATATTTTTCAGGGCTACGTAAGAGGATCTTCGGTAAGATGAAGTCCATGAAAGGCCCCATGAAATTAAATAATGCAACGACTGCTAAAATCGGTTTTGCGAGTGGTAACATAATTTGAAAGAAAATACGCATATGACTCGCACCGTCAATTTTAGCCGATTCGTCAAGTTCTTTCGGTATGGTGTCGAAATAACCTTTAACTAGGAAGGCATTCATCGGAATAGAACCACCGATGTACACTAATGTTAAGCCGAGTAAAGAATCGAGCAGACCGATAGTATTGAGCAAGATATAAATCGCCACCATCGCCATGAGTACAGGGAACATTTGTAAGATAAGAAAGGTGATTAAACCGTATTTTCGTCCTACAAAACGATATCTAGAAAATGCATAAGATGTCAGTGTGACAAAAATCACGCTAAATAATGCATTAGCTGAAGCGACGAGTAAAGTGTTTTTATACCAAGTTAAATATTGGCTATTTTCATCTGTCAGTAAATAAATATAATTGGCAAAGGTCGCGTTGTCTGGAATCATTTTGGCGCCATAAAGTGTTGTGCCCGGATTGAGCGAGATGCCGAACGTCCAAAGCAGTGGGTATAAAATGATGACAAACATGAACGCAATAAAGCCATAGATACCGATTGCTTTCCAAACTTTTTTATTTTGGTTCATACTAAATCCCTCCCTCGTCCTTGAATGTGCTTGTACGTCTGAATTGTAAAAATGCGATAATCGCGACGATAAAGCCGATAATGAGTGATACAACGGCACCCATATTAAAATTGTTGAATTCGAAAGTTAAGCTGTAAACCCAAGAAATCAGGATGTCTGTGCTACCTGCATTTTGTCCTGGTACAGGCGGTCCCCCTTCATTAAAGAGGTAAATTAAGTTGAAGTTATTAAAGTTTCCAGCATATTGCATAATAAGTAATGGCGCTGTCGCAAATAAGACGTGTGGCAATGTAATGTGACGGAATTTTTGCCAACTTGATGCCCCATCGATGTCTGCTGCCTCATACCAGTCTGGCGAAATACTTTGTAATACACCTGTGAAAAGGGCGAAAACAAATGGGAAGCCGAGCCATGTTTGAATTGCGATTAAAGCGACTTTTGTCCAAAACGGATCATTCAACCAAGCAGGTGCAACACCTAATAATGGTTGCAAAATGGTATTGTTAATCGCACCAAATTCATCATTAAATAATGCTGCAAAAATTAAGATTGTGACGAATGCCGGAACAGCCCACGGTAAAATTAATACTGTACGAATGAAGCGTTTGAATTTCACGAGTGGGTGGTTCACAATAATGGCTAAAAAGAGTCCTAATGCAATTTGTAATGTCGTTGCGACAAGAGTCCACACAATCGTCCAAGTGATGACGCTAAAAAATGTATGGCGCCAAATGTCGATAGTGAATAAAGTTTTAAAGTTTTCAAGACCGACCCATTCTAATGTGTGACGCGGGGGTGCATTGTATAAGTTGTAATTCGTGAATGCGACCGCACCCATAAACAATAATGGGAAGACAACAATAAAGACGAGTAAAAACATGCCTGGTGAAATTAACAAGTATGGAAATGTTTTGTCCCACGCTGCAATACGACGTGCTTTCGAGTCTTTAATTTCTTCACCACGATTAAAGCGTTCAGCTGTGCGATAAGCGTCGGTGATGTTCACAATATAAAGCGTTAACGCAAAAGCGATGAGTAATACTGAAATAATCCCTTGTGCTAATAACACGCGTGAATCATCTAATTTAGGGATAGTTCCGAGTGTGAAGAGCCCCCAAAAGCCAATGTTGAAAAATTGATAGAATACAGAAATAAAGCTGATGAAAAAGATGATGCAACAGAGCCCTTTGACAAATTGACGATTATAGCATTGTCCGAGGCCTGGAATGATGGATAGTATTGCCGCTAATTTAGCATTTCGTTGATTCATAGGGCGACTCCTTTCTATTCGTTATCGTTCGGTTGCAAAATTTTGATATTTTGTTGAATGTCTCGGTTAGCATCTTCTAATGCTTGCTTTGGATCTTGGCCTTCTGAAATGAACGTACTTGCATTTGCCATTGGTGTCCACACTTGTCTCATTTCAGGAATATTTGGCATCGGTTCAGCATTTCTCGCTTGTTCTTCAAAAGCCTTTAAGTTTGGATTAGACGATTTCACATCGAGACGACCTGTAATTTCATTGCGTTCATCTGTATATTTTTGAAGTGTATCCTGACTTGTTAAATACAACATCAAATCTTTAGCCCAATATTTAGATGCGCTATATTCAGATAAATACCAACCACGCACGCCGAGATAAGGTCTCATCTTCATCCCATTATCAGAAGGCAACGTTGTTACACCGAGGTCATCACCCAATGTTTGTTGAAATTCTGTAAGGTTCCACGGCCCTGTCACAAACTGGCCGACTTGTCCATCTTTGAATAAACCAATCATAATGTTATGTGTAGCCGCTTTAGGTAAGTAACCTTTCTCGTACCATTTTTGTAGTCGTTTACCGTTTTTAATGACTTGTGGATCATTAATGCCAGTTTGGTGAACATCATACTGGTCGCCATTTTTCTTAAATACGTAATTATTGCTGTTAAACATGAATGGATAGTTAAAATACGGATCACGGCCATCAAATAAAAAGCCGTATTGATGGTCATCAGGCTTATTAATACGGTCGGCATTCGCTTCGACTTCTTGAATCGTCTTAGGTGCCGTTTTGACATACTTCTTGTTATAGAGTAATGCTGTTGACTCAACAATAGACGGTAAAGCGAGTTGTTTATTGTCATAATTGAGTGCGCGTAATGCTTGTTTGTTAAAGCCCTCCAATTGTTTATCCGTAAAGTCCAGTTCGGCAGCAAGCCCTTGCAAATATGCACTACCTGTATTGTCATGCGCGAGGAAAAAGAGGTCAGGTCCTTTACCAGCTGGCGCATCCAAGGATAAATTTTCTAACTGATCATTTTGTGCGACATTAACGAGACGAACTGGAATGCCTGTCTTTTTCGTATAGGCAGCAGTAATTTTTTTGTAAAAGGCCATTTGCGCATCACCATCGACCCACATAGTGAGTTGCTCCGGTTTTTCTTTCGTATTATCACGATTCAATGCTGCTTCTATGTCTTTTTGTGAACGGTTAGGACCACAAGCCGTTAAGACGACAAGCACGGTGATGAGTAAGAGTGCTGCTTTTAACATCTTGTTCATGTGAATCCCCCCTTATACGATGCGATTTCCATTAGCTGGATTAAAGAAGTGACATTTGTTCATATCAAAAGCGAGTGTAAGTGTTTCACCTGCTGACACTTTTGTCCGTGCGTCGAGTTTAGCGATGATTTCATGCTGTTCAAATTGTGTGTGCACCATAATTTCAGAACCTAATAATTCAGAGACAATGACTTTAGATGCGAAAGCTGTTTCTGGTGACGCTTGAATAAAAATAGGTTCTTCATGAATGTCTTCAGGACGGATACCTAATGTGACAGTTTGATTTTCAAAGCCTTTTTCTTTTAACTTTTCGAATTTTTTGTGCGCTAATTTAAATCGTTTTGTGCCGATTTGAATCCCTTGAGCAGTGACTGTCACATCAATCATATTCATGGCAGGTGAGCCGATAAATTGTGCGACGAAAATATTGTCAGGTGCATCGTAAATTTCACGTGGTGTACCGATTTGCATAATATGCCCATCTTTTAATACGACGATACGTGTGGCCATTGTTAAAGCTTCAGTCTGATCATGTGTGACATAAATCGTTGTTGTGTTCAGACGATGATGTAGTTTTAAAATTTCTGTGCGCATTTGAACACGTAATTTGGCATCTAGATTTGATAACGGCTCGTCCATTAAAAAGACTTTGGCATCTCGCACAATCGCACGACCCAATGCGACACGTTGACGTTGCCCACCAGAAAGTGCTTTCGGTTTACGGTTCAAATAATCTGTAAGTCCTAAAATCTCTGCTGCTTCTTTGACACGTTTGTCGATTTCAGCTTTGTCGAATTTACGCAGTTTGAGGCCGAATGCCATATTTTCATAAACCGTCATGTGCGGATAAAGTGCATAGTTTTGAAACACCATCGCAATGTCACGGTTTTTAGGTTCAACATCATTCATACGTTGTCCATCAATATAAAAATCTCCCCCTGTAATGGATTCAAGTCCCGCAATCATACGTAATGTTGTTGATTTACCGCAACCAGATGGCCCAACAAAGACGATGAACTCCTTATCAGAAATATCTAGATTGAAATCTTTAACGACTGTGTTGTTGTTATCGTAAACCTTTTTGATATGTGACAATTTTAACTCAGGCATAGCTATACCCCCTGTGAAGATTAAATTTTGTAATCGTTTACAAATAGTTTATAATTCCGTTCTGTTCCTGTCAATTTAAATTTGAAAACGATTACATTTTAAAGTGGAAATGTATGGATGATTAAAGAAAAGTCCGTGTGAAGTTTTTAATGAAAGAAGGGCGATGAAATAGAAAGCGCATGTGACGATTAAAAAAAGAGGAGGGGAATAAAGTGATATGAGCCACCATACTAACACTTTGACACAAATTGAAAAAAGCTAGGACAGCGCGTTATCCTAGCTATTCTTGCCTATGATAAGTGGAAATCAGATTAGTGAAATCTAAAATCAATTGAGGTTAATGGGGTCAAAAAAACTAATGCTTTAGATCCTTTTCAGTCCAAAAATTTGCCCTCATTCATTCACTGTCTTTGAAATTTAATTGCTAAAATGGGCGAGATTCCTGGGAAAGCATGATAAAGTCAAAATATTGTCATCTAACTTTAAAAGTGGCTACTGTTTAATGCAGTAGCTGTCTGACTTCGCAATGCTCCGGCTTTTGAGAAGTCTAGTCAGCCTTGCGGGGGCAGTACTACGAAATTTTTGTTGCACATAAGATTTCTGTACTGCTCCCAAAATCTGCCAACGCTTCCTTTACACATGTAACAGTAAAATTAGAGCGTTGGTGAGTTGAAGGGGCAGCCTAGGAACGCGAGCTCATGATAGCAATTGTTGAAATTTAGAAAGGGACGCGGGTCATTTTATTAAAATATATCATGTAAGACAATCAAACTTTTTAAAGCATATGACAGATTTACGCACTACCTGGAAGGGATGCTTTTTTCTGCTTTTTAAATACACGTTTTGCAATTTTCGGTGCGAATTGGAACAGTGTCACACCGATAATGGCAGAGATAAGGATGAATATCCCGCTTAATGTTTTAATTTGTGTCGAGGCAAATCCTGCGATAATCATTGAAAATTCACCGCGCTGTGTGAAGGACAATCCCGCTCGTAATGCAGGGACGTTGTTGAGCCCAAATTGTTTGCCACCCACATAGCCGACAATGAGTTTTGATAAGACCGACCAGACGACAAGGACGATTAAAACGTTGACCATTGAAATACCCGCAGTGAGTTCAATCGACAACCCAAAGTTAATAAAGAAAATCGGCATTAAGAGGTCACGTAAGTTGCGCACAGTTTGTTGTAACATCGATGTTTTGCGTATTTCAGCTAACATCATTCCGGCCAAAAAGGCACCGAATACTTCTGATAGGCCGAGCTGAATCGCAATACCGGCATAAGTTAAGCTAATTCCGACCATAAATAAAATAAAGAAATCTTCGTTGACATATTTTTCGACAAAAGTCCCAAGCTTTCTGAAAATAAATTGTCCGATGAGAATCGCCCCAGCGAGCAATACGATAATTTTAACGAGTACGAGTGACAAACCGCTTGCTGTTAATGCTTGACTCATGAACAGACTAGCAATGATGGTCACGAGTAATGGAGAAACAATATCTTCAAAAACGAGTAAGCCTAAGATGAAGTTAGAATCTTTTGTTGTCATTCGATTGTTTTTCTCCAGGAGTTTAACGGTAATCGATGAACTTGTTGCATAAACGACGCCGCCTAATAATAAAGCAATCTCAATAGGTTGTTTCATGAAAAGGAGTAAAGCAACAGTCACGCCGAATGATAAGAAGAGGTCTAATAATCCAGCTTTGTAAATATTTAATGCGAGTTTTTTGAGTTGATTGACAGGGAATTCCATACCGAGCATGAAAAACATCAACACAATACCTACTTCTGCAGCAAACGCTAATATTTCAGAATGGCTCACAAAGAACGCGAGCCCGATACCGATAAGTAAAAAGATAATAATATCAGGTGCTTTAATTCGATTGGCAAGGTAAGCGCTAATAAAAAGCAGTGAAATTAAGAGCCCGCTCAGTAGTAGGACTTCAGACATGTTAGAAAAGTCCATAAGCGCTATCCTTGTGGTCGACAAGCGGCTTCGAATTCTGAAACTGCATCGTTATACCCAATGACGAGTAAGATATCCCCTTCATGTATCAGTTCGCTTGAATCAGGTTTTGGAATGATGTCTGAACCACGACTAATGCCGACGATGTTCACGCCATTTGGCACACGGTGTTCAGCTTGTTCAATATTAATGCCTTTTAATGGAGAAAGTTGGCCCACCTTAATCCAGTCCACGAGCATTTGTTTACGCAATAATGTAAAACGTTCGAAAGCTTGCTTTTCCATTGTGTCATGGTTAACGTCCATGAGCTTTAATGCAATTTCGCGTGCTTCACTTTCATTTAATCCAATATTTGCGATGACATCTTCATCATCGTCAGTAATGTAAATTTCTCGTTTACCATTATAATGTAAAATCACGTGCACAATTTCGTTGTTAGCGGTAGTGAGACTGTACTTTGTCCCTACGCCAGGAATGATTTGTCCTTCCATGTTAAAGCCTCCTTGTTGAAAAAGGTTGTTTACTTTACTCTTTCGGGTCATTAGTAGTATAATATTTATACTGATATCATTAGATTATAGACGTTAATGTATTAATAGTCAAACTCATCTATTACAGTATTGAGAATGGAGTGGGGAACATGGCAAAGCAGTATACGGGCGAAAAAATTAATGTTTATTTCGAGTCTAAACGCTGCGTGCATGCAACGGAATGTGTACGTGGTTTAGGTGAAGTGTTTGATGTGGAGAAAAGACCCTGGGTACAACCCGATAACGCATCAGTAGAGGACGTCATCAAGGTGGTTGAACGATGTCCGAGTGGTGCGTTAACATATGAACTCCCATCAAACGAACAAGAAACGCATGCTGAAACGAGAGTCGCGTATGGGGACGACGGTGAGATTTTTATTTATGGGGACTTTGACTTAGTACACAACGGTGAAGTGATGCATTTAAATCGCGCCATCTTAACGAGTGACGAATCGAATACGGACAATCCACCATTTTATAGTAAAAGTTTCAGCGAACAAGGTGACAAAGAGCAGTATTACAAACCAATTCAAGATGAACAATTCGAAAAATAGAAGGAGGCAGAGAGTATGGAACCAATTAAACATATCCATCATATCTCAGCAATTGTAGGACATCCTAAAGAAAACAAAGACTTTTATGAAAAAGTGCTTAACTTACGTTTAGTTAAAAAAACAGTGAACTTTGACGATCCAGGTACGTATCATTTATATTTCTCAAATGATAATGTAGATCCAGGTACAATTATGACTTTCTTCCCATGGGTGAACGCTTATGACGGTCGAGTTGGTAGTGGTCAAGTGGGCCGTATCGCATTCAGAATTCCTAAAAACTCTAAAGACTACTGGATTCAACGTTTAAACGATAACAATGTTGAAACGACAGAAACAGAACTTTTTCGTCGTCCAACAATCGAGTTTGAAGATATTCATGGTCTTGACCTCGCATTAGTTGAAAGTGACGAAGAAAGTGACACAAACAAAATTCTTGGTTTCCACGGTTCTGTATTATTATCATTACGTCCTGTAGAAACTTTAAAAGAACTTGTGGATGATTTAGGTTTAACAGAACTTGAACACGATCCAGACTACTTCCACTTTGAAACAGCGGGTGAGTTGAAACATCATATCATCATCCCTAAAACACCACTTCCAGAAGGTCGTTGGGGTGTCGGTACAGTACACCATATCGCATGGTCTGTAGATAATGATGAACAACATCTTGCATGGCAAAAATATTTAATGTCACAAGGTTATCACGTGACAGAAGTGAAAGATCGTAACTACTTCAAAGCGATTTACACTAAAGAACGTGGTCACATTATTTTTGAAATTGCGACAATTCCTCCAGGTTTTGATCGTGACGAACCAAAAGATCAATTAGGTCAAAAAATGATGTTACCACCTCAATATGAAAGTCAAAGAGAACAATTATTAGCGAACCTTCCTGAATTAGACTAGTTGAAGGCGAGCAGTATATTGAAATCAATATAAAAGCCAATGAAAATCAACGTACGTTATGATTTTTGTTGGCTTTTTACTATGCGCTCAAAGTCATTTACTTTCCAATCGTATAAAAATAGAATAATAAATTTTACTAAATCAAATTTTAATTTTTACACTTTTGACAAAATTCGAGGGCTGTGGGATAAATAGTATAAGGTTTTAGCGAGGAGAGAAACACCATGAGTATTAAAACAGCGAGCTTGCTCTTATTCAATAGCGTCTCATCTGTAGGTTCGCGCATATTTAGTTTCGCGTGCGCATTTTACATATTACAACATACGGACAGTACAGCGAGTTTTACCCTTTATTTAACAGCAATTGTCATTTCTACACTTGTGACGGCACCATTGCTAGGCCTCTTTGCTGGTCGCTATCATAATAAAATGATGGTCATAATTTTAAAATTGCTCAATGTGATTTTTCTATTTGTATTCACTATCGTATTTGACATGTTCTTTAACTACATCATCATTTTAGGCATTATGCTCAATATGACCGATGCGACTATCCGAATGTTCATCGATGCCAACGTCAATCATATTATCAAAATAGACGTTGAGCGTTATACATCATTAACGTTAACAATTAAAACGGCGATTCATTTTCTAGCACCGATGATGGGTGGTATCATGATTGCTTTCTTTAACATCGAAACTTTAGCACTGCTCAACCTTATCACAGAAGGCCTGGCGCTCCTCTTTGTCTTAAACTTGCCATTAGATAAAGAAGTGAAATTTGAAAATAAGCATATGAAGGAAAGTTTGCGAGAAGGTTATCGTTATTTAAAACAGCAGAAATCGTTGAAACATTTCTTCATCATCATGGTGGCCTTGTACTTTTTAGCCACTATCTTTTCAATTGGTATGCCGATCGCAGCAGTGCAATTCATGCAATTGTCAGCACTACAATATGGTGTAGTTGTTTCTGGCTTTACAGTCGGGATGTTAGCTGTTTCTGTATGGCTAACACTGAATCCTGAAAAGGACAATTTGAAGTCGACTTATCAACGTGCCATGTTATTACAATGCGTCACAGTGTTGATTTTAGGCATCATGGTGGCATTTCAAATGAATGCAGTGGTTGCAATGCTGTTTTTGTTCATATTGAATGGCTTGATGGGCTTATCTCAACCATTAGCAACGATACCGACATCAACATACTTGCAAGAGGCTATTGAAGATAAGTATCAAGGGCATGTCATGACATTCAAACAGATACTACTGGACATGTCATCCCCGGTGGCATTGTTGCTTTTCGGAGTCGCGTTGAATCATCATCAGGCTGTCGTTTATTTGATTGTTGCGGTATTGATAATGGCACTCTATATCTATTTTAGTTTCATTATGAAAAAAGGTTTTCGATTTGAATAGAAGCGGAACAAGTTGATACATTTACTATGTCTATATTTGGGATTGCTGAACCGTGCTGTGCTTCTCCTTACTTTTTTAATAATAATCTGTTAACTTAATGGCTAACAAAACAAAAATTGGTAGCTATATGTTAAGATACAATTAACAATTTGCTATCATTAATAAACGGTAGGTGTTCAATATTGAAAAAAAGCAAAAAAACGAAAAATTTTTTGACACAGAAAATAAATTTAACTTTTTTTGTCTATTCCTGATTTCTTTGTAACTATATTAAAAATTATAAAAAGCTTCTTTATATGAAAAATCAGATCTGAAGTTACAGATCTGATTTTTATAATAATTTATTTTCGGCGTGTACTTCCAGATAACGGAAGAACCCATCCAATTAAAAAGCGTAATAAAGGACCCATCCCATTCATTCCTTCCTCTTCTAATTATTATCTTCTCCAAGAACGAGTTACAAATTGAACACCAGCCCAAAGCCACTTTGCAAGACCAATCATACAAGTTTCCCCTCCTTACAATATTATAATTAACATGGTTTTCCAAAATATAAAACACTTTAATACATTGAAACAAAATTATCATATAAAGATAGTTATTGAGTATAAAATTACAATAGTGCTTATTAAAAAAATAAAAAGTCGAAACCAAATTTAATATATGATTTCGACTTTTAATCTGAAATTAGAGAATATAATTGGAATTACTCAAAATGTTACATCTACAACTCAATATTAAGAAAACAATTTTACGTTTCCTGAGTGATGTAACTCACCAATGCTTCAAAAAGATGACGCATTATAATATGGGCATTGGTGAGTTGGAGGTTAAGCATCCTTTCCTACATAATCAAATTGTGTCGTGCATTCTATTTCTCTTTACGTTGGCGTCTGAATCCGAATGCTGTTAAGACTGCGCCAACCATCATCGCCATTAAAGCCCCACGTGTATTTTGAGTCATATCCCCAGTTTTTGGTAATTCAGTCAAATGGTCATCTGGTAATGATTGTGCTGCGACATTTTCAACTTGTACGGGTGCTTGTTCTGTTGGTGCATTGTCCATACCGTGTTGCATTGGTGCTGCCGTTGGATGCATAGGTGGCAACACTTGGTTCGTTGGTGTTGTAGTGATAGGATTTGACGCGCCTTCATCCCCCGTCGTTGCTTCAGGTAGTGTAACAGTTGGCGCATCTGTTCCATTTGTTGTCATGACGCCTTTGACTTCTGTATTGTCTGTCGTTGCACTGACATTCACATCAGTGGTATCGCTATTATTGTCTGGTGCATTGCTTGGATTGGCGTTACTGTCATCTGTTCCATTCATTGGTGCGCTATCACCGTTTTCTTGAGTGGTATCAGGCTTTGGTGCTTCAACTTCACGGATAGAAAGGTTGTCTAGAATGAAATCTTTCGTCCCTTCGAAGTTGATTTGATTGCCTTCTTTCACACCTCTTGGATCATTTGGTGTTTTCGTTGAGTAAATACCAATCCAAGTTTGACCGTTTTCATCACCTGTCACTTTAAATGTCACGCGTTTTGCTTTGCCGCCATCGACTGTGTTTTTCAATGGTGTCTGCTCAAAGTTACGATTTTTTGAAATGTCTCCGCTTCCTGTGGCAAAGGCATACGTATCGTCAGAACCCGCTTCATAATCAAATGACACTTCATATGTTTTTCCAGGCTCGAAGTAGAAGTTTTGCGGAACCGTTTGGATAACCATTTTATCTTTACCTGTTTGACCGTTTACCTTAAGCGACCATTTGCCATCAATGACATCATCGACACGTTTATTGTTCCAACCGCGTTGTGTATACGGTGCATTTTTTTCAGATAAGTGAACACGATTATCTTCAACGCCTTCAACTTCTGACACGACGAATGGGAATAACCCTTGTGGTACATTTTCAAAGTCTTGGTTAAATGTGCCGTTTTGAAGGAGATTCGCGTTACTTTCTAACACACGAATATCATCGAAATAAGTGGCACCTTCACCTGGGTCACGTTGAATCGTAAAATCTGCTTTGCCGTCTTCCGGTGCAACGAAGTACACGTACATGTTTTGGAAGTAACTACCGCCATTTTTAAACGTCGCAGCATTGTTATTATGTGCATCTGCTTTCACATAGTTTTTCGCGATCGATTGACCCGTTTCGTTACTTGCGAGCGTTTCACCATGATGTGTCACTGCAATGTGCGCCGCTGCGTTACTACGGTTATCGACGCCAACATAGACAGCGTAACGTTGACCCGGTACTAAACCTGTCAATTGTTGCGTTAATTTCGTTGTTTTTGTTGGACTATCGATTTTTAGCATTTCATTCGATGTTGTAGACTTTTCGATGCTCACTTTATCTTGATTGCCCTCGATTGTCCAAGGTGTGAGTTGTTGTGAGTTAAAGCCGGCATCTTTCACGTGCATGTCTTCGCTCCAGTTCACATCTGTGTTGTCTGGTTGTGCGACTTTATAAATGACATATGGTGTGTCTGCTTTGATGTTATCGAGTGTCACTTGATGGTCCTTCACTGCTACTGTACGTGGTGACTTACGACCTGTTTCGGTTAATTCGTAAAGCACGACTTGGTCTGTATCCCATGATTCAGGTAGTGTCCAAGTAGTTGAACCGCCATTTTTATTCCAGTGATACAATTTTTCGTTATCGCCAGTTAATGGTTGGCCGTTTGAATCCCAATCCCATGGCAATAAATAGGAATCACCATCGAGTACAGTGCGACCGTTCAACTCCATTGTACGTGAGCGGTAATTATCAATGTCGTTTTGATAGTCGTTAGATTTGCGTTTAACAGTGACTTTATCACCGGCCTCATTTTGTAAATCAACTTGCATTTCTGGTGTCCAGTCAATCGTTTGACCATTGGCAGTCATTTTAACAGGGTCACCATCGACGATACGCATCACTTTATAATGCTGTAAAAACTTCGTCGGTAAGTCGACGTTGAAAATGTTTTTAATATAAGCCGAATAATCGTTTCGACCTTGCCAACCTTCAAAGTCTTTCATATCATAGCCGCCAAGAAGTGGGAAGTCGGCTGCACCTGAATATTTTGGATAGTGACCCACCCATGAATCTTTTTGATGGTTACGCAAAAAGCGTGCCACTTCTGAATTAATCCCTTTATTTTGATACGTACCATAAGTTAAATCCGCTGCCCAGTGTTGGAATGTTGAGTCATATTCCATACCGTGACCCCATTCAACGCCGACGCGCCAACCTAAGTCATTGATTTCTTTCGCTAATTGGTGTGATGGCCAAGCACTGTTATCACCAGATTGTCCGTTACCCCATACATCGACGTAAATAAAGTCGAGATCATCACCGACAATTCGTTTAAGTGCTTCGAAACGTGCTTTACGTCCGTGTGTTAAGTCATAGTCGGCATCGATGTTAAAGCCTTGATCGAGCCAGTTCCAACCATACATATAAGTGCCATCTTCATTTTTTCTTAAAAGGTCAGGATCAAACGCTTTAGATTCTGGATATGTTTCAGAAGCGTTAATGTGGAGACCGAAACGTGCCCCATAATTTGCGCCTTTTTGAAGTAACGTTTTAAAGTCTTTAACGCCCCCCATACGTTGACCGATATTGTCATAATCTAAATGGCTAGAGTCGTGTCCTTCACTGTTATAGCCTTTTAATAAAATCGATTGTCCTAAACCATCTGTGTTGAGATAGAATTTTTTCACACCATCTAACGTTTTTAAAAATGGATTTTGCGCTTGAGAACCAAAGTTCATCGCGATACGGTACCCAACAAGGTCAGGTACTTCTTCTGCACCATATGGATTGTTCATAATGCTACGGTAAGCAATCGCACCATCTTGCCAGTTGATTTCGCCATCTTTGTTTTCATCTTCCGCAATCGCTATTTTCACATGTGGTAATAGTCCTTGATCTTTCGCATCTGGATGTTCAGCGTCTTTTTGGATAAACCAAGGCATTGAACCTAAACCGACAGCCACACCGTTATCTGTTTCTGTAGACTGGGCATTGACACGTAAAAAGTCTTGATCACCACCAAAGCCGATTTGTGCGTTACTCCATAACCCTGCGCTGTAGTCATCATTTGATACGAAACCATACATCATAAAGTCATTAAAATTATTTTTGAAATTCTCATCAATGTTATACGACTTATCGCCACTTTGCATCGTATTTGTAGACATTTTCGTTGTTTGTAGTTTGGCATTTTTTTGTTGATTATTCACTGATACGAGCGATTGACTCACAAAGCCAAAGTTGCGAATGACGTTTTGTGGATCTGTGTTGTTGTTCGTGTAATCTGTCATTTGTAAATCGACGGTCTGACCTTCAACTGATAAACGGAATTTGAAATTGGCATCAATCGAACGTGAATCATTTTGTGCTGTTAAGTCATATTCAGCCGTATGATCATCAATTTTGTTGTATTTGACCGTTGGCGTAATCACTTCACCGTTGACGATGATTTGACGTGCATCAGTCACTTGCGCATCGACTTTTTTACCATTTTTCAACGTGTAATATTTAACAGCAGGAAAACTTTTATCAATCGTTGCTGTCATCTCTTTTGACGTCAACGTATCGACGGCATCATCTTGTTGCGTGGCTGCTGCACGAGTCATCGTTTTGTTCGGATCAGCTGTCTTGGCGTTGTCACGTGGTGGTGTCGCAACAGTTGCTTTGTCAGCTGTGTTGGCATCTTCAGGTTGGTCTTGTGCAGGAGATGACGGCTGTGCGTTACTGTCGACACTTTTTATTGTGACATCAGTCGTTGCTTTGTCAGCTTGTTGTGCGTAAGGTGTCGGTGCCGTTGACTTATTCGTGTGTTGTTCTTGTTTTGTTGAAGCAGCACCCACATTTTTAGGTTGCACTTCAGTTGATGCGTTTTGTTGTGGTGTTGCATCCTCAACTGTTGCTTGTTGTTGCACTTCTTGAGATGCTTCTGACTGAGGAGGTTGTTGCGCTTGTGGTGTATTGTCAGCAGTCGGTGCTGTCTGAGTATCTTCTTTCTTTGCTACAGTTGCAGATTCTGGATGCGTTGTATCATCATTGGCTTTTGGCGCGTCTGTAACAGGAGGTGCGGTTGTTGAATCTGCTGTTTGAGTTTGATTGATATCTGATGTGTCTTTGGGTGCTGTTTGGTCCGCTTTAGGTTGCGTTTGTTCTTGAGGTGATGTCGTTTGATCTGTTTGTTGTGTTGTCTCTTTAGTTGTCGTTGAAGCATTCGTGTCTGCGTTAGGTTGTGTGACGTCGGTTGGCGAAGTATGAGAAGAAGTTGTTTCTGCTTGATTTGTCTCTGTTTTTGCAGGTGTATTGTTTTCAGTTGCAGATGCAGTTGCGTCATGTGTTATAAATAATGTCACGCCTAATAATACTGATGAAGTTCCAATTGCATATTTCCGGATACCATAGTGTTGTTTCTGTTGATTAAACATTTGTCTATGCACTCCTCAAAAGATTAATTGAATAGAATATATAATTTTTATACTTTTTTGTAAACCCTTACAACTCCGCTGTTATGGTATTTTTGTCAGGTTGTAGGATGGGAAATAATACCACTTTTTTAACGCAATTCAGCTCTTTTGGAATGACAAAAAATGTATACAGCGACATTGTTTGTTGCGATTGTTCAATAATGCGCAAACTAAAAAAATATTAGAGTGGTTATAACCAGAAAAATGATAGAAAAAATTTTTTTGAGCAATGATTTTGATAGGGTTTTCTAAAAGTGCAACAATAGGGTTGCAATTTGCTATAGAGAATATTGTAAACGCTTTATTTAAAAAGGCGAAAATTAATATTAAAGCCTTTACAAAAATAGTAAGAGTCTTTATAATTTAAGGTGGTTATAACCAGTAGGCGGTGAACAATGTCATGTCTGAAAAATTACTATTGTACTATCAAGTGTACAAAGGCATTCATAGTCGTATTAAGGCTGGTGAGTATAAAGAAGGCGATAAAATACCATCAGAACGTAAGCTGTGTGAGCAGTTTGGTGTAAGTCGAATTACTGTGCGTGAAGCTTTAGATCGCTTAGAAAAAGATCATGTCATTAAACGCGAACACGGCAAAGGATCCTTTGTGCTTGGTAGTCAATATACACAGTTTTTGAACGAACTTTATAGTTTTAAAGATGAAATAGAAAAGAATGGTGATGAGGCGAGTACAAAAATGTTAAGCATTAAACTCATTCCATCTACCACGTTTTTGCAAGAAAAAATGAATTTGAAACCCTATCAATATGTTTATGAATTAAAGCGCTTACGACTTTCGAATGATGTTCCGCTCATATACGAGGTGAGTTATTTGCCAATGCGTTTTTGCGAAGGGCTCGAGCAATTTGATTTTAATCGTGTCTCTCTCTATGAAACGCTCAATCGTCATTACGGTTTGCAAATAACGAATGCTTGTGAGAATTTGACGGCGAGTAAGTTGAGTAAAGAACATGCGAAATTGTTGAATGGTGTAGTTGATGACAGTTGTATGTTTATTGAACGCTTTAGTTATGTAGATGAAGATTTGATTGAGTTTACACAAAGTATTGCAAGTGGACATAAATATAAATACACCGTGCAATTGATGTAATCATAAAAATGATATGGGAGGTAGTATTGTGTTACATGAAACAGATACTTATCGCGAAATAAAGCAACAACCACAAACTTTGAAAAAAACGTTTGATATTGTTCAAGGACAACAAGAGGCATTCAACCAATTTGTGAATCAAATCGAACAAGAACATGCAGGGAAAAAATTAAAAGTGCTTTTCACAGGCGCAGGATCAAGTGCCTATGTCGGTGATGTCGCACGTATGGCACGCAACACGTCTGTGATGCCAAACTTTGAATTTGAATCTGTACCGACAACGCATTTTGTGACAGACCCACAACTTTATATCGATGAACAAACGGCCTATCTTGTTGTGTCATTTGCGCGTTCAGGTAACAGTCCAGAAACGAAAGCGACAGTCGAATTTGTGAATGAACTTTCTCAAAGTGTGTATCACTTATTCATTACAAATAATAAAGACGGTTTCTTAGGGACATACGAAGCGGATAAAGACAATGTGTTCAAAGTGATCTTGCCTGAAGAAACAAACGACAAGTCACTCGCAATGACATCAAGCTTTTCATCAATGTTATTTGCAAGTTACTTACTCTTTGGTGGTAAAGTGAGTCCACAATTTTTCGAGATTGCAGAATCAAACTTTGAGTGGCTCGAACAACAAGCTCAAGCTGTGAATGCAATGACATTTTCAAAAGTGTTCTACGTAGCGACAGGCTTGATTGGTGAGTTAACAAAAGAAGTGAGCTTAAAACTGAACGAATTAACTGCAGGACAAACAGAAATCGCGCGTGAAACAACGTTAGGTTTCAGACACGGTCCTAAAGCAGGCTTAGGCAAAGATGCCATATTTATTATGATGCGTAGTAATGGTGCATATCACCGTCAATACGAAGATGACTTGATTAAAGAAGTTGGCCAAGTGAAAGATCGTTACAAAATGTACATTTTAGACGGTCAAAGTGAAGCAGGTGAGCATACTGTCCAATTGCCACAATCTGAATCATTATCAGATATAGAACTTGCATTGCAATATTTGATGTTTGGGCAGTTACTCGCTGCACAACGTTCTGATGCATTAGGTTTAAATCCGGATAACCCAAGTCCAGACGGCTTTATTAACCGTGTTGTTAAAGGGGTAACGATTTATCCAGTTAAAGGGTGATGAATAATGATTGCAACACATACGTTTAATCCATCTGTAGACATCACGTACGAAATTGACCCGCTCGTGGTCGGTGAAGTCCATCGTGTCAAACAGAAAATTGAAAATCCAGGTGGTAAAGGGATTAATGTGACGAAAGTGCTCAATCAATTAGGCGCGACGCACTGTGCTTTTGGCTATCTCGGAGGTGCCAATGGTCAGTGGATGGCTGACACGTTGAAAGGGATGGGCATTACAAGTGCGTTTACGTTAATCAAAGGACAGACAAGGCAAAGTTTAGCGTTGAATGATGGCCAAGCCCAAACAGAAGTACTTGAGCAAGGTCCAACGATTTCAGAAAGCGAACAACAAGCTTATTTTGAAAACGTCACACAACATGCTGCAGATGCGAAAGTGATGACGATTAGCGGAAGTTCACCGCAGTTCGAAACGCATTCGAAGTTTGACCATATGGCACGCATTTTAAAAGCGTTCCCACATACGTATAATATTGTCGATACACATGCGGGCGAGTTAAAAGCGTTGTTAGAAGCTCAGTTGCCGATTCACTGTATTAAACCGAACCAATCTGAATTTGAAATGTTAGTCGGTGAAACACAGTTAACGATTGATGATTGTGCACGTTTGTTACAAACACATGCGTATTTTAAAAATTGCGATGTCTTTTTAACGCTAGGTGGAGACGGTGCGCTTGTGAAGTGGAAGCAAGACATTTATCGTGCGACATTGCCACATAAGGACATTGTCAATCCAGTCGGTTCGGGTGATTCAACTGTGGCAGGCATTGCTTACGGTGTGGATCAAGATTTAGCGCCTGAAGCGTTAATTCGTCAAGCTTTAGCATGTGGGACATCGAATGCTTTACAAGAAAAAACAGGCTTTATTGATGTCAATCAAGTCGCTGAAATTAAAAATGAAATAGAAGTGGAGAGATTTGAATGGTAAAAGATTTAAGTCGTTTAGTAGATGAAAATGGAATTTATGCAGCAGTGGCAGTAGACCAACGTGGCGCATTAAGAAAATTGCTAGGTGACACAGGCACACCTGAAAACTTGTCATTATTTAAAAAATTGGTGGCAGAAGTGTTAACGTCACACGGTTCTAGCTTTTTAGTAGACCCTGAATATGGTTTAGATGCTGCAAAAGCGAAAGATGCAAAAGCAGGCTTAATCTTATCTTATGAACAAACAGGTTATGATAAGTCTCGTCCTGGACGTTTACCACGTTTAATTGAAGATCAAAGCGTACGTCGTCTTGTTGAAGCGGGTGCAGACGCAGTGAAGTTCTTGCTATACTATGATGTAGATGAATCAGACGAAATCAACCAAAAGAAACAGGCGTTGATCGAACGTGTAGGAACAGAGTGTCAAGCTGAAAACGTCCCATTTTTACTTGAAATCTTAACTTACGATGACAGCATTGGTGACGAAAAAGGTGAAGCATTTGCAAAAGTTCGTCCACACAAAGTTAACGAAGCAATGCGTGTATTTAGTGAACCACGTTTTCAAGTAGACACATTGAAAGTGGAAATTCCAGTAAACATGAACTTTGTTGAAGGATTTGGAGACAAAGCAGTGATGACACAAGCAGAAGCGGCAGAAGCGTTTAAAGCGCAAGATGCAGCAACAAACATCCCTTATATTTACTTAAGTGGTGGCGTATCTGCACAATTATTTATGGATTCACTCCAATTTGCAGCTGACAATGGTGCACATTTCAACGGTATTTTATGTGGTCGTGCAACATGGAAAGGTGCAACTACAGCACTTGTAGACGCAGGTGAACAAGAAGCAAAAGCATGGTTGGAAAGTGAAGGTCTTGATAACTTGAAAGCGCTTAATGAAGTGAATGTAAAAACAGCAACACCAATTCAATCTTAATGAGGTGATTATGTGAGTCGTTTCAAAATAAGCGATACATTTTTATTAGATGACAAACCAATCAAGATATTGTCCGGTGCCATCCATTACTTTAGAATACCAAAGGATGACTGGGAAGATTCATTATACAATTTGAAAGCACTCGGATTTAATACAGTGGAAACTTATGTCCCTTGGAACTTTCATGAAACGATTGAAAATGCATACGACTTCAAAGGACATAAAGATTTAAAACATTTTATTGAACTTGCAGCAACGCTTGGACTTTACGTCATCGTACGACCATCTCCGTATATTTGTGCGGAGTGGGAGTTCGGTGGATTTCCAGCGTGGTTACTTAATGACCGTACAATGCGTATCCGTTCGAGAGATGAGAAATATTTAGAAAAAGTGAAAAAATATTATCATGAACTGTTTAAAATCTTAACGCCATTACAAATTGATCAAGGCGGCCCGATTATCATGATGCAAGTCGAAAATGAATACGGTTCATTCGGTCAAGATCACGCGTATTTACGTGCACTTGCTAACATGATGCGTGAAGAAGGTGTCACTGTACCTTTCTTCACATCAGACGGTGCTTGGGATCAATGTTTAAGAGCGGGTAGTCTCATTGAGGATGATATTTTACCGACAGGCAATTTTGGTTCTCGTACAGTTCAAAATTTTGAAAACTTAAAGACGTTCCAACAAGAATTCAGTAAAAAGTGGCCGTTAATGTGTATGGAATTTTGGGATGGCTGGTTTAATCGCTGGGGTGAACCTGTGATTAAACGAGACAGTGATGATTTGTCTGAAGAAGTGCGCGATGCAGTGAAATTAGGCTCACTTAATTTATATATGTTCCATGGCGGGACAAACTTTGGTTTTTGGAACGGTTGCTCTGCACGTGGTACGAAAGATTTACCACAAGTCACATCTTATGACTATCATGCGCCGTTAGATGAAGCAGGTAATCCAACAGAAAAATACTTCGCTTTACAAGAGATGCTCAAAGAAGAAATTCCTGACATTGAGCAACATAAACCAAGAACGAAAACATTTATGTCAATGAAAGATATTCCATTGGCAGACAAAGTGAATTTATTCGAAGTACTTGAAGACATTTCGACAAAAACGACAAGCTTCTACCCACAAACGATGGAAGAAGCGGGTTCTGGCTATGGTTATATGGTGTATCGTACACGTATCCATAAAGCGACAGAACAAGAAAAATTACGCATTGTAGACGCAAGAGACCGTGTCCACTGTTTTGTAGACCAACAGCATGTCTACACAGCGTATCAAGAAGAAATTGGAGGTCAATTTGAAGTCACATTAACTTCTGACCAACCACAAATCGATGTGCTCGTTGAAAATATGGGGCGTGTCAACTACGGCTACAAATTATTAGCACCGACACAACGTAAAGGTTTAGGTCAAGGACTCATGCAAGATCTTCATTTCGTACAAGAGTGGGAACAATTTGATATCGACTTCGACCGTTTAACGGCAGATCATTTTAAACGCGAATGGTCTGAACAACAACCTGCTTTTTACAAATACACATTTGACTTAGCAGAGCCGAACAATACGCACATTGATGTAAGCGATTTCGGCAAAGGTGTTGTACTCGTCAACGGATTCAACATCGGTCGTTATTGGGAAATTGGACCGTCACAGTCGCTCTACATTCCTAAAGCATTTTTGAAACAAGGACAAAATGAAATTATCGCGTTTGACTCAGAAGGAAAACATTCAGAAAGTATCCAACTGATTGAAACACCAAAATTTTCTGAAGTATAAGGAGAGGATTTATAATGGCAATTATTGGAAGCAGAATCGATGGTAGATTAATTCACGGACAAGTGGCAAACTTATGGGCAACAAAATTAAACATTGGACGTTTTATCGTTATTGATAATGAAGTCGCTCAAAGCGATATCGACAAACAAGCATTAAAACTTGCGACACCAGCAGGGATTAAATTAAGTGTATTACCAGTTGAAAAAGCAGCTAACAACATCAACAATGGTAAATATGATTCACAACGTGTGATGGTGATCGCAAAACGTCCTGATCGCTTTGTTGAACTTGTGAACAATGGCGTAAAAATTGAAGAATTGAACGTAGGGAACATGTCACAAACAAATGAAACACGTTCAGTAACAAACTCAATCAACATTACTGACGAAGATGTAGACAACTTCAAATTTTTACAAGAAAAAGGTGTCAATATCATTTCACAAATGGTACCAAACGATAAATCAGTTGACTTTATGTCATTAATCAAAAAATAGAACTATCAGGAGGCGTTTCTATTGGACATTTTATGGTGGCAAGTATTGCTCTTAACGCTGTACGCAGGTTATCAAATTTTAGATGATTTGCAATTTAATATTTTTGGACATCCTGTATTTGCAGGGATTATTTCAGGTTTAATCATGGGCGATATTACTACCGGTTTAATTATCGGTGGGGGTATGCAGTTAACAATTCTAGGGGTAGGTACATTCGGTGGTGCATCAAGAATCGATGCGAACTCAGGTACGGTATTAGCGGTTGCATTCTCAGTAGCACTCGGAATGAACCCACAACAAGCCCTTGCGACACTTGCTGTACCTGTAGCGAGCTTAATGATTCAAACAGATATTTTAGCGCGTTTCACAAACACATTCTTTGCACATCGTATTGATAAAAAAATTGAACAAATGGATTACAAAGGTATTGAACGTAACTACTTATACGGTGCAATTCCATGGGCGTTATCTCGTGCGATCCCAGTATTTTTAGCACTTGTATTCGGTGGTAGCGTTGTAGGTAAAATCGTTGACTACTTAAACGGTGACTTAAAATGGTTAGGTGACGGTTTAACAGTTGCAGGTGCGGTATTACCAGCAGTCGGTTTCGCTATTTTATTACGTTACTTACCTTTGAAAAAACATTATCCTTACTTTATTTTAGGTTTTATCATTACAGCATTAATGGTAACAGTCTTTAACGGTTTATCAGGTTTAGGTACATCAGTTGCAGGTTTAGACAAAAACTTTACAATGTCATTCTCATCATTACCAATGTTAGCGATTGCAGCGATTGGTTTTGCTTTAGCGGCAATGGAGTATAGTCGAAGTTCACAATCTAAAACAATAGCTGCAAATCATGGCGGAAACCAAGCAACAGATGCGGACGATGAAGGAGAGATTGACGATGACGAATTATAATCAAACGGAAACACAAATTTCTCAAAACGCTGATGCAAATTCAAAGTTAACAGGAACAATGCCTCAAACACCTTATAAACTGACTGATAAAGACTTTAGACAAATCAACATACGTAGCTTATTGTTCTTCCAATGGGGTTGGAACTACGAGCGTATGCAAGGGTCTGGTTATTTATTCACGATCCTTCCACAATTACGTAAAATTTATGGTGACGATTCACCTGAATTACAAGAAATGATGCGAACACACGCGCAATTCTTCAATACAAGTAACTTCTTTAACACGATTATTACGGGTATTGATATTGCGATGGAAGAAAAAGAACGCTATGCATCAAAAGAATCTGTCAAAGGGATGAAAGTCGGCTTAATGGGACCATTTGCGGCTGTAGGGGATGCGATTTTCGGTTCATTAGTCCCTACAATTTTCGGTGCCATTGCAGCAAACATGGCGCAAGACGGTAACCCATTCGGTGCATTACTTTGGTTTGTCGCAATGCTTGCTATTATCGTATTCAGATGGAAACAATTGAAATTCGCATACAAAGAAGGGATTTCACTTGTGACAACGATGCAACACCGCTTAGAATCATTAACGAATGCAGCAACATTGCTCGGGGTATTCATGGTCGGTGCACTCGTCGCAACGATGATTCGTGTTCAATTTGCTTGGAAACCAAAAATTGGTGATTTAACAGTCAACATTCAAAACAATGCCGACATGATTTTACCAAGATTATTACCTTTGATTATTGTATTTGCGATTTACTGGTTATTAGGACGTAAAAAAATGAACTCAACACGTGCAATCTTTATTGTGATTATTGTTTCAATTATTTTGTCAGCGTTGGGTGTTATTTCAAAAATTTAATTCGATGGGAGCATTTGGACTATGGAAAAGTTAATCCTTGTGAGTCACGGCGCTTTTTGTGAAGGGCTTAAAGACAGTGTAGAAATGATTCTTGGGCCTCAAGATTACATTCATACTGCAGCATTGACACCAGAAATGGGGCCTGAAGATTTTGAAAAAGCATTAGACACACTCATTGATGAAGGCGATCAAGTGACAGTTTTTGCAGATTTATTAGGCGGTACACCAGCGAATACCGTTTCTAAAAAAATTATGAATGGGGCAGACTTAAACCTTTATGTAGGGATGAGCTTACCAATGGTGATTAGCTATATTAATGGTAAAATGATTGGTGAACAACCTGACTATGTGCAAAAAGCGCAAGAAGGTATCATTTACGTCAACGCGCTGTTAAATCAAGACGATGACGAGGATGAATAAAACAATCAAATTATAGTAAAGAAGGTATACTATGACATATGCAATTACAAATGGCGTCATTTATACAGAAGACGGTGTGATCTCAGACGGCTACCTTATTGTGGAAGACGGCAAAATTAAAGCGATTGAAACGGGTGCGTATACTGGAGACTTAGAAGTTGTAGATGCAAAAGGGCGTCACATCTTACCAGGTTTCATTGACGTGCATATTCACGGTGGTTATGGTGAAGATGCGATGGATGGTTCATACGATGGCTTGAAATATTTAGCTGAACATCTACTGACAGAAGGCACAACAACATTTTTAGCAACAACGATGACACAATCTCAAGAAGCGATTGAAAAAGCACTGCGCAATATTAGTGTTTATCATCAGCAACAAGATGTGACGAATGCTGCTGAAGTGGGTGGTGTGCATTTAGAAGGGCCGTTCATTTCTGAGCATAAAATCGGAGCACAAAATCCAGCATTTATTCAAAGACCGACTGTTGAATTGTTGCGTCATTTCCAAGAGACTGCGACAGGACTCATTAAAATCGTGACGATTGCACCTGAAGTTGAAGGCGCAAGTGAAGTCATTCAAACGTTAAAAGATGAATTTATCTTTTCAATGGGACATACTGAAGTCGACTTTGATCAAGCGAACACAGCAGCAGCAGAAGGTGTCAAACACGTTACACACTTGTACAATGCGGGTGTCGGTTTCCATCATAGAAATCCAGGCATGTTTGGTGCGGCATGGACAAACGAACAATTAAGTACAGAAGTCATTGTCGACGGGGTACATTCACACCCTCAATCAGTCGCAATTGCATACCAACATAAAGGTCCAGAAAAAATGTATTTAATTACGGATGCGATGCGTGCAAAAGGAATGCCAGAAGGTGACTATGAACTAGGTGGTCAGAAAGTGATTGTGAAAGATCATGAGGCACATTTGGAAACAGGCTCTTTAGCAGGAAGCATTTTGAAAATGAATGACGGTTTACGCAATTTGATTCAATTTACGGGCGAGCGTTTAGAAACGTTATGGCCTATTACAAGCTTGAATCAGGCGAAAGCGTTGAAGATTGATGATCGCAAGGGAAGTATTGCGGTAGGTAAGGATGCCGATCTTGTGATTGTAGATGATGAAATTCAAGTATATCAAACGATTAAAATGGGGCGTGTGCATGACATGATGCACTAAAGACGCTTAATGAGGGCGATAGCAATTGGGTATGAATCCAGTTGTTATCGTCTTTTTTATTTTTGGTTTTGGGGAAGAACGGATGGCTCGATAGGTGTACATATCAGATTGGGAATATTGTTTGAGTGAAATAATTCCAAAAAATCATATTTCGTGTTATACTTAATGTAAATGAAAAGGCAATGTGCACGAACACATTGCCAGTAAGCCCGTTATCAAGACGGTGACATTGGTGAAAATAACCATTCCACGTTTAGTCAAAAGTTAGAGGAATGGTTATTTTTTTTGATTATTCAGTGTAACTACGACTAAACCGATGATTGATATCACAATCATGAGCATTTCGTAATCAGACATGCTGCTTTACTCCTTTCTAGGAGCAACAACTATAATCATAGGCATCACCCCTTTTTCAAGAGATTAGCCACCATCTTATCCAACTTGCTTACAAGAGATATTATAGCACATAAAATTTATTACGCTATTTATTATGTAATGAAATTTAGTGTTATAATGAAAATACAATGTGCACGAACACATTGCCAGTAAGCCCGTTATCAAGACGGTGACTTTTGGGGAAATAACCATTCCTTCCTGGTCGAAAGTTGGGAATGGTTATTTTTTTTTGATTATTCAGTGTAACTACGACTAAACCGATGATTGATATCACAAACCGGTGAAAATAACCACCCTACCTTTGTTAAAAGCAATACAGCTAAAATAAGCATAAGTAAAATGGCTATCACATAAAGTATTATGTTAACCTCCTTAAATTAAGATGACATCAAAAAGTGTTGCATATTGAGCATAGCAAGCACTACAAAATGTTATATGTATTACAAAACAAAGCGCACTGAATGGTTCGTCCCATCCAATGCGCTTCTCTTCACAAGCATATCCATTAACCTTCGATAGTAAACTCGCCATGGAATTCGAATTTAACATCTTTACCAAGCATAACGCCACCTGTTTCTAAAGCTTGGTTAAAGTTCATACCATATTTTTCACGGTCGATTGAACCTGTTACTGTGAAACCAGTCACTTGACCACCGCTAAGTGGGTTGTCGCTCACACCGTGTTGTTCAAAGTCAAATGTTTCTTCGTTTGTTTGACCAGCAATGGTTAAATCACCAGTAATTTTGTTTTCTGTAATTGTTTTACTTCTGAAAGTAATTTGTTGATGAGACTCTATATTAAAGAAGTCTGCTGTTTTTAAGTGATTGTCACGATCTGGATTTTTTGTATCGATTGAATCTACATTAATTGTTGTGACTGTTTCTAATGAACTTAAGTCATCAAGGTCACCTTTCACATCAACTGTATAGTCGTTAAAAGTTCCTTTAATTCTTGAAACCATTAAGTGTCTAATTGAAAATTCTAATGAACTGTGTACTGGATCGAATTTAAGGTTAGTCATAGAAATACCCTCCGTAGCAAATAGTTTGATTTTATTCGTGATATAAAAAATATACCATAAAGATAAATGTTTGTAAAGTTAAATAGTTTTTAACTGCTTATCATAATGTTGCAATTATTAATAATGAAGACTAAATATATGTTTCCAAATAGTTGTACGGACATTATGGAAGAATGAAAGAAACGCGTCAAAGAAAAGGACTTGAGTTGATACGGAAATTTTTTCACATAGATAGATAACATGGAGGAGACTGTTCACTTTTTCGGAATAAAAGTAAAAAAAGTTATTGTGAAGTGCACAATCACATTGTATAATGAAAGCGGTTAACTGAATAGCGTGTTACTGGTAAAACAGGCATGAGCAAAATGTAAGCTATTAAAAAATAGTTTTGTTTGCGCATGCCTTTTTTTATATATTATTGATTGATAAGGGGTGTTTTAAAGTGTTTAAGCTCTTTTTTGGACAATTACAAAGAGTTGGGAAGGCGTTAATGCTTCCTGTTGCCATTTTACCGGCTGCGGGGATTTTACTTGCACTAGGGAATGCCATGCACAATGATCAGTTAGTATCGTTGGCGCCATGGTTGAAGCATGAAGTATTTGTCATTCTTTCCACAATTATGGAATCAGCAGGTCAAGTGGTATTTGATAACTTACCATTACTTTTTGCAGTAGGGACAGCGTTAGGTTTAGCAGGTGGCGATGGTGTTGCAGCATTAGCAGCATTGGTCGGTTACTTAATTATGAATGCAACGATAGGTAAAGTAATGCATATCGGAATCGATCAAATCTTTTCTTTTGCTGATGGTGCAAAAACATTAAGTCAAGCGAATAAATTGCCACAACATGCCTTAATTTTAGGTATTCCAACATTACAGACAGGTGTGTTTGGCGGTATCATTATGGGTGCGTTAGCGGCATGGTGTTACAACAAATTTTATAATATTACGTTGCCACAGTTTTTAGGTTTCTTTGCGGGTAAACGTTTTGTACCGATTGTGACATCATTAGTTGCGATTGTAACAGGGGTTGTGTTGGCGTTCGTTTGGCCACCGATTCAAGAAGGGCTTAACGAATTATCGAACTTCTTATTAAACAAAAACCTTGTATTAACGACATTTATTTTTGGAATTATTGAGCGTTCATTGATTCCGTTTGGTTTACATCATATTTTCTATGCGCCGTTCTGGTTTGAATTTGGTTCGTATGTGAATCAAGCGGGTGAATTGGTTCGAGGTGACCAACGTATTTGGATGGCACAAATGAAAGATGGCGTTGCATTTACAGCCGGTGCTTTCACAACTGGTAAATATCCATTCATGATGTTTGGTTTACCAGCTGCAGCATATGCGATTTATCGACAAGCACGTCCAGAGCGTAAAAAGATTGTCGGTGGTTTGATGTTATCCGCAGCATTAACATCATTCTTAACAGGGATTACAGAACCATTAGAGTTCTCATTCTTATTTGTTGCGCCAATTTTATATGCAGTACACGTATTATTAGCAGGTACGTCATTCTTAGTGATGCACTTATTAGACGTTAAAATCGGGATGACATTCTCAGGTGGTTTTATTGACTATATTTTATACGGTTTGCTGAATTGGGATCGTACGCATGCTTTATACGTCATTCCAGTGGGTATCGTTTATGCGATCATTTACTACTTCTTATTTACTTTTGTGATCAAGCATATGAATTTAAAAACACCTGGTCGTGAAGATGAAGTTGCAGAGGCAAGAGATACGTCAGTTGAGCGTTTACCATTTGATGTACTTGATGCGATGGGTGGCAAAGACAACGTGAAACATTTAGACGCATGTATTACGCGTCTCCGTGTGGAAGTACATGATAAAGCGAAAGTCGATGTGAATGCACTGAAAGAATTAGGTGCCGCGGGTGTGCTTGAAGTTGGTAACAACATGCAAGCCATTTTTGGACCGAAATCGGATCAAATTAAGCATGATATGACACTCATTATGAAAGGTGAAATGACGAGTCCGAGCCAAACGACGGTCTCTGAGGAGGATGAAGCCGTGCATATTGATGGCTCGAGAAGTGTGACAATTGTTGCACCGTGTGATGGAGAAGTGATTCCGTTATCAGAAGTGCCCGATCAAGTCTTTTCAGGTGGTATGATGGGTGACGGTGTTGGCCTTATCCCACGTCAGTCTGAAATTGTCGCGCCATTCCATGGTAAAGTGAAAGCCTTATTCCCAACGAAACATGCAATCGGGTTAGAATCAACAGACGGGGTAGAATTGCTGATTCATATCGGTATTGATACAGTGAAATTAAATGGAGAAGGCTTTGAAAGTTTCGTTAAAGTCGGTGATGAAGTTGCTGAAGGTCAATTGTTGATGAAAGTGGATTTAGAGTATCTGCAACAACATGCGCCAAGTATTGTGACGCCGATGATTGTGACAAACTTAGGAGAGCGTAAAATTGAAGTAGAAGATGTTAAGGAAGTTGAGAAAGGTCAAAGGGTGTTCACTGTTTTATAACGGATAGAGTGAACGAAGGTGCTGTATCGGTGTTTGTTTAAATGCTGATATGGCATCTTTTTTATGCATTTTGAATACATATGTTGTAAGTCGAAAATACTTAGATTGCTTTAACCATTTCTCTTTTTTCAAGGAATTTCCCCAACTAAATTTGTCCGAATCTTACCTCAAACTAATCAGCTTGCTTTCAATACGTAACGTCATTCCTTTTTCCATTTACAGCGAAATCAACCGCTTTTAGCCCCCCAAAAAAACTTATAAATACGTAACCTGGTGTGGTCGGCTAGGTTATTTTTTCAAGTTATGACATATTTGTGATTTATTTCACAAAATCATTGTTTCGCCATTAAGTTTGAGGTATGCTTGAATCGAAAAATGAAACACGTTCCATTTTGAAAGGGTGAAATGGTATGAGCAAAGTGAGTATTATTGGTGCGGGTGCGGTAGGTTCGACTGCTGCGTATTTGTTATCTGAAACGCCATGGGTAAGAGAGATTGTGTTGGTGGATGTGGATCAGAATCGAGCTCAAGGTCAAGCGTTAGATATGATGCATGGTGCCGGTGTATCACAAGCGAAACGTGTCATTGCAGGAGATTATGAGGCAACAAAAGGTTCGGATGTCATTATTATTACGATGGGTGTACCAGAAAAGGTAGGGGAGTCTCGCCTTATTCCATTGCAGAAAAATGCGGATATTTTAAAAGAAATTGTGCCGAAAATGACAGGGTATAGTCCGAATGCCAAAATCGTAACAGTAAGTAATCCGGTCGATATATTAGCGTATACGACTTATCAAATGAGTCGAAAGGCACCTTCAGATGTGATAGGTTTAGGGACATTGCTCGATACGTCGCGTCTGAAATATTTGTTGAGTGAATACTTTAACGTCAGTCCAAAAAGTATTGAAGCGACTGTTGTAGGGGAACATGGTGATTCGCAAGTCGTGCTTTGGCGTCATGTCCGTATCGGTGGTCTGTCGTTAGAAGCATTTGCCGCATCTCAAAATATGACGTTACCAGATGACTTTAAAGAAACGATGGCACAACGTGTGAAAGATACTGCCTTTGATGTATGGAAAATGAAAGGACCGAATTGTTATTGTGTAGCGAATGCGATTCAATGTTTGGTAGAAGCACTATTGAGCCCAGAACGACGCGTATTGCCGGTGTCGAACTTATATACGACATCGACAGGTTTGACGGTTTATATTAGTCTGCCAAGTATTGTGAGTGAACAAGGGGTTGAACAAATGCTGCCTGAATTACTGGATGCAGAAGAGGAAGCACAATTGAATGCTTCGTGCGCAGTGATGGATGACTATATTCAACAATTGACTTTGTAATGAAGTAAAGACCAATGACAAGGAAGTTTTGATGATGAAAAATAATTTACAACAACCGACAACTGGCAAAGTAGATATGAAAAACTTGATGAAATTTATTGTTGCGACACTTTTAGGGATTATTATTGTGCTCATTCCATTTTCTTTTGCGAACGGTGTTGATACGATTTTATTTCACGTTATAAAGACTTTTGTTTCAACGTTTCAAGAACCCATCACTCGGTTGATTGCGCTTGTCTTTTGTGTTAGTGCAATGATGGCTGTGATTGACCAAATTTGGAAACCGGATTGGATTCGTAACAATACGATGTTGAAACCACTTTTTTCGACAACGCCATTTTATACGATAAATCGGATACTCGGTACGTTGATTACTTTGATGTGTTTATTTCAAGTCGGGCCATTGTTTTTAACTTCGGAAGAGACAGGGATGACGATGGTGAATTTAGCCGTTCAATTATCTGTCATTGTTCCGATTATGTTACTATTCCAAACATTAATTTTAGAATTTGGTGCGATGGAGTTTATCGGTGAGCTTATTGGATTTTTAATTAAGCCAGTGTTTAAAATCTCTGAAATTTGTGCAGTCAGTGCGATAAGTGCGTGGGTCGGACCAGGGAATGCAGCGATACTGGCTTCGAAGGAATTATTTGAAAAAGGGTACTACACAGTGAAAGAGACAGCGATACTCGGAAGTCAGTTTTCAACATCAAGTATTGGTTGGGTCGTGTTAGTGTGTAGTGTGCTCGGTGTCGTTGATGATTTCGGTATGATTTTCTTAGGAATTACAGTGATGGGTATGATTGTCGCATTTATCAGTGTGCGTATTCCACCCATTTCGCGTTATCCGGATGTGTATGTCGACGGGACCCCATTAAAAGAAGTGCAAACGTCAGCACAACAGTCTAAACTTAAAACGGCGACAACACAAGCGACTGAACGTGCAGCAAAAGTGACAGCACAAAATTTTATCAGTAAAAAAGACAATATGATGTTCTATGTTGTTTGGTTAATGCCAATCATCGTTTGTTGGGGAACATTAGCACTTGCTATTTCCGTTTATACGCCTTTACTTGCTTGGGTTTCTTACCCAGTTCAATGGATTTTACAATTCGCAGGTATACCGGAAGCGGCTGTCACAGCGAGTGCGATCATGTCAGGCTTTGCGGATAATTATTTACCTGTCATTTTAGGAGCGAATTTAACAGAGTCAACAAGTAAAGTGTTGATTGCGATGATGAGTATTTTACAGTTGATCTTTTTATCCGAGATTGCAACGTTGCTCACATCAGCGAATGCGGTTCAAAAGTTTTCGCACATTGTCATTATTTTCTTACAACGAACTTTCATCGCATTACCGTTTGTTATAGTTTTTGTGAAACTTTTCTTTTAAATGAAATCACAGAAACGGTGGGGGATTGATGTGGCCGAATATACGCCTATTAAAACTGTCATTCAAGCATTTGAAATTTTAGATATATTGTCTCAACATCAAAAAATGGGAATCAGTGAGATGGCGAGACTGACGACGTTACCGAAAAGTACGATTTATCGCAGTTTAAGAACTTTAGTGGATTTGAATGTCGTTGCGCAAGATAAAGATGAAAATTATCACCTCGGTTTTGAACCTCTCATGACTAAAGTCACGAGTATTCTCGGCTTTTGATAAAATGTTGAAATATCAAAACCATATGAAGCAAACGGACTCATTGATTCATCACCTCAAACCGTTTATGCGTCGGTTGGTGGAAAAAACCGGAGAAGCTATTAATTTGGGAATATTGGTCAATCAAGAAGTGTGTATTTTGCATACGGAACATGGTGAACAGTATACATTACAAGCTCAACTCGGTCCAACATCGATGTTACATTGTTCATGTATGGGGAAATGGTTTTTAAATATGTTTTCAGATGAGGCGTTAGAAGCTTATTTTAAGACGGCTACATCACGTACCATCCATACGATGACAGAGGTTGGAGCTTTTAAGCATTGTATGGCGACGCGTCCACACCAAGATATTGTGGTCGATCGTGAAGAATATGAATACGGATTGATGTGTATAGCGACACCGATTATAGATGAATCAGGCGTTATTCAGGTTTCGATGAGTATTTCAGGTCCAGTCAGTCGATTAGAACATAAAGGGTTGAATTTGATGCAAGAGGCGCTACTTCAAGAAGCAACAAGAACGAGTGATTACTTGCAAGATATCGGTTATTGGATATCGGGATGAGCGGCTTGAATTTACAATAATGAGATCCGTTCAGCGTGAGACTTGTTTTACGACATTTTAATATTGAAGGGCTAGGACTTTACATGGTCCTAGCTTTTTTGATATGCGTAACGAACTTTTAAGGGAATGTTAGATTTAAAACACATTGAATATTTTCTGATTTGACTAATGTACTTGTCAAAATGACTAATAGCATATATATTGAATGAAGTAAGGAGTTGAAGGCATGAAAAATAGGTTGAAGGAGCTGCGGGCACGTGACGGCTACAACCAGACACAACTCGCGAAAAAGGCAGGTATTTCACGTCAAACGGTCTCATTAATCGAACGCAACGGGTTTACACCTTCGATACTGACGGCGATTAAAATTGCACGTATATTTGGAGAACCGGTAGAGAATGTCTTTATCATAGAGGAGGGAGATTTATGAAAGTATGGCGTTATTTATCGTTTGTACTTCTCGGCGGTGTCGTCGGTGTTTTCGTTTCATTATTGATAAGTGGAATAGACTTTCAACATATCATCCAGCACATCGATTTTATGAATCAACAATTTATGATGATTTCATGTGTCATCGTCACGCTATGTATCGTTGGGCTGACATTATGGCAATATCAAACACAGAAGGCAGCATTAAAACTGAAGTCTTGCGTAGATCATCAGACAGAAATTGAGGAAACCGATACACTGGAAAACCAAGCGAATATGAAGTTTTTAAAAGTCAGTATCATTGTTTACGTACAATATTTCATTAGTTTTATTTACTTTTTCATCCTTGCGTTAGGGAATAAAGGGGATACGGCATTAATAACAGCAGTGATTCCGTTTCTTTTTACAGTTATCCCAGCAATAATGGTAGGTTTTTTCCAAGGAAAGTTTGATCGTCGCTTTCCAAAATTAGGAGAGGCAAAATATACGGAAAAATCTTTTGAAATCATGGATGAAGGGGAACGCCATATTACTGTGGTGTCACTCTACAAGGTGTATCATATGAATTTATCATTAATTATCATTGGTATTGTATTGCTTTCGTTCTTTTCTTTAGTGACAGGTATCAATCAGTTTTTAGGTATTTTGTTTATGATTGTATTGTTTGCTTACAATGCGTTTGGTTATTTATGGAAAGTGAGTCGCTTTTATCGAGAGGGATGAGGGGAGTGTGCGGGATGTCTAACCGAACACTACCGGCATAGTTTTAAAAATGAAAAGAGTAAAGACGTCACATGAAGTGCATGTCCTTACTCTTTTTATTTTGAATGGTCATTTAAATCGATACGAATGTCAGTCTATTTGTCGTTAGAAATAATAACTTTTAATGTTCCTTCTTTAGCGGCATTACCAAACACTTCATAGGCTTCTAACATTTCATCCATTTTAAAGTGGTGTGTAATAAGCTTTTCAGGTTGAACTTTACCAGACTCTACAGTTTTTAATAATAATGGTGTAGAGTATCCACTCACAAGACCTGTTGAAATAGAGATATTTTTAATCCATAATTCTTCAAGGTGTAAATCAACTTTTGTACCGTGAACACCAATGTTAGCAATACGGGCACCAGGGCTAATAATTTTTTGACATAATTCGAATGTTGCTGGGATACCGACTGCTTCCATTGCGACATCGACCCCACGTCCACCTGTTAATTCATGAATGCGCTCTAGGACATTTTCGCTGCCACTGTTAATAGAAGCTGTTGCACCTAAATCTTTAGCGGCTTGTAAACGATTGTCATCAAGGTCAATCATAATAATCTCAGCAGGTGAGTAGAATTGTGCAGTGAGTACAGCCGCTAAACCGATTGGACCAGCGCCTACAATCGCAACAGTGTCGCCAGGGTTAACGTTCGCGCTTAATGTACCAATTTCAAAACTTGTTGGTAAAATATCGCTCAACATTACAAGCGCTTCGTCATTCGCACCTTCTGGCACACGGTGTAAACTGTTGTCTGCATGTGGAATACGCACATACTCAGCTTGCGTACCATCAATCAAGTGACCTAAAATCCAACCACCATCTTCACAGTGCGCATAAAGTTGTTTTTTACAGTAGTAACATGATCCACAAGCTGTTACTGCTGAAATAATGACTTTATCTCCTTTTTTAAATTGCGTAACTGAATCGCCCACTTCTTCAACAATCCCTACACCTTCATGGCCTAAAATACGACCATCAGTAACAGCAGGGACGTCTCCTTTTAAAATGTGTAAGTCAGTTCCGCAAATCGTCGTCTTGACTACTTTGACAATAACATCTGTTGGTTTTTGCAATTGTGGCTTTTCAACTTCGATCCATTCTTTTTTTCCAGGACCACGATAAACAAGTGCTTTCATTTTAACATTCCTCCCCCAATATTTGTCTTTATTTTCTCACTATTCTATAAATCACGTCAACAATAGTTAAAAACATTATATTAAATTTACAAGAATTTATAACTATATTATAAACCTATAAAATGATTATTCAACGTATTTTGAGGATGATATTCATCAGATTCACAGTAATGCCACAGAACGTTCATCAGTCTGAAACACTTAGGCTTGGTGGGGGAATATCATGATTAGTAATCCTTAAACCAAACATCAAAAAAGAGTGCGAAGACCTCCATAGTCCGAGCACTCTTTTTGATATGTTATAAGAAAAATGTTGCGAATACAAATGCACTGATACCTACAAGTGCACAGTATAACAATGCAGGTCCGAGTGTTTTACGAATGACACTGCCTTCTTTGCCTGCCATATTTACGACAGCACAGACTGCAACGACGTTATGCACACAGATCATGTTTCCTGCTGCACCACCGATGACTTGAGCTGCTAAGACAGTATACAGGTCAGCACCAATCGCATCTGCAATGTTCGCTTGGACAGGTGCGAATGTTAATGTTGAAACGGTTGCACTTCCTGTAATGAATGAGCCAAGTGCGCCTAAAAACGGTGCGACGAATAGCCACATATCACCAAATGTATGCGCCATACCGTTTGCGATAAATTCAGGCATGCTGAGTAAATCTTTACTGTTGAGGCCTGAGTTACTGAAGACGTGTACCATCGCTAACGTTGCAATGAGGGTGAAACCTGTCACACTTATTGTTTTGGCAGAATCTTTACATGCTTTTGAAAAGTGACGGAATGGTTTACGTTGGATGATAATCGCAAAAATGGCTGCGATGAATAAAATCGTTCCTGGTGAATAAAGTAATTGCCAACTTGATGAAATCGTGTTATATCCTAAAATTTGATTCCAAGATAAGTCGAGTACAGTTGTTGTAAATGTTTTTACTGGTGCCACAATACGTGTTAATAACAAGAGTACGACAACAATTAAGTAAGGTGACCATGCAGCCAGTAAACTCATTTCGTGTCGCTGTGATAAGTCTGAGGCTTTGTAGTCATCTGTTAGAGCCTCTGTCCATTCATTTTTAGGGACGAGCCAGCCTTTACGCGCAGTTACAACCGCAACGATTAATGTCGTTAATGAACTTAAAATGGAGACGAACTCCGGACCAGTAAGTGAAGCATAGATCCATGCAGCAACCGCATAGACGACGCCAATCAGTAATGTCCATGGCAAGATTTCTAATACGGCTTTCAATTTATTAGATTTCCCGAAGAAAATGATCATTGTTGTCACGATAATCAGTGGAATGAACACACCACTGAATAAATCAATGAATGTAATGTGAATAGCAGTTTCGGAAAATAGTTGTTCATTGGCCCTTTTTAACGTACTTAAGCCGACAATGACAGGTGTTCCGACTGCTCCGAATGAGACGGAAATACTGTCGGCAATTAACGCAGTAGTGACACTCACAAGCGGTCTAAACCCGAGTGCGACCATTAAAGGTGCAGTAACCATGGCAGGTGTTCCAAAACCAGATGCACCCTCGATTAAAGAACCAAATAAAAATGCGACGATAATGACTTGGATACGCATGTCACTGGATACACTTTGGAAACTTGCGTTGATACGTGCAACGGCATTCGTTTCACGTAATGTATTTAAGAGTGTTAATGCGCCAAATAAAATTAAAATAATTGTTAGTGTTTTATGTGCACCTTGTAATAAAGATGCACCGATCACACCTGCTTCAATGCCCCACACTGAAAAGCCGAGTAATGTTACGACGATTGCACTGATAGTCATCCCAACGAGCGCGGACATCCTTAACAAAACAAGACAAATAAATGGTGTGATGACTGCACTTAATGCAACAAGCATCATTAAAGTATTCATTTCTTGACCCCCTAAAAACTTTCTCTTTATAGACATCTAATGACTAGATGACTGTACCGATTGAATTGTAAGCGTTTTTACTATAAATTGCAATCAAATTTTTCACGTATCTTTTTTGTTTGTCACATTTCTATCAAATTTTACTATTTCACATAAATTTTTAATTCGTTTTTTCACAAAAAGGAACAAAAGATAGTGGTCTTATTAAAGGTTAAAACACTGGCTGTGTCATGAATATATATGTGGAAATCAATGTAACACTGCACATATGAAAGTCATTTATTTTTAGAGACTAATAATAATAGAATGTAACTTTTTTGAGAAAAGATACGCCACATCATAGTATGGGTTGGCGTGTGAGAGGCATGAATCTCTAATGTAAACTTAAAATAAAATATGTTTACAATAAACTTTGAAAGCAGTAACATATGAACAGTACGTAACTACAAGAATGAGGTGACAGCGATGAAACTGTTTATAACGAGTACGAATACAGATATCGGAAAAACGTATGTGACGACCCATCTGTATCATTACCTGACACGCCACGGGTTAAAGGTGCACATTATTAAGCCATTTCAAACGGAAGTGTTACCTGATGGCAAGTATCCAGATTTAGAACGTTATCAACAAATGTGTGATTTGCCCTATGCTGACACATCTTTTTATACGTTTGCAGCACCGGTTTCTCCACATTTAGCCTTTAAGTTAGAGCTGCACCAACATCTAGACCGTATGGCGATTAAAGCATGGGTTGAAGCATGGCACGCGCGATGTGATGTACTGCTCATTGAAGGGGCGGGTGGCATTGCAGTACCCATTTATGAAGACGAAGATACATTTTATATGACAGCCGATTTGATTCGTGACGTCGCGGATGGTGTCATCAGCGTTTTACCGTCACAGTTAGGGGCAATCAGTGACGCACTCGTTCATCATCATTATTTGACGACCATGCATCTTCCGCAAGCCATATTTGTGATGAATCGATACACTGATACGCCCATTGAGCAAGATAATCATCAGACGATTGAAACATTGACGGGGCGCCGTGTCGAAATCTTTCCAGAAGAGGGGACCGACAAGGACTTTTCAGCGACGTTTTTCGATCAAATTAAAGGAGTGGTAACGCATGAAGCATGAAACTTTAGTACAAAAGGATCGTGACTATGTTTGGCATCCTTTTACACAAATGGGGATGTACAATCAACAAGATCCAATCATTATTGAGAAAGGCAAGGGGAGCTATTTGTACGATACGAAAGGGCGGAAGTATTTAGATGGCTATGCGTCGTTATGGGTGAATGTCCACGGTCACCAAAATCGACAGCTCAACCGTGCGATACAGCGCCAACTGAATGCGATTGCTCATTCAACGTTACTCGGTTCATCTAACGTGCCTTCCATTTTACTCGCTGAACAATTAGTGACGATGACACCCGAACGTCTCCAAAAGGTGTTTTATTCCGATACAGGAAGTGCCGCAGTGGAAATTGCGATTAAGATGGCCTATCAATATTGGAAAAATTTGGACGCGGAAAAATATGCTAAGAAAAATAAGTTTTTGACGTTACACCAAGCGTATCATGGCGACACAATCGGCTCGGTCAGTGTTGGTGGGATTGATACGTTTCACCGCATTTTCAAAGATTTAATTTTCGAGAATATTCAAGTGCCATGTCCGTCTTTTTACCATAGTGACTATGCGTCTGAAGCGGCAATGATGGACGACATTTTAAAACAAATTGAGTCTATTTTACAAGCGCGTGCAGACGAAATTGTAGGCTTTGTAATTGAACCGCTCATACAAGGTGCGACAGGTCTTTTTGTGCATCCAGCAGGGTTTTTGAAAGCGATCGAACAGCTGTGTAGAAAGTACAATATTTTACTCATTGTGGATGAAGTCGCGGTCGGTTTTGGTCGAACTGGGAAAATGTTTGCATGTGAGCATGAAGATGTCCAACCTGACTTGATGTGTCTAGGCAAAGCGATGACAGGCGGTTATGTCCCGCTTGCGGCAACGTTAACGTCTCAAGCCGTATACGATGCCTTTTTGAGTGATACACATGCGAAACAGACCTTTTTCCACGGCCATACATATACGGGCAATCAAGTCGTTTGTGCTGTCGCGCTTGAAAATATTCGCCTATTTCAAACACGTCATCTCATCAATCATATTAAAAAAACGTCGACCACTTTACGTACATCATTAGAAAATTTGCTTAAACATCCACATGTTGGTGATGTTCGTGGTAGAGGATTGATGTATGCTGTTGAGCTCGTGGAAAGTCGTTCGGATAAGAAGCCGCTTGAAATTGCGCAAGTTGAAGCGATGATTGCGAAATGTAAAGAAGAAGGGCTGATGATTAGAAATTTAGAAAATATTATCACCTTTGTACCTGTGTTAAGTATGTCGAATCGTGAAGTGAAACAGATGGTCCGCATATTTAAAAAGGCGTTGCAGCATGTCTTAAAGGGGCGTCAATGATGGATTTACAGCGTAAGTTAGAGACCATTCAAGCAAAAGGGCAGTTGCGTCAATTGCGTGAAGTGGAAGCGGTCGATGGTAAGTGGATGACAATGCAAGGGCGTCAGTTTTTGAATTTTACGTCGAATGACTATTTAGGATTAGGACAAATGACGCATGCTGAGGTTGTGTCAGAACAGGCACAAAAACATCTCGCAAGTTCACGGTTAGTGAGTGGTAATTCAGCTTTATATACGAAGATCGAAAGGTTGCTAAGCACACACTTTCATTTTGAAGATGCATTGGTCACGACGAGTGGCTATGATGCGAACTTAGCGGTGATGCAAGCCTTTCAAGGTGAAGGGGTAATCGTGTTTTCTGATGCGGCGAACCATGCCAGTATCATTGATGGAATACGATTGAGTCGGCTTAAGAAAGTCATTTATCCGCACAATGATATCACAGCGCTAGAAAAAGTATTGTTTCAATATCCTGAAATGATGACCAAAGTTGTCGTGACAGACAGTGTCTTTTCTACTTATGGCGACTTTGCGAATCTTGATGCACTCGTTCAGTTAAAAGCGAAAATACCGAATATGTGGCTCATTGTGGATGATGCACACGCTTTTGGACTTCACTTGCATACGTATTATTCGAACATTGATATTTTAACGACCAGTTTATCCAAAGGTGTAGGTGCACATGGTGGCGCAATTTTATGTTCATCACTTTTTAAACAAGTGTTAATTAATGTCGCGCGACCAGTCATCTATTCTAATGCATTACCACAACTTCAGTTAGCCCAGTTATACGAAAATTTGAAAATAATGTTGGCACAACCTGAAAAGGCACAAGTATTGCATCAATTAAGTGACACATTCAACCAGTTGTATCATCGTGACTTTGGCGTACCATACGAAGGACCCTCAACGACCCCGATTAAGTGGCTCTCTTTTGATGATGCTCATGAAATCGAACGCGTCTATCAAGCGTTGTTGGCACAAGGAATATGGGTGAGCTATTTCAGATATCCGACTGTCGCTCGGCCGATATTGCGCGTCTCACTTTCTTTATTTCACGAGGTCCATGATTTGGAATATTTATTCGAACAATTATCGTGTGCGCGTCGCAAGGAGGTGCGATAATGTACAGTGTTAAAATGAGGGCGAATCAGGACGGTGTTCATATTAGTGGTGCTGAAACGATTTGTGAAGCACAAAAGATTCCGGCAGTCCTTCAAACATTTTTCGATAAAGGGTTTCAGCATGAAAATGGTGATGTCGACTTTTTGAATTTAAAAATTGAAAAAATTGCAAACCCATTGTATCCGCTTGAGGCTTTACCGATTATCGAAAATACACCGCATACATTAGAGGTGTTGTGTGGGATGCATGGGATTACGAAAGAGGCGCTTGATAAAGGGATGGGCTATATTTTTGATGACACGCAGTATAGAGGTGCGATCATCGTCTCTGCTCAAACAGGAGAACGTTTAGATCAAACAGGCGCAAAAGGTGTTCGCGTGACCCACTTTTGTTTTGAAGATCATGCGCATACGCCACTCGTCAGCTCACGTATTCAAGATGCTTTGACGATAGCGACATGTATCACAGCATTCGCACAAGTGAAAGGGGAATTGTGTGTATCGGATGATTTACATTACACGACAGGCTATTTTGCCTCTGCACAACGCGGTTACCATCGCGTACGCCATCTTAAACCAATCGGAACACGTGATGGCGGGCGTGTCATTTTTGTGGATGAGATGCTACCGATTGACGACTATATCGTATTTTTACAACAGCAACCGAAACAAGTCATTCGCCATGAACAATAGCAATCAGTGGTCACTTTTCTTTTAAAAAAAGGAGGTGACCCCTGTTTTTTTGGACGCAACACGAAGCGACTCATCCGCTTGAGCCTTACACAATGAACAGATAAGGAAGGACGCAAGACTAAGACACAAAAAACCAGGGCGTACTTGTGACACAATGCAGTTGAACTGCCACAAGTGAGCCCTGATTAATTTATAGTCAAAATAATAGTTTAAACGCTTTTATCTTTAGCTTCTGGGTGATAGTTAAAGATGCTGAAAAACTTTTTGCTTAATAGTGAGTTTAAGAAACGGTCTACACCGAAGAAACCACTATTGTATCCGCCGACAAAGATGAAGAATCCGATTAAAATGTAAAGTGGATTCACTGAAACTGTGCCTGCGAATAAGAATAAGAAGTTAAGCACTAAGCCGATCAATGCGCCGACTGGAGTGAAAAGACCTAAAATCAATAATATGCCTGCGATGATTTCAAAAGCAGGGATGATAACATTGATTGTAGGTGTCATTGGAATTACGACGTGCTCTAAAAATGACGTGAATAAAGGATATTGTACGCTGCCGTCTGTTGACATCACAGGTTGTTGAACAGCATGTTGTAAAAATCCGCCTGCATTAAACCCTTTTGGACTTGTTACTTTAGCAATACCTGACATGAGCCAGCCATAACCGAGATAAACACGTAACACCAATAAAATAACACTAGCAATGGTACTTTGCTGGAACCATCTAACCATAAAAACATGCGCCTCCTAATTAAACTGCATCATAAACTGAATCGTCTATTAGTATAATTTATATATCTACAAAGGTATTATATATAAGGATGAGAAATGACACAATACAAATGTGATAACATTCACAAAATAGACAAAAATACTGTCATGACAGCCTTTAAAGACATTTTGAAAATGTTGAAAATCTTCAAAATTTGAAGCGCTTACATGCAAGCAGAATAAGGGTTTAGTCAAAATGAGTATGCGACTGGTAAAGGTATTTTAAATTTTATTTATTTAGAAGTACAAAATAAATAAAAGACAAAAGTTTAAGCATATCAAATTAAACAGAAAATGAAGTGGTTGTTTTGGAGCGTATTTTGGTTGCGTGAACTACTCACCACTTAGCTAAAACATAAAGGTTCTTAACGCTTGAAGTGGGAGCTTCTTGGGAATAGAGCGTACTTGTAAGTGTATTTCTTTACTAACAGAGGTTTCTCTTATTGACCAAGCTATCCCCGTAGACCCTACGGTTATCGGTCTTTTCTAAGCTAATGTTTGCATTCGTAGCCCTTCGGTCAAAATATTGATGCTCGCGTTTATATCTCGGTCATGGTGAGCATGGCAAATAGGACAAGACCATTCTCGAATTTTGAGATTTTTCTTGCCATCATTATGTCCGCAGTCTGAACAGACTTGACTTGATGGAAACCATTTATCAATCTTGACTATTTCACGTCCATACCAGTCAGCTTTGTATTGTAGCTTAATCACAAAGCTAGACCATGACACATCAGAAATGCTTTTAGCCAGTTTATGATTTCGCAACATACCTTTTGTGTTTAAGTCTTCAATACAGATAATATCGTGATTTTTGATAATCTCTGTACTCAACTTGTTTAGAAAGTCAGTGCGTTGATTCATTACCTTTTCATGTAGTCGTGCAACTTTCTGTTTTTGTTTCTGGTAGTTTTTGGCTTCAAAGAGATTGATACCCTTCTTTTTGGCTAACAGGGCACGTCTCGACAACTTACGTTGTTCACGTTTTAGTTTCTGTGCCATTTTCGAAGTGAACTTATTATTATCAATCTTTTGACCGTCAGAAAAAATGGCAAAATGAGTGATTCCAAGGTCAATTCCAATTGCAGAATTAGTTTTAGGAAACTCGACAACTTCTTCTTTGCACAATAAAGAAACATAGTATTTACCGCTTGAACGGCGTGATATTGTAGCTGATTTGATAATACCTTTAGGTTGTCTATGAAGCTTTATTTTAACTGATGACTTCAACTTAGGAACTTTGATGAATTTATTATCAATCAAGGATATTGTGCCATTTTGATTATTAGTGGTATAGCTTTGAACGGGATTCTTCTTACTTTTGAACCGAGGAAATCCAACAGATTTATCTCTAAAGAAATTCTTATATGCCTTGTCTAAATTGAGTTGTGCATTAGCCAAGGCAAGGCTATCTACTTCCTTCAAAAATGGAAATTCATTCTTATATTTAGCTGGTGTCGGGAACTTCATTTTTTTAGAAGAAACATTCTTAGTTTCTTCATAAGCTTTCATTCGATCATCAAGCATTAGATTGTAGACCTTACGGACACAACCGAAAGACTTAGCGAAGAAAATTTTTTGTTCTTCAGTTGGATAGATTCTAAATTTATATGCTTTGAGTCGTTCCATAAGCTACGCACCTCTCTATTTATGATTATAACCCTCATACCGAACGGCATTCATCACCCACCTATAGAGGATGGGAGACTTCTGCCTGAATTAAGTTAAATGGGAGTGTATGATGCATATCGGTATTTAAACTAAAAAAGACCCTTTCCGTGGATATCACAGAAAGGATCTTGAATATCAAAGCCGATATTAGAAGTTACGTCCAAGTTCTTCAGCTTGACGAAGTGAGTGTGCTTTGATTTCTTCGCTACGTTCTGGAGCAGCATGATGACCTTCAACAATGATTGTTTCGTATGAAGGTACTCCGAAGAATGCCATCATTGTTTTGATGTAACGGTCACCGTGTTCTAAGTCAGCGCCAGGACCTTCAGAGTAGAAGCCACCACGAGCTTGGATGTGTAAAGCTTTTTTGTCAGTTAATAAACCAACTGGGCCTTCTGAAGTGTATTTGAATGTTTTACCTGCTACTGCAACAGCATCGATATATGCTTTAAGCACAGGTGGGAATGATAAGTTCCACATTGGTGAAACGAATACATATTTATCTGCGTTAATGAATTCTTCAACGATTTCGCCTAAACGATTTACTTTCTTTTGCTCAGCGTCTGTTAAAGTTTCACCGTTTTGTAATTTACCCCAACCAGAGAATACATCAGCGTCGATTTGTGGAATATCTTCTTTGAATAAGTCGATGTGTACCACTTCATCTTCTGGGTGAGCTTGTTCGTAAGTTTCTTTAAAAGTTTTACCTGCAGCCATTGAAGCTGAAAGTAATTCATCTAGAGGGTGTGCTGTAATATAAAGTAATTTAGCCATAATTAATATTTCCTTCCTTTTTTCAAGAATCGATAGTCTTATTATAACAGGTATAAAAAATATATCAACAAAAAAATCTCGAATTCGTATTTTTTTGAATCACACGATAAAGTTGTATGTTTACACTGTCAAAAGTGCATGATAACAGGATCTCTACAACGATAGTGAAAGATTAATTATAGAACTCAAATTATTAAAAAAGCATCGAAATGGTGTGACATGGTTGGTATGATAAGTTCACCTCATTAACAACAACAATTATAAAGGAGCGCATACATGACAACTTTATCCACTTCAGGGAGGTCGATACAATATCGAGACTTTGTCATCGCCCCTGTATTTATTTTAGTGCAGTACCTTTTTGCGATATTAGCAGAAGAAGTATTTCCGAATCTATTGAAAAGGATTTTTGATGACACATTACAACAATCGGGTCGTACCATTCTGTTTAATATAATGATGTTTTTAGCTCAAATGATCGTCATCATATTATCGCTGCGATTCAAGCGCAGTTAAAAGGCGTGCGTGAACATGGGTGGCGTATCGTCATCATTTATTGCGTGCTCACTGGTTTTATCCTTATTTATCAACGTTTCGCTCTACTGATGGCGATATGGGATGATCGATTCATTACGCTACCATTAAGCTTTGTAACGATTGGTATTTTAACACTAATTGTTGAAGAATTGTTATTTCGTCATCTTATTATTGGCGAACTTAGAAAGATATGGGGCTTTCGATGGATGGCAGTCGTTTCTATTATCGTTTTCGGCGTTTCCCACTTTCTTCATTTTACTTCGATATGGACATTTTTACCTTTTATTGCGGGAGGGATTGCGATGACATATGTCTATATGGCTTCACGACGCAACATTTTAGTCGCAATGACCTTGCACATTATCATTAACTCGATATCTCAAATATTAGGCATGTTAGGGATTTGATGCGAGCGCAAGTTTTTCATTTATCTCATTGCTCGACTATAATGAAAGACATAATAGATAAAGTATAGGGAGGTCACTCATATGAAAGTAGGTATTATTGGTGCGACAGGTAAGGCAGGGCGTTTAATTACTGAAGAAGCGGTGAACAGAGGATTGGACGTCACAGCTATTGTGCGTAATGCATCTAAACTGTCAAATAAAAATGTTAAAGTCATCGAAAAAGATATTTTTGATTTAACAACAGAAGATTTGAGCGCATTTGATGTGGTTGTGAATGCATTTGGAACGCCGATTGGTCAAACACAACCGCATATTGACGCAGGGCGTGTACTCATTCGTGCATTATCCGGTACCGACACACGTTTAATCGTCCTCGGTGGTGCAGGCAGTCTCTATATGGATGAAGAAAGAACGAAAAACAGTTTTGATGTAGGTCGCGTTCCTGATTTTGCGTATGAAATTGCGGTCGGACAAGCGAAAAACTTAGAAGACTTACAAGCAACAACAGATTTAAATTGGACATTTGTGAGCCCTTCCGCATTTTTTGATGCAGACGGTCCACGTACAGGCAACTATCGTATCGGCGGCGATGTGATGTTGTTTAATACGGATGGAGAAAGTTACGTGAGCTATCCAGATATGGCGTTAGCAATAGTAGATGAAGTTGAACGTGGCGATTATCTTAAACAACAAATGACAGTCGTAAGTGAAAAAAATTAATGAATGAATAAAAAGTGTGGGAATGGGACATCATTATTCTTTCAGCTTTGCTATGAAAAACAAAAACATTACATTGAATTATAAAATCAATTTGGACCCCTAAGAACGCGAAGCCATGAAGGCAATCCAAAACACAAATCGTAGGGAGAGGACAAGTTTAACAAGAATATTGCATCAATAGCATCAAAAAATTTTTATGTCCCCTCCCCACACTTTTTTGTGGAAATGTTTCTTCGATCTTAAGTTTATTCTACATGTGTTTGTGATTCATGTCGTGTATTGGCCCAGTAATGATAAAACTGGAGGAACATAATGATAGTCATTGTGACAATCACGACTAAAATGTAAGGTACATAGCTGTATTCACCTTGTAAGCCGACGAGAGGTGTTGAAATTCCACCGATGAAATATTGTAATAAGCCGACTAAACTTGAAGCACTTCCGATTCCTTTTTTCTGACCTTCAACAGCAATCGCAAAAGCTAATGTAGCGATACCAGCGACTGGAGCCATAATGAATAAAAAAGAAGGTAATAAAATCCATAGAGACCAATGATTGATTAACGCGAAAATAGCTAAAATCGCACCGGCTAATTGTATAAATGAAAATGTACGGAAAAGGACGTGTTGATTGATGTATTTAACGAGGCGTCCTGTTAATTGTGCAGTGACGATGAGCCCTAAGCCTGTTAACGCGAAAATGTAGCTATATTGCTGTGCAGTCAAGCCGTATAAGTTTTGCATAATAAACGGAGACGCTGCCATATAGCTGAAGAACATTGCAAAAGTGAATCCTTGAATTAAAATTGGAAGCATAAATGAACGGCGTGTGAGTAACATTTTAAAGTCTTCAGCAATCGCTTTGACACGTGCTGGACGGCGTGAGGATTGCGGTAATGTTTCACCAATTTTAAAGAATACACCGACTAACATGAGTAGTGACAAGAGGGTTAAAATCCAGAAAAGTACGCGGTAGTTCGCTAAACTTAAAATAAAACCACCAAACATCGGTGCTAAGACTGGTGCGGCACCATTAACGAGCATCAACAACGCTAAAAATTGTGTTAACGCTCTTCCTTTATATAAGTCTGTTGCAATCGCTCTTGATAAAACAATCCCTGCACCACCAGAAACCCCTTGAATAAAGCGAAAGACAATCATCACGATGACATTTGGTGCGAGTGCAATCACAATAGAAGCGATGATGTAAGAAATAAGGCTGACGATTAATGGTTTTTTACGACCTGTTGAATCTGACATTGTTCCAGCAACAATATTTCCGACTGCAAGCCCCACCATAAAGAGTGTGAGTGTCAGTTGTGTTAACGCAGTCGTTGTACCGAAGTGATTTTTAACTTCGGGTAAAGCAGGTAAATACATATCAATAGAAAGCGGTCCGAATGCAGCGAGCCCGGCCATAATAATAATAAACAATGGAGACGTACGTTTGTTTTCCATAACTAAATCCCTTTCTTTATATTAGACTCAATACGAAATGGTAAAAAACACGGAAATCATCCATTTGACTTCCGTGCAACCCCTTAAATCAGCGTCCCTCTTATTTTTCAGATTGAAGTCGTGCTATCATTTCTGCTGTTGTTAAAACTTGTCCCATTAGCGGGAAAGTATGCTCAATTGAAAAGTTGTGTAATGATGCCTCAGGTGCTGACATCATATCAGAGAGGAAATATTGATTGTAGGCATGTTGGTACGCATCACGTGCAGTCGTATCGACACCGACATGCGTTGAAATACCACCGAGAATGATATTTTTAATGCCACGACGACGAAGTTGCAAGTCGAGATCTGTCCCGAAAAAGCCACTAAAGCCACGTTTATTCACAATGTAATCATGAGGTTCTGCACCGAGTTCATCTGCAAGTTCCGCAAAGTCAGGAGCAGGTTCGCCGCCAGGTAATGGGCGCATCGCATTCGGTTTTAGCGCATCTTGTCCATCATGAAAATTAACGCGTACAAAAGCGATGAAACCATTATTTTCTTTAAATAACTTCACCATTTGGCTCGCGTTATCTAATACAGTCGAGACACTGTGGGGTGCGGTCTCTCCCATGTTGGCAATGCCTTTTTGTAAATCAACGAGTACTAATGCTGTATTTTCAAAATTCATATTATAACTTCCTTCCATTAATTAACTTAATTTATGATTGAACACCACGAACAAAAATTTTTAAAATCCGATCGACAAACTGTTCGGACGGAATACCTTTGACATAATGTTGATATTCAAACACATCAGCTGAAAATGAATTGATGAGCATATCGCTAAGAAAATCTGGATCTTTCACAATGTTGAGCTGTGTGACACATGCCATCACTTCTTCTTTTAGCTTCACGTAAAAAGGGGTTTGCATCATGACCCGTTTTTGTTTGTCTGTGCGTTCAATTTCTTTTAATAAGTTGACATTGTCTTCCATCAACTTAATCAGTGATAAAAAAATGAAGCGGAGTTGTTCATGTGGATCGTCTATCTTTTGTTTATGGCGATCGATGCGTGCAAACATTTGCGTCACTTCATGTGCGAGCAAAGTTGAACAAATATCGGACTTGTTGGAGAAATGACGATACAGTGTTCCTGTCCCAATTTGAGCTGTTTCCGCAATTTTTTTCATACTTACCTTTTCGACAGTGGCATCATTAAACAATGTTTGTGCTGTCGTAAGAATGTGTTGTTCGTTTCTAAGAGCATCACTACGCTTTGACACAATTTCCAGCTTCTTTCTTTTATAATGATAATACCATTATAAGTGAGATGGGTGTCCGTTTCAAGAAATAAACTCACAAGCATATGATGTGTGCAAATCTTTATTGCGATGTGATTAAAATTGAAGATGACTTGTTTCTACCTATATAATAAAGTGAAATGAATAAACATGGTGACGCAAACTTTGAAGTGTCATTTCCAAGGTGAGAGTTCTTGTTGATAGAGAAAGAAGGCGATGATATGGATGGAATCGATGTACAAATATTAAAACTGTTGAAAACAAATGCGCGCATGAGAGTGAAAACTATTTCTTCTATTGTCATGTTATCCGAACCGAGTGTGAAAAATCGAATTTCAAAAATGATTGAGTCTGGCGTGATTGATGGCTTTCACGTAGATGTCAATTATGAAAAGTTAGGTTATATGATTGGGTTTTTTATGAAAATTACAGAGATTAAAATCGCAATTTCAGAGTTTGAAAAGCGCATTCAACAATTTTCGGATTTTCAAGAGTATTATGCGGTGACAGGGACTGAAAAGTTTATTATTAAAGGGCATACGAAAGATATTGCGAGTTTGAATGCGGTGATAATGAAGATGGAGCATATTGCAGAATTTAATACATCGATTGTCTTGCATAAAATGAAGGTGGATGATTTGGAGCATCCTTTGATAGATGAATGAGACATGTTGCTTTTTTGAACTTTTAGCCTTAATAGATTGCGCTCTTGGGCTCGCTTTCCGAGGCGCCTCACTTCAACTCACTAACGCCTCAACAAATATAACAGTTTAATCAAGCGTTAGTGAGTTGAAGGGCCAGCCCCTAGGAACGCGAAGCCATGAGGGCAATCAAAAACATAAATCTTAGGAATAGGGCGAGTTTAACAAAAATATTGCATCAATAGCATCAAAAATTTTTATGTCCTATCCCCGACACTTCATTTTATGTGGATGCTTCGTGGACATACGTATTCAAACGTTGTAAAGTCCCATCGATATCTGCGTGTGTTGTCTCTGGATGAATGGTGCAAAAGCGAATGACACGACGATGATTTAATTCTGTCGTATACGCTACAGCATAGCCGGATTGCGCAATACGTGAAGCGGCGTATTGCATCACTTTATCATTTTCTTCCGGTGACTTTTGAGGGTCTTCATAACGAAAGTTCACAATGGAAAGTTGCGGCGCTGTGACAATTTTCCAATCAGTCATTTGTTGAATTTGATGTTCGGCATAGCGTGCCATTTCTTGTCCGTGTTCAATGCGACGGCTTATTTCATCTTCACCTAGCACTTGTAATGTCACCCATAATTTCAATCCTCGAGGTGGGCGCGTCAATTCAATACCTAATTTTTCTGGATCGATATTTTCATTTGTTGAAGTAATATCATCTAAATATTCAGCCTCGACACCATAAGTAGAAAGAAGATGGTTTTTATTTTTAACGATCACCATGGCACAACTATACGTTTGAAATAACAGTTTATGGGCATCCCACGTGACACTATCCACCTTATCGATATCTTTTAACAATTGTTGACCTTCTTCAGTGAAAATATGTGATAAACCATAAGCGCCATCTGCATGAACCCACAGTCGATGTTGCTGTGCGATACGTGTAATGTGATTTAAGTCATCAATTGCACCTGTATTCGTAGTACCCGTCGTCGCAACAATTATAATAGGGTGATAGCCTTGCGCAATGTCGAATTCGATTTGATGTTCTAAAGCGGTCACGTCCATCGCATATAAATCATCAGTTGGAATGTAGCGAAGTTGTGATTTTGCAAAACCCGCGATATGCAAAGCTTTTGCGACAGAAAAGTGTGCTTGAGCTGTTAAATAGACGGTCGCTTTAGACATTTGAGAGATTGGAATCATCGCATCTCTTCCAGCAGTAATCGCAGTCAATGTCGCCATCGAACCGCCTGACACAAACACACCGCCTGATAGTATGGGGTCGAATCCTATTTTTTCACTTAAATAACGAATGAGACAATGCTCAATCGCAATAGGAAGCGGGGCATTCGCAAAATTCGATGCATGAATATTATGGGCACTCGTTAAAAGATCAGTCAGCCAAGACAGTTCGGACGCTGGACCAGGAATAAATGAAAAGGCACGTGGATGGTTTGCGCGATAATTATAAGTTAAAATTTCGTTGTGTAGTAAATCCATCACTTCATCTACAGCTTTGCCTTCTTTAGGAATCGACATATGTTGGTATTTGGCAATCATGTATGCTGTGGGTTGAAGTGTCGCGGGTAAATCTTTCATCTCTCTATTTAATAAATGTGCCACTTCATCATAGACGACATGGTTGAATTGAGTATGTGCATTTTTTATATCTATGTTCATATGATGACCTCCACAATATGCTTTTTGATTAATATTGTTATTGTAACGAAACGAAAAGCCATCAGTCTAAGGAAAAGTCAGGCTGAATATGAAAAAGTTAGTGAGTAACAATGACCGAAGTTAAGACCTTATTTTATAAAATGAGGATGACCATACACGTTATAAAATGAATTTAGAAACCAGAAACAAAAATAGCCATCACCTTCATGGTAGCGATAAGGTGATGGCGTTATCTATTAAGCGTTAGAAAGCGTATAAATGTTTAGCGTTAAATTAAATAATCGTATTTTGATGTGTCGAGACCGTCTTGTTTTGCTTTTTGAACGATTTCACTCACTGTATTTAAACCTTGACTTTCAAAGTATGCTTTAAGACGTTCTTTTGTTTGTAGGTTGGTATTTGGATTAATTAAGACGTCTACATATTGTAATTCATGTTCGAGTATTCTTGAGTCGTCGTGTAAAATGATACCATTTTGTGATGTGACTTGTGCGTTTGCCTCGTTACTTACTGCAAAGATACCTGTTGATAATGCGGCTACTGCAAAACCTGTAACTAGCGTTTTTTTCATACTATACAACTCCTTTGTTTTATTAAAACTAATATAACATGTAAATTTTTTAAACATTGCATTATTAAGTGTATTTAATAATAGTTAATATTTATTTAACATTTGAGCATATGAGTTGAATTATTTTATTAATAGATTGATGACATGGGGCATGATTGAGGTTATAAACCAGATTGCTGACTAGGGCTCGCTTTCCGAGGCGCCTCACTTCAACGAATCCACGCTTAGATTGGACTGTTACATTTGTAGTGGAAGCGTTGATGGATTTTCGGGAGCAGTACAGAAATCTCATGTGCAACAAAGATTGCGTAGTACTGCCCCCGCAAGGCTGACTAGACTTCTCAAAAGCGAAAGCATTGAGAAGTTAGACAGCTACTGCGTTAAACAGTAGCCACTATTAAACTCAGATATCGTATTTAAGCCTTTAATTTATGCTACAGGAGTCTCGCCCCGGCTAGCAATCGAGGAAAGCAAAGTAAAAGAAAATGGTCCTCTTATTCATAAGATTCAACTGAGTCGCATCAACTTAAACTGTGTATTGATGGCATGTGAGAGGAGGGTGCAATCAAGCCTTGCCTCACTCAATTTGACTTGATTGAATTGTACACAAGGTGGTAGTTCAATTGGGTTTTCGGCTGCGTCTGATCCCTCGGGAGTCTCGAACTCTTCTTGCAACCACAGGGAGAGCATTAACAAAAGCGTGAACCTTTTATTCCAGTTGTATTAATTTAAACTTATATTGGCGTTGGAGAGTGAGAGTTGTGCGTCATGTATAGCGGTGTGATTTCATCAAAATAAAAAACGCGTACCATGTGCGGGCATGATACGCGAATAATGGAAAGGGGATGGCATTCACATGGCAGATTGTGAATGTTTAGTCGATAGGAATATCAGAGTTTGTAGAACGACCTGGTGTGCGTTTACCTAATGTGACATTTAACATGCCGTTTTGATAAGACGCTTTAATATTGCTTTCGTCTACGTTATTGAAAGTAAATTGTCGTTGCATGTTGCTGAAGTGACGCTCTTGTCGAATGATGCGTCCTTCTTCGTCTTCTTTACGATCTTCTACGGTGTTTTGTGCAGTGATTGTTAAGACGTTGTTTTCAAATTTTAATTGAATGTTTTCTTTATCCATACCTGGTAATTCAGCTTCAACAATATAAGCATCGTCCAGTTCTTTAATATCTGTTCTAATTTGAGAAGTTGTGAATGCGTCGTCTAACATATGACGTCCGAAATCTTTGAAGAAATCACTAGGTTCCATATTGAAAAATGAATGATTGAAAGGTCTCATATCAAAAGCCATCATGCATCTCTCCTTTATTACGTTAGTATTTGAATGTTACTAGCGCTTATAAGATTTTGGCAATCACTTTGACGTTCTGACACCAAAGTGGATTGCTTTATGATTAAAGTATACACCAATAGTCAAAGATAGTCAAGGTCAAAGCGAAACTTGCACTTTTTAATCATGTATTCAATTTAATACAAAAAGAAGAATGATAACGGGTAAAAGATAAACGAGGTGTCGAAAAAGAAGAGTAGAATATATTTTGATTATTCGTATTGAATTACACTTGTGGTGTGAAATGCTATGATGAAAGTGTCTTTTATGATGAAGGAGGGGTCATTATGAATGTAAGATATCCCATTGGAGGATTAGAAATACCAGAAACTATAACACGTGCACACATCGATTCTTGGCTAGAAGAGATTGCGCAATATGTACAGGATTTAAGAAAAACGGTGACGAATTTGAACCAGGGTGATTTGCAAGAGACCTATCGTGAGGGCAGTTTTACGGTACAACAACTTGTCCATCATATTGCGGACTCACAGATGAATATGTTTCAACGGCTAAAATTGGCTTTAACGGATACGCACCCTCAAGTGCCGAACTTTGTGCAAGATGAATGGGTGAAATTGGCAGATTCAGATTTACCTATTGAAGTATCGATTCAAATGCTAGAGGCGATTAATCAACGTGTGGTGGCTATTGGTCAACATTTAACGGAAGCAGAACTGACAAGAGACTTTGTGTTAGAAGACAGTGGTGCAACGACGGTAGGTGAAACCATTGCGAAGTTATCTTGGCATGAACGTCATCATCTTGCACATATTCAAATTGCTTTAGGACAGTTCGATATAGGTCACTCAAATTAAAGTTTTAAAACAATGAAGAAGGACACAGTTGAAAATAGAACAAGGCGAATTGATATTCCAATAATGATACATTAAAATGAGACAAAAAATTGCAACATCATTTTCGATGCTATGATAACGGTGTTTATGGCTAACTTAGCATATCGTACACATTATTTTTTTCAAATTTTTTTGAGAATCACTTTGTAATTAGTTTAAACTAATGGTATACTAAATTAAAATAATTCTAATCTAGAGGTGTGAATATATGAACAGAGATGAATCAAAATTAACGGGCTTATTTGGCCATCCTGTCAGTGACCGTGAAAACTCGATGACTGCGGGTCCACGTGGTCCATTATTGATGCAAGACTGGTACTTTTTAGAACAAATGGCACACTTTGATCGTGAAGTGATTCCTGAGCGTCGTATGCACGCAAAAGGTTCAGGTGCATTTGGTACTTTTACAGTAACGAATGATATCACGCAATATACAAACGCGAAAATCTTTTCAGAAGTAGGTAAACAAACTGAAATGTTCGCACGTTTCTCTACAGTAGCCGGTGAACGTGGTGCTGCAGATGCAGAGCGTGACATTCGTGGTTTTGCATTGAAATTCTACACTGAAGATGGGAACTGGGATCTTGTAGGTAACAACACACCTGTATTCTTCTTCCGTGATCCAAAATTATTTGCAAGTTTAAACCACGCTGTTAAACGTGACCCACGCACAAATATGAGAAGTGCGCAAAATAACTGGGATTTCTGGACGTCATTACCTGAAGCATTACATCAAGTGACAATTTTAATGACAGACCGCGGTATTCCAAAAGGTTATAGACATATGCACGGCTTCGGTTCACATACTTATGGCATGATTAATGCTAATAATGAACGTGTTTGGGTGAAATTCCACTTCAGAACACAACAAGGTATTGAAAACTTACAACCTGATGAAGCTGCAGCAATTATTGCAAATGACCGTGAATCTTCACAACGCGACTTGTACAATGCGATTGAAGAAGGCAACTTCCCGAAATGGAAAATGTACATCCAAGTGATGACTGAAGAACAAGCGAAAAACCATAAAGATAACCCATTTGACTTAACTAAAGTATGGTACAAAGGGGATTATCCTTTAATTGAAGTAGGGGAATTCGAATTAAACCGTAACCCTGAAAACTACTTCATGGATGTTGAACAAGCGGCATTCGCACCTACAAACATTATTCCTGGTTTAGATTTCTCACCAGACAAAATGTTACAAGGTCGTTTATTCGCTTATGGTGATGCACAACGCTATCGTTTAGGTGTGAACCACTGGCAAATTCCAGTTAACCAACCCAAAGGTGTAGGTGTTGAAAACATTTGTCCATTCAGCCGTGACGGTGCAATGCGTTTCTTAGATGGTAACCAAGGTGGTCAAACACACTACTATCCAAACAGTTACGGTGCACATGAAAGTCAACCTGAATACAAACGTCCGCCATTAGAATTAGAAGGTGGCGCGTATGAATATGATTTCAGAGAAGATGATAGCAACTACTTCGAACAACCTGGTAAATTGTTCCGTCTTCAATCACCAGAACAACAAGCACGTATGTTTATTACAACTGCGAATGAAATGGAAGGGACAACGGATGAAGTTAAACGTCGTCACATTAAACATTGTTATCAAGCAGATGTAAACTACGGTACAGGTGTTGCGAAAGCATTAGGTATGGAAGATCAATTAGAAAGCATTATTGCTGAAATCTAATGTCGATCCATTAATCAATAATTAAATAATCAAGCTGTGATAACCCTTGCAGCTCCCGTTTAACACACGGTATCATTTAAGGCGGTTGATTTGATAGCGCACTTACTGCATTTTGAAGACAATCGCCTTTGATGCGTCGTATATGATCAACACTGCACTGTCTCATACACTGTAGATGATATGCGCGATTGCTAAATTTAAAATTCGAGAGGTTTTTGAAATGATATTAGATAGAATCAACCCAGACGACCTATTTCCAACAGAACATATTGAAACGTCTGTATTAGGTATCATGCCTTATCAAATGAAAGACGTGACAAAACGTTTTGAAGCAGCATATGTTGCGACAAATGAACGTCTGATTTTAAATGTGGATATGGACGGACAATTTTATTACCGTAATATCCAATTTAGTGAAATTAAAGCAATTAAAACGACAGATAACGCGTTGGAAATCACATTTGACTACGGCGTGTTCACATTAGAAGAGAGTGACGCTGACAAAGTTAAAACGATGTCGGAGTATTTACATTCTAAAATCTAAATGTGAAGAACACATGAACATTTCGCTGTCCGTGTTTGAGTACATCCTATATCGGTTAAAATATATATGTATGATTCAGTAAAAATATAAACGAATAGAAGCAAGAAAGGTGAGATTATAAATGGCTCAAGGCAGAGAACAAGTCGTTGAAGACTTAAACTTACAATTATCAAACTTCACAGTATTATGGACTAAAATTCACAACTATCATTGGTACGTTAAAGGTCACAATTTCTTCGCGTTACATGAAAAATTTGAAGAACTTTATAACAAAGTGGCTGTCTATGTAGATGAAATTGCTGAGCGTGCACTTGCATTAGAAGGTAAGCCAGTAGGTACAATGAAAGAAGTTTTAGAAGTTTCAAGCATTGAAGAAGCTGAGAAAAATATTTCAGCTGAGCAAATGGTTGCACAATTAGCTGCAGACTTCGAAACAGTGGTTAAAGAATTAAAACAAGCGCAAGGTAACGCAGAAGAAGCTGGCGATGATCGTTCAGCAGATATGTTTATCGAAATTGCGACAGAATTAGAACATAACATTTGGATGTTGAAAGCTTATATTGGTTAATTGGTTTTATGATTTGAGGCTCGAGTCGTCATGAGATAGTGTGACTATTTCAATGATGATTCGAGTCTTTTTTGTTTTATACTCAAATCTTTATTTTATTTTGAATTTGGAAATGAAAGGTTGAAAAATTGAAGAGATGTGCCGTCAGAAAGCTGAGAACTAAGTCTAGATGCTTCCATTTTATAAAAAATAAAATAAAAGTCACATTAAATATAATTGTAGACAAAATTTAAGATGGACTATAAAATGATGGTGTGAGAAAGTGAGATGGATGGTGGCTATCTTAGTATAAAGTGAGGTGATGCCTATGCGCGCATCAACGAAATCTTTAGAAAGGAGAGGCCTTGAATGATAAATGTGATAGACGTGCTTATGCTGATCTTCGCTTTCGGTAATTTTATCGTAGCGCTCATCAGTTTAGTCGTTTTTATTGCTATCAATGTTCAAAAAAAATAACCATTCCTAACTTTGACCGAGTTAAATGGTTATTTTTTACATTTAATGAAGTCACCGTCTTTTTAACGGTCTCACTGAGGCAATGCACATGGTGTGCGTTGCCTTTTATATTTATAAATTAGCACATGAGTCGCTTTTTGTCTAATAAAATATCAAGTCATTTGATTAGGGATATATTAGGCTAAGCATCGAAAAAGAGAAGATTGAGTCAGTACCTTCCGATGAATAGCCTCGGTAACCCTGTCGTAGCGCTCATCAGTTTAGTCGTTTTTATTGCTATCAATGTCAAAAAAAAAAATAACCATTCCTAACTTTGCCCGAGTTAAATGGTTATTTTTTACATTTAATGAAGTTACCGTCTTTTTAACGGTTTTTTCTATATTATAAATTAGCACATGTCTCCCTGTTTGTCTATTTTATATTATACGGATTTCTTTTGTCGAAAACGATTAATACTTTACATTTGATGTATAAAGTTTATAATTTTTAGAAAATAAAGAAATATGACAAAGGGGTAGATTTTAATGTATCAAAGCAAAGGGTCATTGGTGTTAATACGGTGTCTAGATTCACTAGCACCTATAAAGATATTTGACGTAGATGTATTGGAAAAGAAGGGGTTTTGGGGGACGAGGTTGTGGAGCTTAACAATATCCTCAAAATGTATGATTAATAAACTTAAGACAACACTCGCGCGAAGGGTTATGCCGATAATGACGGTGGTTTCGGTAATGCATCACCATGCACAAAAAGGATAAACAACAAAATACAAAGCGAGTTGATTAAAATGAGAACAATAGACTTTTTAGTATTTATCGTTTACTTCGCAGCACTCATTTCAGTAGGTATCATCGGTGTACTAAAAGCAAAATCATCTGAAAAATATATGGTGGCTGACCGTAATCTAGGACTATTGATGTTGTTTGGGTGCTTAACAGCTGTATTTTTAGGTGGTTCTTCTACTATTGGGACTTCACAGTTAGGCTATGAAATGGGGCTTTCAGGTTTCTGGTTTGTATTTTCACTGGGTGTTGGTATTACGATATTTGGCTTGTTTTTGCTTGATCGTATTATGGATTTACAAGTGATCACGATTAGTGAACTGTTATATCGGTTGTTTGGTCATCGTGTGAGAGTGATGGGTGCAGTCGTTACAGCAATGTATACCCTTATGATTTGTGTGACACAAGTGATTGCGATGGGTGCGGTCGTGTCTCAAATTTTTCATTGGCCTATGATGACAGCCATTCTTGTTGGTGGGAGTATTGTCTTTGTATATACGATTCTAGGAGGCATGTGGACGCTCTCGATTACTGACGTCATTCAATTTTTAGTGATGACCATAGGCATGTTTTGTATTATGTTGCCGATGAGTTTACATAGCGTTGGTGGATTGACGATGTTATTTGAACAAATGCCAACGTCACATTTAAGCTTTTTCAATATCGGTTTTGGGGAAATTGTGAATTACTTTGTGACGTATACATTAGGCGTCATGGTCGGACAAGATATTTGGCAACGTTTCTTTACAGGGAAGACGAAGCGTATCTCAAAAACGTCAGGAGTGCTGGTAGGTTTATATAGCGCGCTCTATTCTATTGTGATGGTCATTGTCGGCATGTGTGCGTATGTATTATTTCCAAATATCCAAAATACGCAAAATGTTTTCGCACATATGGCTTTTGAAATATTACCGAACGGCTTGCTAGGGATTGTGTTTGCAGCTTTAATTGCGGCGATTATGTCTACAGCTTCAGGGACATTACTCGCATCAGCAACAATCATTTCAAATGACTTGTTGAAGCCTTATGTTTTCAAAAATATGGAAGATCATCAATTTTTAGGGCTGACACGATTGACTACGTTCATTCTTGCAGTCATTGCCATTGTCATTTCGATTTGGGTGAAAGAAGTTCTCATTGCGATAGATATTGCCTATGCGATTTTGACAGGAGGTATTTTTATGCCGGTCGTTTTAGGATTATTCATGAAGCGCATTACACCGCAAGCGGCATTTTACGCAATCATCGCAAGTGTGATGGTCATTTTTATCGGTATCGGTATTGCAGGACCACAATCTACTGCGACAATATTTTACGCTATACTTGTTAATGCTATAATATTAATCATCATGTCTCAATTTCAGCGTAAAAAAGAAGCATAAAATGTGGCATTTATGTCATCTATATTACACCATACAGCATCCAAGATTGATGATGACAAAGGGGGTATCTATGAAATGGAATTATTAAACAAATATATTAAAGACATTGAAGTACCTGGAACACGTCAGTTTGCGAATAAAGTTGATCAATACCCGAACTGTTTAGATTTAACGCTCGGGCAGTCTGACTTCCCAGTTGCTTCATATGTGCAAGACGCAATGATTCAGGCGATTCAAGAGGGACGATTGAAATATACACACAATAAAGGATTATTGGAGTTACGTACAGCGATTTCAGAATATACAGCCGAACGATTCGGCGTGACATATGATCCTGAAACAGAAATTGTCGTGACTAATGGGGCTTCAGAAGGGATCGATGACATTTTAAGAACGATTTTAAATCCAGGAGAAGAAGTCATCTTGCCGGGACCAACATATTTAGGATATGAGCCGATTGTAAAACTCCAAGGTGCAGAAGTGAAATGGATAGATACATCACATACAGGTTTTGTACCGACTGCTGATGCGATTAAGGGGGCCATCACACCTCAAACGAAAGCGATTATGTTCAATTATCCGACCAATCCAACCGGTACGACATTGTCATATGAAAATATTGCGGAAATTGTAGCAGTATTGAAAGAGACGGATATTTTCATTATTACGGATGAAATTTATAGTGAAAATGTGTTTGAAGGACGTCATCGTTCTTTTATGGAGTTTCCTGAGATTCGCAAGCAACTGTTTGTCGTGAATGGTTTATCGAAATCACATGCGATGACAGGTGCACGTGTCGGTTATGTGCTCTCGACACCTGAATGGATTGAAGAAGTGACGACCGTACATTTATATAATTCAATTTGTGTGGCGACACCAAGTCAATACGGTGCGATTCGTGCATTAAAAGAAGGGGCTGCAGATATTGAAAAGATGAATGCCGCTTATCGTGAACGTCGTGATTATATATATCAACGTTTAACAGCTATGGGATTACCGGTCATGTTGCCACAAGGGACATTTTACATTTTTCCTGATGTGTCGGCGTACGATCAAGATTCGTTTCGTTTTTGCAATCAATTGTTAGAACGTGAACAGTTGGCCATCGTACCAGGCAAGTCATTTTCTGATTTTGCGGAAGGATACGTGCGTTTATCCTTTGCATGTGACATGCCAACAATAGAAGAAGCGTGTAACCGATTGGAACGTTTCTTATCCTATTATCAAGCATAATAATCAGTGAACTACTCACCACTTAGCTAAAACATAAAGGTTCTTAACGCTTGAAGTGGGAGCTTCTTGGGAATAGAGCGTACTTGTAAGTGTATTTCTTTACTAACAGAGGTTTCTCTTATTGACCAAGCTATCCCCGTAGACCCTACGGTTATCGGTCTTTTCTAAGCTAATGTTTGCATTCGTAGCCCTTCGGTCAAAATATTGATGCTCGCGTTTATATCTCGGTCATGGTGAGCATGGCAAATAGGACAAGACCATTCTCGAATTTTGAGATTTTTCTTGCCATCATTATGTCCGCAGTCTGAACAGACTTGACTTGATGGAAACCATTTATCAATCTTGACTATTTCATGTCCATACCAGTCAGCTTTGTATTGTAGCTTAATCACAAAGCTAGACCATGACACATCAGAAATGCTTTTAGCCAGTTTATGATTTCGCAACATACCTTTTGTGTTTAAGTCTTCAATACAGATAATATCGTGATTTTTGATAATCTCTGTACTCAACTTGTTTAGAAAGTCAGTGCGTTGATTCATTACCTTTTCATGTAGTCGTGCAACTTTCTGTTTTTGTTTCTGGTAGTTTTTGGCTTCAAAGAGATTGATACCCTTCTTTTTGGCTAACAGGGCACGTCTCGACAACTTACGTTGTTCACGTTTTAGTTTCTGTGCCATTTTCGAAGTGAACTTATTATTATCAATCTTTTGACCGTCAGAAAAAATGGCAAAATGAGTGATTCCAAGGTCAATTCCAATTGCAGAATTAGTTTTAGGAAACTCGACAACTTCTTCTTTGCACAATAAAGAAACATAGTATTTACCGCTTGAACGGCGTGATATTGTAGCTGATTTGATAATACCTTTAGGTTGTCTATGAAGCTTTATTTTAACTGATGACTTCAACTTAGGAACTTTGATGAATTTATTATCAATCAAGGATATTGTGCCATTTTGATTATTAGTGGTATAGCTTTGAACGGGATTCTTCTTACTTTTGAACCGAGGAAATCCAACAGATTTATCTCTAAAGAAATTCTTATATGCCTTGTCTAAATTGAGTTGTGCATTAGCCAAGGCAAGGCTATCTACTTCCTTCAAAAATGGAAATTCATTCTTATATTTAGCTGGTGTCGGGAACTTCATTTTTTTAGAAGAAACATTCTTAGTTTCTTCATAAGCTTTCATTCGATCATCAAGCATTAGATTGTAGACCTTACGGACACAACCGAAAGACTTAGCGAAGAAAATTTTTTGTTCTTCAGTTGGATAGATTCTAAATTTATATGCTTTGAGTCGTTCCATAAGCTACGCACCTCTCTATTTATGATTATAACCTTGATTCTGAATATATTTTTTTATAACGTCAATTGGTGCGCCACCAGTTGTCAAAAGGCAAAAACTTCTAGACCAAAACATTTCTTTCCAAAGAAACTGTCTTACTTTTGGAAAGTCGCGTTTTATCAAACGCGAACTGGCACTTTTATAGGCATTGATAAATTTTGTCAATTCTGTTTTTGGTTGTGCTTTGAACATAATATGAACATGGTCTTTATCCTGATTCCACTCAACTAGAGTAATATGATAAGACGCTGCAATTCGTACAAAAGTTGTTTTAGCAAATTCAGAAATTTTATCATCAATCACATGTCTACGGTATTTAGTAACCAACACAAGATGATAATAGAGAAGAAACACCGAATGATTATTAGTATCTAATTTCATGTTATATCAACTCACTTCTTATATAGACTGATTATAACATAGAACAAAATAAAAAGGCGATGAGCCTTGCGTGTCGGTTTTCGAGTTACCAACGGTAACCCTCATACCGAACGGCATTCATCACCCACCTATAGAGGATGGGAGACTTCTGCCTGAATTAAGTTAAAAGGCAAGAAGACGAACGAAGTGATAGGATGAATAAGCGAACGACACGTCAATAAATCGAAGCGGGAGACATTTCAGTAGGTATCGAATTAGGTTCGACGCGCATTAAAACAGTCGCCATTGATTCGATGACACGCACGATTGCAACTGGGCATTATGAATGGGAACAACAACTGACTGACGGATATTGGTCCTATGATTTAGATGAAGTTTGGCAAGGGATTCGAGAGAGTTTTCGTTTGATGAACCGGGAAATAAAAGTGACGTATGGGGTGGAATTCACGCACATTGCAAGTTTAGGGATTAGTGGGATGATGCACGGTTATTTAGCATTTGATGCACAAGAAAGACTGCTTGTCCCTTTTCGGACGTGGCGTAATAATACAGCACGTGAAGCCGGAGAACAGTTACGAGAAGCATTTCAGTTAAATATTCCTGAGCGTTGGAGTATTGTGCATTATTATGAAAGTGTATCAAGACAAGAAGAAACTCGTTTCAAAAACCCCCTCAAAAAAGATGCTCTTTTCTCTTTTCAATATATATATTATTATGGCTGGACTGCGCCTTGCCTAATAAATACTTTTTCTGTGTCCAATAGACAAAGCAAGTATTATCAGTTCACTATCTTGTATATCACAGATAATTCGATAATCACCCACTCTATACCGCCATTCTCTGCTTCGGTTTGCCGTAAGTCCTTTGCCCTTTATTCTTGGGTTTTCACAGTTTTCCAAATTGTTCGCTATCCAAGTCAAAATCAGCTTTTGTCTGCCTTTGTCAAGCTTGCTTAATTGTTTTAATACCTTATCACTATACTGTAACGTGTACATCATTCAATACCTAACAGTCTACATACCTCTGCGTGAGAATAGATGACTGGGTTCTTGTTGTATTCTTCTAAAGACTCACGATATACGGCAAGGTCATATTCACCTTCGATTTTTTCAAAAACAGCATTTCTAAACAGTTCGGACAGCGTCATATTGTTTGTTTTTGCATAAGACTTAAATAATTGCTCATCTTGAGTGTTTAATCTTACTGAAATAGCCATAGTAATCGCTCCTTTCTTTGTGTAATACATTGTAATACATTTTTATAAAAACTTCAATCCTTCTTTTCAATGCCCTTATTTGACGTTTCAATGCGTTTTAAGCGCTTATAAGCCTTTTTTATTTGAACACTCTTATACTTTAACGGTAAGTATCATTTTCAATGCGATTTTTACTTTTTTAATCACTGTGATAATGGGCTTATATATGATTCGAAAGTTGATATTGACATTTGGTGACAGTAAAAAAACATACATTTTTGGAGCGATGGGAGGCATTCTGATATTTGGTTTAATCGTATTGAGCACATTTTTAGCACATCATTTTCCATTGTATAAGATTGTTACTTTGAATCAACAGGAAAGTAATATTGTAGGCATTGTCTTGCTCATGCTGGTTACGATGATTTGTTATATATTAAAACAAAAAATCTATGCACTCATTTTATTTTTAGTATGTCTACCTAATATGATTGCTCTAGTCATGACACAAAATGGATCACGAACGGATTATCTCATTATTTCGTTATCGTTATTTATCGTCCTCAATATTGCTTTTATCGTCTATGCCTTCCAAACGTCCGTTTTTTTCCTCTAAAACGTGTTATACGGCTTCTATGACGTTTCTACGACGTTCTAGCACGTAATATCTTAACTCATCTTTCTACTAGCTCAGTTTTCATAGTTTGAAGTTCTACTTCCTGCAGCTCATTTCCCTTTTGCAACTTTTTTATTAACGCTTCATTTGAGATTACAATGTTTTTGTATCGTTTTAAAGAACGCTTTCGTATATATTGCGTAACTGTTAAATTTTCTTTATCAAAAGCCGAAAATACTCGCGACTTTATGTATGAATATTGGTACAGCACTTCAAATTCCAACGTATCATTTAGATCGCTATGCATGGGAAGATGGAGAACTTGTACCGGCAGAAGTGTTGCAACGTCATGTCACTGAAATTGTGAAGACTGAGACATGGTTAATGGATGGCACGTATAAAGAGGCGTTAGACGAAGGGTTAGCACGCGTAGACTTATTGATTTGGCTTAGCGACTCACGTTGGCGATGTATATTATGGGTGATACGCCGCTATGTGATGGGCAAAGTTCGCTCTCAAGCTGGAGACAATCCAGACATCATCAGTCATGAGAGGTTGAAATGATGACGTCAATACTTAATTTCAAGTGTTGGCGTTTTTCTTTTGTGCTTTTTTGATAATGATGACAAGCGCATCGTCAAGTTGTTCATATTGCAATTGCGATTAAGATGTTCTACAATTAATAAATCGTAATTATTTCGATTTAGAAAGAGGGATTGTAATGAAACAACATCACCGAGTCATTATTATTGGTGCAGGCGCTGCAGGTATTGGTATGGCTGTAACGATGAAGACGCTCCGTTTTGAAGATGTTTGCGTGATAGAGGGTGGTTCAATTGGACAATCCTTTAAAAATTGGCCGAAATCGACACGCACGATTACGCCGTCCTTTACTTCAAACGGTTTTGGTATGCCTGACATGAATGCGATTGCCAAAGATACATCACCTGCTTTTACATTTAATGAAGAACATTTATCGGGTGATACATATGCAGAATATTTAACAGTTGTTGCTGAACATTACGACATCGATGTGCGAACAGAAACAAAAGTGGAAGATGTTCAATTTGTCGATAGCGTTTATGAATTAAATACATCTCAAGGTACATTGACAGCAGATTATATTTACGTTGCGACAGGTGACTTTGCCTTTCCAAATCAACCATTTGATCACGGTATTCATTATAGTGAAGTGGATGATTTTAAGGGGTTACCTGGCCATACGTTTACGATTATTGGTGGGAACGAAAGTGCGTTTGATGCGGCGATTCATCTCGCTAAACAAGGTGCACAAGTGTCACTTTATACAAGTTCAACAGGTTTTGACGCAGATGAAGCTGATCCAAGTATTCGTTTGTCACCATATACGCATCAACGTTTAAGAGAAGTGGTACAACAAGGTGCAGAAATTGAAATGAATGTGCATTATCGCGCGGAGTCTATCGTGTTTCGTCACGGCCAATATGAAATCCATTTTGATAATGGTGCCATCGTATACAGTCCGACAGAACCGATTATCGCGACAGGGTTTGATGTGACGAAAAATCCACTCATTCAACAACTTTTTACAGTGAGAGAAGGAGAAGTGCGATTAACGGATTTAGATGAGTCGACACGTTACCCGAATGTCTTTTTAATAGGTGCGAGAGTACGCCATGATGAAGCGATACTTTGCTATATTTATAAATTTAGAGCACGCTTTGCAGTATTAGCACGTACGATGATGCAACGTGAAGGCTTGGCTGTGGACCAAAAAGTGATTGATAGTTATCGCGACAATCAAATGTATTTAGATGATTATAGTTGTTGTGAAGTGGCCTGCTCATGCTAACGGTGACGTATGACTTAGTAACTGCGCAGGTATCCAACATTCCAAATGAGCCGCATCAATTTCGACTACGCGGATTGAAACAACTGACACCACATGAACAGCAAGCATTAAAGCGTTTCGTGATTCAACAACGATTAGCAGTATCACTTAACCGAGCTGTCCATTGTACGAAGGAAGAGACATGTCATCATGTTGCACAGTTACAATCATTTTGGCGCGCACATCAGCATCAGCGCCCGCGCCCTTTACATACGTTATTAGGCTGGTTATGCGTCATTTTAATGTTCGCTGCACCGGTCTATGTCGCGTATCATTTGTCAGATTGGCTACAAAATCAATATGTTGCGCCTTGGATTGATACACTTGCCGAACATGCGCTTTTTCGTCCATCACTGATTCAAGCATTTCTATTTGGCGATTATGGCGTTTTATCACTCGGGACATACTCACTCGTATGGGCATTACCTGTCGTTGTGATGCTCAGTTTGTCGAGTGCAGTCATTGAGCAATCACATCTGAAGCAATATATCATTTGGTCGATTGCGCCGACTATGGGAAAAGTGGGGCTCGAGGGCACAGATATTATTCCATTATTAGAAGGCTTTGGTTGTAACGCTGCCGCTATCGTACAAGCAGGGCATCAATGTCAATTATGCACACGTACACGTTGTATGAGTCTCATCAGTTTTGGGACATCGTGTAGTTATCAAATTGGTGCGACACTTTCGATATTTAACGTCGCACATCAAACGTGGCTCTTTATCCCGTATTTACTACTCGTTTTAATAGGCGGATTACTGCATAACCGATTATGGTACCCGTCAGAGCAACGATTCATAGCAGCGCAAGTCTTGTCACATGAACCTGTCGTATGGCCGTCAATGAAACGTGTGTTGGCGCAAATGTGGGACAGTGTAAAAATGTTTTTATTTCAAGCATTGCCGATATTTATGGCGATTTGCCTCATTGCGAGTGCATTAGCGTTAACCCCGGTACTTGAGATGATTTCAAAACTGTTTATTCCACTCCTCAGTTTGTTACATATTCCACATGAATTATCTCCAGGTCTGTTATTTTCGATGATTCGTAAAGATGGGATGTTGTTATTTAACATGGGAGGCGGACAGTTCATTCAAAGTTTATCAGCATGGCAAGTGTTACTCCTCGTCTTTTTCAGTTCAACATTTACCGCTTGTTCGGTCACGATGACGATGGTGATACGACAATTAGGATTAAAAGAAGGCAGCAAAATGGTCGGACGTCAAATGGTGACCTCACTGGCATGCGTAGCTATTTTAGGCAGCATCACATGGTTGATATTACTTTAGACATATATTTGATTAACGACATATTATAGGGGCTAGGAGACCATGGAGTTTTCCTAGCCCCTATTCCTACGATTTGTCATTTTTCAATATTGAAATCAGGCTTAAACAGTAAAAATTTAGGGAAGATATAACCAACACACCCCCTGGAGGTGCCTATGTTTTTAGCATGGAATGAAATCAAACGTAATCAACTCAAATTCAGTCTCATCATCGGGGTACTCCTCCTCATCAGCTACCTATTATTTTTACTATCTGGACTGGCGAGAGGGCTCATCAATATGAACACGGAAGGCATCAATCGTTGGGATGTAGATGCGATTGTGTTAAACAAAGATGCCAATCAAACGGTTCAACAATCAAGCTTTGACACAGTGCTTGTAAAGGATAATTTTGATAAACAAGCCACATTGAAACAGACAGCGGTCATTGTCTCCAACGGCAAAATTGAAGAAAACGCATTGCTGTATGGTACGCAAAAGGATGCATTTATTGTCCCTAAATTGACAGATGGACGGGCGTTTACTGCAGGTAATGAAGTCATCGCGGATGGCACATTGAAAGAAAAAGGGTTCAAGCTTGGGGATACGTTATCACTCTCTCAATCAGATGAATCACTCAAAATAGTAGGGTTTACTGAATCGGCGAAATACAATGCTTCTCCTGTACTCTTTGGTAATAATCAAACGATTGAAAAGGTGAATCCGCTGTTAACTCAGGACAAAACCAACGCCGTCGTTGTGAAAGATAGTGATTGGCAAAATCAAAAACTAGACAAGTCACTTGAAGCGATTGATATTGATACGTTCATTGAAAATCTGCCAGGCTATCAAGCGCAAAACTTAACGTTAAACTTTATGATTGGCTTTTTATTTATCATTTCGGCTACGGTCATCGGTGTATTTTTATATGTCATCACATTACAAAAGACGCATCTGTTTGGTGTATTGAAAGCACAAGGATTTACAAATGGAGATTTAGTGAAAATCGTATTATCTCAAACGTTTGTATTAGCGCTCATTGGTACAGTCAGTGGCTTAATTTTAACACTCATGACAGGCGCATTTTTACCTTCTGCTGTACCGATTAAGTTTGATATATTGACACTTATCATTTTTGGCATTGTCCTCATTTTAGTGTCATTATTGGGCAGTCTATTTTCAATTGTCACAATACGTAAAATTGATCCACTTAAGGCAATCGGTTAGGAGGTATGAAGCATGTTGAAATTTCAAAATGTCACGAAATCATTTCAAGATGGTCAGCAAGTCATTGAAGCGGTAAAGCCAACAACATTACAGTTTGAACAAGGGGAACTCATCGCAATTGTAGGGCCATCTGGTTCAGGGAAAAGTACATTTTTAACGATGGCAGGTGCACTCCAAACACCGACATCAGGCGACATTACGATTGGTGCACAACAAATCACAAATCTAAGTCAAAAAGCATTGGCACGTGTCCGTATGCAACAAATTGGCTTTATATTACAAACGTCAAATTTAGTGCCATTTTTAACAGTTAAACAACAATTTCAGCTCTTAAAAAAGCGAAAAAGGGATGTTTTGGCACAACAAGACTTTGATGCATTAATCCAACAATTAGGGTTAGACAGTATCATGAATCAATTACCAAGTGAAATATCAGGCGGGCAAAAGCAACGTGTCGCGATAGCCAAAGCGATTTACACGAAGCCGGACATCATTTTAGCAGATGAACCGACCGCTGCATTAGATACGGAAAACGCGATGGCCGTGATGGAAATTTTGAAAAACCAATCTAAACGTCGCAACAAAATGTGTATGATTGTGACACATGATGAACGACTCACTGCATATTGTGACAAAGTATTCGAAATGAAAGATGGCGTGCTTACTGAAAAAGCAAAATAAAATTTTTGAAGCATTAGATTTCCTATTTTGAGACAGTTGCGATTTAATGCAACTATAATCATTACAATTATAGAGGTGCAATGATGAACCTTGAATTTAATATTGCCGTGCACGTACTCGCATTTTTAAATCAACATCACGGAGAAGTATTTAATAGCCAAGCACTTGCAGGAAATGTCTGTGTCAATCCTGTGCAATTAAGACGTGTGATGTCAAAGTTGCAACAAGAAGTTTATGTTAAAGTGGTGCGTGGTCAAAAAGGGGGCTATCTCACTACGGAAGATGGACCAGCGATTAAGTTAGAAGCACTTTTTCGTTTGTTCAATCGCCCTGAGAACTATGGTTGCTTATTTACAGGACATCCTTCAATTCACTGTGAAATCTCACAAAAAATCGAACAAGTTATGTATGGCCACTATTTAACTGAACAAGAAATCATTGCAAACTATTACCAACATCAAACGATAGGTGATATTTTGAACCAAATTAGAGAGGTGAAAGCATAAATGGAAAAATACGATTTAATTGTTGTCGGATTTGGTAAAGCAGGGAAAACGTTGGCGAAATTTGCAGCCCAACAAGGTAAGAAAGTAGCAGTGATTGAAAAATCTGCTGAAATGTATGGGGGCACATGTATCAACATCGGTTGTATTCCATCAAAAGTATTAGTTCACGATGGGATTGAAGCGGCATCATTTAACGACGCAATGCAACGTAAACGCGATGTGGTCAGTGCATTAAACCACAAAAACTATCACAATCTTGCGGATGAAGACACAGTAGACGTCATTAATATGACAGCATCATTCAAATCTGCATATGAAATCGTCTTATTGAATGCACAAGGTGAAACAGTCAAAACGATTGAAGGTACAAATATTGTCATTAATACAGGTGCGAAGTCGGTCATTCCAAACATTAAAGGTGTCGATACATCGCAACGTGTCTATGATTCAAAAGCGATTATGGATTTAACGCAACAACCGAAACGTTTAGTGATTGTCGGTGGCGGCTATATCGCGCTTGAATTTGCATCAATTTTTGCGAATTTCGGTACAGAAGTCACTGTATTAGAACGCGCGGATCAAATCTTAAAAAAAGAAGATGAAGCGATTGCGAAACAAGTGACAGAAGATCTAACACAAAAAGGCATTCAATTCGTTTATCATGCTGAAACTGAAGCGATTCAAGATGAAGCAGATGTGACAAAAGTGGTGACAAGTCAAGGGACATTTGAAGCGGATGCTGTACTTGTGGCAACAGGGCGCAAACCGAATACAGAAGGCTTAAACTTAGAAGGAGCAGGTGTTCAATTAGGAAAACGTGGAGAAGTCGTTGTGAATGACAAACTGCAAACGTCTGTGGATCACATTTATGCAGTCGGTGATGTCAATGGTGGCTTGCAATTTACGTATATTTCATTGGATGACTTTAGAATTGTGAAATCTCAATTGTTCGGCAATGGTCAACGCACACTTGAACAACGTGGTGCCGTTCCTTATACAATGTTTATCGATCCACCGATGTCACGTGTCGGTATGACTGCCGCAGAAGCACGTGAAAAAGGTTATGATGTCCTTGAAAATCAAGTGCCAGTGAACACTATGCCACGTCATAAAATCAATAATGATACGAGAGGCTTGTTCAAAGCGGTGGTAGATGCGAAGTCAGGCCAAGTGTTAGGGGCTACATTGTATGGTCAGCAGTCTGAGGAACTTATCAATATTGTGAAATTAGCGATTGATCAACAGTTGTCGTATGCAGTGTTGAGAGATAATATTTATACACATCCAACAATGGCGGAGTCGTTTAACGATTTGTTTAATGTCTAGTGATGTGTTGAGACACGTGTCTTTTTTTGTTTCGTTATTTAGCATTTTTGAACATGTTTCAGCATTATTGATACATGGGAATGGGTTTTGGCAATCAATGTAAAGTGCCTCCCAGTATTGATAAGTAAATGAATGGGAAAAGTCAGTTACTTCATACACAGAGACGGTCGCAATTCGCTATGGGGGATGAGCAGATAGACGGTTTTTGGGAATGTGAATACCAAATTAAACTTAAATTGGCAATGCAGTATTGATTTTATATATAATAATTTTACCATTGCATTTTGTAGATATGGATGCTATAATGATGACATAAAGTCTAGCATATAAACACCAATCCCCTCACTATTGCGAGTAGTGAGGGGATTTCTAATGGTGTGGTTATTTGTCACTTTTTCTTTTTATCGTTGCGTTTACTTAACCAATATGTAAAATACACAACGATGCAGCCGCTAATGCTAGGGGCCACTATACTTACTAGAAAGTCTAGCATATGAAACACCTCCTCTCTACGTCAAGTTTAGACGGCTGAGGGATAAGTGACAGAAATATTATACCATGCACGGTGAAATGTTTTTCTATTATTAATGGTATATGAATACAAATGTGGAAAATATATATATTTATGGAATAATATGTTAATAGTTGCGAGTTATTAAAATAAGTGTCATTTATTTAATATATAATGGAGTGCTAGAGTTAAAAATAGAGTGTTTAGAGAAGTGTAAAAAAGAAATGATCGAAATGTATAAATTTATAGGCTCAAAACAGTTTATTAAACGTATTTAAATAAAAATCACCCCACTGTGTGTAGTAGGGGTGATTTTTTAACATCTAACTAACCCGAAATGATTGTTGGGATTAATGGTCGTGTTCAATCTCAAAGAATTCGACTGCATTGCCATACAAAATGCCGTCAATTTTCTCAGGGTCAATGCCTGAATCTTTAATGTAAGTAACTGCGCGTGTGTATTTCTCGTCTTGGAAATAAGGGAAGTCACTCCCCATCATAACGTGATCAATGCCAAATGAATCAATCGTATTTTTAAGAGATGGGCCGTGGAAGTTCGCTGTGTCGTAATAGAATTGACGGTTTAAAATATCCCAAGGGCTGTCATCAAATGCGTTCCAATCTTCATAGTTGTCTTCAATACGTTGGATGAAGAATGGTAAAGCGCCACCTAAGTGTGAGATGTGGAATTTAATGTTTGGATATTTTTGTGGAATTCTATTTTTCATTAAATGTAAGGCGACGAATGTTGATTCTAATGGCGCCCCGATAACCCAGTGTAATTGATAGTCATTGATCATGGGGGATTGTGCGCCACAACCTGTTGGATGAATGTAAAGTGTTGCGTTCAGTTCATTCATCGCTTCGAAAAATTCTTCAAATTGTAAATCTGCAATAGAAACTTTATCTTTAACGAGTGTTGGAATGGCAATGCCGATAAATTCATCTTTAGCTAAAAGTTCGCGTGCTTCTTCAATCGCTTGGTCAAGATACGGTAAAGATACAGCACCGTATGCTAAAAAGCGATCGGGATAATTTTTTACGAGAGATTCATATAAATCGTTAATTATACGTGCAGACTCTTTTGCTTCTTTTTTTGTACCCCATTGCGGTGATTGTGGTGTCGCGGAGATAATTTGTTTGCCAACCCCTGCATCGTCCATCATTTTAAAGCGTTTTTTTAAATCTTCTTCTGAGTCAGACTGGTTGATACCTTTTGCGACCTCTGTTCCTTGACTACCTAATTTACCTAGTCTTTCAAGATATGCTTCACTCCATAAATGTGCGTGTGTATCAATTGCTTTTGCCATCATATGTCTCAACTCCAATCAGAATTTTAATTAGTGTATTAAAGGTGATGTAGCAAGTATGCAGTGTTATCCAATTTTAAGCGCTTTCAATAAGAATTCAATTGATACGTTTTGATACATGGGATGTCACGTCAACTGGCATCATTGCGATACCACCCTATAAGATGTTATTGCCCAATTTTAATTTTTGAAACGCGCAATTCCCTTATCACTATTTTTAAGATAAGTAATGATGAAAATAGCTACTCTAGACTTTATTGAAGAGTAGCTATTTATTTATAGCGTTTAAGCTTGTTTTTTAGAAATACGTGTAGCAATGATAATACCAAAGATGACAATCACTGCGACGATACGGTAAGTCCATTGTAAACCGAAAATGTTACGCATCACTGGGTCGCCACCGTGTGCCATAGCCAATTGAGACATCACTGTAACGAGTAAACCTGTACCGATAGCAGCTGAAATTTGACGTAACGTATTATTCATAGCTGTCCCGTGTGGAATGAGTGATTTTGGTAAGGCGTTCATTGCTTCAGTTGTCATCGGTACCATGATGCCAGAGTTACCAAATGTGAGGATGACAAAGGATAAGATGATATACCATAGTGGCGATGTTTCATTTAAGAACGAAATCATGACTGCCCCAATAAAAATAAATGTCATCCCTGCGACCGCTAAAATACGACCGCCCATTTTATCGTAAAGTCTGCCGTTAATCGGTGCGAGTAAGCCCATCACAAGACCACCCGGTAATAATGTCAGACCTGATTGTAATGGTGACATGCCTCTCATAGATTGCATATAAATCGGTAACATCGTCATTGTCCCAATAAAAATCAAGAACATGAGTACGACTAAAGCAATCGGTACTGTAAATGAACGATGTTGAAATACGCGCATTTCGAGCATAGGTGTTTCGAGTTTGAGTTGACGTAAGACGAATGCGATTAAAATGATGACAGCGACGATGATCGTAACGTAGCTGAGTGGATTGCGCCAACCATATTGTCCTGCTGAACTAAAGCCGAAGAGTAAACCCCCAAAACCTAAAGTAGATAAAATGACAGATAAAACGTCGAGTGAGGGTTTGCTCAATTCAGTTGCGTTTGTCATTTTAAATAAACCTAAGACGAGCACGACAATCGAAATGATTAAAATGATTAAGAACAGGTAACGCCAATTGAACATGTTGACGAACCAACCGGATGCAGTCGGTCCAATCGCTGGCGCAAATCCGATAACTAAACCAAATAAGCCCATTGCCATACCGCGTTTTTCAAGTGGGAAGACAAGGAATAAAAATGTTTGCGTTAAAGGCATTAAAATCCCTGCCCCCATCGCTTGTATCGCGCGTCCAACAAGAATGAAAATATATTGTGGCGCGAGCATTCCTAATAATGAACCAAAAAGAAATAGCGTTAATGCTGTGAAAAATAAATGTCTTAAACTAAAACGTTGCGATAAATAAGCTGTCACTGGAATCATAATCCCATTAACCAGCATAAAAATCGTTGTGACCCATTGAGCGACTGAACTTGTTAAATGGAAGTCCGCCATAAATTCGGGTAAAACGGTTGTAAATAAAGTTTGATTAAGAACGGCTATAAAAGCACCAGAAATCATGATGATAATAGCCGGTAAATGTTGTTTAATTGAATGATTATCACCTACACTACTAGACATTTCCGTGTTTCTCCTTTCTAAACAGAAGTGACTATCATTTATTCTAAGCGGAATGCATTCCATTTGTCAAATGGATGAATTCTCGATATGATAGGACCATGAAAAGCAATTTAAGGAGGGCCATAATGGATACACAAAAAGTAGACAGAAAATTAGAGGTAGATGAACAAAAACAATTTCATCATCGTGTAGAGGCACTCGATTATTATACGCAGCAATTTATGCAACATGTCCCATTTGAAAATTTGGATGTCCAAAATGGCGTGCCAATTTCTACAGATTTAGATGATTTATATCACAAAATTATTGAACAAGGCCGTGGAGGATATTGCTATGAAGTGAACACGTTTTATGCCGCATATTTAGAGTCAAAAGGATATGAAACACATTTTCTTCCTGCAACGATTCACACTCCCAATGGCGGTCGTAGTTTAGAAGACTCACATGTGACACTCGCTGTCGTTATTGATGGAGAAACATATATTGCGGATGTCGGATTTGGCGGCTTACCTGTGAAATCGATTCATGTCACTGATGATGGGCATGATACAGTACAAGACATTAGCGGGGAATATCGTGCTGTGAGAGAAAATGATATGATTGCGATTCAAAAATGGGTGGATGATGCATGGCAAACAAAATTTGTAGCCAAAGCACAGCCACAAGAGATAAACTATTTCGATGATGTACTCGAACATAACCAACACGACCCTAAGTCACCATTTGTACACAGTGTCATCGTGACAATGCCAACTGCAACAGGGCGCGTAACAATGACACAAAATCATTTAACAGTGACAGATGAAGACGGTAAGCATAAAACGCTCGTGACGCCAGACAACTATCAACAATTATTACAACAGCACTTTGGAATCGACTTGACAGTACCTCGTTTAGAGAAAACTGAAAAAGAATAAAAAAGGATGTAATCTATGGCAAATCAAGACAAGACAAAGCGATTAGATGCACGACGCAATCAAGATAAGATTTTAACGACGGTAGCTCAAATGATTCGTGAAAATGATGACGTAGAAGCCATGAAGATGACAACAATCGCCAAACGTGCAGAAGTCGGCGTCGGCACACTGTATCGTCATTTCGCAAACAAATCGATACTTTGCCAAGCTGTCATTGATAATCAAATTGATGAAATGTTAGAAGATATCAGTACATTTTTGTCAGAACATGCGGACGCGTCGTTATATGACAGAATTCATGGGATACTCGAAATTTTTCTCACATTAAAAGAAAATAACTTAAACTTATTGAATTTTATTGAAAAGAATGGCTTAAAAATAAATGCTATTAGCGGTGCACCTTTTTATAATGATTTGTATCAGCATATTCAGCACGAGATGGAGAAAGAATCAGCAATTGTAGATATTGAGTTGAAAATAGACATGCTATTAAATGCATTTTCTTCAGATATGTATATGTTTGAACGTTTTACTCGTGGTTATTCCAAAGAAGCATATTTAAAAAAGTTACTCAATATCTACTTAAAATAGCATAATAGGTTGCTCTAAGATGTAAGCATAGGACTTAAGAGACTTTGAGGTGTCTGGGTTCTATGCTTTTATATGGGGATTTTTTCAGTTTTTCCTTCAACGATACATGCAACCAAATCATTGTTGTTAATTCTTTTCATGCGTGTCACCTTTTTGTAGCAAGGCAGCAATAATATTTTTTGTGCCTCTATAACTTTGGTATGTTGGCATAGTGTCGATAATACCACTTAAAAATAAATCACTTTTCTTTTTATCGTTTCGGTCTTTATCACCTAATAAATCAGAAAATCTGTTTATTTCTGACTTAGGTTTTTTCTGAGTTACATATATAGCGTCACTGCGGTCTATCGTATCAAGTACTTCAACGTAATGTGTACTAAATATCAGAGTGGCGCCATTAACATTTAATTCTCCAGTGAAAAATTCGATAATGAGTTGAATGATTCTTTTATTTAAATGGTTTTCTATTTCATCAATAATAAGGTAACCTCCTGTATAAAGGTCGTGTATAATATTGCTCAATATGTTTAAGGTTCTGATTGTTCCGGAAGATAAATCATTTTCTAATTCCAGTGAACTACTCACCACTTAGCTAAAACATAAAGGTTCTTAACGCTTGAAGTGGGAGCTTCTTGGGAATAGAGCGTACTTGTAAGTGTATTTCTTTACTAACAGAGGTTTCTCTTATTGACCAAGCTATCCCCGTAGACCCTACGGTTATCGGTCTTTTCTAAGCTAATGTTTGCATTCGTAGCCCTTCGGTCAAAATATTGATGCTCGCGTTTATATCTCGGTCATGGTGAGCATGGCAAATAGGACAAGACCATTCTCGAATTTTGAGATTTTTCTTGCCATCATTATGTCCGCAGTCTGAACAGACTTGACTTGATGGAAACCATTTATCAATCTTGACTATTTCACGTCCATACCAGTCAGCTTTGTATTGTAGCTTAATCACAAAGCTAGACCATGACACATCAGAAATGCTTTTAGCCAGTTTATGATTTCGCAACATACCTTTTGTGTTTAAGTCTTCAATACAGATAATATCGTGATTTTTGATAATCTCTGTACTCAACTTGTTTAGAAAGTCAGTGCGTTGATTCATTACCTTTTCATGTAGTCGTGCAACTTTCTGTTTTTGTTTCTGGTAGTTTTTGGCTTCAAAGAGATTGATACCCTTCTTTTTGGCTAACAGGGCACGTCTCGACAACTTACGTTGTTCACGTTTTAGTTTCTGTGCCATTTTCGAAGTGAACTTATTATTATCAATCTTTTGACCGTCAGAAAAAATGGCAAAATGAGTGATTCCAAGGTCAATTCCAATTGCAGAATTAGTTTTAGGAAACTCGACAACTTCTTCTTTGCACAATAAAGAAACATAGTATTTACCGCTTGAACGGCGTGATATTGTAGCTGATTTGATAATACCTTTAGGTTGTCTATGAAGCTTTATTTTAACTGATGACTTCAACTTAGGAACTTTGATGAATTTATTATCAATCAAGGATATTGTGCCATTTTGATTATTAGTGGTATAGCTTTGAACGGGATTCTTCTTACTTTTGAACCGAGGAAATCCAACAGATTTATCTCTAAAGAAATTCTTATATGCCTTGTCTAAATTGAGTTGTGCATTAGCCAAGGCAAGGCTATCTACTTCCTTCAAAAATGGAAATTCATTCTTATATTTAGCTGGTGTCGGGAACTTCATTTTTTTAGAAGAAACATTCTTAGTTTCTTCATAAGCTTTCATTCGATCATCAAGCATTAGATTGTAGACCTTACGGACACAACCGAAAGACTTAGCGAAGAAAATTTTTTGTTCTTCAGTTGGATAGATTCTAAATTTATATGCTTTGAGTCGTTCCATAAGCTACGCACCTCTCTATTTATGATTATAACCTTGATTCTGAATATATTTTTTTATAACGTCAATTGGTGCGCCACCAGTTGTCAAAAGGCAAAAACTTCTAGACCAAAACATTTCTTTCCAAAGAAACTGTCTTACTTTTGGAAAGTCGCGTTTTATCAAACGCGAACTGGCACTTTTATAGGCATTGATGAATTTTGTCAATTCTGTTTTTGGTTGTGCTTTGAACATAATATGAACATGGTCTTTATCATGATTCCACTCAACTAGAGTAATATGATAAGACGCTGCAATTCGTACAAAAGTTGTTTTAGCAAATTCAGAAATTTTATCATCAATCACATGTCTACGGTATTTAGTAACCAACACAAGATGATAATAGAGAAGAAACACCGAATGATTATTAGTATCTAATTTCATGTTATATCAACTCACTTCTTATATAGACTGATTATAACATAGAACAAAATAAAAAGGCGATGAGCCTTGCGTGTCGGTTTTCGAGTTACCAACGGTAATCCTCATACCGAACGGCATTCATCACCCACCTATAGAGGATGGGAGACTTCTGCCTGAATTAAGTTAAATCGCAATGAATGGTTTCTTGATTACCTTTAAATTTAATTTTAAACTTAGGCATTTTATCATTTTCACTCATATCTGATTGTCTTGTAAATTCCTCAATACCTGAATCCAATAATTTCACCATATCCTCTGACATACTTTCGCTATAATATGATAGGAAATTGAAGTTAGTATGCATGATTAAGTCATACGATTTATTTAACGCTTCTTTTTGATTTAATATCCCTGAAAAGATGGAATCTTCCTTTTTTAGATAATCAGTATCCAGTTTTTTTCTAGATAAGAAACTTTCATAGTTACGTTCATCATCATATAATTTCTTATTAAACTTACTTGTTACTTTTAATCGGTTAATGATTTCATTTTCAAAATATACGTCATCTTTACTGTTAATCACATGAGATTGAATTGAATAAATATAAGCTTCATCAAAAATTTTGACGTGAATGGTTGCAGTTGGTTTGAGATATCTCACTAAACTATTGTCAGTCGTTAAACTTTCGTTATTTAAATAAATGTCTTGTATTCCCTTAATAATATTTAATACGGTTGTTTTTCCAGAAGCATTTTTACCCGTTATGGCAATCGTATTTAATTTATACAAAGAATTTTTAATCCTTGTGACATTTTCACCGACTTCTTCTGCACTCACTCTTTTATTGGTTGTATAGTTTATTTCAAACGTATCATTTTCAAAATTCTTAATCCCTTCTACTTTGGCGTACAGTATATACATCCCTACCACCTCACTTTAATTAATAGATTATTCTGCTATTACCTTCACTATTATACTATATTTTTCGAATTTCCGATTTTTATTTACGGAAAAACCGTAGATAGCATTAAATTAGATATAAAAAAAGACCCAACCATCAAAGTTGAGTCTCCTTTTTAATTTGGATTAATCCGTAACTTGTGATTTATCGTTAACAAATTTTTTCAATGTTTTATTTAATGCGTCGTCAGCTTCTTGATCGAATGCATATGTGCCGTCTTCGTTATATGTGATGTGTTGGTCTAAGATGAAGCGACCTTTATGAATCGTATCGGCACCGAGTTCTTTAATGACAGGGTCTAAACTGTATTGGAGTGCCAACACGTGCGCAAATGAACCTCCGACAGCTAAAGGCAATACAGTTTTGCCAGCGAAAGCGCTACGAGGTAGTAAATCGAGATATGTTTTTAAAATACCTGAATAAGCGGCTTTAAATACAGGAGATACGATGATAATGCCATCTGATGCTTCAATAGCTTGATGTGTGGCATGAATAGATTCATTCGTAAAGTCAGCAGTCATCAATGCTTTTGCGTCGAGTTGATGGACTTGGATCACTTCCGTATCAATACCCGCTTGATTGAGATAACGTTCTGCATAATGGATGACACCTGTCAGACGTGATGCCACTTTTTGACCGCCTGCAATAATGGTTACTTTTGCCATAAAAAATCCTCCTTCGTTTCAACAAGATAGATGATTAACTTTCTTCCTATTATAACAAGTCAACATAGAAATGTATTTCAGAGTGTTTAGTGTTGTTTTGCTTGAGAAACTGGAGTAATCTTGAAATTTAAATACAACCAATAAATTCTAATAAAATAAAAGATTGATTAAAATAAATGGTATGATGTGTTTACCCTGTTTATAAAAAATGCACTATATAATGGTAAGAATACGGTGTGATCAAAGTGGGCACCAGTTCAGAAAGATATCTTGAAAAATAAAAAACACATGTCGAAATGGAGCATGAAAGCCTTCAACATGTGCTAATTATTATAGTGACATGAGCTTTTCTTCTTGGCGAATACGAACGAACAAGAAGTAAGCGTACGGAATCAATAAGATAGATGTGTATGTCGCATGAGTAAGCAACAGAACACCGATTAATTCTGGAATAATATTCAAATAGTAGTTCGGATGTTTCGTAATGCGGTATAAGCCTGAACGAATGATAGGGTGGTCTGGCAAAATATACAATTTCAATGTCCAAATCGGTCCTAAAGTTTTAATAACGTGGAATAAAACAAGGTAAGCCAGTATAAGGATAATCAGACCTACAGTATTCATCAAACGCCATGTGTCATGGTTCAATAACGTCTCAATTGCTGCACCGACATAAATTAAAATATGTGTGATTGCTAGCCATTTCGAGTTTTTTTCGCCGTAAGCTTGCGCGCCTTGTTGAACAAGTTGCTTCGAATGCTTGATAGAAATAGCAAGGCTAAACAGACGAATAATAAAGAAAATCAGTAAAATAATAAAAGCCATGGTGTGCCTCCCAATTAAATCAAATCAATTTATTCTTATATTTTATAGTTTGCCATTTCCAATTGCTATTAACTAATTATTAAATATATAGAAACTAACAACATTTTTGGCGTATTGAAAGGGTTTTATATAACTAATATGTAAAACATAATATAAATTAACAGTTAAGCATAAGAATAATACAGTTAGGCAAAAGTTGAATATTTTGATATGTTCATTTGGTATATTAATAACATGGTAAATCCAATTTAAGGGGGAATAAAATTGCAGAAATTCAATAAACGTAACACTTTTGCACTTAGAAAACGATCCATGGGTGTTTCTTCCGTTATGATTGCCACGGGGTTGTTTATCATCGCGGGGCAAGATGGACAAGCAGCTGAAAATGCACAATCGAATGACGCACAAGTAGTAGATGTCCAACAACAAGACATCACTCAAAAGCCACAAGAATCGAATGATACACCAACTACTAACGACTCAGCCTCGTTGGAAGTACAACTTAAAAGTCAACCCGTCACATCTGGCGACAGCGATACGTCTGCATCGGAAACAACCAGCAATGATCAAACATTTCCTCAAATCTCCTCACCTACAGAATTAGAAGATAGTCCTACTGAATCAACACCAAACGTATCGCAACCAGAGTCACAGCAGGAAGTAGATCCGGAATATTCAGTCGTGAAGCGAGATGATGAAAAACAAAAACCAGAAATAGACCCGGAATATTCAGTCGTAAACCGAGATGATGAAAAACAAAAACCAGAAATAGACCCGGAATACTCGGTCGTGAAGCGAGATGGTGAAAAGCCAAAACCAGAAGTAGACCCGGAATATTCAGTCGTGAAGCGAGATGATGAAAAGCCAAAACCAGAAGTAGACCCGGAATATTCAGTCGTGAAGCGAGATGGTGAAAAGCCAAAACCAGAAATAGACCCGGAATATTCAGTCGTGAAGCGAGATGATGAAAAGCAAAAACCAGAAGTAGACCCAGAATACTCGGTAGTCGATCGACAAGGCAAAGATAAAGCAACAGCGCAGAAGCCTCAAACAAAATCAGCAGACAAAGATAAAAAGATCGTTGCGCCAAAGTCAAAGGTGACGACACCGCCTGCAAGACAAGCGACATCGGAAGGACAGACTCAAGCGCAAGCTGCACCGACGCTTGCTGAACAAGTCAAATCTATCGTTAAGGGCGACTATTTAAATGCAGACCCGATTATTTTTGTGCATGGTTTTAATGGTTTTACCGGTGACAATGCGCCTGAAAGTTCGAACTACTGGGGTGGATCGAAATACAAAATGATTGAAGACTTGCGCAATGCGGGTTACAACGTGTTTGAAGCGAGTGTCAGTGCTTATGGTAGTAACTGGGACCGTGCTGCTGAACTTTATGCTTACATTAAAGGTGGCGTGGTGGACTACGGAGCCGCACATGCTAAAAAATATGGACACGCGCGTTATGGTAGAACGTATGAAGGGATTTTACCAGATTGGGCACCAGGTCAAAAAATTCACTTGGTCGGTCATAGTATGGGGGGGATGACGATTCGTTTGTTTGAAGATTTAATCAGAAATGGGGATCAAGAAGAGCGAGATGACTATGAAAAACATGGTGGGACGCTAAGTGATTTGTTTATGGGTAACCACAAAGACATGATTACTTCGATTACGACGATTGCGACACCACTTAGAGGCACAGTGGCTGCTGATGATTTAGGTAATACGGACTTCGTTAAACGTCTCTTATACCAAATGAATATGATGCGCGGTAGTACAAACAAAGAAATTGATTATGGTTTGAGACAATGGGGTTTAATACAAAGAGAAGGCGAGACGTACAGTGAATATGTAAAACGCGCGAGTCAAAGCCCACTGTTCACTTCAACAGATACAGCACTTTATGACCTCACACGTGAAGGTGCAAGAACATTGAATGCGCGTGTAGATTTGAATCCTGACATTTATTACAAGTCGTATACTGGCGCAGCGACAAATGGCACGATATTCGATACACAAATAGCCGATGCATATTTGTATGGCTTATATTGGATTACTGCTGACCTTATTGGTGCGACAGCTGATCCGGAGTGGCGAGTGAATGATGGTCTCGTTTCAGTCATTTCCTCACAATTCCCTGGAGATGAAGCGTATCAGTATATTAACTTTGATTCAGATATTATGAAAGGTGTTTGGCAAGTGACACCGATTTTGGATGGTTGGGATCATGTCGATTTCATTGGTGGAGACACACTTGATTGGCATCATCCAGGTGTAGAATTACAAAAATTTTATCATGACTTAGTGGAAGACTTAGTACGTAAAGAGGACGAATAGCACATAAGAAAAGCCCAACATCTCTGTCATAGAAATGTCGGGCTTTTTGCATGCTTTAGTATTCAATATTTGGTGCTTTATTCACGTGTTGTTGATAACGTTTTAAAGCGTAAAATGCTGCAGTGAGTACAGTTGCAACGATAACTAATTTTTTCATATTGGCAACTCCTTTACTCGTAATAGTTTAATTCTAAGTCTTTAGAAGTTTGTTGACGTGTTTTTCTCATTAAGTCAACATCTTCAATTAATGATTTACCATAAGATGGAATCATTTTTTGTAACTTAGGTTTCCATTCAGCTTCGTAGTCAGCAAAGTTTCTTTCTAACACTTCAAGTGCGACAGAAACAGATGTAGAAGCCCCTGGCGATTCGCCAAGTAAAGCGATAACAGTATGGTCTTCAGAGTTCACCACTTCAGTACCAAATTGGATGAATCCTTTTCCGTATTCTTTAGTGTCTTTAATGACTTGAACACGTTTACCTGCTGTGTATAATTCCCAATCTTGATCTTTTGCTTCTGGGTAGAAAGTACGTAAGTGGTTCATACAACCTTCTTTTGTCATTAAGATTTGATCGATTGAGTATTTAATTAATGGTAAGTTTTTCGCAGCTGCAGCAAGTAAAGTTGTGATGTTGTATGGTTTAACTGATTTGAATAAATCTAAGTTTGAACCATTTTTCAAGAATTTAGGGCCGATGCTTGCGAAAGGTCCGAATAATAATGCTTTTTGACCGTTAATGTAACGTGTATCTAAATGCGGTACAGTCATTGGTGGTGTACCAGGGGGTTCTTTACCGTAAACTTTCACCCCATGTTCTTCGATAACATCTGGGTTTGTACACATTAAGAATTGACCTGTAATAGGGAAACCACCTAAGTGTTTACTTTCAGGGATACCTGTTTTTTGTAATAAAGGAATCGCACCGCCACCAGCACCAATGAAGATGTAGTCAGCAAGTTGAACTTGTTTTTCTCCAGTATTGCGGTTAACAATCGTTACTTCCCATTTGCCATCTAAACGACGGTTGAAGTCTTTAACTTCGTGGTTGTAGTGTACGTCCGCATGGTCATGATTTTCGATACTTTTTGCCATTTTGCGTGTTAATTCACCAAAGTTAACGTCAGTACCTTCATCAATTTTACTTGCAGCCATGATGTCACTAGCATTGCGACCTTGCATCATCAGTGGCATCCATTTTCTCATGACTTCAATATCTTCAGTGTATTCGATATTGTCGAACATTGGGAATGCCTTCATTTTGTTGTAACGATCTTTTAAGAATTGAACGTTATTTTTCCCTCTTACAAAACTAATGTGAGGAAGTGGGTTGATGAAATCTCTTGGTGTATCAATGTTTTTACTTTTAACAAGATAGCTCCAGAATTGTTTAGAAATTTCAAACTCTTCGTTAATCTCTTTTGCTTTTTCGATGTCAATTGAACCGTCTGGTTGTTTTACAGTGTAGTTCAATTCACAAAGTGCAGCGTGACCTGTACCGGCATTGTGGCGTTCGTTTGAACTTTCCACACCTGGACGATCTAAACGCTCATATAATTTAAGATTCCAATGCGGCTCTAAATCTTTAATCATTGAGGCGAATGTCGTACTAAGTACACCGGCACCAATAATGACGATGTCTTTTGAATCTGATTGAGTTGGCATACATAATCACCTTTCATTGTTTGTATAGTAAGGAATACACATCATATTCCTGAGTAAATATGATTGATGTCACAGTCCTTAAAATGACTCCATACTTTATTATAATACATTTTTATACATAACGAAAACGAATCACACACATATAAAACATCCATTAAAGTATAAAGTCATCATAAGTTTGAGCCATCTTTTTTGAATCGTTAATTCAATAATAAGGCTAATAAAGGTATGAATCAATGCTTTTTCTATTCATTTGAGGTAATTTCAAAATTTTACTATATAAATGCGCAATATGCCCTAACAAAAAATAGAAGTTCCGTATGATTTGTGAGGTTGTGAAAATTAATGTCATCCAACACGTGACAAAGGTTAAGTATGATGACGAAAGCGTTTTTTTAAATAATTTAGTAGTCAATTGTACGTTTTAATGGTATAAATTTAATATTTTATTAGACGTCGTTTATATAATCGTAGTCTATATAAACACAACTTACGTAAGTTAAACATCAATGAAGTCTTTTATTTTTCTATATTTTTTCAAAGACGATTCCCTAAAATTTACAAATACAAATTTCCATACAAAGAAATAAAAAGTATTTATATATATCTAGATTTTCAAATCAAGAATTAGATTATATTCTAAATTAGATAACGATTAATATTCTATTGCGCGATGAAATGAAAGGTATTATTATCTTATATAGGCTGCGATGACAAGTTCTAGTTTTATGGAAATTATTTAATGGGAGTTTTGCAATGACAAGAAAATTTAGGGAATTTAAAAAAAGTTTAGGACAAGAAAAAGCAAGAGTGAAACTTTACAAATCTGGAAAGGAATGGGTAAAAGCCGGTATTAAAGAGGTACAACTCTTAAAAGCCTTGGGTTTACCCTTTTTGAGTCGAGATATTGTAAAAAATGAAAAGGGCGAAGTCACAACGCGCTTTGGTGAAAAAGTTAAAAAGCATGCGATGCAAACCACTGCCATCGCTGGGGGTATGTTTACTGTTAACATGTTGCATGACCAACAAGCGTTCGCCGCATCAGATGCACCTATGACTTCTGAATTAGCAACAAAGAGTCAAACAATCGGGGACCAAACATCTATTGCTATAGATAATTCGGTCTCTAGTGAAAGTGGTAGCTCAAGTGTTGCTGAAAGTAGCAGTGAGGTCACATCTGAAAGTGAAAATAGTCAGAAAGATGTAGAAAGTGTTTCAGCCTCAACATCATTATCAACATCTGAATCTATCTCTGTGAGTACATCCGTATCGCAGTCAACAGAACTTGATCAAAAGCCATCTGCTGATAAACAGCTTTCTCATTCTGATCAACATGACCATTCAACAATAGAAGGTTCAAAATCTGCTTCACAAGAAAGTACATCTCACCGTGATAGCAAAACTTCTACGTCAATGAATCAGAAAATTCAAAATTCAGCATCATCTACAAGCACATCTCAAGTAGAGCGCCAATCAGTATCTGAATCGTCATCACAGTCGTTATCAGTAGCACCCACATCTGAATTACCAGTCTTAAATTCAGTTGTTTCACCAGTCAACCCGGTAGCTACAGAAATGGGAGACACTGCGTTTAGAGTTGCACTTGCACAGAAACATGAAAAGATAAGACACCATGGTAAGGGTAAGGATCCGCGTAATAGTACGGTTATTGCCGGTGATATATACGTCTATTATGAATTACAAGTGGAAAGTGATGGTCATAACGCTATCTTCAAATACACGGTATCTTATGATGACCCAACGACAGCGTCTACTGAGTCATATCAACATTTACGATATAACAATACTGTACTTAAGAATACGACTGAAAATTTCACTAGTATGTTGAAGCTTGGACCAGGTTATGGAAAACCAACTCATGTTACACAAGGTTTAACAGGTCAAGGATATCAAAGCGAATTTGTTACTAAACCTAATACACATCCTGAAAGACTTCCAATACAAGGGAATCCAAAACAGGGTTATCATTGGACTACGGGTAAAATGGCCCCAGGGGATCTTAGGGATGGTTATGGTTTAACGGCTGTCATTGAAGTACCTATCTTAAACCCAGATGGTAACTTACGTTATGAATTCACACCATATGGTACATATGATAAAGCTGTTGGTAGTGGAACAGGGAAAAACTATTTTACAGATGTTATTAAAGATACGGATCCATTTAAGAAGTATCACCCTAGAGAAGCAAAATCAATTTCGCAAAGTCGTGTTGCATCGACATCATTGAAAAAAGCACAATCGACGAGTCTGATTGAGAGTCAATCTGCGGCTGAATCTCAAAGGGTATCTCAATCGATAGCGAAGAGTCAATCTACTGAAGCATCGAAATCAGCATCGATAGCGAAGAGTGTATCAGAATCGATAAGCACTATAGCGTCTAAATCAGCATCGGTAGCGAAGAAAGAGTCGGAATCGAGAAGTACAGCGAAATCGAATTCAGAACGCTTAGCAAGTGAGTCAGCGTCTAGAAGCACAGCGAAGTCGAATTCAGAACGTATAGCAAGAGAGTCAGCGTCTAGAAGTACAGCGAAGTCAAACTCAGAACGTATAGCAAGAGAGTCAGCGTCTAGAAGTACAGCGAAATCGAATTCAGAACGTATAGCAAGAGAGTCAGCGTCTAGAAGCACAGCGAAGTCGAACTCCGAACGTATAGCAAGAGAGTCAGCGTCGAGAAGTACAGCGAAGTCGAATTCAGAACGTATAGCAAGAGAGTCAGCGTCTAGAAGCACAGCGAAATCGAACTCCGAACGTATAGCAAGAGAGTCAGCGTCTAGAAGTACAGCGAAGTCGAATTCAGAACGTATAGCAAGAGAGTCAGCGTCTAGAAGCACAGCGAAGTCGAACTCCGAACGATTAGCGAGCGAGTCAGCGTCGAGAAGTACAGCGAAGTCAAACTCAGAACGTATAGCAAGAGAGTCAGCGTCTAGAAGCACAGCGAAATCGAACTCCGAACGTATAGCAAGAGAGTCAGCGTCTAGAAGTACAGCGAAGTCGAATTCAGAACGTATAGCAAGAGAGTCAGCGTCTAGAAGTACAGCGAAGTCGAACTCAGAACGCTTAGCAAGTGAGTCAGCATCGACAAGCACAGCGAAATCGAACTCAGAACGATTAGCGAGCGAGTCAGCATCGACAAGTACAGCGAAGTCAAACTCGGAACGTTTAGCGAGCGAGTCAGCATCGACAAGTACAGCGAAGTCAAACTCGGAACGTTTAGCGAGCGAGTCAGCATCGACAGCGGCATCGACATCAAAATCGATAGCAGATAGTGAGTCAATGTCAACAGTGGCATCGACATCGGAATCAAACTCAGTATCGACAGAGGAGAGCGAATTGGTTTCGACAAGCGAATCGTTATCGAACTCAGAAAGCTTAGAAAGTGAGTCAGCGTCGACAAGTACTTCTGACTCTATGAGTACATCAACATCAGAGAGCACGTCAACATCAACAAGTCTTTTAGCGTCAGGATCTGTTAGTACGTCAGTATCGACAAGTGAGTCAGCGTCGACAGCAGCATCGACATCAGCGAGTGAATCAGCATCAACAGCAGCAAGTGAGTCAGTGTCAACAAGCGAATCACAAGCTAAGAGTGAATCAGCGTCGACAGTAGCATCGACATCAGCGAGTGAATCAGCGTCAACAGCAGCATCGACAGCAGCGAGTGAATCAGCGTCAACAGTGGCATCGACATCAGCAAGTGAATCGGCGTCAACAGCGGCATCGACATCAGCGAGTGAGTCAGCATCGACATCAGCAAGTGAATCAGCGTCAACAGCAGCATCGACAGCAGCGAGTGAATCAGCGTCGACAGTAGCATCGACAGCAGCGAGTGAATCAGCGTCAACAGCAGCATCGACATCAGCGAGTGAATCAGCGTCGACAGTAGCATCGGCATCAGCAAGTGAGTCAGTGTCAACAGCAGCATCAACAGCAGCAAGTGAGTCAGTGTCAACAAGCGAATCACAAGCTAAGAGTGAATCAGCGTCGACAGCAGCATCAACAGCAGCATCAACAGCAGCAAGTGAATCTGCGTCAACAGCAGCATCAACAGCAGCAAGTGAGTCAGTGTCAACAAACGAATCACAAGCTAAGAGTGAATCAGCGTCAACAGCAGCATCGACAGCAGCGAGTGAATCTGCGTCGACAGTGGCATCGACATCAGCAAGTGAGTCAGTGTCGACAGTAGCATCGACATCAGCAAGTGAATCAGCGTCGACAGCAGCATCGACATCAGCGAGTGAATCAGTGTCAACAGTGGCATCGACATCAGCAAGTGAGTCAGTGTCAACAAGCGAATCACAAGCTAAGAGTGAGTCAGCGTCGACAGCGGCATCGACATCAGCAAGTGAATCGGCGTCGACAGCGGCATCGACATCAGCAAGTGAGTCAGTGTCGACAGCAGCATCAACATCAGCAAGTGAATCAGTGTCGACAGCAGCATCAACATCAGCAAGTGACTCGGCGTCAACAGCAGCATCGACAGCAGCAAGTGAATCGGCGTCGACAGCAGCATCAACATCAGCAAGTGAATCAGCGTCAACAGTGGCATCGACATCAGCAAGTGAGTCAGTGTCAACAAGCGAATCACAAGCTAAGAGTGAATCAGCGTCGACAGTAGCATCGACATCAGCAAGTGAATCGGCGTCGACAGCGGCATCGACAGCAGCGAGTGAGTCAGCGTCGACAGCAGCATCGACATCAGCAAGTGAATCTGCGTCAACAGCAGCATCGACAGCAGCATCGACAGCAGCGAGTGAATCAGCGTCGACAGTGGCATCGACATCAGCAAGTGAGTCAGCGTCGACAGTGGCATCGACATCAGCAAGTGAATCAGCGTCGACAGCAGCATCGACATCAGCGAGTGAATCTGCGTCAACAGCAGCATCGACATCAGCAAGTGAGTCAATGTCAACAAGCGAATCACAAGCAAAGAGTGAATCAGCGTCGACAGTAGCATCGACATCAGCAAGTGAATCGGCGTCAACAGCAGCATCAACAGCAGCAAGTGAATCGGCGTCAACAGCGGCATCAACATCAGCAAGTGAATCAGCGTCGACAGCGGCATCGACATCAGCAAGTGAATCAGTGTCGACAGCAGCATCAACAGCAGCAAGTGAGTCAGCGTCGACAGCAGCATCGACATCAGCAAGTGACTCGGCGTCAACAGCAGCATCGACAGCAGCAAGTGAGTCAGTGTCAACAGTGGCATCGACATCAGCAAGTGAGTCAGTGTCAACAAGCGAATCACAAGCTAAGAGTGAATCAGCGTCGACAGCAGCATCGACATCAGCGAGTGAGTCAGCGTCGACAGCAGCAAGTGAATCAGTGTCGACAAGCGAATCACAAGCAAAGAGTGAATCAGCATCGACAAGCACATCAGTATCTGGAAGCGAGTCAACATCAGTAAGTGGCTCAACATCAGAATCGTTGGCAAAAGCAAGTGAGTCTGCATCAACAAGCGAGTCACAAGCTAAGAGTGCATCAGCATCGACAAGCACATCAGTATCTGAAAGCGAGTCAACATCAGTAAGTGGTTCAACATCTGAATCGTTAGCAAAAGCGAGCGAATCAGCATCAACAAGCGAGTCACAAGCTAAGAGTACGTCGACATCAACAAGCACGTCACAATCAGAAAGCACATCAGTATCTGAAAGTACATCAGCATCAGATTCAGCACGTCAAGCGAGCGAATCAGTATCGACAAGCGCATCAGTTTCTGAATCGCAACGATCATTGAGCGAGTCAGCATCACAAAGTGAGTCGACATCAAATAGCGAGTCTGTATCGAACTCAGCATCAGCAGAGAAGAGTGCATCAGCGTCAACAAGTGAATCACAAGCAAAGAGTGAATCAATGTCAACTAGTATCTCTGACTCTATGAGCACATCGGCGTCAACAAGTGAATTACAAGCAAAGAGTGAATCATTATCGACAAGCACGTCACAATCAGAAAGCACATCAGTATCTGAAAGTACATCAGCATCAGATTCAGCACGTCAAGCGAGCGAATCAACGTCAACGAGTGCATCAGTATCTGGAAGCGAGTCAACATCAGTAAGTGGCTCAACATCAGAGTCGTTGGCAAAAGCAAGTGAGTCGGCATCAGTAAGCGAGTCACAAGCTAAGAGTGCATCGACATCGACAAGCACGTCACAATCAGAAAGCACATCGGTATCTGAAAGTACTTCAACATCAGTAAGTGGATCAACATCAGAATCGTTGGCAAAAGCAAGTGAGTCGGCATCAACGAGCGAGTCACAAGCTAAGAGCGCTTCAACATCAACAAGCACGTCGCAATCAGAAAGCACATCAGCATCAGATTCAGCACGTCAAGCGAGCGAATCAGTATCGACAAGCGCATCAGTATCTGAAAGCGAGTCAACATCAGTAAGTGGCTCAACATCAGAGTCGTTGGCAAAAGCAAGTGAATCAGCATCAACAAGCGAATCACAAGCTAAGAGTGCGTCAACATCGACAAGTGCATCAGTTTCTGAATCGCAACGATTAGTGAGTGAATCAACATCAGTGAATGATTCAATTATCAATAGTGCATCGGTTTCAGCAAGTACTTCGAAATCAACAAGTACTTCAACGTCTGCGTCAGTGAGCCATGAAAGTGAATCTAATGTGAAGAGTGCGTCCGCATCAGTGAGTACGTCAAGCTCGACGAGCCTATCAACATCTGATGTAGCAGCACAAGCAAGCACGTCAGCATCAACAAGTACTTCAACAGTGGTGAGCGAGTCGACATCGATGAGTACATCAACATCAACAAGTGCGTCTGCTTCGGCATCGACAGCAGGTTCAACAACAAGTGGACCGAATAGCGCAAGTGAATCAGCGTCAATTAGTGATTCAATGTCAACAGTGGCATCAGCATCTGTAAGCACATCAATGACAGATTCAACAAACCAAGCAAGTGCGTCAACGTCAGTGAGTGAATCCGTTGAAAATAGTACGTCAGAATCAATGCAGGCGTCAGTATCAACGAGCGAATCAGCATTAAATTCAGTTGATAGCGCAAGTACGTCGGCATCAGTAAGTGATGTTGCGTCAGCAAGTACATCTGCATCAGTGAGTACATCTGAATCGACTGAAATGAGCAGTCAAACATCAGTGACACCAACAGAAAGTCAATCATTGTCAGTGAGCACATCAGATTCAGAAAAAGCATCACAATCTGTATCAGCAAGTGCAAGTGATTCAACGAATCAATCAACATCAGTGCGTCAATCAACGTCAGTGAGTGCATCAACAAGTGAATCAGAAAACAGTGTAAGTGCATCAACGTCGAAAGCAGATTCAGTATCGGCAAGTACATCACAATCAACAGTTGAGTTAGCAAGCGCAACAAGTGCAAGTACATCAGCGAGCACATCAAAATCAATAAGTCTTTTAGCGTCAGAATCTGTGAGCAATGCAGATAGCTCAACATCGACAACTGAGTCAACATCAACAGGCGAATCAGAAACTAAGAATACGTCAGTATCGACAAGTGCGTCACAATCTGAGAGCACATCAGTATCTGAAAGCGAGTCAACATCAGTAAGTGGTTCAACATCTGAATCGTTAGCAAAAGCAAGTGAGTCGGCATCAGTAAGCGAGTCACAAGCTAAGAGTGCATCGACATCGACAAGCACGTCACAATCAGAAAGCACATCCGCATCTGATAGCAGCAAAAATGGTTCAACGATGAATAGTGCATCAATTTCAGCAAGTACTTCGAAATCAACAAGTACATCGATGTCCGCATCAGTAAGCCATGAAAGTGAATCAAATGTGAAGAGTGCGTCAGCGTCAGTGAGTACGTCAAGCTCGACGAGCCTATCAACATCTGATGTAGCAGCACAAGCAAGCACGTCAGCATCAACAAGTACTTCAACAGTGGCGAGCGAGTCGACATCGATGAGTACATCAACATCAACAAGTGCGTCTGCTTCAGCATCGACAACAGGTTCGACAACAAGTGAAACAGGTCCGAATAGCGCAAGTGAATCAGCGTCAATCAGTGATTCAATGTCAACAGTGGCATCGGCATCTGTAAGCACATCAATGACAGATTCAACAAACCAAGCAAGTACATCAACATCAATCAGTGAGTCTGTTGAAAATAGTACTTCAGAATCAATGAAGGCGTCAGTATCAACGAGCACATCGGCATTAAATTCAGTAGAAAGCGCAAGTACGTCCGCATCTGTAAGTGATATTGCGTCAACAAGTACATCTGCATCAGTGAGTGCATCTGAATCGACTGAAATGAGCAGTCAAACATCAGTGACACCAGCAGAAAGTCAATCATTGTCAGTGAGCACATCAGATTCAGAAAAAGCATCACAATCTGTATCAGCAAGTGCAAGTGATTCAACGAATCAATCAACATCAGTTCGTCAATCAGCGTCAGTGATGACATCAACAAGTGAATCAGAAAACAGTGTAAGTACATCAACGTCGAAAGCCAACTCAGTATCGGCAAGTACATCACAATCAACAGTTGAGTTAGCAAGCGCAACAAGTGCAAGTACATCAGCGAGCACATCAAAATCAATAAGTCTTTTAGCGTCAGAATCTGTGAGCAATGCAGATAGCTCAACATCGACAACTGAGTCAACATCAACAGGCGAATCACAAGCTAAGAGCGTGTCAGCATCGACAAGTGCATCAGTATCTGAAAGTACGTCAACATCAGTAAGTGGCTCAACATCAGAATCGTTGGCAAAAGCAAGCGAGTCGGCATCAACAAGCGAATCACAAGCTAAGAGCGCTTCAACATCAACAAGCGAATCACAAGCTAAGAGCGCTTCAACATCGACAAGCACGTCACAATCTGAAAGTACATCAGCATCAGATTCAGCACGTCAAGCGAGCGAATCAACGTCAACGAGCCCATCAGTATCTGGAAGCGAGTCAACATCAGTAAGTGGCTCAACATCAGAATCGTTGGCAAAAGCAAGTGAATCAGCATCAACAAGCGAATCACAAGCTAAGAGCGTGTCAGCATCGACAAGCACGTCACAATCTGAAAGTACATCAGCATCAGATTCAGCACGTCAAGCGAGCGAGTCAGCATCGACAAGTGCATCAGTATCTGAAAGTATGTCAACATCAGTAAGTGGATCAACATCAGAGTCGTTGGCAAAAGCAAGTGAGTCTGCATCAACAAGCGAATCACAAGCTAAGAGCGCTTCAACATCGACAAGTGCATCAGTATCTGAAAGCGAGTCAACATCAGTAAGTGGCTCAACATCAGAATCATTAGCGAAAGCAAGCGAGTCTGCATCAACAAGCGAATCACAAGCTAAGAGCGCTTCAACATCGACAAGCACATCACAATCTGAAAGTACATCAGCATCAGATTCAGCACGTCAAGCGAGCGAATCAACGTCAACGAGCCCATCAGTATCTGGAAGCGAGTCAACATCAGTAAGTGGCTCAACATCAGAATCGTTGGCAAAAGCAAGCGAGTCGGCATCAACAAGCGAATCACAAGCTAAGAGTGTATCAGCATCGACAAGTACTTCAACATCTGAAAGTACATCAGCATCAGATTCAGCACGTCAAGCGAGCGAATCAACGTCAACGAGCCCATCAGTATCTGGAAGCGAGTCAACATCAGTAAGTGGATCAACATCAGAATCATTAGCAAAAGCAAGTGAGTCTGCATCAACAAGCGAATCACAAGCTAAGAGTGCGTCAGTATCGACAAGTGCATCAGTATCTGAAAGCGAGTCAGTATCGACAAGCGCATCAGTATCTGGAAGCGAGTCAACATCAGTAAGTGGTTCAACATCTGAATCGTTGGCAAAAGCAAGTGAGTCTGCATCAACAAGCGAATCAGAAGCTAAGAGTGCGTCAGCATCGACAAGTGCATCAGTATCTGAAAGCGAGTCAACATCAGTAAGTGGTTCAACATCTGAATCGTTAGCAAAAGCGAGCGAATCAACGTCAACGAGCGCATCAGTATCTGAAAGTACGTCAACGTCAGTGAGTGGCTCAACATCAGAGTCGTTGTCAAAAGCAAGTGAGTCGGCATCAGTAAGCGAGTCACAAGCTAAGAGTGCGTCAGTATCGACAAGCACGTCACAATCTGAAAGTACATCAGCATCAGATTCAGCACGTCAAGCGAGCGAATCAGCATCGACAAGCGCATCAGTATCTGAAAGTACGTCAACATCAGTAAGTGGCTCAACATCAGAATCGTTGGCAAAAGCAAGTGAGTCGGCATCAACAAGCGAATCACAAGCTAAGAGTGCGTCAGCATCGACAAGTGCATCAGTATCTGAAAGCGAGTCAACATCAGTAAGTGGCTCAACATCAGAATCGTTGGCAAAAGCAAGTGAGTCTGCATCAACAAGCGAATCACAAGCTAAGAGTGTGTCAGTATCGACAAGCACGTCGCAATCTGAAAGCACATCAGCATCAGATTCAGCACGTCAAGCAAGCGAATCAGCATCGACAAGCGCATCAGTATCTGAAAGCGAGTCAACATCAGTAAGTGGCTCAACATCAGAGTCGTTGTCAAAAGCAAGCGAGTCTGCATCAACAAGTGAATCACAAGCTAAGAGTGTGTCAGTATCGACAAGCACGTCACAATCAGAAAGCACATCAGTATCAGATTCAGCACGTCAAGCGAGCGAATCAGCATCGACAAGCACGTCACAATCTGACAGCGCATCAGTATCTGAAAGTACGTCAACGTCAGTGAGTGGCTCAACATCAGAGTCGTTGGCAAAAGCAAGTGAGTCGGCATCAACGAGCGAGTCCCAAGCTAAGAGTGCGTCAGTATCGACAAGCGCATCAGTATCTGGAAGCGAGTCAACATCAGTAAGTGGATCAACATCAGAATCGTTGGCAAAAGCAAGTGAGTCTGCATCAACAAGCGAATCACAAGCTAAGAGCGAGTCAGCATCGACAAGTGCATCAGTATCTGGAAGCGAGTCAACGTCAGTGAGTGGCTCAACATCAGAGTCGTTGGCAAAAGCAAGTGAGTCGGCATCAACGAGCGAGTCCCAAGCTAAGAGTGCGTCAGTATCGACAAGCGCATCAGTATCTGGAAGCGAGTCAACATCAGTAAGTGGCTCAACATCAGAGTCGTTAGCAAAAGCAAGCGAATCAGCATCGACAAGTGCATCAGTATCTGAAAGCGAGTCAACATCAGTAAGTGGCTCAACATCAGAATCATTAGCGAAAGCAAGTGAATCAGCATCAGTAAGCGAATCACAAGCTAAGAGCACTTCAACATCGACAAGCACATCACAATCTGAAAGTACATCAGCATCAGATTCAGCACGTCAAGCGAGCGAATCAACGTCAACGAGTGCATCAGTATCTGGAAGCGAGTCAACGTCAGTGAGTGGTTCAACATCAGAGTCGTTAGCAAAAGCAAGCGAATCAGCATCGACAAGTGCATCAGTATCTGAAAGCGAGTCAACATCAGTAAGTGGCTCAACATCAGAGTCGTTGGCAAAAGCGAGTGAGTCTGCATCAACAAGCGAATCAGAAGCTAAGAGTGCGTCAGTATCGACAAGCACATCAGTATCTGAAAGTACGTCAACGTCAGTGAGTGGTTCAACATCAGAGTCGTTGGCAAAAGCAAGCGAGTCAGCATCAACAAGCGAATCACAAGCTAAGAGTGCGTCAGTATCGACAAGTGCATCAGTATCTGAAAGCGAGTCAACATCGACAAGCGCATCAGTATCTGGAAGCGAGTCAACATCAGTAAGTGGCTCAACATCAGAATCGTTGGCAAAAGCAAGTGAGTCAGCATCAACAAGCGAATCACAAGCTAAGAGCGCTTCAACATCGACAAGCACGTCGCAATCTGAAAGCACATCAGCATCAGATTCAGCACGTCAAGCAAGCGAATCAGCATCGACAAGTGCATCAGTATCTGGAAGCGAGTCAACATCAGTAAGTGGCTCAACATCAGAATCGTTGGCAAAAGCAAGTGAGTCAGCGTCAACAAGCACGTCGCAATCTGAAAGTACATCAGCATCAGATTCAGCACGTCAAGCGAGCGAATCAGCATCGACAAGTGCATCAGTATCTGAAAGTACGTCAACATCAGTAAGTGGCTCAACATCAGAGTCGTTAGCAAAAGCAAGCGAATCAGCATCGACAAGTGCATCAGTATCTGGAAGCGAGTCAACATCAGTAAGTGGATCAACATCAGAGTCATTAGCGAAAGCAAGTGAATCAGCGTCAACAAGCACGTCGCAATCTGAAAGCACATCAGCATCAGATTCAGCACGTCAAGCAAGCGAATCAGCATCGACAAGTGCATCAGTATCTGAAAGCGAGTCAACATCAGTAAGTGGCTCAACATCTGAATCGTTGGCAAAAGCAAGTGAGTCTGCATCAACAAGCGAATCACAAGCTAAGAGCGCTTCAACATCAACAAGCACGTCACAATCTGAAAGTACATCAGCATCAGATTCAGCACGTCAAGCGAGCGAATCAGCATCAACAAGTGATTCTATGTCAACAAGTCAATCTAATTCGGCAAGTCAATTGGCATCAATGTCGGAAAGTGTGACAAGTGCTTCAACATCAGCAAGTACATCAACATCAATGAGCACGTCAACAAGTCAGTCAGAATCAGCGAAAGTAACATCAACAGGTCAACCACCAACATCAGATTTACCAAGTGCGGTAATTAGTGGATCGATGAGTATGTCCAATTCGTACAAAGTGCCTACAAATGTTTCTGAATTGTTGAGTGAATCCGTGAGTGCGTCTACGAGTTATTCTCAAGTTACGCAATCAACAAGTGCTGCAAGTGTAAGTGCGAAAGAGAGTCAATCTATTTCTACTTCACAAGTGATGAGTGAATCGATGCAAGTTCAAAGCAGTACATCTATGAGCACAGCTGTTTCAAATGCGCAATCAGTAAAAGCGTCAGATTCGACATCGGTACAATCATCTGTACAAGCAAGTGAATCAGCAAAAGCATCAACAAGTACATCAATGAGTACTGCAATCAGCAATTCTCAATCAATGAGCTTATCAGCTGATCAATCAAACACAGATGCTTCAACGATGAGTGCTTCTGAAAGTGCAAGTGTAAGTACATCTATCAGTACTTCTCAAAGTGATGCATCATCTCAACACGCTGTAGAAAGTGCATCAGCATCTGCTTCTACATCAGCGAGCGATATGATGAATGATAAACATAGCGAATCATTATCGACAAGTACATCTACGCAACAGTCATTAAGTATGTCTAAAGTAGATTCAGCATCGGCAAGTGACTCTACTTCAACTTCTAAAGTCGAGAGCGTTAAGTCGAGCGTATCAACAAGCATTTCTAATAATAACTCAACAAATCAGTCATTATCAGTAAGTGCTTCGACAAGCTTATCGTTATTGTTTAATGACATCAGAAGTCAATCAGCAAGCGCATCAATGAGTACATCATTGTCAACGAGTGCGATTTCGAGTATGACAACGCATCAATCACCAAGCACAGTTGCATCAGAATCAGTGTCGGCAAGTACTTCATCAAGTGATTCAACAGTTGCATCAGCATCAGTAAGTACTTCATCAAGTCAATCAGGATTATTGAGCCAATCTACTCAAACATCAAATAATCAAGTGATTTCTGAAAGTACTTCAACGAAAGTGTCACAATCTCAATCAGAAGTTGCATCGACATCAGCAAGTGCATCAATGTCTAAAGCGGCAGAACAATCTGTACAGCATTCATTAAGTGATTCGGCATCAACTTCTAAGTCAAACAGCTTATCAAGTTTTGATAAAGCATCACAACAAGCAGTTGAAAGTGCTTCAACATCAACATCTGTGGGTGAAAAAGCATCAACAAGTGCGTCAATGAGTACATCGGCAAGTGCATCTGCTTCAGCGTCTATGTCAACAACTGCATCTGAAAACAAAGCATCAACTGCATCGAATGTAAACAGTCAATCAGTAAGTGCTTCAAACAGTGCTATGGCAAGTGAAAAAGCATCATTGTCGAATCATGAATCGTTGTCGACAAGTGCATCTGCTTCATTAACTGAGGTAGAAAAAGCATCAGCAAGTGCGTCAACAAGCGTATCAACAAGCGCATCAGCATCAACATCAATGTCAGTTCACGCTGCTGAAAGTACATCATTATCAGCGACTAACTCAATGAGCGCATCAACAAGCATGTCAACAAGTACATCAAACAGCTTATCGACATATGAAAGCTTATCTGTAAGTCTTTCTGTTAAGGATTCTCAATCAATGCGTACATCGACAAGTGCGTCAACAAGTGCGTCAACGAGTGCGTCAACGAGTGCTTCGACAAGCACATCAACAAGTACGTCAATGAGTACATCAGCAAGTGCATCAATGCGTACATCAACAAGTGCGTCGACAAGTGCATCAGCATCTATGAATGAGAACACGAGTCATTCAATGACGTCTTCTGAATCAATGCAGTTACCAAGTCACAATACAGCGCAATCAACTGACAAACAGGCACAAGTGACAAAAGAAACTTTACCAGACACAGGTCAAGCTACGAGTCAAAGTGGATTGTTTGGCGCAGTTGCAGCAATGTTAGCTGGAATTGGATTGATCAAAAAGTCTCGAAAAGACAAAAAGGATGATCATTCATCATCTGAACAATAAGAAGTTCAAACATGGTAAAAGGGGCTAACATGATACAGGTCAAAGCTAGCCCCTTTGACCCCATGTTTTATTTAAAAGAGGGTTAATGTGAAAAATAATATATTTCAACGTATTTTCCAACAATACGAATACAAAATTTTACACAAAAGAATATTATTCACAATTTTTGTTTTATTGATATACATATTAGGTAGCCACGTTCCCATCATCCCTGCGCAAGCAATGCGACACCATGATAATGGGTTTTATAGGCTTGCTGTGTCTAATATGGGAGGAGATGTGTCTATACTCAATGTTTTTTCTCTTGGATTAGGTCCTTGGTTAACAGCCATGCTGATTATTAGTTTATGGTCTTATAAAAATATTGAAAAATCTATGAGACAAACGCGGGCGGAAAAGCATTTTAAAGAAAAGTTTCTGACTTTGGCATTGAGTGTGATTCAAGGTGTCTTCGTCTTAAATCAATTCGTTTACCATAGTCAATTAAAGCAGTTCAATATGCTACTTTTATTACTTATTTTAATAGCGGGTGCAATGATGATGGTCTGGTTAGCTGATCAAAATGTGAGGAACGGCATTGCAGGGCCGATGCCAATCGTAATGTTGAGTATTGTGAGATCTATTTTTAATCAGCAAGGTCCCAAATTGAAGATAGAAACGTATGAATTAATCATCGTGGTGGTGTTAATTATTTTGGCACTGTTTACTTTATTATTGATTGAGTTGGTTGAATACCGTACAGATTATCTAGACATCATGGATATTTCAAATAACAGTACAGTCAATTATTTAGCCTGGAAAATTAATCCAGGTGGAAGTTTGTCCATTATGATTAGTTTGTCTGTTTTTTTCCTATTAAATAGTATAGTGAATTTGATTTTAAAGTTTACTTTAGGACATCCACATCATATTAGAATATTTTCCTTCGATCATTATATAGGAATCAGTGCCTACTTATTATTACAGATGATTTTAGGTTACTTTTTGTCACGCTTATTAATCAACACAAAGCAGAATACGAAAAAATTTTTAAAGAATGGAAACTATTTTGTGGATGTGAGACCGGGTAAAGAGACCGCTGCTTATCTCGATAAAATGGCTAGAAGGGTATGCTGGTTCGGAACGTTAATTGTTGGAGTAATTATTGGTATTCCATTGTATAGTTCATTATTTATCCCACATTTATCACAACAAATCTATTTAGCAGTTCAATTGATAATTTTAGTTTATATCGCTATTAATATCGCTGATACATTTAAAACATATCTCTATTTCGATAAGTATCAGCGCTTTTTAAAAAAATATTGGTGAGGCGTTTATTATGAAGTTTTTTATACCAGCTTGGTATAGCGAAGGGCATTGGTGGCAAAGTAATGCAAAACCAGCTTTTTTTAAAAAATCGAAAACAGAATTTGATGATTTGATTAGTTTGATGGGGATGCACGTTAAAAATAAACGTCCTTTTGAAATGTTGATATTGAATTACAGTCCAGATTTACGTACATTTTTACACCGATACGATTTGTTTGATGCAGGTTATTGGTCGGTGTTTGATGCGATTCAAGGTTTCACACATCAAACACCACAATCTGTAGATTATCGTACATTAGACTGGCCTGAAGATACCGAATTTATTTATGCAACATCCTATATACGCGCTTTTACAGCGGAGCATCAATATTCAAATATACATTTTAGTCAGGACGGTTATCTTGTTTGGATTGAATCTTTTGAGAATCATATACAACGCTATCGTTATATTTTTGATGATAGGGGTTATCTTTCAAGTGTGATGACCTACAATCAACAAGGCGAAGCAGAACGACATTTTTATATGACGCTTGATGGAGATTGGGTGATGCAAGAGGATTTGATTTCAGGAGAAGTTAAAATTCATCGCAACTATTATCATCTTTTCAACAATCAGGTGTATTTGAGCATGGATGAAGTGATAGATGAATGGCTTTCACGTTATTTTAAACAGCGCGCTGATGATTTTGAGACGGTAATCGCTGCGTCTGATATTCGTCATAATGCGATGATTGCGAATCATGTTGCATCTGAACAGTTATGCTTCTCAATTTTTCAGCAAAGAAAAACATCTCTTGAGGAAAATGGTATGTCAGCAATAGAAAAAGCTAAGTACTGGCTTGTCGATACGATAGAAAATACTGAAAAGCTGTCACGATATCAAAAACAATCTCACAGCGAAAATCAGCTTTTACGTATTACACCCTTTGACGTCCAAGTGAATGCGAATATGAGTAGTCAGTTATATGAGATGAATATAGGCGTGTGGGTTGACGGTATGTGTCAAGACACATTCAGAAATGTGATGAGCCAACTTGAGCAAGAGATGCAGCAACATTCACAAGTACGCGTGGTGTTATTAAGCAAGCAGACGGATATTTTACCACAATGGGTTTCTGAAACGATGAAAAGCATGAATGAAGTATTAAATCAAAAGCAACAAGCACCTGAAATGATTCGAGACATTATGTATAAAGAAGAAACAACATATGTTGACTTAAAGTCGGTGCCATTTGAAAATCAATTAGTCGAGGTCGTGCGAACTTTAAGGCTTATTATCGATTTAAATCATGAACCAGATCTTTTTCTTCAAATTTGTTCGATTGGTGCGGGATTACCTCAAATTAACCGGAATCCAACTGACTACGTGCAACATAACATGAATGGTTATTTAATTAATGATATTAATGATTTGTCTATTGCGACAGATTACTTTTTAAATCATTTGAAAAACTGGAATCAAGCATTTTCTTATTCAATGAAACTTGCAAAACATTATTCATCCAGTCAAATCTTAACACAATTAGATGAAAGGAGGTTGCGGGATAAAAATGGCGCGTAAATATAAAGTGTTACAAATTGGAGGCACAGACTATTCTCATCATTTTGCTTCAAGAAATGAGGTGGACTTTCAATATTTGAATTTTCCATTGACTGAGGCAGATGAATTGTATATGCGAGAAAGTAATAAACCAAAAGAATTTGAACTTATTTTTGTACAAACGGCTTATTCTCTTCCTTTGATGACATTATTACAACATATAAGCACACCCTATAGTACTTACATTGATCAACAATTTTGGGATACTCAGTTTCAAAATGATCCGCTCGTTCGACAACGGATGATTCGACCTTTTCAATACCGTAATCCCGATGATAGATTGTATAAGTTACTCGCGTTATCATTTCCTGGGCAATATGGTGATAAAATCCCGCCATCTTGTTGTGTTGTAAATCCAAGGTTTAACGGCGATGCCTATTATGATGGGAACAATGCATTAGTACTCACAGGGGACTTTGGTGTGGACTTTAAACCCATTTTAACATGGCAAAAATATTTATTTTACGATCATGATAAAGTGATTCAAATATGGCCAGAATTCTCTGTGACTGGAAATGTTGAGGTTTCATTTACATTTCGTTTATTAGAATTTGGTACGAGAGACACGTTTAATAGAACGTTTGTATTAACACATAAGCAACTCACTAAGCCATTAGAAATACCTGTTGACGATAAATCTGCATATATCTTGATTAGTGCTAAGGCAAAAGGAACGGGCACACTACGTATCGGTGCGATTCACAAAAGATGGTCTCGCCTTGAAATGGGACAATGTATTTTAGGAGGAGAACGCTACGTAGATGAAACGCGTGAAGAGTTCATACATTACTTTGATCCCGGAGATTTAAAACCACCCCTCAATGTCTATTTTAGTGGTTATCGTACTGCTGAAGGATTTGAAGGGTTTTACATGATGCGTAAATTAAAAACGCCCTTTCTTTTAATTGGAGATCCGAGAATAGAAGGAGGCGCCTTTTATTTAGGGTCAAAATCTTTTGAAAATCATATTGTTCAAGTCATAAAAGACAAGTTAGATTTTCTTGGATTCAAAGATGACGATCTTATTTTGTCTGGACTGTCAATGGGTTCATTCGGTGCATTGTATTATGGTGCACAGTTGAAACCGGCGGCTATTGTGGTAGGTAAACCGTTGATCAACATTGGAAGTATTGCAAAAAATATGCGTTTAAGACGTCCTGAGGAATTTGGCACAGCACTGGATTTACTCATGAAAAATGAAAAAGCAATGGATGACGCTGCAATAGAGCGACTCAATCAAAAATTTTGGCATACTTTAGAACAATCCGATTTGAAAAACACGACAGTAGCAGTTTCATATATGGAAGATGATGACTATGATTTGCATGCATTTAGTATGTTGCTTCCTGTGTTGTCTCGTCAACATGTTCGTGTGATGAGTCGAAGTATCCCTGGGCGACATAATGATGATACACCCACAATTACGAATTGGTTTGTTAATTTTTACAATATGATTCTCGAGAGTCGATTTGGGAGAGTGACACATGAAAGAGGGAAATAACTTTAACATTCGATGGACACAAATTACAGACTCAACCTTTATGTATGGGACGCAGTTTCGATTTAATCATTCAGATACCGTGTTTCACAATGCACTCATGCCCTCTGGTATTGTCATACATGAATGGAAAATGATGACAAACTTTGAAAAAGATAAAACAATCCCAACGTTACCCATTTTAAAGAAAGGGCAACTGTATCACTTTTATTTTGATTATGATGTCGTCCCTGAAAATGGTATTTATTTTAAAATTATTTTTAAACGTCGGGACAATACGATTTGTGATTTTCAAATTGTTAAGGGGCATGAAGCTGACGTAATCTTACCGGAGAGTGCTTTTAATTATGAGGTCCAAATGATTAACGCTGCCTCAGAGTCTGTGACATTTCGTCAAATTTCCATTAGTGAGGGGCAAGCTCGATCGGCACAAACCCATCTTGTCGTAAGTGACATCTATCATCAAAATCATCGTATCTCTTTGCTCAATGTGCTATTTGTCGAAAACCGTGAGATAAGCCAACATGCCATTCGCCATATTAAAAACTGTGTGATGGTACACCATTGGGATACATCAACGGATACAGAGACTGCTTTAAAGTTGGTCAAATTATTAAAACCTTTAGCTGAAAATCGTCAACTGCATTTTATAGGCTATGATGCACGTTCTAATGCGATAGCGTGTTTGATGGCAAAGCAGATGAAGGGCAAAGCATTTGTGACATCTCATAATGTGCGTATTGAGGATATACCTCATCAGTCGGAGGAGGTTGTAATATACGGTACGCGTGAAGATGAACTTACAGAAGCATTAGCGCTCGTCCAAACGTTACGAAATCCGAGTCATCGATTATACGATTTGGATTTTGCATGGACGAACGGAGGTGAACAATGATGGTGAATCAGATCCACAATACAATTAATGAAATACGTTTAAAACGACTTAAAATAATATTGGGACGTATCAATAGTTATCGAGAGACTTATCGAAAATTACCAGATAGTGTGATACAACAAAAAACATATGAATTTAAAAAGAAGTTACAACAAGGAGAGGTCACGTTAGATGACTTATTACCCGAAGCCTATGCAGTTGTAAGAGAGGCGAGTTGGCGTGTTTTAGGTATGTTTCCGAAAGATGTGCAAGTACTCGGTGGGATTGTATTACATCAAGGCAACATTGCTGAGATGCAAACAGGTGAAGGCAAGACGTTAACTGCTACAATGCCGCTATATCTCAACGCATTGTCTGGTCAAGGGGCCTATCTGATTACGACGAATGATTATCTTGCTAAACGTGATTTTTTGGAAATGAAGCCACTTTTTGAATGGCTTGGTTTGACGATTGCCTTAGGGTTTGTAGAAGATCCGAACCATGAATATCAGCGTGGTGAAAAACAAGCTATCTACAAACATGACATTATTTATACTACAGGCGGTCGTCTCGGTTTTGATTATCTCATTGATAATTTGGCGGATAGTCAAGAAGCGAAATTTTTACCTCAACTCAATTATGGAATTATTGATGAGGTCGACTCTATTATTTTAGATTCTGCACAAACACCACTCGTCATCTCTGGGGCGCCACGTTTGCAATCTAACTTGTTTAGTGTGGTTAAAACTTTTGTAGAAACACTTGAAGAAAAAACACACTTTGAAATGAAAAAGACTAAAAAAGAGATATGGCTTACGGATAAAGGGATTGATGCCGCGAATGCGTATTTCGGTGTAGCCAACATTTATGAAGCGCCTTATTTTGATTTAGTGCGAAATATCAACCTTGCATTACGGGCAAGACACTTATTTGAAGATAACTTTGATTATTTTGTACATCAAGGTGAGATTATTTTGATTGATCGCATTACAGGACGCATGATGCCCGGTACTAAACTTCAATCAGGATTACATCAATCATTAGAAGCAAAAGAAAACGTTGAAATAACGTCGGATATGAGTGTGATGGCGACGATTACTTTTCAAAATTTATTTAAGCAGTTTAATATTTTTTCTGGAATGTCCGCTACGAGTAAGTTAGGGGAAAGAGAGTTCTTAGATTTATATACTAAGATTGTGGTACAAATCCCTACAGACAAGCCGATTCGACGGCAAGATTTTCCGGATCGCGTTTTTAGAAATGCTGAAGATAAAAATATTGCCATCATTGAGCGTGTCCAAACGTTATATAAGGAACAACGACCGGTACTTGTGATTACACGTACTGCAGAAATGGCGGAATACTTTTCAAATGCGCTCTTTGAGTTAGATATCCCAAATAATTTATTGATAGCACAAAATGTGGCTAAGGAAGCACAAATGATAGCGGAAGCGGGACAATTGAAGGCTGTTACTGTAGCGACGAGTATGGCAGGACGCGGTACAGATATTAAATTGGCAGAAGGTGCGAAAGCATTAGGGGGACTAGCTGTCATTATCAGTGAACATATGGAGAATAGTCGTGTTGACCGCCAGTTAAGAGGACGATCCGGTCGACAAGGGGATCCAGGTACTTCTCAAATTTATATTTCAATTGAAGATTATCTCGTCAAACGTTGGGGTGATACGAAGTCGATGAATATGAAACGACTTAATCAAATTGACTCAAATACACTCCAAAATAGCCTTGTGTTTCAACGCCGTGTTAAGAAAATTGTTCAACGGGCGCAACGTGTATCAGAAGAACAAGGCATGCAGACACGTGAAACATCAAATGAATATGAAAAAAGTATTAGTGCACAGCGCGAATTAATCTATGCAGAGCGAAATCGCGTTTTAACGTTGGAGAAGGTAGACACGCATCAGCTTGAGATGATAGCACAAGATGTATTCACAGCACTTGTAAAGGAAAACAAAGTGACTGAAGCTTGGTTGATTGAGTATATTTATAAAAATTTAAGCTTTCACTTTACAACAGAACTCTCATCGCTCCCTTTCAATGATCGTGCAGCGATAGTTCAATATTTAATGCAATTATTTAAAGCGCAATTGGTGTACCAACAATCCAAATTAAATCCTTTTTTATATATGCATTTTGTCCAAAAAGCGATTTTAAAGGCAATAGATAGCAACTGGATTAAACAAGTAGACCATTTACAAAAATTAAAAGCAAGCGTAAATTCACGTCAAAATGGGAAACGTAACCCTATTTTTGAGTATCATCGTGTTGCTTTAGAGTCGTTTGAAACAATGACCGACACGATTAAAAGAGATATTGTGAAGTATCTTTGTCAAAGTATTACAAGTTTTGATAAAAATGATCGTTTGATCGTACATTTTCCAAATTAGATGAGGTGATTTCAAGTTGACAATTTATAATATTAATTTTGGGATTGGATGGGCGAGTAGTGGTGTTGAATACGCACAAATGTATCGGGCCAAGTTGTTACGTGGTTTAAATACGCCATTAAAGTTTGTCTTTTTAGAGTTTATGAGTTCTGAAAATATTCAAACATTGACTGAGAATATCGGATTTCATGATGAGGAGGTCATCTGGCTCTATCAATATTTTACAGATATTAAAATCGCGCCGACAACATATACTGTTGATGATATTAAAGCCACGGTACATGAACCGATTATTGAAGAAACGCAGTCAGGAAAAGTCAGATGGTTAACGATGAACGAGAATGAAAGTTTTATTACGTGTTACTTAAAAAATGAAAATACGGACATTGTTGATTATGCGGAATTTGTCATCGATGGAAAGCTCGTACGCAAAGACTATTATAGTTATGTTCGAACATTCTCTGAGTATTATGCACCGTTTGAGAATAAAGCCAAACTTTATATGCGTCAATTTTATAATGAAGACGGGTCGGTAGCATATACAGAATATATCGATGAAGAGACGCATGTATATGCGATGAAAGATGCCAAACTTTATACAAGAGAAGATTTTGTCGCTTATTTCTTTCAAAAACTTAAATTAACGGCTGATGATATTGTCATATTTGATCGTGCAACGGAAGTCGGACAAGCGATGTTGCAAAACAGTGGAGAAAGTCGAGTGGGCGTGGTGGTCCATGCAGAACACTTCAGTGAGAATGCGACGGATGACCATCACATTTTATGGAATAACTATTACGAGTATCAGTTTACCAATCATCAAGAGATAGATTTTTATATCACTGCAACGGATCGACAAAATCAAATTTTAGCATCACAATTTAAAAAGTATTTGAATGCGACACCTAAAATCTATACGATCCCTGTAGGAAGTTTAGAGGTGTTGAAGCATCCAAAACGAAAGCGGAAGCCTTTTTCAATCATTACTGCTTCAAGGTTAGCGAGTGAAAAGCATATTGACTGGCTTGTTCGTGCTGCAATCAGTGCTAAAAAAGAAGTGCCACAACTCACTTTTGATATCTACGGTGAAGGTGGCGAAAGAGAAAAAATACAAGAAATTATTGATGAGAACCAAGCAGACAATTATATTCAGTTATTAGGTCACGTCAAATTAGATGAGATTTATACACAATATGAATTGTTTGCGGCTGCTTCGACAAGTGAAGGATTTGGATTAACATTGATGGAAGCAGTCGGTTCAGGATTAGGGATGCTCGGGTTTGATGTTAATTATGGCAATCCTACATTTATCCAAGATGGAGAGAATGGGTATTTGATTCCGATTGATATTAAAGAAGAAGGTAATGACGTCATCATTGCACGTCTTGCAAAAGCGATGGTGCAATATTTTAAAGATGGACCTAAAAAACCACACGAGACCTCGTATCAAATTGCACGTCCGTATTTATTAAAAAATATTCAACAAAAGTGGAAAGACTTAATAGAAGAGGTGCTACATGGTTAACTTATTTGAACATTTTGATAGAGAGACAAGTATATTATATGATTCTTTAAATTTAGCGGATCAAAAAGCACCCACAATCGTCCTCGTTGATGATGGCTTTTTACCAGAAGAGGTCATCACACCTTATCGTTTTTTTGCACAATATCAAGCACCTAAAAATGGGCGACCATTATATTTTAATGAGGTCGTTGTACCGAGATTTTGGGAAATTGAAGGGAATAACGAATCGGCATGGGTTAAGGACATGAGTCATAAGCGTGCGGAGATACAATTTCGCCCTGGAGAAAAGCGCCGACATGTGAGCGATGTTGAATGGTTTAACCAACAAGGACAATTACAATATGTTGATCATTATACGCAGCATGGTGTGCTTTTTGCGCAGACGGTTTATGATTTAAGAGGAGAAATGATTTTACGACGTTACTTTGATCAAGAGGGTAAAGATGTCATTTATCAAAACTTTTTAGCGGGCGCCGTTGTGTTGAATTGGCAAGGACAACAGTATCATTTTGAGAGTAATATTGAGTTTTTCACATTTTTTATAGAAGCTTTAGAAATTGATTTGAGTCATTTTGTCATTAATTCTTTAGGTGTACCATTCTCAATTTTATATCGTTTTAAACATAAGGGACATGATATCCTCTATTGGCAAGAAGATTGTCGAGGGCATATCCCTGGAAATATGGAATTGATTTTGAACAAAGAGACAGGATTACGTGAAATGAATATTATCATACCGGATAAAGAAGAGTATCAAGTGATTACGAATCAATTGGATGATGACCAACACGCTGTGGTTCGTGAAGGGGGTTATGTGTACAAATACGTTGGCAAGAATACGCATCAACCACAAATTGTGACAATGACGAATACAGATCAAATTCATCACGTTGCTTCGATTATAGAAGATTGTCCATTTGCGCAATTTCATATTGGCGCAGTGACTGAAATGTCATCAGAATTAACACAATTAGAACGTTATAAGAATGTGAAATTGTATCAAGCGATTGAATTAAGTACAGTCGAAAAGTTGTATCAAAAGTGCGACATTTATTTAGATATCAATGAAGCGGGTGAAATCATCGACGCTGTTCGTAAAGCTTTTGAATACGATATGTTGATTTTAGGTTATGACGCGATTGCACATAATCGTACTTATACAGCACCGCAAAATCTATTCTCAAAAGATAATGAGGCTGCTGATTTGAAACAAGCACTTCGGGACGTCCATCTTAAAAAACGTTGTTTCAAAGTGCGACAACAATATCAAAAGACACATGCGAATGAAATAACAAGAAAGCAGTTTAAAGCCATTCATCAATTGGCATACGTGCAAAAGTAATCGCTTATGCACATGCATTAAACAAACGGAGTCAGACTTTATGCGATTGAGACGCATAAAGTCTGACTCCGTTTCATTTTGTGTTTTAGGCTTTCTCCAATGCTAGTCATGTACTTTATCAATCATGTACCATTTCAAAGATACCGGCAGCCCCCATGCCAACACTAATACATATGGTCACCATACCATAGCGTGTGTTTGGTCTTTTTTTCATTTCAGAGAGTAAACGTGCAGTAAGCATTGCCCCGTTGCACCGAGTGGGTGGCCTAATGCAATTGCACCACCATTGACATTCGTCTTATCTGCACTGAGTCCTGTTCCTCGCATAGAAGCTAACGTTTGGGCTGCAAAAGCTTCATTCAATTCAACTAAATCAAAATCATCAATTGTTAAGTTGGCAGATTTTAACACTTGAGGAATGGCGTAAATGGGACCGATACCCATGAGTTTTGGATCTACGCTGACTGCTTTTAAGCTGACAAAACGTGCGATAGGCTTGACGTTGAGTGCTTTTACTTTTTCACCAGACATGACGTCCGTGTACGAAATAATAGAGTGCGAGTGCGATGAGGGATAATACTGCCATCGCAACGTAAAGTGCACGGAAACCCCACATTGTAATGATATAACCTAACAAAAATGGGCCGAAACCTGCACCGAAGTCTAAAAAAATATAAAATGTTGATGTCGCAAGCCCAACATGATGACGTGGCGCTTGCTGAACAACAATAGCTTGACCACTTGGCACGATTGTTCCGTATCCAATACCAATAAATATAGCGGATAATGCGATGAGCCATGAGCCTTGTGCGCCGCTTAATATAACGAGACCTATCGCGAAAATTATGATGACAGGATACATAATCGCATTGGGGCCGTGTTGGTCAAAGATTCTTCCGGTAAAGGGCCGTGTCACAAATGTACTGATGGCATACACGATAAAGAAGAAACTTGCAGCAGTCGGCAAATGAATCGTTTCTGTATACACAGATAAAAATGACAACACACTGGAATATGCAACGCCAATCACTGCTAATACGAAAGATATCGGAATGGCATCTTTTTGGATAAAGGCTTGAAGTCCTTTGGGAGGCGAACTTTCAACTGACATTTCGACTTTAGGCAACGGTTGAATCGTAAGTGCAAGGATAAACGCTAATATAATTACACCTAAACTAAGTGAGAAGATAGAGCGGAAACCGAATGATTGGTTGAATAAAATACCGAAAAACGGTCCGGCAGCAGAAGCGGTTGTCACACTTAAAGCATAATAACCGATCCCTTCCCCTTTACGTGCTTCCGGTACAATGCGAGACGAAATGGTACCTGTCGCAGTAGAAGAAAAGCCAAATGCGACGCCATGTATAAAACGCACAATTAATAATGTCACTAATGTTTGCATTACAAAATAGAGTGCAACTGTGATAATTGAAAAAATAATGCCGTAAACGAGCACTTTTTTAGGTTGGAGCGAATCCACTATACGTCCAGAAGCGAGACGTCCTAATAGCATGCCAATAATGAAAATTCCTGAAGCGAGGCCACCGATACTCTCAGAGGCATGGAACTCATTAATTGTGAAGACCGTCACTGTCACGATTAACATATAGTGAATCATGTACATTAAAAAGTTGGTCAACGTGATAAAAATAAAGTCTTTAGACCAAAGTTTTTCTTGCATAAACAGGACCACCTTTTGTTGGCAATAGAAGTAAGTTTGATATGTATTTAGTATAGAACATAGTATGCGACATGTATAACAAGAGGCTTTGTAGGAGGATGTGTGGAGAACATGAAAACGCACTTTGTTACTCGAAAACGGTAGAATTGTAGATTGCTGAACCATTTTCGGTTTTGGGCTTGTCTGAATGATACTAAGGGTTGACCAACGTACTCAACCAGTGAATTTTGTAACAGATGTTACATTTTCGGTATGATAGCGAAGTGTGACGAGTATCATGATGACACTACATCAATGATAAAAAACAACGTTACTTTCAAACAGTAGCGTTGCTTTTTTTATTGATTGACATGTGGGTCGGAACTTTGACAGGTGAGATGTTGTCAGAAATTTATCTCTCAATATGACGCGTTACTTACTGAAACGATGTCGTCTGAAATGTTTCTTCAATTTTACCTAAATGCCGCAATGTAGGTGTCAATGCCGCAAAGAAAAAGCCTTCTTTCAACTTACGCGCTTGAGGGGCTTTGGGTGAATAGGCGCGAGATCCACCATTGACCATCGACGCTTGGTTCACTTCAAGTAACAAATAACCTAACGCTTTTTTCAATTGAACGACTTTGAGTAAATGATCGCTTAAGTCACCTTGTGCTTTGTCCAGCAACGTATAATATTGTTCGCGTAATGCTGCAAACTGCTTTTTGTAACTATTGACATCATATTCCAAATACGCGTTAATACCGTTTTGCGCGTTTGAAAATTGGTCGATTAAATCGAGTGAACTTTGAATGGCACCTAATGCGATAGGAATTTGTAATGTGACGAACTGTGGGCGAATGGTCGCCGCAAATTGTTCGGCATCTTTCGTAATGATGTGTGATTCAGGCACTGTCACATTATCGAATGCAATGCTGTAAGTGGCTGAACCGTTGACCCCTAAGAAGTTGGATTTTTCTTCAAGTGTGAGACCAACTGTATTGGCTTTTAAAATAAACATCACGAGTTCGTTTGTCTCTGTATTTTGTGAGATGGCACCGAAATAGTGGTCATAGTCGATGTTGCTCACTGCCGGAAGTTGGCCATTCACAATCAGTTGTTCGCCCTCGTAATGATGCGTTAAGTTGAATGTTTCCAAGGCATTGAAGGACTTCATCGGATTGGATAAACCTGTTGCCCCTAGCGCTTGACCGGATAAAATTTGTTGTTGTAAATCATTGTGTAATGCCGGTTGCGTAGCTTGCTTTAAATACGTTGAAAAGGCGAGTTGGCACCATAAACAAAAGGCTGTTGTCAGGCATGAATAGGCAACCTTTTCAACAACTAAGGCATTTTGTTTCAAGTCATCTTTTGAAAAATGGCCGTTTTCAAATAAATGTTGAATAAATGTTTGTGCATAATACTGTCCGTTATCAATTTCGACTAAGTAAGGGTTTAATTCTTGTTCAATTAAAGTTTCAATCGTTGTCATCCTATCACTCCTTTATGGATTAAGATTCTCCAAAACGTTTTAAAATCAGACTTTCTAAATAACTAATGATACGGTCGATGAGAAAACCGAAAATACCAATGAAAAAGATGGCCGAGAGTACATCTTCTAAATTCAACATGTTGCGGGAATCGACAATGAGAAAACCGAGTCCGGATTGTGCGCCGATCATTTCACCAGAGACTAAGAAAATCCAACTTGTTCCGACTGCAACATGAATGCCCGACATGATGTGTTTAAATGCGCCAGGAAAAATAATGTCACGGTATAGAGCCCAGCCACGTAAGTTCAAATTGTCAGCGATTTTCAAATAGTGATCATCAATGGTGCGCACGCCTTTAATCGTGTTGAAAACGATAGGGAAAAAGGCTGCGATAAAGATGATGAAAATGGCTGGTAAACTGCCAATACCGAACCATAAAACGATAAACGGTGACCATGCAATCGGTGAAATCGGTCGAATCGTTTGAAGTAAAGGTTCAATGGCTTGGTAGAGTAGACGGTTGCGACCTAAAAGAATCCCGAGTGGAATAGCGAACAATACAGCAATCAAAAAGCCGACGATAAAACGGTAAAGACTGATGCCAAGGTGCACGAATATTTCCCCGGTAATGATGAATTGACCAATGCTTTGTGCGACTTGTACAGGGCCAGGTAAGAGTACGGGTTCATAGTGGCCAATCCAAATAACGCATTGCCAAAGTAATAAGAACAGCACAAAAGTGTAGAAAGGGAGTAAGTATTTTTTGAATATGGAACCTATCAAGTGAATCACCCTTTCTTGTATAATGTGTCATCTACAAATTGATTGTAAGATGGTGCCTCAAATAAATGGTGGGACTGAACGAGTTGTACAATGTTATCGTAGCCCTCTTGTTGAATCGTCAAATCACCATAAGACGTCCATTGGGCAGATTGTTCAAGAATTTTGCGATCTTGTTTAAAATATTTGGTCATAATGTCGACGCTTTGTTGCTTATTATCTAATTGGTAACCCGCTTTTTTGTAGTCACTCACAAACTGTTGTGCAGCTTGATGATGGTGATTGATGACATCTTCTTGTAAAACAAGGACACAACAATATGCATCAGGCATAATGTCGCTCCCATGCTGCAACAAATGCCCTTTACCGAGTTTTTCACCGAGTGCGCCAAACGGTTCTGCGACGGAATAGCCATCAATCCGTTGTTCACTAAGTGCGGCAGGCATTTCAGCGGGTGCCATTTCGTGATAATGAAAATGCCCATCGTGAATATCGAGCTGTTTGCGCATTTCTTCTAATAGTAAATAATGCGTCGAATAACGGTGTGGAATCGCAAATGAGTAATCGTGACTATTGTTAAAGTCATGCAGGTCATGGCCGTTTTGTCCGAGTACGACATTGCCTTCATGATGTCCGAGCGCAACTGCTTTAATCGGTGAACCTTTGGATTTCGCCTTCATCGCGAGTTCAATCAAAGTTGAAGCGCCGTCAATCCGTCCACTGTTCAGCGCATCCATCAAATCGGGCCAATTGTTAAAACGAACCAATTCGATGTCGTAATAGGGATGACTTTGCTTTATTTCTTTGGTCATCATCAAATTAGCGGCGTGCGTAATCGGCAAGTAACCAATCTTGAGCACTTTTTTATCCCCATGCACGTCACTTTGAGAATTTGGGCTGCAGCCGGTGACAATGAAAAGCGTGATGATGAATAAAATGAATAGTCGTTTCATAATGCGCACTCCTTTACAAATGATATTCTGGTTCAGCCATATGATGATTGAGCGCAAAATCTTCCATAATTTGACGACGAATGGATAACAATGCCTCATCACTACGATTTCTCGGATGGGATTGATGAACGGTGTATTGGTTGAGAATTTGAGCCCCATCACCCAAAAGGACGATTTCATCTGACAAGTAGAGCGCTTCGTCAATATCATGTGTCACGAGAATAAGTGTCGCATCAGTATGCGTACGCAATTTGATTAATTCGTCTTGTAATTTATAACGTGTGAAAGCATCGAGTGCGCCGAGTGGTTCGTCTAATAGCACCACGCGCGGTTGATGAATGAGTGCACGACAAATAGCGACACGTTGCTGCATCCCACCCGACAGCTCAGCAGGAAAATGAGCCCCTTTGTTAGCTAAGCCTACAGTAGATAAATATGTATCAATATCAGCATTGGATACATGTTTCGTTAACCCGAGCTTAATATTGTCGTTAATCGTTTTCCAAGGTAACAAGTTATGATGTTGAAATAACATTAAACAATCAGAAGAAGGGGCTGTTTTGTATGATTGATCAATGATGACCTCACCCGATGTCGGCGTTAAAAAGCCACCAATAATATTGAGTAAAGTCGATTTTCCACAACCACTCTTTCCGATAAAACTAATGATTTTTCCGGTAGGTACCGTTAAATTAAAATCTTGAATCACATGTTGTTCGCCAAAACAATGATGCAGTGTTTTAATTTCAATCACCTCATCGCCTCCTAAACCTTATTGAAATACTAGGAATTATAGTGATAAAAAAGAGCGAGAAAGAGGTAGTGACAGTTTTGTGATATATCAAAATCAAATCGTTGACTGGCTACACAGTTCTCGCTCTCAATGTGTCGGATTGATATGTGCGCATTTGTATAGGTTGGGAAAGTGTTGGCATTAAATTTTTTCGATACCGTCGATGGGTGTATTCACAGCTTCACGTGCACGACGAACCGCATCTTCATCTGGTGCGTTGTAGAGGCATACACATTTTGTCATATCTTCGCAAACATAAGTTCTTTGGAATTGTACTTCAGGCACTTCTTCATAATGTACGGAATTTTTCTTTTTACGCTCTAAATATTGATCCATTGTAATACCTTCAGGAATGTTCCAAGTGACTAAATAGTCGATAGCAACGTCACCTTGTTTGACCTCATCTAAATCTTTGCCAACAAGACGAACTTCTTTTACTAGGTTCACTTCGATAGATGCATCTTCTAAAAATTGTTTCGCTTCTTCTTCACTATTGCCTTCCACAATGAAATAACCGTGTGATAAATCTTCAGTAACTTGTACTTCAATCAGTTCTGGACCTGCTTGTTCAGAAAGGGATTGTACTTTTTCTTCTAATTCCGTTGATGTTTTTGCGAAAGATAAATCTTGAGTTTCCAATAAGAATAAAGACATAAAATACCTCCAACAAATTTGATATGGACATATTACCTTAATTCCTATCAGAATACAAGGGATTATTAGAAAACAAATCAGAATTTCTTGATAAATAAAATGCAAAAGAATAAAATGGAGTCGTGTTGAATACTTTTATTAATAATGAAAAAGTTATTGGAGAAATTAAAAATTAGACAGTGTCATGGCTTTGAAAGTGAATGATAATTGTAACAACATCAGTAGAGGGGGGAACTTCATGTATCGACGTATCGTTATTTTAGGTATGCCGGGCTCAGGAAAATCGACTTTATGTATGAAGATTGGTAAAGCACTTCAAATTCCAACGTATCATTTAGATCGCTATGCATGGGAAGATGGCGAACTTGTACCGGCAGAAGTGTTGCAACGTCATGTCACTGAAATTGTGAAGACTGAGACATGGGTAATGGATGGCACGTATGAAGGGACGTTAGATGAAAGATTAGCACGCGCAGACTTATTGATTTGGCTTAGTGACTCACGTTGGCGATGTATATTACGGGTGATACGTCGCTATGTGATAGGCAAAGTTCGCCCTCAAGCTGGAGACAATCCAGATATCATCAGTTGGGAGTTCATACGATATATTTGGCGATATGAGCGAGATAAAACAGAGAGTATATTGCATATTTATCGCCCCCACGCCAACCATTGTGAACTGTGGCGAAGATGAAGAATCCAATGATAAAATGATAATAAAAAAGGTGATAAAGTAGCTACAGAAAATAGATACGTAGAAGGTGTGTTAGCAAGAATTGCCGCTAATGGAGTTAATTCAGTAACCTATACAGTAGGAGCCATACTTGTTGGATTAGCCGCAACTTTATCATATTATGGGTAAAATGAAAAACTATCAATGAGCAACAATAGCATCTCTCATATTAATAATAGCAAAAACGTTAGGAATAATAGGCATTACAACAACAAGCACAATAATAATAACAATAATCAGCTTTATAATATCTCTAATTATTTTCAATGCTTTGCTTAAATCCAAATAGTTGTTATTCCAATTTCCATTTCGAACAAAAACGTTAAGCTATATGATATTTCAACTTGCTGAAATATCATATAGCTTTTTTTTAAATGTTTTCTCGGCATCATTGTACCCATATTCTTATTCGCCATTCAAACGACATGCTTCTAAAATTTGAGTTAAGGGTTCTTTTTCTACTATTCAGCCTTTTTATAACTATTTTGGATATATTGAATCATTTTTCTTAATTCAATCATTGTTGGACGTCCGAATGGGTTCGTTTGTTTTTGCTGATAAAGCAAACGATTGTCCTCAGAAATTAAGAAATATGCTGGTTCATTGTGCGTACCGTGGTCATCATAAATGGAATCGTCCGGATGACTATAAACGCCATAAGTATTCGCAAAATCACTGCTTTCATCAACAAGGACTGGGTATGGGACTTGTTTTTCCTCCACCATTTGACGAAGGTTTTCTGCTGTATCATTTGACGTTAAAATGATTTTAATATTTTTCTTTTCAAAGTAATCTACATTTTTAATTAAACTATCGAGTTCCTCCATACAAACAGGGCACCAAGAACCGCGGAAATTAATCACAAAATACCATTGATCCGGATGCGCTTGTTGGAATTGGTGAAAATCGAATGTTGTTCCATCTGTTGCGTTCAGTTTAACGTTTGGCATTTGATCACCTAATGTAAATTCTGTCATTATCATTCTCTCCTTTTTTTGATGAAATATTGACTTACTGTTGATTCAAATATAGCACTGTTGTTATATAGGGTGAAATATAGTGCTTATAACATGAAAAAATGTAGTGATAATGGCCTGGAAATTAACTTTTATACTACCCGTAGTGTGCGGGAGGTCTGAGTTGTGACAAGGGATTAGGCATTTTGTGTTGCACGTTAAGGAAAGTCATGTTAATTTATATGTAAACGTTTCCACAAAGGGAGGTTTGCGATGGCTACGATTAAAGAAGTCGCTGCGTTAGCGGGAGTGTCAGTCGCCACAGTATCTCGAGCGATGAATCAAAGTGGCTATGTTAAAGCAGAGACGAAAGAGAAAATTGAAGCGGCCATTCAGCAGTTGGACTATGCACCGAATGAAGTCGCACGCACTTTGAACATGAAACAATCTAAAGTCCTCGGTTTGCTGTTGCCAGATATGAGTAATCCATTTTTTACACATGTCGCACGTGGTGTAGAAGATACAGCAATGGCACGCGGTTATCACATCATGATTGGCAACGGTGCGATGAATGAACATAAAGAACTCAATTACTTAGCGACTTTTAAAGCAAACCATTGTAGTGGTATTATTGCTTCTCAACTGTCTACGCAACATGCTTTTGAACAACTACAAAATGATGATAGACCACATGTGCTCATTGACAGAGTAACGGCTAATGACTATTGTGTGGAAGCCGATCATCGACAAGGTGGGCGTTTACAAGCTGAAGTGGTGCTTCGAGGACAGGGTCAGCGTGTGTTAATTGTATATCAAGATCAAAGTTACCAATCTTTTCAACAACGTTATCAAATGGCGCGACACGTTTTACAAAAAGCGGGTTGTACCGTATTTGAATTGTCAGATTTAGCTATGACAGAGGCACAGTTTTTAACTTTAATACATGAAAATCGTATTGATAGTGTCATTTGTAGTCATGATGTGGCGGCATTTCGTGTATTAAAGTGGCTATGTTATGACGGACAGCACGTACCGGAAGATGTACAAGTTGTCGGTTATGATGATATGCCACTAGCAGAATGGTTTGTGCCTGGATTAACGACTGTGCGACAACCGGCGTACACGTTAGGTGAGCAAGCTGCAGAAAAACTGATTGCTCAAATTGAAGGACAAGCTGATATAGAACGTAAGACGATGCTAGATGTCACATTAATAGAAAGAGAAACGACAAGGAGGAAGTAAAATGCGTCAAATTTATGTTATTGGAAGTATGTCTATGGATTTAGTTGTATCTTCACAAGTAGTGCCTGAACAAGGTGAAACCGTATTAGGTGACGACTTCTTTACAACACCTGGAGGAAAAGGTGCGAACCAAGCTGTTGCAGCTGCACGTCTCGGTGAACATGTTCATATGATTGGCTGTGTCGGTGAAGATACATTTGGTCAGCAAATTCAACAAAACTTTAAAGATAATGGAGTCCAAGTGGATGGCATTCAAGTGATTGAAGGTGAACCATCAGGAACGGCACATATTACGTTATCACAACAAGACAACCGCATTATCGTCGTGCCATCAGCGAATGGATATGTCACACCAGAGCGCATTCAACCTTATTTAGAACGTATTGAAGCGGGAGACATTGTTCTTATTCAACAAGAAATCCCTGCAGATACTGTGACACATGTGATCAATTACTGTGCGCAACATGATATTGTGTCGATTTTAAATCCAGCACCTTACCGTGAAGTACCTGCAGAAGTCATTACACAAGCGAATTATATTACACCGAATGAAACGGAAAGTGCGCATCTCTTTGAAGGGAAAGACATTAAAGAAGCTGCAGCACAATATCCAAATCAACTCATTGTGACACTCGGTTCAGAAGGCGCGATGTATCACAATGGCGAAGAAATCGTCAAAGTCCCAAGCTTCAAAAGAGAGGTTAAAGATACGACAGGTGCAGGCGATACATTTAACGGCGCATTGGCAGTTGGGTTGCAAAAAGACTATCCATTAACGAAAGCAATTGAGTTTGCGAACTTAGCAGCAAGTCATTCAGTAACAGGTATGGGCGCACAAGGTGGCATGCCGTACTTGGCAGATTTGGAAGGTGAGTTTGATGTATAGATATGGAACATTAAATAGTGAGATTTCTCGAGTGTTAAGTACGTTAGGTCATACAGATGAAATTGTCATTGCGGATTGTGGACTACCGATTCCAGACGGGGTCAAACGGATTGATTTAGCATTAAAAAAAGGTATGCCGTCATTTGAAGAAGTGTATGAAGAGCTCATGCATCATATGGTCGTGGAACAAGTCGTTGTAGCTCGAGAAATGACAGCGCAAAATGAGGTGTTGTATCAAAAGATTAAAAAAGATTTTCCAACGCTTGAAAGGGTCTCACACGAAGATTTTAAGAAGCAAACACGTCATGCAAAAGCGATTATTCGAACAGGTGAGGCCACACCATATGCCAATATTATTTTACAAAGTGGTGTGATTTTCTAAGGGGTGACAGCAATGATTCAAATGACGAATATTCATAAATCATTTGGCACAAACAAAGTATTACAAGGGGTAGATTTTACATTGAAAGAAGGTACCGTACATGCGTTAATGGGTGAAAACGGTGCTGGAAAATCGACATTAATGAAAGTGTTAGTCGGCATTCATCAAAAAGATCAAGGTACATTAACGTACTTCGATCAGCCGATGACATTTGATAATCCAAAGCAAGCAGAGGCTGAAGGGATTACCTTTATTCATCAAGAACTCAATATTTGGCCGGAGTTGACGGTGTTGGAAAATTTATTTGTCGGGAAAGAAAAACGAAATGCTTTAGGCCTTTTAAATCCAAAAGCGATGCGTGATCAAGCACAACAAATATTTGATACATTGGATTTTCATATTCCGTTTAATAAGTTGGCTAAACATTGTTCTATTGGTGAACAACAGATGATAGAAATTGCAAAAGCACTGATGACCGATGCCAAAATGATTATTATGGATGAACCGACTGCAACATTGACGGATACCGAAATTCAAGCATTATTTAAGTTGATGCGTCGTTTGAAATCACAAGGGGTGGCGTTTGTTTATATTTCACATCGAATGGCTGAAATTTTTGAAATATCGGATGAAATTACAGTGATGCGTGATGGTAAGACCGTATTGTATCGTTCGACTGAGGCCACTTCTTATCCGGAAATTGTGAAGGCAATGGTGGGAAGAGATATTGATGAACAGTATCCAACGCGTCATTATGTTGAACAAGCACCTGTGTTAGAGGTGGAAGATTTAAACCATCAAGATTATCGCATTGAACATGTTGCGTTTCACTTGAAAGAAGGTGAAATTTTAGGGGTCAGTGGATTGATGGGAGCAGGACGTACCGAAATGATGCGGAGTTTATTTGGCATAGACAAAAATGAAAACGCTATCAAAATCAGAGGCAAAACGGTGCGAATCAATTCTCCGCAAGATGCAATGGCAAATGGACTTGCAATGATTACCGAACGTCGTAAAGATGAAGGACTCATATTAGATTTCTCGATACGGGACAATATGGTTTTGCCGTCACTTAAAAGTTTTGCCAAGTATGGTTTTGTCGATACGAATAGCATGAAAGCTTTTGTGAAAACAATGCAAGACCGTTTAAACATTAAGGGTAATGTTGAAAGACCGGTTGCAGCGTTGTCTGGTGGAAATCAACAAAAAGTCGTCTTAGCGAAGTGGATTGGGACAGGTCCGAATATTATTATTTTCGATGAGCCTACTCGAGGAATCGATGTCGGTGCAAAGCGTGAAATTTATCAACTCATGAATGAACTGACTGAACGTGGCGTGTCGATTATTATGATTTCCTCGGAGTTACCAGAAGTGATTGGCATGAGTGATCGCGTCATGGTCGTTCATGAAGGTAAAGTCGCAGGACACTTAAAAGGCGATTTAATTACAGAAGAGAACATTATGACGTTAGCAACAGGGGGACTTTAAATGAAACAGTTAACAGCTAAAGCACCGTTTTTCGAAAAAGTATTACCATTTGTCGGCCTAATTTTACTTGTCGTCATTATTAGCATACTGAATACAGCATTTTTAGATTTATCGAACTTACTTAATTTGTTAAGACAAGTTTCTATTAACGGACTCATTGCTTTTGGGATGACTTTCGTTATTTTAACAGGCGGTATCGATTTATCGGTAGGGTCGATTTTAGCGTTGTCATCAGCCTTTATTGCTTTGATGATTACGAGTGGACTTGATCCGATTTTTGCGATAATTATGGGTGTGCTTATGGGTTTTGTTTTAGGTGTTGTTAATGGCTTATTCGTCACAAAAGGAAAAATGGCACCGTTTATCGCAACATTAGCAACGATGACGATTTTTCGTGGTTTGACACTAGTCGTGACTGACGGGAATCCGATTACGAACTTAGGAGCGCATTATCTTTTCCAATTGTTCGGAAAAGGTTATTTCTTCGGCATTCCTGTACCAGCAGTTACAATGACAATCATGTTTATTGTCCTGTTTATCATTTTGCACCGCACAACGCTTGGACGCCATACATATGCCATTGGGGGTAATGAAACGGCTGCATTGATTTCAGGTATTAAAGTCGATCGCATTAAAATTCTCATTTATGGGATTTCGGGTTTAATGTCAGCATTAGCCGGTGCCATTCTTACATCACGTTTGAATTCTGCGCAACCGACAGCAGGGACAGCTTATGAACTGGACGCTATCGCCGCAGTTGTGTTGGGCGGTACATCATTAACAGGTGGTAAAGGGCGCATTGTAGGGACATTAATTGGTGTGCTTATCATTGGTGTATTGAACAACGGTTTGAATTTATTAGGCGTATCGTCATTCTATCAACAAGTCGTTAAAGGGATTGTCATTCTCATTGCAGTGTTAATTGATAGAAAAAAATAAGCGAAAGAGGCAAAAATGATGAAAAGACTAGCAATATTTTTACTTACTGTCGTCGTATTTTTAGCAGCATGTTCATTGGAGTCTCCGGTGAAAAAAGATCAATCTGGTAAAACGAATAAGAAAAAATCAGATATGACCATTGGTGTCAGCATTTCAACATTGAATAACCCATTCTTCGTGTCTATCAAAAATGGCATTGAAAAACAAGCGAAAAAAAATGGAATGAAGGTGAAAATCGTTGATGCACGTGATGATTCAGCAAAACAAACGAATGACATTGAAGACTTAGTACAACAACAAGTCGATTATTTAATCGTCAATCCAACTGATTCAAGTGCCATTTCAAGTGCAGTGGAATCAGCGAATCATGAAGGCATTCCAGTCATTACATTAGACCGTTCTGTTGATAAAGGGAAAGTGGCGACATTTATCGCTTCTGATAACGTAGAAGGTGGTAAAATGGGTGCAAACTTTATAGTGGATCAACTCGGTGAAAAAGCAAAAGTAGCAGAATTAGAAGGGGTACCTGGCGCAAGTGCAACGCGTGAACGTGGAAAAGGATTCCATGAAGTGGCGGATCAAAAACTCGAAGTCGTTTCAAAACAAAGTGCGAAATTTGATCGAGCTGAAGGTTTGAACGTCGCACAAAACATGATTCAAGCACATCCAGACATTCAAGCCATCTTTGCGCATAACGATGAAATGGCGTTGGGCGCAATCGAAGCTATTGGAGATAAAGATATTTTAGTCGTTGGTTTTGACGGTAACGAAGATGCGATGAAGTCGATTAAAAATAAACAGTTAAATGCGACAGTTGCACAACAACCTGACGTAATGGGACAAAAAGCGGTGACATCAATACTTCAGCTGATGGATGGTAAAAAAGTCGATGCATCTATTAAAATCCCATTGAAATTAGTATCGCAGTAGAGGTTCGAAGTGAATAGAAAATACAGTTACAGATTTATCAAAAAGCAGACGTATGTTTGGGAGAAATCTCACATACGTCTGTTTTTTTTATGTTGAGACTGCAACTTTTATGGATGCATCACATTTTAAAGGGAAGAAAATTTAAACTGGTGCTTTGCTGTCCTTCATCTCCACACACGGCATGTATGGTGGCTGAGTGTGACAAGAAATGAAGTATTTACACATGTTCAACAAAAAGTGATGTCCCGAGGCAAGCAACCATCCATGCGACACTCCTGAGGGAGCAAGACGCATCCGAAAATCCAATGCGGTAATCATCAAGTATCCACTACGATTAAATCATATTGAGGTGAGGCATGTTTTCGGAAGGGTTAATTGATTGCCAATGTTGGGCTTCATCACTTTTACCAGTATCACATTTCAAAGGAAAGAAAATTAAAACTGGTGCTTTGCTGTCCTTCATCTCCACACACGGCATGTAGGGTGACTGAATGTAACAGAGGGTGAAATGAGCAAATGTTCCACAAAGAGGAATGTCCCGAGGCAAGCAACCATCCATGCGACACTCCTGAGGGATCAGCTGGCCCGGAAAATCCAATTCGGCATCAATCAAGTGTTCATTTCAATCAAGCCGAATTTAGTTGAAGGGTCAGCCCTAGGAAAGGGAGACATGGTGGGCGTAGCCAACGGTTTAAAACAACGTCTGTATCACCAAATGCTCAAAACCAACGCGACATCCCCCACACCATAAAAAATGCCCCTGATGTGAGATGAAGCACATCAGGGGGCTAAAGGTTTTAGATTTTAAGATGATTTTTTTAATGATCTAGAGTTGTAAAAATTATACAAGATGTCAGTTTGTTGCTATAGATGAAAGGGAGTGTATCACTATACCAACAACCTTAACTATAGAATCAAGTTGTAATTTTTGGAGGCGTTACGCAATTTTAGGGGTAAAACGTAACTGCCCAATACATATCACGATATCAAGGGCTAATTAATATCGTGGCATCTGTCAACATGTTACAGTCGATATCGGTTCACCCTATGTACTAGAGGGATAACATAGGCGTGCCTTCAACTGTTCAATAGGATTCATACCTGCTGTTCAATCTTACTTTAGTTATGGAGGATAAACATTTCCGTTGCAACAATCTGCTATCAACTATGCTGAGATCGTCCAACTTGGCTTTTACTTACTAAGGGAAATATGAATGCTTGCTTACTGTAGTCTTTTTAGGAATGACTGATATGTGTATGATTCTTGACCCTTGGATTTAAGTAACGGATTTGATTGAAATGCGAACAATGTTGAGATAGGTATCAGCATTGTTACTTTGTAATGCAAAACATGAATATCAGTGTGCGCACAATAACAAATATCATGTAAGATTACGTGTTACCACCATCAATTAAGACAGGTTCTGCAGGGCTAATGCGACGTTGCCTTAATTGAATTGTTCAATGATAAAACGATGATATCAGAGGCTCATTCATATCGTTCATGCGGTCATCACAGTGTACGCATAGGGCTCTAGTTATGCCTTTGAGACCAGATGAATCACTATGAAAAAGCAAAGCCATTACAGAGAATGACATGTGATATACGTTTATCGGATTGAACAATTATAAGATAGCACATCGGATAGGTTTTGTAAATAAAAATGTTAGGCGAACCTAAAAATATTATTCAAATATATGTATATACAAGTGTTTGGATACCTTGAGATGCGTGCTTGTTTAAGGATGAGAAATAAAAGGGTAAAACATGTCGATATACATAAGCGACAATTTTGTCGATATGTTGCAATTTTCAACGCTTGGAAGGTATTGTTGGTTGGAACAAGCAGACTTGAGATGTAAAGTGTTCATTATACTGAATTAAAATGTCTTAAGGAGGAAAAATCGTGTCGAAATGGTTGTACAAGTTTGGTAAGTGGATTGCTGAACATAAATGGTTAGGAATTTTAGGTTGGCTGATTGCGCTCGTCGTTATTATGACACCGATGATTATCAATGCGCCTAAATTTCAAAGCGATTTAACGATGAATGGTCTGAAGTCGTTAGATACGAATGATAAAATTAACGAAGCTTTTCATCAAGATAGTGAAAAGGCATCGATGCGAATTGTCTTTCACACAGATAAAGATGATGGTATCAATGATAAAGGGCTTAAGGCAGATATTGAAAAGGCTTTGACAAATATTGAACACCAAGACGATGAAATTCAACATGTGTCGAGTCCGTATGAAACGAAACAAATCAATGACGAAAGTAATACAGCCATTGCGGATATCAATTATGTTGTACCGCAAACGGATTTAAAAGATCGTTCTAAACAAATCATTAATCAAGAATTAGATGATTTGAAAGATAAACATAACATCCAAACAGAAACGACAGATCGAATGGCAGCGAACCCTGAAGTTGGTGGTGCCTCTGAATTGATTGGGATTGTCGTTGCATTTGTCATACTATTAATCACTTTCGGTAGTGTGGTGGCTGCAGGTTTACCGATTATTAGTGCGCTCATCGGTTTAGGGACAGGTGTAGGTATCATTTCGCTCCTTACATTTGTCTTTGATATTCCTAATATTACTTTAACGTTAGCGGTGATGATTGGTTTAGCGGTAGGGATTGACTATGCGCTCTTCATCTTGTTCCGTTATCGCGAAATACGTAAAACGGAGTCCAGTTATACGAAAGCTGTAGGTCTTGCGGTAGGTACTGCAGGTAGCGCGGTCATCTTTGCTGGAATAACAGTTATCATTGCAGTTTGTGGGCTTTCGCTTGTAGGTATTGATTTCCTTGCAGTGATGGGTTTTGCATCGGCGGTGAGTGTCTTACTTGCTGTGATCAGTGCGCTGACATTACTTCCTGCATTGATTAGTATTTTCCATAAGAAGATAAAAGTACGTTCTCAAGAAAGTGTATCAGAAAAGCCAAATACGTTTTGGTCCAATTTTGTAGTTGGGAAGCCTGTACTTGCGACGATTTTAAGTATTGTCATTTTAGGCTTAGCAATATTACCGGTATTTCATATGCGTCTAGGTATGCCAGATGATAGTACACAACCGCTAGATTCGTCTCAGCACCGTGCATATGAATGGGTGTCAGATGAATTTGGTGAAGGTTATAATGGGCAAATTGTGATGTTAGTCAATACGAAAGATGATGACAGTGAAGACAATATTAAAAATGACCTCAATCAAGTGAAACGTGATATTGAAAAATTTGATAATGTTGAAACGGTGAGCCCGCCTCAATTGAACGATAACCATCGTTATGCATTGTTATCTATTATTCCTAAAAAGGGACCTAATACAGTATCAACGAATGACCTCGTATATGATTTACGTGATTATCGTGATGTGGCGAAAGATCGTTACCACTTTGATACAGAGATTTCAGGACAAAGTGTGATCAACATCGATATGTCTCAAAAATTAAATGACGCCATTCCTGTATTCGCAGGTTCTATTGTCGTTTTAGCGTTTATTTTACTGACAATCGTTTTCCGTTCACTCTTAATTCCATTAAAGGCAGTAGGTGGTTTCGTCTTATCATTAGCCGCAACGTTAGGTTTTACGACGTTTGTCATGCAAGATGGTTTCTTAAATCAATTGCTCGGTGTGAGTCAAACGGGTCCGTTACTAGCCTTCTTACCGGTGATTACGATTGCTCTCTTGTTCGGCTTGGCGATTGATTATGAGATTTTCCTGATGTCTCGAATTCATGAAGAGTATGTTAGAACGAAAGATAATACACATTCAATTAAAGTAGGTATTAAAGAAAGTGGCCCAGTCATCGTCGCCGCAGCATTAATTATGTTCAGTGTGTTCATCGCATTTGCATTCCAAGATGATATGGCGATTAAATCAATGGGAATGTCACTCGGTTTTGGTGTGCTATTTGACGCTTTTGTCGTAAGAATGACACTGATTCCAGCATTAACGAAATTATTCGGTCGTGCGTCTTGGTACATGCCGAAATGGTTGGATCGAATCTTGCCAAATGTCGATGTAGAAGGGACAGCGTTACAACAATTATTACAACAAGAGCGAGTGTCATACGAACATGATGTACCACATAGCACACATAATGAAGTAGATGAAGTGAAACAGAGTTCAGCAACGCCGCACGTTCAATCTGCACCAAAGACAGAAGAAAATCAAGAGCACGTAACGGCATTAGTACAACTTTACCGAGAACTTGTGCATGAACATCAAGACCCTGATTTCTTGTACCATGCATTACTCGAATATGCAGAAAAACATAATCGTTCAGCGTATCAACGTCATCAGATGCACATGGCAAAACAGCACCCGAACGAAACGAATGACGATAGAGACTAAAGGAGGACCGTCTATGTTTAAAAGAAGAAGCGTGCGATGGATAGGGATGGCTTTCATTTTCATCATGAGCATTGCTTTGACGGCATGTGGTCAAAGTGACTCTGACTCAGATGAAAAGGCGATGGAAATGGGCGGTAAAGAAATCGAAATCCCATATACGAGTGATGGCTCTACTGCACGTTCACTTGTCATTGCAGAAGTATTGAAAGAAGCGGGCTACGACGTCATTACGACGCCTGTACCGTCAAGTGGTCCAATGTATGCATCTGTTGCACAAAATTCAGATGCGTTTCATGCGAGCGGACGTTTTCCAGATGTGGACGACAGCTATATGCAGAAATACGGTAAAGATTTAATGGTTTATGACGAGGAACATTTAATTGACAATGCACCTGTAGGTCTTGCTGTACCGAAATATATGTCGATTAAAAGTATTGCGCAACTGGATGATGAAGTAAATATGGCGAAAGAAGTAGGTCACAAAATTCAAGGCACAGATCCGCGTAATGGTGTCATGAAACAAACAAATGCAGTGCTTGATGATTATGACTTAGACGATTGGCAATTAGAAGAAGCATCAGATGAAGAAATGTTAAAAACACTTGAAGAGAAGTATAAAAAACAAGAACCTATCATCATTACAGGTTGGCAGCCGCATTGGTTATTCGATACATTTAAAATGAAAATGTTGGATGATCCGAACAAAGCTTATGGTAATGAAAAGAAACATATCGATCTAGTGTTCAACAAAGATTTTAAAGATGAGCACCCAGCTGCATACACCATTGCGACACGTATTGCGAAAGATTGGGATAAAAAAGATGAAGATGACTTGATGAAACAAATCTTTATTGACAAGAAAAATGCAGAACAAGTCGCGCAAGATTATGTCGATGACCACGACCGTCAAGTAGACGACTGGATTAGTGGTGTTAACAGCAACAAATAAACGAATAGGGCAGGCAAAATATCACTAACACTTCACACACACGGTATTCAGAATGGTGGAAAGGGTTACGCAATATGTGATAAATTACATCCGTATACTAGTAAAGAGAAAGAGGCGTGATTTCGGATGTATTCTGCCACCCAAAAACGAATGCAACAACACATTATTGCGACAATGCTCGAATTATTGAATGAAAAACAGTTTAATGCGATTACGATACAAATGATATGCGACCTTGCAGAAATTAATAGAAGTACGTTTTATCGCTATTTTGAAGATAAATATGACTTACTCTATTACGTGAGTCTTGAAATTTCTGAGAGAGTGGATAATTATGCGCATAGCAAAGCACAAGGACCCTTCTTTTATAATATGTTGAAATTTATGGGTGAAAACAAAAAGTTGTTCAAAAATATTGTAACGACAGACAATCGCGTGGACATTTTTGGTGATTTGGTCAAACTTGTTAGTCGCATGATGCAAGATGATGCCCAACAAAATGTGGAAAACAACGACCCGATTATACGTCAAATTAGAGAATCCAAACATCCTATGCTGATTAGTGATTTTTATAGTAGCGGACTGATTGAAGTGTTGAAGCGGTGGCTAGAAAATGATTATCAAATAGACATAGAAGAAATGGCAGCATCGTTAGAAATTATTTTTAATACTGAATGTAATTAGAATCGAATAATAAGTATAAGGCTGATGGACGAATAGCGGCGTCTCATCAGTCTTATTTATTGTCATTAAGCGACTTATAGTGACCATTGACGCTATCTAAAAAGCACTTTCAAATAATAAAACTATTAATAAGCGGATGTTAATATTTAGTTAAGAATTATTAATACCTAGTTTATGTCAATTGCACCTTTAAGGCTTTATCATGATACTTGTAATCCAAAATGGAAAGAAGGAATTTGTTATGAACATGAAAATGGCATTAGTTTCAGGTGCGTTAGCGACAACATTCTTGCTAGGTGCTTGTGGTAACGACAACATGGATAAAGCTAAAGAAGATAACAAAGCTGAAACATCTATGAAAGACAACAAAAAGGATGAGTCTAAAGCATCAGATAACGCAAAAGTGATGAAGAAAGGCACATTCAAAGGCGAAAACAAAGAAATGGTAAAAGGTAACGCTGAGATTAAAGATGGTAAGTTAATGTTAACAGACTACAAATCATCAAAAGGTCCAGACTTACACGTTTACTTAACAAAAGGTAACGACATCAAAAAAGGTGTTAAGTTAGATGAAGTTAAATATGATGAAGCAACACAAACTTTCGATCTTAAAGACGTTAATTTAGAAGATTATGACACAGTGACAATTTACTGTGACAAAGCACACGTTATTTTCGGATCAGCAGCACTTAAATAATCAACGAGAGAAAACATCACGAAGAAAGGAGTGTGACATATGGCGATCGCTTATAAAGTCTTAATTCTCCTTATTCGCTTAGGTTCAGGCTTTTATATACTGATGCAAGGATTTGAAAAATTGACAGGTGGCTTTGCGATTGATGGACTCGTTTCAGTCATTCGTGACAACCAAGATTCCCCACAATGGTATAAGTCATTTTTTGAATTTGCAGTTGCCAATCATCTGGAAATTTTCAAATGGATGGTCCAAATTGGCGAGATTGCAATCGGTTTAGGTCTCATTTTAGGTGTATTATCTTACACTGCGAGTTTCTTTGGCTTGTTCATTATGTTAAATTATATTTTAGCTGATATGATTTTTACTTATCCAGTGCAACTTTTATTCTTTGTCATTTTATTAATGAATAAAGAGACATTAGCAGCAATCAGTTTAAATCATTTCATCAAACGTAAGAACATAAGGAATGATGAACATGACGCACATACTCATAGTTGATGACGAGCAAGACATCAGAGAAATATGTAAAACCTATTTTGAATACGAAGGCTATCACGTTTCAACCGCATCTAATGGTGTAGAAGCAATGGAATTGTTGGATACCCATGTGGATGTCATGATAATTGATATCATGATGCCCGAGATGAATGGTTACGAAGTGGTCCGTGAGATGAAAAATAGAGGACTCGAAATCCCATATGTTTATTTAACAGCAAAAACAAGCGAACATGACACCATATTCGGTTTAATGTTAGGGGCAGATGATTACGTCAAGAAACCCTTCAGTCCTCGAGAGTTAGTCATACGTGTTAAAAATCTATTACATCGTGTCAACGTCACCAGTCCTTCCACACAAGACACGATTCGTTGTGGTAGACTCGTATTGAATAACTTAAACAAAACCGCAGAATTAGAAGGGGAAGTGATCCCTTTTCGCATCAAAGAGTTCGAATTGTTATGGCACTTTGCGAGTAATGAATCTGTCGCTTTGTCAAAAACAGATTTGTTAGAACAAGTTTGGGGTTACGAGTATTACGAAGACATGAATACGTTAAATGTTCATGTCCACCGTATACGTGAAAAATTAGAAAAATATGGCTATGACGACTATATCATTGCAACGGTATGGGGGCTTGGCTATAAATTTCAGAGGCAATTTTAAATGACGATACGTAAGCAACTCATATATACGTTTATCGTTACAATTATCATAACGACATTTTTATTTTACACGCTATACAAATTGATGTGGTTTGACGGACCGCTTACAATTCTTTTGACACTATGTTCGTTTCTTTCCGGTATGATGACACTGATTATCGGTATCTTTTTCACAGTCCCCATGATAAAAAAGATAGAAAAGTTAAACGAAAAAACTCAAAAAATAGCGAATGGCCAATTTGAAACAGAAAAGACGAAGATACATGCCCCTAAAGAAATACAACAATTGAGCGAGTCTTTTGATCAAATGGTCGACAAGATTCAAGAGCAGATGAATCTCATTAAAGAAGAGCAAGAAGAAAAAATGAATATGGTGCAAAATCTCGCACACGACTTAAAAACGCCCTTAGCGAGTATTAAATCCTATTCAGAGGGATTGCGAGACGGCATTATTCATAGTGAATGTGATACGCAAAGAGCATACAGCATTCTCATTAGTCAGTCTGATCGGCTGTCGAGAATGTTTGACGATCTAACGGACGTCATCACAGTCAACCACCAAGAAAGCGAACAGGCGCTCATTCACATGGATCAATTGCTTATCCCAATATTTGAAATATATTCACAGAAATTACACCATGAAAATAGACAGCTTGATGTAGAAATAGAGCCAAATATCAAACCTTTCATTCAAGACCAACGCGCGATAGAACGTATCCTCATGAACTTTATCGACAACGCGCTTAAATTTTCCGACCACGGTTCGCCCATAGTCGTGAAAGTCTTTGAAGATAATGACGAAATAGCCATCTCCGTCATTGATCAAGGTATGGGTATTATGGAATCTGATATTAAAAATATATTTGAACGAACTTTTCGTGTAGAAAGTTCTCGACATAAAGATACAGGTGGTTCCGGCCTTGGATTATATATCGCCAAAACTCTAGCACATCAAATCGGTGGGCATATCGAAGTGAGTAGCACATATGGCCAAGGTACGACAATCACATTACGCTTCCCTCCAAAAGTATATTCAGTATAGATAATAATTCTCAAACTCAGTACTTCTCAACCCTTTCATACAGTTATAGATAGATAAACGTTAGGATTCTCCACAAGTCCTAGCGTTTTTTTGGTGCGGTTGGAAGGGCTAAACATTTAGAAATGTAGCATTCCCTCTTCACGACACCTCCATTCACTTTCATGTTTCACCTCACACACCGTCTCCCTTTTGTTGCAAATGCACATCTCTCTCATGATGTTTTTTCACTTTATATCTGTATTTTAAGTGTCGTTGTTTCTTGGTGATTTCTTTCTTTATTTCAATTTCCTATATGTTCAAATTTCTTCATTTCCATTTTAATTATGTTTTTATGTTTTTGAAATGACTTTGATTATAAATCGTTTAAGGTTTTAATGAATACAACTGCAATGTAGGATGGAGGTTGATGTGTCTTGATACTAAAGATTTCCTGCCAGCTACATATGCAAAATTTCGTTTTGAAAACTGAAGTGAATTGCACATCTATGACACTTCTTGAACTATTACAATAATGACATAGGAGGTTGAACGTTGTTAACGAACAGACAATATGAAATTTTAGACAAAGTCATCAAAGCTAAAAGTTTCGTTTCCATTGCTGAATTGGCGAATGAATTTGAGCGCTCCGAAAGAACCATTCAATACGATATTGAGTACATTGAGTTTATGAAGGAATCGTTGCATTTACAAATTCAAAGGAGTAAGAGTAACGGAATTAAAATTGACTGTGAAGATTTGAGTGCGATTCAGCAAATGAATAAAGCGACTTTTCCAGAAGTGCATTTTACGAAAAGTGAGCGGCATTTGCAGATTTTGCTACATCTGTTTGAAGCGAAGGCACCTGTCAATTCGCGAATGTTATCTGCTTTGGTCAATGTTTCTAGACGTACGATTGTAGATGATTTGAAAGATGTGACAGAGTGGCTTCAAGAGCAAATGTTAACTTTGCAATATGTGAAAAATAAAGGGTTTGTCATCAATGGCGACGAGGTGAGCTATCGAAAAGCTTATGGTCTGATCACCCAAGAATATGTGAAGTCAACGAATGAATTAGTACGTAAGACGTTATTTGAGGATGAAGATATGCAATGGATGCGCCAAATTGTTCTCAATACGTTAGAAGACAAACAATATCCTCTCTTTCAAATTGCGATTGATGGATTGGTCATTCATTTGTTGATTGCGATACAGCGTGTTAAAAAGCATTTTACTATCGAGCCACCTGTAGAAGCACTCACAGCACTAATGGAGACGGATGCATTTCAGATTGCTCAGGCAATTCAAGTGGAAGTCGAACGTCATTATGACATTGATTTTCCGACGTCAGAAACAATGTTCATCGCATTACATTTATTGGGAGCTAAAAAGTTAAAGGTTGGTAATGATCATGTTGGGACTGAGGAGCTGAAAATACTCATTCATCAATTTATGGAAAGAATGAGTGCGAGCTTAGGTATCGATTTGATTAAAGATACGAAATTGCTCAATAATCTATATCTTCATTTAGCACCCGCATTAAATCGTTTAACGTATCGTTTCGTTCAACAAAATCCTATTAAACAAGATATTTATGCACAGTACATGGAAATAACTGAAGTGATTACCGACAATATTTGGATTTTTGAAGAATTGTATCATGTTGATTTTACCGATGATGAAATCGCTTATTTAACACTACACGTGGCTTCAGCGATTGAAAGATTAACACAACATAAAGGTCGAAAAATCAAAATTGTATTATTGTGTGGTTCTGGTATTGGAACATCCCAATTATTAAAGGAGAGATTGCGAAAAATATATCCAGAGTTTGATATTTTAGATGCTTATTCGTTATATCAAATTGATGAATCCAAGTTGAAACAACGTTATGTGGATTATGTCATTACGACAGTGCCGATTGAATTGGAAGCTATTAAATGTGTGGAAGTGACACCGTTTTTAGATGAGAAAGATAGAGAGAAGTTAAATCATATCATTAATAAAGAACGAGAACGTATTGCACATCATTTAACACGTAAAGGCTTGCAGTTGAAACAAGTCATGAAGCCGGAATATATGGCGACAATTCAACAAAAAATGTCGCGAAATGAGGCAATAACAGAAGTCATGCGTCCGTTAGAACAAGCGGGCATGATCAATGCACAATTCAAAAAAGAGATTATCAATAAGTTGGATGAGTTTGGTGCGTATATGGTCATCAGTCCTCATATTGCGTTACTTCATGGCAGTACGGAACATGCGTTAAATGGGGTAGGCATGACATTGTTTTATTTTGAACAGGGTGTCTACTTTGATCATGAACGTTTTGATCCAGTAAAGCTGATGATTGGCTTAGCGACGGATGAGCCACAGAAACATTTAACTGCTTTAAAAGAACTAAGCGATATTTTATTGGATGACACTTTACGCGGCCAACTCTTACATGGAGATTTAACGGGATTAAAAAATAAATTAACGTGTTCGTAAAGGAGGCCGAATATGTCTTTAGAAATGTTGACAGAAGATAAGATAAGTGTTAAAGAATGTGTTGTTTCTTGGGAAGAAGCGATTAAAGAGGCGTCACAACCACTCATTGATCAAGCATACTTTAGTCAAAGTTATGTCGACGCGATGATAGACAGTGTATATCGTTACGGACCTTATATCGTGATTGCACCTGAGATTGCGATTGCACATGCAAGACCCAATGGCAATGTGAACAAAGTCGGCGTCAGTTTGTTGAAATTGAATGAGCATATTGATTTTGGTGAAAAGAGTCATTACGCCAGTTTAGTTTTTGTGTTTAGTGCAGTGGACACTCATTCACATTTGGATATTCTACAAAGTCTAGCACGGGTTTTAGGAGATATTGAAACGGTTGAAAGTTTAATTCAAAGTCATGATGAAGCTGAAATATTAGCAATTCTAAAAGGGGTAGAGGCAAAATGAAAATTTTAGTGGTATGTGGTCACGGTTTAGGGAGTAGCTTTATGGTAGAAATGAATGTCCAAGAAGTGTTAAAGCAGTTGACCTTAAAACAAAATATCGATGTTGAACATAGTGACATTATGTCAGCAAGTCCAGAAATGGCAGATTTGTTTATTTGTGGACGTGACTTAGAAGAAAATGCGGCACGACTCGGGAATGTGCTCATTTTAGACAATATTTTAGATAAGGAAGAGTTAGAAAGAAAATTAACAGATAAATTCGAGACGTTAGATGTCATTTAAAAATAAGGAGTGTTGTCTATGCAAACGATACTTGATTTAATAGTTGATGTACTCAGCCAACCTGCGATACTTGTAGCTTTGATTGCATTCATCGGCTTAGTTGTACAGAAAAAGCCAGCGTCAGTTGTGACATCAGGAACAATTAAAACGATTCTAGGATTTCTAGTGTTAAGTGCAGGTGCCGGTGTGGTCGTGCAATCATTAGAACCATTTGGTAAGATTTTCCAACATGCATTCGGGGTACAAGGTGTCGTTCCGAACAATGAAGCGATTATTTCGATAGCTTTAGAAAAATATGGGACGACAGCAGCACTCATTATGGTTTTTGGCATGTTAGTCAACATTTTAATTGCGCGCGTGTCGAATTTAAAGTTTATTTTCTTAACAGGTCACCACACATTTTACATGGCAGCGTTTTTAGCTATCATTTTAACAGTAGATCATATTAAAGGTGTGTTAACAGTAGTGTTAGGTGCATTGATTTTAGGATTGATTATGGCTGTATTTCCAGCATTGGCACAACCGACGATGCGTAAAATTACAGGCAATGATCAAGTCGCATTAGGACATTTTGGGACAGTGAGTTATTGGGCAGCAGGTGAAGTAGGAAAATTGTTTAAAGGCCGTTCTAAATCGACTGAAGAAATCAAGTTTCCTAAAGGATTGAGCTTTTTACGAGAAAGTACGATTAGCATTTCGTTAACGATGATTTTACTATATTTAATTGCGAGTTTGTTTGCAGGTGTAGGATATGTGCAAGATGAAATTAGTAAAGATCAAAACTTCATCGTCTTTTCACTCATTCAAGGCGTTACTTTTGCGGCAGGTGTGTTCATCATTTTAACAGGTGTGCGTTTGATTTTAGCAGAAATTGTACCCGCATTTAAAGGGATTTCAGAAAAGTTGGTCCCACACTCGAAGCCGGCACTGGATTGTCCGATTGTTTTCCCATATGCGCAAAATGCAGTGTTGATTGGTTTCTTTGTCAGCTTTTTAACAGGTGTACTCGGTATGTTTGTTATGTTTTTAATTGGTGGTGTAGTGATTTTACCAGGTGTTGTCCCACACTTCTTCTTAGGTGCGACTTCAGGTGTGTTTGGGAATGCACGTGGCGGCATTAAAGGTGCTATTGCGGGTTCAGCTTTAAATGGTTTGCTTATCACGTTTTTACCTTTACTCTTCTTGCCGCTCTTAGGAGATTTAGGACTCGCTTCAACGACTTTCTCAGATACTGACTTTTTAGTTGTCGGTATTGTATTTGGTAATATCGTCAAATACTTAGGTATTGTGGGTCTTGTAATCGGTATTATCATTACAACCGTCGTTGCGATTGTACTACAAAAACGCGGTCGTACAGTATCAGAACCGACAAAGTCTTAATATGTCTTGCTTTAGAATAAACTTGCACTTTTCTTAAAGAGACGCTATAATAGTGTCATAAAAACTCGTACATTTAGTACTACACCAAACCCCCTCACTTTCGTGGAGTGAGGGGGTTTTTAATGGTGCGGCTACGATCGCCTATTTTTATTACCGTTGTCTTTATTTCGTAGCCAATGGGCAAATAAAGCAACAGTACAGCCACCAAGAACGGTAACTGAAAATTGTGCTAAAAACTCGCACATATTCCTACACCCCCCCTTCATGTCAAGATGACACCTAAAGGATAGGCGATACCCTATTATATTACACATTAAATATAAAAATAAAGTTATAACATATAACAAAGCATTTATTGTTTTTCCGTTATTAAATGTCTCTCAGTTTCTTAAAATATGATAATATTTAACACGTTACCTCATTGACTTCTCTTTTATTTTTTTAATTTAGAGCATTTGGTTATATTGATTGCATGTCATTAAAGGTTTTTAAGTGGTGATTAGTTTTCTTAATTCACTTGCACTTTTCTTAAAGAGAGGCTATAATAGTGTCATAAAACTCGTACATTTAGTACTACACCAAACCCCCTCACTCCTTAACAGTGAGGGGGTTTTTAATGGTGCGGCTACGATCGCCTATTTTTATTACCGTTGTCTTTATTTCGTAGCCAATGGGCAAATAAAGCAACGGTACAGCCACCAAGAACGGTAACTGAAAATTGTGCTAAAAACTCGCACATATTCCTACACCCCCCTTCATGTCAAGATGACACCTAAAGGATAGGCGATACCCTATTATATTACATATTAAATATAAAAATAAAGTTATAACATATAACAAAGCGTTTATTGTTTTTCCGTTATTAAATGGCTCTCGGTTTCTTAAAATATGATAATATTTAACACGGTACCTCATTGACTTCTCTTTTATTTTTTCAATTTAGAGCATTTGGTTATATTGATTGCATGTCATTAAAGGTTTTTAAGTGGTGATTAGTTTTCTTAATTCACTTGCACTTTTCTTAAAGAGAGGCTATAATAGTGTCATAAAACTCGTACATTAAGTACTACACCAAGGGGCTGGGACATAAATCCCGGCTCAAATAAAGAATCGACTAAGTAAGAAATCATTTACTTAATCGATTCTTTTTTAGATATTATTTAAAAAAAATAAAGTCCTCGCGTATAATATTGAATAACCACAAACATAAATACGGAGGAACTTTATATGTATAAAAATTATAACATGTTTCAACTTACACTTCCAATAGAAACTGAGATGTCTTTTCCTGAAAATGATATTGTATTCATTATTAACAAACTTGTAGAATCTGTTCCCCAAGAAGCTTTTAATCCATATTATAGCCAAAGAGGTCCTTCATCTTATCACCCAAAAATGATGTTAAAAATCATACTGTATAGTTATGCCCATTCTGTTTTTTCAGGACGAAGAATCGAGCATCTGTTAAAAGATAGTTGTCGAATGATGTGGCTTGCGCAAGGTCAAACGCCAACTTATAGAACCATCAATCGCTTTAGAGTGAATCCCCACATGATGGAATTTCTACATATTTTATTTGTCGGTTTAAGAGCCCAATTATTAGAAGATAAACTCATTACAGAGGATGTCATTTATATTGATGGCACAAAAATAGAAGCAAATGCGAATAAGTACACATTCCAGTGGCTGGCTAATACGAAGCGTTTTAGTCAGTCTGTCATTGAAAAATCAACGGCTTTATATGAGCAACTCGTTTCTGAAGAGATTATTCCTGAAATCAAACGTGAATCTGGGCATGAATTAACAAGTGAAGAACTGAATCAAATAGAGACGCATTTAGGTCATAAAAATGATGCGCTCACGTCTGAAATTGAAACGACTCAAGATGTAGAGACAAGAAAAACCCTTAGAAAAGAAAGAAGTAAGGTGAGACAAAGTAAGAAAGCCATCCAAGATTTTAAAGACCGTAAAATCAAATATGACAAGCAAATGGAAATTTATGGTGACAGAAAAAGTTATTCAAAGACCGACCACGATGCGACCTTCATGAGAATGAAAGATGATCATATGAGAAACGGCCAATTGAAACCGGGTTATAACCTACAAATCGCAACCCATAATCAATTCGTTTTAGCTTTTGGTGTTTACAGTTATCCAGGTGATACAAGAACGCTCGAACCATTTTTAAAATCCATCCACAATTTATATGGTGACATTCCAGAGTATATTGTGGCAGATGCGGGTTACGGAAGTGAATACAACTATACCATGATACTCGATGAATTTGAGAAAACACCTTTAATCACTTATAGTATGTATCTCAAAGAGAAGCAGCGCAAATATAAAAACAATCCATTGATTACTGCTAACTGGGAATACCGTGAGATAGATGATTACTATATATGTCCTAACAAAAAGGAATTACATTTCCAAAGTTACAGAAAGAAAAGAGATGGATACGGTATTCAAAGAGATTTTAAATTATATGCATGTGAAGCGTGTGTGGGCTGTCCATTACGAAGTCAATGTATGAAGCAAAGTACGAACCCCAACACAAATAAACGCTTATTTAAAAATTTAACTTGGGACTATTTTAAAGCCTTCACAAATCAACAGCTTTCAGATCCAAAGACGAAACACATTTATCAAAAGAGAAAGATAGATGTTGAATCAACTTTTGGAAATCTGAAGGCTAATTTGGGTTTCCAAAGATTATCGGTTCGCACAAAATCAAAGGTTGAGTGTGAACTTGGCATCGCACTCATGGCAGTGAATATACGAAAACTAGCTAAAATAAGTGTTCGTTTTCGTTCGTTAATAAGAAAAAAGCCGTCAAATTCTAAAAAAATGAATTTTGACGTCTTTTTCTTAAAGGAGCTGAAGTCTATGTCCCAGCCCCTTTCCTACGATTTGTCAAGGGTTCAATAAGTGAAATTGACATTACTGAACTAGACCGTCCAATTTTTACTTTTTTGAATAAGGTGTTATGATGTATATGATTATGTGGTTTCGTTAGTGTGGTGCTTTCTGATAATCATATAATTTATCATTGACTATCAAGTAGTGAATGGTCTTTAATAAGCGATTGATACTCGCTATTACGGCAGTCTTGTGGGGTTTCCCATGAGGCTGCTCTCTTAATTTATAATAATAATCCACAATATGGCTTTGATAATGATTTCTTCCCCTAAGAATGTTCATAGTGATTAAATACAATAAACGCCTTGCTTTTTTATTTCCTCTTTTATTAATCGTATCTCGACTCTTTGAAGTTCCTGATTGGTAACGTTTAATATCAATGCCTACAAATGCATTCAGTTGTTTATTTGTTTTGAATTCTCTAATATCTCCAAGTTCCCCAATAAGCAATGTAGCTGTGAGTTCTCCGATGCCAGGAATTGAAATAATATTTTCAAACTCAGTTGTATTTTTAGCTAAATCAATCATTTCCTGATTAAATGCTTTCATTTCTTCTATCCCAATAAGCAGTTTGTCGCATAAGTATTGGACTTTTTGTAGGAGGAAAGAAGACTTGCGCACATTCGGAAAACTATTATTCTTTATTTCAATTAATTTTTTGGCATACTTGTGCGCTTTTTTAATTGAAATGCCTTTATCAGTTGAATGAAGTACTTTTTCCACCAATTCATCATGAGTCAAAATACTTACATAATCAGGATGAGGAAATGCTTTAGCTATATTTAATGCGATTTTTGAATATCTGTTAGTAAATAACTTTTCTAACCCTGGAAATGTTTGATGTAGTGTTTCGACTAACTCAACTTTGAGACAATTTTGGTTGATCTCCATTTCTAAGTGAAAGCGCGCACGTTCTCTCAGTTCAAAGTAGATCTCTTCAGGATGACGTTGTACCTTTGAATCTTTCATTCTAAAGGCAAGAAGTGCGAGTTTATGTGCGTCTGACTTATCTGTTTTCCATGATCTTAACGAATTTGTTTTAAACTTGGCTTCTAGGGGGTTCATTTCTAAGTAATTTATTTTGTGAATTTCACAAAAGTGTTTCATACCTCTTGAATAAACACCTGTTGATTCAAAGAGGATAAACAGGGAATCAAGATGCTTGATATAATTTTTAAGATAACGATAGCCATTTTGATTATTTTGAATGACCAATTCTTTAACGAAAACTTCATCCTTATAATGTGCGACCACACTTTCTGACTTACTGATATCAATACCAAAACAGTTAATAAAAATCATACCTTTCTCTATTGAATTGAGAAGATTTTAACTTTACTTAGCCTTTTTCATTTCATTTTCCTATACACGGTTTCTAAAACCCAACATACTTCAATCGAATTTCAAAAGGAGAGTAAAGCTGATCAGTTTACATTACGGATTCAAAGATCCAAGGGACTGCGCGATCTACTTCTCTCTACAACTATAAAAAATAGCTGTGAAGAAATCTATCGTCATAAATTTCTTCACAGCTAATCTTAGTATGTTTTAATGGTGCGGCTACGACTACTTTCAATTTGTCTTAGCTTTTTAAAATGAGATCATACTGAGTGACATCCTCTATATACCTACCATATTTTAAAATTCACCCAAAACATATCCAAAGATAATACACACTATTTAACTAAAATCAGTGGTACGATGAAGTTATTTTTGACACCTTCTATCTCACAATACTTTGTTCACATAATGTTTGAAAAGAACTGACAAATTCGTAAATCTGTCAGTTATCATTTGAAAACACTATATATGGTGTTTATGATTGTGTATAGATACTATATATAGAAAAGAGTGATATTTTGACACAACTAGAAAAAGAATTAACTGGTTTAATGACAAAAGATCCTACAATAGTAAATGAAAATGCAAACAAGGATAGTGAAACGTTTTCAACAATGCGTGATTTGACTGCAGGGGTAGTCTCAAAATCGTATGCTTTAGATTATTTATTGCCCAAACATGTGGCAGAGGCACATCGAAAAGGGGAAATACATTTTCATGATTTAGATTATCACCCATTTCAGCCATTGACGAATTGTTGTTTAATCGATGCCAAAGGAATGTTGGCGCAAGGCTTTCAAATTGGTAACGCGCAAGTCACATCTCCTAAATCGATACAAACAGCAGCCGCACAACTCGTTCAAATTATTGCGAACGTATCAAGTAGCCAATACGGGGGGTGCACGATTGATCGAGTGGACGAATTATTAAGTACATATGCGAAATATAACGAGCAAAAACATCGTGGTATTGCGCAACAATTTGTAGACGAAGCGCACATTGAAACTTATGTCGATCAACGTGTGACACAAGATATTAGTGATGCGATTGAAAGTCTAGAATATGAAATTAACACATTATATACTTCAAATGGTCAGACTCCTTTTGTAACTTTAGGATTTGGTTTGGGTACGGATAAACTCAGCCGTAAAGTTCAAACAGCCATTTTAAAAACACGTATTAAAGGTTTAGGTAAAGATCGAATCACTGCAATTTTTCCTAAACTTGTCTTCTCAATTAAAAAAGGAACGAATCTGTCACCGTCAGATCCTAACTATGACATTAAGCAGCTCGCATTAAAATGTTCGATGAAGCGCATGTATCCAGATATTTTAAATTACGACAAAACCGTAGAATTGTTAGGTGACTTTAAAGCACCTATGGGATGTCGCTCATTTTTACCGGCTTGGCAAAATGAAAAGGGTGAATATGAAAATAGTGGCCGCTGTAATTTAGGTGTCGTTACTTTAAACGTACCACGCATTGCGATTGAATCAGAAGGCGATATTGAACATTTTTGGATTTTATTTGACGAACGCATGCAAGTGCTCCACGATGCTTTAGCTTATCGTATTGAACGTGTCAAGGAGGCAGTGCCAAATAATGCACCAATTTTATACAAACGCGGTGCTTTTAAATATCGTCTTGATGAAAACGATTCGGTGGATGCTTTATTTAATAAGCAACGTGCGACAGTCTCTATGGGTTATATTGGACTTTATGAAGCGGCTACAGTATTTTTCGGACCAAATTGGGAAACAAATCCTGATGCCAAAGCGTTCACACTTGAAATCTTAAAACGCATGCAAGCTTATCAATATAGTTGGACTGAAGCCCATGACATTTGGTTTAGTATTTATAGCACGCCAAGTGAGTCTTTGACAGATCGTTTTTGTCGTTTAGACTATGAGGCGTTTGGTTCGATTCCTGACATTACAGATAAAGGTTATTATCAAAACTCTTTTCATTACGATGTGCGTAAAGACGTGACACCGTTCGAAAAATTAGATTTTGAAAAAGATTATCCGTATTTTGCAAGTGGGGGATACATTCATTATTGTGAATACCCTAAATTAGATCATAATGTGAAAGCGCTTGAAGCAGTGTGGGATTACGCATACAACCGCGTAAGTTATCTAGGTACAAATATTCCAATTGATCGTTGCTATGAATGTGGTTTTGAAGGCGACTTTGAAACGACTGAAAAAGGTTATAGTTGCCCACATTGCGGAAACCATAATCCTGAAACAGTCGATGTTGTTAAACGGACATGCGGTTATTTAGGTAATCCTGTGCAACGTCCTATGATTGAAGGGCGTCATAAAGAAATGTGCGCGCGTGTGAAACATATGAAAGCGAATCCCTCATGATTGCACAAAAAATTAAAAAAGGTGCAGGTTATATCGCTAAAATCGAATACCAAAGCTTCGTCGATGGAGAAGGCGTACGTTGTAGCGTTTATGTTTCAGGATGTCCATTTTTATGTGAAGGTTGCTATAATGTTGCAGCCCAGAACTTTCGATATGGTGAACGGGCAACGGAAACATTGATATCGGAAGTGTTAGATGCGTGTGCGCCGGAATACATTTCAGGATTAAGTATTTTAGGAGGCGAACCTTTTTGTAACTTAGATATCGTTATCCCATTAGTACATGCTTTTCGAGAACGCTACGGCAGCCGGAAATCAATTTGGGTTTGGACAGGCTTTTTATTTGAGTATTTATGGTTTGCACATGATGAACGGACCGCGTTATTAAAACAAGTTGATGTCATTGTAGACGGCATGTTCATTCAAAAATTATATCAACCTAATTTGCCCTATAAAGGGTCATTAAATCAACGTGTCATTGATGTCCATCAATTTATTAAAACCGAGATGATGAGCCAGTCGATTTACATTGAATAAACAGGTTGCGTGTTGATTCCCACAAATATGATTTTTTCAAATTTTTGCAATTTGCAAGAAAATTCGGATTTGTGTATTGACATCGCTAGGAATGTTAGATAGACTTGTTGTATCATTAAAAGCCAATAAAACACCCGCACGGTTATTGCATTGGCCGTTCTATTTGCGCGATACATCTTGCATTTTAACAATTGAATCATACTTATCAAGATTGGTGGAGGGACAGGCCCTTTGAAACCAGGCAACCTATTCAGTTAGGTGCTAATTCCTGCAGGTGATTTTACCTGAGAGATAAGTCTTCTAGTAAAAGTCTATCTTTATCAGGTAGGCTTTTATTTTTTTATTATTAGGGGGAATGTCAAATGACAAGTGATTTTAAATTTGAAACGTTGCAATTGCACTCAGGACAAGAAGTCGACGAAAGTAGCCATTCACGTGCTTTACCGATTTACCAAACGACATCTTTTACTTTTGATGATACGGCACATGCGGCGAATTTATTCGGCTTAGATGAACTTGGAAATATTTATACACGTCTGATGAATCCTACGACGAACGTTCTTGAAACACGTGTGGCTGAACTTGAAGGGGGTGTCGCTGGTGTAGCGGTTGCTTCAGGTATGGCAGCTATCACGTATGCGATTCAAGCTGTCGCGCAGAAGGGTGATCATATCGTAGCAAGTTCTACATTATATGGCGGGACACATACACTTTTCACACATACGTTACCGAAATATGGGATTGATGTCACATTAGTAGATACGAAAGAAGTCAGTCATATAAAAAATGCGCTTCAAGACAATACGAAGGCATTATTTGTAGAAACCATTGGGAATCCAGAAGGCAATATTGAGGATTTCGATGCACTTGTAGCAATTACAAAAGCACAAGGTATACCACTTATTGTTGATAATACATTCGCGACGCCTTATCTTTTTCGTCCGATTGAATATGGGGCGAACATTGTTGTTCACTCTGCGACCAAATTTATTGGTGGGCACGGAACTTCAATGGGTGGTGTCATTGTTGATGCAGGTAACTTTAATTGGGATAATGGCAAGTTTCCAGGATTAAGTGAACCCGATCCGTCTTATCACGGTTTAGTGTTCAGTGAAAAATTTGGAGAAGCCGCACTTGCTTTTAAAATTCGTACAACAATTTTAAGAGATACAGGAGCAGCGATCTCACCGTTCAATGCATTTTTACTAACGCAAGGCTTAGAGACGCTTTCATTACGGTTAGAACGTCATGTGGAAAATGCTGAAAAAGTTGCACAATATCTTGAAAAGCATGACAAAGTCGCATGGGTTAAATATGCTGGCTTACCGACGAGTGAATATTACGACTTGAAAGAGAAGTATTTACCAAAAGGCGCAAGTTCCATCTTTACCTTTGGTGTCAAAGGTGGATACGAAGCCGGCAAAAAATTTATTGAAGGCTTAGAATTATTTTCTTTATTAGCGAATGTAGGAGACGCAAAGTCACTTGTTATTCATCCCGCATCCACGACGCATCAACAATTGACGGAATCAGAACAAACAGCAGCAGGTATTGCCCCTGAGACGATTCGTCTTTCGATCGGCCTTGAGCATATCGATGATATTATTGCGGATTTGGAAAAAGGCTTTGCCAAAATTTAACTTGTAAGCGTCACACAAAATGAAAATAAAGGGAAATTCATGATCCGATAGATTGAAATGAACGCTTTTAAATCGTAAAACATCATATGAAAAATGTAGTTGTTCTATCGGTCATTGTTTTACCTTTCATTAATTAAAAAACACCCCATGAATGTACATCATCGTCTTATCAAGAGAGATGGAGGGACTGGCCCGATGAAATCTCGGCAACAGGAATTAATTCACTGTGCCAATTCCAGTAGCGCAATTGCTAGAAGATAAGTCAACTTTCACTATGCCTTATCTTCCTATTTTTTAGGAGGTAATGTTCATGACACGAAAACAAATTCATTTTAACGGATTCGTCCAAAATTCTCCCTCTCCGCATGCTTCAGGTTTATGGAAACACCCAAAAGATAAAGGAGCGACACACCACAATTTAAAATATTGGACGGATATTGCTCAAACTTTAGAGCGTGGTTTATTTGATGGTATTTTTATTGCTGATGTGTTGGGGACTTATAGTGTTTACAACCAGTCCCATGACGCCGCAGTGAAACATGCCGTTCAACTCCCCGCACACGATCCTATTCCGCTCGTTTCTGCCATTGCAGCGGTAACTGAGCATATTGGTATTGCACCTACTGTCTCTACTACCTATGCACAGCCATATAAATTGGCACGTCAATTATCTACACTCGATCATCTGACCAATGGCCGATTAGGTTGGAATGTTGTAACGTCTTATTTAGAAAGCGAGGCAGTGAACTTAGGCTTAAAAGAGCGCTTGCCTAAAGCGTTGCGTTACAACCGTGCAGACGAATTTTTGCAAGTGAGCTATCAGTTGTGGGAAGACAGTTGGGAAGACGATGCGGTTGTTAAAGCACGTGAGATAGACACGTATGCTGATCCTTCTAAAGTTCATGCGATTCATCATAAAGGTACATTTTTCGATATACCCGGACCGCATCTTGTAGAGCCTTCTCCTCAAAGAACGCCTGTCTTATTTCAAGCAGGTGCCTCCGAAAAAGGCAAAACATTTGCTGCAAAGCATGCAGAGGCTGTGTTTACAAAACATACCTCTATTGAATCGTTGCGAGCGTATGTCACAGACATTCGGACAAGGGCACAACAATTTGGCCGTAATGGAGAAGATATACTTGTTTTTCCAATGGTTTTACCTATTATCGGTGAAACTGAAGCAGAGGCTTATGAAAAATATGAAGCGCTTCAAAATGAAGTCAGCTATGAAGGTTCAGTCGCATTGTTAAGTGGACATACGGGTATTGATTTTTCTCAATATGATCCAGATGAATATATCGAAAATATCGAGACAGAAGCGATGCAAGGCAATCTCAATTTATATACAAAAGACCCACATCGAAAATGGACATTGCGAGAAGCGGTGAAAAACCACGGGCTAGGTAATGGAACGGCTAAATTCATCGGCACACCCAAAAAAATTGCTGATCAATTGGAATTGTGGGCGAATGAAGGCGGTGCGGACGGTTTTAATATTGCACAAGCCTATTCTCCAGGTACATTTGAAGAATTTGTCGACTTAATCATTCCTGAATTACAAAAAAGAGGCATATATCGTACAGAATATGAAGGTGAAACTTTACGTGAAAATATGTTTGGCAAAGGCCATACGAAAGTGAAACCGACACATCCCGCACGAAATAAAAAAGCCAATTTAGTACAGATATAGGGGGATGATTATGAATGATGTTAAAGTGTATACATGGATAGGCTTTATTGTCTTTATGGTGCTTATGATTACGGTAGGCTTTGTCAGTTCTAGAAGGATGAACAGTATTTCAGATTTTGCGACTGGCTTTGGAAGGATTGGACCACGCACGCTAGGGTTGTCTTTTGCGGCGACGTATTTAAGTGCTGCAACCTTTCTAGGTTATCCGGGATGGTCGTATGCGTGGGGGCTTAATAATTTATGGTTGTTTTTAGCGATGTTTATCGGTGGTCCTACAGGTGTTTTAATGGTCGCTAAAAGAGTCAGATCATTAAACACAACACAGCAATCCCTCTCACTACCAGATTGGTTGGGCGATTTTTATGACAGTCCTATATTACGTGTTGGGACGGCTTTGATCTTATTATTTAATATTTTCTATATCGCAAGTCAGCTTGTCGCAGGCGCTTTAATTTTCAAACATTTACTCGGTATGAGTTACTTTTCAAGTTTAATTGTTATCACAGTCATTGTTGTGCTTTATGTTTACGTAGGTGGTGCACTTGCAGATATTTATACAGACGCGATACAAGTGATTATTATGGCAGTAGCTGGAATTGTCATTTTTATCTCTGGCATTGTGCTGTTTTGGAAGGGGAGTATCCATGATACGTTTTCGGGTATTGCGCAAAACTTAAACCATCAAAATCATCACTTAGTCCAAGTTTTTAATCCTGAATCCGTTCACTTTCATTCTTTTACAATGATTATCGGTGCGATTATTATTCAATGGGCTTTTGCGTCAGCACCGCACTTATTTAATAAAATTTTAGGTTTAAAAAGTGAAAAAGATTTAGGCCGCATGATTCGAACTTATATTTTTGTGATGTCACTCTGTTTACTTGTTCTTTTTGGCGGTATTTATAGCCGCGTAGCAATAGGTGGACAAGTCGCAAGTTCAGATTTAGCCTTACTACAATATATAGAATGGGCGTTTCCTGCTGCCATTGTTGCTTTATTCGGTGTCGTTATATTGGCAGCGGCTATGTCAACGACAGATGGTTTGTTTGTGTCTATTTCTACAGTGTTTGCGAATGATTTATTTTTAAAACTGATTGTCAAACAAAAGTGGGTGGATGTTGAAGAACAGAAAGCCAATCGAATTGCTTTTCGTATTAGTCGTGTTTCTGTACCGATTGTAGGGCTTTTATCGTTTTTATTAGTTTTGAAGCCACCGCTTTATATGAGTGACCTCATGTGGATTGGGATTTCGGGTATTGCAGCCGGTACAATGGGCCCTATTTTGCACGCGGTATATGCGAAACGAAAAGCACCCGCCCGTGCAGCAGAACTTTCGATGGTTGTTGGTTTAGTGTCTTATCTTGTCATTTATTTTGGCGGTGTGATTCCAAGTACAATGTCTGCCGGTGCTGTTGCGACTGTTTTTGGCATACTGACCATTACCGTGACTTCTTATGTCATGCATCATCGAGCACGCCAACTCTCTGTAGATAAGGGGGAAGCATAATGTTTGTAAATGAAATGTTATCCATCTGGATTTATGGTTTTATAGGAACATTTGTTGGACTACTTCTTGCATTAAAATGGGGTTACTCAAATCATGATGAAAAGGAGAATGATAATGCCAATCATTAAAATTGACCTGATTAAAGGGAAAGACGAAGCTTATATTAAGGAAGTTTTAGATATCTCATATGAAGTGATGCTAGAAGCCTTTCATGCGCCGGTGGGGGATCGCTATCAAATTGTGACACAACACGAAGCGTATGAGATGCAAATTTTAGATACAGGTTTAGGCGTAGAGCGGACGACGGATGTATTAGTTTTTACGCTTATCTCGCGTCCAAGAACGGAAGAACAAAAAACGATTTTTTATCGCAAATTGGTAGAAAGATTACATCAAAAATTAGGGATTCGAAAAGAAGATGTACTGATTAGCCTTGTAGAAAATACTGATGCGAATTGGAGCTTTTTCAATGGGGAGGCGCAATTCTTGAATGGAGACTTATAATATGACAACAAAAATATCACCTGAAATCTCTCTGCTCTCTTTAGCTGTATTGATTGAGAAAAGAGCGGAGTGGGAAGCATATAAACCGGTCAATACTGCAGCTTATATGATTAAGCAAGAAAAATTAGCAGCCTACAACCAAGCGATCGCTAAATGCCAACAAACACATCCAGACAACACATAGCGATGAACGGTAAAATCTGGTGATTAGAAAAAGATTTTACCGTTCTTTTTTGTGCTAAACCAATATTTATTGTGGTTATCACTGTCTGAGGGCGTTCTAATATCAAATTGCACAATTGTTAAGCAACTCATTAAGTGTATCGAGAAATGTTCGTTATAATGGTGGAAAAAGACGAAAGATGTGTTCAAAATGAAAAAGATAATGATTGTGAATACGAGTTATGACCAATTTGATGGCTTTGATTTATCAACAGGTTTATGGTTGAGCGAACTGGTGCATTTTTATGATGTATTTCAAAATAATCCGAATTACCAATTGGATATATACAATATCAATGGAGGCGAAACACCACTAGATCCCGTGAGTATGAATAAAGTGACGTTAGATCGTTTGACCAAAAAATATTATGAAGATGAAACTTTTATGCGCAAATTACACCATTCACCATCCATCGATGAAGCTGATGTGACACAGTATGGTGCGATTTATTTTACCGGTGGCCATGGTGTGATGTATGACTTCCGAGGACATGATACGATTGCCCGTGCGGTAAACGACATTTATGATCGTGGGGGTGTTATTTCTTCAGTTTGTCACGGTGCAAGCGCTTTACTTGAAGTTAAGCGTCCGAACAATCATTTTCTTATAGAAGGTCAACAGTTGACAGGTTTCTCAAATCGAGAAGAAGGTTTAGCACGCCGTAAAAAACAAGTGCCGTATCAGTTAGAAACCGCATTAAAAGATAAAGGCGCACTATATCAAAAAAGTTTAATCCCATTAAAAAGTTTTGTCGTTGAATCGGAACAATTAATTACAGGACAAAATCCAGCTTCAGCACGAGCTGTAGGTGAAGCGGTCAAACTCAGACTCGATACAAAATGAAAGCAAGATAGAGAGAATTAGACATAAAGTGTAAGGTGAATAGAGTAGAGGCGGTACAGGACATCAAATTAATTTCTGTTTCGCCTCTTTTTTTATGATTTTGTCAAAAAAACAAGGTTATTCTTTACAATAATGATAAAAGTGAAGCATTTCGGCGCATTAAAAGTAATAGATCTTGAAATTTCTCATTTTTAGAAAATAATGATTTTAAAAATGCATATTGCGCTTATGAAATGTTTAGCGTATAATTTTAAATCGAAATCATTACTATTTTAGGAGGAGACCACATCATGAAAAAAAGTTTCAAATTATTAGCGACTGTGGTATTGTCGGGTTCTGTGTTAGCGGCTTGTGGTCAAGGTGACGATAAAACATCATCAAACGACCAATTAAAAGTAACAACTACGGTTTTCCCATTGCAATCGTTTGTTAAGCAAATTGGTGGTAAACATGTTGAAGTAGATTCTATTTATCCGAAAGGGACGGATTTACATAGCTTCGAACCATCACAAAAAGATATTATAGATGCAAGTAAATCGGATTTATTTATTTATACGGGCGATAATTTAGATCCAGTATCTAAAAAAATAGCCGGGGCGATTAAAAAAGATGACCATAAACTTTCGTTAGAGGATTATTTAGATAAAGCAACTTTATTAACGGATCAACATGAACACGGGGAACATGATGAGCATGAGCATGGTGATCACGATGAACATGGTGAAGAAGGACACGACCATGAGCACGGCGAAGAAGGTCACGAACATGAAGGCCACGATCATGAACACGGTGAAGCACATCATCATCATGGTGGCTATGACCCACACGTATGGTTAGATCCACAATTAGATAAAAAATTCGTATCTGCAATTCGTGATGATTTAGTAAAACGCGACCCAGATCATAAAGACGAATATAAGAAAAATGCTGATAAATTATTAAAAGATTTAGATGGTATCGATCAAGATATGAAAGATATTACAAAAGATCACCAAGGCAATGCGGTCTTTATTTCACATGAATCATTAGGTTACTTAGCTGACCGTTATGGTTTCGTTCAAAAAGGAATTCAAAGCTTAAACGCTGAAGACCCATCACAAAAAGAACTGACTGAAATTGTGAAAGAAATTAATGATACGGGTGCAAAATATATTCTTTATGAAGAGAATATTTCACATAAAGTAACAGACACTATTCGCAAAGAAACAAATGCGAAACCATTGAAATTTAACAATATGGAATCTGTAACAGACGATCAATCGAAAGATGCGACATACCAATCATTAATGAAAGAAAATGTGAAAAGCATTGAAAAAGCACTCAACGACAAAATTAAAGTTGAAGATGATAAAGCGGCGAACAAACATAGTAAAGCAATCCAAGACGGCTACTTCAAAGATGACCAAGTGAAAGACCGTAATTTATCGGATTATGCTGGTGAATGGCAATCTGTTTACCCATTATTGAAAGACGGTACACTGGATGAAGTGTTCGAACATAAAGCAGAAGACAAAGGTGACAAATCTGCAAAAGAATACAAAGCATACTATGACAAAGGTTACAAAACGGATGTAGAAAAGATTAAAATTACAGATAACCAAATTACCTTTACGAAAAATGGTAAGTCTATGACAGGTACGTACACTTATGATGGTAAAGACATTTTGAAATATGATGGTGGTCATCGCGGTGTACGTTATACATTCAAACTTGAAGGTGACGCGTCAGAAGGTTTACCAAAATATGTACAATTTAGCGATCATAATATTGCACCTACGAAAACAGGACATTTCCATATCTTTACAGGAAATGACCGTGATAAAGTATTGAAAGAATTAGAAAACTGGCCAACGTACTATCCAGCTAATCTTTCAAAAGAAGAAGTTAAAGATGAAATGTTAGAGCATTAATATTCCTAATTAAAAGAACCGGACATAAAAGTTTTTGATGCTATTGTTACAGTATTTTGTTTAACTTGTCCTCTCCCTACGATTTGTGTTTTGGATTGCCTTCATGGATTCGCGTTCTTAGGGGCTGGTCCTTCAACTCACTAACGCTTGTTACATTGGTAGAGAAAGCGTTGGTGGATTTTGGGAGCAGTACAGGAATCTCATGTGTCACAAAGATTTCGTAGTACTATCCCCGCAAGGCTGACTAGACTTCTCAAAAGCATGCCCATTGAGAAGTCAGACAGCTACTGCGATAAACAGTAATCGCTATTTAAAGTAAAGACGTGAGTGTTAACAGTATGCACTCATTCCCTCAGGAGTCTCAGCCTTCTGGGCAATCTTAGACCTAATACAGCGAAACTGAGGGCAAGTTTATGAAATCAAGAAAAACAATAGCATCAATTTTTTATGTCCCATTTATCCTCATCTTTCGACTGTTTTATAATTATAAATGAATCATAAACCCGTGAGTAGTAGAGGCTAGGATAATTTAATATCCCGGCCTTTTTTGCGTTTTGAGTTGGTTTGGATGCTTGGACATTTGGCAACAAAAAAGGCTGAGATACGTTTATCCCGGCCTTTCTTTCTATCATTTGAATTTATCAAGATTTTTGGTTTAAATAGTTTGTTGGATCGACTGCGTATTGATTGCCAACGCCGCCATCCATGCGTTGGAAGTGAAGGTGAGGGGCAGTTGAATTCCCTGTACTTCCTGATAATCCGATTTGGTCACCGGCTTTCACTTGGTCGCCCGCTTGCACATTTAATTTGTTCATATGCATATACCATTGATATTTATCACTGTTGGCTTCTTGAATTGTGACTTGGTTACCGCCACCATAGTTACTCCAACCACTTTGAATGACTTTACCGTCTGTGAGTGAATAGACAGGTGTATTTTCATCCATCGCGTAGTCTACACCATAGTGCGCGCCACTGCCGTGATAGTGGCCGTATGGTTGTAATTGTTGATGACGTGTTAACCAATCCGCTGATTCGGCATGACCTGAACTTTGTTGTGATGAAGCAGGTTGTGTCGAATTGTCAGTTTGCGGTGCTTGAACTTGTTGTGGTGACTGAGATTGATCCGTTTGACGTGTGTCATTAGCTTGTTGTGATGAAGCAACACTATATTGTCCAGTACTAGCTTGATTGTTTGATTGAGCAGCTGTATTTGGTTGTTGATTGTATACATGTGTCCCTTGTTGATTTGTAGTGTTTTGAGCTGTATTGCTTTGAGCTGTATTGCTATGTTGTTGCACGTTGTCATGACTTTGACTTGCTGTGTAGTCGTTGTCATCGTATGAACCTTGTTGAATGTATTGAATAGGGAAATAATAATAGTGAATATGTCCTTCGTTATCGATACGTGTGAAATAGTACGTTTTATTGTCAAACATGCTTTGCTCCCATTTGCCATCGAGTGTGTGATGGAAGTTGCCTTGCATATCTTTAGTTATATAGCCATATGAGAAAATGTCTAGCGATGACTGAGATGTTGTGGCTTGTGTTTGTTGTGGTTGTTCAGCAGCATCTGCAGTGTGACCCGCAGCTCCCAAAATACTTGCTGAGACAGCCAAAGTCGAAATGCTTATCCATTTTTTCATTATTAAAACATCCTCCTATTTTATATCTGCATGTACTGTATCAAATTCTAAAAACGAAAGGAAGAGGTGTAAAATGATTTTAATATAGCAGTAATCTTTTAAAATGGATGTCATACACTGAGAATGTGATAGAAGAGCGCGTTAATGTATGTGTGTATATTTTAAGTTGTCGTCGCTTTGTAAAATAAAAAATATGGATAACGTCATGATTTCACCATTAAGTCAAATCAGCGTTATCCATACTTGAAATTGATTGATTAGTTAAAAGTTAGTGATGCAACTTAGATTTTGTTGACTGACGCATCGTAAATCGCATCAATCGTTTGACCTAATAAACGATCAAATTCTTCGTCAGATTGGCTCACGCGTAAGTCGTTAATTAATGCACGTGAGAAACTTGCGATTAAGCCGTGATTTGTTTTTAAGAATTCATTTGCTTTTTCAAGACTATAACCACCTGATAATGCAACAACACGTACGACATTTGGATGGTTAATTAATGATTGATATTGATTTTTTTGAGTTGGAATTGTAATTTTTAACATCACATAGTCTTCAGAACCAAGTTTGTCTAGATGTTTTTGAATTGATTCAGCTAAATATGCTTCAATTTCAGCTTTTTGTTCTGCATCAATATTCACTTCAGGCTCGATAATAGGCACGAGGCCTTTTGAAATGATTTGGCGTGCAATACCAAATTGTTGTTCAACAACTGCATCGATACCTTCTTTGTTGAATTCTAAAATGTTAGAACGCATTTTTGTACCGAAGATTTTGTGTTCATTCGCACGATCTAATAAACTGTCTAACTCAGGAATAGGTTTCATGAGTTGAACGCCATTTTCTTTATCTTCAAGACCTTTATCTACTTTTAAGAAAGGTACAATACCTTTTTCAGCTAAATATTCACCAGTGTGCTTCCCTTCTACTTCACGATCCATCGTTTGTTCGAACAAAATCGCTCCAAGCACTTTATCTGCAGTAAATGACGGAGAAGTCACAATACGCGTACGCATGTCATGAACGAGTTTGAACATTTCGTCATCATTAGTGTATTGATCTTCTGAAACACCGTAGCCACGTAACGCTTTAGGTGTACTACCACCACTTTGGTCAAGGGCTGCGATAAATCCATCTCCATTTTTAACTTTATCAAATTGTTCTTGATTCATACTGACTTTCCTCCTCGAAACATTTTTCTATGTCTAGTATGCCGAATTATGATAACAGATTCAAATAAAATGGAATATTTAAAAATTGAAAAAGCAGTGATAAAATGCTGTCATAACAGGCATTAACACATTTTGTCTATAAAGTGAACATTTTGAAATAAGGAGAAGGGGATATTCATTTGAAGAAATTCCTAAAAACGCATAAAAGTGAGTATTAATAGGGAAGTAATAAAATTTGTGAAAAAGCGTGGAATTGATTGAAAGTTGGATAGTTATCATTGAAAAGCGGGAGAATGAAATATAGTAATACAGTATATAAAAATTTCAATCCCGCTAATCATTGACAGTCTAGAATAAAATTAATAGTTAACTTCGATGCCATTTTTTTCAGCGAAGTCAGAAATGTTTTCTGGTAAAGGCTGATTTGTAATGATTGAATGAACACTATCAAGAGGGGCATAAGTTAACAGAGTACTTTTATTCATCTTACTTGAGTCTACACAAATATATTTTTGTTTGCTTTTTTTCATAACAAGTTGTTTGATATAATTTTCTTCTACCTCTGAATTACTTAAACCATTTGGGACATTGATTCCTGTTGCTGCCATAAAAGCCTTTTGAATATTCATCTTATTTAATAAGGAGTGACGATCTACGCCTATAAAAGATCGGGTTGTCTTTTTAAATTGTTCGCCGATGATAAATAAATCTATACTTTCTAATTGTACTGCCTTATTCATCACATCTAGGCTATTGGTAATAACTGTTAAAGGTAAAGATTTATCGATATAGTCAAGGATGTGCATTGTAGTCGTCCCAGTATCTATATACACTACATCTCCAGCTTCTAATTTTTGAGCTGCTAATTTTCCTATATGTCTTTTGTCTTCCGAGTGTTCAATGTTACGGTCATTAAAATCAGTTGCGATTGAATGAGAAATATTTACAGATTCAACGCCTCCATAAACTTTCTTAACTTTATCCATTTTCACTAATTGGTTGATATCTCTTCTTATAGTATTAATTGAGACATTAAAATTTTTACTAAGTTCCTCTAAAGTGACGGCATTTTTAATATTTATGAAATGTTCAATTTCAACAATACGTTTGGCTTTCATTAAAATTCCTCCGTTAATATGAATATACCTAAAAATTGAAAAAATAACAATATACAGCAAAAGTTAATCAATAAGTTGACAGATAATTGTGACTCATATAGAATAAAAATCAATATATGGTCAACATTTAATCAAAAGTTACTCATATATTCATTTTTTTATCTCGCTATGAAAGCGCTTACTAATTAAGGAGGTAAAGTTTATGGCTGAACTTTTAAAAAATTATATTGGTGGCAAATGGGTTGAATCAAAATCCGAAGAAAAGATTGAAGTTTTGAATCCTGCAACAAAAGAAGTGATTGCATATGTACCGGTTTCAACGAGAGAAGAACTCGATGAAGCAGCAAAAATAGCACAAGAAGCTTTCTTAAAATGGAAAGAGGTAGCTGTACCTAAGAGAGCACGTATCTTATTTAAGTTTCAACAGCTACTTATGGAAAATAAAGAAACATTAGCGAATATTATCACCAAAGAAAATGGTAAAAATACGCAAGAAGCACTTGGTGAAGTACAACGTGGAATTGAAAACGTTGAATTTGCATGTGCTGCACCAACATTAATGATGGGTGACTCTTTATCAAGCATTGCTACAAATATTGAAGGAACAAGCTATAAATACCCAGTAGGTGTTGTAGGAGGTATTACACCGTTCAACTTCCCAATGATGGTTCCTTGTTGGATGTTCCCAATGGCTATCGCATTAGGTAATTCATTTATTATTAAACCTTCTGAGCGCACACCATTATTAGTCAACAAACTCGTGGAATTATTAGAAGAAGCAGGCTTACCAGCAGGTGTATTTAATGTTGTACATGGCACAGTAGAAGTTGTGAATGGCATATGTGAAAACGAAAATATTAAGGCCATCTCATTTGTTGGATCAAAAACTGTCGGTGAAATTGTATATAAAAAAGGAACTGCAAACTTAAAAAGAGTGCAGTGCTTAACTGGAGCTAAAAACCATACGATTGTTTTAGATGATGCAGATATCGATACCGCGGTTAAAGATGTCATTGGTGCAGCTTTTGGTTCTGCGGGTGAAAGATGTATGGCAGCGGCGGTAGTTGCAGTACAAGAAGGCGTTTATGACACATTTAAAGAAAAGCTTGTACAAGCAGCCAAAGATATCGTTATTGGTAATGGTATTGAAGATAATGTCTTTTTAGGTCCTGTTATTAGAGAAGAAAATAAAGTAAGAACGTTGAAATATGTAGATATCGGTGTTGAAGAAGGTGCCACACTTGTATTAGATGGTCGAGAAAATAACAACGAAGAAGGCTATTTTGTTAAGCCTACTATTTTTGAAAATATCACGACTGATATGACAATTTGGAAAGATGAAATATTTGCTCCAGTACTTTCATTAGTAAAAGTTAAATCACTTAAAGAAGGTATTCAATTAGCAAACCAATCTGAATTTGCTAACGGCGCATGTTTATTTACGGATAGTGCTTCTTCAATCAGATACTTTAGAGAAAATATTGACGCTGGAATGTTAGGAATTAATCTAGGTGTACCTGCACCTATGGCAATTTTCCCGTTCTCTGGTTGGAAATCTTCATTCTTTGGATCGCTCCACTGTAATGGTAAAGATAGTGTTGAATTCTACACACATCGAAAGGTTGTTACAGCACGCCAAGGTGAACCAAGATTTTAAAGGAGGCACGTCAATGTCTTATTTACTCAAAAAGGCTAGACATTCAGAGCATGAAATATCATTTGTCCATCAACATCAAATGAGTGATTTGGATCTAGATTATATTGGATTTGAAGTACTTGATCTTGTAAAAGGGTCGGAACATGTTTTTGAGACGAAACAACTTGAAGTCTGTGTCGTTGTTCACACAGGTAAAGTGAATATTAAAGTAGATAATCAAGATTTCGAAAGCTTAGGACGTAGAAAAACAGCTTTTGATAGAGTGCCAACTGATAGTGTTTATGCATCAAAAGAACGGACTCTATCAGTAACGGCTATAGATGATGCAACAATCATATTATGTTATTCAAAATGTAGTGTGCAAAGACCGACGCAATTAATTAAAGCAGAAGATAATACGGTAGAAGATCGTGGTAAATATGCAAATCAAAGACATGTACACAACATATTGCCTGATTCTCATGAAGCGAGTGAAAATCTATTAGTTGTTGAAGTGTATACAAATCAAGGAAACTGGTCGAGCTATCCTCCACATAAACACGATGTTGATAATTTACCAAATGAATCTCTTCTAGAAGAGGTTTACTATCATGAAATGAACCCTCAGCAAGGTTTTGTGTTCCAACGTGTTTATACCGATGATAGAAGTATTGACGAAACAATGACCGTTGAAAATCGAGATGTCGTAGTTGTTCCTAAAGGTTATCATCCTGTAGGTGTGCCTGATGGATATGATAGTTATTACTTAAACGTAATGGCTGGTCCTCAGAAAATTTGGAAGTTTAATAATGCAAAAGAACATGAATGGATCATTGATAGAGATTAGGAGGAAAGTAGCATGAGCGAAAAAAAGCATATTGTTGCGATAGGTCGAGCGGCCATTGATCTCAATTCTGTTGAAATCAATAGACCAATGGAAGAAACGAAAACCTTTAGCAAGTATGTAGGAGGTTCTCCAACAAATATTGTGATAGGCGCATCAAAATTAGGACTTAATGTGGGTTTGATTGCTAACGTGTCGGATGATCAACATGGGCGTTTTATTACTCATTATTTACAAGAAGTTGGCGTAGATACGTCACAAATTTCTATTGATAAAAATGGGCATAAATCTGGATTAACATTTACTGAAATTCTGAGTCCTGAAGAATCTAATATTTTGATGTATAGAGAAAATGTAGCAGATCTTAACTTGAAACCTGAAAATGTTGATGAGAATTACATTAAGAATAGTCAATATTTATTGATTTCTGGTGTTGCGTTATCACAATCTCCTTCACGTGAAGCTGTGATCAAAGCATTGCTTATTGCTAAAAAACATCAAGTAAAGACCATTTTTGAGTTGGATTATAGACCATACTCATGGAGAAATGAAGAAGAAACATCACTTTATTATGAATTGTTAGTTCAGCAAGTGGATATCGTGATTGGTACTAGAGATGAATTTAACAAAATACTGTCGTTCCAATCATTATCAGATGTTGAAATCAGCGAGAGGATTTTTAAGAATGGCAACGCAGAGTTAGTTGTAATTAAACATGGTGTGCAAGGTTCTAATGCTTATACAAGTACGGGCGACTTTTACACTGGTAAAGCGTATAAAGCTAATGTTCTTAAGACTTTCGGAGCAGGAGATTCATATGCAGCGGCATTTTTATATGGATTAATTAAAACACAGAATATCCAAACGGCTTTACAATATGGTGCGGCGTCTGCAGCAATTGTGGTGAGTAGTCACAGTTCAAGTGAAGCGATGCCTACAATTGAGAAAATAGAAGCGCTCATTCAAGAGCAAAGTTAGGAGTGTTAAGATGTCGAACACAATTCAACTAACAACAGGTGAAGCAATCGCTAAATTTTTAACACAGCAATATATATCAGTCGATGGTCATGAATCTCGATTTGTAGAAGGCGTTATCAACATTTTTGGTCATGGGAATGTATTAGGACTTGGTGAAGCATTGTATCAATATCAAGACAAGTTGAATATGATACAGGGGAAAAATGAACAGGGAATGGCCCATATTGCGACGGCATTTAGCAAACAAAAGTTAAGAAGAAAAATTTATGCTGTCACAACTTCTGTTGGTCCAGGTTCAGCTAATTTAGTGACTGCTGCAGGAACGGCATTAGCGAATCATATTCCCGTACTATTTTTACCTGGAGATACTTTTGCTACAAGACAACCAGATCCTGTACTTCAACAAATAGAACAATCTTATAGTATCGGTGTCACAACTAATGATGCATTGAAGCCTGTATCAAGGTACTTTGATCGCATTACACGTCCAGAACAAATTATGAGCGCACTTCTAAGAGCTTTTGAAGTCATGACGAATCCCGCTACTGCTGGTCCAGTTACAATTGCGTTAAGTCAAGATGTTCAAGGAGAATCGTATGCATTTCCAGTTTCGTTTTTCAAAAAAAGAGTACATTATATAGATCGTTTAAAGCCTAGCAAACGCTCGGTTGAAAAAGCGATTGAGCTGATTAATCATGCTAAAAAACCTTTATTCGTCGTTGGAGGAGGAGCAAAGTACTCTGAAGCGCAGAAAATTATTAAACAGTTAAGCGAAAACCATCATATCGGAATTGTTGAAACACAAGCCGGTAAGTCCACAGTTGAAGCGAATTTTAAATTTAACTTAGGTGGCGTTGGTGTTACTGGCAATTTGGCAGCAAATGAATATGCTAAGGATGCCGATGTTGTCATAGGTGTAGGTACAAGATATTCAGATTTTACTACAGGTTCAAAAACAGCTTTTAATTTTGAAAATGCATCGTTTATCAATATAAACGTCAATCGTAGTGATGCGCTGAAATTAGATGGCGTAGATGTTTTAGGTGATGCTAAATGTGCACTAGAAGAGATCGTCGAGGGATTAACAAGGACATCTCGGCAAAATGCTAATGAAATTGAAATGCTGAAAGAAAAGTGGCAAGAAGAGCGTCGTCGTTTGGCAGAAGTTGATATCAATCATGACACATATCGACCTGAAATAGAAGATGATTTTGAAGAAGAAAAATTTCAAAAGTATGTATCTCAGCTCAATACACAACTTCCACAAACAAACGCACTCATCCATTTAAATCATTTAATTGAAGAAGATGCCATTATTGTTGCAGCTGCCGGCTCACTCCCTGGTGATTTGGAAAGATTGTGGGAATCTCAGAAGTTTAATACTTATCACATGGAGTATGGCTATTCGACTATGGGATATGAAATTGCTGGGGCATTAGGTGCTAAATTAGCTGAACCAGAGAAAGAAGTTTATGCATTTGTTGGAGATGGTAGCTTTTTAATGCTACATTCAGAGCTTGTAACCGCATTACAATATCATCAAAAAATAAATGTGGTGTTATTTGATAATAGTGGCTTTGGCTGTATTAATAATTTACAAATGGGGAACGGCGGTCATAGCTTCTGTACTGAATTCTCGATGCCCAATGGTGATGTTCTAAATGTGGATTATCAAAAAGTGGCAGAAGGATATGGTGCAAAAGGTTATAAAGTGAATCATTTAAATACACTAGAAAAAGCAATAAAAGAGGCAACATTACAAAAAAATAGTACGTTATTTGAAATTAAAACGTTGCCTAAGACGATGACTAAAGGTTATCAATCATTCTGGAATGTTGGCGTTTCAGAAGTGAGCGAAAATCCAAAAATTCTTAAGGCATTTGAAGAAAAGAAACAAAAAATGATGAAAGCTAAGAAATATTGACGGAGGCTACGATATGACAGCTATTAAAATTGGACAGGTTGGTTTGGGCAGATTAGGAAAAGTACATGCTCAAAACGTTGTGAATCATATCCCTAATGCTGAATTATGGGCTGTAGCTTCAATTGTACAAGAGGAATTGGATTTTGCACGAAATGTTCTTGGGGTAAGGCATTGCTATGATTCTTACACAGACATGATTAATAATGACGAGTTGGATGCGGTCATTATTGTTTCACCAAGTGGATTTCATACGGTGCAAATTACCCAAGCATTAGATAAAGGATTACATGTATTTTCTGAAAAACCAATTGGACTAGAAATGAGAAGTATTGAAAGTGTCGTTCAAAAGATTGAAGAAAAGCAAAATTTAGTATTTCAATTAGGATTTATGAGAAGGTTTGATGCATCTTATCAATATGCCAAAGCATTGATTGAAAGAGGAGAGTTAGGAGAGTTAACTTCTATTAGATGTTATGGAATTGATCCTCATTCTGGCCTCGAGTCCTTTATTTCATTTGCTAGTAACGCAGCAAGTGGTGGTATTTTCCTTGATATGTCTATTCATGATATTGACTTAATTCGATGGTTTTCTAATTCAGAGTTCAAATCTGTATATGCATTAGGAAATAATATTGCTGCGCCTAAATTATCAGAGTATTCAGAACTTGAAACAGGTGCATGCTTAGCCGAGTTGGAAAATGAAGTCATTGTTTATCTGTTAGCAGGCAGGAATGCAATGCACGGTTATCATGTTGAGACTGAATTAATCGGTACAAAAGGAATGTTAAGAATTGGTAATGCACCAGAAAAAAATCTCGTCACACTTTATGACAGTAATGGTGTCGTACGACCTACTTCTCATCATTTTCCTGAACGCTTTAGAGAAGCATTTATTAATGAGATTCAAACATTTGTAGATGCCATTATAGGTAATAAAAATTCTGTGGTTACAGGAATAGATGGCTTGAAAAGTACCGAAGTAGCCATTGCAATGCAAAAATCATTTGATGAGAAGAAAGTAATCTATCTATGAGGTGAGGAAAGTGACACAATTTATTAAATATGCATGTGCACCGATTGCATGGACAAATGATGACTTGCCAGAGTTGGGAAAAGAAAATTCATTTGAACAATGTATTAGCGAAATGGCACTAATTGGATATGAAGGAACAGAAATTGGCAATAAATATCCTAAAGATGCAGAGGTGTTAAAGGCTTACTTGGAACCTAGAAATTTATCGGTAGCAAGTGCATGGTTGAGTTTATATTTAACTACAAAACCTTATGAAGAAACAGAAAAATCCTTTATTGATCATATGAACTTTTTAAAAGCATTAGGTGCAAAAGTGATTGTTGTTTCGGAGCAAGGTAAAAGTATTCAAGGCGATATCACATGTCCACTGTTTAAGTTTAAGCCTACGTTCAACGATGAAGAATGGAATAAACTCGTTGATGGCTTACATCGATTGGGTTCTATTGCTAGAGATAATGGTATGAAAATTGTTTATCACCATCATATGGGAACAGGTGTACAAACTACAGAAGAAATAAAGAGACTCATGGACGCAACGGATCCAAAACTTGTTTCTTTATTATATGACACAGGACATTTACATTTTTCTGGTGAAGATATTGTGGACATCTTTAATTTATATATGGATAGAATTCATCATATACATTTTAAAGACATACGTGGCACTATCGTTGAACATGTGAAAAAAGAGAATTTGTCGTTTTTAGAAGCGGTGAAACAAGGTGCATTTACAGTTCCAGGAGACGGTGATATTGATTTTAAACCAATTTTGGAAATGATTTATGAGTCGGACTATTCTGGATGGATTGTAGTAGAAGCGGAACAAGATCCTGCAGTTGCTAACCCATTCTTATATGCGAAAAAAGCGAAAGAGTATATTAATGCGATATAAAAATTGAATATTTAGGGAGCTGTATGCTTCTAAGGGGTGGAAAATATGGGTTTATTTTCAATTGTTTCTTTTGTTTTAGTGATTTGTTTAGTTGGATTTTATGCCTTTATTAGAAGTAGAAAAATTGACACTAAGAATACTGATGGTTTCTTCATGGGTGGAAGAAGTTTAACTGCATTTACGATTGCTTCCACGATCATCATGACAAATCTATCTACTGAGCAAATTGTTGGTCAGAACGGTCAAAGTTTTACGGCTGGGATGGAAGTAATGGCTTGGGAAGTTACATCAGCAATAGCTATCGTTATTTTAGCATGGGTATTTTTACCTAAGTATTTCAGATATGGGATTGATACGATATCTGATTTTGTTGAATTACGTTACGATTCTTTTACTAAAAAATTAGTGTCAATGTTATTTATATTCACATATGTCGTTTCATTTTTACCTGTAGTGCTTTATTCAGGAGCGCTCGTATTTAATAAAATTTTTAACGTGAGTGGCATTTTGAATGTAAGTAACACTACAGCAGTTATTTTAATTTCTACAATTATAGGTGTAGTTGGTATTATTTACTTATTTATTGGTGGTCTATCACTAAGTGCACATAGTGATTCCATTTATGGTGTCGGTTTGCTCGTTGGTGGTCTTTCAATACCAATTTTAGGACTTATTATATTCGGGGATGGTAGCTTTTTACAAGGTTTTGATAAAGTCGTTCAAAATACACCTGAAAAATTAAACTCAATTGGTGCTATTGATTCAAAAATTGTTCCTTGGCCTACATTATTCTTTGGTATGTTCTTTAACAACTTATTCTTCTGGTGTACAAACCAAATGATTGTTCAAAAAGCACTAGCCGGCCAAAGTCTTAAAGAAGCACAAAAAGGTGCAATGTATGTCGGTATGTTCAAAATTTTTGGCGCATTATTCTTAGTTTTTCCAGGTATTCTCGCTTTCAATATGTTAGGCAGTCAAGTCGATAATCCTGATAATGCATATCCAATGTTAGTGAATGAAGTTTTACCTGAATGGGCATATGGATTATTTGGAGCGGTTATCTTTGGAGCGATATTAAGTTCATTTGTCGGATCGTTAAACAGCACAGCGACTTTATTCTCATTAGACTTTTATAAATCAGTGATCAATAAAGAAGCATCTAATGAAAAAGTATCGAGAGTTGGCCGTATTATGACTGTTGTAGTTGGGATTATTGTTGTTATTCTTGCACCAATGATTTCTCTTTTCCCTCAAGGATTATATGCAGTTGTACAGGAATTTAACGGTGTTTATAACATGCCGTTGTTAGTGTTAATTTTAGTCGGCTTTTTTGCTAAACGTACATCACATCAAGGTGCAAAAGTGATGTTTATTTTTCACATTGTAATGTATGCGCTTTCTAAAGTGTTGTTGACTGACATCCATTTCTTATATGTATTAAGTGTGTTATTCTTTATCGATTTATTGATTTTATTAATCTTTAACAAAATTAAACCTTCAAATGCATTTGACTTTGACGCCAATTACGCAAAAGTTGATATTACCCCTTGGAAACATCGCTATGTCGTTGGCATCATTATTATCATTATTGTAATCGTGACATATACAATCTTTTCACCACTTGTATTAGCTGGAATAGGAGGAAACTAAATGAAATTAACTATAGGCGTTATCGGTGCAGGAAGAATTGGACAACTCCACATCGATTATCTTAGAAAACATCCGAATATTAGAATCAAATGGATATCTGATATCAATTGTGATAAATTAGCAGATTGGATTGAACAACAAGGAATTGAAAACAGTACAAAAGACCATCATGATATTTTAAATGATCCTGAAGTCGATGCTGTAATCATTTGTTCTCCGACAGATACACATGTAGATATTATTAAAGCGGCTTGTGAAAAAGGTAAACACATCTTCTGTGAAAAGCCAATTAGTTTAACTTTATCTGAATCATTAGAAGCAGTTAAGTGTGTTGAAGAAGCAGGGGTTAAGTTACAAATGGGCTTCAATAGACGATTTGATCGCAACTTCTCAACGCTTCAAAAGGCTTTAAAAGATCGTTCACTTGGAGAAATCCAATCTTTAAGAATTACTTCAAGAGACCCGGCGCCACCACCAATTGAATACGTGAAACATTCAGGTGGACTATTTATGGATATGTCTATTCATGACTTTGATATGGCGCGATATCTTATGCAATCAGAAGTTGTTGAAGTTTATGCGAAAGGTGCTGCTCTAGTCAATCCAGACCTTAAAGAAATCAATGATATCGATACAGCTATTGTGACGCTCACTTTTGAAAATGGGGCTTTATGTGTCATAGAAAACTGTAGAAGAAGTGTTTATGGGTATGATCAACGTATAGAGGTACTTGGAGATAAAGGATCCATTTCTGCTGGAAACGAAAATACCAACACGCTCACATTTGCATTTGCTGATGGTATTAAACAAGATAACCCACCGTTCTTCTTTTTGGAGCGCTATAAAAAAGCATATGAAATCGAGATGGATGCATTTATAGAATCGATTATTAATGATGAAAATGTTTCATGTTCAATTATAGATGGATTAAAAGCGCAAGAAATTGCAGAAAAATGTAAAGAATCGTTAATCAAAGGTATTCCAGTAAAAATCAATTCATAAAAGGGGGACTTATATGAAAGGGGCACTCACTAAAGCCTATAAAGAACATTTTGCAGTTCCTCAAATCAATGTTAATGGATTAATTTGGATTGAAGGGATTCTTTTAGCAGCTGAAAAAAAGAAATCACCTATCATACTTGGAACAACTGATAAAATTATTGATTTTTTAGGTGGTTACGAGTTTATTAACCAATTGATTCATTTGAAGGCTAAAAGTTTAAATATCACGATACCTTATTACGTTCACCTAGATCACGGAAGTTCAGTAGAGTCATGTTATAAAGCTATCGATGCGGGATATGATTCAGTCATGTATGACGGTTCACAATTACCGTTAGAGAACAATCTCTCAAACACAACTAAAGTCGTTAAATATGCCCATGAAAGAGGCATTAATACAGAGGGAGAAATTGGAGCAATTGGCGGTAATGAAGATGGAATGGAACATCAAATCGCCTATGCTTCAATAACAGATTGTCTAGAAATTGTAAGTCAAACCCATATTGACAGTTTGGCTCCAGCTCTAGGATCAGTACATGGTAAATATAAAGGTAAACCACAACTAGGTTTTGAAGTGATGCAAGAACTTAACGAAAGGCTACAGATGCCACTTGTGTTACATGGAGCTTCTGGACTATCTGATAATGATTTAAAACGAGCCATTCATTATGGTCATAGTAAGATTAATTTTAACACAGAGATTAATATTGAATGGAGCGGAAAAATGCGAACAATACTGAATGAAAACCCAGAATTGTTTAATCCCAAAGCAATCATCTCTCCTACAATCACAACGATTCAAAGCACGGTAGAAAATATTATTGATAAATGTGGATCTACAAATAAAGCTTGAAAATTAGCGGTGATAACTTGTACATTATACGGGTTGTCATCGCTATTTTTGCATGATGTCACACAGTCTTATTTCATAAAAAAGGCCACTGCACCACGCATTGTTGGAACATGCATGGTACAGCAGCAGATACATGGCTGACGTCTAAAATTGCGCATTTCATTTAATTCAAGACAAGTCATCTGACATTGATGATGGAATAAATTTTGAATACTTCACTGCATCGATTTTGGTGGAAACTCATCCTTCTTAACGATTAATTTGCTACGGCGTCACATGATATCGTGTCAAATACTTAATGGCTGCTTATTCAGGGAAATATTGAATAAACAATGGTTCAACGGATGGACAGATTACTGAGAACCCGTCAAAACTTTGGAATGATGCACGCGCTGCTACAACGTTAAAGCTCATCACTTTTCCAACGATATGATGATGCTCTGAAACGAAATAGGCGCTAAACCCAGGTGGATGAATACCACTCAGCTCATGGGGTGTAAATAGAACTAAAATGGTGCCTTTGATTTCACGAATTGTACGTTCAACTTCGGATAAAGCAATAGGTTGTGTGTGTTGAGACGATGGGTCGATGACTGGATGCTTTTCATAAATACTGAGATGTAAATCAATCAAGTCACCTTGTATCATTGTCATGGAAAACAACTGATTGCTTTCGAACTTTTGTTTGATTCTTTCAAATACATAGGTATGATGCATGTCTGTGATGTCAAAAGTCAATTGAGCACGGTCACGGTAAACGGCGCCATAAGGTACCTTCTCTCTACCATTTAGTCCGTGATGCTCATTAAACTGATTCATATGAACGGGCTGACCATCAATAATCACAAAATCGCCATCTGCATGATTCAATGTTCCGAAGCCATAATCACCGTAACGTAACAGTTCAGCAATCGTGACTTCACTCTCTAGGTGACCTTCTAATAAGGATTTTATCGTGCCAACTTGATGAATATAATGACGATATTCTTTCATTGGATCAGCCTCCTTTTTATTTCTCAATACAATCTGAAATATCGCAGACTTTCCATTTTAATTTTGTGCCTCATTGTCCAAAGATAGCAAAGCGCTTCGTCGACGAATAAGGTTTTAAAATATATTTTGTTGCTTGCTATGTAAAAAGTATAAACGCGGCCAGTAAAAAAATCAACATAATTTTCTGAAAAAATGACATAAAATTTTCTGGCAATGGAATATTACGTTAATTATCATGTTTTTATGTCAAAATATGAACGACACATATATACATTTCTGTTGTTATGTTGCCCGTTTTCATGCGTCGTGTGTGAAAAATCCAACGCAATATGTTTCAACCGCTTTGTATGAAATTCAACAGTGAGATGTTAGAGAAAGTAAAAAAATAAAAAAAGCATAAAAAGGTAAGTATGTTGACCTATTGGGGTAAAAAAGAGGATCTCCTTGGCCAACACGCTTACCTCATTCAAGATAGTTAAAGTGTCGCTACTTATTTCACATGTTTCATTTCTAATTCATGAATCAAGTGTGTCAACATTTCATTATTCGGCGTAGCAATACCGAGCTCACGACCGTACTTCGCGATTTGACCGTTCAAGTAGTCGACTTCCGTATAGCGCCCGTTGTACAGATCTTGATGCATTGAAGGATAGTGTAAACCTTGTGCTTCGTTTGGATACGCCGCTTCAATTTTTTCAAGCAATGCTGCCGCACTTAATGAGACACCTCGTGCTTCTGCAACTGCGACAATTTCTGCAATGAGAGGTACGACAATGTCACGTGCTTTTTCATATTGACTGAATTCATTAATGGTTTTGTCTAAAATCGTACAAAGTGGGTTTAAAACACTGTTTAATGTGGCTTTACTCCAAATTGACTTAAAAACATTGTCACTAATTTTAGCATTTAATTTTGCGTCGTTAAACACTTTGTTAATGCGTTCTGTACGTTCATCCGCTTGACCATCAGCACGTTGGAATTCAATAGAACCTTGTCCTTCTAATAACAATTGACCTGGTCCACGTAAACCAGCTGTCCACATTGTTACAGCTAAGAAGATTTGTGTTTTTGGAACGATAGTTGAGAGACGGTCGCCATGACCTAAACCATTCATCATAGACAATAGGGCTGTATCTTCATTAATCGCTTTGTTGTCGTAGAGTGTACGCAACATTTGTTCAGCTTGCATTGATTTCGTCAAAATAATAACTAAATCAAATGTTTCGTTCACTTGATGTGGTAAAATGGCAGGAATCTCTAGCGTGTAAGTATCGGTCTCAGTTTGGATTTCAAGTCCTTTTTCATTGATTGTATTCACATGTTCTTCCCACATATCAATCAATTTCACATCGTAACCGGCTTCTTTAATTTGGCTCCCAATACGTCCACCCATAGCCCCTGCGCCAGCAATAGCAATTTTTTTCATAAAACAATTCCTCCTTATAAAAAATAGTTACAACTTAAGTGTAGATTTCATTTTTTGTATCCGTCAATAAAAAGTTACAGATAATTTCGGAATTTCGTGCCATATGTGATGAAATATTGAAATTCACAACAATGAAGCCGAATGTGTAGATTAAGTCATTCAGTCAAATGCCTTTGTTCAGTATTTCGGATAAAACGATAATTTTTAGGATATTAAGCGCTTACATCGGGTGCTATAGTGAAGTTAAATGAAGACAGAGGTGAACAACATGAACTTTTTCGACATTCAAAAAATTCCTAACAAAGGGATTTCGCTTTCAATGCAACGTAAACTTTGGCTACGTTATTTCTTGCAAGCTTTCTTCGTTGTGTTTTTCGCTTACATGGCGATGTACTTGATTCGTAATAACTTTAAGGCGGCGCAACCTTTACTTAAAGAAGAGATTGGGTTGACGACGTTACAACTCGGGTATATCGGTTTAGCGTTTAGTATTACATATGGATTAGGGAAGACGTTACTCGGCTATTTTGTAGATGGTCGTAATACGAAAAAAATCATTTCCTTTTTACTCGTTTTATCTGCAACCGTCGTTTTAATCATGGGATTTGTATTAAGTTACTTTGGTTCTGTGATGGGCTTATTAATTGTTTTATGGGGGTTAAATGGGATATTCCAATCGGTCGGTGGGCCAGCAAGTTACTCAACGATATCACGCTGGGCGCCACGTACAAAGCGCGGTCGTTATTTAGGTTTCTGGAATACATCACATAATATTGGTGGTGCCATTGCAGGGGGCCTTGCGTTATGGGGGGCGAACGTTTTCTTCCATGGTAGTGTGATTGGGATGTTTGTTTTCCCATCAGTAATCGCGTTGATTATTGGGGTAGTGACGCTGTTTATCGGTAAGGATGATCCTGAAGAACTCGGTTGGAACCGTGCAGAAGAAATTTGGGAAGAGCCAGTTGAACAAGAAAATATTGATGCACAAGACATGACGAAATGGCAGATTTTCACGAAATATATTTTAAAGAATCCTGTCATTTGGATTTTGTGTGTGTCTAACGTCTTTGTATATATCGTAAGAATCGGTATCGACAACTGGGCGCCATTATACGTATCTGAATACCTCCATTTTGACAAGACAGATGCGGTTAATACGATATTTTACTTTGAAATCGGCGCATTAGTCGCAAGCTTATTATGGGGTTATGTGTCGGATTTACTCAAAGGACGTCGTGCCGTTGTAGCTATCGGATGTATGTTTTTAATTACATTTGTAGTTCATTTCTATACACATGCAACAAGTGTAACAATGGTTAACGTTTCATTATTCGCTTTAGGCGCACTTATTTTTGGACCACAATTATTAATTGGTGTTGCATTAACAGGTTTTGTACCGAAAAATGCGATCAGTGTAGCCAATGGGATGACCGGTTCGTTTGCGTATTTATTTGGTGATTCAATGGCGAAAGTGGGACTTGCAGCGATTGCAGACCCTCAGCGCAACGGATTAACAGTGTTCGGGTATACATTAAGCGGTTGGTCAGATGTATTTATCGTCTTTTATGCCGCACTCTTTATAGGCATCATCTTACTCGGTCTTGTCGCTTATTTTGAAGAAAAGAAAATTAGAAGTTTAAATATTTAATATACAATTGAGGGGATTAGATATTTAACCGTCTAAGCCCCTTGATTTTTTGCATGTATACGATAAAAATTTATCATTTCAACATAGATTTATATGATGATTGTTCGACTTGCCTTCGCGTTCCAGGGGGCTTGACTCAACTCAATTTGATTAATCTCATTTCTGAATTTCACAATTGACACTTGTAAAATTTGAAACGCGAGGGCAAGTTCAGCAATCTGGAGGTTAGGATTGATATGCTCACCGAAACGGAATCCATAGCTTTGGAATGATGTCGAATGCTTTAAAAATTCTACTGATGTGAACTCATGTATTCGCGCGGTGACATCTTCAAATACTTTTTAAAATGATAACTGAAACTTTTGTAATCAGAAAAGCCGACTTTATGCGCAATTTCATAATGTTTATCACCACTTTGCAACAGTGACATCGCTTGATAAATACGATAACGATTTAAATAATCTAACATCGTAATCCCGACATGTGTTTTGAAAATCCGCATTAAATAAGATTCACTCACGCTGAGCTCTGTTGCTAATGCATTGCTTTGCCATTTTTGATCGTAATGATGATGGATATGATGAACGACGTGATTGACATAGTAATCAGGATACTCTAATTTCATTAACGGTTGAAATATAGGTAATGTCGTTGTCAATGATGCTTTTTGTTCGTGTGCAAGTGGAACAAATTGCGCTAAACGTTGATGTAACTGCTCTGGATCAATCGGTTTCAATAAATAATCTAACACGTGATGATGTATCCCTGCTTGCATATATTCAAAGTCATCATAACTCGATAAAATCACCTTTTGACACGGCAAGTCCTTAATCGCTTCTAACAGTTCGACCCCATCCATCCGTGGCATGCGAATATCTGTGATAACAAGGTCGGGTTGATGTTCTCGAATCAGTGATAACCCTTCGATGCCATCTTTAGCGAGCCACACTTCATGAAAATGATAGTCTTCCCACGAGATCGCTTGTTTCAGTCCTTCACGAATAATACGTTCATCATCACAAATGACCACTTTATACATCAGTTTGCTCCTCTCTTGGTAGTTGAAATGCAATTAATGTTCCTTGTTGATAAGCCGAGAAAATTCTTAGTCTTGCACGCTCGCCATATTGAATTTGTACTTTATGGTTAAGATGATTCAAGCCTAAATGTGGCGTATCAAATACATTTTCTTGTAACATTTGTCTTACTTGAGCACGTCTGTCCACTGTCATACCTATCCCATTATCATGGACGAAAATACGTAAAAATTGGGCGGTTTGCTTAATGCGTACCGTGATAATTAATGGTTCGGATTCGCGACCGTGTTTAATCGCATTTTCAATTAAAGGGTGAATCATCATTTTGCGAATCGGCTCGTTTTCCAGATGCTTATCCATGTCTACATTTAACGTCATACTGTCATCGAAGCGGATATTTTGAATGGTGACATATTTTTGAATATAAGCAAGTTCCTCTTTTAATGGCACTTTGTCAGTCTTGACGCGCAATATATAACGCAACATTTGTGACAGCTGTTGTACAACTTTTTGTGCTTGACGCGGTGACAGTGTAATTAAATATTGTATCGTTTGCATCGTATTAAAGAGAAAATGTGGCTGAAATTGACGCTCGATTTCCTTTAATTGTATTTTCCGTAATTGCTGTTCTGTCTGTTCAATTGAATGAATGAGTGTTTCGTTTGATTCGACTAATTCATAAATGTAAGTGTTGATATCTTCAAGCTCGCTCGGTTGGCCTAAAGGTTGATATGCTCCGAGTTCACGGCGTTGTGCTTGGTTGATACGATCAATCATTAATTCGATATCACGTGTTTGTCGTTTGGCCATTCGATGTGCATTCATAAAACCAAAAATCATTAATAGCACGAAAGCAATACTGATAATGGCTAACAACCGCAGCCCATCTTCTAATGCGTCGTGGATATCTTTAAATTGAACCATTTGTTCACCTTTATCATTCAGTTGGATACGTTCTGATATAAAGCCGAATGGTGGAGGTGGAAAAGTATCATCGACATGAAAATGTTCCGAATTGGAATACAAAATATTATCAAAGCGATCCAAAAATAAAGTCGTGTGGCCATAGCGGTCTTGAATTTCTTCCATATGTGGTGTTTGAGCAAAGTAGAAAGACAGCGTGACACTTTCGTGCAACAGTTGAATATGTTGCTGATGCATTAAATACAACTGGTGGACATCTTTCTTTTCATAATTGTTCGTAATGGACGTTTTCCCATTATCGACCACGTAATAGACCGTACCAGGCTGTTGATGCACAAGTTCAAGTAATAGACGTTTGAAAGTGGTCACATCAGACTTTTTGGATAAATCGAGTTGTTGTAATGTTGATTTTTCGGTTTGAAGGGTCGTTTTAATTTGATTTTCAGTATGTGCTAAATCATGTTGAGCTTCGTGCAAATGTTGATGAATGTGTCGATGTTCCACCCAAATGTATAAAGTGTAAAAACTGACGAGTCCAAGCAAAATCACAAGGAAAACAGGCAAAATCGTCGAAATAAACAGCGAACGACGCAATTGATAACGATAAGGTTGATACGTTTTCATTCTACACGCTCCAAAAATTTTTGATGAGTTTCATGTGGCAATGCAGTTTCAGGGATGACTGGAATATCTCTTAATTGAGCGATTCCGGGTTCTTTGATTTCTGAGACATCACGACGTATCGGTTTTACCCCATCTTGCTGGGCTAACCGTTGTTGTACAGTATCGCTTGTTAAGTAATGTATGAGTACAGTTCTTTTAGGGTGAGGGTGTTGACTGTTGACTAACGCAATACCGTCTATATTGAGCACTGTACCTTCAACCGGATAGATGACCTTTAACGGATATCCTTTTTGAAGCCAGGTACGCGCATCTTGTTCGTAACTGAGTCCAGCATAATAGCGACCTTGAGCGACTTGAGCAATCACATCAGAAGACTTCGGAAGTTCTACTGCTTGTTGTCGGAATTGATGAATCGCGTCAGTATTTCCATGAATATGGTACAACCCTCGCATATGTTGATAGCCTGTCGTTGTCGTTTTAGGGTTCGAATAAGCGACTTTTTGCTTGAGTGCCGGTTGCATGAGGTCCTTATAGCCATTGATGTGTATATCGCCTTGTAAGTCAGTATTCACAACAATCACAGTCGGCATTAATATAAACGGTGTCACGATAGGTTGGTCTAACAATGAAATGCGAAACTTTGATAGAACAGGCGCTTTATAAGGCACAAAATCTTCAGGATGCTCGATAGTTTCACTTAATACCCCACCTACAAAAATATCTCCGCGTGCATGTTTCGGCGTCTGGTGAATTTTCGATAATAAAACTTGTGTCGAATCTTCAATCACTGTTACCTTCACATTTTCTTGATGTTCAAAGTCTTTGAGTATAGGTTGAATCAAATGTTTTGGATAAGGTGAATAAATGGTCAATGTATCGTTCGCATTCGATGTATCTTGTTGACAACCACAGAGAAGTATAATGAGCAGACAGCATAACCATTTTTTCATTCGTATAATCCTTTCCTATCTCAAGTATTGTATTTATCTTACCAATATTTATTTAATTTGTAGAGAAAAAAATTAATATTATGACTTTCTTATGATTGCAATTGAATGAGAAATAAAAAAACCTCCTTATCCCATCGTGGTGACGTAAGGAGGAGAGATGAATTATTCAAATATCGAGATATTATCGGCATAACGTTTTCGAAAATAGAGTAAAACCCACAGTAATACAATGCCAGAAATATTTGATAAATGAGAGGCTAGGTTCAGGAGAAAAACGCTAGTGCTTAATGGGACGTTATGATTATTAAAAAAGACATGATAAACTAGTAACGACATTTGTATGTAAGAAAATGAAATATGAATCTGTTGGAAATAAATAGAAAAGTTAGGTGGAACGCACAATGAAGAAAATAACGAAAGCAGTGATTCCCGCAGCAGGTTTAGGTACACGTTTTTTACCTGCGACGAAAGCAATGCCGAAAGAGATGTTGCCGATTTTAGATAAGCCGACGATTCAATATATCGTTGAAGAAGCGGTACGTGCGGGCATTGAAGATATTATTATCGTTACAGGTAAACATAAACGTGCGATTGAAGATCATTTTGATAATCAAATCGAGCTCGAAATGAACTTGGCTGAAAAAGGTAAGGATGACTTGTTAGAAAAGGTTCAACATGCGACACAACTGGCGAATATGTTTTACGTCCGTCAAAAAGAACAAAAAGGGTTAGGGCATGCGATTTGGACGGCGAAACAATTTATTGGAGACGAGCCTTTCGCGGTATTGCTGGGTGATGATATTGTCGAATCAGAGACGCCAGCGATTCAACAACTGATGGACGAATATGAACGAACAGGCAAATCTGTCATCGGTGTACAAGAAGTGCCTGAACGTGAAACGCATCGTTATGGGATTGTTGACCCGAAAAATCAACAAGATCGTTTGTATGAAGTGACGCAATTTGTTGAAAAGCCAGCCTTTGGTACAGCACCATCTAATTTGGCGATTATGGGACGCTATGTATTGACACCGGATATTTTCGATTATTTAGAAAATCAAGAAGAGGGTGCTGGCGGTGAAATTCAATTAACCGATGCGATTGAGCGTTTAAATCAGACACAACAAGTATTGGCCTACCGTTTCGAAGGTGAGCGATTTGATGTAGGTGAAAAAGTTGGTTTCGTCAAAACAACAATTCAATTTGCTTTACGTGATGCAGAAATGGCTGACGACATTCGTGCATTTTTAAAAGAAGTGCAATAATGCAAAAATTATTTAAAGTGACTATCGTGTATTTTCATATGAAACAATAATATGATGCAATTGTTCTATTTTAGACATGAATTTGCGGTTTTACATATTAAAGAGACAACGTAACTGTGTTAGAATGTTCACATGAAAAATTAGGAAAGAGGAAGAAAAAGATGCTTCTTTTTACGATAGAGATTTTAATAATGATTCTCGCAATTGTATTGGGCCTACGTACTGCTGGGGCACTCGGTTGCGGGATTTTTGCACTTGTAGCCCAAATTGTGATGATTTTCGGTTTTGGTTTACCACCGGGCTCAGCACCAGTGACTGCGGTATTGATTATTTTATCTATCGGTATTGCAGGTGGGACGTTACAAGCGACAGGCGGGATTGATTACTTAGTGCACCTCGCTTCAAAAATGATTGAACGTTTTCCGAAATCCATTATTTTTATTGCACCAATGATTGTATTTGTGTTTGTTTTCGGTATCGGTACAACGAATATTGCGTTGTCACTAGAACCGATTATTGCAAAAACAGCATTAAAGGCGGGTATTCAACCTAAAAAGGCATTGACCGCTTCAGTATTGACGGCGAACATTGCATTGCTTTGTAGTCCAGCAGCTTCAGCAACGGCGTACATGATTTCAGAATTTGCAGGATTAGGCATTTCAATGGGGCAATACCTTTCTATCGTACTTCCGACAGCATTGTTGAGTATGCTAGTGCTCAGTTGTTTTAACACATTTGTCGGTCGTACTAAGATTGATGAACAACATGCACAAACGATGCTTCAAAAAATGGCTGTGGATCAAGAAGAAACGACGAAACAGTATGATACACGTGTGAAGTTAGGTGTGTTTGCGTTTATCGTCGCAGTCGGTTTTATTTTGCTCTTCGGTATTTTCCCAGAAGTTGGGCCGAAATTCGAAGTGGATGGTAAAGTAGTCGAACTTCAGATGACTGATTTAGTGCAATTGTTTATGTATATGAGTGCGATGATTAATTTATTACTCGTCAAAGTCCAACCGAATCAAATATTGACCACGCATATTACACAGGCAGCGATGGGTGCGATTTTTGCAGTATTAGGACCTGGTTGGCTAGGGGCAACAATATTCAGTGCACCATCGAACCGTGCAATGATGGAAGACGGTATTGGCGGATTAATTGCTCAAGCACCGTGGCTCATCATTATTTTAGTCGGTTTAGTAGCAATGATTGTTATTTCTCAATCTGCAACCGCTTCGATTATGGTGCCGATTGTGTTGAGTTTAGGCATTCCACCGATGTTTTTCATTGCGATTGTGCAAACGTTAAACGTCAACTTTGTTATTCCAGCACAGCCGACGATTTTATTTGCGGTAGATGTGGATGAGACACGTTCAACAAAAATAACGAGCTTTTTAATTCCAGGATTTTTCTTAATTACGACAACTGTAGTGATAGGATTGACGATTAAGATGATTTTAGGCATGTGATTCGAAGTGAATATTAATTATAGAAGTCATGGCTAAACCGTGCTGCGCTTTCCGAGGTGCTGAACTTTCAATGCTTGATAAAGTGCGTTGATCACAGACATATCCAAACACCCCCAAAGCTATCAAATGCGGATAGGTTGAGGGTGTTTTTTGATATCATTGTGCGTTACATCGGATGAGCATAGCGTTTACTGTACAGACTACTCAATATACCGACAACTAAAACCGCGGCAGCAAAGATGAGTGCGTCATTGTAGCTATGCGTTCGTTCGATTAAAAGACCTGAAACGTAGGGTGCAATCATTTGTCCTACACTGTAAATCAATGTCATTACTGCGACTAAGTTGTTGCCTTTCGTTTCAAATGTAATCTGGTGCGACTTCGACATGAAAAGTGTCGTAAGTCCTAAAAATGTAGCACCGAAAATCATTGAACTGAGCGCAATTGCAAAGGCATTGACTGTAAAGATAGGCATCAGCACCGCAACAATTTGTAATAAAAATGCGAGGATCACTGAAAGACAAATACCAATGCGTTGACCAATCAGTGACCATAAGACAGTAGCTGGAATGGCGCCAAGTCCGACAAACATCCAACTGAGTGCCGCATATTCCGATAACGTTGGCATCGTTTTAACAATCGCAACGAGAAAAGTTCCTGTAATAATATAACCGGCACCTTCACAAAAATAAGCAATTGCAAAGGGAATATAAAAATTTTTAGAATAACGTATCATTTTCTGGGGGGCATGTGCTTCATGAGATGCTGGTTCGGGAAGTGCTGGATTTTCACGTAAACGTACGATAATAATAAGCGTTAAGATGAAAGAAGCACTGCCTAACCAAATCCAAGTTTCACGCCAATTGATCACATCAGTATAAAGGAAAATAAACAAACTGCTCGAAAACAAGCCGAGACCAACTGCGCTATATAACAGGCCGGCAATCCCTTCACGACGCGCTAAATGTAAGGCTTCTAACACAATATTGGATGCGAGTACAAATACAGCACCACTGGCCATCCCGTTCAGTAAACGAAGGAGTGACCAAATGACAAAGTGATCTGTCACCCCAAACAATAGCATCGTTGCGACATTTAACAGGAGATAACACTTTAAGTCGAAAACTTTATTTTTCATTATGTAAAAAATAGGTAACATGGCACCGATTAAATAACCTAAATAGTTAAATGTTGCTAACAGGCCGACACTTTTGTTATCCAGTCCAGTATCCAACTGCATAAAAGGTAAGATCGGTGTATAAGCAAACCGGCCTAACGCTATAACGATAAACAGCGCCATCATTCCTAATACTAATTGACGACGACCATGTATTCTGAGATCTTTTATTTCTCTCAAATGGATTCCTCCTAAATGGTAAAGATGTTACTATTATACGCGAATTTTATGCATATGAATATATCAAACTATATTAATTATTAATAAAATCAAAGAAAATGATGATTGACAACAACTTGAATTCCCAAAATGTTTTTAATTAAAAGTGAGGAAAGCGTTGGGGCAGTTGGGTTTTTCTTTAACTTAATTCAGGCAGAAGTCTCCCATCCTCTATAGGTGGGTGATGAATGCCGTTCGGTATGAGGGTTACCGTTGTTACTCGAAAACCGACACGCAAGGCTCATCGCCTTTTTATTTTGTTCTATGTTATAATCAGTCTATATAAGAAGTGAGTTGATATAACATGAAATTAGATACTAATAATCATTCGGTGTTTCTTCTCTATTATCATCTTGTGTTGGTTACTAAATACCGTAGACATGTGATTGATGATAAAATTTCTGAATTTGCTAAAACAACTTTTGTACGAATTGCAGCGTCTTATCATATTACTCTAGTTGAGTGGAATCATGATAAAGACCATGTTCATATTATGTTCAAAGCACAACCAAAAACAGAATTGACAAAATTCATCAATGCCTATAAAAGTGCCAGTTCGCGTTTGATAAAACGCGACTTTCCAAAAGTAAGACAGTTTCTTTGGAAAGAAATGTTTTGGTCTAGAAGTTTTTGCCTTTTGACAACTGGTGGCGCACCAATTGACGTTATAAAAAAATATATTCAGAATCAAGGTTATAATCATAAATAGAGAGGTGCGTAGCTTATGGAACGACTCAAAGCATATAAATTTAGAATCTATCCAACTGAAGAACAAAAAATTTTCTTCGCTAAGTCTTTCGGTTGTGTCCGTAAGGTCTACAATCTAATGCTTGATGATCGAATGAAAGCTTATGAAGAAACTAAGAATGTTTCTTCTAAAAAAATGAAGTTCCCGACACCAGCTAAATATAAGAATGAATTTCCATTTTTGAAGGAAGTAGATAGCCTTGCCTTGGCTAATGCACAACTCAATTTAGACAAGGCATATAAGAATTTCTTTAGAGATAAATCTGTTGGATTTCCTCGGTTCAAAAGTAAGAAGAATCCCGTTCAAAGCTATACCACTAATAATCAAAATGGCACAATATCCTTGATTGATAATAAATTCATCAAAGTTCCTAAGTTGAAGTCATCAGTTAAAATAAAGCTTCATAGACAACCTAAAGGTATTATCAAATCAGCTACAATATCACGCCGTTCAAGCGGTAAATACTATGTTTCTTTATTGTGCAAAGAAGAAGTTGTCGAGTTTCCTAAAACTAATTCTGCAATTGGAATTGACCTTGGAATCACTCATTTTGCCATTTTTTCTGACGGTCAAAAGATTGATAATAATAAGTTCACTTCGAAAATGGCACAGAAACTAAAACGTGAACAACGTAAGTTGTCGAGACGTGCCCTGTTAGCCAAAAAGAAGGGTATCAATCTCTTTGAAGCCAAAAACTACCAGAAACAAAAACAGAAAGTTGCACGACTACATGAAAAGGTAATGAATCAACGCACTGACTTTCTAAACAAGTTGAGTACAGAGATTATCAAAAATCACGATATTATCTGTATTGAAGACTTAAACACAAAAGGTATGTTGCGAAATCATAAACTGGCTAAAAGCATTTCTGATGTGTCATGGTCTAGCTTTGTGATTAAGCTACAATACAAAGCTGACTGGTATGGACGTGAAATAGTCAAGATTGATAAATGGTTTCCATCAAGTCAAGTCTGTTCAGAGTGCGGACATAATGATGGCAAGAAAAATCTCAAAATTCGAGAATGGTCTTGTCCTATTTGCCATGCTCACCATGACCGAGATATAAACGCGAGCATCAATATTTTGACCGAAGGGCTACGAATGCAAACATTAGCTTAGAAAAGACCGATAACCGTAGGGTCTACGGGGATAGCTTGGTCAATAAGAGAAACCTCTGTTAGTAAAGAAATACACTTACAAGTACGCTCTATTCCCAAGAAGCTCCCACTTCAAGCGTTAAGAACCTTTATGTTTTAGCTAAGTGGTGAGTAGTTCACCATCATAGTGAAGAAGTGATATGAATCATATTCTTCACCTGAATTAATAAAGAATATTTTTTAGGCTAGGAACGCTTTTATCATGTGGTTTCTAGTCTTTTTTTATGGAATCTTGTAGAGCGCTAGATCTTAAGGCTGCCAATCAGTCATAAGATGTTGGTTTATTACTTTAAATTTGTCGTCTGAGTCTGTGTTTAAGAAAGCAGCGATAAAACGAGCAATTGTAATATAATGTTTCAAAATCTCCACAAAACAGGAAACATTATGACAAGAATTATCTCCATGACACAATTTTATACTTCGAACAAACATGCTATCTTATTCGTATATGAAAGCGCTTTTAAATAGAGAGAAAGAAGGTATCAGCGTTTGAAACAACAATTATCAAAAATACAAAAACTATCATTTGGCTTTGGCGCAATAGGCAAAGACGCCATATTCAATATCGTCAGCCTTTACCTCATGTACTACATTACCGATATTGTCGGTCTTTCCCCAGCGTTTGTCGGTGTACTCTTTTTTATTGCGAGAATATGGGATGCGCTCAATGACCCGTTTATGGGGATGATTGTCGATAATACCCACAATCGTTTTGGTAAGTTTAAAACGTGGCTTGTCATCGGCACAGTTATAAATGCGGTGGTGACCGTACTCCTATTCACCCATTTTGATTTGCCCGGCATATGGATGTATATCTTCATTGCTGTGATGTACATTTTATGGGGCATGACGTATACGATGATGGATATTCCGTACTGGTCTTGGTTACCGAATTTGACACATCAAGCGAAAGAACGAGAAGCACTGTCGGTCATTCCACGTTTCTTTGCGAGTCTCGCGGCGTTTACAGTCGGAACGTTTGGCTTATATTTTATTGAACAGTTAGGGAATGGCAATGCATCAACAGGGATTTTTGTATTTTCGGTCCTTTGTAGTGTGGTCTTTATCGTGACGATTGCGGTGACGGTTATAGTTGTACCGGAAGATTGCGCAATGGAGCAGCAAGAGGGAATTAAAGTGCGTTTTCGAGATGTGAAGCGGATTTTATTTCAAAATAAAGAGTTACTCGCAATGATGGGCGTGCTTTTAACATTTAACCTTTGTGTTCAAACACTCAACGGGACGATCATCTACTATTTTAAATATGTGGTTGCGATGCCGAACTTCTTTTCATATTTTAATGCGATGATTTTAGCGGAAATGGCGGGTTTATTATTACTGCCATTATGGATTCGTAAAGTTGGGCGTCAAAATGCTTTTAATAGTGCGATTATGAGTATCGTTGGGGGTCTCACAGTGATTTTGATTTTCGGTTGGCTCGCTCCAAAAATTGTCATTTGGGTCATCATCGGTGCGATTGCTTTAAGAATGGGTACAGGCTTTATGATTGGTATAACGACGATTGCGATTGCAGATGTGATTGACTACGGTGAAGTGAAGTTTGGTCATCGCAATGAAAGTATGATTACGTCAACAAATACATTTTTGACGAAAACTTCACAGGCGATTTCTGCATTGATAGTCGGTTTAGGGTTATCGATGTTAGGTTTTGTACCGAACGAAACACAAACGATGGCAACGCAACAGGGGTTACGTATGATGGTTATCGTTATGCCAATCGTACTCGTGCTCATCAGTGCGTTGTTATACCATAAAGCGTTTCATCTTAAAGGAGACTATTTGCGAGATATCGAACGAACATTAACGATTAAGCGTCAAAGAGAACAGTCATATGATTAGTCAAATATAGACGAGGAGGTTCTTTTATGGACTTACATTTTCATACAGATGTCGACATGCAACACGTGAACATGTTACCGCGAACAGCATACAAGCTCCCTTACACAAGCCTAGAGGAATATCAAACGCATCCCGAGCGTCATCACATGCACCGTGTGACGTCATTGAATGGGGAATGGGATTTTCAATATTTTGCGTCACTCGATCAGTTTTATCAACGTTCAGATTATGCACAAAAAGACCAAATTACAGTGCCAAGTGTGTGGCATTTACAAGGTTATGATCAACTGCAGTATTGTAATGTGCAATTTCCGATTCCATATGATTTGCCACATGTGCCAGAGATGTCTTCGTGTGGTTATTATGAAAAGACTTTTACGATTAAAAAGTATCAAGAGTCGCTCGATTATCATTTGACGTTTGAAGGTATCAGTGGTGCACATTACATTTGGGTCAATGGCGAGTTCGTTGGTTATGCACAAATTTCTCATGCGCTCTCTCAGTTTGATATTACTAAACTGGTGACGGAAGGTGACAACCATATTGCTGTGCTCGTATTGAAATATTCTGATGCGACGTATTTTGAAGATCAAGATATGTTCCGTCATTCGGGCATTTATCGTGATGTGTACATCGTTGGACGTCAGCGTGAACGGTTGAATGATTACCAAATTCATACGACGATTGGTGAAGGTATCGGTTATATCGATGTCACTGTACAGGATGTGGCGGAAGGTGTGACAATCAATTATCAATTACTGAATCCGGACCAACGTGGCATAACGGAAGGGACGCTTAATGAGACAACGACGCGTATCCCTGTGCCAGAACCGCGACTATGGAGTGCTGAACATCCTGATTTATATACCCTTATTATTGAAGCGAATGGTGAATATATCGTACAACGTGTCGGTATTCGAGAAATAAAAATCGAGCAACAACAACTTTGGATCAATGGGCAATCTGTGAAACTGCGTGGCGTCAACTATCATGACAGTCATCCGCAAACCGGCTATACCGTATCGGAAGCACAGTTGATTGAGGATTTAACGTTAATGAAACAAGCGAATTTTAATGCGATTCGTACGGCACATTATCCGAAAAGTTCTCGCTTTTATGAATTAACCGATCAATATGGCTTTTATGTAATGAGTGAAGCGGATTTAGAAACGCATGGTGTTGTTCTTTTGTATGGCGATGAAAATTTAGATGACTTTAACTTAATCATGGATGATCCCCGTTATGAACAAGCTGTCGTTGATCGCATCGATGCATCGATTGTGCCGTTTAAAAATTTTAGTTCGATTATTTCGTGGTCAATGGGCAATGAATCTGGCTATGGTTGTAATATGGAACGAGGGCTCGCGCATGCGAAGGCGTTGGATGCATCACGTCCACTCCATTATGAAGGGGCACATTACGCAGCACCACATCATGATTGTTCGTATTTAGATATGATTTCACGCATGTATCCGTCACCTGAAGAAATCGAAACGCGCTATTTAACGAAACCGAGCTTGGACAAGCCGTTTGTTTTATGTGAATACGCCCATGCGATGGGAAATTCGCCAGGTGGGTTAAAGGCGTATCATGAGTTGATTGAACGTTATGATAGCTTCATTGGTGGTTTCGTTTGGGAGTGGTGTGACCATGCTGTACAAGTAGGAATGAAAGACGGACGCCCAATGTATCGTTACGGTGGTGACTTTGGTGAAAAGGTCCATGACGGTCATTTTTGTGTTGACGGTATCGTGAGTCCTGACCGCAAACCACATGCAGGATATTACGAATTTCAACAAGTGCATCGTCCGCTTGTTTTTGTTGAACATGAAGGGACACGTCTAACGTTTAAAAACAAATTGGACTTTACGAATATTAAGGACTATGTGACGCTCGAAATAACGGTGACAACGATAACAGGTGAAACGAAAACATTTACAATAGATGCCCCTCATATTGAACCACATGCGCAAGGTGAGATTGACATTGCGCCGTATCTCCATCACGACATGAACGACTTGAGCACATGTACGATTCAATATATTTTAAAGGCTGATCATCCTTTATTGACATCGGGTAAAGTGTTAGGTCATGACCAAATCGTCTTTCAACGTATCGCAAGTACGCATTTTTTACCGGAAACAACGGAAGTTCCATTGTATTTGAATGAGACGGAAACGACCGTTCAAGTGAAGCACGGAAAATGGTGCTATACATTTGATAAGCAGACAGCAGGCTTACAACAAGTGTCTCATCAACAGACAATGTTACTGTCAGAAGGGAGTCAGCTCAACATTTGGCGTGCACCGACAGACAATGACATCCAAATTCAACAAGGATGGCGTACAGCGAAATACGATACGGCTTATCCGAAAGTGTACCGTACGAAAGTGCAACAACAGGAGGGGCATGTGACTATCGAATTTGATATGAGTATGGTAGAAGCCTCACGCCCACGTTTAGTTGAAGGGACAGTGACATGGACGGTATATGAAGACGGCACTATTCATGTTGCGCATCAATTGAAAAAAGACGTGCGCATGCCGAGCTTACCAAGGTTAGGTGTAACATTCAGCTTGCTGGACCGCTTCCAAGCATTGACGTATTATGGACAAGGGCCATATGAAAGTTACCAAGATAAGCAAGAAGCAAGTTATTTAGCTGTTTTTAATACGACGGTTCGTAATCAATATGAACATCCGGTCTTCCCTCAAGAGGTCGGTGCACATATCGATACAACTTATGTAGAGCTACGGGATGCAAACTATACATGTGCTGTTTGGTCAGATACGCCATTAAGTGTAAATGCCAAACCGTATTCCGATGCGATGTTGACCGACGCAAATCATGACGACGAATTAGAAGAAACCAGCGTGAGTTATTTGCATATTGATATGGCACAAAGTGGTATCGGGACTAATAGTTGTGGACCAGAACTACCCGAACAGTACCGGTTGTTGGAAGGACATTATTACTTTGACTTTAAGCTCAAATTTTATGAACAAACTTCAATAACACATTAAAAAAGTAAGAGGCTTAGGAACTATCATCCATAGCCTCTTTTTTATTAAATGTGACTTATAAATCCGTGTCGACTTTTTTTGCTAAATCCGTAATATATTGGAAGAAGGCATCACGTTCGACATGATTGATTACTTGAATTTCACGCCCGTGTACTTTATCAATATACGTGCGACCTTGACTCGGCCCTTTCGTATAAACAGACGCTTTTACTTTTTCCTTTTTAACGAGCTCAGGTTTACCGATATAAGCTGTCGTCAATACATCCCATAAAAAATAAGTAGAATTCGTTTGAAAGTGCGTTAGTGGAGGGACTGCGGCATAACTAACACCTAAAAAGTCCACCCCCGGATAGTAGCGTTCATCTGCCCACATTTGACGGACATCTAAAGTTAATGGCACTTGGTTCGTACTTTCCAAGGCGACCATATCAATCGCAATGTCACTGTTGAACACAGTTTCTACGGCTTCAGGATCCCAAAACGCATTCCACTCGGCTGTGCCATCATGTTCAGGCTCTTCTACATTACCACGTTCTAAAAATGTGCCGCCCATCCACACGAGACGTTCAATCTTTTGCGTAATGTGTGGCGCAACTTCTAACGCTTTCGCTAAGTCCGTTAAAGGTCCTGTAAATAATAACGTCACCGGTTCATTCGCATTTTCGATACGCTCGATGATATCTTCATAAGCATGAATGTCTCTCAAACGAGATTGTACCGGCACGCGTTCATTTAAAATCGGTAATGCATCCATGAAAAAGGCATGCATACGCCAACCTTTCGGAAACGGATTTTTACCTCGCTCTTCCGAAGCTGCCACATCTAGCGGATATTTTGAGAAACGGTTAATGATTTTTCGTGATGCACTTTCTGCAGGTTCAACATAACTGTCTGCTCCAATAGTGCTCACGCCGATGAGTTGCACATCATCCATATGTAAAAGTAAAAATAACGAAATTAAATCATCTACACCACCATCATGGTTGAAATAAACGGGTTTCATGTTGTTCTCCTTCAAAATAAAATTGAGTCGTCTCACACGCTCTGTCTAAAATGTACAATGTCCCGTACACATCCGCAAGTCTATACAGTAGAAGTTCCTTGGAATGTCGAAAATGTAGAAAGAAAAAAGATGATTGAGTAGGGCGGCATTATGTATTCGATGCTGCGCCCTCAACCATCTTCAAGTTATATCAATACTTAAAATTGATTTTTACGTGCAGTCACTTCTGTCATCCAGCTTGCGACATCTTCAAAAATGACGTTATTGTAATGAGGTTCATTGAAAAGTTCATGTTCTAAACCATCATAAAGGCGTAATGATTTATGTTCTGATGCGATTTCGGCTTTTGATAAAATTGTAAGGCATCTTGTGGGTTGACGAGGCCATCTGCTGTGCCATGCATAATGAGTACGTCATCTACAAAGTCATACGGTTTAGATTTTAACTTCAATGACGCCATCAATTATCGCATAAGTTAAGCCCATCGAAATTTCTTTTAATACGAGGTCGTCACGCTGATAATTTTCAACAACACGTGGATCTGAACATAGTCCGTCGCTCATATCATTTGGAAAATACGTATCGGTTGGAATTTTACGTTCACCGTACGCTTCTTCAAACAATTGGTTATTGTCTCGTGTCACTGCACCAGAAGTAATCATACCATCCACACGACCAGGGAAACGGGTACTAAACATAGAGACGGCGAAACCACCCATACTATGACCAATTAAGAATACTTTGCCTTCAAAATGCGCCTTCACATAGTCCACGACTGCCGTCAAATCTTCAATAATTTGGTCTTTGTTGTCATAATAAGCTCTCGGTCCTTCAGAACGCCCACGACCGCGTTGATCGTAGCGAATGACATGATAATCATAGTTGACCGAATAATCAGTCAATTCATCGTAACGATCAAGATGTTCAGCTAAACCATGCACAATAATGACATTAATCGTTTCATCACTAAAAGAGAATCATTCATCGGCTGTATTGATTTTTGTGTAGAGCTGCGTACCGTCTTGCGAAGAAATATACTTGATATCATTCATTGAAAAACCTCCTTATTTTTCAATTACAGTGTATACTAAAAAAATAAAAACGTGAAAGAATATGAAGATAAAATTAAAAGTGATATATTGATGATTGAATGTGCGCTAAGCTTTCATATTGAATCAACGGGGTATATGATTAAAATATGTGTAAAGGAGGTTTTCGTGATGCAACTCATATTCGATCCGAGCGTGAATATGATTTATCGTATCTTTCTAGGTTTCTTTTTCTTAATCAATATTGTACTCGCATTTGTGATTATCTTTATGGAAAGAGACCGCCGAGATGCGACGTCTACATGGGCTTGGTTACTGTTGCTCTTTATTATGCCAACATTAGGCTTCTTATTATATCTTTTCTTTGGTCGCGCAGTAAAAATGAAACAAACACGGCATGATGAAAGTAAAGCGGTAGAAGATGCGCGGACACGTGTTAAAAATCAAAAAGAACACTTTAAAAACAAGCAATTCAGCACAGACAACCCTGTAGTAGAGAAGCAGTCTGATTTGGTTGAAATGATGTTAACACGAGAAGCGAGCTTTTTAAGTGAAAACAATCATGTCTCCATTTTTACAGATGGCCATGAATTATTTAATCAAATGAAACAAGACTTGAGAGAAGCGCAAAAATACATTCATATGGAGTTTTATATTTTAAATATGGATGGGTTAGGCACTGAGATATTACAAATTTTGAAAGATAAAGCTCGGGAAGGTCTCGAAGTGAAGTTATTGTATGATGCAGTTGGTTCTAAACAATTGAGAAAGTCAAAATTAAAAGGTTTGGTTGATGCGGGTGTTGAAGTGGAAGCCTTTTTCCATGCGAAAATCATTCCATTTATCAATTTCCGTGTGAACAACCGGAACCACCGAAAAAATGTTGTGATTGATGGCGATATTGGGTATGTCGGTGGCTTTAATGTTGGGGATGAATATCTTGGTTTAGATCAAAAAATGGGCTACTGGCGTGATACCCATTTGCGTATTCAAGGTGATGGCGTGGATGCATTACAATTAAGCTTTATTCATGATTGGAACTCACAAGTCGATGAAGACCAACAATTGAAATACATTGCTCGTTATTTCCCGAAAAATGCACGAAAAGACGGCAATGTCGCATTACAACTCGGGTTAAGTGGACCGGATCGTGAATGGCCACAACTGGAATTTGCTTATTTGAAAATGATTATGAATGCGAAGTCCACGATTTACATGCATTCGCCTTATTTTGTACCAGATATTGGTTACGTGAACGCCTTACGTATTGCCGCTAAAGCAGGTGTAGACATTCATCTGATCGTCCCTAACAAGCCAGATCAGCCGTTTGTGCATTGGGCGACATTAACGACAGTCGCGCAACTGATGAAAGATGGCGTCAATGTGTATACGTATGAAAATGGCTTTATTCACTCTAAAATGATGGTCATTGATGGTGAAGTCGCATCAGTCGGTTCTGCTAATATGGATGAACGGAGCTTTAAATTAAACTTTGAAGTCAATGCGATTGTGTATAACGAAGAGATTGCGCAAACATTAATTGCAGCATTTAAAGAAGATTTGAAAGTGTCGCAAAAACTGACACCAGAACGTTATGCGGCCCGTTCAAATTGGGTGAAATTCAAGCAGTCTATCGCTAAATTACTGTCGCCTATTTTGTAAATCCAATTAAAAAGGAGCTAGGAGATGCATTGTTCCTAGCTTTTCTTTTTGTTTAGTAAAGCCCAATCTCTAAAAAAATCAAATGACAAAAATAAAGCAATAAAATTAATTTTATGACATCAATTGTCATTTTACATTTTTAGTGATACGATACTGTTGTAAAACTTAAATATGGAATTTGCTAGGGGTGCCATTAATGCGCTGAAAGAGGTTAACGCCTCAACCCTTTGAACCTGATCTAGATCATACTAGCGTAGGGAAGCAAACGAAACCTTCATGACTGACTTGTGTTCATTTGTAAGGCGAAATCGTGTTGTGATGCAACATACATGATTTCGGCTCACTTTTGACGCACTTTAATAGATTCGTTCGTTTTCGTACGCACTTTAGAATTATTTTGAGTGCGTTTTTATTTTGCCTATTATTTTCAGTGATGTTAATGCCTCTTAGTAAAGTCAGAGGGGGTTAATTGAATGAAACAAGAACAAATTGAATTAAAGAAAAACTTTCCAGCAAGTCAACGTATTTTTAAGCAAGGTGAGGATGAGGATATTCAAGTCCCATTTCGCCAAATCGCATTGTCTGAAACGGTAACCGAACAAGGGACAACGAAAAATGAACCTTTCGTCGTCTACGATACAGCAGGACCTTATCATGATGACACATATGAAGTCGATGTCACGAAAGGCATTCCGGCGTTGCGAACAGATTGGATTGAAGACCGTCAAGACGTCGAGCATTATGAAGGACGTCGAGTGCAATCTATCGACAACGGTTACCATTCAGAAACACATAAAAATATTGTTGAACATCCATTCAAATATCAACCGAGACGTGCACGAGAGGGTAAACGCGTAACACAAATGTATTATGCGAAACAAGGCATGATTACTAAAGAAATGAAGTTCGTTGCAGCACGTGAAAATGTGAGTCCAGAATTTGTCAGAGATGAGATTGCGAGAGGGCGCGCGATTATTCCGAACAATATCAATCATCCTGAATCAGAACCAATGATTATCGGTAAAAATTTCCAAGTGAAGATTAACGCCAATATCGGTAACTCTGCCGTGTCGTCGTCTATTGAAGCAGAAATTGAAAAATTAGTATGGGCGATTCATTGGGGTGCCGATACGATGATGGACTTATCGACAGGAAAAAACATTCATGCGACACGTGAATATTTAATCCGTAACTCGCCAGTTCCAGTCGGTACGGTGCCAATTTATCAAGCGTTGGAGAAAGTGAACGGTATCGCGGAAGACTTAACCTGGGAAATATATCGAGATACTTTAATTGAACAAGCTGAACAAGGTGTAGATTACTTTACGATTCATGCTGGCGTCTTATTGCGATATGTGCCATTAACGGTGGATCGCTTAACTGGTATCGTGTCTCGTGGCGGCTCAATTATGGCGCAATGGTGTTTGGCCCATCACGAAGAAAGCTTTTTATACACGCATTTTGATGAAATTTGTCAAATATTGAACCGTTACGATATTGCGGTGTCATTGGGCGATGGTTTACGTCCAGGTTCGATTTATGATGCAAATGACGAAAGCCAAATTGCTGAACTGAAAACGTTAGGCGAATTGACAGAGATTGCTTGGGAACACGATGTCCAAGTGATGATAGAAGGTCCTGGACATGTACCGATGCATAAAATTAAAGAAAACCAAGAGCTGGCAGACTTTTATTGTAAAGAAGCGCCATTTTATACACTCGGACCGTTAACAACTGATATTGCACCGGCATATGACCACATTACATCAGCCATTGGTGCAGCTCAAATCGCAAGTCATGGGACAGCGATGTTATGTTATGTGACACCTAAAGAGCATCTCGGTTTACCGAATAAAGATGACGTGCGTGATGGCGTCGTGACGTATAAAATCGCCGCACATGCCGCTGATATCGCCAAAGGGTTACCAGGTGCGACAGATCGGGATGATGCGGTGAGTAAAGCCCGTTTTGAATTCAGATGGATAGATCAGTTTAACTTATCACTCGACCCTGACCGTGCACGTGCTTTCCATGATGAAACATTGCCAGCAGAATCAGCTAAAGTGGCACATTTCTGTAGCATGTGTGGACCGAAATTCTGTTCAATGCGTATTTCTCACAATATTCGTGATGCCCATAAAGAAAAATTAGCAGGTATGCAAGAAATGGCTGAGGAATTTAAGGCACAAGGGAGTAAAATTTATCATTAATCGAATTAAATACAAGAGCTGGGATGAGGTTTGGATCCTGGCTCTTTTTATTTTTGATCACTTGGTAGGTATACATGTTTTGTGTTATATAAAAATATCATTATTCTCTAAATGTTTTTTTGCAATATCATAGAGCTAAAAATTTGAAATAAAAAGAAAAAGGTGTATGATTTTATTATCTTAAAATAGAAATAGGTGAAAATGAAATGAATAACATAAAAAATATGAAACATGCCTATCCTTATCTCGGCATTGTCATTTTATTACATATTGTCGGTATCGTTTTGATGTGGATTGGCGGCTCGCAATACCCGTTATTAATGAGCATGGGCATCATTGCTTATACACTCGGATTGCGTCATGCATTTGATGCGGACCACATTGCGGCGATTGATAATACCGTGCGCAAATTACTCCAACAGAAACAAAATCCAATGGGTGTGGGTTTTTACTTTTCATTAGGGCATTCGTCCGTTGTTTTCTTAATGGCGGCTGCATTAGGTATTGCGGTGACTTGGGCACAACGTCATTTGGAAAGCTTTCAAACGACAGGCGGATTAATTGGTACTATTGTTTCAGGTGTCTTTTTATTGCTAATCGGTATTTTAAACTTAGTTATTTTAGTACAACTGATTCAATTATTCCGTCAATTACGTCATAGAAACATTACAGACGCACAAATGGATGAACGCATCGAATCACGCGGTTTAATCATGCGTTTTGTTCGACCGCTCTTCCAGTTTATTCAAAAAAGTTGGCACATCTTCCCATTAGGTTTCTTATTTGGACTGGGTTTTGATACGGCGAGTGAGGTGTCATTATTGGCATTATCAGCAGGTGCAGCCCAACATACCGTGCCGTTTTTAGGGATTATCGCATTACCTATTTTGTTCGCTGCGGGTATGAGTTTGTTAGATACATTGGATGGTGTATTGATGACAAACGCGTATCATTGGGCATTTGACAAACCTGCACGTAAAATTTTCTATAACATAACGATGACCGCCATTTCAGTCGTTGCCGCCTTACTCATTGGTGGCGTCGAAATCGTGCAATTACTTGGTGAAAAATGGCATTGGAAAAATGGTTTTCTCGGCTGGGTGACACAATTAGATTTCGGTTGGCTCGGTTATGCATTAGTCATCGTGCTTATTCTTTCATGGATTATTGCGATGGTAGTATGGAAAGTCGGCCGCTTTGAAGAAAGATGGAGTTAATTATAAACGATCCATTTTAAGCAAACAGAAAGACAGACGTCAGTTTGAAAAATAATTCAAACCACGCCTGTCTTTTAAATTTGAAGAAAAGTGATTAGATTGCAAGAGCAACCCGAGACGCTTGAGGAATCAACTGTAGTGGAAAATCCGCTAAGTCAAATCAAGTGTTATTGTTCTAAAGTCTTTTCAATAGTTGTATTTCGTCCTGATCTTGATCCAATCGTCATAATCGCAAGGCCTGTCACGAGTAATACTAATAATGACACCATCCATTGTCCTGTCCAATCGTGTAAAATACCGAAGAACAATGGTCCGATACATGCCAACAAATAGCCCACTGCTTGCGACATACCTGCCAATTTCGCTGCAGTTAAACCACTTTCGGTACGTAAACTAAATAGTGTATTCACCAAACCGAACGCAATGCCAAGTGCAATACCAATAATGATGAGTGATAAGAGGGCCATGCGCGGCGCAAACATTAATATTAAAATAGCGACAGTAAAGAGAACGCCTGTAAATGCGATAGGTAAGACTTGGTTTTTAAGTCGTGCTGCATAAATTGGTGTGACAAAAGTTAATGGAATAATCGCAATTTGTAATATCGACAAATAAAGACCTGCACGTGACACTGGAATATCATACGATAATAAAAATTCTGGTAGCCAGTTAATGAGTGAATAGAAAATAAGAGACTGCCCCCCCATGAGTAGCATAATTTGCCATGCGAGTGGTGATTTCCATACATTGACAGCGTGTGATAGGTCGACTTGTTTTTGTGCAGCATGATGACGTAACTGGAACGTCCATACGAGCACTGCAATGAAAGCGACGATGCCAATACTGCCTAATGCAACATTATAATTGTAATTTTTAAGTAGCGGTGCGGCGCCATAAGATGAAAGTGCACCAAAGATGTTCATCACGACGGTATAATAACCTGTCATAATACCTATACGATACGGGAATTTGGATTTAATCATTCCGGGTGCGAGGACATTACCAAATGCAATCCCGATACCAATCAGTATCGTCCCAATGTATAATAAACTGACCTCTGTCACACTTCTTAAAATGACACCGAATAAAATCAATAATAAAGCGACAAAGAGTGAGCGCTCCATTCCGAAACGGTGACTCACTTTAGCGACAAGTGATGAAATGATCGCAAAAGCTAATAAAGGAATGATGGAAATAAAGCTGACGGCTGTGTTGGATAAGTTTAATGTATCTTTAATCGCGGGTAATACCACGCCTACTGAAGTAATAGGTGCTCTTAAATTAGCGGCAATGAGCATAATACCGATAAAAAGTAACCAGTTGATACGGCTAGATTGTTGTTCCAAAGTGTCAACTCCTCTCTATATTTGGTATAATTGACGAAACGTTCTATATAAAGAACACACTATATCGTACATGATGTTCACTATATTGTAAATAGAAGGGGCTCAAAAATGGAAAATATTAACACAGTCGTTGCGGAAAACTTACAATATTACCGTCAAGCGCATCGTCTTAGTTTAGATAAAATCGCACAATTGACTGGCATTAGTAAAACAATGATTAGTCAAATTGAAAAAGGGGCAGCGAATCCAAGTATCAATACATTATGGAAAATCGCAAATGGATTACGTATTCCATTGACTTCATTAATTAGTGAAGAAAATGAAGCAATTCAAAAAATAGACCGTTCAGACATTCAGCCGATTTATAATGATGATCGCTCGGTCGTCGTTTATCCTTACTTTCCATATGAGGCGGCACATGCGTTTGAAATGTTTTGTATGCGTATGGATGCGGACAGTATACTCGAATCAGATGCACATCAAGAAGGTGCGAAAGAATACATTATTGTGAATGAGGGCACTTTAACACTTACTGTTGGAGACACACACTATGAAATTGAAGCGGGACAAGCAATCAGTTTTAATGCCAATACAGCGCATACGTACCGCAATCAAACAGGCGACCAGCTTAGAATTACGGCAACAATTCAATATTAATCGCGGAGGTAGTCTTCGGTAAGTGTGCCGGTAGACTGCCTCTTGTTGTGAAGTTGTGAAATATTAAGTAGCATAGAAATTGAAATGTATGCAAGAAAGGGGCATAGAATGAGAAAAGAAACAAAAGCTATATTAATAGTTATTGTAATCGCCCTAGTGATCGTCGGTTTCGTAAAATGGCTTATTTTCACACCTTACACGGTCAATGGCGCATCTATGCATCCTACATTTGAAACAGGTGACCGTGTCATTGTGAACAAACTGTCTCAAAAGCTGAATGTGCTTAATCACGGGGATGTCATTGTGTTTCATGAAGATGCGGAACGTGATTTTATCAAACGGATTATAGGCGTTCCTGGTGATCGTGTTGTATATCAAGATGATCAATTGTATATTAACGGCCAAAAGATAAAAGAACCTTATTTAAAAGCGAATAAAAAAGAAAAAGCAGCTGAATTTTTGACCGAAAACTTTGTCGGATATTGAGGGGTCAGAGGGAAGTACAACGATACCCCAAGGACATTATCTCGTCCTCGGTGACAATCGCCTGAACAGTATCGATAGTCGCTCATATACAGTAGGACTCGTGCCACACAAGAGTATTGTAGGAAAAGTATTTGTGAGATATTGGCCGTTAGAACGTGCGGAACTTCAGTTTAATCCGGGGACATTTGAAAAAGTTGAAGCATAAGGATGTTTCATATGAAACGGCGGCATTTAAAGAAATGTAAAAATCACGGCTATACTTCAGTGTTTGAAGTGTGACCGTGATTTTTTGGTTCGTTTTTAACGTTGTACGTTGTAGCTTAAACATTCCGTGTTCTAACGATTGCTGAATGATTCTGCGCGTTCCTAGACACTTTGTTATGGTTTAAATTTGTGGAATATTTTCGATGGCAATGACTTGATCATTTTGTGTGTAAACTTTAATTGTGTATGGATTGTCTTGGTGACTATCGTAATACCAAATGTTGCCATCTGTCATGTTAGGCGCTTGATGAACACCGATAAATTGTGCAGTCGTAACTTGATGTGGTGTGACATAGATATGTTCGACTTGATGTTGTGCGTTATAACTGACAGCAATATCACCATATGACGCGGCATCACGACCATCAATTTGAACAGTTTTTTCTGGAGGACCATGGGTTGCCTCGACATCTTTACGTGTTTCTCCGATATGAAAGTTTTGATAACCATCAATACGATCACTATGCATAAAGTCTTGGCTGAAGTCATATGACAGAACATCGAGGTGAACGGTGTGAGTACCTTGCTGGGTTTGAGTGGTTGTCGCTTTATTTTCTGTAGTGTTGAAATGGAGCTTAACTTGAGACAAACGGTAACCTCCATAAATCATCGCACCAAGCACAATGATGATGATTAAAATGATGAGTGCAATGAGCCATTTCGGATTAGATGATGGAGAAGGTTCGAATTTGGGCTGACGTTGTTGATGTGATGGATGGGTATGTTTTTGTTTACGAGACGTGAGGTCGCTTTTCAAAAAATAACCTCCTTTTATTTCTTTTAATAGTGACATTATAAGTAGTTGCAGAATTGGAAACAACTATAAAAGGCAAAATATAACGAAAAAATTGTATGTAAAATGAACATTCTCATCTGTTTCCAATGCAATTCAAATGATTTTTGGTATGATAATAACAAAAGTGAAAATAGGTGGTATGTAGTGATGACTCAAAGAGAACAAATTGCCGTGTGGACAGGTGTCATATACATCATACTCATGGGCATAGGTATGGCGATTGTGTCCGCATTAGGTTTCAGCTATAGTGACCCAGAAATGGTGCGCGTCATCGTCTTTTTTGAAATCATTTTTGCGGCATTGACTTTTATCGTTTATAAAAAATTGAAATTAACCGCATTGTCTGCACGCTTTCATTTTTCTAAGTGGCTCATTCCCTTTATTATCATTTTTATTGTGATGTTAAGTTTGTTTTTATTTACAGGAAACTGGACAGGGCGCCTTCCAATGATAGGATTAATTGCGCTGACGACGATGCTTGTCGGTTTTTCGGAAGAGTTGATGTTTAGAGGTATCGTCTTGCCTGTCTTATTAGAACGTCACGGTGTCATATTCAGCATCGTGATGAGTGCCGTATTTTTTGCGTTACTGCATGCAGTGAATGTATTTGCAGGTGTACCCCTATACGCAGTGCCTATTCAGCTATTAGCGACATTTTTATTCGGTCTAGTGTTCAGTTGTCTAGCGATACGTATTCGCAATATTATTCCGTTAATGATGTATCATTTTGTATGGGATTTTGTGTTGATTGCGCAACCTTTGACAGGTGCTCAAGTCGATACCGTGTCATTGATGGGTATTGCAGTTGAACTCATTGTTGTGATTCCAATCATGGTTTACACAGTGAAGCGTTATAAAGCGGTCAATGCATCATAGTGATTCAAAGGGTGGGGTGATATATTTCGCTTTGCCCTTTTTTACATACTTTTAATAATAACCTCACGCCATATTTAAATTGATTCATTACAATAGCAATGTATTTAATATTTGGTAGAGGAGTTATGACAGTTATGAAATTTAAAAAGCAGTTTGCACAATTATCCATTGCGAGTGCTTTGATCGCATCAACGTTAGGGACTGGACATGTGGCCTCCGCGTCAAGTGCAGGTGAAGGTCCTGAGCAACAAGCGGCGATGTACGGTGACACGAGCCATCCTAAAAATGTGATTTTCTTAGTGGGAGACGGCATGGGACCCGCGTACAACACAGCTTACCGTTACTTTGTGGACAACCCAGACACAAAAGAAATTGAGAAAACAGCTTTTGATGATTATTTAGTGGGGACACAACAAACGTATTCCGATGATGATAAAGAAAACATTACCGATTCTGCAGCGGCAGGAACGGCATTTAGTTCTGGCCATAAAACGTATAATGGAGCAATTGGAGTTGATAAACAGGAAAATGACTTAGAATCTGTACTCGAACGTGCGAAAAAGTTAGGAAAATCAACCGGTTTAGTCTCAACTGCTGAAATTACAGATGCGACACCTGCCGTTTATACCGCCAACATAGATGACCGTGATAAAAAAGATGAGATTGCCCATCAATTTTATGATCAACGTATTAACAATCAACATAAAGTCGACGTCATTTTAGGTGGCGGTGCGAAATATTTTGGTAAGGGAAATGGGAACATCACGGACCAGTTTAAAAATGATGGCTATGGTGTGGTCACAAATCGTCAACAATTAGAGAACGCAAATGAAGACCAATTGCTTGGCTTGTTTGCGGATAAAAATATGCCACTCGCGATTGATGCAGATGAGGACCAACCTGAATTGTTAGACATGCAAAAAGCTGCACTCGAGCGCCTTTCTAAAAATGATAAAGGTTTCTTCTTAATGGTAGAAGGGGCGTCTATCGATAAACAAGGTCATGCGAATGATATTACAGGGGTCATGTCCGAAATGGAAGGATTCGAAAAAGCATTTGCGAACGCGATTGATTACGCCAAATCACATCCAGACACACTCGTTGTTGCGACTGCTGACCATTCAACAGGTGGTTTAAGTATGGGGCAAGGCAGTGCATACGAATGGAACCCAGAACCGATTCAACAAATGAAACATTCAGGAAAATGGATGACAGAGCAAATTGCAGATGGAAAAGGTGTAGAAGAAACGATTCAAGCAGGATATGGATTTGACTTGAGTTCAAAAGAGATGAAAGACATTCAACAAGAAGCGGATGCATTGAAGAAGTTAGATGAAGAAAGTGACGATTACGAAGCCCAACAACAAAAACTGGAAGACGCCATTCAAGCACCGATTAACAAAAAATCCAATACAGGTTGGACAACAAACGGTCATACGGGTGAAGACGTGAATACCTATGCATTTGGACCAGGCGCTGACCAATTCCAAGGTAATATCGATAACACAGACAACGCGAAAAACATCTTCAACTTTTTTGGGGATGTTAAGCAGTAGAAGTGAATAAATAGGAATAAAATAAAGATACACGGACTGGGATATTGCGTTATCCTGGTCTTTTTTAATTTTTACAGTAAATAATGCACATTTAAACATTTTATGAGATCATTTATAATACAAATAATGAAATTTTAGAAAGGGGTATTGATAATGAAGAAAAAGATTCATGTTGTAGGTGCCGTTATTTTTGATCAACATAAAGTGTTATGTGCACAAAGAAGTGAAAGGATGAGCTTGCCTTTATTATGGGAATTTCCAGGTGGTAAAATTGAACAAGGAGAGTCTGATGTTGACGCATTGAAACGAGAAATTCGTGAAGAAATGGAATGTGATGTGGAAGTCGGTGACAAAATCACAACGACTGAATACGAATATGATTTTGCTGTCATCGTGTTAACGACTTACCGTTGTACATTGAAAGATACCTTGCCGACACTTACTGAACACCGAGCGATTGAATGGTTAGATAGTAAAGATTTACATCAATTGGAATGGGCGCCAGCTGATGTTCCAGCAGTAGATATCATAGTAAACGAGGCGTAACGAGATGGACTATTTACTTGATGATTTTAAAAATTCGTTACATAAAGGTTTTATCGATCGTTCTATTGAAAAACAAGGCCACTTTTTGCCTAAACTCCTCATTAATAATGCACAAGAAAATGTATTAGCGACAATTATTGATGAATTGTATCGCTGTGAATCATTTAGTATTTCGGTCGCATTTGTGACTGAGAGCGGTTTGGCAAGTTTGAAAACGCATCTTTATGAATTGAAGATGAAAGGCATTCGGGGTCGTATTTTAACCTCTAACTATTTATCGTTTAATTCACCTAAAATGTATGAAGAGTTAATGAAGTTAGAAAATGTAGATGTGCGTGTCACAAATGTGAGTGGTTTTCATGCAAAAGGTTATATTTTTGATCATGATTACTATACGTCGATGATTGTCGGCAGTTCTAACCTGACATCTCATGCATTAAAAGTAAATTACGAACATAATATTATGTTTTCATCCCATCGCAATGGTGATATCGTACATAAAGTTAAAAATCAATTTGAACAGTTATGGGAAACAAGTGAGCCATTAACAGTAGCGTGGATTGAAAACTATCGTAAAGTGTATCAACCGAAAACGAGACAAGCGATATTTGAAGTAGAACAAGCACAAATTGAAACACAACGTCAATTACAATCTGCTCAAGCTATCGTACCGAACATGATGCAACAAGAAGCATTGAGAGAACTGGAAATGATTAGACAGCAAGGAGAAAGTAGAGGCTTGATTATTTCAGCGACAGGTACAGGGAAAACGATTATGTCCGCACTTGACGTGAGACAGGTACAACCAGAAAAATTCCTTTTTATCGTACATAATGAAGGGATTTTGAGAAGAGCAATGGAAGATTATCGACGTGTGTTAGCAGATGAACCCGCCGATGCATTTGGATTATTAACTGGAAATGATAAACAAACAACTGCAAAATATTTATTTTCAACGATTCAAACGATTTCAAAACCTGAAATTTATGAACAGTTTTCGCCTGAATATTTCAATTATATTGTGTTTGATGAAGCGCATCGTGTAGCGGCCGCTTCATATCGACGTGTATTTGATTATTTTATGCCTGAGTTTATTTTAGGCATGACAGCGACACCTGAACGTAATGATACTTTAAATATATTCGAACTTTTTCATTACAATATTGCATATGAAATTCGTCTGCAAGCGGCATTAGAAAATGACATTTTATGTCCATTTCATTATTTTGGTGTGACGGATTATGAATTAGATGGCATGATTAGTGACGATACGACTTCGCTTCAAAAACTCGCTTCGGATGCACGTGTCAAACATGTGATTGAACGTACAGAGTATTACGGTTACTCTGGGGATGAACTTAAAGGGCTGATTTTCGTCAGTCGCAAAAAAGAAGCACACGCCTTAGCTCAAAAGTTATCAGAATACGGTTATCCGTCTGTAGCACTTACGGGTGAAGATAGACAACAACGTCGCTCAGAAGTGATTGCACAGTTACGCTTGGGTGAATTACAGTACATTATCACAGTAGATTTATTTAATGAAGGTATCGATATTCCAGAAGTGAACCAAGTAATCATGTTGAGAGCAACGACATCAAGCATTATTTTTGTACAACAGTTAGGTCGAGGTCTCCGTAAAAGCAGTAATAAAGATTTTGTGACGGTCATTGATTTTATCGGTAACTACAAAAATAATTACTTAATTCCTATTGCATTATCAGGGGATCCAAGTTATCACAAAGACAATTATCGTCGCTTTTTAACAGAACCATCTGTACTAAACGGTGTTTCAACAATTAATTTTGAAGAAGTTGCAAAAAAACAAATTTTTGAGTCACTTACCAAAGCGACATTAAATAGTGTCAAAATATTGGATGACGCCTATGAAAATGTTGAACGTCGAATTGGTCGACAACCTTTACTCATGGATTTTATCGATCAAAATGCTATAGATCCACTCATTATTTTAGAAAAATATAAAAATTACCATGAGTTTCTTGAAAAGCGTGGACATATAACAGAACCTTTAGAAGCAGCTGCATTCAAGAATTTAACTTTTCTATCAAGAGAAATTGCGCCAGGACTTAAGAATACAGAACATTTTATTTTACAACGATTGATAGAAGGCGATGCACGAAAATCAGAATTATTGGAGTATATGCAGCAGATTGATTCAGCAGTAACTGACGCTGATATTGAGACGACCTTAAGAATTTTAGATTTCAGCTACTTTAAAAACGATATCGAAAAATCGTATGGGCCCCCAGTGATTCATGTGAATGACGATGTTGTGGAATTAGCAGAACATTTTCAAAGCCAGCTCAATAGCGGACGGTTTCAACGTTATGTGGAGGACATTATTCGGCTCGGTCAATATAATAACGAAATGAAATTTCAAGGTCAAAATGAATTGATATTATATCAAAAATATTTCCGTAAAGACTTTGTAAAAATAATGAATTGGGATAAAGATGTATCGAGTACGATGTATGGTTATCAAGTGAGACATCAAATGGTACCCATTTTTGTCACTTATCATAAACAAGAGGATATTACAACGTCTACACAGTATGGCGACACATTTATTAGTCAAAGTGAATTTAAATGGTACACCCGTTCCAATCGTTCACTTAAATCTTCAGAAGTAGATGATATCGTTCACCATCAAGCCCGTAACATTCCATTATACCTATTTGTAAAAAAAGAAGACGCTGAAGGTAAAAACTTTTATTATTTAGGACGTGTGCATGTGATTGAGGGAACAGTAGAAGAAACAACGATGAAATCAGGAGAACCTGTTGTCACGATGCATTTTAATTTAGAGACGCCTGTTCGAGACGATATTTATCGTTATATCGTCGAACACTAACCCTCAATCAAATCCTATTTTACAAAAGCGATTGCGATATGCGTCGCTTTTAATTTTATCTCAAGTTGGATATAATAATATTGTCAATTTAGGCAATCCTAATTTAAAATTTGGATATGATATTTAACGATAGAGATAGAAGAGGAAAAGGTAGAATAAAATGAAAAAAAGTTTAGAAGAGATTAATGGAACGGTCGCATATCATCGTGATGCACCGTCATGGAAAAAAGTGTTTTTCTTTCTCGGACCGGGTGCGCTTGTTGCGGTGGGCTATATGGATCCGGGAAACTGGATTACGTCGATGGCAGGGGGCGCGCAATATGGCTATATCCTGTTGTCGGTCATTTTAATTTCGAGTTTAGCTGCGATGTTACTCCAAAGTATGTGTGCACGTTTAGGTATCGCGAGTGGGATGGATTTAGCACAAGTGACACGTGCGATGACACCTAAAAAAGTAGCAGTCGTACTTTGGTTATTTACCGAACTTGCGATTATGGCGACGGATATTGCAGAGGTCATCGGAAGTGCGATTGCGTTGAATTTACTCTTTCATATTCCTTTATGGCTCGGTGTGACGGTTACAGTATTAGACGTCTTTTTACTTTTAGCCATTATTAAGCTCGGTTTCCGTAAAATAGAAGCACTCGTTACGGTATTAGTGTTAACAGTGTTTATCATTTTCGTCTTTGAAGTCTACTTGTCAGATCCTATATGGGGCGATGTGTTCAGTGGCTTCTTACCGCAGTCGACTGTCGTGACACAACCCGGTGCTTTATATATCGCATTAGGGATTATCGGTGCGACGATTATGCCACATAACTTATACTTACATTCATCTATTGTTCAATCACGAAACTATGGGCGTCAATCAGATAAAGAAAAACGAGAAGCCATTCGATATGCGACGATTGATTCGAACGTCCAATTGTCACTCGCATTTATCGTTAACTGTTTATTATTAATTTTAGGGGCAGCACTGTTTTTCGGAAGCGGTGAAGCACTCGGTGGTTTTTATGATTTATACGATGCCCTCACACATTCAGAAGTATCTACTGTTATTGGTGGTGCGGTTATGAGTACATTGTTTGCGGTAGCGTTATTAGCTTCAGGACAAAACTCCACGATCACTGGAACGTTATCAGGCCAAATTATAATGGAAGGTTTCGTTCATTTGAAAATGGCACAATGGGTTCGACGCCTTGTGACACGCATCATTGCGGTGATTCCTGTCTTTTTCTGTTTATGGTTATACGGTTCGAGTACCGAGAAAATTGAAAATCTACTCATCTTTACGCAAGTCTTTTTAAGTTTAGCCTTACCTTTAAGTGTGATTCCGTTAGTCATTGCGACCAATAATCCTAAAATTATGGGCAAAGACTTTACCAATCCACGTTGGGTCAATCTCATTGCGTGGGCATTAGCGATTATTTTAACAGTGCTTAACATATATCTCATTTACGGTACATTTAGCGAATTTGGTTAATATTTTGAAACAAGGGCTCGGACATTCTGTTGTTCAAGCCCTTAATTTTGTTGAAAAAATACAAAATGAATCGAGTATGTTGTGTTAATTCGTTTCTTTTTACTCTCAGAAATCACAGCCACTAAAATAAATATATATTCATTCAATATGCATAAATAGTCATAATTTAAATCGTTAAATAAATTTTTAACATTCTTTATGTACTTTATAAAGGCGTTTTTACAATATTTCAGTTGTTAAAAAGTTATATATATTCAAAATAGACAATTAAATTGAATGTATGAAATTTGCATTAAAATTTGATTTTCGATAACCTATTGCTTGTATCAAAACGTTTAACATCAAGAATCAACAGAAAAGGAGTTAAAAAGAATAAGGGGGTTTAAAATTGCATAAAAATAATAAATTGATGGACTGGGTCGTGTTCATCGGTACGGCAATAGTATTATTGATGGCCGTCATACCGATGATGGTGTTTCCTGAACAAAGTCGCGCAGTGGTCGTTGCGATGAATGCGTTCGTTACATCCAAAATGGGCGCCATCTATCTCGTATTGGGACTTGCGATTTTTTGTTTTGTGTTATACATAGCTTTTGGTAAATATGGTTCGGTCACTTTAGGCCGTGCCAATGATAAACCAGAATTTAGTGACTTTGCGTGGGCTTCAATGCTGTTTTGCGCAGGTATCGGTTCAGATATTTTGTACTGGGGCGTTATCGAGTGGGCCTATTACTTCCAAGCACCACCACACAGTGCGAAACCATTTTCTGAGGAAGCTTTAAACTATGCGACAATGTATGGGATGTTTCATTGGGGACCTATAGCATGGTCGATTTACGTATTGCCAGCATTGCCGATCGCATATTTAGTATTCGTCAAAAAGCAACCTGTTTTCAAAATTAGCCAAGCCTGTCGTCCAATTTTAAGAGGGCAGACAGATAAAGCGTTAGGTAAACTTGTAGATATTTTATTCATTTTCGGGCTTATTGGCGGTACAGCGACGTCACTCGCATTAGGTGTACCGATGATTTCTGCTGGTCTTGAAAAGTTATTCGGTTTCGACGGGTCAAGTATGGTTATCAAAAGTATTGTTTTAATCTGTATTACGATTGTATTTGCTTACAGTTCGTACCAAGGTTTGAAAAAAGGAATTCAAGTGTTAAGTGACTTGAACGTCTGGTTATCATTTGTTTTATTAGGCTTTATCTTTGTCGTTGGCCCAACCATTTTCATTATGGAAACGACAGTTACAGGCTTTGGGAACATGTTGAAAAACTTTTTCCAAATGGCGACATGGCTCGAACCATTCGGCGGTATTGGAGGACGTGAAGAGACAAACTTCCCACAACAATGGACGATATTCTATTGGTCATGGTGGATTGTTTACGCGCCATTTATCGGTCTGTTCATCGCGCGTATTTCAAAAGGACGTACATTAAAAGAGGTCATTTTAGGTACGATTGTTTATGGTACATTCGGCTGCGTCCTATTCTTCGGTATTTTTGGTAACTTCGCCGTATATTTACAAATTTCAGGTCAATTCGATGTGATTCAATTTTTAAATTCACACGGTACGGAAGCGACAATCATCGAAGTCATTAGCCAACTGCCATTCTCAAAAATCATTATCGGACTGTTTATCTTGTCAGCGTTCTTATTCTTAGTCACAACATTTGACTCAGCATCATACATTGTTGCGGCAGCTACGCAAACACGTGTTAAAGGGGAACCTATCAAGTTAAACCGTCTATTCTGGGCATTTGCGCTTTGTTTACTCCCATTTTCACTCATGTTAGTCGGTGGAGAAAAAGCGTTAGAAATCTTACAAACCGCTTCTATCGTCGCTGGTGTGCCACTGATTGTTATCTTTATCATCATCATGATTTCCTTTATGATGATTTTAGGTGGAGACCGCATTGCCTTACAAAGCCGTGCCGATCGCTTTAAACGCATCGAACGCCGCTCATTAAGAATTTTACGTGTCGGTGAAGACGAAGAAGACGACAATTTATAACGATACAAAATAATGGTGTAGGACAGAAATCTCACGAACGAGGTTTCAGTCTCCTACACTATTTTTTATGAGTTTCAATAAATATTTCGGACTTATACATAAAACGGGATTGGGCTAATAATTGTTAAGCTGTTGTGAATTGAAAACTTTTTTGTGAGAATGAGTAGAGAGGAATGAATTCGTAAGGTGAACATATATGCATTTTTATAATGACTTTTAATGAAGCATGCATACATCAGCCAAAGTGAAATTATAGTAATTTTAATGAGAGGGAAATCTGAGTATCATCAATTGCATAAAACATAGAAGCCTATTAGCCATTTGTCAATCATTCTCACCTATGAAACTTATAATGATATGGAGGTGATGGCATATGACAATCATCATCAATTTAGATATTTATATACCAATATCTTTGACGATGATAGGTACTTTATGCATAACCTTTGTTTTGTATAAAAAGTCAAAAAAATAAGCTCCCGTTACGGCAATAACGAGAGCACCTAATCATAGGCTATAATGATTAACATACGTTGAGTCGGTAGCTCACTAATATGTTACTATGTTTTTGCACCTAGCTCAAGTTTAACCCACTTGCTAGGTGTTTTTTTGATAATCAAATTATAGCACCTCGATAAAGAAAAGACAACTCTTTTTAAATGACAGTCAGAATGCTCACTATACCCACTCTCAAATCCAATCAAAAAGAAGAAGGAAAGAGATGCAGAAGTATTTAATCCATCTCCCAAAGTCGAAGTGATGTAAGTTTATAAGTACTGATAGAAAATAAAGCTTGCTCACACCCCAGATTGCAAGAATGCCCGAGACTCCCGAGGGATCAGCCGCAGTCGAAAATCCGCTAACGCTTCACCTATGTAACATTTAATCAAGCGTTAGCTAGTTGAGACAAGGCCTCTGGGAACGTGAGGGCAAATTCTGCAATCGGTCTGAGATTGCTATCCAATGCATATTTTCTATGCAAAAAAGCTTTATGCATGTCATTTTATCAACATCGCATAAAGCCCTTATCATCATTCCTTCGATTCTGGAATAGGAAAATACTCAAAAATCTTCCCACTCTTCAACGCATTACTAATCGACTCAAGCCAATAATAATACACACGAGAATCTTCCAACTGTGCCTTAATCTCAACCGCATCTTCTTTCACATCATCCGCCACATCATCCGCCGCAATTATCTCATCAATCATTGCCTCAGACTCTTTCAATGCTGCCAAATTAATCGAAATTTCACGATTCCATTTTTGAGTGAAAAAATTACAGAAAAACTCAAAAAAATCTTTCTCAGCCTCGAAATGTTGTTTGCGACTGCCACGTGTCAGACGTTGTTTCACAATATCAAACTCTTGCAACTTTTTCACACCCGCACTCATACTCGGCTTACTCATCTGTAACTCTTGGCGCATTTCATCCAGTGTCATACTTTCTTTAAAAAGCATAATGCCATACAAATTCCCAACGCTACGATTAATGCCATAAAGGTCCATCGTCTCAGCGATAGAATTAATGACAATATCTTTCGCTTCTTCTAATTTGGCTTCATATGTTTTTGCACGTACCATTATGACGACACCTCCTATCATCATAAAACATTTTAACATTTAACTTGAAAAAAGCGAGTCATTAATTAAAAAAATTTCTAATATTCTTTATCAATTTAACGCTTTTTGAAGGAATGTGCAAAGCAATCGCTAGCAGTTGACAGGGTCTTTTTTTATATGATAAAGTAAAGTTTGTGAAATTCGTTAAATAAAAATTTAACAAACTTAACGGAGGGATACTGATGGAAGCTGTAAACCGATTATCTCGTCGCCAATATATAGATGGTGAATGGGTAGAGAGTAGTAATAAAGCAACACGTGAAATCATTAATCCGTATAATCAAGAGGTCATTTTAGAGGTGGCAGAAGGAACTGAAACAGATGTTGAACGTGCCATTCTTGCAGCTCGTCGCGCATTTGACGAAGGGAGTTACGCGAACGAAACGGGTGAAACGAAAGGCCAAAAAGTACGTGCGATTGCGGACAAAATTAAAGAAAACCGTGAAGAATTAGCTTATTTAGAAACATTAGATACAGGTAAAACGTATGAAGAGTCATTAGTAGACATGGATGACATTCATAACGTCTTCATGTATTTTGCAGGTTTAGCAGATAAAGACGGTGGCGAATTGATTAACTCACCGATTGAAAATACAGAAAGCAAAGTTGTGAAAGAGCCAATCGGTGTTGTGACACAAATCACACCATGGAACTATCCGTTATTACAGGCGTCATGGAAGATTGCACCTGCATTAGCGACAGGTTGTTCACTTGTGATGAAGCCGAGTGAGATTACCCCTTTAACGACAATTCGTGTTTTTGAATTAATGGAAGAAGTTGGCTTTCCAAAAGGTGTGATCAATTTAGTTTTAGGTGCAGGTTCTGAGATTGGCGATGTTTTATCTTCACACCCTGAAGTGGACTTAGTGTCATTCACGGGTGGTATTAAAACAGGTAAGCATATTATGAAAAAAGCAGCCGATCATGTGACAAACATCGCACTTGAATTAGGCGGTAAAAATCCAAACATTATTTTTGATGATGCAGACTTTGATCTTGCGGTAGACCAAGCGTTGAATGGTGGCTTTTTCCACGCAGGTCAAGTATGTTCAGCCGGTTCACGTATTATCGTGCATAACGCTATTAAAGACAAATTTGAAGAAGCTTTAATTAGTGCTGTGAAAAAAATCCGCTTAGGTAACGGTTTTGACAAATCGACTGAATTTGGACCACTCATTTCAGCAGAACACCGTGCGAAAGTTGAAAAATATATGGAAGTCGCTAAAGAAGATGGCGCTACTATTGCGGTTGGCGGCCAACGTCCAGAACGCGAAGACTTACAAAATGGCTTTTTCTTTGAGCCGACTGTGATTACAGACTGTGACACATCAATGCGCATTGTCCAAGAAGAAGTATTCGGACCTGTTGTGACAGTGGAAAGCTTTGACACAGAAGAAGAAGCCATTCGATTAGCGAACGACTCCATTTACGGTCTTGCGGGTGGTGTCTTTACGAAAGATATCGGTAAAGCACAACGCGTCGCAGGCAAAATGAGAATGGGGACAGTTTGGATTAATGACTTCCATCCTTATTTCGCGCAAGCGCCATGGGGGGGTTACAAACAATCAGGTATCGGCCGTGAACTCGGTCATCAAGGTTTAGAAGAATATTTAGAAACGAAACATATTTTAATGAATACCAATCCTGAACCGGTGAAATGGTTTAGCCAATCTTAAAATTCGAGCACTGAACAGATTGATAAAGATAAAAAGGTCATGATTCACATCACGTACCGACACCACGACAGTTCATGACTTTTGTACATAAATGACGAGAAAATACAAAGTTATGGAGGAGTTTTTGTTATGAGTAAAGCGTACGATAAAATGTATGACTATATCATTATCGGCGGCGGTAGTGCGGGGTCCGTTTTAGGTGCACGTTTAAGCGAAGACAAAGATAAAAAGGTGTTGGTCCTTGAAGCGGGACGTAGTGACTACCCATGGGACTTATTAATTCAAATGCCTGCCGCGTTAATGTATCCATCTGGTAATCGTTTCTATGACTGGAAATACGAAACTGATGGTGAACCGCATATGGGTGGCCGCAAAGTATTCCACACACGTGGGAAAGTGTTAGGTGGTTCAAGTTCAATTAACGGTATGATTTATCAACGTGGGAACCCGTTAGACTATGAAAAATGGGGCCAACCAGAAGGCATGGACACGTGGGATTATGCGCATTGTTTACCTTACTTCAAACGTTTAGAAACGACATTCGGTGCAGATACGGATGATCCGATTCGTGGCTTAAATGGACCAATCAAATTACGTCGTGGCCCAGCTGATAACCCATTATTCCATGCCTTTTTCGATGCGGCGGTTGAAGCGGGTTATCGCAAAACAAAAGACGTGAATGGTTTCCGTCAAGAAGGTTTCGGTCCATTCGACAGTCAAATTCATAACGGTCGTCGTGTATCAGCATCACGTGCGTATTTGCGTCCAGCGATGAAACGACCTAATTTAACAGTAAAAACACGCGCATTTGTAGAAAAGCTTCATTTCGATGGTAATACGGTCACAGGTGTGACATACAAACGTAATGGCCGTTTACACAAAGTGCTTGCGAAAGAAGTCATTTTATCAGGTGGTGCGTTCAATACACCACAATTATTACAACTATCAGGTATTGGTGACTCCGAACATTTACGCTCACTCGGTATTGAGCCACGCATTCATTTACCAGGTGTGGGTGAAAACTTTGAAGATCATTTAGAAGTTTACATCCAACATACATGTAAAGAGCCAGTGTCCATGCAACCAAGTTTAAATAAACTCAAAATGCCGTTCATCGGTTTAGAATGGCTCACACGTCGTACAGGTGCAGCGGCAAGTAACCACTTTGAAGGTGGGGGCTTCGTACGTTCAAATGACGAAGTGGATTATCCAAACTTAATGTTTCATTTCTTACCATTAGCGGTACGTTACGACGGTCAAAAAGCAGAAACTGCACATGGCTATCAAGTTCACGTCGGTCCAATGTATTCTAACTCTCGCGGTAGTTTAAAAATTACGTCAACGAATCCGTATGTGAAACCGAAATTCGTGTTTAACTACTTATCAACAGAAGAAGATCAACGTGAATGGGTCGAAGCCATTCGTGTCGCACGTAACATTTTAAAACAGTCTGCATTAGATAAATTTAACGGTGGCGAAATTTCACCAGGACCAAGCGTTCAAACAGATGAAGAAATTTTAGATTGGGTACGTCGAGATGCGGAAACAGCGTTACACCCATCATGTAGTGCGAAAATGGGTCCAGCGAGTGATCCAATGGCAGTAGTAGACCCATTAACTATGAAAGTACATGGTATGGCAAACTTACGTGTCGTGGATGCGTCAGTGATGCCAACAACGACAAATGGTAATATTCATTCACCTGTATTGATGCTAGCTGAAAAAGCGGCAGATATTATCCGTGGTAGACAACCATTAGAACCTGAATATGTGGATTATTATGTTCATGGTAAGAGCGATCCAGATGCAGGTGCAATTGATTAATAGATGAACAATATAGCGATTGGTTTTGAGATTGTTGTGACGATTTCAAAATCAGTCGCTTTTTTGTGTAGGAAACGATGAATTATTTCATAGGCTTCATTTTACGTGGCGATGAAATTTCAACATAGGATTCAGGTCATCAGAAATAGAAAACGGTTGACTTAGCATTACTCAGTATGTATAATAATGCAATATAAAGAATAAATAATCAAAAAGGTGTGATGAAGATGGGACGTACACAACGACTTTAAAACAATTGAAGGCTTTTAAAGGAAAGAGTTTTTTGAAAACAAAGGACTATGATGCTGAAGCTTTAATGACATTCATTGATTTTTCGATGGAATTAAAATATAAAAAGCAGCATCACTTGCCACATCCATTTTTGAAAGGGAAAAATATTGCGCTTATTTTTGAAAAGCCCTCTACACGAACAAGAGCAGCATTCAGTGTAGCGGCACATGATTTAGGGGCACATGTGGATTACTATGAAAAAGGTGATATTCATTTAGGGGGCAAAGAATCGATAGCGGATACTGCACAAGTGTTTGGACGTATGTATGATGGCATCGAGTTTCGTGGCTATCACCAGTCAGATGTAGAACAATTGAGTCAGCATGCGGGCGTGCCTGTATGGAATGGTTTGACGAATGAATGGCATCCGACGCAAATGATTGCAGACTTTATGACCATTAAAGAACATTTCGGATCATTAGAAAATCGCACATTAACGTATGTCGGTGATGCATCAAACAATGTGGCACATGATTTACTCGTGACAGGAGCGATGTTAGGCGTCAATGTTCATATCGCTGCACCAGAAAGTTTACAACCGCATCCAGATATTCAAGCCATTGCACAACATTATGCAGAGCAATCAGGAGCGAATATATTAATTACTGAAAATGTCCAACAAGGCGTCTATCATGCGGATGTGCTCTATACAGACGTGTGGGTGTCGATGGGGACAGATGAAAGTGAGTGGGCGACACGCATTGAAAACATGTTGCCTTATCAAATTAATGACGCTCTTCTTGCTCAGGCAGACAATCCAGACCTCATTGTCATGCACTGTTTACCAGCATTTCACAATTTGGAAACGACGACGAGCCAAAAACTGTATGACCAGTTCGGATTAGAGGCATTAGAAATTACAGATGAAGTGTTCAACGGTCCGAATTCCGTCGTCTTTGAACAAGCAGAAAACCGATTACACGCCATCAAAGCGATTATGGCCGCAACACTCGGCGAATTATTTTAAGAACAAAAAAACACCCTCATCCCAATGTCAACCAACACACTGGAATGAGGGTCTTATCATGAAGAATGTGAATAGAACGGTGCGTATCTCAGCATTGTATCTTCATTTAATATTGCAAGAACCATGCGAGACTCCTGAGGTGAGGGATAAAGTTAAAAACAAAATGACGTCTTTTTACTTTGATAGTGAGCACTGTTTAACGCAGTAGCTGTCTGACTTCTCAACGCTTGTACTTTTGAGAAGTCTAGTCAGCCTTGCGGGGGCAGTACTACGAAATCTTTGTGACACATGAGATTTCTGTACTGCGCCCAAAATCCATCAACGCTTCTACCGATGTAACCGCACAATCAAAGCGTTGATGAGTTGAAGGTTCATCGCCTAGGAACGCGAGCTCGGTAGTGCAAAGCATCAAGGTTTAATAAAAGCACATCCTACCATTCCTCAATATCCTGACGTTCACCTTTAAAATTATTCCGCTTCTCATGCCGTTCTCCCAACAACTGCTCGACTTCCGCAAACGTGACATCTTGCGCTTGTAGCAACACGAACAAGTGATACAACACATCTGCACTTTCCGCAATCAGCTCATCACGATCATCTTTCATCGCTGCAATGACGACTTCAAACGCTTCTTCACCAAACTTCTTCGTGATTTTCTCTTTTCCTTCATTTAAAAGGTACTGTGTATAGGAACCGCTATCTGCTTCCTGTGCACGTGTCGCCACTGTTTCTTCAAGTTGTTGCACTTTAAAGCCACTGTCTGTCCCGAAACAACTTTGTGCGCCTGTGTGACAAGTTGGGCCCATTGGTTCGACAAACAGCAACAATGTGTCCTGATCGCAATCTAAATACATATCTTTGACTTTTTGAATGTGTCCAGATGTTTCGCCTTTTTTCCATAGGCGATCTTTGGAGCGTGAATAAAACCAAGCGACCTGTTCATCGACTGTTTTTTGGAATGCGACTTCATCCATATAGCCGAGCATCAATACTTGTTTCGTATCGGCATCTTGTAATATGACAGGGAGTAATCCTTTTGAAAAATCTGGTTTTAAGGCCATCTGACAGGCACACCTCCATTTTCGAGTTCTTGTTTAATTTCGTGTACAGTCGTTTCTTTGTCATGTAATATACTTGCCGCAAGTCCTGCTGAAACAGGTGTTTGTGTGAAAAGTTCCGTAAAGTGACGTGCGTGACCTCCGCCACCTGACGCAATAATAGGGATATTGACTCGTTCAGCTATCCCATTTAAATGTTTAATGTCAAAGCCTTGTTTCATCCCATCAAAATCCATGCTCGTTACGAGGAGTTCGCCAGCACCGAGTGTTTCGACTTCTTGGACCCAATCATACACCCGTTTATCTGTACGTTTTTTACCGCCATGTGTGCAACAGAAATAATCATCTAATTCTGGATCATATTGGCTGTCGATGGCGATACATATGCATTGTCGCCCGAACTTTTCACTCGCTTGACGGATGAGTTCAGGGTTGTTGAGGGCTGCAGAATTAAGTGACACTTTGTCGGCACCATGCTTTAACAAATCAGAAATGTCATCGAGTGAAGCGATGCCACCACCGACCGTTAATGGGATAAACAGTTGCTCGGCGGTTTGTTGGATAATGTCTAACGTTAAAGCATGGCCACGTTCTGTTTTGGAAATATCTAAAAAGACGAGTTCATCGGCACCGCCTTCATTGTAGTATAGTGCTAAGTCGACAGGGTCACCGATGTCTCTTAACCCTTTGAATTGAATCCCTTTCACAACACGACCGTCTTTTACATCGAGGCAAGGAATGATTCGTTTTTTAATCAACTTAATCCCTCCCAAAAGGTGCTTTGATTTGCTGCTTTACCGACGATTGCGGCAGTGATACCTGAAACTTCAAGTCTTTCAAGGTCTTGTTGATGACGAATGCCTCCTGATGCGACGACAGGTAACGATGTCGCTTGCGCAAGTTGAGCAGTGATTTCAAAGTTCGGACCTGCTAATTTGCCATCTTTCGAAATATCTGTATAAATGATGCCGCCTAACGGTAATTTTTCGATTTGTGCTACATAGTCAAATAAATCTAGTGCGGCATCTTCTGTCCAACCGTTAATTTTGATTGCTGTTCGATACGCATCGACTGACACATAAATTTTCCCGGGAAATAACTGACTCATTTCAGCGAGCCATGCGACATTGGTAATTGCTTGTGTACCGACAATACAGTAATCGACACCTGAGTCATAATAACGTCGCAACGTAGCTTCATCACGAATCCCACCACCGACTTCAATCGGTTTATCACTTGCTTGAATGAGGTGTTGAATATAATCCATTTCAATCGCGCGTTGTGCTTTGGCGCCGATAAGGTCGATAATGTGAATACGGTCGACACTTTCGAATTGATTGTAAAATTGAATACTGTCTTCTGCACTCCTCGTCATTGCTTCTGAAGTGTTGTAATCTCCCTCAGTGAGACGTACACTTTTGCCTTCAATTAAATCAATGGCAGGCCAAATTTTAATCATGTTGCCATCCTCCTTTTAATGCTTGGGATAAGATGTCCAAGCCATAATCCCCACTTTTTTCAGGGTGGAATTGAATGCCGATATATTGCCCGCGTTGGACGATACCTGGAATTTGAGCGCCGTAATCTGTATAAGCGACGACATCATCATTCATCGGGGCTTGGTACGTGTGCACATAATAGACGTCTTTATCTAAACCCGGGACGTCGCTTTTTAATTGATTCCAACCGAGATGGGGCACTGTGTAAGGTGTGTCAATCGCACGTACATGGCCTTCGAAAAAGCCGAGTCCAGGGACATGACCTTCTTCGCTAAAAGCATAGAGCAATTGCATCCCGAGACAAATACCGATGATTGCTTTTTGTTGTTGTTTTAATAATGGCGCCAGTTGATAACGGTCAATGGCTTGCATAGCGTCTTTAAAATGACCGACACCAGGTAAGATGAGCTGATCGGCACTTTCAATGACTTCAGGATCACGTGAGACGACGACATCATAGCCGAGATGTTGTACGGCGCGTTGGACATTTAAAATATTGCCTAATCCGTAATCTACAATGACAATCATGATTCAATCACACCTTTAGATGAAGGAATACGTGCTTCTTGTGATGGGCGCAATGCTTGTTTTAAGGCACGGGCGAACGCTTTGAATATCGCTTCAATCTCATGATGTGTATTTCCTTGGTGCAGTAAATCGATGTGTACCGTGAGTCGCGCATTGATGACTAAGGCTCTGAAAAATTCTTCAACTAACTCTGTATCAAACTGACCGACCTTTTCTTTACTGAATTGCGCGTTAAAGTTTAAATAAGGTCGTCCGCTAATATCAACGACAGCACGTGCTAATGTTTCGTCCATCGGTAAATATTGTTGGCCGTAACGCTCGAAATGCTTTTTATCGCGTGTCAGTTGTAACAATAATTGACCGAGTACGATACCGATATCTTCAGTTGTATGATGATCATCCACCCACGTGTCGCCATCTACATTAATATTGAAGTAGAGCCCGCTGTGAAAGCTCAACAGTGTTAACATATGATCTAAAAAGCCGACGCCCGTATCGATATGGCTTGTTTCTTGAGCTTCTGAAAGTTCAATGGCAATTTTAGTTTCTTTCGTTTCTCGGTTAATTTGATATGTCATGACGTTCACTCCATTCTTTGACGACTTGTTCAAAACGGTCTAACTGTGCTTCTGTTGCAATGGAATAGCGGACAAATCCTGCCATCGTTGCTTCAGATGGGTCATTGTAAAAGCGTGGGAGAAAGCCGTGTTGTTCGACATAGCGTCCGAGTGCCATTGCTTTAGGTCCAGCAGTTAACACAAAGTTGGTTTCGCTCGGATAAATCGTCATATGTGGACTTGCATAGTGTTGCAAAATGGCTTTCAAACGTGTGCTTAAGTGACGTTGGTGTGCAACAAACGCTTCTGTTTCTGCTTGATTTTCAAATAAGTGAATGCCAATCGCCATCGTCAGTGCACTGAGTGGATAAGGGTGTTCAATTTGGCGAACACGTTGAATTGTTTTTTCTGTGCCAATTAAGATACCGAGACGCAACCCAGCCATCGCATAAGCTTTCGATAAAGTACGCATTATCAAAATATGATCTTCTAAGGCAATATCGAGTGGCGTCGAAAAATCAACATACGCTTCATCAATGACGAGGTAACCGCCAAGTCGTTTCATTTCATCAGCAATCGCTCGAAGATAACTTTCATCAAAACGGTGACCAGTTGGATTGTGTGGATTACTTAAGATGAAGAAACTCGGTTGGACAGTTTGAATGCGTTCAAGTACTGTTTCAATTGGAAAAGACAATTCTGCTGTTCCGTCAACAAATTGGATATCACGATTCACTTGGCGTGCGTAATCTTGATACATGAAAAAGTCAGGGTTGAGCGTTAAACATGGACCGTCCGGCATGATGAGCATTAACTTTTGAATCAGTTCATCAGAGCCATTGCCACAAGTGATTTGTTCGAACGAGAAAGTATCATCGTAGTATTGCGCATAAGCTTTACGGAAACGATCATACGCCACGTCAGGGTAGTGGTGATAGTCACATTGTTCGATGAGTTCGGTTAATGTCTCTGTCGATAATGGCTTAATCGGACTTTCATTTTTGTTCATACGAATCATGCGTCGTCACCTCTTTGTCTGATTTCTAATGATTTTTGGTGGTGATACAGTTGTTCATCTTGAGCGATACGTGCGGCATCTCGATACGTTTTTTCATATGTTGCTTCTGACAAATGAATGACCGTATGTTTCGTTAAAAAGTCATTGACCGATAAACCGTGTTGAAAGCGGGCTGTCCGTTGTGTTGGTAGGACGTGGCTCGGTCCCGCAATATAGTCTCCAATCGCTTCCGGAGCATATCCACCTATGAATAGGCTGCCGACGTAGTGAATATGTGGTAAATAGGCTTCTGGTTGTATTGTTTGAATTGATGCATGCTCGGGTGCGATTGTATTCATCACATGACAACTGTCGTCAAAATCAGTCGCGTGAATGAGATAGTGATGGTCTTTTAAACTGACTTTTAAAATGTTATGACGTGGTGCATCGTTAAGTGTTTGTTTGATACGGCTTTCTAAATTTTCGAGTAATGCCAAATCCGTTGAAATGACAAACGTCCGCGCCATTTCATCATGTTCTGCTTGAGCAAACACATCATAGACTACCGCTTCTAAGTTACATGTGTCATCAATAATTAACGCAATTTCACTTGGCCCTGCAATTTGATCGATACCGACTTCTCCGTACAGTGCCTTTTTCGCATAAGCGACATATTGATTGCCTGGACCGACAATTTTATCGACTTTCGGAATCGTTTCTGTACCATAAGCAAGTGCCGCGATACTTTGTGCACCACCGACTTGATACACATGATCAACACCAACAATATGACATGCGGCAAGCACACTCGGCGCAACACCATTCGGTTGAGGAGGTGTGACCACACTTATATTTTTTACACCAGCTACTTTTGCGAGTGTTGCCGTCATTAATACTGTAGAAGGATAGCTCGCTTTACCGCCAGGCACATATATACCGACACGTTCGATCGGGTGATACACTTCATAAAGTTCAGGTGTCGCGTATTGGTTTTCGTATTTGATTTGTGTTTGATAATCTCGAATTCTTTGGAAACTATGTTCAAGTGCGTGACGTAAATCTTCATCTATGTTGTGATACGCCGCTTCGATGTCAGCTTGTGGCACTTCCAACGTCTCTACACTGACACAATCAAATTGTTGATTATAGTCATGTAGCGCTAGGTCTCCTTCACGTCGCACGCGCTCACAAATGGCAGTGACTTGTGCGTGGATTTCAGGATTGAATGTTTCTGTCGTTTGAAATTGTTGTAAAAAAGTTTGGCTATTAACGATCAATGAGCGACACTCCTAACATGTTAATAAATGCATCAATTTCTGATGATTGGGTGAAAAAGCTTTGTCGATTCGTAATGAGTTGCGCTTGAATATCTGCAATATGTTCTTTTTCGACTAACCCGTTCGAACGTAAAGTGGTCCCTGTTTGAACAATGTCAACGATGCCGTCTACCATGCCAATCACACAGGCAAGTTCGATAGAGCCAGATAATTCAATCAGTTCGACATCGCGTCCCGTTGCTTTAAAATAATCTCCTGCTGTTTTAGGAAAAGAAGTTGCAACTTTACGATAGTCCGTCGTCTCGTCAAACGCTGCGACTGAAAAGTGACATTGGCCAAAAGGTAGCGCAAGCAATTGATTAACGTCGTATTGGGTTTCGTTGAGAATGTCACTGCCTGTAATCCCAATATCTGCAATGCCTTGTTCGACGTAAATAGGGACGTCATTGCCTTTGACGAATAAAAAATGGAAGGGTGGTGCTTTAATTTGAAGCTGGCGTTCTCTAGATTTTAATTGTGTCGCCAAATCGTTTTGACCTTGTGATTCTAAGTAGGCGAAAAAACTTTTTAGTAGGCGACCTTTAGCTAATGCGATTGTAAGCACAGTGATTCCTCCTCGTTATAATGTTAACCCTAATCCGAAACCCTCTAGTGGTCCGTTGTAATAGCCTCCTGATAACATTCGACCACTGTCTTTAAGGTGCGCATGAATAAATGTCTCCTTATAGTAAGAACGCGGAGCTTGCGGTGTAATATCGAGATGAACCGTGTCGATGTGAATCGATTTGAAGTAAGTTTGCCAACGATTCAAACTGCGAATAATGACGTGATCGTGCGGATATAGCGTATTTAAAAGTTCGAGCTGCTGATGTGTCGGTGTGAGCAATAACCGTACGAGCGGATGACTGATGCCGAGCTCGGACTTGAGTGCCGAAATATTGCGCTGTTCTACCCAAGTGAGTAACTGTTCACGTTCAGCTTGATGCGCGAGCAATAAATCAATGAGCTGGTAATGCCCAATCACGACATATTGAATTTCATCTTGCAACTGTTGTTCGATAAATTGTTGGAACGTCTCAAAAGTATGGTACATTTCTTGAATATGTGGTCGATAACATTCCACACCGAGTTGTGTTTGTACTTGATGGTGTCGCACAATCGGTCCTGTATAAGCCACAGCGGAATGATTGAGTTGGTAATGTTGATAATAGCGCACAAGTTGATCGGTAAAGTCATTGCGTAATGCAAATAATGTATCATCTGCTTGCCACACACTGCGCTCTTTCATTTGTTTTAAATCGTCTGGAGAAAGTTCATCCCATACGAGTGTTTCGATAAAGGCAGTCTCAATCGGTTCGAAATCATTGGCTGCCGCTAACTTTAAAAAGTCAATTTCATATTGTTTATTTTGTATGAAAGGTTGTACCATAACCTACCCTCGCTTTCGTTCTCTACCAAGTTAAAGTATTCGAATAGAATACGACAATGGTAGCACAGAGGTTTTCAGATTTCAACTCATTTTTCTGAATAATTTATTTTTAGTTTCGGATGATTGCCATGACCCTTATCATCAAACTGTCCCCAAACCGTTTGATTTGTACATGGAAGGGTCTCATGCCATAACGGTTCAAGCACGAGCAAGCGTCGCACAAATTCAATCCCAACTTATCGCAATCGATCCAAAATAAAAAAATCGTATTTTGAAGCATCTAATTGTATAATTGAGATGGTCAAGTAATTATATAAATAAGGAGCGTTTCGTATGAATTTCGAAAAATATATTGATCACACGTTGTTAAAACCAGAATCAACACGTGCACAAATTGATAAAATTATTGAGGAAGCAAAAGAATATCATTTCAAATCTATTTGTATAAATCCAACACACATCGCTTATGCTGCAGAAAAATTAGCAGATTCAGATGTACTTGTATGTACAGTGATCGGTTTCCCATTAGGTGCGAACACTACGGAAACAAAAGTATTTGAAACAGAAGATGCGATCCGTAAAGGTGCAGATGAAATTGACATGGTGATCAACATTGGTGCATTAAAAGACCAACGTTACAATGACGTACAAAAAGATATTGAAGCGGTCGTTAAAGCTGCACAAGGTAAAACAGTTAAAGTGATTATCGAAACAGCACTATTAACTGATGAAGAAAAAATAAAAGCATCTGAATTAACAAAAGCAGCAGGTGCACATTTCGTGAAAACATCGACAGGCTTCTCTACGGGTGGTGCAACACCTGAAGACGTGAAGTTAATGAAAGATACAGTGGGCGAATCAGTAGAAGTTAAAGCGGCTGGTGGCGTACGTAACTTAGAAGACTTTAAAGCAATGATTGATGCAGGTGCAACACGTATCGGTGCAAGTGCCGGCGTACAAATTATGCAAGGTCTAGAAGTAGATTCAGATTATTAATCAAGGAATTCAATAAATGTGGGAGTGATTAAGATGACAGTACCTTTTCAACGCGTTCATTTAATTGTGATGGATTCAGTTGGGATTGGAGAGGGTCCAGACGCTAAAGACTTTAATGATGAAGGCTCACACACTTTAAAACATACGCTTGAAGGATTTGATCAAAAGTTACCGAACCTTGAAAAATTAGGCTTAGGGAACATTGCGCCATTACCAGTGATTGATGCTGTTGATCATCCTTTAGCGTATTATACAAAATTAAGTGAAGCGTCAGTCGGCAAAGACACGATGACAGGCCACTGGGAAATTATGGGCTTGAACATGATGCAACCGTTCAAAGTGTATCCAGAAGGTTTTCCAGAAGAGTTAGTTCAAGAAATCGAACAACTATCAGGCCGTAAAGTTGTCGCAAACCGCCCAGCATCCGGTACACAAATTATTGACGAGTGGGGCGAACATCAAATGAAGACAGGGGACTTAATCGTCTATACTTCTGCTGATCCTGTACTTCAAATTGCCGCACACGAAGACGTCATTCCGTTAGAAGAGTTGTATGACATTTGTGAAAAAGTCCGTGAACTGACAAAAGATCCAAAATATTTAATTGGACGTATTATTGCACGCCCATATGTGGGTGAACCAGGCAACTTCACACGTACAAGTAACCGTCATGACTATGCATTGAAACCATTTGGTAAAACAGTCATGAATACGTTAAAAGAAAATGACTATGATGTCATTGCGATTGGTAAAATTAATGATATTTATGATGGTGAAGGTGTAACAGAAGCGGTACGTACGAAAAGTAATATGGACGGCATGGACCAATTAATGAACATCGTCAACAAAGACTTTAAAGGATTAAGCTTTTTAAACTTAGTTGACTTTGATGCGTTATATGGCCATCGTCGTGATAAGCCAGGATATGCACAAGCGATTAAAGATTTTGATGATCGTTTGCCAGAATTGATGGATGCAATGCGCGAAGACGATTTATTGATCGTTACAGCGGACCATGGGAATGACCCAACGGCACCGGGTACAGATCACACACGTGAGTACATTCCAGTCATCATGTATAGTCCGAAGTTTAAAGGCGGACATGCATTAGCAGGCGATACAACATTTAGTTCAATCGGTGCGACAATTGCTGATAACTTTGGCGTAACATTGCCTGAGTTTGGACGTAGCTATTTAAATGAATTGAAATAATTGAGTGAAGTGGCTGATGCCTGTAATGGGGTGTCAGCTGCTTTTTAATTTTTTGAGCAATTAGCAGGCTTGTCCTCTCTAATGGGGGCAAGTCTTTTTATTCGTACCAGCTGGGATTTCAGTTGTCAATTCATTGGACATTATTAGTGCAAGTCCGATTCTCATTATTGGATTGATTATTATTTCAACAATTCTGTTACTTGTGTTTACAGGCTTTGCGTCACAAATTTTAATGCGTATGACAACGAAAGATAAAGTGGCAACAACGCCTCGTACTAAAGCGAAAGTGAAAGGAGCGCACTCACATGGTTAATCATCTCGCTATCGATACACCTTATTTCGGTATTTTATTATCAGTGATTCCATTTTTAATCGCAACAGTACTTTTTAAGAAAACAAATGGCTTTTTATTATTCGCACCACTCCTTGTTGCGATGGTTTTCGGGGTAGCGTTCTTACACTTTACAAGTATTCCATATGAAAAGTACAAAATTGGTGGGGACATCATTAATTTCTTCCTCGGACCAGCAACGATTTCATTTGCGATTCCTTTATACAAAAAGCGTGATGTCTTGGTGAAACATTGGCATCGTATTATAGGCGGTATTGGGATTGGAACCGTGTTGGCACTTGTCGGTATTTTCTTCGTCGCAAAAGCACTTCAATTCGGTAGTGATATTATCGCATCAATGCTTCCGCAAGCAGCAACAACAGCGATTGCACTACCTGTATCAGAAGGCATTGGCGGTATTAAAGAGTTGACATCATTAGCGATTATTTTAAATGCGGTTATTATTTATTAAATTATTGAAATGGTTCCACATTGATAATCCGATTGCGAGAGGTTTATCTTTAGGAACGAGCGGACATACGTTAGGTGTAGCGGCAGCAAAAGAATTAGGACTAGTAAAGGAGTCAATGGCAAGCATCGCGATTGTATTGGTTGGGGTTGTCGTTGTAGCAGTTGTTCCGATTTTGATACTCATCTTCTTCTAGACACAATTAAATATCATTAAAAAGTGTTGTACAAACGTGTGAGGTGGAATGCGCGTCTGTACAACTTCTTTTTGTATACAGAATTGTCAAATATATCACAATAGTTTTTGCGTGAACGTTTTCATATTAAAACTTATAATAGAAGAAACTAGGATAGAAGGTGAGCAAATGAAAAAGTTAATCCAGGATAAAACGCACTTTTTACAAGACATGCTAGACGGTTTGAAAATTACAAATCCGAACATTGATGTGATTGCAGATACAGTGGTTGTACGTCAGCATAAAAAAACGTCTGGTGTCGCATTAGTTTCTGGTGGTGGAAGTGGTCACGAACCAGCACATGCGGGCTATGTCGGTGAAGGCATGCTGGATGCTGCGGTATGTGGTGAAGTGTTTACCTCACCGACACCAGATAAAGTGTTAGAAGCCATTAAAGCGGTGGACAATGGAGACGGTGTGTTACTCATTGTTAAAAATTACGCGGGTGACGTCATGAACTTTGAAATGGCAAAAGATATGGCAGCGATGGAAGACATTCAAGTAGACATGGTCGTTGTACGTGATGACATTGCGATTGATGATGTCGAAAAACGTCGTGGGGTTGCAGGTACAGTATTTGTTCATAAATATGCCGGTTATTTATCAGAGCGTGGTAAGAAATTAACAGAGCTTAAAACTGAAGTCGAAGCATTGATTGATCAAATTCGCACAATCGGGATGGCACTCACACCTCCTGCTGTACCAACGACTGGCAAGTATGGTTTCGATATTGAAGATCATGACATGGAAATCGGTATTGGTATTCACGGTGAACGTGGATTAGAACGTGTGCCAGTTGAACCTGTAGAACAAATTGTGCAACGTTTAATTGAACAATTGAAGGCTGAAGTGGCAAGTGATGAATTAATTGTGATGGTAAATGGCATGGGCGGCACACCATTATCAGAATTAGATATTGTGACGAAATATGTCGCATTACAGTTAGAAAAAGAAGGGAAAACTGTAAAAGGCTGGTTTGTAGGTGATTATATGACATCACTCGACATGCAAGGATTTTCATTAACCTTTGTTCCTTATGACGAACACGTATTATCAGCGTTTCGCGCACCTACAACAAGTCGATTTTTTTAACATCATTCAGGAGGTTCACAAGATGAACGTAGCAATTTTAAAAGAACGATTACTTGCATTAAAAGAAACATTTGAAACAGAAGAAGAAACTTTGACAGAGTTGGACCGTGCGATTGGTGACGGGGACCACGGTGTGAATATGCGACGTGGTTTTGAAGCACTTCCTGACCAATTAGACGACAGTTCCATGCAAGCTTTATTCAAAACGACAGGTATGACACTCATGTCGAAAGTGGGCGGAGCGTCTGGACCATTATATGGCTATAGTTTCGTCAAAATGGCGCAAGTCGCAAAAGATGAGATTGATTATGACAACTTAGTCGAATTGTTAAAAGCATTTGAAGAAGCTGTAGCACAACGCGGAAAAGTGACTTTAAATGAAAAAACAATGTATGATGTCATTGCACGTGCGAGAGAAGCGGTAGAACAAGGTGAGACTGTAGATTTAGCGACGTTACAATCTTATGCTGATGCGACACGTGATATCGAAGCGACAAAAGGCCGTGCGTCATATTTTAAAAAGGACTCAATCGGGTATATTGATCCTGGTGCACAAAGTAGTGTCTACATTTTAAATGCACTGATAGGAGCTGATGAAGCGTGACACAAATCGTTTTAGTAAGTCATAGTGATAAAATTGCAGAAGGTACGCAAGAACTGCTTGCACAAATGGCACAAGATGTTACTGTCGTCGCTATTGGTGGCATTGAAGGCGAAATCGGCACATCTTTTGATGACATTTCTGCAGTATTAAATGATATAGACGATGATGCGATTTGCTTCTTTGATATCGGTTCATCGGAAATGAATTTGGATATGGCGATTGAAATGTATACGGGGACACATCGTATTGAAAAAGTCGATGCCCCGATTGTAGAAGGCAGTTTCATTGCGGCAGTTGCTTTATCTACAGGTCAAACGATAGATGAAGCCATCGCATCTGTCGACGAAGCATTTTAATAACATCTATAAAAATAGGACAGCATGAACGCGTACAGCACGACAATGTTGTCCTATTTTTTAACGTTATTTAATTTTTTTCACAACTTCAGATTTTAAACCAATTTGTCCAAAGCCAGGGATTTTACAGTCGATATCGTGGCCGTCTTCAGGGTCAACGAGCTTAATATTTTTTACTTTTGTACCTTGTTTAATCATTTGAGAACTGCCTTTGATTTTTAAATCGCGAATGACTGACACCGTGTCACCATCTTGAAGTGGATTACCATTTGCATCACGGATTATGGCTTGTTCAGTAGCTGCCTCGAGTGTATCGTTTGTCCATTCATACGCACACATCGGGCAAATGTAAAGTCCGCCATCTTCGTAAGTATATTCAGAATCACACTGCGGACAGTTTGGGATTGCGGTTGTCATGTTAGAATCAACTACTTTCATTAAATATATAAATCTAATCTAACACATTCTGAGTGAAAAGTATTTAACAAATTTAACGACATGTTACGATAATTGTGTGATGCGCAATGAAGTGTCATACGGTCACTAACTCAAAGAAAGAGGGATGGAAGATGACAAAGTTTGATGTAGAAAACCCTTCAACAGGAGAAGTCATTAAAACCTATGCATTTACAGAAGAAGCTGAAATTCATCATAAAATTGAACGTGCGTATGAAGCGTATTTATCATGGCGTGAAGTCGATGCGCATAAGCGTTCACGTTTATTATGGCAGTGGTCAACTTTAATTAAAGAGAACCGTGAAGCTTTGGCGGAACTGATTACACTTGAAGGGGGCAAGCCTTATCAAGAAGCATTAGGTGAAGTGGATTACGCTGTCGGCTACGTGGATTGGTATGCCGAAGAAGTGAAACGCATTTACGGTAGAACGATTCCGGCTAACGCACCAGACAAGAAAATTTTAGTTGATAAATTTCCAGTTGGTGTTGTAGGGGCCATTACACCGTGGAACTTCCCAGCTGCAATGATTACACGTAAAATGGCACCCACGCTCGCAGCAGGTTGTACGATTGTATGTAAACCAGCGACACAAACGCCAATGACGACGATTCGTTTAGTCGAATTAGCACATGAAGCGGGCATTCCTGAAGATGCGATTTCATACATTTTAGCGAGTGGTAAAACAGCAGGTAAAATTTTCACAGAGCATGAACTGATCAACAAAGTAACGTTCACAGGCTCTACACCAGTGGGTAAAAAGTTAATCGAACAATCAGCGGCATCTGTTAAAAATGTCACAATGGAACTCGGCGGTCTGGCACCACTCATCGTGCATAAAGATGCTGATATTGAACATGCTGTGGAACAAACGATTAAGACAAAATTTAGAAATGCAGGTCAAACTTGTATTTGTGCCAACCGTATTTATGTACACGAAGATATTGCAGAAGAATACGAAAAACAACTTATTGAACAAGTCCATGCCTTAAAAGTAGGGGACGGTATGGAAAAAGATGTGAAAATTGGGCCACTCATTAACCAAAAAGGCGTCGATAAAGTACTCGATCATATTCAAGATGCGGTTGAACATGGCGGTCAATTATCACGTGAATTAGATGACATTCAAGAACGCGGTGGCAACTTCTTAAAACCGGTTGTCATTACTAATGTTAACCATGATATGAAATGTATGCATGAAGAAACATTCGGTCCAGTGGCGCCCGTGATGCGTTACGCTGATATTGATGAAGCGATTCATTTAGCGAATGATACAGAATTTGGATTGGCATCTTACTTTTTCACAAATGATTACCGTACAGGACTTTATATTTACAACAACTTACACTACGGCGTCGTTGGTTGGAATGACGGTGCACCATCTGCACCTCATGCGCCATTTGGTGGTGTGAAAGAAAGTGGTTATGGCCGTGAAGGTGGTATTGAAGGTATCGAACCTTATCTTGAAACAAAATATCTCTCAATCGGTACAAAAACAAAATAACGATCATAGGAATTTTAGGCTAGGGCACATTTCAGTTGTCTTAGCCTTTTTGGAAATCTTTCATAAAAGGTACTGGGGCAAAGGAGGCAAGTTTTTGAAATAATGAACATCAAAAATTTTGTATCAGAATAATCGAGTTGATTTTGTTTCGATTTATGAACACGCATCTTGTTTTCTCTGCCTAATCATTCACCGGCAACGTGTATCATTGTGTAGTGTATTGCATTACATGGAAGCGGAGTGCTAAATACATTAAGTCATCATCTATCTGATATACTTCTTTGTTTCTTTCCTCTTTTTCAAGGTGTATGATAGACACTTCTTCAATCGCAAGAAAGTAAAAAATAAGGGTAAGTGGGAGCACCCTGGAAAAATTAAGTTAATAAATATATTTTTTCATATCATTAACGAAAATAAGGCACTGTAATAGATTATGTTTAGATTTATTTAAGTTTTTAAAATTAGATTCAACAAAAATTTCATGAGTCATATCATTATATTTAATGCCATATGCTGAAAGATGTTCTTCAAAGATTTTTTTGCGTTTTTTCGATTTGTTTATGAAAACCCCATTGTTTTCTAATCCGAATATAGTATAGCCATCGTCTGTTAAAGTGATGATGTCCCGAGATTGATCGTATATAGCATATATAATCAAATTATCTAAAGTGTGGTCTTTAAAAGGAGAGTCTATTCTTACTACATTGTTTGACAAATTAGAAAACTCTAATTCTTGGTTGTACCAATCAAGATATTCTTTTTTTAATTTGTTAGCATCAAATGTAGGCATATTAACACTCCTTTGTTCAAATTCTTGTAAATTATTATAGTCTAAAAATGATATATAAGCACTATGTCAATAGCGGTTTGAAAATGTCATTTTTTAGCGGTTTAAGAATGACGTATGTTTAAACTTTTTTCACTTTTATAGTCTTTAAGTCGGTATGAATCCCCTGTAATTATAAATATTTTTGAATGATGAATGAGTCTATTAATAATAGCTGATGACGTTATCTTGTTACGCAATGAATCCCCAAAAAATTTGAAAAGGGGATTTTTGTCGTTATAATTGTACATATTTATTTTGACATTTATATTTAGCCTTTCTCATCAATAATTAGTAGCTTGATTCTGCTTAATTGTTTTAAAGTATTATTTCTTTGGTTTCTAATGTGATTAAGAGTTTATTTAATTCATTAAAAGTATAGAATTGGATTTTGATATTTTGCTTTAATTTGTGTAGCTACATTTTAATTTCTTTCCTAACTTCGTAATATTTTTGAACGTTCTTAAATCATAATGCTACTAGCTACATAGCTCAGCGAAATTTAGCTTCATGCTTTTCATGGTATAAAATAACACTCCTTCATATATCACGGCTCAATCAAACAACTGCTGTTTAAAGATTGAGTTAATGTCTTATTATATATCTTATAGGTGTTGTTTAAAACAGATTAAAATATCAAGATTCAACTAAAATGTAAATTTTAATATATAATTTTAATAACTTTGTTTATTAGTTAGAAGATGTAAATATTGAGGTTAATGTATTTCTTATAGACTTCATGGTATTGTGTAATAAGTGATAACATAAACTTAAATTTATAAAAAAATAAAAAGCGCAAAACAATATTGACTTTTTTGTTTGTGTGAAATAAAATGAAAGCGGTTACCATCCTGTTATCTATGGGAGGATTGAATTATGAAGGATTTATTATTCAATGGATATAGCAACTATACAACAGCTAACAATATTCAAAAGTGTGCTGTAGATGAATGTGAATTAGGTAATGTAGGAACATCAATTTCATTAAGTGTAACTTATTCATATTCGATTTCATGGACAATTACTTGGAGTGTGTAATATAACTTTATAGAAGTGTTTTGATTTTATTCTAAATAATAGGGTGGTGACCTTTATGTTGAATGTTCATATAGAATTTTTAAAGTTACTGAATTCTAAAGATAAATCAGATATTAAAAGTGAAGTTAGGAAAATTGTTTCCAAAAAGAAAAGTGAGAAAGATATAAAGAATCTTGAAAATTTAATAATTGCATTAAGGCTGGGAAATACAAAATACATTTGGAATAAAGAGAGCAATGAAATTGTTTTGCATGAAAGAAACATTTCTGGGTGTATAAAAATGTATTTGGATGAAGAAAATTTGTTAGATAGATTCTTCATTTTACCAACTATACCTGAGATGACCAATATAAAAGATTTTGAAAGAGCCATAAAACAAATCAATGCGGATTATGAAATCCAATTAGATTGGGAAAAAAATTTGTTAAAAATACAATCAGAAGAAAATAGAAATATGCCGTTAGCAATTTCTTCTATGGTAAAGATTATTGTAGCAGCCTGCATTTATAAGGAAATTAGTGAAGAAAATATTGAATTGAGTAGTACAATTAAAATAAAAGAAGAGGATATAAGTGTTTTGAGTGCGGGAATAAGCAAACAAAATATTGGTGAAGTATTTACCGTTGAAGAATTATTGAAATTATTATTGCTCGTTTCAGATAATACAGCTATGGATGTTTTTATCAATTATCTAGGGGAAAATAAGATCAAAAATTTTTTGAACTTTGAAAATTCTAAAGTAGAAAACAAAGGATATAAATTTAAATTTCCTTTAACAAAGAAAATTTACACTGAAGCATGGTGTGCTGAATCAAATTTCGAACAACAATGGAGAAAATCCGCAATGAAAAAAGTTGTTTGGACTGAGGGATTAGACTATTATATCGATTTAGACTACGTGAGGTATAGTATGAATTACCTGTTAAATAATAGTTGGATACCTTGGGATGATATTCAAAATAATAATGTTATTTATAAAGGAGGATCAGCACCAGGAGTATTATCATGTATCTGGTCAACGAGAAATCTGGAAAAAGAAGACTTTTTGCAATTTATGTTTGTCATAAATAAAAGAGAAGCCCTCTCTTTATTGGAAGAATTATACATTTTTGGATGTGCTAATAAGCTGTTGGAATTTTATGGAGTTTTGAAGGTAAAATGATTTATATATTTGAGTTAGTATTTTATATGAAAAAGAAATGAGGAATGGACATGAAAGTTAGGGAAGGACGAAATATTAATAAAAAAATAGAGAAGGGAGGAGAAAATTTTTTTAAAAAGACAATAGTAGGTCCGAAAAGTGATGCACAAAGAAGATTTGATAATTGCTTGAAGTGGGAAAAATTACACAAAAACTTACCTAAGATAAATTCTCCTGAGCTTTTAGATTATGATAAAAATGAATTAGATTTATACTTTGAGTGGTTAGAAGGAGGAATTTCACTGGAAGACTTTTTGCTAGAAAAGTCAGATTGTTTGGAAAATAAGATAAAGATAGCATCAAATGCATTAGCCATTATACACACAACAAACAATTGGATAGTGGATGTTGATAAAGAAAAAAGTTTGCCAAATAGACGTTCGCTTATGATAGCAATAAACAAGTATGATTATGCTAGTTGTACTGGCGCAGAATTAGAGCTGTTTGCACTTTTACATCAAGATAAAAAATTTATAGAGTCATTGTTTGATGAAAATGATGAAAATAATGAAAATGATGAATGCCTGTGTCATGGAGACGTAAGACTGGATCAATTCATATGGTATCAAAATAAAATGTATATTATTGATTTTGAAGAGTTACGAATCGGTGATGGAACAAGAGATCTTGCGGGAATAATAGGTTCGATCTATTTTAACTGTCTGTTAAAAACTTTTAGTAAAACCACACAAGAAACCTCAGATGAAAAAGAGATCGAGTCACAATTTGTTGAAAGAGGTATGGCATATATAGAAGAAATGATACCAATTATGAAATCAGCATATGAAGCCTATTCAATTGTAAAACCAATTAATAAAATAAATTTATCAATAAATATTGGATGGTTTATTATTGAAAGAATCATGAGTAGAGCCAAATATTCTTTTAAATTGTCAGCTACAGATAAAGCAATTTTAGGGATTGGAAGAGAAATAATATTGTCTCCTAATAAGTTTGAGGAAATTTTTAAATAGTAAAAATAGGGGGGATTTTAATGTTACATAATACTTCTATTGAAACATTATTAGCTAACATGAATTTAGAGGTAGACTTAAATAAAGTAACAGTAGCAAATAATGTATATAAAGGTGTTTTAGAGAAACCTAAAGTAGAATTAATACAATGGTTATATAAAGTGTTGCACACAGGTAATATAGAGATGAATATGAATCAAATAATAAATTCATTAAATGATTTAGACAGTAATATTATTAAACGTTTAAAAGATCCTGAAATTAAAATGCCTGTTCAAAAGCAAGAAGTTTATAGCAAAAGCTATCCTATATTACACGGTGTAAGAATATACGAAGATATAGGAATAGACCAGTTTATAAGTATTCCTTGTTTTCGTCCGAATCTTACGCCCGGCTTTTTTATGTTTGTAAACACAGAAAACGGTATGCATAATGGTAATGTAAAAAGACATTATATTTATGCAGATACGCCTGAATATGGAATCGAAACATGGGTGAATTGTGTTGAAAAATTAATAAGTGAAAAGATTTCATTTTCAGCAAAAGTGCTTTCATCTTCGACTAATTACCCAAGAAATGACGCATTAGTTTTTTATAGTAGCAAAGATACACAGAGAGTTCAAGAAATATTGGTTAATGAAGTGAATAAAAACCCTATTAGAAATATAAAAGGATCTTTGTTGGCAAAAAAAATAGTGCATAATTTATATGTAGCAGATGAACCTATTCAGAGACAAGGTATGCATCAAAGTTTTGGAGAACATCGGTCTAATGCAATAGCAGATGCGATACAAGATCATTTTATTACAGGTGTAGATTTTAAATTATTATTAAAGCAAAGATTATTATCATATAATATAAATATAGAAGATATATCTAAAAATTATTCCGATTTATAAATTGAGGAGGAAAATGGATATGTATATTAAAATTTTAATTCCTATAATTATATTAATAATTATATATTTATTTATATGTTATCGTGATTTGTACAAAATTAATATGGTCAAATACTTACCTAAATGGGGGTGGAGTATTATTATTATTATTTCTATTCCTTTAGGCGGAGTAATTTATTTCCTATTTGGAAGAGAAACACGAGGTGATAATGGGTGACTAGTTTAATTCATGTTAACAATTTATCGATTCACTTTGGGGATTTTATTGCACTAGAAGATATTACTTTAACTTTTGAAAAGACTAATGGAGTGATTGGTTTAATAGGACCTAATGGTGCTGGTAAAACAACTTTAATCAGCGCAATAATTGGACAATTAAAGTTTCATAAGGGTTTTGTAAATGTTAATCATGAAGATGTTGCGTATTGTCCAGATGTACCATCTTTTGAGTCTTTTCTGACACCTAAAGAAGTATTAGAACAAACAATAAGGTTGAGAGGAAAACCGGTCAAAAATTATAAAAAAAAAATATTAGATGTATTAAAAGAAGTAGACTTAATTAAAAGTCAAAATAAGCTTGTGGGAGGCTTTTCTCGTGGCATGAGACAAAGATTGGGAATTGCATCTGCACTGGTTTTAGATCCAAAGATAATATTTTTAGATGAACCAACAAGTGCTTTGGATCCATTTGGACAAAAAGATGTTTTACAATTAGTGGATAAAGTGGCAAAAAATCACGTAGTTGTTATATCAAGTCATAATTTAAAAGAAGTAGAAAAAATTGCCGAGGAAATAATTGTACTCAATGAAGGTAGACTTATTTACAAAGGAAGTTTAAATAGTTTTAGTAGAGAAAATCAAACTCTGTCATTAATAGAATTTTCCGATTCTAAAATTTCTGAAAATTTGGACTATATTTTAAAAGAAAATAACATTTCACATATTTTAGTTGATAAAGCAATAAAATTTGAAAAGGATGAAATAAAAAAAGTACTATCTCTAGTTAATTCTTATGCCGATTATATTGTAAGGATAGAAAGAGAGATATTTTCTTTAGAAGATGCATTTGAAGCACATGTAAAAAATCGCAATAAAAAGTGAGAGGTTAGAGATATGGTTAAATTAGAATTAATGATATGGATTAGAAGTAAAAAGTTTCTTGTAATTTTTGTAGTTTTTTTATTTTCTGGCTTTACATCTCCGCTTATCGCTTATTATTCAAATGATATTATAAGTAGTTTTAGTAATAGTAATACGAAAATTATATTTGCAGATCCTAAATGGACAGATTTGATTTTATCTTACTTTAAAAATGCATCACAGCTCGTGATGTTTATAACTGCATATATCATTGGAGATACATGTAGAATTGGGAGAGACAAATCGATGCAGTTATATTACAAAACTAGAGCAAGTAATTCAGGTAGAATTCTTTATCCAAAGATTCTTGTAAGTCTAATAGTTGTGACTTTAGGAGCGCTTTTCGGAAGTTTAAGTGCATTGTATACAACATGGATTTATTTTGATGACTTTAATTTAAATCATGCTATTCAGGGACTTTTTATTCAAATAATAGGAATTTTGATTTTTTCAACTTTTAGTGGGGTAATTGCGTTTTGGATAAATTCAGCATTTGTCGCTGCTTTAATTGTAGAAATTTTCATATTTATTGCAATGTTTTTTTCCTCCATTGAAGAATTTCAAAAATTGTCACCTGTTACATTACTAAAACCACAGAACGTTTTGATAGAAGGAATAAATACTACCAATTTATGGTATCCGTTGATTAGTGGAGGGCTAGTTTGTTTGATATTAATTCTTGTTAGTTTTTATCGTCCGCTTAGAAGAAAAACTATTAAATGAGGACTGATTTGATGATAGCTAAAGTAACTAATGTTCAGAAATCCCTTAATAACAGGGAAATTATCAAAAATGTTTCGTTTTCTTTAGAAGAAGGATCTATAAATGCTATTTTAGGGCCAAATGGTGTCGGAAAAACAACAACTGTTCGTATATTAACAGGTTTACTAATACCCACTAAAGGTACAGTAGAAGTGTTCGGCACATTAACAACTGATAAAGATTTCGACCGAGTAAGGGAATTTATTGGAGTGCAAAATGATGGCAACCTTTATGAAAGTTTAACAGTTTATGAGAACCTAAAACTTTGGGCGATATTTTACAATATACCAAGCATACAAATTTCCGGACGCATAGATAAGTTATTGCATCACTTTGATTTGCACGAAAGAAAATATAGCAAGGTAGGTACACTAAGTAAAGGCCAAAAACAAAAAGTCTCAATTATAAGAGCTATGCTACATAAACCTAAATTATTAATTTTAGACGAGCCCACCTCTGGACTGGATCCGTCAGCTGCAGAAGAACTGATTAGATATATTCAAAAAATTGTATATGAAAAAAATATAACAGTTTTTATGTGTACACATCAACTTCAAGGATTGGAAAAAATAGCGGATAATATTTTTATTATGTATAATGGTGAGTTTATTGTATGCGGAAATTCATCTAAACTTTTAAGTTCTGAATGGCCAGGAGCGACTTTTGAAATAGTTTCAAATAATCCTTTGAAATGTCTTGAATTATTAAAAAATTTTTCTGAAGTTATAATTAGTTGTGAAGCATATGATGAAGACGTAGTAAGGGTGTCCGTAAAAGAAACAGCAATGATATCAAAAATAATTGAGATGTTGGTATACGAGCGCATTAATATTTATGAGGTTACCAAAGTTGAACGTGAAATTAAAGAATTTTATTTCAAGAAAATAGGTGAAGTCAAACATGGTGAATGTTAAATATGTATGCAATATTGTAAGAAAAGATATCCTGGAGGCAAAAGGTGAACAAGGAATAATCGTATCAGTATTGGTCATTCCCTTCATTTTTAGCGTATTATTGCCATTACTAGTAATAGTGGGAGGAACAAATAATACCTTAGTAAATTTTATCGGAGGTATTCATATTTTTATTGAACAATTACCTAACGATATATTTCCAATAAATATTTCTAAAAATAATGCAATAATTTATGCCATTTTAATGTATTTCTTTATACCATTTTTTTTATTAATACCAGTTATTGTTTCAACAATATTATCGACCTCTAGTTTTACAGGAGAAAGAGAAAAGAAAACTATTGAAGGATTACTCTATACACCTATTACAAATAAAGAATTAATGTTAGGAAAAATATTATCATCTTTTTTACCAGCAATAATTGTAACATGGATTTCAATAACAGTTTTTGGCGTTATTATAAACGTATTTTCAATAAATACAATGGATAAATTAATATTTCCAAACCTTAATTGGATAATAATAGGGGGATTAATAGCGCCATTGATTACTTTTCTATCGATCTCATTAGTAATAGCAATTTCGCATAAGATGAAAACTAGTAAGTCAGCACAGTCAGTTTCTATGTTACTAATACTACCTATTATTGGATTTTTAATTTCACAGGCAAGTGGATTGTTTTTATTTGGTACCAAAATCTCATTAATTTTAGTCTCAGTTTTAATTATCTTAGATTTTTCAATATATTTGATTATTGCTAAAAAGTTCAATAGGGATAGATTTATAACTAAAGTATAGGAGGAGGGTTTGTCGTGAAAGTTTTAACGATAGTAAATACAGATTTAGTTTCAGAAAAAGATGTTGAAATGCTTCCAGATATTAGTATTGCAGGATCTAAAATAAAATGCGGTATTATTGAAATTCCAAAACCAACATTCAATGAATGTGAAAAAGAAAATGACCATTTTGTTTTGGTTAAGGTATTGGCATTTTCTTGTAATTATAGAGATAAAGCAATCATATTAAAATCAGCATTGAAAATGCAGGGAGAATTGAATTTTCAAGCGGCTCCATTTGCATTTTTTGGCTCAGATTTTGTGGCTACTGTTGTTGCGAAAGGGAGCCTAGTAGAAAATTTTGAAATTGGCCAACGTGTAATTCCTAACTGTGCTTATCCAGAATCTCCTTTTCCAGGTGTTGCTGCAGGTGTAGTGACTAACGAAGCTTCAAAAGGATGGTTGAGAATTCATAAATCTAAACTCACTGCTATCCCAGATAATATGGATGATGCTATTGCAGCGAGCTTTTCTATTGGTGGTCAAACATCAACTAGTATGGTTAGGAAAGTTAACATTAAAAAAGGAGAGCGTGTGTTAGTTTTAAGTGGAAGATCAAATACGTCAATGTTTATTATTAATAATTTACTTGAAAAGAATGTCGATACTACTGTATTAACAACATCAACTTGGTCAAAAGAAGAAATTTCTCTAATATCTCCAGCAAAACTTGTTAAAGTGGAAAAATCATTTTTGAAATGGAAAGAGCATGAGGATTTAGGAACTTTTGACGTTGTTTTTGATCCTTTTTTTGATTTGCATTTAGAAAAAGCTGTTAATTCACTAAAAACCTATGGTCGCTATATTACATGTGGATATAAAAATCAGCATAATAAATTCATGGAAGACACTGATAAATTTAATACTAATAATTTAAAGAGTATTATTTTAAAAGTTATGATAAATAATATGTCTATTATTGGTAACTGCATTGGAACAAGTGAAGATTTAGAAAAAGCACTAGCCAACTACAACCCCAGTAGTTTTATTGTTCCGGTTGATGGATGTTATTCCGTGGAAGAAGGGGATAGGTTTGTAGCGCAAACGTATAATAATAGAAGAAGATTAGGTAAAGCTGTTTTGGTTTATTCATGAATAAATGTAGGAATTGCATTTGAGTAATAGGAATCAATCATTAATTTTTAGAATACAGGTTATGAAATTTTTCTGAATAAAACTCATCTATAAGTGTATAATTATGTTATTTTAGAATTAAAAACGCGATTTGTGTTACTATGCAAATCGCGTTTTTGAGGTGCGCTCGGCATGGGTAGTGTATTGGTGGTGAAAGACCTTTATAGGCTTGGGAGTAAGAACTGTTAGCGAAAGATAAGGGCGTCCATTGTGAAGTGGAACCTGAAGGAAGTTGGATGCAAAAACTCGTACTGACGAATCGAAACAGTGTACTAAGACTATGTAGAACGGATGAATTTGCAATGCAAGATGATGAAGTCCCATACTACCCGAGTTCTATATAGTAAATGATGAAGTGACATGAGTGTAAAGGGTTACACTACAGTCGGAAAGGTCTTATCAATAGAATACGGTGTTAACCGGCAACTTATGGAAGGATAAGTAGTGGAACGAAAAAGAATACATGAGTGTGTACAGTAAATCTTAGGTGAAATGAAAGAAATGTATCGTAAGTCTCCATCTGCATACGACGCGCTAATAGAACCATAAAAGGGGCTGGGACATAGACCTTCAGCTCCTTTAAGAAAAAGCCGTTAAAATTCATTTTTTTAGAATTTAACGGTTTTTTTCTTATTAACGAACGAAAACGAGCACTTATTTTAGCTAGTTTTCGTATATTTACTGCCATGAGTGCGATGCCAAGTTCACACTCAACCTTTGATTTTGTGCGAACCGATAATCTTTGGAAACCCAAATTAGCCTTCAGATTTCCAAAAGTTGATTCAACATCTATCTTTCTCTTTTGATAAATGTGTTTCGTCTTTGGATCTGAAAGCTGTTGATTTGTGAAGGCTTTAAAATAGTCCCAAGTTAAATTTTTAAATAAGCGTTTATTTGTGTTGGGGTTCGTACTTTGCTTCATACATTGACTTCGTAATGGACAGCCCACACACGCTTCACATGCATATAATTTAAAATCTCTTTGAATACCGTATCCATCTCTTTTCTTTCTGTAACTTTGGAAATGTAATTCCTTTTTGTTAGGACATATATAGTAATCATCTATCTCACGGTATTCCCAGTTAGCAGTAATCAATGGATTGTTTTTATATTTGCGCTGCTTCTCTTTGAGATACATACTATAAGTGATTAAAGGTGTTTTCTCAAATTCATCGAGTATCATGGTATAGTTGTATTCACTTCCGTAACCCGCATCTGCCACAATATACTCTGGAATGTCACCATATAAATTGTGGATGGATTTTAAAAATGGTTCGAGCGTTCTTGTATCACCTGGATAACTATAAACACCAAAAGCTAAAACGAATTGATTATGGGTTGCGATTTGTAGGTTATAACCCGGTTTCAATTGGCCGTTTCTCATATGATCATCTTTCATTCTCATGAAGGTCGCATCATGATCGGTCTTTGAATAACTTTTTCTGTCACCATAAATTTCCATTTGCTTGTCATATTTGATTTTACGGTCTTTAAAATCTTGGATGGCTTTCTTACTTTGTCTCACCTTACTTCTTTCTTTTCTAAGGGTTTTTCTTGTCTCTACATCTTGAGTCGTTTCAATTTCAGACGTGAGCGCATCATTTTTATGACCTAAATGCGTCTCTATTTGATTCAGTTCTTCACTTGTTAATTCATGCCCAGATTCACGTTTGATTTCAGGAATAATCTCTTCAGAAACGAGTTGCTCATATAAAGCCGTTGATTTTTCAATGACAGACTGACTAAAACGCTTCGTATTAGCCAGCCACTGGAATGTGTACTTATTCGCATTTGCTTCTATTTTTGTGCCATCAATATAAATGACGTCCTCTGTAATGAGTTTATCTTCTAATAATTGGGCTCTTAAACCGACAAATAAAATATGTAGAAATTCCATCATGTGGGGATTCACTCTAAAGCGATTGATGGTTCTATAAGTTGGCGTTTGACCTTGCGCAAGCCACATCATTCGACAACTATCTTTTAACAGATGTTCGATTCTTCGCCCTGAAAAAACAGAATGGGCATAACTATAAAGTATGATTTTTAACATCATTTTTGGATGGTATGATGAAGGACCTCTTTGGCTATAATATGGATTAAAAGCTTCTTGGGGAACAGATTCTACAAGTTTGTTAATAATGAATACAATATCATTTTCAGGAAAAGACATCTCAGTTTCTATTGGAAGTGTAAGTTGAAACATGTTATAATTTTTATACATATAAAGCACCCCTGTCTATTATTTTTGTCGTTATTAATAATTATACAGGAAGTGCTTTATTTTTTTAAATAATATCTAAAAAAGCCCTGATTAAATGTTTTTTTACATCTAATCAGAGCTTTTTTAGCGAAGAGGGCAAGAATTACGTCCCAGCCCCTTTTCCTACGATTTGTCAAGGGTTCAATAAGTGAAATTGACATTACTGAACTAGACCGTCCAATTTTTACTTTTTTGAATAAGGTGTTATGATGTATATGATTATGTGGTTTCGTTAGTGTGGTGCTTTCTGATAATCATATAATTTATCATTGACTATCAAGTAGTGAATGGTCTTTAATAAGCGATTGATACTCGCTATTACGGCAGTCTTGTGGGGTTTCCCATGAGGCTGCTCTCTTAATTTATAATAATAATCCACAATATGGCTTTGATAATGATTTCTTCCCCTAAGAATGTTCATAGTGATTAAATACAATAAACGCCTTGCTTTTTTATTTCCTCTTTTATTAATCGTATCTCGACTCTTTGAAGTTCCTGATTGGTAACGTTTAATATCAATGCCTACAAATGCATTCAGTTGTTTATTTGTTTTGAATTCTCTAATATCTCCAAGTTCCCCAATAAGCAATGTAGCTGTGAGTTCTCCGATGCCAGGAATTGAAATAATATTTTCAAACTCAGTTGTATTTTTAGCTAAATCAATCATTTCCTGATTAAATGCTTTCATTTCTTCTATCCCAATAAGCAGTTTGTCGCATAAGTATTGGACTTTTTGTAGGAGGAAAGAAGACTTGCGCACATTCGGAAAACTATTATTCTTTATTTCAATTAATTTTTTGGCATACTTGTGCGCTTTTTTAATTGAAATGCCTTTATCAGTTGAATGAAGTACTTTTTCCACCAATTCATCATGAGTCAAAATACTTACATAATCAGGATGAGGAAATGCTTTAGCTATATTTAATGCGATTTTTGAATATCTGTTAGTAAATAACTTTTCTAACCCTGGAAATGTTTGATGTAGTGTTTCGACTAACTCAACTTTGAGACAATTTTGGTTGATCTCCATTTCTAAGTGAAAGCGCGCACGTTCTCTCAGTTCAAAGTAGATCTCTTCAGGATGACGTTGTACCTTTGAATCTTTCATTCTAAAGGCAAGAAGTGCGAGTTTATGTGCGTCTGACTTATCTGTTTTCCATGATCTTAACGAATTTGTTTTAAACTTGGCTTCTAGGGGGTTCATTTCTAAGTAATTTATTTTGTGAATTTCACAAAAGTGTTTCATACCTCTTGAATAAACACCTGTTGATTCAAAGAGGATAAACAGGGAATCAAGATGCTTGATATCATTTTTAAGATAACGATAGCCATTTTGATTATTTTGAATGACCAATTCTTTAACGAAAACTTCATCCTTATAATGTGCGACCACACTTTCTGACTTACTGATATCAATACCAAAACAGTTAATAAAAATCATACCTTTCTCTATTGAATTGAGAAGATTTTAACTTTACTTAGCCTTTTTCATTTCATTTTCCTATACACGGTTTCTAAAACCCAACATACTTCAATCGAATTTCAAAAGGAGAGTAAAGCTGATCAGTTTACATTACGGATTCAAAGATCCAAGGGACTGCGCGATCTACTTCTCTCTACAACTATAAAAAATAGCTGTGAAGAAATCTATCGTCATAAATTTCTTCACAGCTAATCTTAGTATGTTTCAGTACCACATAAATCGGCCATTTGGTACCAGTACTACTATTTAATTTTTCTCAATGATTCACCCTCTAAAAATATTTTATATGACTTTGATACAGCTCTATCTAAAATCGCATCTGCGATGGCTCCACCGCCTAATTTCTTATGCCATTCTACAGAAGTCATTTGCGAACAAAGTATTAATGACTTTTCGCGGCTTCTTATTTCAAACACTTCCATTAAATACTTTTGTTCTTGTTCAGTTGTATTAGTTAATAAGAAATCATCAATTACTAAAATATCAGCTCTTCCAAGTTTCTTTAATAATCTATCCAACGTATTATTATATTCAGCTTGTTGTAATTTACTTAGTAAATCAGTCATTCTAAAAAATAACCCTGTATGTCCATTGTCAATTGCGTGGTTGATTAATGCGCAGGCTAGATAGCTTTTGCCAGTGCCGGTGGCGCCCTGAATAATGACATTATTATTGTAAAGAATATAGTCATTAGTAGATAGCTGTTCAATCGTTTCAGGTTTCAATTTTCTTTTGGATGAATAGATTAAATTCTCTAATCTTGCATTAATCACAGATAAATTCGCAGCTTTTCTATATCTCTCTTTTTTATTCCTTAATCTAGTATCTGATTCTTCTATTATTATTTTTTCTAATATATCTAAAGTGGATAGGTTTTGATTACTTTGATTAGTATAGATATCACTTAAATGATCTGCCATAACAGACATTTTCATTTCTCTTAATAATCTTGTTAGGTTACTTAATCTTTCTTTATTATTTATCATAGTAATTAGCTCCTCTTAAAAATGATTGTTCAGGAGCATTACCGCTGTTAGAATTTAATTGGAAAGCTCCACTTGATAATATATTTTTTATTAAGTTAAATCCAGGATTCATTGATTTCTCTAAGGAGATTAGGCAGGCATTATCCAGAGTGCGATCTGTATATTTGTCTGCCAATTTTAATAAGGAATGAACTCTTTTATAGTGACGCTGCTCAGGACCTTCCTCGAACATTTTCTCCACAACAATTCTTGTATTAGGTCCGATTCTAGATGCCCATTTTAAATATCTCTTACTGTTCCACTCACCATGTGTGCTACTATTAGTAGGAAAGTGGTCGTTAATAGAAGTATAGCCACCAGGATGTTTATATAGAGTTGAATGTTCGCATAATAATGTTTCATTTTTATATATCTTAATAGTATTTTTTGAAATTTTAAGTTGAACAGTATCGCCAATATATTGATGAGGAACAGAATAGTTATGCTTCTTATATGTTATATGTGAGTTAGCAAAAACTTTAGCTGTTTTATACTCACAGAATTCATATTTACAGGCTGGTAAACTCTGAAGTGCACTGCGTTCATGTTCTTCGAACAAGGAAAATCTAGATCCTTTTTTCTTTTGAAAAGGTTTCTTATTGAATTTCTCTAATTCTGCTAGCAGGAGATTGTTATATTGTTCTATACTGAAACATTGATAGTTTCTCATCTTGGCAATGATATAAGTTGTTAATTGCTTAACAGTATTTTCTACTGTAGCTTTATCTTTTGGTTTACGAACGCGTGTTGGCATTATGATTGTTCTAAAGTGAGTGGCTAAATCCTCATAACTACGGTTAAGTATGATACCTGTTTTTGAGTTTTTAATCACTCCTGTTTTTAAGTTATCTGATACAAGTAAAGTAGGAACACCTCTAAAATAATTAAACATTTCCACATGTGCATTTATCCAATTTTCTTGTTTCATATCGGTACAACCATAGGCGAATGCATATCCACTGAAAGGTAAGACAGCAACGAACAAATACCCATAAATAACTTCACCTGTTGTAGGATCAATCCAACGGATTTTAGAACCAGCCCAATCAACTTCAACTCTTTCTCCAGCTTTATGACGAATTATTTCTGAAAAAGATTGTTTTGATAAGTATTCATTAAAGTACTTTCTGAACTGAGTTAATTGATAGTAAGCCCTATTATTTAAACGACAAGCATGCACATACTCCTCCCAAAGTAATTTCATAGTAACACCAGGTTGGGATAATGATTTTGAAAGCTCTTTATAGTCAGGCATCGTAAAATCATTATCTTTAAATTTCATTTTTGATTGATTTTTTCTAACATCAAACATATCTGATATTCTTCCTATGTCCCAATTTCTTAATATCTGATACGATAATTGATTTTCCTTAGCAATATCAATTGTTCGTTTTACCAAAGTCCTACCTGAACCCACGCTTTCACAAATCTTCCTTTGACTAAATGACAACTCATGTAGTCTAATAATTTCTAAATAATTAGGCATAAAATCCCTCCAAAAAAAATTTGTACAAAGTGTACAAGTATTTTTATATCATTAAAAAGTAGTAATAAGCGTAAAAAAATAAACTCCAGTAAGGAGTTTATTCAGGTGGTATCAAATTAGCGTTTTTAATGCGACTGGAAAATGCGATTTGGGTGGTCTCATTTACTGCGTTTTTATGGTACTGTTAGAGCGTTGTTTTCATCCATCACTGATGGAGCTTGTTGTAAGACTTGACAACATAGAAAAAGCTATCAAGAAGGTTAAGAAAAACAAAGGTGCTCCTGGAATTGACGGCATGAAAGTCAGTGAACTCCATGCTCACTTTGCGCAGTACTTTTCGCAGATAACGAAAAAACTGCTTGATGGTTCATATCAACCTCAAGCAGTTCGAAAAGTTCAAATTCCCAAACCAAACGGGAAAATGCGTGTGCTTGGTATTCCTGTCGCTAGAGACAGAGTAATACAACAAGCCATTAGACAAGTGATTGAACCAAACATCGACTGAACATTTTCGAATCATAGCTATGGCTTCAGACCGACTATGGAAGCAAAAAGAAATTTAATACGCGCTTTAAGGAGATTAACAAAACGAAATAGACCCGGTACTTTCAAGGATATTATCACTGAAATTAACCAAGTGACGCGCGGCTGGATGTAGAGATTTTATCAGAGGATTTATTGAAAGCACGCAATCTTGGTTAAACCACCGACTTAGACAACTCATTCTTAAACGGTGGAAAAGAGTAAGAACAAAGTATAAGATGTTGTGTCAATATGGTCTTGACCATAGAAGTGCAGTGAAAATCGCACAGTCTCGTAAGAAATATTGGCGGTTATCGAACGCGCACGAAGTTCATCATGCACTTACAACAAAACAAACTCTACAAGTGAGGATTAATACTATTAGCACAGCTTGCAGAGTTGGCTTACGCAAGATATTGAACCGCCGAGTACGGAACCATACGCTCGGTGGTGTGAGAGGACGAATAGTCAATAAATGGCTATTCTTTTGCTCGATTCGAAACCTCCTTTAAATTCTTTATTTATGTTATGCTTTTATTAACTAAAAAAATATAGAAAAAGGAGCAGCTCAATGGTTATTTCACTTGCCGTTTTTGGTTTTCTTTTTTTATTTGTACTCGTGATTTATGTGTTTAAATTAGAATCCCTTATTGCGAATATCGACTTTGAACAAATTCACGAACGCTATCACGATATTGTTCGGAGACGATGGTTGATTTGGACAGAAATGTTGGTGATTGTCCTCGGTATTTGGACGACGATCTTCACCTTTTATTATAGTAACGTTCTTCTTTATATTGGAGGTATTATATTTTGGGTCATTTTAACTTTGGTCAGGTTGCACTATCTCACAAAAAAATTTAAAAAAAGTGAATAACACACTTGCAGTTGATAATGATAATCTTTATCAATTATAATGAAAGAAGTTATCGATTGAACAGTGGGTCTGTATTGAATTGACAATCAAGGTACCTCATTTGGAGATAGATACAATAAGGGTGCAGTCGCGAGCAGTGCGAATGCGTAAAAGGAGTTGAAGTCCTATGTTTATGGCAGAAAATAAATTAACATTACAAAAAGGATCGGCTGAAGCTACGATGGAAAGATTTCACCGTCGTCAAGGTATTGAGACGATTGATGGATTTATTGAAATGTACGTGACACAAACCAATGATTTAGAAGAATACGATGAAGTAAAAATTTTAACGGTTTGGCAATCTGAAGCTGCATTTCGTGAATGGTTAGGCTCAGATGTGTTTAAACAGTCACATAAAAATGTAAGACAGCATCATGAAGAGAAGGAAAGTCCGATTTTGAAAAATAAAGTGTCTACATACCAAATCGGTTATCATTATGAAAAAATGCATAGATAGATATAAAGGGGATGAGATAAAAAATTTTGATGCTATTTGATGAAGTATTTTGTTTAATTTGCCCTCATATCCTATAATTTGTGTTTTTGATTGCTCTTATGGCTTTGCTTTCCGAGAGGCTGAACCTCCAACTCAAATCGGTTTGATTATAGTGTACATGAGGTGGAAGCTGAATTGGATTTTGGGCGCAGTACAGAAATCTGATGTGCAACAAAGATTTCGTAGTACTGCCCCCGCAAGGCTGACTAGACTTCTCAAAAGCATGCGTATTGAGAAGTCAGACAGCTACTGCGATAAACAGTCATCGCTATTTAAAGGAAAGAAGTGACTGTTGACAATATGCACTCATTCCCTCAGGAGTGTCAGCCTTCTGGGCAATCTTACATCAAATACAGTAAAACTGAGGGCAAGTTGATGAAATCAAGAAAAGCAATAGCATCAATTTTTTGTCCAATTCATCCTCTTTTTTCTACTATTTTAAATCTTTAACTTAATTCAGGCAGAAGTCTCCCATCCTCTATAGGTGGGTGATGAATGCCGTTCGGTATGAGGGTTACCGTTGTTACTCGAAAACCGACACGCAAGGCTCATCGCCTTTTTATTTTGTTCTATGTTATAATCAGTCTATATAAGAAGTGAGTTGATATAACATGAAATTAGATACTAATAATCATTCGGTGTTTCTTCTCTATTATCATCTTGTGTTGGTTACTAAATACCGTAGACAAGTGATTGATGATAAAATTTCTGAATTTGCTAAAACAACTTTTGTACGAATTGCAGCGTCTTATCATATTACTCTAGTTGAGTGGAATCATGATAAAGACCATGTTCATATTATGTTCAAAGCACAACCAAAAACAGAATTGACAAAATTCATCAATGCCTATAAAAGTGCCAGTTCGCGTTTGATAAAACGCGACTTTCCAAAAGTAAGACAGTTTCTTTGGAAAGAAATGTTTTGGTCTAGAAGTTTTTGCCTTTTGACAACTGGTGGCGCACCAATTGACGTTATAAAAAAATATATTCAGAATCAAGGTTATAATCATAAATAGAGAGGTGCGTAGCTTATGGAACGACTCAAAGCATATAAATTTAGAATCTATCCAACTGAAGAACAAAAAATTTTCTTCGCTAAGTCTTTCGGTTGTGTCCGTAAGGTCTACAATCTAATGCTTGATGATCGAATGAAAGCTTATGAAGAAACTAAGAATGTTTCTTCTAAAAAAATGAAGTTCCCGACACCAGCTAAATATAAGAATGAATTTCCATTTTTGAAGGAAGTAGATAGCCTTGCCTTGGCTAATGCACAACTCAATTTAGACAAGGCATATAAGAATTTCTTTAGAGATAAATCTGTTGGATTTCCTCGGTTCAAAAGTAAGAAGAATCCCGTTCAAAGCTATACCACTAATAATCAAAATGGCACAATATCCTTGATTGATAATAAATTCATCAAAGTTCCTAAGTTGAAGTCATCAGTTAAAATAAAGCTTCATAGACAACCTAAAGGTATTATCAAATCAGCTACAATATCACGCCGTTCAAGCGGTAAATACTATGTTTCTTTATTGTGCAAAGAAGAAGTTGTCGAGTTTCCTAAAACTAATTCTGCAATTGGAATTGACCTTGGAATCACTCATTTTGCCATTTTTTCTGACGGTCAAAAGATTGATAATAATAAGTTCACTTCGAAAATGGCACAGAAACTAAAACGTGAACAACGTAAGTTGTCGAGACGTGCCCTGTTAGCCAAAAAGAAGGGTATCAATCTCTTTGAAGCCAAAAACTACCAGAAACAAAAACAGAAAGTTGCACGACTACATGAAAAGGTAATGAATCAACGCACTGACTTTCTAAACAAGTTGAGTACAGAGATTATCAAAAATCACGATATTATCTGTATTGAAGACTTAAACACAAAAGGTATGTTGCGAAATCATAAACTGGCTAAAAGCATTTCTGATGTGTCATGGTCTAGCTTTGTGATTAAGCTACAATACAAAGCTGACTGGTATGGACGTGAAATAGTCAAGATTGATAAATGGTTTCCATCAAGTCAAGTCTGTTCAGACTGCGGACATAATGATGGCAAGAAAAATCTCAAAATTCGAGAATGGTCTTGTCCTATTTGCCATGCTCACCATGACCGAGATATAAACGCGAGCATCAATATTTTGACCGAAGGGCTACGAATGCAAACATTAGCTTAGAAAAGACCGATAACCGTAGGGTCTACGGGGATAGCTTGGTCAATAAGAGAAACCTCTGTTAGTAAAGAAATACACTTACAAGTACGCTCTATTCCCAAGAAGCTCCCACTTCAAGCGTTAAGAACCTTTATGTTTTAGCTAAGTGGTGAGTAGTTCACTGAATAGATAAAGGCTAGGAAAAGATAATGTCCTAGCCTGTTTTGTGTTTTGATTTTTGAATGATTGCCTTTTCCTTAGCCTAGAAATACTACAAATCGCTCAAAATAGATTATAATGTTATCGAAAGATGCGAGGTGTAGAAATGAAAACTTACATAGAACAAGATGGACGTACAGTTCAGAAATACTATTTGACTTTAAATGGTCATCGTCAAGGTGTCATTATTGAATCAAGAGGCACAGATAAACCGATATTACTCGTTGTCCATGGTGGGCCAGGTTTTCCACTTTATTCCTTTTTTAGAGCCCATCATATTGACTTGACGGATCGTTACACCGTTGTATTTTGGGATCAACGTGGGACGGGGATGTCTTATACACATGAAACGGTTGAAATGGCAGATTTGATTTCAGATTTGTATCAGCTCATTCAATTTTTGCGTCATCATTTTCAACAAAATCAAGTGTATTTAATGTGCCATTCATTCGGAACTATTATTGGTACACACGCCGCGCATCGTTATCCTGAGTATATTGCGGCATATATTGGTATGGGCCAACTCGGGGATGTTTTTCGTAATGAACAGTGTATTTTGCAACATTTACGCTTTCTAGCACATGAAGAGCGCAATCAACGAGCGATTAAACGATTAAACGCGATTCATTTAACACGTGATTTTAACCAAGATTGCCAATATGAAAAGGCGAGACAACGGTATACCGCACGTTATCATGTCGGATTTTCAAGTCGTGGCTATTCTGTTTGGCGCATGTTTCGTGTGATGATGCAGACGCCGTATTACCGTTTAATGGAAAGAATTAATATTGTCAGAGGCAGTTTATCCACGTTCGAACATTTAACGAGTGAAATGGCACATACCAACTTGAATGATATTGCCCAGGAAATAAAGGTCCCATTTTATATTTTACAAGGTGTTCACGATATGCAAACGACATACGAAGACAGTAAAGCGTTTTTTGATCATGTTGGGTCTCCTGAAAAGCATTTTTACGCCTTTCAAGATACGGCACATGCACCGTTTGTCGATGAGCCAGAAAAAATGATCGAAATGATGCATGAAATCGTTGACCGTCACGTGACGTCATAGGCTATACATGAAGTATGGAGGTGAAATCGATGTCACATTATTCGACAGGTGAACTTGCGAACATGTTTGGACTTTCAAAAAGAACCATTCAGTACTATGATCATCAGCACGTCTTAAAACCTGCTTTTACGGACGACAATCAATATCGGATGTATACGGAGCGTGAGGTTGAACAGTTGCATTTGATTTTAGTGATGAAGTCATTAGGTCTTAGCCTTAAAGAAATCAAGCAAATGTTGTCAGTGGATGGCACACTTCAAACGGTGCGTACATTATTAACGCGTAAAGTGAAAGAAACTGAGGCAGAAATTCGCCAGCAACAACAGCAACTGAAACAAATGAAGCAAATGCAACGGATGATACTGGATGCATCACATGCACCTGTTAAAAATCTTTCTGACATTGAAGATGCGATGAAACAAAAACCACAACATCAACGTCTCATGAAACGCATGTTATGGATGGGAACGACAGCCACATTGTTTGAAGCGATTGGAATTGGGCTAAGTTGGAAATATCGTCAAGTATGGCCAGCCGTTTTAGGATTTGGGAGTGCGATTACAGTAGCACAAAAAATGACGCACACGTACTACCAACAAGTCAGTTATATGTGCCCGAATTGCCAAAAGCAGTTTAAATCGCCATATCGACCATGGTTATTTGCACCTCATACGTCTCAAACAAGACTGTTGACTTGCCCGAATTGTGGCTTCAAAGGATATTGTACAGAAATTTTTGATGCAACAACAAATTAAATGATAATTGTTTAGTGCGCGACATGCGAGTCTGATGCTGTTGCGCACTGGTTTTTTGTCTCGATTTTGAAGTGGTAGATGTACATGCCTTTGAAAATTTGTAAGCGTTTCAAAAATACATTGAATTGCATGGATGAAGCGGATAAGATGGAGATGTATGAATTTTGTGAAGAGAGGAAGCAGTCGTATGAAAATACTCGCAGTTACATCTTGTCCAAACGGTATTGCGCATACCTATATGGCGCAAGAAAAGTTAGAGCAAGCCGCAGCGTCACTCGGTATTGATATTAAAGTGGAAACGCAAGGGGGTGTCGGTGCAGAAAATGTGTTAACAGCTGAAGAAATCGCAGCTGCAGATGGTATTATTATTGCTGCGGATAGACAAGTCGATTTATCACGGTTCAATGGTAAGCCGCTCGTGAAAGAAAGTGTCAGAGCAGGCATTCATCAACCGGAAGCCTTAATTCAACGTGTGGTGCAAGGGGAAGCACCGGTGTATCATGCGACAGGACAATCTGAAGCAAGTGAGACACCTTCACATCAAAGCGAGAATAAGCAAAATGGGATGCAAATGATCTACCAACATTTAATGAATGGGGTTTCCTTTATGGTGCCATTCATCGTTGTCGGAGGACTACTGATTGCATTGGCATTGTCATTAGGTGGTGAAAAAACAGCAACTCAAGGTTTAGTGATTCCGGATGATTCATTTTGGAAACCGTTCGAAAAAATTGGTGCATTAGCGTTTAGTTTTATGGTGCCAATATTGGCCGGTTACATTGCAGTGAGTATTGCTGATAAGCCAGGTCTCGTGCCAGGGATGATTGGTGGTGCGATTGCAGCAGACGGCAGTTTTTACGGTAGTACGGCGGGGGCTGGCTTTTTAGGTGGTATCGTTGCCGGTTTCTTAGCAGGTTATATCGCGAAATGGATTAAAAATATTAAAGTGCCGAAAGCGATGGCGCCGATTATGCCGATCATTATCATTCCAATTATTGCATCGGTCCTCGTTGGCATAATCTTTATTTTCGTTTTAGGTGCGCCAATTGCAGCGGTTTTTGAAACTTTGACAACTTGGTTAAAAGGTATGCAGGGCGCGAACATTGTCATTTTGGCCTTAATTATCGGTGCAATGATTGCATTTGATATGGGTGGCCCAGTGAACAAAGTCGCATTTTTATTTGGTTCAGCTTTAATCGCGGAAGGGAACTACAGCGTCATGGGGATGGTCGCAGTGGCAGTCTGTACACCACCGATTGGACTTGGCCTTGCAACATTTATTCAAAAACGTAAATTCAACCGTAATGAAATCGAAATGGGGAAAGCTTCATTTACGATGGGACTATTCGGGATTACAGAAGGTGCGATTCCATTTGCGGCACAAGATCCTTTACGTATTATACCCGCCAATATGATAGGTGCGATGGTTGCTTCTGTCATTGCTGCACTCGGTCATGTCGGCGATAGAGTCGCGCATGGTGGACCAATCGTTGCAGTATTAGGGGGCATCGATGGGGTGCTCATGTTTATTGTTGCAGTACTAGCCGGTAGTTTTGTAACGACAGCACTCGTGTTAACATTTAAAAAGCAACCGACAGCCACTCAAGAGCTATCTGGAGCACCAGTATCCACAGTCAAAGTGAAAGAAGATACAGACGTAAAAGATATGTTGAATCCACAAGTGATGATTCAAACAGCAGCGCCTATGGATAGAGACAAAGCAATTGATACGATGATTGATCGCTTAGTACACGAAAACTATGTGACAGACGGCGCAGTGTTAAAAGAAGCTGTATTAGCACGTGAGGCAGAATCAACGACAGCGCTTGGTATGCATATCGCGATGCCACATGCGAAAACAAACGCGGTACGTCAACCGATTATTGCAGTACTTAAACATGATCAAGGTGTGCAATGGGAAAGTTTAGACGGTACATTGCCACAACTCGTCTTTTTAATTGCCGTACCGGAACAGAGTCATGATACGCATTTAAAAGTGTTGCAACAACTGTCGAAAAACTTAATGCATGATGACAAACGACAACAATTGTTAGCAACAACGAATGAAGCGGAATTATACGAGACATTACAACATATCATCAAAGCATAACCGAAACTTAAAGAGATTGGGCGTTAGTTTCTCAGTCTCTTACTTTTTGCTTATTTTCAAATTGCAATATATCTTAATCTTTATTTAAAAAGTGAAACATAAGCGCTATAATAGAGTCATATTATAGAAAGGAATGATGGCATGACAGAACGAAAATCCCCTTCATCTCAAAACATGCGTCATCGTTTAGTAAAAGCTGGTACTGTCCTTTTATTGGTCGGTAGTGGACTGCAAATGCCTTCAACATTGTCACACGAAATGACAGCGATAGCCCAGACAGATACGACTGATGATTTGAAAATGTTACGTGAAAACGCAGATAAAAAAGTGAAGGCATTACCATATTTAAATACGAATTATAAAAATGACTTTCTTTCGTTAATTCGTGAATATGATACGTCGTCAAAAAGTATTGAAGCGGTTGTTGACGAAGCAGAAGAAGCCAATCGTTTAGCGCATGATGCTCAGTCGGACGATGAAATACAACCTCAATTAGATGCCATTGATGAAAAAATTAGCGCGTTAAAGGCAAAGGTTGATGAAGGTCAACGAGAATCAACTGAAGTGCGTGAAGATGCAATGTCGACAGAGACAAAGACTGATGAAACTGAAGGAAGAGCGACATCAACTGAAAATGGAGACAAAGCAAAGAAATCTTCTTCAACACAAACGATAGTAGCACCCCATCACGGTCAACAAGATGAAAGTGCACTGAAAGACAATATTAAGAAAGATCTCGATGCACTTAAACAAGAACATGTAGCGCTAGAAAACAAAGTCACACCACTCCAAGGCATTGATAGTGCAATGACACGTATTGACCATTTCGTTTCAGAAAATGTGGAGAACAAGTCTGACAACTATTTTGAAGAAAAACGTCAATATTTACAAAACTTTGAACAAGACATTAAAAGACGCACAGACATTTCTGGTACTGAAAAAGCCACTTTACTTGATGATGCGAAAACAGTAGCAAACCAACTGAATGCGCAAAATGATACGATTTTAACTGCAATTCACAAGCGTGACGACAAACGTGCAGCAGTCGAATCGATATTAGGTGAGATTTTTAATGCACGAGAAGCAGCTCAACGTGCGAAACAGATAGATGTTAAAGGTAAAACAGACCAACAATTGGCGAATCAAATTCATCAACAAGCGGACGGACTCATCAAAATGTCGAGTGATGATTTATTGTTAGGAATGTTGGAAAATAATTCCAATACACAAGGTTTAGTGGAAAGCATTTTACGAACACGCTTTGATGAACAAGAAGCGCACAAAATTGCTGGAGAAATCATGCAAGGTAAACCTTCAAATACAACGATACTCGACCGCTTGAAAGACCATTTTAAAGCGAATGGTAAGGCAAGTGGAGATGATATTTTAAGTGCGTTAATTAATAATACGGATGCAGATTCTAAAGTGATTGAATCGATTTTAGGTGGACGTCTTAACGCAGAAAATGCAAAATTGATTGCTGACCGTGTACATCAAGATAAAGAGAGGGCGCATCAAAACTTGAAGGAGATTGAAGACGAACTCAGTGCTCAAGCCAATCGATTGTTGACTTTACGGAAGCAACTGCAACAAATTCGTCACAATACGCAAACAGACATGAATGACTTGTTTGCGCCGCTGCGTCGTATCGCGAATATTCTCGGTAGTGGTTTAAATGGTGGCAATATTCAATCTTCAGGCCGTACGAATGACAAATTGCAGCAACTGCTAAATCGTGATCATTCGTTGTTAGATCGCGACGGTGGTCTATTCAAACATGATTTTGCGCCAAAGCCGAATATCGACCCATATCAAGCGATTAACAGTCAAACGGCATCACACGGTTTTTTAGACGGTTTATTTGATCAAAATGGTGATTTCAATTTACCGAATACAGGTGAAATTGTGAAGCGGACTTGGCTTCCGTTGGGTATTTTAGTCGTTGCAATCGGCGTACTTATCTTAACGATGAGATTTCATAAAAAAACACGCAAACAATAAGCGTGAAAATATGCATAATAAAGGGATGAGACATAAAAATTTTTGATGCTATTGATGCAGTATTCTTGTTTAACTTGCTCTCAACGATTTGTAGTTTTGATTGCCTTCATGGCTTCCCTTTCAGAGGGACTGATCCTTCAACTAACCAACGCTTTGATTTTACTGTTACATTGGTAGAGAAAGCGTTGGTGGATTTTGGGAGCAGTACAGAAATCTCATGTGTCACAAAGATTTCGTCGTACTGCCCCCGCAAGGCTAACTAGACTTCTCAAAAGCATGTGTATTGAGAAGTCAGACAGCTACTGAGATAAACAGCGACCACTATTAAAGTAAAGAAGTGACTGTTAGCAGTATGCACTCATTCCCTCAGGCGTGTCAGCCTTCTGGGCAATCTTACATCAAACACAAGAAAACTGAGGGCAAGTTTATGAAACCAAGAAACCAATAGCATCAATTTTTTATGTCCCATTCATCCTTATTTTTCGACTGTTTTATAATTATTAATGAATAATAACTTGATAAGTGTTAGAGGCTGGGATAATTTAATGTTCCTGCCTCTAACACTTATCAAATAAAATATCATGAGTAAAATCCTCTATTCAGTTGCTAAATCGCCACTAATGTAGTCCAATTGTTCAGCATCTTTTGCATCAATCGTACGGAACGAAATGACACCGAGTCCTCTAACATTAGATTCAGATACGACGATGGAACCGTCACGATTTACTTTCTCAACGAAGGCGACGTGACCGTAATAACGATCCGCACCTAATTCATTTGGATTAAATACTACTGCGCTGTGTACTTTTGGTTTGCTTGATACACTATAACCTTGTGTGAGTGCAGAATAAGTCCAATCAGCGGCATTGCCCATAGTACCTGAAATGTGAATGTCAAATTGTGCCATACGATTGTACACATACCACGTACATTGACCATAAGGATACGGTGAGTCTGCAGATATGGCAAATGGTTTGAAAGCACTGTCATCGTTTTTCGCAGTTTCGTCGTCATCTTTATCATCTAATAAATCTGGCATGTCGCGTTGGTCAAAACGTGTTAAATCATACGCTTCAATTAAAGCTTCTAACTTTTGGTCATATTGTGGATCTGTCGCATATGTACCAACGAGTGCTGAGGCGGCATCGTGATAACTTGAACTATGACTTTTCCATACGTCTTCATAGATATTCGGATTACCATCAATGCCTTCTTTAATTAAATCTGCATAATCTTGTAATGACGCTTTGTGATCTGGATATTTTCTGAAAGCAGCATCGATTTCATACAATTGCTCGCCATCTGATTCCAAAGTTTTGAAATGTGCAGCCGCTCCGTGATAGCTTCCTTTAATACCAAACAAGTTGAAATAAGGTTCACGTGATAATTCACTTTTACCAGAGTCAGATTCTAAAATCGCTTGAGCAATCATTACAGAGGCGTAGATGTCTTCTTGTTGACCGATATCATGTGCATCTTTCGCAATGTCATTGATAAAATCACGTGTTGATGATTGCGGAACGACACGCATTGTTCCTGAGTCATTTGTAGACGTATCAGAATCAGGCATTGTTTCAAACAGTGTCGTTTGACGCGTTTGCTTTCTGTCTGCTTCGTTTTGATATGATTGTGTCGGCGCTTGTTCTCGCGATGACTTGAAAGTGTCAGGGTCAGAAATTTGCGCTTCATGTTTTTGCGCTTTTGATGTTGAAGATTGCTCAGTAGCCTCTTTTTGTTGTTGATGTGCACGTTGCGTTTGTTCGGCTTTTTCACTATATTCGTCTAACAGTGCATCAATCATCGCATCGTTTTGATTTTTTTCAGTTTGTTTTGAAGAAGCGGCATCACGAGAAGGTGTTGATTGTTCTTCTGTCTGCTTGTTTTTAGTAGCTGGATTTTCTTCAGTCGTTGATGGCACTTCAGTTGTGGCATCATCGTTTTGATGTGGTGCAGGTTGTGCTTCAGATGTTGCTTTGTCTTCTGTTTTTGATGTTTTTTCTGTTGAATCACTATTTTGAGAAGGTGCTACATTGTCTTTAGAACTGTCTTGTTGTTCTGCTGCTGGTTTTTCAGTAGAAGCTTCTTCTGTAGACGTTGTTTCATCAGTTGACGGTGCAGTATTGTCTTCTTGTTTATCTTCATCGTTGCTACTGAGTATTGCTTGAAGTTGCTCGAAAAAGTCTCGATTTTCAGGCGTCGATGATTGCGCTTGTGTTGACGTTGATGTAGCATCATTTGTTGGTGTTGGGTATGTATGCTGAGGCGTATCTGTTGTTTCATTTAATGTAGAATGAAAGAGTTGGTCAAACCAATCTGTATGAGACGACAAAGACGATTTCAACTGTGAATTCAAAGGGGATGTTGTGTCGAAAAGATTAGCCACTTTTGAATCATCTTGGTGCGAAGTCGTTTTCTCGCTTGTTTTCGATGATGTTCGTTTCGTTGTTTCTTTTTTATCTGATGATTGAGATTGCGTTTTACGGTCGTCACGTGTTTCATCTGAAGCGACATCTTTATCATGATCAGCCACTTTTTGATCTTTAGGTACATCTTCAGTTTGAGGTGTTGCTGCAACAGCCCATTGAGGTGTGACAGAAGGGATGAGCAATGCAGTACTTAATAACCCTGTATAAATGAATTTCTTATTCAAGTTAAGACTCCTTTCTTAAAAAAACGCAGTGATTGATGTGTAAAATAAGGTTGAAATGCACAGTGATAATGACACGACTCGGGTCACAAGGGGAAGTGACGTAATGTGAAATCAGTGTGTCCGACTAATAATTATCAAAGGCATTCCGTTCCTACAAAGGTATACAAAATGCTAGAAAACTTGTTATACTAAAAGATGTCTTGCATTTCGTTGATGCGTGTTAACTTAAAAATGACGAAATTTTGAAATTGTTATACATATTTTATATTACATGAATGAAAGCAAATAATAAAGTGTTTCACAAAATATTGAGGTGAAAAAATGAAGAATGCTACCAAACTTTTTCTGACGGATATTAAAAAAATTGCTAAAACACCTGGAGCGATGGTACTGATTTTAGGATTAGCGATACTGCCTTCTTTTTATGCGTGGTTCAACCTCGAAGCAACTTGGGATCCGTACTCGAACACAGACGGCATTAAAATTGCAGTAGTCAACGAGGATAAAGGCGATACAGTGCGCAATAAAAAAATTAACGTCGGGAATCAAATAGAAGAGACTTTGCGTAAAGACGACCATTTTGATTGGCAAATGGTGAGTCGAGAAAAGGCGGATCGCGAATTAAAAATGGGAAAATATTACGCAGCGATTTATATTCCAGAAAAATTCACACATCAAGTGACTGGAATTGTGCGTAAAGACCCTCAACAAGCTGAAGTCGAATATAAAGTAAATCAAAAACTGAACGCGATTGCACCTAAAATGACAGATGCAGGTTCAAGTGAAATTGTGAGAAATGCGAACAAAAAATTTAACGAGACGGTGACAAAAGCTTTATTAGATGAAGCAAATCGTATTGGTATTAAACTAGACGACCAATTGCCAAACTATCATAAAGTCAGAGATGGTATTTATGCGGCAAATAACGCATTACCAAAAATTGAAAAGTTCCGTAAAACGTTGATTTATTTAGATGAAAACCAAGACCAAATCGATCAATATGCGGATCAATTTAGAGCGCTAGATCAATATAAAGATGATGCCGTGACAGCAACCGAACGTTTAAATCAACTGAACGCGAGCATCCCAGCCATTAACGAGCGTGCCAAGCTCATTGTGTCATTAAATCAAGCGATGCCAGATATTGAGCGTGTGCTACAAGTGGCGAGTGGTGTGCCCAATCATTTCCCAGAGATTAACGATGGGGTGGACCGTGCTATTGCAGGTACAGATGAAGCTCTTGTTAAACTGAACGAAATACAACAGTTATTGCCTGCTGTAGAACAACGCGTGAATGAGCTTCAAAATGGGATCGACCGTGCAAGTGCGGCGAATCAAGTAGTAGGAGAAAATGCTCGAAATGCGACTGCAACAACACCGCAAGGCACACAAGGTATGGCATATCGTACCGCGCCAGTGAGTACGACGACACAAGGAGATGGCGACAACGTTCCAGCGGGGCATATCATTTCACCAGAAGATGCGCAAACGATGACGAATGCTTATGGTGATACATTGCAACAAGTAAATCAAGCAGTAGCGCAACAACTTAAAGCGACGTCCGCAGATTTAGATACGGCAGAAAACTTAAGTTATGGTATATTGAGCGCCAAAGATCCGAAGCAATTTGAATCGCCATTAAATCATCTCATTGCACGTATGAATAACGCGACGAAAACGATTCGTGATTATAGGGATTATTTAGCAAACATTGAAAAAAGTGAAGGCGTTGATTTATCAGATGCCCAATCACGACTTAAAACAGTGCAAGAAGATATTGAACAACGAACAACACGTTTGAATGCATTAAAGGATGCCATCTCAGCAGGTAACTCTGGTCAAGCTGAAGCAGCAGACGTATTGGATAGTATATCAAAAGCAAAAGATCAATTAACGGCTGTTGGAAAATACCTTCGTGGAGATTTTGCGCAGACATTACAAGATATTTCTAATCGATTGGGCACAGCATTGAATCAAGGGGCAACGACTTTGGACAATGTACGACAGCGCCTGAATCAGTTGAATAGCGCGATTCAACAAGGACAGCAATTTTTAACTGAAGGGCAACAACGCTTACATCAATTGAGTGACACGTTACCACGCGTGGAAGCGGTATATATTAACGCTATGAAAGCAGCCCAAGCGTATTTTCCACAATTTCGTCAAAAGGTCGATGAAGCATCCAACTTTGTCGAAAATGACTTACCAAGAGTGGAAGGACGTGTTTCTGATGCGACTGCCACAGTGAATGAAAAATTACCAGAAGCATTCGCACAATATGACCGTTTGCGTAATATTTTAGATACAAATCAACCGAAAGCGAAAGAAACATTACATCGTTTAGCGGAATTTGCGAGAAATGATTTACCAAAAGTTGAAAAAAATTTACAAAAGGCAGACGGTATTTTTAAACAACTCGACAAAGAAAATACGATAGAAGATTTAATTGACTTATTGCGCAATGATCTGAAAAAGCAGGCCGGTGTCATTGCAAGCCCAGTCAATTTACAAAAAGAAGATGTTTTCCCGGTTAAAGATTATGGTTCAGCGAGTACACCATTCTATACGGCATTAGCAATTTGGGTCGGTGCATTGTTACTCGTCAGCCTACTGTCAGTGCACAATAAACATCCAGAGTTAAAACCGTACTTGACGATTCGCGAAACATATTTAGGTAAAATGGGACTTTTCTTATTAATGAATATAACGCAAGCGACAATCGTATCTATTGGGGATATTGTGATTTTGAAAGCATCCATTGAATCAGTGCCACTCTTTATTGCGATGAGTATGTATTCCGCATTGATATTTACAACGATTGTGTATACATTAGTGTCAGTATTAGGAAATCCAGGTAAAGCATTGGCTATCGTCTTACTTGTATTACAAATTGCTGGTGGTGGCGGAACATTCCCAATTGAAGTGACACCTCAATTTTTCCAAAGTATTCATCCATTCTTGCCATTCTCATACAGTATTGATGCATTGAGAGAAGCAGTGGGTGGACCTGTGCCACAGATTTTAACGTATAAGTTGACGATGCTCACTTTATTCGGTGTTGGCTTCTTCTTAGTGGGCTTGATTGGGAAACCATATTTAGACCCATTAGCACAAGGATTGGCGGAGAAGGCCGAGAAGAGCGACGTGTTGGAATAATGTTTTTGTAATCAGGAATGTTGTTTTAAATAAAAGAAGCTTGTAGACCCTCAAGATTGCTGAACTTTTCTCCCTTTCCCAGGGGACTTGCCTCGACTAAATTTGGCTTTGTTGGAATGTACACGTGGTGGAAGCCAAATTGGATTTTCGGCTACGTCTGATTCCACGGGAGTGTCGAAAAGTTCTTGCAATCTTGGGGGCATTTGCATTTAAAAGACACATTTCAAAAACATGATTCTTTTTGGGGGAGCATGATAAGAGTGCAAAGACCCTACGACGCTTTGATTAGGCTGTTACATTTCTAGCGGAAGCGTTGGTGGATTTTGGGAGTAGTACAGAAATCTCATGTGCAACAAAGATTTCGTCGTACTGCCCCCGCAAGGCTGACTAGACTTCTCAAAAGGAGCATTGAGAAGTCAGACAGCTACTGCGTTAAACGGTAGCCACTATCAAAATAAAAAGCGATTATTACAGTCAACTTCTCCCCCCTAAGGAGACTCGTTCATTTTAGCAATTTGAATTCACATGCTTTGTATCAATGAGGCAAGCTTATAAGATGACAAAATCAAAAATTATGTTCCCCATTAACCTTAATTGATTTTACATTTCCATATTTTGATTTTCGCTCATCATAGGAGGGGGTTGAAAAACGCAATTGTGTCCCAGCATCAGTCATGAAAAAAATAGAGAGGGCTCAATTTCGAGTTGCTTCAAATGTTCTTTTTTTATGCGGTACTGGCGGAGCAGGAGGATGTTGGGCAGTAGCTGTTGCATTTGGTATCACTACTGGTTGGGCAGGATTTTCATTAGCCGCAATTTGTGGTCTAATAACATCTCTTGGTTGTACAGGTGCAACTAACTCCATTTGTAAATAGGAAAAGGTGATTACATGACAATGTTCATAATGATATTTTTTTTGTGTATTCTATTGTCATTACATTGATGTATTTTAATAAAACAAGTCATAATTTTGGAACCAGTGAAATGAACTCGACATACACTTGATATTAAAAGGAAGTATAGCTCAATTTAAGCGTAAAAGACGTCAATTCAGACATTTAACGCTTCAACAACCATCAAAAATGTAATTCTTTTTTGAGTAGTCAATGATTCATTATATAAAGTGCAGTGCAAAGGTTGTGACGACCATTTGTACTGTGCTTTTTATTTTTAGAATTTGTAATTAATTGTGTTTTCTTCTTTTTGAGGTTGGCAATATTTGCCGATTAGTATATAATACATATCGAAATGCTAGGAATTGAAAGAGGGATAATCATGGAGTTTATGGACGTGTTTGAAAAATGGGCAGAGCGTTATGATGAAACGGTATTTAATACTGGCAATGATAATGAGTATGAAGATGTGTTTGACGGCTACACAACTATGTTAGAGAGTGTGGTTGCATTGTCGTCGGGGCGTGTACTTGAGATTGGTGCCGGGACAGGTAATTTAACACAGCGCCTTATCCACCAAGGCCTGAATGTCACAGCCATTGATCCTTCTGAAGATATGCGGACGATTGCCAATCAAAAAGAAGGTTTACACGTGTTGAATGGTCACTTTTTAGATGTTCCTACTGACGCATACTTTGATACAATAGTGTCTACATTTGCCTTTCATCACTTAAATCATGACAGTAAACGAGAGGCACTGACTTATTTGAAATCATTTTTAACTGAAGTCGGTCAAGTGATTCTCGTTGATACGCTGTTTGAGTCTGAGGCGGATAAAGCACGTATGATTGAGAAGTATCGTGATAAGGGGTATGTGAATTTAGTTGAGGATTTAGAGACGGAATACTATCCTTTTAAAGATGAACTCGATTTAATTGTTGAGTCAGTGGGTGGCAAAGCTGAATTTGAGCGATTGAATACATTTGCATGGCGTGTTCGCGTCACGTTTTAGCAAGTTTAGTGGTATGAATATTTGAATGGGTTTATGTGGAATGTCTCGATTTATCATTATAGCAGTGATCCGATGTCGTGTTGGATGGCTGCTTTTTTATGGAAGAAAATCATCTGAAATGAAGAAAAGTTCGCCATACATTGTAAGAAATTTTGTGATATATTTGTTTTATTGAAAAGAGATAAGATTTCGAAGTGGGGGAGTCCTATGATTCAAGCGGAACAAATTTTAGAAAAAATGAAAAATCAAAAGATCAATTATGACAAAGTTTTACGTAAGATGATTGTCAATTGGGAACGTGAAAGTGAGCGTCCTTCAATTCTGTTACATAGTTGTTGTGCACCATGTAGCACGTATACGTTAGAGTTTTTAACGGAATATGCGGATGTGTCCATTTATTTTGCGAATCCGAATATTCATCCGAAAAATGAATATTTGCGACGTGCGCGTGTTCAAGAACAATTTGTGCGTGATTTTAATGAAAGAACAGGCAACAATGTCCGCTATATTGAAGCGCCATATGAGCCTCATGAATTTATGAAAATGGCGAAATCTCGTGGTTTGACAGAAGAACCTGAAGGCGGTGCGAGATGTTCGGCATGTTTTGGTATGCGTTTAGAAATGGTGGCAGAAGCGGCTGTAGAACTTGGCTATGATTATTTTGGCAGTGCGATTACATTATCACCGAAGAAAAATGCACAGTTGATTAATGAAATTGGTTTAGACGTGCAACAATTGTATGATGTGAAATATTTACCGAGCGACTTTAAGAAAAATAAAGGCTATGAACGTTCGATTACGATGTGTCAAGACTATGATATTTTCCGTCAATGTTACTGTGGCTGTGTCTTTGCTGCTCAACAACAAGGTATTGATTTCAAAACGATTAACCAACAAGCAAAGTTATTTTTAGAACAATTAGAAAATAAAAATTAAGGGTAACCAAAATAAATAGTTTTATATAGTGGATATTTTTCTGATATAATATTAGCGTTGATAGTGAGTTAGGCTAATTATAGAGAAAGAAGGCGCTTATCGTATGAGATTGAAATATTCACTCGCTGTTTTAACAACGACATCACTATTGTTGGCAAGTTGTGGTACAGGATCGGGGGATCGCAATGCTGACGAAAAGGTGTTAGATATTGAGATACCTTTGAAAACGACATCGATTGCTCCGTATGAGACAGATGTCTCTGTTAGAGCGGGCGCACTAGAGTCTTTATTCAAAGTATCCAAAGAGGGAGAAGTACAGCCTTGGTTGGCTAAAGATTTTAAACAGGTCTCTCCTGAAAAATTGGAATTAACGGTTAAAGATCATGTGACGTTCCAAAATGGTGAAAAATTAACAGGACAAAAAGTGAAAGAAAGTTTAGAACAAGCATTGAAAAAGAGCGATTTTGTAAAATCAACGTTACCGATTAAATCTATTGAAGCGGATGGTCAAAAAGTAACGATTACAACGAAAGAGGCTTACCCAGAGCTCGCTTCTGAATTGGCCAATCCGTATGTTGCTATTTTCGATGCGGATGCAAAAACAGATATTGATGCGAAGCCAGTCGGTACAGGTCCATATCAAATTAAAAATTACCAACGTTCTCAAAAGATTACGCTCAATCGCAATGATCAATACTGGCACGGTAAACCTAAACTTGACGGTGTGACTGTGACTTATCAAGAAGACGGTAATGCGCGTGTAAGTCATTTACAATCTGGTGAAGCGGATTTAATTACGGACGTGCCTGTCAATCGAGTGAAACAACTTGAGGATAAAGGTGATACAAAAGTGTCACATGTTTCCGGTTACCGTACGCAAATGATGATTTACAACATGGATAGTGACAAAATGACGCATGATGTTCGTGAAGCAATGGATAAAATTATTGATCGTCAAGCGCTGGCGAAAGATGTGTCAAATGGTTATGCGAAACCTGCAACGGGCCCATTTAATGATGATTTAGACTTTATTGATAATCATAAAGTGAAAAATCAAGATATTGAAGGTGCGAAAAAGTTAATGGAAGATGCGGGTTATAATGATGCGCATCCACTCAAAATTCAACTCGCGACATACGAAGGCCGTCCAGAACTTCCTAAAATGGCACAAGTGATTCAATCTGATGCGAAAAAAGCACATATTGATATTGAAATCCGCAATGTTGATGATATTGAAGGCTACTTAGAAGATCGCTCACAATGGGATGCGACGATGTATAGTTTTGGTACGATTCCACGTGGGGATACAGGTTACTTCTTCAACCAAGCGTTCCATGAAGATGGTTCAAGCAACAAAGGGGCATACAAAAATAAAGAAGTGACGGAAATGATTGACACATTGAATCATACTGTAGATAAAGCGCAACGTGAATCGCTCTCAAATGACATTATCGATAAAGCTGCACAAGATATTCCAGCAAGCTACATTACGTATAACGATACAGTAGATGGCATGAATAAAGATATAACGCACTTTAAAGCAACACCAGAAGGCATTTATTTAGTCGATGATAAGGTTGATATTCAAGATGCAAATTAAGCGTTTCGTGGGCTCAATCGTAAAAATGATCATCGTCCTATGGGTGCTGTCGACCCTTACATTCATTTTAATGAAAAGTACACCGGGTGACCCAGTCAATCAAATTTTGCATGTCGGGGAATCCAATATTTCACAATCGACTATAGAGGCAACACGTGCACAATATGGTTTAGATGATGCGTGGTTTGTTCAATATTTTCGTTGGATAAGACAAATTGTACAGTTCGATTTTGGGACAAGTTATCAAACAGGGCGTCCTGTCCTTCAAGAAATTGTCTTTTATGCACCGCCAACTATCACGATTGCGATTTTCACAATAATCGTGGTGATGGTGACTGCGCTCCCTTTAGGGGTTGTCGCAGCACGTCATCCGAACGGTAAACTTGATCGGACAATACGCGCCGTAACATCGGTGACAGTGAGTATTCCGTCGTTCTTTTTAGGGATGATTTTACTACACATTTTTGCGTTACATTTTAAAATTTTACCCGTGTCAGGTTACGGTTCGCCTGCACAATGGGTGTTACCGGTCATTGCGATGAGCATCGGAATGAGTGCGTATTACGTGCGTTTAATGCGTGCAAATGTGATGGATCTATATCGTAGTCGTGAAGTGGCAGCATCACGTTTAAGAGGTTTATCGGAGCGCTATATTTTTGTGACTGACATTTTAAAACCTGCACTCGTCCCTGTTGTAACCATTTTAGGACTTTCTATTGGGAGCTTAATCGGTGGTACAGTCGTCATTGAAAATGTATTTGGTATTCCTGGGATTGGGCAGTTTTTAGTCGACAGTATTCGTGCGAGAGATTATCCAGTCATTCAAGGGATTGTGCTCATGTTAGGCATTATCGTTGTGCTGTCTAATTTGGTGAGTGATGCGATTGTTCTCTTTTTAGATCCGAAACAGCGCTACTTGAAGTCCGGCGATGGTGATGTACACACGCAAACGTCAACATACGAGGTGTCGCAATGATGAAGCAGTTACGACAATTACCAAAAATGGTATGGGTATGCGCGCTGTACGTCGTGTTACTCCTCATTGCACAATTTTTTGTTTCAACACAATCTGCATTAGAAGTGAAGTTGAGTGATCAGTTTTTACCAATGAGTTCGATGCATTGGTTAGGAACAGATGACTATGGGCGTGACTTGTTCGCACGCCTTATTATCGGTGCACGCTATACGCTGCTCGTGAGTTTAGTGACAATTGTAATGACGGTCGTTATCGGTGTGCCTATCGGTATGATTGCGGGATTTTTCAAAGGGAAAGTCGAAAAAATCATCATGCGCATCGTCGATATCGGTCTCAGTATTCCAGAATTTGTGCTTATTATTGCAATGGCGAGTTTGTTGAAGCCGAGTATTTGGAATATCGTTTGGGCGATGGTGTGGTTACGTTGGATGACGTATACAAGATTAACCCGTACGATTGTGGCGAGTATTCGTGATATGGACTATATCCGTATGGCAAAATTGTACCGAGTTCCGACGTTTCGCATTATGTTACGTCATTTTGTTCCACATGTTTTACCTTCTATTTTAGTCGTAGCGACAGTAGATTTCGGGAAAAACATTCTCTACATTTCATCGTTATCATTTTTAGGATTAGGGGCACAACCCCCATCACCGGAATGGGGCGCGATGTTAAATGCAGGTCGGGATTTCATGACATCCAATCCGATACTGCTGTTTGCGCCAGCTGTGATGATTGCTGTGACGATTTTAATCTTCCAATTGACTGGCGATGCGTTACGCGATCATTTTACACAAGAGGAGCATCGTGGACATGAATAAGTTATTAGACATAAACAACTTAACTGTACGACAAGGTGAACGGCATGTCATTGAAAGTCTCGATATGACCCTTTATGCTTCAAAAGTGAACGTCCTCATCGGTGAAAGTGGTGCGGGGAAAAGTATGTTGATTAAAGCGTTGCTCGGTGCTTTACCAGAACCTTTTGAAATGACGTACGATGAATGGCATTATCACGGAAAAAGTGTCACATCATTGAAACCATATCTAGGCAAACAAGTCGGGTACATTTCACAAGATTATACGCACAGTTTTAATGACCATACACCGATTGGAAAGCAGCTCATTCGGATTTATCGTCAGCATTACAAAGTATCACGTCAAGAAGCGTCGCACCAAGTTCAAAAAGCACTTCAATGGGTGGGATTAGAGCATCTCGATATGCGTAAACGTTATCGCTTCATGCTGTCAGGAGGGCAACTGGAACGCGTCCTCATTGCGAGTGTTATGATGTTAGAACCGACACTCATTATCGCAGACGAACCTACTGCTGCATTAGATGCTGTTACAGGTCACCAAATCATGACATTGTTGCACCACCTTGCTGAAGCACACGACGTCACGTTATTCGTCGTGACGCATAACTTAACCCATGTGAAACGATTTAGTGATTATCTTTATGTGTTGCAACACGGGCGTATCGTGGATCATGGTGATGATGTCTATTTCAAATCTGCAGACATCCATCCGTACAGTGCGCATTTATTCGAACATCGAAGTCAGTTAAAGCAAGGTGAGTGAGATGATTAAATTAGAACATATAACCGTGCAATATAAAAAGGTCACCGCTTTAGATGATGTGTCATTAGAAGTCGGACCGCATGAAATAGTTGGAATCGTCGGTGAAAGTGGGTCTGGAAAATCAACATTAGCGCATGTGATGTTAGGTGAATTGCGAGCCCAACAAGGTCAGGTCGCATCAACATTTCAGCGTGTACTGCCGATTTTACAACATGCCATTTACGCATTTAATCCTAAGATGACAATAGCGCGTGCATTAAATGAAGCATTGGCTTTTGATGCATCACAGCGTAAAGCACATCAACACTATCGTGATGAATTGATTGCGTCGATGGGATTGTCTCATGAGTTGATGAAGCGGTATCCGAATGCATTGAGTGGGGGACAATTGCAACGTTTCAATGTCATTCGTACATTAATGTTGCAACCAGATTTGTTGATTTGTGATGAGATTACAGCAAATTTAGATGTCATTGCAGAAGATCGAATGGCCCAGCAATTAAAACGACATGTCGAACGGACACATTGTGCTATGGTCGTCATTTCTCATGACTTGGCGTTTTTACAAAAATGGGTCTCACGGATTGTAGTAATGCATCAAGGGCGTGTCGTCGATGCTTTTCCAATAGATGAATTATTTAATGAAGCACGCGATGATTATACGAAAGCGTTGTTGTCGATTTATGAGTGATCGGCATGAGTTAGGACCATTGATCTGATTGTGGCAACACTGTAATCGCAGTTTGATGTTGGAAAGAGAGATAGCGATACATGAATGCCATTATATATGAAAGAAGCTGAGACACAATTACGTATTCTCAGCTTTTTTCTATTAATCTAAACTTTTCTGAATTTCATTATATATCATGTCGCCAATATACTGTGATGCACGTCCATTTTCGTTTGAACAAAAACGTTGGTGAAATGCTTCAATCTTGTCTTGGTACGTTTCACGAATTTGATCAATATTTTTTAAACCTTCAATTAATGCGTCTGGATTTGTGTAAATAGGGCCTGGCAAATCAGTATGGTAATTGATGTAAAAGCCACGTAATTCTGACGCATATTTTTCAATATCATAAGGAAAGAACAGTTGTGGACGCTTCAAAATACCATAATCAAACATCACTGAGGAGTAATCCGTGATTAAACAGTCACTAATTAAGTACAACTTCGAAATGTCATTATAATTCGACACATCAATCGCAAAATCTTCATAGCCTTTAAGTGACAATTGATTCGAAATAAAGTAATGCATTCTTAATAAGATAACGTGCGTATCTCCAAACTGCTCATAAAATTGTTGTAGGTCAAAAGGCAAATCGAATGTGTAATGACCTGCTTCTTTATATTCATCATCACGCCAAGTCGGTGCATACAACACGACTTTTTTATCTTTAGGAATATGCAATTCATCCTTGACTTGTTGTTGCAAAATAACATCGTGTTCATGATTCACTAAAATATCATTACGTGGATAACCAACTTCTAAAATTTTGTCTTTATCCATCCAGAATGCAGATTGAAAAATTTCAGTAGAATATGAGTTTGGTGAAATCAAGTAATCCCAACGTCGAGTAGCAGCATAGAAATTCCTCTTATACAGTTCTGTTGTAGTTCCAGGAAGACGTACCTGTTTCATATCATTTGCAAGTCGCTTCAAAGGCGTACCATGCCACGTTTGAATATATGTTTGATTTGACTTTTTTTCTAAATATAACGGAAGTCTTGAGTTAGAAACCCATACCCGCGCTTTTTTGAAAATTTTATAATAATCTGAGCTTCCTTTTTGAATTTTTTGGATATCACTCGGGAGCGTTGTGTCGTTAATATCCTTGAAAATCCAGTAATAGTTGAGCTGAGGATACGTTTTCTTCATGTACTCATAAACATATTTCGGACTATCACTATAATGTTTGCCACCAAAAGACTCAAATACAATCGTGTTATTTAGGACGCTTTTAGGTGAGTTGAATAATCGATATTGTGCAAGATGATATTGTGGACGTCGTAATAGAATAATCTTCATAAGACGAATGAAATATCGGAAACGATTCATTTTCCATGCCAACTTGTACCATTTTCGATTGAGTAAGCGCATTTCAATTTTGAAAAGCACGGCTTTCTCTTTTTTTAATACTGGACGAAGTGTACGAGACAAATCGCTTAACGTATGCTGAATTTGACGATAACGTTGTTGAATATCTTTATGATTAGGGTCCATATCTTTGCGAATGGTTGTAAGCATATGATTGAGCAAAAACTGTTGAATGTTGCCATTAAAACTTTTTTTTAACGCAACTTTAAACGCACGAACATATTCTGGAAAATAGTCTGCGAATGAATGATTGGAAAAGGGCTGTTTTAAAAAAGGGTCGAACACTTCACCACGATGGTAAAAAGGTAGGCCCTGCATGAAAGTGTAAGTTGAAATATGTTTTAAGTAATCAATTAAAAATGACCAATCGGCATAATGGCTTAAAGTTGTGTTAAATGTTATATTAAACTTTTTTACAGTGTCTGTGCGAAATACGAAATTAGAAGCTGAATGTTGCTTTAAAATAAAGGCTTCATTACCTTGTACATCACCTTGTGCGATTACAAGATTGGAATCAACGTTTTGAACTGGAAGGTCTAACGTAAAATTATCAATTTTTGAAAACAACACATCAGACTGGCTCACGTAATTCATGTAGGTTTCTATCGTATAAGGCATTAAAGTGTCATCAGCATCTAAGAACATGAAATAAGGTGTGTATACTTTAGATATACCGACATTTCTAGCATAAGCATGCCCTTGATTTTGATTGAGTTTGATATATTCTAACTCTTTGTTATACTTTCCTAATGCGCTTTGTAATTTCGCGTCGGTTTGATCTGTTGAACCGTCATTAATGATGATGAGATTAAAGTCTTGGTATGTTTGTTTCTCAAGTGATTTGATTGTCTTTTCAATGTATGATTCAGCATTAAATATCGGGACAATAACAGTTAGTAAATTATTCATAAACTCCCTCATTCTTTCATATATGTCGTATATTGCTAAAGCTTGCAGTTACAGCTTCTAACAAAGATATAATGATTTACAATTATCAACAACTATTTTACAATAGATTAATAAAAAATAAAATGGTATAGTCAAGGGTGCATTATAATAAAAGTATCAAACGATTTTACATATTATTAAGGAGGAAATGAAAAATGAAAGTATTGATTACGGGTGGTGCTGGATTTATCGGTTCACATGTTGCAGAACACTTTATCAAACAGCAACACGATGTATACGTAGTTGACAATTTGAGTAGTGGTTATAGAGCAAACATTCCGTTTATTGATGATGACCATTTCTTCCACACCGATATTAGAAATTACGATGAAATTGAAAGCATTATTCAAACACATCAATTTGATATCATTATACATTTAGCAGCGGTAGTTAGCGTCGTGGATACTGTAGAAAATCCTGAAGAATCAAATGATGTCAACATTTCAGCGCTTGTCCACTTACTTGAATTATGTCGAAAACACCTCAGCCACCTTAAAAAATTTATATTTGCTTCATCAGCAGCAGTTTATGGTAACGAGACGACTTTGCCTAAAAGTATTAATAGTCACATTCAACCCGAGTCACCTTATGCAATTCAAAAGTATAGTAGTGAACAGTATGTGAAACTGTATCATACGTTATATCACTTGCCAACAACATCCCTGCGTTTTTTTAATGTGTATGGACCGAAACAAGATCCACAATCACAGTATTCAGGTGTGTTGTCTATCATGAAAAACTGTTTTGATCATGACAAAACGTTTACTTTCTTTGGAGATGGAGAACAAACAAGGGATTTTGTATATGTTAAAGATATAGTGCAAGCCGTTCAAGTCGTTTTAAAACAGCAAGCTTCTGATGGACAAGTATACAACGTCGGAACATCTCAGCCAACATCATTATTAGCCATATATAAAACTTTTGTTAGTTTATATCAAAAGGAGATACCGGTTGCATTTGCTGACCCTAGAGATGGAGATGTTAAACATTCGTATGCTGATATTGAACCATTGAAGCAATTAGGGTTCTTAAACCGTTACACCCTACAAGAAGGTCTTGATGAATACTTAAAGTTTGAAATGAATCATTAGTCATAACTATTAAAACTTTATTAAGTATTTGTAAATCAGGTAATGTAAGGCTATAAAGTCGTGCTTAATCAGTCCTAACTACAAGGTTGTGACTGATTTTTTCTGATATGGAGAGTATAAGTGGCAAAAAATTTTCATCACAATCGGAAGTCGAGAAAATGGCTGATACGTGAGACAAGCTGATTTGATAGGATGATGTTAAAGAAATAATCATTCAGAAATATTAACATTTTTAATAAAAGGAGAACATAGACGATGAATAAGCGTTTCAAGAAAGTGCTATCTAATCAATTATCTAGGAAATATAAATTTGCAACTTCACCCATTTTAAATCTGATCAAGTCAAAGTATCAAAGAAAAGTGAGTAAATATGCGCAATTGTATCAAAAAAACTCTGTCAAACCTCATCAAATTATCTATCAAGTTAGAGATGGTAAAAGCATCACAGACAGCCCTTACGCCATTTTTCTAAAATTAAATTCAGATAAGCAATTTATTAAATATCAACATATATGGGTCGTCGACCACCCTAATAAATTGCGTTATTATAAGAAGCAGTTCAAAAAATTTAATAATGTTTCATTTGTGATTAAGGAGTCTGATGAATATCTTCAAGCATTAACAGAAAGTAAGTTTATTATTAATAATGCGACTTTTCCTGCTTATTTCACAAAAAAGCCTGAACAAGTGTATATTAATACATGGCATGGGACGCCTTTAAAACATATGGGATTAGATGTAGCAGACAATTTAAGAGGTACGCAAAATACGATAAAAAACTTTTTAGCTTCAGACTACATTATTAGTCCAAATGCGCACACGACACGAATTTTTGAACGAGCATTTAAATTAAATGGTTTATATAACGGTGAAATTTTAGAAATGGGTTATCCACGTATAGATTTGACGCTTAATACGTCTACAAAAGAAGCGAGAAAATATTTAGCTGAAAATCTCAATGTAAAGGGAAAACCTATTTTACTATACTGTCCCACATGGCGAGGGAAAAACGTTAATGATCCAGAAGACAGTTTGTTAAATGTTTTTGAAGAAATTCAATTACTAAACCAAAAGCTACCTTATCAAGTTTTAGTTAAAGTGCATCCTTTTGTGTACAGTAAGGCTAAAGAGATGCCAGAACTTAAACCGTATTTGGTGCCTGACTTTTTAGATACGAATCAATTGATGCCAGCAGTTGATTTAATGATTACCGACTACTCAAGTATATTTTTTGATTTTCTTGTTACGGATAAACCAATCGTGTTTTACGTTCCAGATTTAAAAATGTATCAAAGTGAACGTGGCGTTTATATAGAGCCGTCAGACTTACCTGGTCCAGTCACAGATACAATTCAAGAAGTCATTGAAATGATTCAGGACGAAACATACCGTCATGCTAGTGTTCGAGATAAATATTTGAAATTTAAGCATCAATTTGTAGGCTACGAAGACGGACGAGTCACAGAGCGTTTTATTGAGAAGGTGTTTTTAAACCCACAAAACCAGTCGCTAAAAACGATGCAGAACAATAAAAAGAAGAAATTATTACTTTATCCTGGTGGAATGAAGAATAATGGTATTACAACGTCTGTAATGAACTTGTTATCGAACATTGATTATCAAAAATATGATGTAACCATTTTTCTTAATAATACAAACAACAAGGAACAGTTAAACAATCTACAAAGTATTGATGATCGCGTACGTATTATTTTAAGAAAAGGCCCAATGATTTCTACTTTAAAGGAAAAATATCAAAATGAATTTGTTCGACAAAGAGGGATTTACAAGCCTTTTGAAAAGCGTTTATACCCGAAAGCACTTTTTGAACGCGAATTCAGAAAGATATTTGGAAACTCTGAATTTGATTATGCAATTGATTACAGTGGCTATGCGATGTTCTGGTCAAATCTTATATTAGCGAGTGGAGCTAAAAAGAAATACATCTTGTTGCATAGTGATATTAAGTCTGATATGGAGAGAACAGTAAAAGGGAAGCGTCCACACTATCAAAACTTGAAAGGTGTTATTTCTCTTTATCCCTATTTTGATAAATTAGTGAGTGTTTCAGAAGCAACGAAAAAACTTAATCAGTCCAACTTTGGTGGTCTCAAGTTGAAAAATCGCCATATTGCTTCAAGAAATACAATAAATATTGAAAAGATCAATCAGCTTGTGGATGATGATAGTGATTTATTTGAAAAAAATGGGAAACCTGTATTAGCAACATTAACAGAGGGAGGCATGGAAGCGATTGAATTTTCTCAAGATGACTTCAAAATTGTATCGGTAGGTCGTTTATCGCCAGAAAAAGGTTTTGATATACTCATTAAAGCTGTTGCTGAGTTGAGTCCGAAGTATCCACAGTTGAAGTTATACATTTTAGGAGATGGACCATTGAAGGGGACGTTGAAAAATCTTGTCGAGCAACTCGGTTTACAAAATCATGTTTACTTCTTGGGTCAACGTCGTAATCCATTTTATATTGTGAAACGCGCAGATGTATTTGCACTCACTTCTCATTACGAAGGGCAATCTATGGTAATTTTAGAAGCGTTGACTGTAGGGACCAATGTACTCGCTTCAGACATTATCGCTAACCGTTATGTGCTTGAAGGTGAGAAGTACGGTATGTTAGTAGAAAAGAATGAAGCTGATATTGCTAAAGGTTTAGAGCAATTTATTAATGGTACGAACAAAAATTATGCGAAGTTTGATGCCGTTGCATACAATGAAGAAACAATCCAAGAGTTTTATTTGTTATTAGAGCAATAAATGCATTAAAAAAGAGGGTGAGCTCATACTGAGTGCCCTCTTTTTTTCATCTTAACATTAATTTGAAGATGTTTTTTTCTTCAACAGTTTCATGATGAATGGATAGAATAATGCTAATACAGTCATCATTGTTAAAACAATCGCAATCGGTGAACCGAAGAAAATGTCACCGAGATGATTATGACTCGTAATTAAGCTTTTACGGAAGTTTTGTTCCATATCTGAGCCGATAATTGATGCTAAAATGAGCGGTGCAATTGGGAAATCTAGTAATTTTAATAATAGGCCAATGATGCCGAAAATTAATAAAATGTAGAAATCAATGACACTATAACTCAATGTGTACGTGCCGAGAAAGGCGAGTACTAAAATGATTGGATAAAGTGTTTTCGGTGGTGTTTTTAATATTTTTAATAACAGACCAATCATCGCGATATTAATAATGACTAAGAAAATATTACCGATAAACATACTATTGACGAGTGTCCATACCATTTCGGGTTGTTTCTCGAATAGGAGTGGTCCAGGTTGTAAACCGAGCATCACGACTGCACCGAGAATCACGGCTGTCGTTCCTGACCCAGGGACCCCCATCGTTAATAATGGAATGAGTGAACCGACTGAAGCGGCATTATTCGAAGCTTCAGGTGCAGCTACCCCTTCAATAGCACCTTTACCAAACTTTTTACCATTTTTAGAAAATTGTTTTTCAGTCGCATAACTGAGTAAGGAAGCTACTGATCCACCCGCACCAGGTAAGACCCCGATAAGGAAGCCAATGGGACTTTGTCTTAACATCGTCCAGCGCGTCCGTTTCCAATCTTCTTTCGTTAATTTCATCGAGCCTAAATCACTTTTTGGAGGCGCTAATGTATCTAAATGCATGTAGTTGTAGAGTACTTCAGCGACTGCGTAGACTCCGATAATTATAACTAGAAAGTCGACGCCTTCGCTTAAATGCGTCACATCAAAAGTGAAACGGTACACACTGGTTTGTAAATCAACGCCAATCGTACTCATCATTAAACCGATAGACATGGCGATAAACCCTTTGACCATTTTACCGAGCGATAATGTGACGACCATGGACAATGTGAATAAGAACAAGACGAAATATTCACGTGGTCCAAAGTGCAGGGCAAATTCGGATAACGGCTTAGCAAGAAGAATAAAGCCAATGACTGAAAAAAGTCCGCCAAACAGTGACGCCACAGCTGAAATGGTTAAAGCTTTACCGGCCTGATGATTGAGTGTCATCGGATAACCATCAAATGTCGCAGCAATAGCAGACCCGTCCCCTGGTGTATTGAGCAAGATCGAACTTCTGGAGCCCCCATACATCGCCCCGTAGTAAATCGAAATCATCAAAATCAAGGCACTGACCGGATTCATCCCAAATGTGACAGGAATCAGTACAGCCACCGCTGTCGCAGGCCCTAAACCGGGTAACATCCCTACGACTGTGCCGAGAAAGCCGCCAATGAGAATCCACATTAAATTCATCGGTTGGAAGGCAGTTGAGAGCCCTTCCCAGAAACTATTGATATCGATACCCATATGACCGCCTCCTTATGGCAAACTCACGTCTAACAGCTGTGCAAAGGTATACCATGCGACACCTGAAAAGACGATAGCGACGATTAAATTTTTTAGCCAATGTTGAAAGCCATTGACTAGAAACATCACTGCTGCAAGAAATAATGCTGTTGAAATTAAAAAGCCGATGCGTTCAAAAATGACTGTATAAATCAGGATAAATAAACAAGTCAGACCAATGCGTTTCAGGACGAGTGGTGTTAAAAATGCTTTAAATTCATTGAACGACACATTTTTATCACGAAGCATTTGAAAAAAGTAAATGATACTCATCACAATCAATAAACACGCGATAAGAATTGGAAAATATTTTGGACTTTGAGGATCACCAATTCTAGAAATCGGTAAATTGAGAGAGAGGAGTAAGTAGATAACGCCAATAATGAAGCAAACGATAGGCGCAATAAGTCGTACCATTTTTGATTCCCCCTTTGTTTAAAAACCAGCGTCTTGAATCAGTTGTTCATATTTTTTCTGTTGCTCGTTTAAAAATTTTTCTGATTCATAGCTGTCTTTGTAAAATGCATCCCAGTTTTTGTTTTTGCGAATTGTCTCCCACTGTTTTGATTGAACGACTTTTTTCATGGTGTCATTCCAATAAGCACGTTCTTCTTTCGTCATATTTTTAGGTCCCATAACGCCGCGCCAATGTGGGAAGACCATGTTTAAACCTTGTTCTTTCCAAGTCGGGACATCTTCTAAGCCTTTCACACGTTGATCAGAAGTTGTGGCCAACACTTTAAGCTTGCCTGCCTGATGTTGCGTTTTCACTTCAGAGACTGCTGTTGAAGCGATATCCACGTGGCCACCGAGGAGTGCGGTTTCTAAATCACCACCACTTTTATAAACGAGAAAGTCTAAATTTTTCACGTCGACCCCGTACGCTTTTGCGGCTTGTACAAAAGCAAGATGATCGTTATTCCCTAGACCAGGTGCCACACCAATCGTTAATGACTTCGGATCGGCTTTCAATTTTTCCATCACTTCTTTACCAGAAGATAGGTGAGACTGATTAGAAGCGGATAAACTGATCCATTCCGTCGCTAAAATTGCAATCGGTGTAAAATCTTGGTGACGCAAATCACTTAAGCCAAGTTCGTGGTTGGAAAGTAACAAACTTGAATTAATTGCGATAGATGTAGGTTGGCGTTCACTGAGATATTGCCAGCCCACCTCGCCACCGCCACCTGGTTTGTTGACGACTGTAATATTTTGATCAGTCAGTTTTTTATCTTGCATAATTTTTTGGATTGCGCGTGCAGTCGCATCCCAGCCCCCACCAGGTGAAGCAGGTGCAATAATTTCTACTGTGCGATTAGGAAATTTTTGGCTACTTGATGTCTGAGGTTTGTCTTCTTTATCGTTATTCGTACAAGCCGCCAAAATGAGCACAAGGCCCATGAAACATGTCACGAGTTTTCGCATAACTCCATACCCCCTTTATATGTGACAATTAGTTATATTTTATCATAATATTCAGAATTATAGAGGTTGGATTCAAATGATATACTATTGTCAACATTATTTTGGTTTTGGTTATCAATCAAAGTTTTAAAGGATATTGGGAAGGAGCTAAGTGGAGTAACAAACAGCTTTGATTGTTTTGCAGCTAAATGACAATTGTTCATTAATGGCAGAGATGTATATAATGAAATTGAAGTTCTTTTGAAAAGGTGATGGCTATGGGGAGAAATCGTGTTGTATCGAATGAGAGAACGAACTTATTTAATGATATTCATTTTTTGTTTGCTGGAGAAGAATATTGTGATTCAGGCTATCAATTTGGACCGGCAGTGAGACCTAATTTTATTATTCATTTTATTGTTTCAGGGAAGGGGTATTACCAATTTGATGGACAAACGTATCAGCTTTCACAAAATCAAGGCTTTGTTATTTTTCCAGACAAATTGACGACGTATTGGGCTGACGAAGAAGATCCGTGGCATTATGTATGGATTGGATTTACTGGTACGAAAAGTCACCAATATATGACAGAGGTCGGTGTTTCTTTAGAATATCCAATTATAAAATTAACACATATGAATCAATTTCAAAGACTGATCAATACAATTTTAAATCGGCAAGATGAAGTAATGACACATTTTTATTTCCAAAGCGTATTGAATCAAGTTTTTCATGATATGCGTGTGCATCGAGATGATCCTTTACATCAAATTGAAAATAAAAAGTACAGTCAATATACGCACCAAGTCTTGCATTATATTGAAAATCATTATACACATCCATTTACTGTCACAGATATGGCAAAAGACTTATTTGTTAATCGCTGTTATTTGAGTCGTGTATTTAAAGAAGAAACCGGGATGACCCTCAAAGATTATATGAATCACTTTCGTATCACAAGAGCGAGAGACTTATTGATTATAACCAATTATAGTTATACAGATATCGCTCAGCAGCTTGGATACGAAAGTTATAACAGTTTTTATAAAATGTTTCGTAAAATTACAGGTGAGACACCTTCTGTTTATCGTCATGGTCAGCATTTAGAATCTCTTTAATCTCGAATAACCAAGAGTCAAAATCATATGTTTTATGTTCACCGTTACGTAATTCGCCGTAACTTGTATCAGGTATATCAAAACCAATGTTCATTAATGCCGCACCAGATAGTGTTTGATTAATATTTGAAACATGATAATAACGTTGTGGATCAAGTCCTGAAAGTTTAATGCGCTTTTTGCCGATATTAATGATATTGAGATGTTTATAAACCGCTAACAATGCAGATGTTTGTTTATCATCCACGACCATCCAAGCGGTATAATTGTGCTTGCTTGGATTGAGTAATCTATAAAAGCGACCATATTGTAATAACTTACGGTATTGTTTAACGAACTGTACTTGCGTATTCATGATTTCAAGTTCATTTGGATGCATTTGAGATAAATCAAGTTCATAGCCAAATACACCAAAATAGGAAACGTGACCGCGCGTTTGTAATGATATGTGTCGATGTTCTTGTTCGTTAGGTGACTGAGAGACATGGGCACCCATTGTATTGGGTGGATAAACATATGACGTGCCATATTGAATAAATTGACGTTGATAGGCATCTGTATTGTCACTCGTCCAAATTTGAGGTGTGTAGTACAGCATACCTAAATCAAAGCGACCACCACCACTTGCACAAGATTCAATCAACACATGTGGAAACTTCTGAGTCAAACGGTCTAATAATTGATATAAACCTAATATATAGCGATGGTAAACTTCTCCTTGTTGATTTGTATCTAAATAAGAAGAGAACACATCAGTCATTGAACGATTCATGTCCCACTTGATATACCGAATCGGGGACGAACTTAATATTTCTGATAAAGCATCATCAATATACACAATGACATCTGGGTTGGTATAGTCGAGTACATATTGAAAACGACCATGGGCTGCTGAACGATGAGGAACTTTGATGACCCATTCCGGATGCGCCTGATAGAGCTCGCTTTTTTTGCTCACCATTTCCGGTTCAACCCATAACCCAAAGTCCAGTCCGAGTGCATTGATTTGGTTAACTAAGTGAGGAAGTCCATGAGGCAACTTTTTCTTGTTTATTGTAAAGTCTCCAAGGCCTTCATGATCACTTTGTCGATTGCCAAACCAACCATCATCTAAAACAAACATTTCAATGCCGATAGCCTTTGCTTGTTTTGCAATCGTTAATAATTTATCTTCCGTAAAGTCATAATAAGTCGCTTCCCAGTTGTTCACTAAGATAGGGCGTTCATATTGTTGCCAACGTGCTGCAGTTAGTCCCATACGAATGAGTTGATGAAAATGGTGACTCATCCCATTGAAGCCACTATCACTCATAACTATAAAAGCTTGTGGTGTTGTAAATGTCGAGCCAGGTGCGAGTTCCCACATAAAGTGATCTGGATGTATACCGATTTGTGCGCGGAGTTGATTAAAATTGTCGACTTCAACTTGTCCGATAAAATTACCACTATAGGCAAGTGCGAATCCATAAACAAAACCTTGATGTTCAGTTGTATGGGATTCAGACAATGCGAAAAATGGATTGTGAAGATGACTTGAATGTCCACGCAAAGATTGGATTTTAAATGTGCCAACACCTAAAGACTGTTCCGTTACATGTCTTTCACGACCCCATGCGCCACTGAGATGCGTTAATTTATAGTCTGCGCAAGGAAAATCAACGCTTAAACTTAATGCCTTTGAAAGTTGTAAGTGCATCTCTCCAGAATTTTTAAATACTACATGCCTTGCTATTACATTCATATTTGAAAGGATAACGTAATACAGTTGTACTTCAAGACCACTTTCTGCATCGATTAAATCAATCATTAATGTTTGCCCTGAAACTTGATTATCACGGATATGAGGAAGCCCATCCAATTGTGGGAGGGCATTCAAAACTTGATAACCGTGATATTCTAGTGTAGTGAGTGGACTGTTATTCGGGAGTATGACTTCGAAAGCAGGATCTCGAAAATCACCTGTTCCAAAATTTGGATATTCCATGAATGCATGTTCGTATGAAAAGGTTGTATCATTTTCTCTCGGATAACAAGCAACAGGACGTGATTGTTGGTGAACTAAAAACGTATAATCATCATCTTGGACAGCAGGCCCCGTATACAATTGAACTGGCAATTCTGTAGGGCCAATATAAAAAATATAACTCATCTCGCCATTGGTTAAATGGAATTGACGTGTTGCTTTAGAGATGTGTATCGTCATAGTTCTCCTCCTTTAAAGCTTGTTTTTTTCTATAGTTGAGTGTTTTCACGATGTCATTTAAGAAGTCTCCTTTTAAGTGATATGCATATTTATAAATTAAGTAACTGATGATAATAAAGATAATGGGCATACCCACCATTAAAAAGCGAATCCCATTTTGTGTAAATGTTGTTTGTTCTACATTTGGAACATAGTGGAATAGAGCTAATCCCCAACCAATAATAAATCCTGAAAAAGCCATTGCTGTTTTAACTAAAAATGTTTGTGTAGATGTAATAATACTTTCATTACGTTGACCGAATTTCATTTCGCTATAGTCTATAACGTCTGCGATTGAAACTGTAATAATACCCCAAATTAAACCGAAAGATAATTTAATTAAAGCTGTGCCGATAATTACTGGATAAATCGATTGCGGTATGATAAAACCAGCGAATAGTAAAACGAGTAAACCTAAAATAATCATCACAGTGGCGAATGGATATACTTTTTCACGTGTAATCGTTTTAGAAACTTTCGGGAAAATTAAAAGACCGAACATTTCAACGAAGCCTAATGCGTTAAAAAGTGCAAATAAATGTTTAGATTTCACAACATAATTAAAATAATACAGTAGCGTCGTTGATAAAAATTGAGTTGCTAAGAAGAAGCACAGAATTGTCCCGATATAGGCGAGTAATTCTTTGTTTTTAAAGAGAATACGCCAAATATCTTTGAAGCGGACTTTAATGCCTTCACCTACATTGGTTGGTGCTTCGTTAACATTTTTTACAGTTAAAGAAATCGTCACAATGAAAATAACTGTAAGGATAAAAACATAAACAAAGAAACCAGGAATTTGATCGCCTTCTTTTTGACCAAACCATGTACCTAAAAAATAAATAAATGTTAGGCCGAGTGTACCATTAATCAAATTTGCTGAACTTGCAAATATACGAGGAATAATGGATATTTCTTCACGTTCAACAGGATTGTTAGTCAGGTTTGGCAACCATGACCAGTAAGGAACATCCATCATTGTATAAGTCATTCCCCACAAAATATAAATAATGGAGACATAGACGTATAACGATGTACCTTCGAAATGAAAAGGTGTAAATAGCAAAATAAAGAAGATGCTATTAACTAACGTACCAATTAAAATCCATGGACGGAATTTTCCCCAACGCGTGCGTGTGTTATCAATCACCATCCCCATAATCGGATCGTTAATTGCATCCCAAATACGTGCAACAAAGAATAAAGTTCCCACAAAAGCAGCACTTATTCCTAAAATATCGGTAAGGTAGAACATAATGTAAATATTTACAAACCCTACAACGATATCTTTACCGAAAGCACCGAAACCAAACGAATATTTTTCTAATGTGCTCACTTGTCTTTTCATCATAATCACCTCATTTTTTTAAAGCCATTATAAAAAATATGAGAAGTGCCAGATAGGTGTGTTTGTGAGGGAGATATTGCCATTTGTTACTTTTAGAAAGCGTTTTCATAAAAGGGAGATTATATGTTGGTGAATTGTTCGCTCATCAAACAGAGAATATTTTATAAAGTGTAATTTGATGGAATCGTGATATGTATAAGACTTTTAGGTTGATTTGTGTTGTACGATTATCAATGATTTATAGATATAATATTTGGAGATGTCTTATCATAAAATAATAGTATTGCATATTGGTAGGGGATATAATAACGAGGTCGTCTATCTCTCAGACGTCAAATGGGCGTAGAGAGGAGGTGTTTATTATGGGGGGAATCCTTCTGAATGGCCTAACCACAATTGTTAGTGGTTGCTTTATCGCGTATTATGCGCATTGCTACGTAAACGCGATAAAAATAGGCGACAATGACAATAGCCACACCTAAAGAATCCCCTCACTATTCGGGTAGTGAGGGGATTGGTGTTTATTATGTTGGATTCCTTATAAGCAAATATTAATCTATAAATTCATATTTGTCAACGACTGTAAATATTGATATAAGTCATTCATCGTATGTTATGACGATTAGACCCAATCAATGACGTCTTCCTTGCTACGGCGTGTTTTGGCACGTTTTGGTTCTTCCTCGCGATAACCAAATGCCACCATAACTGATGGTGCATATTCTGCATCATCGAAATAGCCTTTTTCAGATAAAATACGTGATACTTCATCGTATTGAAAACCTTCAATTGGACATGAATCGATGCCTAAAAATGCTGCAGATGTCATCATATTCCCAAGTGCAATATAGGTTTGTTTACTCGCCCAGTCCCATAATGCACGATCGCTTTCGTAAAGGTGTAAGTTGTCGTTTTGGAATGCGGATGTTTTCTCACTCATTTGTTCAATCATATCCGTATCCATTTGTTTCACATCGCGTAATATTTTTTGGACGTATTCATTTTCTGGACGTACATTTTTACGTGCTAAAATTAATACGAAATGACTCGCTGTTTCTAATTGCCCTTGAGCACCCCAGCTCATCGGTTTGAGTGCTTCACGCATTTCAGGGTCTTGAATGACTAAAAACTTCCAAGGTTCAAGACCAAGTGAACTTGGTGACAGACGTCCTGTTTCTAAAATTGTATCGAAATCAGCGTCTTCAATTTTACGACTTGCATCAAAACGTTTTGTAGCAAAGCGATAATTAAATGTATCTAGTAACATTTGGCGTTTATCTTCCATTTGTTGCAACTCCTTTAAGTAGTATCATACAATGATAGTATAGATGACTTTAAATCGACGTTAAAATAGTTTGTTTGAATTCAATTTCAAAAGAGAAAAGGGGTTGAATGTCATGAATGAAAAATGGTATCACACGTTACCACTCGACCATATCCAATCGATTGAACCAGTCAGCGGTGGTGATGTCAATCAAGCTTTTCGTGTAAATACGAATGAAGGTCCTTACTTTTTGCTGATTCAACCAGGTCGAAATGCGTCATTTTACGATGCAGAAATAGCGGGTCTCGAAGCGTTTGAAGCAGCGGGTGTGACGGCGCCGAGAGTCATTGATCAAGGACAGGTTGATCATGATGCCTATTTATTACTGAGCTATTTAGACGAAGGACAAAGTGGCAGTCAAGAAGCGCTCGGAAAATTAGTTGCTCAACTGCATCAAACACATGAACGAGAAGGTCGATTTGGATTTCATTTGCCTTATGAAGGTGGGGATATTCAATTCGATAATACGTGGGCAGACGATTGGCAAACGTTATTTTTAAAACAACGGATGGATCCACTTGCTGAATTGATTCGTCAGCGTCAATTGTGGTCTGATTCGGATGATGCCTTATTTGAAAAAGTTTATGGTTTAATGGCAGACACGCTAGCCCAACATGAGAGTGCCCCGTCTTTGTTACATGGTGATTTGTGGGCAGGAAATTATATGTTTTTAACAGATGGTCGTCCCGCGCTGTTTGATCCTGCGCCTTTATACGGCGACCGCGAATTTGACTTAGGAGCAACGAAAGTTTTTGGTGGGTTCAGCCCAGCATTTTATGAAGCATATGATACAGCCTATCCACTCGCTGAAGGGGCGACGTTACGCATTCGATTTTACGAGTTGTATTTGTTGCTTGTCCATTTAGTGAAGTTTGGCACGATGTATTTAGGGAGTGTCAGAACAACGATGGAGGAAATTGTAGATGAAGCAAATTAATCGATGGATTCCAGTTTTGTGGTTGGTTTCTATCGCGATATTAGCGGTATTTTATACGCAACTCCCTGCACAAGTAGGTACACATTTGAACATTAATGGTGATGTAGACGGATGGGGTGCGAAAAGTCAATTATGGATTTTACCGATGATATTTCTGGTTATCTGGTTTTTTCTATCTTTGTTGCTACACTATGCGCCAGTATGGGAACGTGCTATTCAAGGAAAAACAGTTGAAAAAAGTCGGTCACAACGTCAAGATGTTTTGCTCATTTTAGTTATCGTACAATTGACGGTATGGGTGCTTTACACGGTGTATCTGATTTATCTGATGAATGGTAAAGAAGGGGTACCGTTTTGGCTCATGTGGCTCGCGTATCTCGTCATCGGATTGACAGTGGTGGTTCGTATCGTCCGTGTATTTAAGCGAAATTAAGCATAATAACGATAAGAAAGAGGCTGAGACATTAAGTTTTCCCAGTCTCTTCCTATTTTATGTATGCTTTATGCAGCGATTGCGGTAAATATGACACATAGGATGAACATCGCAGCGCCTAATATCCAAGACCACTTAGCAGACAGGTGCCCATTAGAATGAAGCATAACCCCGAATAGCCACCCTCCTAAGACATTCGTTAAACTCAATGCACTTAAAAATGTGTTTCCGGGTGCGAAAATATTAAGCGAATCAATTTTGACTGTTGTCATATCCAAATGGAATAACACTTGGATGGCACTGATAATAATAGTGGCACATAATATCGCGTTATAGTAACGTAATACGCCGCCGAACATCCCTTTTTTAGAGAGTGCTTTCTTGAAAATCTTATAAATGATTAGTGTGATGCCGAAAGTGATACCAATAAAAATAATGCTCCCGATGATGACCCCAATGATGCCGACCACCATGATGATAGGTGCGGATTGTTGTGCTTGTGCTTCCGTTAATCCTTGTTCAATGAGCTGTTGGGTGTAATCGACAGTGAAAGCAGACAGTGCAGCTTGGATGATGATTAAAACTAGGAATAATAAAACTTTCTTCCATATATGAGGTTGTGTTCTATCTCTGTTAAAAGCTTCTATATATAACGGTTTTGAAAATGCCATAGACCTGCCTCCCGTAAAAGTGTTAAAAATAGTATAGCACTTAATAATATAATTTTATACTTTAATCATGATATTGTGTAAGTTTTGTCATATTTTAGAATTTTTACTTGAAATACAAAAAAGCCTCTAACAATGTGATAGTATTAAGATAATCTTTTTGAGGAGGCAAACAAAGTTGGTCAAGACAAATCTACCTCTATTCCAACATTTTGAAGACCTACGCAACCATCCCACATGGAAAGTGAAAGCAATTTTAATGATGCTTGTTACACGCATTCATGCGTTTTTGTTAAAAATTGACACGGATAATACAACGCTGTTAGAAGGTTTTGGTTATTCAAAAGAAGATATTGAAGAGTTCCATCAAATTCATGGGTTCGCTGATACGATGAGTAGTTTGATGGGGGATGGATTTGTTTTTTGTTTACATTTGTCGTATTTATGATGTTTTCTAAACTGTTGCACTCCGATGTTTCGACCCAAACGATATTATCTGCCTCATTCAGTCATTCGCTTATTGTGACGTCGGTTGCTTTAGTATTTGTATGTATTCAACTTATCTTTCATTTACCATTTCCTACATATAACATCACAAGCCTGAATATTTTTCTACCAGGGAATATATACTTAGCCGCTTTTGATATACAAACGATATTCAAAGGCTATGTGACATTTATCGTTTATTATGCGACAAGTCGTTTGTCTTTGCGTGCTTGTTAACCATCGCATTGACGATATTACTTGCGTTAGGTTCAGCGGCTATAGAAGACACGATACTCAGTTTAGCCGGAGAATTGTAGACGGTCTGTTCTATATAAATTTTATTGTGTTTTTAAAAGAAAATTTATCCTGCTTAATGGTATAATACAACCAAAGTATCTTATGCCATTAAGGAGGATTTTTATTTTGAAGAAAAAAACTTTGATTGTGTCATCAGTGATAGGCATTATCCTACTTGCAGGAATTGCGTTTTTAGTGAAAACATTTGGTGATGTCGGAGGCCCCAAAAATGAAGATGCTTACGATACATATACTGTAAAGACTGAAAAACCGCTACGTGTGACGGGGAAGGTATCTCCGGAAACGATTAAAACATATTTAAATAATGCGCAACTGGGGACTTTTTTAAATGTTCAAGTGAAAGATGGGCAAACAGTGGCTCAGGGAACGCCATTATTGAATTATGATATTGACCCAACACAACGCCAAAAGTTAGTCAAACAGTTGACTGACGCTCAACAAAGTGGAGATCAACAAGTGATTAACCAGGCTTGGAAACAACTGAATCGTTATGATGGTCAAGTGTATAACAGTGTGAATGCGACATTTAATGGAACAGTGTCTTTCGTCGATAACGGTCAAGTCGCTGAAGGTGAACCGATTTTGAAATTAATTGCGAATGAGTTAGAAATTCAGTCAACGATTTCGGAATTTGATTTAGAGAAGATTAAAGTCGGTGATACGGTTAATATTAAAGTGACAAGTACCGGTAAAGCAGGTAAAGGGAAAATTACGCATATTTCACAACTTCCGACGAGCTATCAACAAGATGGTAAAGGAGAGGCTCCTAGTAGTGTGCCCGTTGCAGGTGAAGGTAGTAAAGGCGCTGATTCATTAACAACGAATAATCCTGTTCAATCGCATCCAACAGGTGAAAGCGACAAAGAAACGTCGAAATATAAAATTACAATTGGTGAACTTGAGCTTGATGCGCGTAACGGCTATTCCGTAGAGGCGACGATTCCGTTAGAGACACTCAAAATTCCAAAATCTGTGCTAACGAAAGATCATCATGTTTATGTTGTAGATCAATCTGGTGTGGCTCATCGTACGAAAATCACGTATGACGAAAAGAATGATGAATTAATCGTGAAAAAGGGTGTTAAAAAAGGCGATCGTATCATCAACCACCCTGACACTAAAATTAAAGATGGTGAGAAAGTTGAGGTGGCCAAATGATTGAACTGAAGGGGATCAATCGTCATTTTAAAAATGGGAACGAAAGCAATCACATTTTAAAAGATATCGAGTTGCGGATTGAACAAGGTGAATTTGTCGCAATTATGGGCCCTTCAGGATCGGGTAAAAGTACACTTATCAATATTTTAGGTTTTATCGATCGCGGTTATGAAGGAGACTATTTGTTTAACGGTGAGAATTATCAAAAAACGTCAGATAATGAATTGGCAGCGATTCGTAACCGTACAGTAGGGTTTGTATTTCAGAACTTTAAACTCATACAAAATAACACCATTTTAGAAAATGTCAGTGTGCCATTATTGTATGCAGGGATGCGACCAGCTGAGCGCAATCGACGTGTGTTGGATATTTTACACCGTGTCGGATTGTATGATAAAGAAAATTTAGTGCCCAACAAATTGTCAGGCGGACAACAACAGCGTGTGGCGATTGCTAGAGCGATTGTGAACCGTCCTCGATTTATTATTGCGGATGAGCCAACAGGGGCACTCGATTCGAAAACGTCTGAAGATATTATGGCGTTGTTTATGGAGTTGAATCAGGAGCAAGGCACAACGATGATTGTCGTGACGCACGATCCAAAAGTAGCTGCACAAGCGGATCGTGTCATTCACATTTTGGATGGCCGAGTTCAAAGAGAAGAGGTGCTGTCGCATGGCGTACATCGCTAATATTATCCACGTTTCATTACGTTCGATTATGAAAAATAAACGCCGAAATATTTTTACAATGATAGGGATTATTATTGGGATTGCGGCCGTTATTACGATTATGTCATTAGGAAATGGTTTCAAAAAGACAGCCGACGAACAGTTCAGTGATGCTGGAGCGTCGAAAGATAGTGCTTTGGTCAGTTTTTTACCGAATAACTTTGAGACGGTGAAAGAACCGCCCTTTACGACTGAGGATATTGAGATTGCGCGCCAAGTCGAAGGGGTTCAAGATGCGAGTATTAAAGAAGATGATACACTCGGTTTAACGGCTGAAGTACGTACAGTGAAAAAGAAAGCAGATGTTGCCGTCGTTAAAAGTGAAACAGTGACAGAACCGGACGAAGGGGAAGGTTTTAGTAAAGAAGACAATGCATTGAAACAACGTGTTGCAACAGTGTCTTCGGAAGTGGCAGAGACGTTGTTTAAAGGCGATGCTGTAGGTCAAACACTTTATATTGACGATATTGGTTTTGAAATCGTCGGCGTAAAGGAAAAGGCTCAGATTCCGAATGCTGTGCAAATTCCGACAAAAACGGTTGAAGCGGACTTGCCTAACTTGAAATCTGACTTTCCACAATTGATGTTAAAAGTCGGTGAAGATGCGAACAAAAAAGAAATTGCTACAAAAGTTGCGGATCAATTGAATCAGCGAGGTTCGGCTGTTTCGCAAGGAAGTTACGAATATGCAGATACTGAGGCATTGATGAAGAGTATCGGTAAAATCTTTGACTCCATCACGTACTTTGTCGCAGCCGTGGCAGGGATTTCACTCTTTATTGCAGGTATTGGCGTGATGAATGTGATGTATATTTCTGTGGCAGAACGTACTGAAGAAATTGCTATTCGACGTGCATTCGGTGCGAAAGCGAGAGACATTGAATTTCAGTTTTTAACCGAAAGTGTCGTGCTTTGTTTAATCGGCGGTATTATCGGTTTAATTATCGGTATTTTAATTGCAAAACTCGTTGATGTGGTGACACCTGATTATATTCAAAGTGCAGTGAGTTTAGGTTCGATTATTTTAGCAGTTGGTGTGTCGACCTTGATTGGGATTGTGTTTGGGTGGATTCCTGCACGCGCCGCAGCTAAGAAAGAGTTGATTGATATTATTAAATAATCCTGCATTTTGATGATGCTGAAATATTCATTACTTGAGACATTCCATTTTAAAAATAAAAGTATAGATTGCTGAAAGCCCCTTGCATTTCCAGGTCAGGGGACTTGCCTCAACTCAATTTGTCTTGATTAAAGTGTGCACTGAATGGGAGCCAAATTGGATTTTCGGCTGCGTCTGATCCCTCACGCAAGGCTCATCGCCTTTTTATTTTGTTCTATGTTATAATCAGTCTATATAAGAAGTGAGTTGATATAACATGAAATTAGATACTAATAATCATTCGGTGTTTCTTCTCTATTATCATCTTGTGTTGGTTACTAAATACCGTAGACAAGTGATTGATGATAAAATTTCTAAATTTGCTAAAACAACTTTTGTACGAATTGCAGCGTCTTATCATATTACTCTAGTTGAGTGGAATCATGATAAAGACCATGTTCATATTATGTTCAAAGCACAACCAAAAACAGAATTGACAAAATTCATCAATGCCTATAAAAGTGCCAGTTCGCGTTTGATAAAACGCGACTTTCCAAAAGTAAGACAGTTTCTTTGGAAAGAAATGTTTTGGTCTAGAAGTTTTTGCCTTTTGACAACTGGTGGCGCACCAATTGACGTTATAAAAAAATATATTCAGAATCAAGGTTATAATCATAAATAGAGAGGTGCATAGCTTATGGAACGACTCAAAGCATATAAATTTAGAATCTATCCAACTGAAGAACAAAAAATTTTCTTCGCTAAGTCTTTCGGTTGTGTCCGTAAGGTCTACAATCTAATGCTTGATGATCGAATGAAAGCTTATGAAGAAACTAAGAATGTTTCTTCTAAAAAAATGAAGTTCCCGACACCAGCTAAATATAAGAATGAATTTCCATTTTTGAAGGAAGTAGATAGCCTTGCCTTGGCTAATGCACAACTCAATTTAGACAAGGCATATAAGAATTTCTTTAGAGATAAATCTGTTGGATTTCCTCGGTTCAAAAGTAAGAAGAATCCCGTTCAAAGCTATACCACTAATAATCAAAATGGCACAATATCCTTGATTGATAATAAATTCATCAAAGTTCCTAAGTTGAAGTCATCAGTTAAAATAAAGCTTCATAGACAACCTAAAGGTATTATCAAATCAGCTACAATATCACGCCGTTCAAGCGGTAAATACTATGTTTCTTTATTGTGCAAAGAAGAAGTTGTCGAGTTTCCTAAAACTAATTCTGCAATTGGAATTGACCTTGGAATCACTCATTTTGCCATTTTTTCTGACGGTCAAAAGATTGATAATAATAAGTTCACTTCGAAAATGGCACAGAAACTAAAACGTGAACAACGTAAGTTGTCGAGACGTGCCCTGTTAGCCAAAAAGAAGGGTATCAATCTCTTTGAAGCCAAAAACTACCAGAAACAAAAACAGAAAGTTGCACGACTACATGAAAAGGTAATGAATCAACGCACTGACTTTCTAAACAAGTTGAGTACAGAGATTATCAAAAATCACGATATTATCTGTATTGAAGACTTAAACACAAAAGGTATGTTGCGAAATCATAAACTGGCTAAAAGCATTTCTGATGTGTCATGGTCTAGCTTTGTGATTAAGCTACAATACAAAGCTGACTGGTATGGACGTGAAATAGTCAAGATTGATAAATGGTTTCCATCAAGTCAAGTCTGTTCAGACTGCGGACATAATGATGGCAAGAAAAATCTCAAAATTCGAGAATGGTCTTGTCCTATTTGCCATGCTCACCATGATCGAGATATAAACGCGAGCATCAATATTTTGACCGAAGGGCTACGAATGCAAACATTAGCTTAGAAAAGACCGATAACCGTAGGGTCTACGGGGATAGCTTGGTCAATAAGAGAAACCTCTGTTAGTAAAGAAATACACTTACAAGTATGCTCTATTCCCAAGAAGCTCCCACTTCAAGCGTTAAGAACCTTTATGTTTTAGCTAAGTGGTGAGTAGTTCACCTTATAGACAATATCAAGTAGACGAAAGTTTAGCGAATGACGATTTCATAACATATAGCAAGTAGAACTCATGAGGTGAATGCGGCAGTGGTCGTATTCACCTCGCGTCGTTTAACAGAACTGAGAAATATTATCAAAGGAGTATTTTTATGGCTAGAAGAACATATTTTCATCATGTTGAGCATCGTAAAACACAAGCACACTCGAAAACCACATTATGGCTTTCACTTATCATTACACTCTTTTTTACAGTTGTAGAGTTTGTAGGAGGACTCATTTCTAACTCACTCGCACTGTTATCAGATTCATTTCACATGCTGAGTGACGTTATTGCGTTAGGTTTATCGATGGTCGCGGTCTATTTTGCGAGCCGCCGACCGACTGCACGTTATACATTTGGGTTTTTAAGGTTTGAAATTCTCGCAGCGTTTTTAAATGGGCTTGCACTCGCAGTGATTTCTGCATGGATTTTTTATGAAGCGATAAAGCGCATTATTTTTCCACAACCCGTCGAAAGTGGTTTAATGCTTGTCATTGCGACGATTGGTTTAATTGTGAATGTTATTTTAACCGTCATTTTAATGCGTTCATTGAAGAGTGAAAACAATATTAATATTCAAAGTGCGTTATGGCATTTTATTGGGGACTTATTGAATTCTGTTGGCGTCATCGTAGCAGTCGGTTTGATTTATTTAACGGGGATTCAGTTGATTGACCCGATTTTAAGTATGATCATTGCCTTAGTCATTTTGCGCGGTGGTTATAAAATTATGCGTAATGCTTGGTTGATTTTGATGGAGTCCGTACCAGAACATTTGGAGACCGATGAGATTATGGAGACGATGAAATCCGTAGATCAAGTGTTGGACGTCCATGAGTTTCATTTATGGTCGATTACGACGGATCATTATTCACTCAGTGCCCATGTCGTGCTGGATAGCAGAAACAGTGAAGACGCGTACCGTACGATTAATCGATTGGAGCGGTTGTTGAAAGAAAAGTATGGGTTGGCACATACAACATTACAGATTGAGCATTTGGATATTAATCATTTAGATGAGGCGTATTTTGAAGAAGTGAAGCATGATGGATGATGTTGGGTAGCACACATTTGACTCGCTCACTTGTGTGGCATTTTCAAGAGGGAATGGTTTCACATGCTAACGCTTGATTTGTCATTGTGTGGAAAGTCAGACAGTTTTTGTAAGAGAATGGTAGATAAAGTGCACGCATCGTTCATATAAACGGTGGGTGCACTTTTTTGATATTTTTATTTATTTGCCAGTGTCTGGATGGGTTGTTGATTGTCCGGCTAAAAGTAATGTCCAAGTTGTGATGATAAATGGAAATGTCAGCGATGGGATGCCAATCGGTTCTAAAAATGTTGCGGTTGCTGCATACATCATAGGTGTCATGACTATTGTTAAAATAAAGGCAATCGCTGCTTTGAGATGATTGGCAGAACGGAATGTCACACCAATTGCGATGATAGACAGCATTAAGTTAAAGCCAAAGAGACCTTCATTCAATGTGCCGATATCTGCGCCAAAGAAGAATTCCAATAATAAACCTAAGAAGTTGGCAATTAAAAGATAAATGCCCGCGCGTCTTGAAGCGATAAAACAGGCGATAACAATGAGAATACCGCTGATTGTATGTTCGACTAAAAAGATTTGGCTCACGTCACTAAAAAAGGCATGTATCGGGTGAAAAGTTGTATTTAAATTGACATGCACATCTGCAGTTAACGGTAAGACCTCGACGTTCGTTTTAACAAATTTAAACTGTTGTGACATCAAGAGAACGACCCATGTGATGATGACAAAAGGTGTAGTGAGTTCGGGTAGACGGAAAGGTTTTAAAAAGTTTTTGATGGATTGTGCAATTGGCATAGCTAAAACAATACTGATTAAAATGACGAGTATACTTTGCCAAGACCAGAGTAGAAATAAAGTTAAGTCAATCGCAATCAGTACAGGGTTGAAGCCAGCGAGTCCGGAATGAATCTCTTCGTCGGTATAATTGAAATAACGTGCGGTTAAGAGACTAATGCCACTCCCAATCATTGCGGCGAGTCCGATTTTCCAGTTGCCAATCCATAGCGCGATTAAAATGAGTAAACCTGTCCACGTATTTTCGAGTAGGACGACTTGAGAGAAGTTTTTGAAAAAAGTATGTATCCATTTTGACATTAAAGTTCACTTCTTTCTCTATTACTAAAACAGAATGGAATGCATGTTCATATTTTAACATTTGCATATTTCAATTAACAACTATATTATCATAATATTAATAAGGGTATGGCACTATTGGAGTATAATTATACATTGCTTTGGGAAGTGCTTTTATTATTACCGTATAATATTATGATTTGAAAGAATGGGTAGGGAGGACTATAATAAAGGTCTAAGCCAATTTAATTATGAGAATAAGGAGTGAATGGGATGCACTTTACACAACGAGAACAAGACAAACTGATGATTGTTGTAGCTGCGGATTTAGCCCGACGCCGTAAAGCACGTGGCTTGAAATTAAATCACCCTGAAGCAGTCGCATTAATTAGTTATGAAATATTAGAAGGTGCGCGAGACGGTAAAACAGTTGCCGAATTAATGAGTTACGGGCGTGAAATTTTATCAAAAGATGATGTCATGGAAGGTGTCGAAGCGATGGTGACAGATATCGAAATCGAAGCCACTTTCCCAGATGGTACAAAATTAATTACGATTCATCATCCAATTGTTTAGGAGGGGTAATGATGCAACCTGGAGAAATTATTGTGAATTCAACCGAAATTATGATTAACGAAGGACGCGAAAATACAAAATTACGTGTTAAAAATACAGGGGATCGACCTGTTCAAGTCGGTTCGCATTACCATTTTTTTGAAGCTAACCCGGCATTATCATTTGACCGCGAACAAGCGTATGGTAAACATTTAGATATTCCAGCGGGTGCAGCTGTACGATTCGAACCTGGTGATGAAAAGGAAATTCGTCTCGTACGTTATGCAGGGAAACAACATGTATATGGTTTTCACGGCTTAGTCGATGGGCCGCTTGATCAATCACGTATCACAGCGCCTAATATGGTAGAGGGAAGTGAAGTGAAATGAGTTTTAAAATGACAGAATCACAGTATACAAGTTTGTACGGCCCAACAGTAGGAGATTCCATTCGTTTAGCTGATACGGATTTATTTGCGAAAGTCGAAAAAGATTATGCAAAATATGGCGATGAGGTCACTTTCGGTGGTGGTAAATCAATCCGTGATGGCATGGGTCAAAATCCAAATGCGACACGTGATAACAAAGCAGTAGCAGACTTAGTCATTTCAAATGCGGTTGTCATTGATTATGATAAAGTGATTAAATGTGATATCGGTGTGAAAAACGGCTACATTATGAAATTAGGAAAAGCCGGCAACCCCGATATTATGGACGATGTTGATATTATTATCGGTTCATCAACAGATGTTATCGCTGCAGAGGGCATGATTGTGACTGCAGGCGGTATTGATACACACGTACACTTTATCAATCCTGAACAAGCAGAAGTTGCATTAGAAAGTGGGATTACGACACATATTGGTGGTGGAACTGGGACGTCAGAAGGATCAAAAGCGACTACTGTAACACCAGGTTCTTGGTATATTCACCGCATGCTTCAAGCAGCAGAAAACTTACCGCTTAACATTGGTTTTACGGGTAAAGGTCAAGCGGTTAACCCAACTGCATTAGTAGAGCAAATCCATGCAGGGGTTATCGGTTTGAAAGTACACGAAGACTGGGGTGCAACACCTTCAGCATTACGTCATGCGCTTGAAGTGGCTGATGACTACGATATCCAAATCGCACTTCACGCGGATACATTGAACGAAGCGGGCTTTATGGAAGATACGATGGCAGCCATTGGTGATAAAGTCATTCATATGTATCATACAGAAGGTGCTGGTGGGGGTCATGCGCCAGACTTAATCAAATCTGCGGGTTATCCGAACGTGTTACCATCATCGACGAACCCAACATTACCGTATACACACAATACGATTGATGAACATTTAGACATGGTGATGATTACACACCATTTAAATGCCTCAATTCCAGAAGACGTCGCTTTCGCGGATTCTCGTATTCGTAAAGAAACAATCGCTGCAGAAGACGTTTTACAAGATATGGGTGTATTCAGCATGATTAGCTCTGACTCTCAAGCAATGGGCCGTGTCGGTGAAGTCATTACGCGTGCATGGCAAGTGGCGCACCGTATGAAACAACAACGTGGACCGCTTGAAGGTGATAGTGAATATGATGATAACAATCGTATCCGTCGCTACATTGCGAAATATACGATTAATCCAGCAATTACACACGGTATTTCAGAATATGTCGGTTCTGTTGATCCTGGTAAATTAGCTGACCTTGTCATTTGGGATCCACGTTTCTTCGGTGTTAAACCGGACATGGTTGTTAAAGGCGGTATGGTCAACGTTGCGGCTAATGGTGATGCAAACGGCTCTATTCCAACTTCTGAACCAATTAAATATCGTCACATGTACGGTCAGTACGGTGGCAACTTACAAAGTACGGCAATCACTTTCGTGTCACAAGCGGCTTATATGAACGGCATTCGTCGTACATTAGACTTAAAACGTGATGTGAGACCTGTACGTCATATTCGTCAATTAACTAAAAAAGATATGAAAAATAATAGTGCTTTACCAAAACTTGACGTTGATCCAGAAACATATGAAGTCTTTGTGGATGGGAAAAAAGTAACGAGTGAAGCGGCGACAGAATTACCGATGACCCAACGTTACTTCTTATTCTAAAATGAGTAGATGGCATTGCGCATAGATGAAAATGATAGGGAATGTCAATATTAAGAGCGCAAAATAGATAGAGCAAGCTTGTTCGAATGTACAATTTTCATACAGCGAGCAAGCTTTTTTATATTGCTAAATATTGCGTTTATGAATGATGGACAACGGGTATGAACATCTCAGCGAGTTGACTTGTCCAGTCATTTTCGCGATTATATAACTTCGCATATTTATTGAATTTTGATAACATTACTCAAAAATAAAATGAAAAATATTCAAAAAAATCTTGTATGAATCTTCTGGGCATGATAAATTATGAAAGCATCACGCTTCGTAAAAATTACGATTGATATTTAAGGAACTGAGGTGCATCGTATGATTTTGTCAGATAGTGATATTAAGGCGTATCTCAAACGTCAATTATTGAATATTGAACCATTAGTAGAAGCACATATTGAACCAGCATCTGTTGATTTAACATTAGGATCTCACTTTTTAAAACCTATCCCACCCGAAACAGGTGTTCAACGCATGAGCGACCCGATTGATTACGAGACGATTGAACAATCTCGAGTGGTGATACCCGCGCACGCATTTATTTTAGCTACGACAGAAGAATATATCACGTTACCCCAACAATTGACAGGGTTTATCGAAGGGCGAAGTTCAGTCGGTCGAGCAGGACTTTTCATACAAAATGCAGGCTGGGTTGATCCTGGATTTGAAGGTAAAATCACATTGGAACTGTACAATGCCAACGACTTTCCGTTAGAGATTGAACAAGGCCAACGTATTTGCCAAATCGTATTAGCTGAAACAAAAACGGTACCAGAAACAAAATATCAAGGGAAATACCAAGGCCAACATACAACAACGGGAAGCCGGTTATTTCGTGATTGGATGAAAGATGGAGGAGATTAGATGGATATCGTCATATTAGCGGGCTTCTTAGGTGGCGGTAAAACGTCTACACTGAACTTTTTAATACAAGATGCGATTGATGAAGAGTTAAAACCAGCAGTCATGATGAATGATTTTGGGGCTAAAAATGTAGATGCACATCTCGTGACTGAAGATGTGAAAATGGAAGTGTTAACCAATGGCTGTATTTGTTGTGACTTGAAAGCCAATGTCTCTCAACAGTTGCACGAATTGTATTTAACACATCAACCTGACATTGTCTTTATTGAATGTAGTGGTGCCGCACATCCAGTTGAAGTGTTTGATGCATGCATGACACCTGTGCTTGCGCCATTCATTCAAGACTTGAGTATGTTAGGCATTGTCGATGCGGCAGCGTATGACAATCAATGCACCTTACCAGAACCGATTCAAAATTTAATGGATGAACAAATTCGTTACTGTAGTCATTTGATTATTAATAAAATTGATTTGTTAGAAAGTGACAAGTTGTTATCGGTCGTTCAATCTTTACAACAAAGCTATCCTGAAACACCGTATATTTTAACACGTTACGGCGAACTGACATTACAAGAAGTACAACCTGAATCTGAATATCGTATCAGTGAACGTTCGTCTGTTCATCATCATGGGCATTTATCACACTTATTGTATGAATTTCAATCCCCAATCCAACAAAGTGCGTTAATTGAAGGTTTAAAAGGGTTAAAAGATGTCTTTAGAGTTAAGGGCTTTGTCTATTTTAAAGGTTGTGAAACGCCTTATGTCGTACAATATACGCCAGGCCATTTAGAGTTGAAACCTTGTCCAATCGAAATGTCACCTTATTTAGTCGTGGTAGGGCATGATTTAAATGATGTCGACATTACAGAAACGTTGGATATTATTGAATTCTCATCATAAATATTTAAGGCACTTCACCTTTTTTAGAAGTGCCTTTTTGTTTTGAGAAATAGAATGAACCTACGTTGAATTTTAGCAATGCGCCCAAGATAGCAATTAAATGTTGTATTATTGTCGTCCGTGTGAAAAATAGTGCCCTACATAGGAGATATTTCAAAAGTGAGTCACCTTGAGAAAGCGTTATCATAATGCTAAAATAAAGATGATAAGAAAGCCGTCTCCGTTATTTTCAGTTTGGAATTAAAACAACGGAGACACCAAAAATGAGGAGGGATTAGATATGTTTAGCAATATTCTTGTTCCATATGATTTTGGCAACAGCTTTAAAAACGTCCCTGAACAATTAAAAAAATTGACTGGTAACGATGAGCCGTATGAAATTGTCGTTTTCAATGTCATTTCAGAGACAGAATTAGCGAATTATGTACGCTATCAAGGGAAACATTTTGAAGAAGTGGTAGAAGAAAAGAAAAATGAAATGAAGCCGTTCTTGAAAACGATTGAAGATGTTGGCTTATCTTACAAAGTGAAATTTGCGACAGGCTCTCCAACAAAAGAAATTGTTAATGAAGTTGAGAGTCAAGATTATGATGTAGTTGTGATGAGTAATAAACGTTCAGAAATGGATATTAAACATGTACTCGGTCATGTGACTCACAAAATTGCAAAACGTGTGAATATCCCTGTGTTAATCGTCAAATAAACCTTGGATAAGATGTACGATGAATCAAAATTGAAATAGACGAAAAGGTCCTTTAAATGCAAAATGTTTAAAGGGCTTTTTTATGCTAAAGTTTTCTAAAAGTGAAAAATGATATTTAAATTGAGGTTTATGCATAAATTTATTATAATAAAAAAGTGGAATATTAATTATAAATGTATCAAAAAATACTGTAAAAATGAATTTTGTACGAAAACAGTAAGGGGGAAAGTTGATGAACTATTATGCGTATGTAGAAAGAGAGAATTGTATTGCTTGTTCAGCTTGTGGTGCTGCGGCGCCCCGATTGTTTCGTTATGATGCGGAAGGGATAGCGTACATGTGTTTAGATTGTAATAGTGGCACGGCGCAAATACCTGAATGTGACTTAGGAAATTTAGATGATGCAGTTGAAAATTGTCCCACGTCAGCGATTATAGTGGGACAGCGGCCTTTTTCGTTATCGATCATATTAGACAGAGAGAAGGAATTGTAATGAAGCAAAAAGGTTTTGAACAGTTGTTGGATGAAATGCATGGAAAAGTGACACAACTCGAACAACCGCTAGAAGTGATTGAAACGATGCTGACATTGGATGGTAAAATTCCGCTTGAGATTGCACGACAAAGTTTGAATTTTGAACAATGGGCGATCTATCAACATTTGGAGAATGCGACGTGTGTTTTTACAAATGAACAACCGTCAGACGTTAATGATGTGATAAGTTTTGGTATGTCAGCATATGGGCGTCTTCACTTAGGATCGAGTTTTAACGATGACTATACGAAAGTTTGGGGTTATTTTTCATTGACGCCAGAAGCAATGACTGAAATTGAACAATTGACAACACGTTTGCATACAGAAGAAATGCTGCGTTATCAGTCGGAAGTCGTCCCATTTTTTCGTCATCTTGAACCGCAAGACGTGTTACAAGTCATTGATGCAATTAAAGAAAAAGTGGATTTTATGGCACCGGTATTACTGTATTATAACGGGCATACGTATACGACGTTTTATCATTACAATAATTTATTGAAAAGTTTAGAAGGGGACACAACGCACTTTTTATTGGATGAGTTGGCTGAGAAAAATAAGGACACGTGGACAAGAGATGAATGTATATTTATTTTCAACCTGTATACATTGTTACAATCTGGTCCGCCTGCTCGAGGAGAAGAGGTGAATGGTGTTCATTTTTCACTATATTATTTGTCGCATTATTTAGAAGAAAAGTTAGCGGTTTATCAAGAAATGACCGATACGCCTTCCAAACCTGTACCCAAATCTCTTTTAGCGAAAGCACGATTGATATGCCAATTGCGTGAAAAAGTTGCGGAAAACTATGTCATTTATCGAAAAATTAATGGACTCAACTTACACAAGCAAGAACAGTTTTTAAATCAACAAGAAGTGGGACTGTATCGTGATGAAGCGATGGAGAACGAATTAGCGCAAATTTTAGGGATGATGCCAGAACAGACGTATTATGACGCATTTCTAAACGATATAGCGCAACATCCGGATATTACGGCGATTCAAACTTTGCTCGAAAAAATGGTAGGTTATGCGATACAGGCGACGAATTCAGATGTCGGTATGACGCGAGGGTTTAGACAGCCATGGATGTATCATGATGCATTAAAACATCATCAGCTAGAAACAATTTTTGCATGGAAACAACAAATGTATTTTTGTTGCGCGATACCGAGTGAAGCGATGAAACAAGCTTTTCGCGATCAAAGTCAGATGTTGGCAGGTATTTTGACGGCAATGAGTAAACGCATGGAATACAACAGTTGGCACTATACACCGGGGAATTTTTTGAATGAGCGACATCGGATTCAGCGACATTACTATTTCCCGCCAGTGATGAGTGATATTACAGAGTGGAGTAATCAACATCATCAAGGGCATGTATTTGCAAATGTGAAACATGCGATACGTTGTCCTGGGGCGATTCAATGTCCGCCGTATACGTTAAACGCCTTTTACGATTTACGGTTGATGAAAACGTCTGGCGTGGTGTATTCTGAAATAGACTTAATGAAAGCGCTTTATTACAAAGAGATTGTTGGTGCACTATATCAAGCATGGTTCGATTATTGTCGTGAACATCAAAGTCAACTTGATATGACGGCATATGATCGTCAATGGTATCAACAGCAATTTATAGAGGTTTAACATAGGAGCGTGAAGTGCGTGAAAACATTACTATTTATTAATTTAAGAAGTCATAAAGTAGAGCGAGTTGCGCCGGTGATTGAGGCGAAAAGACAAGGGTATCGTGTCGTATTGATGACAGACCATGATCCACAACTGATTGACAGTGGACTAGATGAAGTGATTGAAATCGATACGTATGACGAAACAGCAGTCGTTGAAGCGGTGCTCGCGTATCATCAACAGCACCCTTTAAGTGGCATATTAACGTGGTCGGATAAAGATGTAGAGTTGGTTGCGCAATTAAATGACCGTCTGCAATTACCCGGTATTCCGATGTCGCACGTTAAAAATGCCCGCAACAAATATTTAATGCGTGTGGCGTTTGACCAAGTGTCTGACATTTCACCTTCTTTTGAAAATGTGCGCAGTGAAGATGATTTACGTCATGCTGTTGCACGCATTGGGACGCCAGGGATATTGAAACCAGTTGGTGCTTCGGGAAGTAAAGGGATTTTTAAAATTGAAAGTGAAGCATGTATTGATTATGTGTACGAAACATTACGTCATGCGACATCACCAGAACGTGACAAAGTGTATCGTTATTATCCGAATGACTATATTTATGAAGGGTATCTTGTCGGTGAAGAAGTGTCGGTTGAAGGTGTCGTGCAAAATGGAGAAGTATGCATTGCAGGGATTACGGACAAAGCGGTCACACCTGAATATTCACTGGAGTACATTGCGATTTTTCCGTCTGATAAACATGCGGCCTTACAACAAGAAATTAAAGCGAAAGCGACACAAGCCATTCAAAGTTTAGGCATTGACCATTGTGCATTTCATCTGGAAGGTAGAGTGACGAAAGACGGTTTTAAAGTGATCGAAACAGCGGCAAGACCAGGGGGTGGCTTCATTACATCACATTTAGTTCCAGGTGCATCTGGCCATTCATTGATTGAAAAAATATTAGATGTTGCAGTTGGTAACGATGTGACTGAAAATTGGCCTACTTTTGATCAAACGTCCAAGAAAATGTGTTTTTATAGCGTCATGGCCGAGCAAGCTGGAACATTTAAAGGGATTCAAGGGCTTGACCGCTTAGTTGAAATACCAGGTGTGCACGATGTCATTCCTTTAAAAAATTACGGAGATTCGGTGGTTTTGCCTCCTGAACACTTTTCGAGTTGTTTTGTGCTCAATATCGTTTTTGAAGCTGAGTCGACTGAAGCGGTTCAACAAAAAATTGATTGGATTCATGAAGTGGTTGAGGTGGTTGTGGAATGACAATACTGATGTTATCAAGTACGGACCATGCAAAAACACCGTATGATGAATGGTTTCCGGATACAGTAGAGCAAATGATTTTATTTTGTCCGGCTGAGAAAAAAGACAGTTATGCGGACGAAGATTATTTACGTATTGAAGCATTTGAACATTATATGGTAAATCCTGACATTGAAATGCGTGCGCTCGAATTAAGTCGACAATATGACATTACCCATGTGCTATCGATTTCGGAATTTGACGTGATAAGAGCGGCCAAAATTAGAGCATTGTTGAATTTAGAGGGTCAGTCGCTGATGAGTGCAGAAGCATATCGAGATAAAGTGCTCATGAAACAGTTGTTGCAAAGCACATCAGTGAAAACACCACACTTTGATAAAGCGATAGACAGCGCGAATATACAACGATTTGTAGGAAAATACGGCTACCCTGTCGTACTCAAGCCTATTGATGGATCAGGTTCGTCGGATGTCGTGATTGCACGCACACACCAGGATATTGACACGTTTTTACAGACGCATCCCGACTTAGGAAGATATGAAATTGAACAGTTTATTGATGGGGAGATGTATCATGTCGATGGCCTTGTTCACAATGGAGACGTGAAGTGTGCCTATGTGTCGCACTATTACAATGGATGTCTAGCCTTTAAGGATCATCAGCCGTTAGCGAGCTATATGCTGAAGGCAGACAATCCACTCAGTCAAGCGCTACAACAACAAGTGAAGCAAGTCGTTGGGGCATTACCGACATTGCCGAACGGATCATTTCATGCCGAATTTTTCGTGACGCCGACGAACGACATCTATTTTTGTGAAATTGCGAGTCGTACAGGGGGCGGTGAAATCGGTCGTACGCTAGAACATGCTATTGGGATGCAGCTCAATCAAATGAGTCTTTACTTGCAAACAGGACGTGCAGACGAGGTAGATGCGTACACACAAATTCAACGGTATGGCGGATTCATCTTGTTACCTCCTCAAAATGCGACATTTCAAGGGATACAGCAACCGTTAGAAGAAGAGTGGGTCCTTTTTCAATCCCTTAAGGCAACACCAGGCCAACCATTTGGCGCAGCGCAATTGAGTGTGGATCATATCATGTCAGTTGTGATCGAAGGAGAAGATGAGGCGACATTGATTGCGCGAATTGATCAAGTCATCGCATGGTATCAGCAAGAAGTAAAGTGGAAATGATTGCAAGTAACAACACGCAATGATAACGTACGAGATGCAGACATGTCAGTAGATAAAGGGAGATTAAATGAACGAACGTAAGCACACGATGCCAAAATCACAGCAAGTCTTGCTCGCAGTGATTCTATTGATTTTGATACTAGAAATTGTATTAACAGCCTTTTTCGTTTCATTTAGTTCATTAATTTTCAAAGGGCTCACTATCCTGAATGGTGTACTTATCACGGTATTTTTGAGTCGGCAAATCAAACGAAAAGGGATTTAATTAAAATGATAACAACCATTCTTCGGTACTATAAATGGAAATACGTATGGATTGAATTTGTGACTGTGCAGTCGAGGTGTTGAAACGCCAGTACGATTATTTTACAATCACATCGAGGTCACCATTGAGTTACAGTGAAGCGTGATTTTTATATTTGTGATAGGCATCGTTTAAAAAAGCGATAGGAAGGCTGGGAAAACTTAAATGCCCCCAGCCTTTTAAATATGTTTTTTCAAACCCCCTCATAACGTTTGACGGTTGACAGTAATAAGAGAAAGCCTGTTACGACTGTTGCGAAAACTAAACCTGACATCATAAGCGGTGTGAGTACCGTACCAATGATTAAAAATAGCCGCGATATGAGCTCTGCACCAATCGGCACCCAACTGTCTAATGCAGAATGGGCACCACGTGTGTCGGCAGGGATAAACCGTATTTTTTCTGCTTCCACAGTCGGCGTGAACAAAATTTCACCAATCGTGGCCATCAACATAAAGATAACAAGGACGAGTGCGTGGTTATTACTCATGACAACCGTATAGCCTCCTGCGAAAAAGAGAAAGCCAATATTTAAAATGGTCGCAACTTTGAAACGTTTAAAGTAATGTAAAATCGCAAAGCTTAAACTAATAATCGTCAACGTATTGATTAATAACAATATCGAAAACATACGGACGCCATCAATTGGAAAGTCAAACAACTGAAACGTTTTGAATTGATGTTCTAAACGCACTGCGACATAGGATGAGAGCGACATTTCCGCACTTAATATGAGCATACTACTGATAAGCAATAAGACGAAAGGTCGATTCCGATATGCCACTTGATAACGTTGAAACATCGCCACAAAGCGACGTGCTGATGGATGGCTGATTGTGCGTCGTGCTTCTTGTACACCAAAATAGAGAATCAACACATTCACAGTTAAACAAATAAAAATCAACACAAATAAACTCACTTTGAACGAACTGTAAAATAATCCCCCCATGAGCATCCCGAGCGCAGTAGAGGTGTTCGAAATCCAATATTTGAAGCGGGCATAGCGTTGTCGGTGTGTCTCGTCAATACTATCTAAAGCTAAAGCGTTGTACATCGGCTTGGCTAAGGCAGTAAACAGTTCATTGAGAAGATAACAGGCCAAGAAAACAACAAATAATAATTGAAATGACTGTGACCCTTCTAACTGAGCTAATACAGCCCCCATACCTAGGAAGAGCAGTGCACTCATTGTCGTTAAACAAGCGATGACCTTCTTCTTAAGCGGTAAATGGTCGCTCAAATAACCACCGATAATCGAACCGCTAAATTTTAATAAAATCCCAACAATGAGCATAAGTCCGGCTTTTTTACCGCCTAAATAGTGCGTGAGTAATAATGCCATAAACGGAAACACGGCATTCACAGAGGCATTTTGAATAAACAACATGAGTAAACGTAACTTCACATTTTTAGGTAATGTCATAAGCATATCTCCATTGTATAAGATAAAAAATATGTAAAATTAGTATTATATTACCCTCAAAATGAAAGCGTGTCAAAATTTGTATGAGACCGCCGTGCACGATACAATTTGTAAGAAACATTGCGCTATAATGAAGAGGAAGAATGGAGGGTGAAATTGGATATTAAACAGATGAAGTATTTTATAGAGATTGTACGTCAAGGTGGGATGACGCGTGCAGCCGAGACATTATACATCGCGCAACCGACGATCAGTAAGGCGATTAAAGAGTTGGAGTCTGAGATTGGTCAGCCGCTGTTTGATCGCACACGTCGCCAATTGTTGCTGACGGACGTGGGAGAAGTGTTTTACCATAAAGCCGTTGAAATATTAAAACTATACGAAAGTTTGCCGAATGAGATCAGTAGTCTGCTTGGTCTTGAGAAAGGTTATATTTCTATCGGTATTTCTGCGTTGATGGATATGGAACGTTTAGTTCAAGTACTCGGACAGTTTCATCAACAGTATCCGAATGTCGTTTTTAATTTGGACGAAAATGGGGGTAAAACGACTGAAAATCAAGTGCGCAACAATGAAATTCACCTCGGATTAACTTCTTTACCTGTGGATAGTAAAATGTTCGATTCATTTCCATTGTATTCAGAGGAGTTCAAAGTCGTCATGCATCATACCCATCCACTGGCCCAACAACAAACAGTGGCATTTAAAGCATTAAAAGATGAAGACTTTATTATGTTTAATGAAGACTTTTATATTAATGACAAAATTATTGCGTTAACGCGACAAGCAGGCTTCGTACCGCATATCGTATCTAAAATTTCGCAATGGCAATTTATCGAACATTTGATTACCGCAAAAATGGGTATCAGTATTTTGCCGAATAGCAATGTACGTCTCATTAGTCGGAACCCAGAAATTCGTGTGTTGTCGATTGAAGACAGTACAGTGGATTGGACGATGGGGGTCATTTGGCGTAAGGACGTCTATTTAAATCATGCCACACAAACATTTTTAGATTATCTGAATATCCATTTACCGTTAACGACAGTACCTGAAAGCCGTTCCATAGATAAAAGTAATAATTAACATGAAAAAGCAATATTTTTATAATGGTTGATGACCCGTTACAATAGAATCATTCGAACGAAGAAAGGATGATTGAAATGGCAAAGATGAAACGGCTATTGAAAACTGTAACGCAATTATTCATCATATATGGGATTACGATGTTAGGTAATCAAATCTAGCAATTTTTCAACATCCCCCTAGCTGGTAGTATTATTGGGTTATTCTTGTTTTTCATTTTGCTTCAATTCAAAATGATTAAAGTTGAATGGATTAAAGAAGGTGCCAATTTTCTACTCGCGACGATGGTGTTTTTCTTCGTTCCGTCCGTGATAGGATTGATGGATGTCGTCTCAGAAATTAACATTAACTTTATTATATTTTTTACATTAGTTGCTGTAGGTACGGTACTCGTCGCATATACTTCTGGATTACTGGCTGAAAAAATGGTGACAGGTCGTATCTTTCAGAAAGGACAAAAGCAATCATGATTATCTTACAAGGTATTGCGATGATTGTTTTGACAGTCGTGATGTTTATGTTGTCCAAAAAAATATATGTTAAGTTTAAATCACCTATTCTCAACCCCGCTTTGATGACATCTATCGGCGTTATTGCGATATTATTGCTTTTTAATATCGACTATCACGGTTATATGGTGGGAGGGCAATGGATTAATCAGCTATTGAGTTCCACAGTAGTGTGTTTAGCTTTTCCACTGTACTTAAACCGGCACAAGATTGTAAAGTATTTCAAAACAATCTTCGTTAGTGTACTTACAGCTGTAATTTTAAATTTCTCCATAATTTATTTTTCTTTAAAATTACTTGGCTATGGACGCGAAGATATTGTGACATTGTTACCCCGTTCAATTACAGCGGCGGTCGGCATTCAAGTGTCACATCAGCTTGGTGGCGAGGATACCATTACCATCCTGTTCATTATCGCTACGGGCTTATTAGGAAGTATGATGGGTGCCACCCTCGTCCGTATGACGAACTTTCAATCTTCCATTGCACGAGGCATGACATTTGGTAATTCTTCTCATGCATTTGGAACCGCACGTGCTTTGGAAATGGATTTAGAGTCAGGCGCATTTAGTTCAATCGGTATGATATTATCAGCCGTTATGAGTTCTGTCATGCTTCCAATCTTATTGATGTTGTTCTAGTGAACTACTCACCACTTAGCTAAAACATAAAGGTTCTTAACGCTTGAAGTGGGAGCTTCTTGGGAATAGAGCGTACTTGTAAGTGTATTTCTTTACTAACAGAGGTTTCTCTTATTGACCAAGCTATCCCCGTAGACCCTACGGTTATCGGTCTTTTCTAAGCTAATGTTTGCATTCGTAGCCCTTCGGTCAAAATATTGATGCTCGCGTTTATATCTCGGTCATGGTGAGCATGGCAAATAGGACAAGACCATTCTCGAATTTTGAGATTTTTCTTGCCATCATTATGTCCGCAGTCTGAACAGACTTGACTTGATGGAAACCATTTATCAATCTTGACTATTTCACGTCCATACCAGTCAGCTTTGTATTGTAGCTTAATCACAAAGCTAGACCATGACACATCAGAAATGCTTTTAGCCAGTTTATGATTTCGCAACATACCTTTTGTGTTTAAGTCTTCAATACAGATAATATCGTGATTTTTGATAATCTCTGTACTCAACTTGTTTAGAAAGTCAGTGCGTTGATTCATTACCTTTTCATGTAGTCGTGCAACTTTCTGTTTTTGTTTCTGGTAGTTTTTGGCTTCAAAGAGATTGATACCCTTCTTTTTGGCTAACAGGGCACGTCTCGACAACTTACGTTGTTCACGTTTTAGTTTCTGTGCCATTTTCGAAGTGAACTTATTATTATCAATCTTTTGACCGTCAGAAAAAATGGCAAAATGAGTGATTCCAAGGTCAATTCCAATTGCAGAATTAGTTTTAGGAAACTCGACAACTTCTTCTTTGCACAATAAAGAAACATAGTATTTACCGCTTGAACGGCGTGATATTGTAGCTGATTTGATAATACCTTTAGGTTGTCTATGAAGCTTTATTTTAACTGATGACTTCAACTTAGGAACTTTGATGAATTTATTATCAATCAAGGATATTGTGCCATTTTGATTATTAGTGGTATAGCTTTGAACGGGATTCTTCTTACTTTTGAACCGAGGAAATCCAACAGATTTATCTCTAAAGAAATTCTTATATGCCTTGTCTAAATTGAGTTGTGCATTAGCCAAGGCAAGGCTATCTACTTCCTTCAAAAATGGAAATTCATTCTTATATTTAGCTGGTGTCGGGAACTTCATTTTTTTAGAAGAAACATTCTTAGTTTCTTCATAAGCTTTCATTCGATCATCAAGCATTAGATTGTAGACCTTACGGACACAACCGAAAGACTTAGCGAAGAAAATTTTTTGTTCTTCAGTTGGATAGATTCTAAATTTATATGCTTTGAGTCGTTCCATAAGCTACGCACCTCTCTATTTATGATTATAACCTTGATTCTGAATATATTTTTTTATAACGTCAATTGGTGCGCCACCAGTTGTCAAAAGGCAAAAACTTCTAGACCAAAACATTTCTTTCCAAAGAAACTGTCTTACTTTTGGAAAGTCGCGTTTTATCAAACGCGAACTGGCACTTTTATAGGCATTGATGAATTTTGTCAATTCTGTTTTTGGTTGTGCTTTGAACATAATATGAACATGGTCTTTATCCTGATTCCACTCAACTAGAGTAATATGATAAGACGCTGCAATTCGTACAAAAGTTGTTTTAGCAAATTCAGAAATTTTATCATCAATCACATGTCTACGGTATTTAGTAACCAACACAAGATGATAATAGAGAAGAAACACCGAATGATTATTAGTATCTAATTTCATGTTATATCAACTCACTTCTTATATAGACTGATTATAACATAGAACAAAATAAAAAGGCGATGAGCCTTGCGTGTCGGTTTTCGAGTTACCAACGGTAACCCTCATACCGAACGGCATTCATCACCCACCTATAGAGGATGGGAGACTTCTGCCTGAATTAAGTTAAAAAGTCATTAATAGATGAATATGACCGTGATAAATTTAGTATTTTTCCGTTTTCAACCATCTTCTATCTAATGGTTTACGTATTCACTGCACGCGTGTGAGAAAGGTTTATAAAAATCAAAGGAGTGGCTATTCAAGTAAAATGATTAAGCTATAATGAAGATACAAGTGTAAATACTACTAACTACATTGAATTTGAGAAGAAATACGCAACAAAATAACCTAGCTTAGAATGTATTTTTGATTTTTAAAAGTACATGATAGGCTAGCAAGCAAAGCACGGTAGAATTCTCTTTTTTCTGTGTCCGGATTCTTGACATAGATCCAACTCCCTTTTTTCTTGATCTATAAAACACATCCTCTACTTGCTCACTTAAAACTGTTTTTAACTCATGTAATTCATAGTCCCTCATTAGAGTTTGACTTTTACCAAGCCCTTTGTTTTTTATTTTGTGTGGTTTTCTAATTAAACTTTCATCAATTCCATTAGCATGTAAGTGTAACTCGATACCAATTAACCCAAAGTCTCTTTTTAAATATTCGTAAGGGTATTGCGCTAACTGTCCTACTATAAATATTCCTCTTTTATTTAACTTTTGAGCTGTTCTCTTATTTATGCCCCACATATCGGTTAAATTATCAATCTTCCATAATTTGCAAGGTACATCTTCATAACGCCATTCAGCAATGGCATTATTTGTTTTCTTCGTTTCAATATCCATAGCTACTTTTGACAAAAACATATTCGATCCAATGCCAATTGTATTTTTAATTCCTATTGAATCGAATATTTTTTCTTGTAATAATTCAGCAAATTCTTTCGGTGTATTAGCAAATAAATGGAATGACTCTGTAATATCCATAAAAAATTCATCAATACTATATTGACGAAAATCCTCATGTGGCAAATAATTCAAAGCTATCTTAGAAATTTCATTTGATAATTTCATATATGTTCGCATTTTCGGGTTAGTAATATATATGTCAGTTCTTTGTGGAATTTCGAACAAACGAGACCCTGTTTTAATTCCCATTTTCTTCAGTTCTGGTATAAATGCTAACACAACAGACCCTTGTCTTTTAGTATCTGCCACTACTGCCAATTTAACTTTTAAAGGATCTAAATCATTTAAAATGCACGATACACTAGCAAAGAAACTTTTTAAATCAACACATAATATATCTCTTTGTTGACATTGGAAATAGTCATACATTTATTTCACCCCACTAAGATTAAGTATCTACATTATAGAACATATGTTTGATTAGGTGAATAAAAATTAGACCCCAATTACGGGATCTATTCATATAAACCTTAAAAGTTTTCCAAGATTATTATTTAACAATTCAAACAACTTTTTATTTGAAGGTTTGTCAACAAGCTTTATTGCTTGTGCTAGCTCATCATAAGCCTCTTGAAATTTATCAATCTTATAATATGCAAGAGCTTTAGCGTTCTTAGCATTTGCTAACATTAAATTATCGCCTTTATCTTTAGCTTCACCTTCAAGAGTAAAACTTATCTGTAATGCATCATTAGGACGATTAGCATAGGACAACAACACACAAGATCTATTTAATAATCTAATTTTCAAAACATCAGTTTTAACATTAGAGTAAATATGGCTTATTATTTCATTTAAACTATATCCATTAACAGATAGTACATCAATGTAACTCTTCACCAATTCAGGAGGTTTTTTATTTATTTGTTTGTATACACCAATAAAATTATCAGTATCATAACACAAATAATAATGCATAGCTAATTGTATGTAATAATCTTCGTTGTTAAGTTCTTCACTTAAAAGTTTAATATTTTCAGATAAGCGAAGCACATCTTTTTTCAATGCATCAGAGAACTTCTCTATTTTTTTAATAGGCTCATTTAAATAGATGTAGTTTAAAACATTAAATTGATTTTTAATATAATGATCATACAAATTGTGATAACCGTTAAGAATTAAGTCTGGGTACTTTTTAAATATGCTTCTTATAAGTTCTTCACTTAAGTTTTTATAATTATTATTTTCAAGAATCTTTATAATCCCACTCACTTCAAGCTTATATAATTCTACATTATTTAATTGATAGTTCGGCATCAATCTCACCCTTAGAATCAATAATATTAATAATTTCTTTTGTATTATACTTTGCTGTTGGACAAGGTTGTTTTTTCTTTTTAATTCGATGTAATGGACAACTATCACCGTGACAAACTGGAGAAAAGTGACAAGAATGGCATACCGAATCATTCTTACCCCCATTTACCCAAAGATTCATTTTAGCAGAATCTAATTTTAATGACCCATCCTTTTCCAATTTACCCACTTTATTAATATCATCATACAATGCTATAGTACATTTATATAATAAACCATCAACGCCAATTACAAATGAGTTCTGACTAGCTGCAAAACAAGAGCTATTTCTAGCAAAAAGTGATTTAGAATTACATATATTAGCACCATTCTTAACTGCATTTTGAAATTCGCTATAAACAACTTCTTCAGGCAAGTCGTTCATGGAATGCTCTCCACCCCAATATCTAATGTCCTGGAAGTAAATCTCGTAGCGTTTATCATTATCAAAGTTTTCCTTTATGGTCGCAATAAAGTTTGGAACCGCTTTATGATTATCAATTCCTAAATTCATTCTTATGGTTATTTTAAAGTTATCTCTAGAGTCCTTTGATTCTACTAAATTTTTTAAGATTTTATTGTAAGTTGGTTGTCCACCAATTAACATTCTATGTTTGTCATGCGTTTCACTATCCCCATCTAAAGTAATTTGATAATACAAAACATTATATTTCAATAGATTGTTGAAAGTTTCATAGTTCAACAAATAACCATTTGAAGTAATCTGTGAAACATATTTTACTTTATTTTCTTTACAGATTCTCATAAATTCTTCACTTAAGTTATAAATTACATCTTTTGCAAGCAGTGGTTCTCCTCCAAACCAATTAACTAAAAGCATTTTAATTTTAGAGTCGTCTTGTAATTTTCGTTCAACATATTTTACTAGAGATTTTTGCACATCTTCACTCATTTTGTTTTTCTCAAATTTTTCATAACAATAAGCACATCTAAAATTACAATTTTGATGAGGCATAATAATCAATTGTAATTTTTCCTCTTTTATCTCCACAAAATATTCATTCCAATGATCGTCATCGGAATCTGAAGCTTCAAATTGATATCTTTCTAAATATTCATTAATGCCATTAACCTTTTTTAAATCCTCGTATGATTTAATAGCTTCTAATGGAGCCTTAATAGTTTTATTTGATAAAAAACTATGAAAGAATATATGAGATTCATTTTTTTCAGAAATAGTATGAAAACAACGCTCTAACAGTACCATAAAAACGCAGTAAATGAGACCACCCAAATCGCATTTTCCAGTCGCATTAAAAACGCTAATTTGATACCACCTGAATAAACTCCTTACTGGAGTTTATTTTTTTACGCTTATTACTACTTTTTAATGATATAAAAATACTTGTACACTTTGTACAAATTTTTTTTGGAGGGATTTTATGCCTAATTATTTAGAAATTATTAGACTACATGAGTTGTCATTTAGTCAAAGGAAGATTTGTGAAAGCGTGGGTTCAGGTAGGACTTTGGTAAAACGAACAATTGATATTGCTAAGGAAAATCAATTATCGTATCAGATATTAAGAAATTGGGACATAGGAAGAATATCAGATATGTTTGATGTTAGAAAAAATCAATCAAAAATGAAATTTAAAGATAATGATTTTACGATGCCTGACTATAAAGAGCTTTCAAAATCATTATCCCAACCTGGTGTTACTATGAAATTACTTTGGGAGGAGTATGTGCATGCTTGTCGTTTAAATAATAGGGCTTACTATCAATTAACTCAGTTCAGAAAGTACTTTAATGAATACTTATCAAAACAATCTTTTTCAGAAATAATTCGTCATAAAGCTGGAGAAAGAGTTGAAGTTGATTGGGCTGGTTCTAAAATCCGTTGGATTGATCCTACAACAGGTGAAGTTATTTATGGGTATTTGTTCGTTGCTGTCTTACCTTTCAGTGGATATGCATTCGCCTATGGTTGTACCGATATGAAACAAGAAAATTGGATAAATGCACATGTGGAAATGTTTAATTATTTTAGAGGTGTTCCTACTTTACTTGTATCAGATAACTTAAAAACAGGAGTGATTAAAAACTCAAAAACAGGTATCATACTTAACCGTAGTTATGAGGATTTAGCCACTCACTTTAGAACAATCATAATGCCAACACGCGTTCGTAAACCAAAAGATAAAGCTACAGTAGAAAATACTGTTAAGCAATTAACAACTTATATCATTGCCAAGATGAGAAACTATCAATGTTTCAGTATAGAACAATATAACAATCTCCTGCTAGCAGAATTAGAGAAATTCAATAAGAAACCTTTTCAAAAGAAAAAAGGATCTAGATTTTCCTTGTTCGAAGAACATGAACGCAGTGCACTTCAGAGTTTACCAGCCTGTAAATATGAATTCTGTGAGTATAAAACAGCTAAAGTTTTTGCTAACTCACATATAACATATAAGAAGCATAACTATTCTGTTCCTCATCAATATATTGGCGATACTGTTCAACTTAAAATTTCAAAAAATACTATTAAGATATATAAAAATGAAACATTATTATGCGAACATTCAACTCTATATAAACATCCTGGTGGCTATACTTCTATTAACGACCACTTTCCTACTAATAGTAGCACACATGGTGAGTGGAACAGTAAGAGATATTTAAAATGGGCATCTAGAATCGGACCTAATACAAGAATTGTTGTGGAGAAAATGTTCGAGGAAGGTCCTGAGCAGCGTCACTATAAAAGAGTTCATTCCTTATTAAAATTGGCAGACAAATATACAGATCGCACTCTGGATAATGCCTGCCTAATCTCCTTAGAGAAATCAATGAATCCTGGATTTAACTTAATAAAAAATATATTATCAAGTGGAGCTTTCCAATTAAATTCTAACAGCGGTAATGCTCCTGAACAATCATTTTTAAGAGGAGCTAATTACTATGATAAATAATAAAGAAAGATTAAGTAACCTAACAAGATTATTAAGAGAAATGAAAATGTCTGTTATGGCAGATCATTTAAGTGATATCTATACTAATCAAAGTAATCAAAACCTATCCACTTTAGATATATTAGAAAAAATAATAATAGAAGAATCAGATACTAGATTAAGGAATAAAAAAGAGAGATATAGAAAAGCTGCGAATTTATCTGTGATTAATGCAAGATTAGAGAATTTAATCTATTCATCCAAAAGAAAATTGAAACCTGAAACGATTGAACAGCTATCTACTAATGACTATATTCTTTACAATAATAATGTCATTATTCAGGGCGCCACCGGCACTGGCAAAAGCTATCTAGCCTGCGCATTAATCAACCACGCAATTGACAATGGACATACAGGGTTATTTTTTAGAATGACTGATTTACTAAGTAAATTACAACAAGCTGAATATAATAATACGTTGGATAGATTATTAAAGAAACTTGGAAGAGCTGATATTTTAGTAATTGATGATTTCTTATTAACTAATACAACTGAACAAGAACAAAAGTATTTAATGGAAGTGTTTGAAATAAGAAGCCGCGAAAAGTCATTAATACTTTGTTCGCAAATGACTTCTGTAGAATGGCATAAGAAATTAGGCGGTGGAGCCATCGCAGATGCGATTTTAGATAGAGCTGTATCAAAGTCATATAAAATATTTTTAGAGGGTGAATCATTGAGAAAAATTAAATAGTAGTACTGGTACCAAATGGCCGATTTATGTGGTACTGAAAAACGCGATTTACATGGTCCCGTAAATCGCGTTTTTATGGTTCTATTAGCGCGTCGTATGCAATAGTATATTTAGACTTCATTGTATCACCCCAATTGTTTAATAAAAAGAGGAGTGTAAATACACTCCCCATGATTATTTAACTAATGTCAATACAACCTCCAATATTAACGCCTGTACTTTCTGCTACTAATTCTTCATTCTCTTTAATTTCAAAAACTAATGTCATAATAATTTCCCCTTTCGAATTTTTATAATTCAGCTGAATTTATTGTGAGTCATTATCATATTTATCATTAATATTCCTCACAACATATATATTAGCGGAATTTTCAGAAATGTAAAGGCTTTCAAAAAGATTTTTTTTAGATTAAACTGTTATAAAGGGGAGATAATATGAATAAATCAATAATATTAATAATTTTTGAAACAATATCAATATTTTTTTCTTCAATTTTTACCTTCGCGTGTGGTTTTTATGTACTTAAAATAACTCATTCAGGCTCTACTTTTGGTACTTATTTGGCTATTCTTGCTGTAATAACAACAGTTTCATCACCTTTTTTAGGTAATTTAATTGACAGAAATTCAAATAAATTAATTTTAATAACAGGACAACTTTTAAGTATCATTATTTTGTTTATTTTCTTTTTAATTTACAATGATGAAGTTTACACAATATTTCTTGTAATGGTCGTCTTAGTCTTCGTGGACTCGATAGTAAAAACAACTATTTCTTCTAATTTAAAATTTATAACCGGAGATTATTTAGAAAAAGTGGTGTCAATTAGACAAACAATACAATCCTCGTCAGTTCTAATTACACCTCTATTAGGAGGTTTAATAGTCACTCTAATTGACTTGAAATATTTGGCATTAATCAATATGTTTACAGAGTTTGTTGCCTTTCTTTTATTATTACTTTTAAAATTTAAATCAGGAAATATAACAAGTAGAAGCCAGAAATTCACACATAGTTTCTTGGATGGGATAAAGCATTTGATTTCTATAAATAACCTGAAGGTTATTTTTATCATTAACTTATTTATTAATTTCTTATGTAATTCTCTTATTGTAGGATTACCGATTATAATAATTAATCATTTAAATATGAATGCTAAATACTTGGGATTAGCAGAAGGTACTTTAGGGGGTGCAATAGTAGCTTCATCAATATTAATTTCAATATTAAATATCCAAAATCGATTGAAATTTTTATATTTATTTTCAATGCTACTACAAGCCGTATCTTTATTTATCGTATCCCTGACTTATTTTGATACTATAACTAAATTTTACCTATTTATTATTATATTAATATCAAATCTATTTTTAGGTTTCTCAGTTGCATTAAACAATATACCTTTTCAAGTTATGTTACAAAAGATTGTTGATGAAAATTATAAATCTAGAGTTTTCTCAATAATTCAAAGTATGAGTTCATCAATAACTCCAGTATCTTATGTATTATTTGGTTTCTTAATTCCATTGAATTATTTCTTAATTTACTTCTTTTGTTCGATAGGTATGCTTATTTTATTAGTTATATTCAAGATAAAATTTAAAGACGTATATGAACAAATTTAATTTTTCTCATTATTAAAATCAAACCCATTCACTATACTACTTATGAGCGATGGGTTTGATTTCAAAAGGGCACTAAATTTATCTATATTATAAAAATTAATTATATAAATTCCCATATACAAATACAGAATTTACTCTTTGATTTTAAAATTCTTGATGACAACAATCTAAGACAAAATATTCTAATTATTTAATTTCTTTCGTGATACTCTTTGTATTTATTGATCTTAATCACCTTACAATTTCAGTTATTAATATATCATGCAATACTTTCATATCATTTGTAGACATTTCCATATGTCTTTGAAACGGGTGTGCACGGTCATTTCCTACCCATGCTATAAGCTTCCCTAACCATTTAGAATCTCTAATATTTAGAAGTTCTATACGCCCAGAAAATGTTAAAACTCTTAAATCCTCTTCTGTTTTATCTCCATATACCAGTAAATAGTCCCAAAGCAATTGCTCTACCGCTTTTCTGTATCCAAGTTTAATTGTTCTTTTAGGAAAAATATACGTAAAGATAGTAGTGGGAATTATAATTTTGAATTTTCTGCACTGTAAGACCTTGCAACTTTAGATATGAGATTACATTATCTTTTACTACATATGTGTTTAGATATTGAACACTCACTAAAGACAGAGATTCTTAAAAAAATCACGAATAATGATACAGAAGATGGTTATCAAATCGTGCAAGACTTTATCAAAAGCCGAGAATACTCGTGACTTTAGTCATGAGAGGTTCAAGCCATGTTTTTTCACATCCACCTCTTTGCGGCACGACAAACAGTGTATGTATTGTATAGACCAATTGACCATTTTCCTGCTTTCTAATGAGGTAGATAAGAATGAGATAGCACCGTTATGCATGAGTGCCAAAACTTTTAGGATTCGATATTTTTGTGACATCCGCACTTTATATTTTTCTGTTATTATTTTTATGATAATATGAAGTTATTCATGATTGAACGCGGGAGGTGCTAGCGGTGTATATCATATTAATTATTTTGACAGTGCTGACCGTCATTGCTTGGATTACGGCCATTCGTGCTTTTCGTCAGACGGGGCAAAAGGGCAAAATTAATCCAAATACATGGGTCATCATTGGTGCAGTGTTGACAACATTGACGATCATGATGATGTTTATTTTCAGTCAAAATTAGACGTGTCATCATATGCATGTCGATGATAGAAATGAAAGACAAATGTGGGGAATTGCAAGGGCAGTTTTAAACTTTTGTCTTTTCTTGTGTTTTCTGATGAAGCAGCTGACATTCATCATTTGTTAATTTTTGTTGAGAATCTACCAGAATTCAGTGTATGAAAGTGGAGAAGTGGTATAATACTAAAAAATGAAAACAGATGAGAGAGTGAAAGACATAGTGAATATTTTAGTGATTACTGATGGTCATCCTTATACGCATAATTTTGTAGCCATGTTGGTTGCTGAAGGACATGACGTCTTTGTACAAACACCACCGACGATGAGACAAACGACTGTCGCACAAACACGTGAGATAGATTTGTTTGATCTTTCAAGTACGGTAGAAGCATTAAAAGATATTGCGCTCGTTGTCGTGATTGGGACACCGCTATTTTCTAATACGAGGCTGACACAAAGCCATTCAATGCAATTGCAACGATTGATATATGATAATTTAGGTGTTGCGATGAAACAAGCAAATATTAAACAATGTATCGTTTGGCAATCACATTTGCAGCCGATACTCGAACAAACGATGGCTGCTTTTCAAATAGAAGTGGTTCATCACCCACTTAAAACGACGAAATGGTTTCCACAACGTCGCGTCCTTTATCAATGGAGCGAGGAGCGTCAAACTGTACGCGCGATTCAAGCATTGGATATTCCGCAAAATGTCTCGATGGAAGCGGTCACTGCAATGTATGGCAGATTTTTAAAAACATTGAATGGACGTCTCGTGAATGGGATTTATGATGGGCAACAGTTTACAATCGTGCTCATGCCTTTTAAAATTCCGCTTATTCAGATGCGTCATCATCCGAACAGCGACTTATCACAACGTGTGATTTTGAATATTACAGGAGGATGGCTTGCACAACAAAGTGGACGTGCAGCCCGCATGGAGTTTAGACGATTAGAAGGTGATACGACAACATGTTTAATCGCATTGCATGACTTTGTACCGCGATTGCCATGGAGCGTATATCGTGTGACACAAGCACCGATGCATCGATGCGTCTCTTATCTATTTCGTCAATATTGGCATCAATTTAAATAATAAAAGTGTTTGAAAATAAGGTGTGAGTAGCGACAACGACATCGGAGGAGTAGAAATGTGTGAGAAGTGAAGTCATTCTACTCCATGAGTCCGACTATCATAGAGATTTGCGCTATTATAAACAATATCGCTCAAAGAAATAACTGTAATGATATTGGGGGGACAGCGATATTTAGATCTATAAAGCATTGTCCCCTCGTCAACATCATAGTGATGCAGTTGTCAAATTAGACTGTTACAGGGTGAGAAGGAAAGTTGTTTTCAAGAAATCGTTGCAAGATTCCGACTAATTCTGTCATGTTGGTCCCTTCCATTGAAAGTGAGGCATGTACTTCTTCGTTCAAGTGACTGAGTTGTTGTTTCAATTCGCGCCCTTTATCTGTCAATGAGATATTCAAATTGCGTTCATCTTCAGGCTTTCTTACTTTTTTAATCAAGCCTTGTGTCACTAATTTTTTCGTTAGCGGTGTCAAAGTACCAGAATTAAGATAAATGCGATCGCCGAGACGTTTAATGTTGACGACTTCATCATCGCCAATTGAAATCAGTGTAATATAGCCTGTATATGTGAGTTCGTATTCTTTTAAACAAGCACTATACTTTTTTATGACTTCTTTAGATGCAACATAAAATAAGAAACATAATTCGTCATGAAGCGCTTTTGGATGATTTGTCATGTTGAAGACCCCCAATACTTTTTAACAATAGTTACTACTATTATACATGCTTTTTTCTTGATTCAAAACTATGTATAAAATATAATTGAATCGCGCTTTATTTAATGCGATGTTTACATTATAAGAGGAAAGGTGACTTTTATGGCACACAATCAAAATTTTGAAACCATACTTACAGGCCGTCGTTCTGTAAAGTTATTTGATACAGAAGTAAAAATTCCACGTGAAGAAATGAATGAAATGATTAGAAAGGCAACATTAGCGCCTTCATCTATTAATATGCAACCATGGCGCTTTGTCGTTGTTGATACTGAAGAAGGTAAAGATACATTACGTCCACTTGTACAATTCAATAGCCGTCAAAATGATACATCTGCGGCAATGATTGTTATTTTCGGTGACATGTTGAACTATGAACATGCTGAAGAAATTTACGGTGCAGCAGTTGAAAAAGGTTATATGCCACAAGAAGTAAAAGACGAATTAGTAGGCAGATTTGTCGCAATGTATGAAGGACTAGATCAACAATCTATGAACGATATTGTTAAAGTCGATAGTAGTTTAGCGGCAATGCAATTCATGCTCGTTGCACGTGAACACGGTTATGAAACAAATCCAATTGGTGGTTTCAATCGTGAGGACATCGCTGAAGGTCTTGGTTTAGATCCAGAACGCTATGTTCCTGTTATGATTATCGCAATCGGTAAAGCGGCTGAAGAAGGCCGACCAACATCTCGTTTAGACGTAGAAAAAATTGTGCAATATCGTTAATTATAATTATAAGAGTAGACATACAGTTGAGTGATAGCCATTCAGCTGTATTTTTTATACGCAAAGTATCGTTCAAAGTGACATTTCTCACACATCTGTCATTCAAGAGGCAACATTTTTTAGGCGAACGCACAACGACTTATGTACATTGAAATGATGGAAAAACGTGATTCTATCGAAAAACACTTATATTTAAAGACAAGTTTTTATATAAATTTTAACCTTTACATTATCTTTAAGGAAAAGTAGTAAAGACCTAACTAACCTGATATGATGATGAAAGATAACATAGCATTTAGGACTTGGATTTTAAATACAGTTATGTTGAGGTGAAAGAAATGTTCGTAGATAAAAACACACCTTTTAATGAAGAGAGCCTAAGACAAGAAATTGCCAAATATATGAACAGAGATTTGAAAGACATTGGAAGTATTGAAGAAATTGTCGCATTTATCGAACTAGAACATTTATATCGTGCCGCTTTAGAAGAAATTAGTACAAAGTTACGTATTTTAGACGAAGATTTTCAAATTAAATACGCACACAACCCAATTCACCACATGGAACGTCGCGTCAAAGAGATTCCGAGCTTATTACAAAAATTGAAACGAAAAGGATATCCGCTAACCGCAGAAGCAGCAAGAGAAAATATTATGGATATCGCAGGAATTCGAGTCGTTTGTAACTATATTGACGACATTTATACGGTCGAACAATTGTTATTGAAACAAACGGATATTCAGTTATTAACGCGTAAAGATTATGTTGAAAATCCAAAGAAAAATGGTTATAGAAGTTTACATATCGTCATATCTATGCCGATTTTTCTTACGGATGGCATGATTGACGCACCTGTAGAAATCCAGTTACGCACAATTGGTATGGACATGTGGGCGAGTTTAGAGCACAAGATGCATTATAAAAATCAACGTGGCGACTCAGAAATGTATTGTGATACTTTGAAAGAATGCGCGTTAGAAATTGGTGATGTGGAGCAAAAAATGCAACGAATCCATTTAAGTATTCAGCGTGACAGGGAAAAGCTAGGAACATGTTAATGGAGCTATGATGTATTTGGGATGATGACTTGAATCGTACTATGCTTACTAGGGTATTGAATAGGCGTTTGAGAGCCAAACAACTGTCAGTGCATGCCATAGTATTGATTACGTCAATGTGACACGGAGGAAGAGGATATATACTTGAAGGTGTTTCTAATCCATTCTCAGGCAACATATTTGAAAACGTTAAACCCATTTCGCTTATCGTGTCTTATATTTTTATTTTTCATTTCAATGGATAAAATGGGAAACTTGCAACATTATAAAAAAACAGACGCAAAGAGACATATTTTCTCAAAGCGCCTGTTTTTAATTTTACGTAAAAATCGGTCGATAGCGTTAAGTCAGTTTGTAAAGACTCCGCTGTTCATCAGGCAGTTGGTCAATAAAGTCATCAGGATCTTCAGCAAAACGATTTCCGATGCCACCATTCATCCGTTGAAAGTGGAGATGTGGTCCTGTCGTTTGCTCACCCGTATTTCCAGACAACGCAACGACATCGCCAGGGGATACGGTATCGCCAGCTTTCACTTTGAATTCATTGAGATGCATAAACCATTGAAAATATTGTCCATTCTCTTCGCGGATTTCTAACACATTGCCACCGAGTTTGTCTTTGAAAGTTCTTGTCACAGTGCCATTCGTAGGGGCAAGGACTGGTGTGTCTTCCGGTAAACGGTAGTCGTTACCATAATGTCGATTGTCACCGTTAAAAGATAAATCGCGATGATATGTGCCAAAGCCGTGAGTTTTACGGTCTTGATTAAAAATAGCGTGATACTCATTGGACGTTTCGTGCTGAATCGAATCGTAATGCATGACAACTGTGACAGCAATCACAATGACGATCCCTAAAAAGAGCACAGGAAAAAACCATTGTTTCATAAGCTCACCTTGTTTTTTAGATTGTTCCTATTGTATAAGTCATCGTAAGTCAATGCAATCATTTTGTTTACGACAACACACGTATTGCGGGAGATTGATGTATAGAAAAAAAAAAAGAACTTGAAGTGTTCAGGACACTTCAAGTTCTTTTTATCTATATGTTAGGCTTACATACCCCAAGCAGCTAAACCTTATGTTAGGCTTACATACCCCGAGCAGCTAAACCTTATGTTAGGCTTACATACCCCAAGCAGCTAAACCTTGTGCGTTGTATGCTTTTGCAGCTGCATTAATTTGTTGCTCATAAGTGTTTGTTGGACCCCAACCAGGCATTGTTTGTAATAAACCAGATGCACCTGAAGCGTTACGAGCATTTAAGTCACCATTTGATTCACGAGCGATAATAGCTTCCCATACTGATGCTGAAACACCAGTACGTGCCGCTAAATCTTGAGCTGCTCTTGTACCATAGCTACCAGCAGTGTTCCCATTTGCTAATCTTACTGAACCAGTTGAAGTTGAAGTCGTTTGGTAAGATGGTGCTGCTTGTTGTTTTGGTGCTTGACCAGTAGTTTGTTGTGTTGTTGATGGACTATTGCTGTAAGATTGTTGTGAAGCTTGTCCACTTACGTCAGCCATTTGTGTTGGTTGTGCAATTGATGAGTGGTCTTGTGTTGCTTGACCAAAACCGTTGTATGACCAACCGAATTGTACACCGTTTGACCAGAAGTTATATGATACACCGTCTAAAGTGAAGTTGTAGTCGTATGAACCGTCTTCAATAGGGTGTTGGTTTAATGATGGATCGTTATGTTGCGCCATGTCTGCTAATTTAACTTGATCAATCCCTTGTTCTGCTGCATTTGCATCGTGTCCGCTTGCTGCTAATCCTGCTGTTCCGATTGTTGCTGCAAGTGTAGTAGTTAAGAGTAATGATTTTTTCATAGTAAATAAGTCCTCCAGTAAAGTAAGTTTTTATATATTCATTTTCAAAAGTATGCGTAATTAAAAAATTCAACAACCACACTCTACCAATGAAACGACCTTTTGTAAATTACGCGTAAATAACAAAACATTACAATCGCTTTTCATTTTGTCGATTTGTAACATAACTGTCATGTTACTAAAAAGTTGTTCATAACTATTAATATTACTAAAGATGATGTTAACAAGGTTTATAGGAATGTTTTATGAATTAATAGAAATCGACATATATTACAAATATTACAGAACAAAGTTGAATTGTAATGAAACTATGGAGAAGTTTTGAATAAAAAAGGCTTGTCAAGATATTCATGATGTAAAGAGGATATTCCATTGCTCATTTTGAAACGACTTTTATATAATAAGAGTAATGAGGTGAGAATGATGAAAAAACTGGATATGTTACGTTTAGAAATTGCAAGATTAACACGACAAACACACGCACTCGGCATACCTATGATGATTATTTTTGAAGGGGTAGCAGCATCAGGGAAAACGCGCTTGACCAACGACTTATTACTGAATTTAGATGCCAAATATACGAAATTTATTGCCACTAAAACACCTTCTGAATATGACTTAAGGTATCCATTTTTACAACGTTTTTGGGAAACATTACCTGAGAAAGGACATATTAATATTTATTTTAGAAGTTGGTATTCACATTTTGTGGATTATAAAGTTCATCAAATTAAATACCCGCTTTTTAAAGATGAGAAGATACTCAAAAATGAAATTCATGGCTTTGAATCGATGCTCCAAGACGATAATCATGAAATCATCAAATTTTTTATTCATATTAATGAAGAAAAACGAGAAGAGCATATTGCACATATGAAAGCTAATCCATTAACACGTTGGAAAGCACAAGAATATGAACAAATTGTTTCACCAGAAGTGTATTTAGAAACATTAAAACCGATGTTAGATGAGACATGGAAAGAAATCGACTATAGTCATAGGGAAGATGCAATGATAACGATGTATGAGCATCTTCAAGAACGCTTGTCTAAAGCCATTGAAAAAAATCAAAAGCGTAAAGATAGAAATGACGGTCATTTTACACCTCATTTTCAACCACATTTATTTGATAAACCCAAAAATAAAGTGTCAAAAGAAGCATATCAAGATAAAATTGAAGCGCTCCAATTAAGATTGAGAGAATTACAATTCGCATTGTATGAAAGAAAAATTCCATTAATTCTTGTATACGAAGGGATGGATGCGGCCGGTAAAGGTGGAAATATTAAACGGGTAAGGACTTACTTAGATCCTACGGGTTATGAAGTCAATGCCATTAGCGCACCAACAGATGTCGAACTCAATCATCATTATTTATGGCGATTTGCTAAAACCATGCCTAAAAGTGGTCATATCGGTATTTTTGATCGCAGTTGGTATGGGCGTGTCCTCGTTGAACGTGTAGAAGGTTTTGCATCAGAACAAGAATGGATGCGTGCTTATGATGAAATTAATACGTTTGAAAAAATGTGGATTAATGAGGGGGCAATCATATTGAAGTTTTTCTTATCATTAGATAAAGATGAACAATTGAAACGTTTTAAAGCACGCGAAGAAGATATTGATAAACAGTGGAAAATCACAGATGAAGATTGGCGCAATCGAGATAAATGGGACGAATATGTTGAAGCAAGTCACGATATGATTGAAAAAACAAATACCGAAGCTGCACCATGGTATGTTGTGGCTGCAGATCATAAAAAAACAGCACGAATTGAAGTTTTAAAATATATTATTCAAAAATGCGAAGAAAAACTTTGGGGCGTGCAGCAATATTAAAATCCGTCCTAAGTCTTTTGATTCAAAGCTTTTTCTACTATAATATGTTTATCAATAAAACAATAGACCTTAGATAGAGGAATTTTTATGTCATTGGAAAATTACAAAACCGATATTAAAGTATTAGAAAATGCACATCAAGCACAACTTGAAATTGTAACGATGGGTGATGCGAATGCAACCCATGCGGTCGTTTTACTTCATGGTGCGATGATGAATTACAAGATTATGACACTGTTTGCTGAATACCTTCAAAATGCACAGCTTATTTTTATAAACGCCCCAGGTCGCGGAGAAAGTACCGGGTTAGAGCGAAGTCAGTACGACCTCTCAGAATATGCACTACGGATGAACGAAGCGCTTGTTGACATAGTAGCGCATGCGCATATAAAACAAATGTCCATTATAGGTTATTCGATGGGAGGATTGATTGCAACAAAGTTAGCAGGTTATAATTCATTACCCATCAAGCATTTAATTTATTTAAATAGTGCTGCTAAAATTGATTACAAAGAGTTACGCTTTTCTAAGTTGCTCAGTGAGCTTGTTAAAGATATTAAGCCTGCCGAACAAGACAAAGTCGTAAAAAGTATTCCTGAATTTATACTAAAGCAAGGCGTTTCAAAAAAACACAATGAAGTGTTTAACTTTACACAATATCTCGCGCCAGTTGACACCATGATGACAGATTTGTTGTATACATTACGTGCAGATTATTTAGATGATATTGATCTTATTAAAGATATGCCAGAAGTTCTGTTTTTGTTGGGTGAGGATGATGTTATTTTCCCAAACAAAGATTCGAAAACGACTTATGAAAAGTTTGAAGCGTTAGGTGCAAAAGTAAAATCAATTGTTTACCCAGAAGTGGGCCATTTAGATTTTTTACGTGTCTTGGATCACACACGCGATCGTCATCAAGGCAGTATTACGTATCATATCAACCATTTATTATCGTTATAATTTGAAATGAATTACAACAACAATGAAAAACTGATATATAAATCTCAAATAGGGACTTGGACGTAACTTAATCAGAATAAGAAAACACCTCAAAACGCATTCAAACGATTTTTGAGGTGTTTTCTTATGAAACTGTAGTCCCAATCTTTTGATACATTTTTGAATTAATTTTGCTTCAAGCACTTCATTTATGTCATTTCCCTCGTATGCTATGGTTGCCCTTACCAAGGAAAGGGACCCCTCTAATTTGTTGTTTTTGATATATTTCTTGAAACGATTTTATCTCATTTTCGAAAGTTTAAAAGAAATCTGAAGGTAAAAGTTCTTCCAAGTCAATATGTCGAATTTTTTGGACAGGTTCACTATTTAATAATTCTTGAACGGGTTTGCTATCCATCACTTTATTTTTATAGTAATCAATGGTCGAAAGATTTTTTTGTTGATTTAGGAAGTGTGCAGTAACAAAGATGACTACAACAGCGATTATTGCTCGAATGATGACGCGCATAATTTTCCTCCTTTTTGTCATTTGATACATTTATCATACAGGATGATATTTAATATTAACATACGTCTTCGGTAATAATGGCACTTACTACTTTAGCATGACTATGACGATTGACTTGGTACAGAAGTGTGAGGAATTCAACACCAAGGCTAAAACCTCTATTGAAAGTCGGCTTTTGATAAAATCTGTTTTTCAAACTTCTATAAAAAGTGAAATTAACATTACTAAACTCTGGCTTTTAAAATTTAAACTTTATTGATAATATATAATAAGGTGATTTTAATTTACAACAATAATAAGAGGATGTGGATTTCTATTGAATAAAAACGACAAATTCAAATCAACACAGCAAGTGCAACATCATTATGGCATACGTAAATTTAAAGTAGGCATTGTTTCTGTTATGTTTGCTTCCTTCTTTTATATTAATACAGGTCATACCGCACATGCGGCTGAGTTACCCCCTGCAAATGAGACGATGACAACTGATGTTATCTCAAATGAGCGATCGCTTGAGGGACAAGTGAGGGTACATCAAAATGTTTCCACACAGCCACAAAATAACTCACTTAACACATTGAAGCCAACTGACCATAAAAATGGCAACGTTCTGTCCAATACGACTACAATCGCAAAGAGCGACACTTTGGATAAATCTCAAGAGAAAAAAGATGAGCGTGTTCAAGAGAAACTAATAACTGAAAATCAGAAGACCACTGACCAAGCAATAGAAACACATAATCGCCATACAGATTCTACTGCATTTCGTAAGGTTGATGTCACAGAGTCTGAGAAAAATCAAGCAGCGATACCTGCCCCTCAAGCAGAAACAAAAGAAAAAACTGTGCAAGGAATTAATGAAAAAGTATATGAGAAAGCGATTCCTGTTATGAATCACCCTAAAACTGCACAAACGATTGGAATGAGCAGAGGGATAGGTCAAGGACGTGAGAGTCTTGGAATGATTGTTCCTGCGAATACAAAACTATATATTCGTCAAGCGGGCACTCAAAACGCAGAAAATTTACGTGTCAGTCTAATGACAGACGACGGTCACCAAAATAAAAACAAAGTAATCCCGAAAAATGGCGCATGGGTTAATTTAGAGACGACAATTGATAGTGCGGCCTTTGTCAATTTACCTAGAGGTATCGATCATATGCCCTTAGTTGATTTCTACATCGAAAACAACTTGGGACGCGCACTACCTACTTATCGTAAAGGGGAAAATCAAGTTGCTTTTGAATCGCAATGGAAATCACAAAATTCAAGTTATGCATATGTAGAAGGAAAGTATATTACATTTTTAATCCCTAAAGTAGACCAACAGCGTATAAGTGATATGAAACAAAGCCAAGGGCACACGTTTAAGTCATTAGATGATATGATTGACTATTATGACGATGTTATTACGAAATACAATCAATGGACTGGTTTGAATGAAGATCCCCAGTCTATTGATTATAACGTGGGAATGAAATACTTTACAGCTGCTGACAAGCACGGATTCGGACTTGCATATTGGTCATGGGATCGCATGGGTTCGAATAGTAATTCTTTACATGGTTATTTACAACCAGGATGGCTTGGATTACATGAAGTTGGTCATGGTTTTGATGGGTGGATGGTAAGAGATAATCGTATGGAGTTGTTAGAAGTATGGAACAATATTTTGGCTAATGAATATCAAACAAAAGTTCAAGGTATCAAAAATGGATGGTTATATGGTGATAAGCAACAGGCATTTCAAAAACGTATACATGAACAAATGTTAAAGTCACCAGAGTCATTTTCTTATGCGAGTATTGGTTTAAGAGATCGATTAGATTTTATGACGCGTATCGTTCGATTAACGGGTATTGACGGCTTAACAAAAATGCTTCAATCTATACGTGTTGAGGCATCAAAAGCACCTGTTATTAAAGATGTACCACGTTGGATTAATACATACTGGCTTGCGGATAGTGGTTATAATGGTTTAGCCTATTTTGATCTTTATCATATTGATGTCCCTACAAAGTTGAAAGAGACATTAAATGCCTATCCAAATAGTTATATCTATCCCTTAGCGTTGTTGATCCACAATGACGCAGAACGTCAAAAATATGTTGAAAAGCTAGGATTGGCTACCGAGTACGAGTTAGTCCGAACATCTGACATTAAAGATTCAGCAATTAAAACGAATGCGACAGTTAATGTGAATATGCAAAACCAAATCCTACCTGAAGACAGTGTCATTCAGCTTCTCGATGGAACTGAAAAGGTTGCTGAAGCTACCATTGTCAATGGAAAGGCACAGTTTGAAAAGATACATCCAGGTATATATAAAATTATTGCGCCGTTATCAAAAGATTTAGCATTGCCAGAAGATATGTATTTGATAGTGAAAGAAAAAGGGGAAAATGAAGCGACAGTCACATATCCAGCGATACAACATAGACAATCTGCAATGACTGAACGGATTGTATTACAAGGGTTATCTAATCGAGAATTTGCAACAATAGAATATCAACCCGAACATCATAAAGTCATCTATCGTCAAAATCAGATGCAGCCACATAATAATTTTAAGGATGAATATGCACGTATTACCATTAAAAGTAAAAAAGGAGCAATTTTATTTGACAATTCATTAGTGGGAAATGTCACGCCTGAAGCAAAAGAGATTGCTTTTGAAATGCAAGATGGGGATACAATCACTGTGAAACACCGTGAGCCAAACTCGCGTCGTCAAGTACAACGTATAGAGAATGGAAAACGCTTAATATTTCCAAATCAGCGGGATGAAATCGTGACATATACGTTAACTGAAAAAGGATTGATTGTTAATAATGAAGGTACAGAAGCGGCAGAAAATAGATACAATGAGCAGATGCAAGGAGATGTAACACAGCTTATCGCAAAAATGGAGGCACATCCTGATCGAGATTATCGAATTGCGTTATACCGTGTTGTTCAAGGGATTCAACATATGGATGTCATTGAAAAAGAAAAATTGATGCAGCAATTACAACCTTACTTGAAAGAAGTTGTCACGACTCGAGCATCGATACCTACAGTAATTCAAACTGAACGAGATCGTGATAGTATCATAGGAAATGCAGATGGAAATGCAAAGATCACTGTAACTTTTCCATCAGGAGCAGTGACAAAGGTTCAAGCAGATGAATATGGTTATTGGGAAGCGGAAATTCCTGCTAAAGAAGTGTTGCGTGTAGATGATCAATTGGCAATTGTTGCTACATTACCTGGGAAATTTCCTTCTGCACCACTTTATGCTAAAGTCACAGATACAATTGCGCCTCCATCGCCAGAAGTGGATGTTTTTGTAGAAAATGCAACAACGATGTCCGGTACATCATTGCCCCATACATCGATTATTGTTACATTTCCTAACAAGCAAACGATACAAGGGAACGTAGAAGATGGCCATTGGTCTATTCAGATTCCACAAGGTATGTCTCTGACTGCAGATGATACTATTTCAGTGCAAGCAATTGATGATGTAGGAAATCGATCAATACCAAATGATGTCATTCCTTTTGATGAGACGCCTCCAGTACCTCCTAAAGTGACAACTACGGAGGCAGGGAAACATATCGTATGGGGAAGCGGAGAGAAATATAAAGATCTGATTGAAGTAAAACTACCTAATGGGACATTGGTAGATACGCAAATAGGTCGTAATTTAACATGGATGATTGGTGTTCCGTTTGATACAGAACTTAAAGCTGGCGACCAAATCTTTGTGACAGAAATTGACAATTTTGGTAATCAGTCACAACCGGGAATAGGACAAGTTATAGATACAACAGCACCTAAGACACCTACAGTCAATCAATTAAGTGAAGGAACAACTGTATTGATGGGGACAGCAGAGCCGAAAAGTAAAGTCGTTGTGACAATTAATGAGCAACACACTGTAGAGGCGCAGGTCAATCAAGATGGAACGTGGAAAATTATTGATCCTGTTATAGGAAGCATTCAAGCGCATGACAAGGTTGCTGTTAAAGCCATTGATGAAAGTATGAATATCTCGCCAGTGGTATTCATTGTTATCAAACCAGTACCGAAAACATCTCCGCCGACTGAACAACCCAAAGAGAATGTAACGTTGGAAAACGTAAATACATCAGAGGCGGAGAACTCATCAAAGAACGTGGCAATCCCAGAAAAGCTAGAAGAAGTAGAAACACCGAAGACATATGGAAAAGTTGAATCGACAGAAAAAGAGAATTCAACGGTTGTGGAAGATAAAAAAGCAACAGAAAAAGAAGAAGTCGCAGAAACTGTAAATGCACCAGAAGTGCGTGACTCATCAGAAAATGTGGCAATTCCAGAAAACACAGAAGAAGTAGAAACACCGGAGACAGCTGGAAAAGTTGAGCCAACAGAAGAAGAAGAGAATTCAACGGTTGTGGAAGATAAGAGACCAACAGAAAAAGAAGAAGCTGCAGAAGCTGTAAATGTACCAGAAGTGCGTAGCTCATCAGAGAGTGTGACAATCCCTGAAAAGCTAGAAGAAGTAGAAACACCGAAAGCTAGTGATGATGTCAAGGTAACAGAGAAAAATGAAACATCGAAAAAAGAAAATGTGACAGAATCAGAGACTGTTATTGATAATGTAGAACAGCCAGAAAAAGAAGAGAACTCAACGGTCGTGGAAGATAAGAAGCCAACAGAAAAAGAAGAAGCTGCAGAAGCTGTGAATGTACCAGAAGCGGGTGACTCATCAGAGAACGTAGTCACTCCTGAAAAACCAGAAGAAGTAGAAGTGCCAGAGACAGCTAGAAAAGTTGAGTCGATAGAAAAAACAGAAGCACTAGAAAATGATAATACAATGGACAAACAAAGCGAGACTGACACTGAAGAACCCATTAACTCAACGGATGTCACTGAAACGGTTATCGATTCTGACAATGATGTTGCAACAGAAAAGACCATAGTAACAAAAATGCATAGTTTGAAAAATGTTTCTATAGCAGAAGATATTATGTATAAAAACCAACGTGCTGATGAAGTTTATGTAAATGATACGATGCACTTTATGCATACGATGAAAACTATAAATCAAAAAGCAGAAGCACAAAAAGTAGCGAAGAAGTACTTTAAATTAAGTTGCAATACAGCATCGATAGCTAGCATGAATACACGTGATGATACCCAAAAATCATTCTTTGCACCGCAATTACCTGCAACAGGTCTAACTGAAAATAAACAGGGAAAAGGATTACTATTAGTATTTTTGGGGTTAGGTTTGATGATGAAACAGTTCTTTAAGTTACAGGCAAAACAGTAAAGCTGTTCGTCATGATTTTGAAGTTTATTAAGATGTATGATAATTGACACATATTTATTTTATTGACTATTTAACTGTGCTCGTAGTCTTGTCAGCTTTACATTCATTTAATATCAATACGTTTTGATGAAAGTATTGATACTAGAAGTCTAATAACAAAGATATATTAGTAGAGTCTTTAATTTTAAATAGGGAGAGGCACAGAAATCAAAATGATGACTGTTTCTCTCCCTTATTGTTGTTATGGTTCAATGTGTTGAGGGAATTATTGAATGATTTTAAACGGTATCAAAATTCAGCATGTGCTATGAGAATGAATATCTTATACGCCGACATCTTCACAAGCTTGAGCAACCTGGCTCGCTACATTTTGCCCAAGTATAGATAAATAGTTCTTATGTGTTAAATCTTTCAATAAGACATTTATTCAAATGTGAAATTTAGTTTTTAAAATTTTGTTTGTTGACTATTTAAATTATTAAATTATATATGGATGACAATGAGAATGTTTTTTATAGATATGTATGTTTTTAAATACATAAAAAGGGAATGAAAAACATATACAATTGAAAGGGGTTTTATCATGACTCATAATAATCCGTTGAAACAATTTTTTAATGGTGATTTTGAAGAACAACCTCAAGAATATCCTGGGATTCAAAAACAAATGACACCTGTCCCAGATTGTGGAGAAGAAACGTACAAAGGTGCGAATAAATTAAAAGGTAAAAAAGCATTAGTTACAGGTGGCGATTCAGGTATAGGTCGTGCAGCTGCAATTGCTTATGCCAAAGAAGGGGCAGATGTTGCGATTGCTTATCACCCGGATGAACAAGAAGATGCTGAAGAAGTAAAAGCGGTTATTGAAAAAGCAGGACAAAAAGCAGTATTAATTCCAGGTGATTTACGTGATTCGAAATATGCGAAACAAATGGTTAAAGATGCACATAGTCAATTAAATGGGCTCGATATCCTTGTACTCAATGCAGGCATGCAACAATATGAATATGAGATTGAAAATTTAGCAGCGGATCAATTAACAGACACATTTGAAGTCAATGTTTTCTCAAATATTTACTCTATTCAAGAAGCATTACAATATTTTGAGCCAGGCGCAAGTATTATCGTGACTGCATCTATTCAAGGTGTAAAACCAAGTTCACATTTAGTAGATTATGCGATGACAAAAGCTTCTAACATTTCTATGACGAAAAGTTTAGCAGCACAATTAGGGCCTAAAGGTATCCGTGTTAATGCTGTTGCACCAGGTCCTATTTGGACACCACTTCAAGTTAGTGGAGGCCAACCACAAGAAAGTCTGCCAAAATTTGGTCAAAACCAACCACTGCAACGTGCAGGTCAACCTGTTGAGCTAGCAGATGTTTATGTGTTACTCGCTTCAGACAATGCGAGCTATATTACGGGTCAAGTTTATGGTGTCACTGGTGGCGCACCAATTAACTAATCCATTTAACTTAGGTCCATGTGTATATTGAAATGAACCAGGAATCGAATGTATTTCGATTTCTGGTCATTTTTGATATTCAGTTAAAAGAAATCAGAAGGTAATAAATCTTCAAATTCCAAGTGCTCTATTTTTTGCACAGCTTGACTGTTTAAAAAGTCTTGTACATAAGAAGACTGAACAACATCATTTTTGTAATTTTCGACAGCCGCTAAGTTGTCGCTGTCTTGGAAATAGTGTGCAGCAAATAGGATAACACCTATTGCAATGGCAGCACGTAAAAGGACACGCATGGTAGAAACCTCCTTGTAGCGTGATAATTTAAGGATACATGAATGGCTATCGTGTGACATGCGTCTAGAGCAACAATCATCTCTCCAACTTTAGCATGAGAATGTGGCGATCAAACGTTGCGTTACATAAAATTAACATCATTACGTTACGATAAAAGAAAAGAAGACTCAAAGGAGGCGCATGGTGTGAAAGTGACGTTCGAAGCGATTCGACATCAGCAAGGGTGGGTTGAAGCGGTTTATTATGATGAGATACATGAAGGCACGATTCGATTTGAAATGGCAGATCCTATCGAAGTGCGTGATGATTTGGTAGCAGAAGCATTGGCAGCGCTTTGTGGTCAGTACTATGACACGATCGAGATGGAGTGGAAAGTCTCTCAACGAACGAAACAACAGATTGAACGACGCACGGGTGCCAAGCTCATTTGTAAAGTGCGTATGCTCTTTTGGAATATTAATTCAATGATGCGACATGACATCAAAACGCTCAATTTCAACGGGGATGTATATAATTTGTCCGCATTAGCACTGACGACTGGTGACGTGAATGCAGTGTCATTGGATTTTGGTCGGGAATCTGCACACATGTATGACATGTTTGATGAATGGCAAAGTCGCATCGTAAAAACGAATGTGATGGAGACGCATTTTCCTTTGATTACTTCAGATTATTATATGATAGGAAGTATTTTGTACAAAGACTTTTTCAATACCACTTATATGGTGACTGGGATGCAGTTGAATCCGCTGACAGTTAACATGACGAAAATGGAGGCTGAACAGGCGATTGCAGGAATGGTGAACTTGCCTCATTCTCTAGGGTTAACGGCAGTGGGGCATACGAAAATTGCGTGTCAACGTTGGCCCCATTTGCTCGAACAGGCGTGTCATGCAGTGAGAACATCGCAACCACATATCGGTGTACAACAGCGTCTGCTCATAGATGTGGAAAATGAACGCGGTCGACTCGGACTGGGTGCGTATGCGAATCAAGTTCAGTCGACAGAGATTGCTTGGGGAACGGACGAACGGTTGGATTTTTTAGCGCTCTATGTATTGAAATATGGTGGTATGGCGCAAGCAGAAAAGTTAGTCCAACACATCCCATTAGAAGCGGAGGCCCTCGTTCAACAATGTGATTTTCAATTTTATGAGCGTTATTATCCCGGTGTATTGCATTATATGGATAAGTCTATGCGTGAAGCAGTGCAACAGCGGTTAGAAAAATATGGCATTGTGATGATGAGTGAGTCGGATTGGCAAAATTTTATGACTGTCAGAACGTGGATACAACAAACAAGAAGATAAAAGGAAATAAGGGGCTGAGACATTATGTTTTCTCTGCCACTATCTTCACATGACCTTATTATTCATCAATGATTATAAAATAGTCGAAAAATGGAAATGCATAGAACATAAAAATGTATGCTATTGTTTTTCTTGATTTCATAAACTTGTCCTCAGTTTTCTACATTTGATGTCAGATTGGCAAAATGGGCGAGACTCCTAAGGAAAAGTAAAAAAACAACACCACGTCTAATAATTTTGATAGTGGTTATTGTTTATCGCAGTAGCTGTCTGACTTCTCAATGTATGCACTTTTGAGAAGTCTAGTCAGCCTTGCGGGGGTGTTACTATACCCAACTCCGTGTCCTACCCATTAAAGCACTTCGACGTGATGTCGTTCGAGCACTTCGCGATACGCTTTTGGAAGTGGAACATCACTCACCACATAGTCAATGTCATCAAACGATGCGAATTGAAACAGTGCATCTTCATGTGGTATCAGTTTGCTCGAATCGACAAGCATGATGATTTTTCGTCCTTGGCGCACCATTTCTTTCTTAGTAAATCCTTCATGTTCCCCATTCACTGAAGCCCCGTTAACCGAAAATGAACGACAGCTTAACAATGTGACGTCCGTATAATAATGATGAATCGTATTAATCGCTTGGGAACCGACTAATGTCGCTGAATCAGGCTTTAACATCCCGCCTGTTGAAATAAAGTCGAGCGGTGTGGATGATAATTCATACAGCATATTAATTGAGTTCGTAATCACTTTGAAAGACTGCCCTTGAATGGAAAGTAATCGTATAGCCTCTAACACGGTTGAACTCGAGTCCGCCATAATACTGTAACTTTCTTTTAATAAGGGAAGTATTTTTTTAGCGATGATTTTTTTCTTGTCAGAGTTACTCGTCGCACGAAATGCATAAGGAAAGTCACTCTCCGCAACTAACGACGCCCCGCCATGTTTTCTTTTGACGACGCCATCTTTTTCTAACTGTTCCAAATCACGACGAATCGTTTCTTCGCTTACTTTAAAAGTATCTGCTAAATCTTTGACGTTCACATGTTTGAATGTATGCAAACGATTCATAATTTCGCTGTAACGTTGAAATTTTTTCATTTCGTCCATCTCCTTTTCTCACATTATAACGAAAAATATCACAAAAAACCAAAACGCAAACACTCAAAATACCACAAATAATGTGAGAAAATCTTTACTTTATGTAAGCGTTATCATATAATGATTTTGAAAGAGAGAGAAATCATTCATTAAAGGAGGGGTCATGATGTTTACACAGTTACCTAAAATTGGGATTCGTCCAACGATTGATGGACGTCGAAAGGGAGTAAGAGAGTCGCTCGAGGCACAGACGATGGATATGGCGAAAGCCGTGGCACAATTGATTTCAGAGACTTTGAAATACCCAAATGGCGAGGCCGTACAATGTGTGATTGCGGATACAACGATTGGGGGCGTGACTGAAGCCAATAAAGCAAAAGAAAAGTTTGAACAACATCAAGTGTGCGCAACGATCACTGTCACGCCTTGTTGGTGTTATGGTTCGGAAACGATGGATATGAACCACAATATCCCACATGCGATTTGGGGATTGAATGGGACTGAGCGTCCAGGTGCGGTTTATTTAGCGGCAGTCTTATCTGCACATGCACAAAAAGGCATTCCGGCATTTGGCATTTATGGTAAAGATGTTCAAGACGCAACGGATCGTCATATTCCTGAAGACGTCAAAGAAAAATTATTACTGTTTAGTAAAGCCGCACTCGCAAAAGGGCTTATGCAAGGTAAATCATACTTATCAATCGGTAGTGTATCGATGGGAATTGCAGGTTCGATGGTAGATGAAAGCTTCTTCCAACAGTATTTAGGCATGCGCAATGAATATGTCGATTCAACTGAATTAATTCGTCGTATGGAATTAGGTATCTATGATCACGAAGAGTATGAGCGCGCACTGACTTGGACGAAAGAAAAATGTCACTTTGGTAAAGATAACAACGCGCTAGAAAATCAAATTAGCGATGAAGAAAAAGCAAAGCAAGTTGAATTTATTGTGAAGATGACATTGATCAGTCGTGACTTAATGGTAGGTAATCCGAAATTAGCTGAGCTCGGTTATGAAGAAGAAACGGAAGGTCATTTTGCGATTGCTGCAGGCTTCCAAGGTCAACGTCAATGGACGGATTTTTATCCGAATGGTGACTTTACTGAAACGATTTTGAACACGTCATTTGACTGGGATGGCACACGCACACCATACATTTTAGCGACTGAAAATGACACGCTCAATGGGGTATCGATGTTATTCAACTATTTATTAACGAATACAGCCCAAATTTTTGCAGACGTGCGTACATATTGGAGTCCTGAAGCGGTTGAGCGCGTAACAGGTAAGCCATTAGAAGGTCGTGCGAAAGACGGTATTTTACATCTGATTAACTCAGGTTCAGCGACTTTAGATGGAACAGGCCAACAACGACGTGATGGTCAACCTGTGATGAAACCATATTGGGAAATTACAAATGAAGAAGTGGAAGCATGTTTGAACGTGACGGAATTCAGACCAGCGACACAAGAATATTTCCGTGGAGGCGGCTTCTCGACAAACTTCTTAACAGAGGGCGATATGCCTTTAACGATGGTCCGTTTGAATCTCGTTGCAGGATTAGGTCCAGTGTTACAAATTGCGGAAGGTTATTCAGTGACATTAGATGAAGACATTCACCGTACTTTAGATGACCGTACGGATCCAACTTGGCCAACGACTTGGTTTGCGCCACGTTTAACAGGTCAAGGTGCTTTTAAATCTGTATATGATGTCATGAATCATTGGGGTGCGAATCACGGTGCCATCAGTTACGGTCATATCGGTTGCGAGTTGATTACATTAGCATCTATGTTAAGAATTCCAGTCAGCATGCATAATGTGGACGAATCAGACATTTTCAGACCACGTGTATGGCAACATTTTGGTACGGAATCATTGGAAAGTGCGGATTATCGTGCTTGTGCAACATATGGCCCAGTATATCGCTAGGTGGTGACTTTATGAGCGAAACAAAGCATATTGCGATTGATTTTGGCGCAAGCTCAGGCAGAGTCATCTTAGGGACGTTTGACGGTCACAAAGTACAATTGGAAGAGGTGTACCGTTTTGCGAATACACCTGTTGAGATGAATGGCGTCTTGTATTGGGACTTTCCGAAGTTGTTTCAAGAAATCAAAAATGGATTAAAAGCGGTCAGTCGTATCACTACAGAAGTGGAAAGTTTAGCGATTGATACGTGGGGTGTCGACTTTGGTTATATTGATCGGAACGGTCATCTCTTGTTATTGCCTAAAAACTATCGCAATGAAACGAAATTAAAGTACCAAGAAGCTATCTACAACCGTTTATCAGAATTTGAATTTTATAAAGAAACAGGCGTATTACCGAGTTCGATTAATTCATACGTGCAACTTTATGCAGACCTTCAAGAACATCCTTGGTTGAAAGATATAGTGGCACATGTACTTTTTATGCCGGACTTGTTCAACTATTTCTTAACTCAACAAACGAATGTGAACTATGCGATTGCAAGTACAAGTGGTTTGTTGTCTACTGAACAGACGTGGTCAACCAAAGTATTGGACACACTTGGCATTCCGCAACAGTGGTTTCAGCAAAGTGACATGACATTGCACACGATACTCGGTCCGTTGACACCCACACTTGTGAAAGAGACGGGGTTAAAAGATTTGCAAGTGATTGCCTCAGCAGGCCATGATACGGCGGCGAGTATTTTAACAGTCGCATCAGATGCCATATTTATTTCGTGTGGGACTTGGTCAGTCATCGGAATTCAACTCGAAAGTCCGATTATTTCTGAAGCGGCGTATGAGCATCGGATAACGAATGAAGGAACGAGCGAAGGCTACATCAAATGCCTAAAAAATTTGAATGCGCTTTGGGTGTTACAAGAGCTACAACGCTACTGGTCAGAACAAGGCCATCAACATAGCTACAATGAAATCGTTAAAAGTGCAGTCACATGTAAAATTGATAGTTATATCGATGTAGAAGATTCCATTTTTCTGAAGCATGAAAATATGCATGAACTCATCCGACAACACTTAATCGCGACAGGTCAACGTATTCCTGACCATGTAGGAGAGTGGACACGCGTCGTGATTCAAAGTATTGCATTAAATTATCAACGAACGATTTCAGCAATTGAGAAATTATCTGGTCGACATTACGACAAAGTACATATGGTCGGTGGCGGTATACAAAACCGATTGTTGTGTCAATTGACGGCTGATTTTACGAATAAAGAAGTGATAACAGGGCCTATAGAAGCAAGTGCCATGGGGAATATTTTAAGTCAGTTGCTCACATTAAAACACATTGACAAATCAGCGGTTCAACAAGTGATTGATACATCAGTTGAATTAACCAGCTATCTACCAAACGAATAAGAAGGGGGAGGTCAGATGACTGAAAAAGAACAACAATTACGAGAGTTAATTTGTGACATAGGAAGAAATCTATTTAACAAAGATTACGTCGCAGCAAATGATGGCAATATTTCAGCACGTTTATCAGAAAATGAAATATTAGCTACACCCACTGCGACAAGTAAGGGTTATTTGCGACCTGAAAATATTGTCAAATTGGATTTAGATGGCAATATTTTGGATAGCAAAGAGGGCGTTAAACCGTCTACAGAAGTGAAAATGCACTTGCGTTGTTATCAAAAAATGCCACAATGCCAAGGTGTTGTCCATGCGCATCCACCTTATGCGACAGCGTTTGCGATTAAAGGAGAAGTATTGAATAAGGCGACGATGCCTGAAGTTGTCATTGCAATGCCAGAAATTCCATTGGCGCATTATGGCTGTCCATCAACTGAAGAAGTACCGGATTCAATTGAGCCATACTTCAATCAGAGAGAAGCGGTGTTACTAGAAAGTCACGGCGCAATTACATGGGGCAAAGATTTAATGTCCGCTTACTTGAATATGGAGCGTTTAGAGTATATCGCAAAATTAACGTACATTACGAGACAGCTTGATGGAGAACGTGAATTATCACAAGAAAGAATTGATGAATTAATTAAGTTGAGATCATTTTATGGTATGGATTAAAGGTTTAAAAAAGTGAGGAGATTAGTATGTCAAAACAATCAGGGGCTAATTACAAAGCGTCAGTGAGGGAAAAACTAGCTTACGGTTCAGGGGACGGTGCAACGGCATTTGCTGCTGTAATGGTAGGAAGTTTCTCTATGTATTATTTCACAGATGTCATTGGGATTTCAGCAGCGTTTTTAGGAAGTGTATTGTTTTTCACACGTATTTTTGATGCGATTACGAACATTTTGATGGGTTATGTGGTAGATAAAACGAGTACAAGATGGGGGAAAGCGCGTCCGTGGGTTTTATGGTCAGCAGTACCTTTAGCGATTTCAACAATACTTGTCTTTAGTATGCCGACCGGATGGAGTGATACTGCTCTCAATTGGTATGTTGTCATTATTTTGAACTTGTATTTCTTGATTTACACAACAAGTAACATTCCTTATGGTACGTTAGGTGCGTTAATTACACAAGATTCTAAAGAACGTAACAACTTGAACTTATTCCGTATGATTTCATTCTTTGTAATGATGTTGATTATTTCAAATGTGACTATCCCTGCAGTTAATGCATTCGGTGGTGATGCTCGTGCATGGCAATATGTTGCTATTATTTATGGTGTCTTACTTGTAGCTATCTTCATGTTTACATTTAAGTTTACGAAAGAACGTGTGACGCAAACGAAAAAAGATAGAGACATTAAGTTAATGAAATCATTCAAATTACTGATCACGAATAAATATTGGATTATGATTTTTGGCATTATGTTAATGTCTTGGATATTGCTCGGTATGATGACAGGTACAAATGTTTACTATGCAGACTATATTTTAAAAGATGCAAGTGTAGTCGGTGCAATGTCACTTTTCTTTACTATTCCAATGTTAGCAGGCTTTTTCTGTATGCCATATCTTTTAAAGTTTTTTGACAGAAGACCATTGATTTTAATTGGTTTATTCTTAGTTGTCGTTGGTAGTGCGATGATGTTGATTAAAACAGATAGTTTACCTTTAGTGTATAGCGCTTCAATCTTAAGAGGTTTAGGTTTTGCGCCAATGATGGGTAGTGCTTATGCAATGTTAGCAGATACGATTGAATATGGTGAATGGAAACAAGGTATCCGTAATGAAGGTATGATTTATAGTGGTGGGACATTTAGTACAACATTAGCGGGTGGTCTTTCAGGTGCGATTACAGGTTGGATTTTAGAATTCGGTGGTCATATTAGTGGTAAAGATCATGCACAACAACCAGAAAGTGTGTACACAGTGATTGAATTTATATTCATCCATTTACCAATTATTTTAGCGGTGATCATTTTTATTATTATGTTGTTCTACAAACTCGATAAAATTTACCCACAAATTGTTAAAGATTTAGAGAGTCGTGTACGTAATTAAAAATATAAAAACTGTGGAGGTACAATAAACATGTATTATACACCGAGTTGGGAATCATTAAAGCAACATCCATTACCGAAATGGTTTGATGATGCGAAGTTTGGTATTTTTATCCATTGGGGTCCTTATTCTGTGCCACATTGGGCGAATACAGAGGGCAAATTTGGAGAAATTGACCGTGATATGCATTTTACATTAAATCCTTATTCCGAATGGTATCAAAACACTTTACGTATTGCGGGAAGTCCAACTGCAGAATATCATGCGAAAACGTATGGTGAAGATTTTGAATATGAGCAATTTGCAGATTTATGGAAAGCAGAAAAATGGAATCCTGAAGCATGGGCAACATTGTTCGAAAAAGCAGGTGCGAAATATGTCGTTTTAACTACAATGCATCACGATGGGTTCAACTTATGGCCTAGTCGCTACAATCAAGATTACAGTGTTGCAACTAAAGGGCCGAAACGTGATTTAGTGGGTGAATTGACTGATGCGGTACGTCAAAAAAACTTAAAAATGGGACACTATTATTCAGGTGGTTTGAACTGGCGCTTTACGTTTGAGCCGATTGTAACATTTGAAGATGTCAAATATGTGCGTCCAATTACGTATGATTTTGCAGATTATGCGTATAAACAATTTGCTGAACTGATTGAAAAATACCAACCTGATATTTTATGGAATGACATCGGTTGGCCTGATAAAGGTTTAGAAGATGTGAAGCATTTATTTGCTTATTATTACAACAAAGTGCCTGAAGGTGTCGTAAATGATCGTTGGCATATTGAGAAAAATGCGCCGAACTGGAATCATCCACCAGAAAAGTTTGAAACATGGGAAGACTTTGATACGAAAGAGTATTCCAATAATCATCAAGCTGCTCAAAAGAAATGGGAATATACGCGTGGTATGGGTTATTCTTTTGCTTTCAATAGTAATGAAGGTGAAGAAGAAACGATTTCAGAAGAAGAACTTGTCAGCCTACTCATTGAAGTGGTAAGTAAAAACGGCAACTTATTATTAAATGTCGGTCCGCGTCCAGATGGTACTATTCCTGAAATTCAAGTGGAACGTCTTCATCAACTTGGTGCATGGTTAGAAATGAATGGCGAAGGGATTTACGAGACACGTCCAAGTGCACAACCTTCTATCAAATTAGACGAAGGCACAACAGTGTTCTTTACACAAAAAGAAGATGTGACATTCGCATTTTTAACAGGAGAAGTGACGCAAGAATCGACACTTGAGTTGGACGAATTACAAGAAGTTCATAAAGTAGAAACTTTAAACCCAGGTGATGATATTGAAACGGAAATCCATGGTACAACAGTTACGATTCGATTCAAGCAACAAGCAGATACAGTAGCACACGGTTTTAAATTGATACATTAAAAATGATGTTTGACTAAAGGGAGGTCATTGTATGGTTGAGGTATTAAAAAACTATGTTAATGGTGAATTTTTAGAAGGTCATGCAGATGAAGTGATTGATGTTGTGAATCCGTCGACTGAAGCAGTGATTGCGCAAGTGCCGACTGGTGATGTGGCTCTAGTACGTGAAGCGATTGAACATGCAGATGTGGCACAACAAACTTGGGCGACGTTGCCTGCTGTTCAACGTGGTGTGTATTTACGTGAAATCGCAAAAGGTATTCGTGAACGTGCTGCAGAAATTACGCAAACGATTATTCAAGAAGGCGGTAAAGTACATGCGTTAGCGGAAACTGAAGTGTATTTTACTGCGGATTACTTAGATTATATGGCAGAGTGGGCACGTCGTTATGAAGGTGAAATTATTCAAAGTGATCGCCAAGATGAACATATTTTCTTATATAAGAAGCCGCTTGGTGTTACGACGGGGATTTTACCATGGAACTTTCCATTTTTCCTTATTGCGCGTAAAATGGCCCCTGCTTTATTAACAGGAAATACGATTGTCATTAAGCCGTCTGTGGAAACGCCGATTAACGCTCAAATTTTTGCTGAAATTGTTCATGCATCTGGTTTACCGAAAGGGGTCTTCAACTTAATTAACGGTTCAGGGCGCGTACTCGGGGAAGAGTTAGCGAACAATGACAAAGTTGCGCTCGTGTCGTTAACAGGAAGTGAGCCTGCTGGTAAACAAGTGATGGCTTCTGCAAGCAAAACGTTAACGAAAGTCAATTTAGAGCTTGGCGGTAAAGCGCCTGCTATTGTATTTGAAGATGCAGATTTAGATGCTGCTGTTGAAAATATCGTCGCATCTCGTATCATCAATACAGGTCAAGTGTGTAACTGTGCGGAACGTGTATATGTGCATGAAAATGTGAAAGCGGCATTTACAGAAAAGCTTGTTGAAAAAATGGCGTCTGTACAATACAGTGATCCGAACGTGCATCAAGACAGTGCAATGGGACCATTAATCAGCAAAAAGGCACAAGTGAATGTACATCGTCTCGTCGAAGGTGCGATTGAAGCGGGAGGCAAACTTTTACTCGGTGGTGAATTACCTACAGAAAAAGGTTATTATTATCCACCGACAGTTATTGATCAATGTACGAACGATATGGAGATTGTCCAAGAAGAAATTTTCGGTCCAGTTTTACCATTAATTTCGTTCAAAACATTTGATGAAGTGATTGAAAAATCGAATGATACGAAATACGGTTTAACATCTTCTGTATATACGAAAGATTTACAAACTGCATTTAAAGCAGTTGACCGTCTTGAATTTGGTGAAACGTATATTAACCGTGAAAACTTCGAAGCGATGCAAGGTTTCCACGCTGGGGTGAAACATTCTGGTATTGGTGGCGCTGATGGCAAACACGGTTTAGAAGAATATTTACGTACACATATCGTCTACATGCAATTATAAAAAAGCGAGGGCTGGGCGCATATGAAATGTCCCAGTCCTCTTCCTACGATTTGTCAAGAGTTCAATAAGTGAAATTGACATTACTGAACTAGACCGTCCAATTTTTACTTTTTTGAATAAGGTGTTATGATGTATATGATTATGTGGTTTCGTTAGTGTGGTGCTTTCTGATAATCATATAATTTATCATTGACTATCAAGTAGTGAATGGTCTTTAATAAGCGATTGATACTCGCTATTACGGCAGTCTTGTGGGGTTTCCCATGAGGCTGCTCTCTTAATTTATAATAATAATCCACAATATGGCTTTGATAATGATTTCTTCCCCTAAGCATGTTCATAGTGATTAAATACAATAAACGCCTTGCTTTTTTATTTCCTCTTTTATTAATCGTATCTCGACTCTTTGAAGTTCCTGATTGGTAACGTTTAATATCAATGCCTACAAATGCATTCAGTTGTTTATTTGTTTTGAATTCTCTAATATCTCCAAGTTCCCCAATAAGCAATGTAGCTGTGAGTTCTCCGATGCCAGGAATTGAAATAATATTTTCAAACTCAGTTGTATTTTTAGCTAAATCAATCATTTCCTGATCAAATGCTTTCATTTCTTCTATCCCAATAAGCAGTTTGTCGCATAAGTATTGGACTTTTTGTAGGAGGAAAGAAGACTTGCGCACATTCGGAAAACTATTATTCTTTATTTCAATTAATTTTTTGGCATACTTGTGCGCTTTTTTAATTGAAATGCCTTTATCAGTTGAATGAAGTACTTTTTCCACCAATTCATCATGAGTCAAAATACTTACATAATCAGGATGAGGAAATGCTTTAGCTATATTTAATGCGATTTTTGAATATCTGTTAGTAAATAACTTTTCTAACCCTGGAAATGTTTGATGTAGTGTTTCGACTAACTCAACTTTGAGACAATTTTGGTTGATCTCCATTTCTAAGTGAAAGCGCGCACGTTCTCTCAGTTCAAAGTAGATCTCTTCAGGATGACGTTGTACCTTTGAATCTTTCATTCTAAAGGCAAGAAGTGCGAGTTTATGTGCGTCTGACTTATCTGTTTTCCATGATCTTAACGAATTTGTTTTAAACTTGGCTTCTAGGGGGTTCATTTCTAAGTAATTTATTTTGTGAATTTCACAAAAGTGTTTCATACCTCTTGAATAAACACCTGTTGATTCAAAGAGGATAAACAGGGAATCAAGATGCTTGATATCATTTTTAAGATAACGATAGCCATTTTGATTATTTTGAATGACCAATTCTTTAACCAAAACTTCATCCTTATAATGTGCGACCACACTTTCTGACTTACTGATATCAATACCAAAACAGTTAATAAAAATCATACCTTTCTCTATTGAATTGAGAAGATTTTAACTTTACTTAGCCTTTTTCATTTCATTTTCCTATACACGGTTTCTAAAACCCAACATACTTCAATCGAATTTCAAAAGGAGAGTAAAGCTGATCAGTTTACATTACGGATTCAAAGATCCAAGGGACTGCGCGATCTACTTCTCTCTACAACTATAAAAAATAGCTGTGAAGAAATCTATCGTCATAAATTTCTTCACAGCTAATCTTAGTATGTTTAATGTTGAAGGGGTTTAAGGTGTGGAGGGTATGACTGTCCGAGAAAGCCGCTCACAATGCTTCTATGTCACTTTTAATCTTAACGTTATCTCGTCGAATTGAGGCATTGGAATTAATCGGCTCATTCGTCTCGTTACTAAGTTGTCATGGTTAAGTCAAGCGATTATACGCCAACTTCTTCCCATGCTGATTCTACTTGGCTCGCTACTTCGTCACCATATAAGTCTAGTGCTGAACGAACTAATGACGCTTTCGCATCTGCAAAGTTTGAAGTAGAAGTTAAGTAAGTTGTTAATGCTCTATAATAAATTTGTTCAGCTTGTTGTTGACCGATTTTATCAACAGTAAGGTAAGCTGCTCTATTCGGGATACCTGAGTTCGTATGTACACCACCATGGTCACTTGATGTGTTGACATAGTCTCTCATATGGCCGGGTTGGTTAAATTGTTCTGGATTTGACATGCTTCGTAATGCATCACCTGGGCGTCCTGGTGTATACACATCTTCACCGATTAAAGTATCGTCTGGATCCATAAAGTAAGCAAATGTGTCAGATATACTTTCGTTCAAAGCACCTGGTTGGCCACGATAAACAAGTCCAGCTGTTTGTTGCGTCACACCGTGTGTAATTTCGTGGGCAACGACGTCATCTGCACCAGATAAAGCTGTAAATGTAGTGCCATCGCCATCACCGTAAATCATTTTGTCACCAATCCAAGCGGCATTGTTACGGTTATCTTCACCTTGAAAGTTATTGACATGCACAATTGACATAATATCACTGTCTCTGTCGTCATAAGAATGGCGATCAAATTTCGATAAGTAGTAGTCATATACTTTTTTAGCGTAATAGTTTGCATCAACACCTGCACGTTGGTAATCATCTGTAAAGTTTGTGTCTCTGTCCGTGATTAAGTCTGCAGAACCCGTTGAAGGTTTATAAGTGTAAGCCGCCATCACTGCAGGACTTGTTACGTCTTCAAGGGAGTAGCCATCATTGATTGAATTGATGTTAATGCTTTTTGTGTCACCAAGTACACCACGACCAGTACCAGTTGCTGCTACATGTTCAACTAAGTCTGTTTTTTCTACAACTTCTCCTGTCTCAGCATCAATTTTAAGATCCCAGTGTGAAACATCTGGTTCCATTGTTACTAATTCAAGATGATAAACGTATTTGTTTTCTTCACCATCGATTTCGACATCATTGACTTTAACGACATCTTCATCTAAGTTTGATGCTTCAGATTGCTTTATATCAACAGCTTTGAAGGCAGTTGAAAGGGCATCTTCTTTAGAAATACTTACGCTGTTTGTTGGATCTACTTTCTCTGATTGAATTGCTCCGTTAATAAGGACGACTTTTCCTTCTTTGTCAACGTGAACTTTCACTTCTTGATCTTTCGCATGGATACCATCGACAACAGGTTGAAGTGTGTAGTGTGTATAACCAAGGTCGTCAGTGAGTGCATTGACTACATCGTAATCTTTATAATTGTCTTTCACATCACTTGGCAATTCTTTTAAGGCTTTGTTTGCATCTGCTTTCGATTTGACTGTGGTTTTAAAGTTTTTCTCTAGTGGCTTGTCCGACGACGATTCAGCATATACATTTGGAGATAAAGATAATACTGATAAACATAAAGTACCAAATAAAACCTTTTTTGACAATTTAAACATTTAAACAACTCCTTAACTTTTAGTATGTTTAAATTTTAATAAATTTATAAATTGTAAAGTATATTTTTGCCTAAGTGTTATCATTTTATTCCTAAGTGTAAAATAACTTCTTTTTAGGCACGATTTTCGACAGTTAGGGTATGTCTTTTCGTTAGAATTTGCAATTAAAAAGAGTGTCATTTAAATAATGATGCTATAAATAAAAAATTGTGTATGTAAAAGGTGTCGAAAAGAGAGGTTTTAAATCTAGGTTTAGACTTTGAATATAAGAGAATGATTAATAGGAAGTGTACGAAATTTTATATGACGTGTTCAAAATGAATGTTTTTTCGAGGGAATAGCGAGAATTTTAACAGTAAACTATTGAAAAGGAGTTTTAAGATGACTCAAGACAATCCGACAAACCGCTTTTACTAGGACATTGTTTAAAATGACATCTTAACTCTTTTTTGATTGAGATGTATAGCGATTTTTTAAGAATGCATACTAGAGAGGGATTAAAATGTGATACATACCTTTTTAAAAGAGGGAATACGACACATCTTTTTACGAAAATAGTTGATTCGTACGTCCAAGTCCTTTATTATAAATCGTAATAATTACTATTTGGAAAGAGTGAATCCTATGACATACGAATGGGTTATTATCGGTGGGGGTGTGCATGCGACGACAATTGCATTACAACTCCGACAACTTGGATTACCCGTGGAACAATTGAGAATGATTGATCCACATCCTCATTTATTAGATCAATTTGATAGACAAACGGAGCGTATCGGGATGACATATTTGCGTTCGCCATTAGTGCATCATTGTCATCCTGAACCTTTTGATTTGAAAAAATTCGCGAGACAAGAAGGCTATACGCAACCAATGATAGGTCCGTATCAACGCCCGAGATTAGATATGTTTTTCGACCATACACGTCATTGGATACGTCATTACGGTTTAGAGACATGTCATATTTGTCAAAAGGCAGTACATATATGTCGTTGCTGTGAAGATTGGGAAATTACGTTAGACAGTCAGCAACAAATTCGAACACAACACGTCGTTTTAGCTATGGGCACGCACCATACGCCTTTCATTCCACCTGCATTTCAAGGTCAACCGCACGTGCAACATATTCATAGTCGTGACCTCGATACAACGATGAAAGGTTCGCATGTTGTCGGAAGTGGAATTTCAGCAGGGCATCTCGTTATTAAATTGTTAACAGAAAGTCAAGATAAAACCGTTCATTTATGGATGAAGAAGCCTTTTGATGTCCATCATTTCGATGCGGATCCAGCGTGGTTAGGTCCGAAAAATATGAAACCATTTGAAGCGATGCCGTTAGCCGAAAGAATTCACGTTAACAAACAAGAACGTCATAAAGGGTCCATGCCGAGAGATATGTACATGACATTGAAAAATTATGAAAAAGCTGGCCGTTTGATTGTGCATCATACGCCTATCGAACGACTGGAAGACCATTGTATCGTTGCCGGAGAGACGCGTGTGGCATACGATGGGATTTATTTGGCGACAGGTTTTGTTCTTGATGTGATGACCCAGCCACTCATTCAAGACATTTTACGCTTACCTGAAGCACAACTGGTCGCAGGTTATCCGAAAATTACAACACAGCTTGAGTGGGTACCTCGTTTATACGTTTCAGGCATGCTAGCTGACTTGGCATTAGGTCCTTTTGCCCGCAATATTATGGGCGGTCGACAAGCGGCGTTACGTATCGGTCAAGCTTATACCGAAAGTACGACAGCTTATCAGAACGCAGTATAATGATAATTTTGTAATCGCGCTATGAAACGATTCGCATATCCTATATAATGCGAGTGATAGGAGCGATAACTATGAAAAAATCTAAAGGCGAAAAATCTCCAAAATATCGGAAAATGAGTCATCATGTGATGCGGGTCATATTTGCATTTGGCATCATATTACTGATTTTATTTATCGGTATGGGCACTGTGATTCCAGAACTCAACCGTCACACGTATGAAGGTGTCGTCGTAGAAAAATATAGAGAGAATCATGGGATGACGACAGGTACAACACAATTTATTGAACTGAAGCAAGGCGATCATACAATTAAGATAGAGAATAGTGATATTTTATTACATGGCAAATGGGACAGTCAGGCGGTACAAAAGGACATTCGTGAAGGTGAGAAGGCAACCGTGTACACGATTGGTTTTGATGTACCAAGTCTCGGCATCCATCCGAACTTGTATCAAATTGAACAATAACTGTATTGACGTCACATGACTGCATACAAATAGTGATGTCGATGAGCAAGGCGACCGTATCGTTCATGGTACTCGTCAAAAAAGGCTGGGATATTCAATTCTCCCGGCCTTTTCCTACGAATTATTCCGAACCTTCGTAAAGCAACTGTGCAATTCTTAATAACACAATTCCATCAATCGTATTCGGATCCCAACCTGTAATTTCATGGATTTTTTTAATGCGATAATTCAATGTATTACGATGGATAAACAAATCATTCGCAGTTTTGACTAATTTTCCGTGGTTTCTAAAATAAGCTTCAATCGTTTCTCCTAAATACTTATCTTCCCCTAAATGAAGCAGTTTCTTATAATTTGCGACCAATGTCGTTTCATTTTCTGGTGTGAATTTTTTAATGTTATTACAAATCGTTGCGAGCTCATGCGATTTATAAGTATGAAGCCCTTCCTGAATTTTTAAATCGTGCAATAGGGACTGCAACGAACGTGCTTCATGATAGGACTGGACTAAACCTTTAATACCCGTTGTAAATGAGCCAAGTGTAATTAATGTACGGTCAAATACTTCATTTTGTACATTTTTATCGAAACCATCAATTAATTCTTCGTGAGATTTACCGCGATTAGGGTTAGATTTGACGATATAAATGTATTCTTGTGGCGAAATTTCGACAATATCATCCCCCGGTAATCTCAATGCTTCTAACGCATCACGTAAAGCTATCGTTTTGGATTTACCCGAACTTTGCATAGAAATAAGCGCAACGGTAAATTCATCATTTAAGCCTAAGCGATCAATCAAACTTTTGCGTTGGTAATTTTGAAAGTAAACGTCAGGATTGAATAAAATATGTGCCAACATTTGCGTGCGTGACAATGTTTCTTGAAAACGAGAGTAGTGTTCTAACTCTTCTTCAACGATAAATTCGGCATGAAGTTTTAATAAATGTGAATAAGCACGTATTTCATCAGGATTGCCACTGACAAGTAGGGCACCGTAAACTCTTCCATGTAGTTCGATAGGAAGAATAACACCGGGATGTTCCACGTTCCAAAAAGACATATCTTCTAATTCAATATCAATGGGCAGGTTACGTTCAATCGAATGACGCGCAGCTTGATGTACTTCTCCTACACGATCAAGGTTGGACGTTGCGATAATTTGACCGCCCCTATTGGCAATCAGTACTTCAGCTTTAATGATGGATGACGCTTTTTTTACGACTTTTTGAGCCCAATGTTGTTTTATCATTTACTCCAGCTCCTATTTTTTATATGTATTCTGAATAAAGGTAAAGCAGTCCCCTTTGTTGAATAGTAGAATGGACATCAGAAGGTGAGTCGGCCTGTTGTATTTGTCACACGAACATTTTTGATTGCATCGTCTCATAACTGGCAAAATATCGCCACTTCCTAGTTTGTAGTGAAAGGGCTGTTGTCATACATATTGAGAAAGGGCAATCGTCATATCATACCGTGTTTTCAAAACGAACAACAAAAAAAATAGAATATAATTTTTTTGTCCTATTACGCTTAATTTTTCACTGAATGATATTAAATGTTTATATCATATCATAAAATGAATTAATTGTAATAGGTTTACCGAAATCTCTTCTTTGAATTTTTTTTGAACTTTGTTAACTCTTATTTACAATGTATAGGTGCAATTCAATCTTTCATATTTTAGTGTTAACTGTACTTTTATAATAAAACACATTTTACTTCTTATGCAAATTTATATCTAATTATCTTAGAAGTTATATATTATTAATTTAACAATATAGTTAAGATGACTAGGAAAAAGTTACATTATTTTATATTATAACAATAAAAATTAAATTTTAAAGTAGGATAGAGAAATTTTTCTTCTTTAAATGGGTTTGTTAAAAAAGTGTGTCTTTTTTAATGTGGAAAAAGAGGATATACCATTAAGAATGGTGTGAGAACAATGTTTGTTGCGTGATGGAGAAGATGAAAAAGGAGGGAGGACCATCGTGCGAATGCACAGTGCGTCTCCCTCTTGTGTAATTTCATAACATGCCGATTACAGCTAAAATGATCAAACTTGTCACAATTAAAGCAGCCCAAGTGATAAATCCTAATAAAATAGGGCGAATACCTGCTTGCTTAAATTGACTGAATTTGACAGATAATCCCACACCCGCAAGTGCAATCGTAATGAAAAAGAGTGCAGCTTGTTTGAAAATCGCAATGACACCATCAGAAAAGTTAAAAACGGTACTGATAAGTGATGCCACAATAAACCAAATAATAAAGTTTGGAATCATCGCCCATATCTTTTGACGTTGTCCACCGTCTTTTGTTGTTTGTTGACGTTTAGCCATCCAAAACGCTAGCCCAATCGTGATAGGAATAATAAATAGTGTACGTGTTAATTTGACAATAGTCGCGACTTCAAGTGCTTTTGAACCGTATAACGCACTTGCTGCTACGACACTCGATGTATCGTTAATCGCTGTCCCACTGAAAAAACCAAATGCTTCTTGACTCATATGAAAGAAGTGGCCTATCGGTGGGAAAATAATGACCGCGATTAAGTTAAATAAAAACACTGTAGAAAGACTAAAAGCGATAATATTGTCTTTAGCTTTAATGACTGGACTTGTTGCGGCTATAGCAGAACCCCCGCAAATAGACGTGCCGACGCCGATTAAAATCCCTGTATGTAAATCAATATGGAATAAATTGACTAACAATGTAACCACAATAAAAGCAACGAGTAGCGTCACAATGAGTATCGGTAGTGACTTGAGGCCCACTGTCCCAATCGATTGAAAACTCAATGTAAAACCGAGCAAAATGATACTGTAATGCAATACTTTTTTACTGCTATATTGAATGCCGGGTTTGAATGATTCTGATAGTTTTAACGTATTATTCAAAATCATGCCGATCACCATCGCAAAAATAGCACTCCCTACAATTGGAAAAAAGTGACCTAAGAAGGTAGCGATGATGGCAATAGTGAGCGTTAGGCATAATCCTTTAACTTTTGACATAGTGATCGATCCTTTCGTAAAATGACATCGCAACATGTGAACATGACGTACACTTTTTTAGCTCTATGTTTAACAAAGCTGCAATTGTACAAGTCATCCTCGTTTGTTCTCAAGTATAGGCGTATCAAAATCGTTTTTCAATAGTCATTTACAGTTATAGGTCAATAATGTTGACTTTGTTACAGTGTGGGTATAAAATGTAAATTGTAATCAATAAAGAGAAAAGGACGGGATGATGATGAAAAAACGTATTGGGCAATATTTGATAGATGAAATCGCAAAACAAGGCGTTGATAAAATTTTTGGCGTACCTGGTGATTTCAACTTAACTTTTTTAGATGATATTGAAGCACATGAGACGTTAGAATGGGTTGGCAATACGAATGAATTGAATGCAAGTTATGCCGCAGACGGTTATGCACGTTTGAACGGACTTGCAGCTATGGTAACGACTTTTGGTGTCGGTGAATTAAGTGCGGTAAACGGCATTGCGGGTTCATACGCAGAAAATGTACCCGTGATACAAATTACAGGTGCACCGACGACAGTGGTTGAACAAGCAGGCAAATACGTTCACCATTCTTTAGGTAACGGCAAATTTGATGACTATCAAAAAATGTATGCACAAATTACTGAAACACAAACAGTATTAACTGTAGACAATGCACTAACAGAAATCCCGCGCATCATTAAAGTAGCGACAGAAGAAAAACGTCCGGTACATGTCCACTTACCGATTGACATCGCAGCAAAAGAAATCGAAGTACCAGATGACGTCGCATATCCTGCAACTCAAAAAGCAGAAAACGTTTCAACTGTAGTAGAAAAATTAACAGAACGATTAAAAGCTGCACAACAAGTGACGTTAATTGTCGGGCATCAAATCAATAGTTACGGTTTACAAAAAGATGTTCAAGCATTAGCAGAAAAATTAAACTTACCTGTAGCACAATTGTCACTCGGTAAAGGCGCATTTAATGAAGAAAGTGCGCAATATATGGGAGTGTACGACGGTTATATCGCAGAAGACAATATCCGTGATTACGTCGATGGTAGCGATTTGGTCATTACTTTAGGTGCTAAATTGACAGACTCAGCAACAGCAGGATTCTCACAAAAATTCTCAAATGATTCGATTGTAACGTTGAATCATCGTGATGTTAAAATAAACGACTATACAACAACTGAACCGTCATTACCTGAAATTGTGGAAGCGTTCAAAAACATTGATTTCAAATTTGAAGGCGACTTCCCACAATATCAATGGCCAGATGCATCCGCTGCAGTGCTTAACGATGAACCATTAACACAAGAAAACTACTTCAAGTTAATGCAAAACTTTTTACGAAAAGGTGACGTTGTATTAGGCGAACAAGGAACATCATTCTTCGGTGCATATCGTTTAGCACTTCAAGAAGGCACAACATTTATCGGTCAACCTTTATGGGGCTCAATCGGTTATACGCTCCCATCAACATTAGGTACATTACTTGCAGCACCAGAACGTCGTCATGTGTTACTCATTGGTGACGGCTCATTACAACTAACGGCACAAGAAATGTCTACAATGGTACGTCAAAACTTAAATCCAGTCATCTTTATTATTAACAATGACGGCTATACAGTTGAGAAAAAAATTCATGGTGAAAATGCCAAATATAACGACATTCAAATGTGGGACTACAAATTATTACCAGCATTATTCGGCAACCAAGACATCCCAACATATGATGTCAAAACATCAAATGACTTAAAAGTTGCAATGGATCAAATCGATCAAAACCCTGATACGATGCATGTTGTAGAAGTTCATATGGATGTATTAGATGCACCAGCGAACCTAAACGAAATATCTAAAGCCTTTGCTGCACAAAATAAATAATCTGTTGTAGAGGGCAAAATTTTATCAAATGTTGACATGAAATTGAAATGCATGTATAGTATTGGATAACTTCATAAAACGTATGATTGATAAGTAGTTTTTACGGATGTAGCACGCAGAAAGCTAACGGTTGATGCAAGTTAGCACAAACGTAGAGATGAATTGGGCAATCGAAATATACGACCAATTAAATTGTAATTAAAAGAGCGAACATGGTATAGAAATTCATGTTAACTAAGGTGGCACCACGGTAACGCGTCCTTACAGAAGAGACGTATACTGTGGTGTCTTTTTGTTTATGTTACAGTAGCAATAAGCGTCACGTTTCTGATTGAAGCATGTCCGCGTCTAATTGAAGAAAACGATGGAATTTTTCACCACAATGATGTTATGTTTAATTGAAACGCCAAAGATTGCTGAAACGATACTATAATTCTTAGTTTTAAAAGTCTCATAGATTGTAAACCCGAACGAGACTCTTGAGGGATAAAGTTAAAAGCAAAATGACGTCTTTTAACTTTGATAGTGGCTACTGTTTGACGCAGTCGCTGTCTGACTTCTCAATGCTTGTGCTTTTGAGAAGTCTAGTCAATCTTGCGGGGGCAGTACTACGAAATCTTTGTTGTACATGAGATTTCTGTACTACTCCCAAAGTCCACCAACGCTACTACAAATGTAACAGCCCAATCAAAGCGTTGGTTAGTGGAGACAAGGCCCCTAGGAAACGCGAGTTCGAGGTGTCAATCATTTGAGACTTCTACAAATGTACCATCGTTCAGCAATCTATGACATGACTCAAATGTAAAACAAACCAACAACAACAATTGTGAGGTAAGAATAAGTAATTTGAACAATCGGTAGTTCCAGAAAATAGACGGGTGATGCGAGTCTATACCGACCTCAAATGAATTGGGTCTTACTTGAAGCAACCAACTGAATCATATATTAAAGCGAACAGTCACAATACTGTTAACAAAGGTGGTACCGCGTGTGAGCGTCCTTTTCCGAGGACAATCATGTGCGTTTTTTTTATTACCAAAATTGAAGGAGGAGCCTCATGAACATTGCTTATCGCGTTTTAGATGCACCGATTAATCCAGAAACTTTAGCACGACATCGTCAACATAAAATTGTGTTAGAAAGTGCCACAACATCACAAACGAAAGGACGATATTCTGTTGTCGCTTTTGATGCTTATGGTGAAGTCATTTTAACAGAATCACAATTAAACATTTGGACCCCTCATCAAACGATTCAAGAAACGACTGCACCGTTTGACCAATTGAAAGCTTTTGTAGGACAGTATCACGCACATATTTCTGAACCAGAGCTTGAGGCATTACCATTCATTTCGGGTTTTGTCGGATATTGTAGCTTTGATTTAGTCCGACACGCGTTTCCAGTGCTCCAACAATACCCGGCAGCAGGCACAACGCATGATGTCCATTTTTACATGATTGAATCAGTTTATGTATTTGATCACTATAAAGAGCAAATTTATGTGATTGCGACTAATCTTTTTTCTAAAGCGTCGGAAAATGCATTATATGAACGTCTAGATAAGATGATTGCCGAGTTCGATCAAATAGAGTTATTTGAAACGACTCAAGTACCTGATTTGCCAGAAAAAGTGATTGAGCCAAACATAGAGGAAGCAACGTTTATTAAACAAGTACAGCAATTTAAACGACGCATTCAACAAGGTGATATGTTCCAAGTCGTCCCGTCACGTATTTATCGTTATGCGCATCATTTTGGCGAACAGATGTATCCATTGACGTATCAGTTGTATCAAAAATTGAAACGGAACAATCCAAGTCCGTATATGTTTTATTTTAATATGGGTGGGCCTATTTTAGTAGGTAGTTCTCCTGAAAGCTTTGTGAAAGTGAAAGAAGGCAAAGTGATGACAAATCCTATTGCAGGAACAATTAAACGAGGCGCCACAGATGAAGAAGATCGACAATTGGCAGAGACATTATTAAGTGATGAAAAAGAGTTGAGTGAACATCGGATGCTCGTTGACTTAGGACGCAACGATATTTTACGTATTGCACGACCGGGAAGTTTAGAATTAACGAAATTGATGACGATTGAACGTTATGAACATGTGATGCATATTGTCAGTGAAGTGATTGGCGATGTAGACCCAACACTTTCACCTATTGATGTCATTGCGAGTTTATTGCCGACTGGAACAGTATCAGGTGCGCCGAAATTACGTGCGATTCAACGTATTTATGAAACGCAACCATTGAAGCGTGGTGTTTATAGTGGTGGTGTCGGTTATATTAATTGCGATCATACGTTAGATTTAGCGCTCGCGATTCGTACGATGGTGATTGATGAGACCCATGTGCATGCCGAAGCGGGTTGTGGTGTCGTGTACGATTCAATTCCAGAGAAAGAATTAGCAGAAACACAATTGAAAGCAAAAAGTTTATTGGAGGTTACGCTATGATTTTAGTCATTGATAATTATGATTCGTTTACGTATAACCTTGTCGATATGTTTCGGTTAAAGGAAGCCGTTGTGGTGAAGTATCCGGATGACGACACATTGTATGACCTTCAACCAGATGCACTCGTCATTTCGCCAGGTCCAGGACATCCCGATGATACGACGCGGCTCCATGAGATTATTGATTATTTTAAAGATATACCGATTTTAGGGATTTGTCTCGGTGCACAAGCATTGTATCGGTATTATGGTGGCCAAGTCGTCGTCGCAGAAAAAGTCATGCATGGCAAAATTGATACGTTACAATTTGAAAAACCGACATTGTTATACGAAGGGGTTTCAGAACATTCTGATATTATGCGCTATCACTCGCTTATTTGTGAAGAAAAGTCGTTACCACAAGATATCCATATTACAGGTAGAACAAGCGACAGTATTCAATCGTTTGAGCATCAAGTACGACCGCATTACGGCATTCAATATCATCCGGAATCATTCGCAAGTATCGCTGTAGCAGGAATTGTAGAAAACTTTTTAGCAATCGTAAAGAAAGGTGTGTTGACACATGACGTTACTGAATAAAATGATGAATTTTGAAGCACTCAATCATGAAGAAATGGGCGCGTTTATAGCGACGTTATTAGCTGAAACGACGCCATTAGAAGATAAAGTCGCATTACTTGTCGCTTATACGATGAAAGGTGAAACATCTGACGAATTGTATGCGTTATGTGAAAACTTGATTCATACGATGTACCCAGAACAACCGCAATATCCAGGTAGTATGTGTGTCTGTGGGACGGGAGGTGATGGATCGAACAGTTTCAATATCTCAACGACCGTATCATTTGTTGCGGCAAGTGGCGGTATTGAAGTTGTTAAACACGGTAATAAAAGCGTCACTTCACAATCAGGTGGCATGGATATTTTACAAGCGATGGGTATAGCGACGACCCCCGTACAATCCGTGATGCAACAGTTAAAAGACACACATTTGGCTTTTGTCAGTGCGACAGAATCCTACCCTGTGATGAAAAACATGCAGCCGGTCCGTGTGAAAGTGGGACGTCCTACGATTTTAAACCTTGTCGGTCCCATTATTAATCCGTTTGCATTAGATTATCAGTCGATGGGGGTGTTTGATCCGACGAGAATGACGAAAATTGCTGAAGTGTTACAGCGATTAGGACGTAAAAGAGCTATCGTCATTCATGGGGCGAACGGCATGGATGAAGCGACGCTATCGGGTGACAATCAAATCGTTGAAATGGACCAAACGACAGGCATTCGTGAATATACAGTCAATGCGACAGATTATGGATTGCGTTATGCACCGGATGCAGCACTTCAAGGCGGGACACCAGAAGAAAATAAAGCAATCACGCTCAACATTTTAAATGGAACGGATCAATCTGTAAGGAGAGACGTCGTGTTACTCAATGCAGGACTTGCGTTTTACACAGCAGAAATTGTGGACACGATTGAAGCGGGTATTGCACACGCAGCATCATGCATTGATTCAGGTGCTGCATTCAAACAATATGAACAAGCAAGGGGTGTAGCTGTATGACGATTTTAGATGACATTGTCGAATATAAAAAGCAGTTACTCGCTGAAGGTTACTATGAAGAGTTATTAGTTAAGTTAGAAGAAGTGGATATCTCGTATAAATCGACTATAGCGGAACAATTTGAAAATGACCGTACAATTGGTGTGATAGCGGAAATTAAGTCAAAAAGCCCGACCGTTTCAGATATACCGGAACGAAATTTAGAGGAACAATTACGACTGTATACGACTGGAGGGGCGTCGGCAATATCGATTTTAACGGATGAACATTATTTTGGTGGCAGTTATGAACGGATGGCAACATTGACAAAACAGACGAATGTACCGGTGCTATGTAAAGACTTTATGATTGATGAACGACAAATCGATGTGGCGAAAAAAGCAGGGGCGTCCATGATTTTATTAATCGTCAACATTTTAACGGATGAAGCATTGGCGCGATTACATGATTATGCGACAGGTCTCGGTTTAGAAGTACTCGTGGAAGTGCACGACCCACAAGAACTTGCACGAGCACACCGTATTCATCCGCAATTTGTTGGTGTAAATAATCGCGATTTGAGAAGTTTTAAGACTGATGTGCGCCATACCGGACAAATTTTAACTTCACGACAACAAGGTATTCATTACATTTCAGAAAGTGGGATTAAGACGGTGGCGGATATCGAAACACTTGTGCCAACTGGGATTGTGGGAGTGCTTGTCGGTGAAACATTGATGAAAGCGGATGATCCTAAAGCACAACTCCAAAGCTTTAAATTGCGTAAAGAGGTGTAACATGTATTTGAAATTTTGTGGCTTTACACAAGAAGCGGACATCCAAGAAGCTGTACAGCACAATATTCAAGCAGTCGGATTTATTACGTATCCGAAAAGTGCACGCTACGTTGATTTAGCGCAACTTCAAAAACTGTCTGCGCACGTTCCTGAAACGATTGATCGCGTGGCAGTGACTGTGAACGCAACGATGGCACAACTCGAAGCCATCATCGAACAAACAGCAATTAATACGATACAATTTCATGGCACCGAATCCATAGACATGATTGCTACAGTGAAGGCGCGCCATCCTGACATGCAACTTTTTAAAGCGATTCCTGCTGATGAAAAACTGCAGGACAACATCAGACAATATAAAGGTGTTGTTGATCGACTGTTAATTGATACACCATCAAGCGCATTTGGGGGCACAGGGGAAGTATTTGATTGGCGTGTTTTAGATGGGTTGTCGACATCGAATTATTTGGTGGCAGGTGGCGTCAACAGTGAGAATGTACGGCAGTTAGTCCAAAATCACCCGAATATTGCAGGAATTGACATTGCAAGTGGAATTGAAAAGGCAAAAGGGCAAAAAGATTATGACAAAATGGCATATATTGCAAAAGTTTTGAAAGGAGAATGACAATGAAAAACATTCAATTAGAAGCAGATGAACATGGATTTTTCGGAGAGTACGGGGGCAAATACGTACCCGAAACGCTCATGCCCGCCATTGAAGAATTGAAAAAGGCCTATGATGCGGCGAAACAGGATCCTGAATTTCAACGCGAATATCATCATTATTTAAAACATTATGTCGGACGCGAAACACCGCTCACGTATGCCGATTCTTATACGAAAGCATTAGGTGGCGCGAAAATCTACTTAAAGCGTGAAGATTTGAATCACACTGGCGCGCATAAAATCAATAATGCGATCGGTCAAGCTTTACTCGCGAAACGAATGGGTAAGAAGAAGCTTGTCGCTGAAACAGGTGCGGGCCAACATGGTGTCGCAAGTGCAACGATTGCCGCATTATTTGATATGGAACTCGTTGTATTTATGGGGGAAGAAGATATCCGTCGTCAACAACTCAATGTCTTTCGGATGGAGTTGCTCGGGGCGAAAGTGGTATCGGTGACAGATGGACAAGGAACGTTGTCGGATGCGGTAAATAAAGCACTTCAATATTGGGTCGCACATGTCGATGATACACACTACTTACTCGGTTCAGCGCTTGGACCGGATCCATTTCCGACGATGGTGCGCGACTTCCAACGTGTCATTGGGGATGAAATTAAAGCGCAACTTCAAGAAAAAGAAGGGCGTTTACCGGATGCTGTTGTCGCGTGCGTCGGTGGTGGTTCTAATTCAATCGGTACGTTCTATCCATTTATTGAAGATGCGACAGTGAATTTGTACGGCGTGGAAGCGGCAGGTGAAGGTGTCGATTCAGAACGACATGCGTTAGCGATTAATAAAGGGAAAAAAGGTGTGCTCCATGGAACGAAAATGTATTTAATTCAAGATGACAACCATCAAATTAAATTGGCACATTCTATTTCAGCAGGTCTCGATTACCCGGGTGTCGGCCCCGAGCATAGTTATTACCATGATATTGGGCGCGTCGATTATGTGACTGCTGACGACAGAGAAGCGATGGAAGCTCTCGTACGTTTCACTAAAGCGGAAGGGATTATTCCAGCGATTGAAAGTGCCCATGCTTTAAGTTATGTTGAAAAGCTCGCACCACAAATGGACAAAGATGACATTCTCGTCGTGACAGTGTCAGGCCGTGGTGATAAAGATATGGAAACGATTAAAAATTATATGGAAGGAAAGGAGGCGTAAACATGCATGCAAAACAATTTGTAGCCTACATTATGGGTGGCCCAGAGTTTATGGAACAATTGAAAGCATTAGATGACGTTGGTGCAGATTATGTTGAAATCGGTATTCCATTTTCTGACCCTGTCGCGGATGGCCCGATCATTATGGAAGCAGGGCAAGCGGCGATTCGAGCAGGGATGACCGCCCAGAAAATTTTTGATCAGCTGAAAACAATGAAAGACCAGCTCAACACACGCTATTTGCTCATGACGTATTATCATACGATTGAAACTTATGGAGAAGCGGCATTTATGGCTGAAGCAGAAGCGGCCGGTGTAGAAGGACTCATCATTCCGGACATGCCGTTTGAATATATCGAACAATTGAAAGTCCGATATCCAGAGCGTCAGTTGAAATTCATCTCACTTATCGCGATGACTGCTGCACCTAAACGACGTCAACGTATTGCCCAATCAGCAGAAGGATTTATTTATACGATCACAATGAATCAAATTACGGGTCAAAACGGCAATTTCCATCCTGAATTGAAACAAAATATTTTAGACATCAAACAACATAGTAAAGTACCGGTGATGGCAGGATTTGGTATTCGCACACCAGAACATGTGAAAGAGATTATCGAAGTGGCGGATGGTGTCATTATTGGAAGTGAAATCGTTCGTCGTTTTAACGAAGAAGGCATTGAAGCGACGGAAACATATTTAACGACGATTCGCGAAGCACTTAATAATGGTAGTCCAAATGTGCAGTAATTCGTCATATAAGCACTGAAGTTCAAACGCTATTCATTCAGACACATCCGTTATATCATAAGTGTCAGTATAAAAATGATAATTGCAGGGGTAAGTTTTAAAATAAAGAGGTGCTGAATAATGAATAAAGTGATGATTTTTGATTTAGACGATACGTTATATGATCAACTTTCGGGTTTTGAATATGCTTATTACCGTCATTTTGGTGATACTGATATAGGTGTAGAAAGACTTTATCGTCATTTTCGTTTATATAGTGAAGAATTATTCGAAGCCACACAAACAGGAGAATTGTCGGTGTCTGACATGCATGTCGTCCGTATCACGCGTGCAGTGGCGGACTTTGACATCGAGTTACCTGAAGACAAAGCACGTGCCTTTCAACGGGATTACGAATATGCACAACAACATATCGAATTGTCAGCTACGATTGTTGAAATGTTGCATTATTTAGTTCAAAAAGACGTCCAATTAGGTTTACTGACAAATGGGGAGTCAGACCGTCAACGTGCAAAAATTAAAGCTTTAGGACTCGATCAATACATTCTAGAATCAAACATGTTCGTGTCAGCGGAACTAGGCTTGTCGAAACCAGATCCAGCAATATTTGAAACAGTGGGCAAACAGATGGATGTAGGCGCTAGTATCACATACTTTATCGGTGATCATTTTGACAACGATATTTTAGGTGCCATGCAAGTGGGTTGGAAGACCATCTGGTACAATCGCCGCAATCGCCCGCAAACCGATATGACGAAACAGCCGACAAAAAAAGTGATGACGGAAAAAGCATTGTTTGAAGCAGTTCAAAATATCATAGAAAGTGCATAGTGTTAAAGCATGTGGAAGGATTGATGTTTCTTTCACATGCTTTTTACTTTTTTGGTATGTAGAAAGCCGTTCAATTCATTAAAGTGTGCATTTGATGGAAAATAGATTGGATTTTCGGGTGTATTACATAAATTGTCTAACGTGTTTTAGCGTGTTCTAAAAATATCAAGAAATATAATGTTCTGGAAACTGTAATATTTAAAGATGAATATAGTTGTATTTTTAATGTAATAGGGGTAATTTAAATTTGTGATATCACATTTTGAATAAGAAACCAAGTCGATAGTTTGGCGAAAGAAAAAACAAAGGTGGAATAAAAATGAAAAGGAAAATTTCAATCATACTTTGCTTATGTTTTTGGCTGCCTATGTTAACGTTCAATAACGCCCTTGCTCATAAGTCAGAACCTGGAACACAGACGTTAGTAGATACGATTACAGACCCGAACGGTAGATTAAACGCCAAATACGAGCCGAGCTATACGCTTTATTGTTCAGCAGTTTTGATTACGCCGAACACATGGTTAACTGCTAAACATTGTGCAGGCAACGAGAAAAAAACAGGTTATATTGGCGCAGTATATCCTGGTCAGTCTGGTATCTCAACACCTTTTGGTATGATGGATATTAGCACATATATACCCGATCCTGCAGAGGATATTGCGATTATTAAGGGAACAGATAGAGATAAAACAACAGCTTATAAATATTATATTACAGGTTTTGATACAGCGATTTATGAATATGATTTAAAAGATTTAGAAGAATTAGTTGGTCAAACCATCTATAGTTATGGCTACCCGGGTGATAAAGGTGGCTTTAAGCAATATAAAAGTGTGGGTATTATAACAGCAATTAATCCACGGACATGGGAATTAAGTACTTCAATGCCTGCTGTGGGAGGACAATCTGGATCGGGTGTCTATCTAAACAACGGTCATTTATTAGGTATACTCTATGGTAATGAGAGTAGAGCAGGTTGGTCCATTAAAACTGCGAAAATACATCCTATTGATTATAGGTTAAAAACTTGGATTGAAAAGTACAAAGTGAAAAAGAGTTGAAAAATCATAATAATACGAGACAAGTAAAGCGACAGGGTAAGACTTCTATTTTAAAGAGGCTTTGTTTAATGGCTTAATAAAAATAAAAATGATTATAGGTAATAGGTAAATTGTTCGAAAGTATGTCGATTGTTAAATTCATCAAAATAATATTAATACTTCAAAAAGAATGTTGAATATAATGTGTTGTGTTTTGTGCATTGTATCCAGGCATATTTATAATAAAATTAATAAGTTGTTATACGTAAAAAAATTAAATTTGAAATATTTATTAATGATGAAGTAATACAATTTTAATATAATAAGTATATGATAAAGGTGTCATGACAAGCTTGAGTTAAGTTTTTTAAAGCATATGCTGTATGTTGTTGAAAAATTTTGTAAAGGTGGAATAAAATGAAAAGGAAAATTTCAATCATACTTTGCTTATGTTTTTGGCTGCCTATGTTAACGTTCAGTAATGCCCTCGCTCATGAGCCAGAACCTGGAACACAGACGTTAGTGGATACGATTACAGACCCGAACGGTAGATTGAACGCCAAATACGAGCCGAGCTATACGCTTTATTGTTCAGCAGTTTTGATTACGCCGAACACATGGTTAACCGCTAAACACTGTGCGGGCAACGAGAAAAAAACAGGTTATATTGGCGCAGTGTATCCTGGTCAGTCTGGTATGTCAACACCTTTTGGTATGATGAATATTAGCACATATATACCTGACCCTGGTGTTGATATCGCAATTATCAAAGGAGAAGACAAAGATAAAAGTCATGCTTACAAGTATTATATTAAAGGCTATAAAACAGCAATTGTAGCTTATGATAAAGAAACACTTAAGAAATTAATTGGAACGAAAATATATAGTTATGGTTATCCTGGTGATAAAGGTGGAACAAAGCAATATAAAAGTGAAGGTGTCATCACTAAAGTTAACCCTATTACTAAGGAATTAAGTACTTCAATGCCAGCCTCTCCTGGTCAATCAGGGTCCGGTGTATTTTTAGAGGGAGGCAAATTTTTAGGTATCCTGTATGGTAATGAAAATAGAACAACGTATAAGAGCGCTAAAATACAGCCTATCGATACAAGATTGAAAAAATGGATAGACGACAATAAATCATAAGACCTTTCTGTAATTCAAAAAAACGAGAAAGACCTCCTACTTTATTAAATATTTCTCTTAGCACTTAGACAAAGGTGACTTGAACTGAAAAACGTTACTTCAGTCATCTTTTGTCTTATGGTAAACAATGTTCAAATCATGCTTAAGTTCGATGGTGTAGAGAGCTAGATAATCCCAAATACATCATATGCAAAAATAATAAGACTGACATTTGAGCTTCTGTTACGCTTAAATGCCAGTCTTATTTATCTTGTTAAACTTTTTTATCCCAAGTTTTAAAGCGTACTCACTTTACTGTGCCATAATGTTACGTGTTAATTTAATGCCTTGTTCAGGTGTTTCATACAGCGCAATGGTGTTGAGCGACACGCCTTCTGGCAAATATTCATTAAAGCGTAACCATATCCAATGCGCCATATTTTCGACTGTTGTATTCATATCTGGCAATGTATCATTAATCAACTGGCCGTCTAATAAAGGTTCCATATGTTCGCGGTATACTTTATCAATATCTTTAAAGTCTACAGCCATGCCGTGCTCGTCTGTTTTAGACCATAGCTCGACCTCTAATGTATACGTATGGTTTTCTAAATCGACATGTTCAGTATTTGAAAAGTAAATGCGGTTATCACTCGTAAATTGATAGCGCGTCGTGACGATTAATGTTTTATGATGGCGCGCAAAATGTTTCGGTGGTTGCACATGATCAAACTTTGACATGAATTCTCCTCTTTTCTTCTCTTTTATACTAGCTTAACATACGTTTTCAGCGATGTCGCATGTGCGCTTTGATGCGATCATGTCCCTACTTTGTATCAAACTGTTTTTTTTATTTAGAAATATATTCATCATGTTACATTTTTGGAAGTGTGATAGAATAAGAAAAGACGACTTTATCAAAATATTCCGACATCAAGCGAATGAAATAGGGGGGATTTCAATGCGACAACAACGTCAACTTGAAATTGAACGACGATTGCGCGACATTGTGGGAGATCGTGTGTTTATCGATGTTGCAGAGCGAGTGTCTTACGGCTATGACGGTTCATTTGGACAATATTTGCCTGATTTTGTGACGCAGCCGATAGCGACGAGCGAAGTGCAACAAATTGTAAAACTTGCAAATGTATATGACTTACCGATTTATCCAAGGGGAGCAGGGACGAACTTGTCGGGCGGTTCATTGCCGGTAAATGGTGGGATTGTTCTTGATTTTTCACAATGGAATGACGAGGTGACGATTTACCCTGATGATTTAATCATTAAGACTAGACCAGGTGTGAAAACGGCGGATATTCATGCGTTGGCAGAACAACATCAACTCATGTACCCACCCGATCCGTCATCTTCTTCTGTATGTACGATTGGTGGGAATCTAGCTGAAAATGCAGGCGGACCACATGGCGTGAAATATGGCGTTACAAAAGATTATGTCATTGGTTTGGAGGTTGTGACGGCACAAGGGGACATTATACGCACGGGTGGTAATACGATCAAAAATGTGACAGGCTACGACTTAACGAAATTATTAATCGGCGCAGAAGGAACGCTCGGCATTATTACTGAAGCGACGTTACGTTTAATACCGAAACCGCAAGCGACGCAAACAGCTTTGATTATTTTTGAAGATCTCGGTTCAGCAGGACGTTCGATTTCACAAATATTAACGTCAGGTGTACGACCGTCTAAAATGGAAATACTCGATCACCATGCGATTAACAAAGTAGTGGACTATGCGGGCATTGATTTGCCTAGAGATGCAGCGGCAGTCTTGTTAGTTGAAGTAGACGGTGATGAAGAGATTTTACCAAAAGAATTAGAAACGATTAAAGCAGCACTTGCCAAAATTGGTGTCACTCAAGTTAAAATTGCTGCGTCCAAAGCAGAAGAAGCCGAGTTATGGCAAGTTCGTAAAGCGGTGTCACCTGCCGTTGTGGAACGTGGCTTTACAAAAATTTCGGAAGATGCGACTGTGCCACTTAGTAAAATTCCGCATATGTTTGAAAAAATTGATGAAATTAAACAAAAATACGATTTGAATTTGGTCGTATTTGGACATGCGGGAGACGGCAATTTGCATCCAACGATTAGTGCGAATATGCGTGATCCTGAAGCGATAAAAAATGTCGAAAGTGCGGTTGAAGAGATTTTTAATTATGCGATTGAACTGGGCGGAACGCTTTCGGGAGAACATGGCATTGGTATGATGAAAAAGCCATTTATGACACGTGAATTTGACCCGGCAAGTTTGGCATTTCAAAAAGCGATTAAAGATGCGTTAGATCCAGATCATCGCCTTAACCCTGGAAAGATTTTTCCGGCAGCAGGTGAAACAAGGTTGGTGTTGAGCCATGACAACTAACTTAAAGGAACGTTTAGACTATGAAGCGACATTTGACTGTGTACAATGTGGGTATTGTTTGCCGGTCTGCCCGACGTATGTGTCATTTAAAAGTGAAAAACATTCGCCACGGGGCCGTATTAATTTAGTCAAAATGGCAGCAGAAGACAAGATTACGTTGGACGATATGGCATCTGGAATTGATTTGTGTTTAGGTTGCCGTGCGTGTGAAACAATTTGTCCGACACATGTGCGCTACGGAGATATTTTAAGTTCAGCCGTTGAAGTGCTCCATGAAGAGCGATCACAATCACGTGTCGAGAAAGTCATTCGAACAGTGGCTTTTGAAGGGGTATTAAAAAGTAAAAAAGCGCTACGTCTTGTGAACAAAGGGTTATATTTTTATCAACGGTCAGGTGTTGAAAAAGCGGTCACAGCGACAAAAATTTTAAAACCACTCCCGAAATACGCACAACTTCAAAAAATATTACCGCCTGTGCAACTCACTCATCCTATTGAGGAAAACGATCATGAAGCACGTCCCCATCAAATGAAAGTGGGCTTCTTTCAAGGGTGTATGATGGATGCGTTTTTCAGTGAAGTGAATGCACTCGCCATGCAGATTATGCGCCAACACGATGTTCATGTGACGAATGTTCCGCAACAAACGTGCTGTGGTGCGCTTCAACATCATGCAGGTGAGACGGCACATACGATTGCACTGGCGAAAGCGAATATTGCTGCGTACGAACAGTATGATTTTGATTATATTGTGAATACGATTGGTGGTTGTGGTGCAGCATTGAAAGAATACCATTTGTTGTTTGAGCAAGGGACAACTTGGCGTCAACGTGCCGAACAGTTTGTCGCAAAAGTTCGTGATATTTCTGAAATAATGGCACAGATTGAGTTGAAAATGACGCATGAAGTGGCGTATCGTGCGGTATATCAGCCGTCATGTCACCTAGAAAATGTTCAAAAAGTATTCGAAGCGCCTGAAAATGTATTAAAACGTGTACCTGGGCTTGCGTTAGTAGAGATGCCGTCACAACAGATGTGCTGTGGTTCGGCAGGCATTTATAACCTTGTTCATTATGATGCGGCGATGCAAATTTTAGATTATAAAATGCAAAATGTGAAACAAGCCCGACCGGAGTTAATTATTACGTCTAATCCAGGTTGTCATTTACAGATGAAGTTAGGCGTGGAACGGGAAGGTTTAGCTCAACGCGTGGCAGTGAAACATATTGTTGAAGTGGTCGCAGAAGCGTGTGGCATACGTGCGTCGTAACTAAAGAGTGAAACATGCACATGATTTTCACTTTCTACAAACAGCAAAATTGCCAAATAGGCGAAATGGATGGTATTTTAAAAGACTTCGATAGTGAAGGATGAGTATTGACACGGAACAACCGAAAGCAGGTGACAGCATGAAAGTTTTTAAACAATTAGGGTGGTTTTTGAAACAAGAGAAATGGCGTTATGTGACCGCATTGATGGCGTTGTTCGTAGCGGCATTATTGAGTTTGATTCCACCGCAAATGATTGGTTTTGTAATCGACCATATTACGGCGAAAACATTAACGCCACAAAATTTGACGATGTACCTCCTGATTATTTTTTCAGTAGGTGTGCTCGTCTATGGATTACGTTACTTTTTACGCACCCGCTTTTTCGGAGCAAGTGCTAAATTAGGACGCATTTTAAGAGAACAATTGTATGAGAAATATACACAAATGAGCCCATCATTTTATCAAAAATATCGAACAGGTGATTTGATGGCGCATGCGACCAATGATATTCGTGCTGTACAAAATACGGCCGGCATTGGTGTGATGACCATTTCAGAGGCAATGATTACAGGTGGTATGACGTTAGTGATGATGTTTGTGACGATTAGTCCAAAGTTAACACTCATCGCAATGATTCCACTGCCGATTTTAGTCATTTCAGCGAGTTATTATGGTCGTTTGCTGCATAAAGGCTTTAAAGAGGCACAAGGGGCGTTTAGTGAGTTGAATGATAAAACGCAAGAAAGTATTGCGGGTGTGAAAGTGACAAAATCATTTGGCTATGAAACAGAAGATGAAAATGACTTTCGCCAATTGAGTGACCGTGTCGTAGCGAAAAACTTAGTCGTTTCGAAAATCGATGCACTGTTTGATCCGACGATTGAGCTGATTATTGGTGCGAGTTATTTACTGAGCGTTGTATTTGGTGCCTATATGGTGATTGACGGTTCAATTACGATTGGACAGTTGATTACGTTCACTACTTATTTAGGCATGCTCGTATGGCCGCTCCTTGCACTAGGCTTTTTCTTTAACATTATTCAAAGAGGGGCAGCATCATATGACCGTATACGAGAGATTGAAAGTGTGCCAAGTGGTATTGTAACGACATACCAATATAGTGACGCACCGACTGGCGATATTGATTTTAATTTAAAGCAATTTCAGTTTGAAGATACAGCGCATGCCAGTTTACATCATATTGACTTTACGATTCAACAAGGGATGACAGTGGGCATTGTCGGGCATACAGGAGCAGGTAAAAGTTTACTCATTCGTCTGTTGTTGCGTGAGTTTGATACTGAGCGACCTGAAGATATTCAATATGGCCATCATCCGCTACGTGACTATGATATTCGAAAGTTGCGCGCACAGTTCGGCTATGTCCCGCAAGAACACTTTTTATTTTCTTCAACTATTCGAGGTAATATTGCGTTTAGTCAACCCGATATTGATGATAAAGCGGTCCATCATGCGAGTGCGATGAGTCATATTCACCAAGATATTTTAACGTTACCACTCGCCTATGATACAGTTGTCGGTGAACGTGGTGTCTCTTTATCAGGTGGACAGAAACAGCGGATTTCTATTGCCCGTGCATTATTGACCAATCCACAAGTGTTGATTTTAGATGATGCATTGTCAGCAGTGGACGCCGAAACTGAAACTGCTATTTTAGGGAACTTGAAAAAAGAACGACAAGGTAAAACAAACATTATTACTGCCCATCGAATGAGTGCGGTGATGCATGCAGATCTCATTATCGTAATGCGTGACGGTACGATTATCGAGCGTGGTACACATGATGAATTGCTTCAACAGCACGGTTGGTATGCTGAAACATTCCAATCTCAAGCGATGCAAAGCCGTTTAATACAAGATTTAGAAAGCGAAGTCAATGGAGGTGCCACGAATGAAACAACAAGAAAGTAATCCCCAATTGACGACGAAAGAACAAGCCCGAACGTTATATCGACTCCTCCGATATACATTTCCGTTTAAAAAACTGATCTTTTTAACGATTACGATGCTGACACTATCGACGGCTGCGAGTATGTCGGTCCCATATTTAGTTAAAATCTTTATCGACCAATATTTAACGCCACGATATTTCCCAGGTAATGATATCGTGATGCTATTAGTTGTGTTCATCGGCATCCAACTGATCGGTGCTGTGACGACATATTTAAGTATTTATTATTTACAATATTTAGCTTTCAAAGTCATTCAACAACTAAGAATTGATGCGTTTAAACGGATTAGTCGCCTAGGTATGAAGTTTTTTGATGCGACACCGAGCGGGAGTATTGTATCGCGGTTAACGAATGATACAGAAGCGATTGTTGAAATGTTCACAGGCGTCTTATCATCATTTTTAATTGCTTTTTTCATGATTTTGGCAAGTTTTACAATGATGTTCGTATTAGACGTCCGCATGGCATTTTTCGCGATATTGTTTACACCATTAGTCTTTATCGTCCTCGCTATTTACCGTAAATATGCATCGATTTACTTTTACGAAGCGAGACGACGCTTATCTGATTTAAACGCTAAACTCGGTGAATCTATTGAGGGTATGAAAATCATTCAAGTGTTCAATCAAGAAGCGCGCTTACGTGACGAATTTGAAACGATTAACACGTCTCATTATCAATACTCCATGAAAACGATTCGCTTAGACGGGATGCTTTTACGTCCAGCCATTACGATGTTATCAACGTTTTCAACAGTGATGATTTTAGCGTATTTCGGTATTTTAAGTTTTTCGACAACGGTGACAGCAGGGGTTGTCTATGCATTTATTCAATACATGCAGCGCTTTTTTGAACCAGTCAATCAAGTAAGTCAGAACTTAAACATTTTCCAACAAGCAATTGTATCGGCTAGCCGTGTATTTAAAATGATGGATAATCCAACACACGCACCGCTACAAGATCCACAAGGTGGCAGTGAAATTACAGAAGGGCGTATCGTGTTTGATGACGTGTCCTTTAGTTATGATGGCGAGCATGATGTGTTAAAACATATTTCGTTTACAGTCGAGCCAGGTCAAACCGTCGCATTAGTCGGTCATACAGGTTCTGGGAAAAGTTCGATTATCAACTTGTTTATGCGTTTTTATGAGTTTAATCGAGGCAACATATTCATTGATGGTCGGTCGATTAAAACATTTCCGCACGAACATTTAAAGCGCAATATTGGCCTCGTGTTACAAGATCCATTTATGTTTTATGGTACCGTCGCTTCTAATATTAAGTTGTATCATCCAACGATGACTGAAGCAGAAGTGAAAGCAGCAGCGGAATTTGTACATGCGCATCTGTTTATTGAGCAGTTGGACGGTGGCTATGATCATAAAGTGATTGAAAAGGGCAGTGCGTTTTCAAGTGGTCAACGTCAATTGATTGCATTTGCGCGTACGATGGCGATTAACCCGAAAATTTTAATCTTGGATGAAGCCACAGCAAATATTGACTCTGAGACCGAAGAAGCGATTCAGCAGTCATTGAATCGGATGCGTGCTGGACGGACGACGATTGCGATTGCGCATCGTTTGTCGACTATTCAAGATGCAGATGAGATTTTGGTGTTGAATCAAGGTGAGATTGTCGAGCGAGGTACGCATGAGGCTTTGATTGCGAAAGGCGGCATTTATTATAAAATGTATCAGTTGCAGCTTAAAGGTGAGTGATGGGGGACAGTATTTGGAGAACAAATTGTGAGGGGAACATCTACCTTCAGATTGCTGAAACGTGCTACGCTTTCCAGGGGCCTTGCTTCAACTCAATTTGGCTTGATTGAAGCGTACACTTGATGGAAGCTAAATTGGATTTCTGTAACGCTCCCGCATGGTTGACTGGACTTCTCAAAAGCATGCGTATTGAGAAGTCAGACAGCTACTGCGTTAAACGGTAGCCACTTTTAAAGTTAAATGACGTTATTTTGTCTTTAACTCTATCCCTCGGGCGTCTTGCATGTTTTTTACAATCTGTGTTTGATGTTTGATCTGTGAATGTGTACCAATGATGCCAACCACGTTCACATTCAAGTTTGGCTAGTGCATTTGATATTTGAGATATGAGTAAGAGCGGGTTCAGAAATCAATCAATAAAAACACTATTCTCCACTGTGCGCAATTTTTGAAAGCACGTTGTTGTGGGAATAGTGTTTGTTTTTTCATTATTGTTCGATTTGGCGTACTGCGAAATAGTTGTTTTCGTCGTCAGCAAAGTTAAACACGGTGCCTGTCGGTAAAGTCATTTTTTCGCCGACTTGAATCCCTTTTGATTTCAAGTCTTCATACAACGCATCGACGTCGGTTGTACCGAACATGAGCGAAGGGGTCCCTGTATTGACGCCCATACCCATTGCTTCAACTTTTTCTTGGTCTTGGAGTACGATGGCTGTTTGTGCATCTTGCGTTGGTTTTAACGTGATGATACGCATGCCTTGAAATGTTTCATCTGATGCGACTTGGAAATCAAAATGAGATGTCCAAAATTGTTTGGCTTTTTCTTGGTTTTGAACGTATAACATGACTTCTTGTAAGCGTTGAATCATTTTAACACGTCCTTTCTTAGTTACAGTTGGCTCACATCAATTTCAAATGGGGTTGCCGTTTCATCACTATTCAATAATGTGATATGTGATGGAATGATACGTAACACCACTAAATCGGAATCACTTTTAGAGTCGAAAAATGTACGGTTTTGTTCTTGCCACAACCAATCGATTTCTTTCGAGTTGGTGATGATATCGACTTGGCCTTCAATTTCAACATAAGGCTGACCCGAACCTTCTTCATATCCTAATAATACATGTGCATCTGGGTTTTGTGTTAGTTCTTCAAATTTTCGCGTAGAACGACTTGTTTTTGTATTAATTTACAAATTTTATACTTCTTATTCTTAATTCTTCATTCTTAATATTCTTACTAGCATTGATGTCTCTGTCATGTTCTGCACCACATTCACAAGTCCATAATCTAACATCTAATGGCTTTTTACCTGTGTTAATTCCACAGCTTGAACAAATTTGACTAGATGGAAACCATTTATCTATTTTGATGATTTCCCGCCCATACCAATCAGCCTTATACTCTAATTTCGTTACAAAACTAGACCAAGAAACATCAGAAATACTTTTTGCTAATTTATGATTGCGCAACATACCTTTTGTGTTTAAGTTTTCAATACAGATCATATCGTGGTTTTTGATCATTTCTGTACTCATCTTATTTAAAAAATCTTCACGTTGGTTCATAACTTTCTCATATAATCTAGCAACTTTAGTCTTCTGTTTTTATTAATTAATATCTCTTGTTGTGCATTTGGATATATTCTAAATTTATACGCTTTATGTTTAATCATAACTCTCACTCTCCTTGATTTTTCTATATATTTTCTAATTTGTTCTTCTGTATTATTATCCATAGCAATTTGTTTCAATAACTGTTTAACATCAATATCGAAATGACCATACAAAACAAAATATCACGTCGATATTTTACACACCAAACAAGATGATACTGAATAGAGTATACGTATCCACGGTCCATAATGGATTTCTGACATACAAAAAATACCGCTCAATGATTTTAACACACGTTTATGTTAAAAAGCGTATTTATAGGTGTTTAAATATAGATTTAACATATGTCACTTGATTAGTATAGTTAAAGCTATACCTCAAGCGAAACCGATTCATCTGCACGGCTAAAGTCGCGAGTATTCTCGGCTTTTGATAAAACTGAGAATCAATTGTGTCAAGTTCATCTGTTATATAGCTCCTTTTCATCAAATTTGTCGACAAGCTCTTGCAAAAAAAACGATACGACCTGTTATAGCATACAGACCGTATCATTGGCTTATCATGATGTTTTAGAATAGTTTTGCGTATTTGGTTTGAAATATAATTCAGTTTCTCGCTTAATAATTTTATATAAGAATAAAATACCGATTAAGTTTGGAATCATCATCATCGCGTTGGCTGTATCTGCAAACAACCACACTGTTTTAAGGTTTGCAATAGTCCCTACAAACGTAGCGATGACATAAATGACACCGTAAAGCATGACATATTTGACACCGAATAAATATTCGAAACATTTCGCACCGTATACGAACCAAGCGATAATGGTAGAAAATCCGAAGAAAATAACAGAAAGTGACACGACATATTCGCCCAAAGTGCCCAAACTTGCGCCGAATGCCATACTTGTCAGTGCACCAGCTTCTAATTTTGGATCATGTGATACGCCTGACAATAACCCACCTGTTGGATCCCAATAGCCTGTTACAAGTAAGACAAGACCTGTCATTGTACAAACAATAATTGTCACGATAAATGTACCTGTCATAGCAACAAGTGCTTGTGTTGCTGGATGCCCGGCTTTCGCATTACCAGAAATCAATGCGACCGTACCTAAACCGGCTTCGTTTGAAAAGATTCCTTTAGACACACCATTTTGAATCGCTTGCATCACCATAATTCCAGTAAATCCACCTGTAGCAGACACCGGTGTGAACGCATATTTAAAAATTAAACCGAATGCCGGTAAAATTTGATCGTAATTAATAATGAGAACTGTCACAGATGCACCAATGTAAAAAATTGCCATCATTGGAACGAAGAAACCTGCAACGTTACTAATACGTTTCAGCCCACCAAAAATAATGAGTGAGATGAGAATGACTAATACAATCCCAGTGATAAAACCACTCACGTTAAAGCTATTGGTCATGACGTCAGCAATCGTATTGGACTGCACGCTATTCCCGATACCTAATGCAGCAAAGGCACCGAAAATCGCAAAGGCAATTGCTAAAAATTTGAAACGATGACCCAATCCTTTTTCTATGTAATACATCGGACCACTTGAATATTCACCTTTATCATTTTGAACGCGGAACTTCATCGCTAACAACGCCTCGGCATATTTCGTTGTCATACCGAGCAAACCAACGACCCACATCCAAAAAATCGCACCAGGACCACCTAAAGTAACGGCTGTCGCAACACCGGCGATATTCCCGTTACCAATCATACCGGCAAGTGACGTCATCAACGCTTTAAAGTTACTAATGTCACCTTCACTCTCGGCTTCTTTTTTATTAGGAACAAAGGCAAGTTTGAATGCATGAATCAGTTTCGTGAACTGCATGCCCTTCAACACAAAGGTTAAAAACAATCCCGTTCCCGTTAATAAAATCAGACTCGGTGCGCCCCATAATATCGCATTTAATTCTTCTAGGATATTAATCACACTGTACCCCTCCAATATTTGCATCTCTCAAGTAAACGCTTTCACCATTATAATACACATAGATTTAAAATGTAAAATAATACTAAAATCTAATTATTGCTCTTTTAAATTAAGTAGGTATCAACATCGCAATACCATTTCCCATACCATTTCGCATGTGACCACATTACACGTTGTGGATCGCGTGTAAGTGAATTAAAAACGCACTCCCAAATTTTACACCTTTCTTTCAAACATTACCACTTTTATTTGATTTTCCATTTCCAAACAATAGAGAAACCAACATATAGCATACTTTTTACTCGAAAACAAAATGAAAGGAGCAGTAAAGGTGAGGGGATATCTCATATTTGGAGTGTTGAATAATGATTGCAAGAGCCGTAGAAAAATACTGTGGGAAAGTTGAAATCATTATCATATATTTTAACTTTGCTTGAGGTTGTTGTTTATCGCAGTATCTGTCTGTTTCTCAATGTTACCGTTTTTGAGAAGTTTAGTCAGTAACCACTTTTTTACACCCACACAATAAGGAGAAAGTTGAAGATGGATTTAATGAAAATGAGAAGCGCATATGGAAGGTGGTTTTAAATTTTGAAATGTTGAACAAAAATTGCCAGAGTAGCCCGAGACTCTTGAGGGAATGCGTGCATACTGCTGACAGTCGCCTCTTTACTTAAATAGTGGTTACTGTTTATCGCAGTAGCTGTCTGACTTCTCAATGTTTGCACTTTTGAGAAGTCTAGTCAGCCTTGCGGGGGCAGTACGACGAAATCTTTGTTACACATGAGATTTCTGTACCGCTCCCAAAATCCAATTTGGCCTCCACCAAGTGTACGCTTTAATCAAGCCAAATTGAGTTGAGGCAAGTCCCCTAAGAATGTGAGGGCTAGCTCAGCAATTGTTTAAGATTCATTATTCCGAAATGTTAATCAATACAACAAAAACACCCTACAACCAAACCGATTGTAGGGCGCTTGTTCTTATCAAACACTACATCATTTCATATAACGATACGACATCAATGCCTTCAACATATCAATTTCCTTCTGCAACTCGGCCCCATCATTCGTATCTCGAATCAACTTACGCTCCAACTCTTTATCCACAACACGACGAATAGACAACTCATCTTCACCCGTCTCTAACAACTTCTCTTTTGAATTAAAATGTTGGTGCGCCACTAGCTGCATCCCAAACGAGTTATACAGCAACGTGTAGCCCGCAATACCTGTCGTCGATTGATACGCTTTAGAGAAACCACCGTCAATGACAAGCATTTTACCGTTTGCTTTAATAGGATTCTCACCGTCGCGCTCTTTCACAGGTGTATGTCCGTTAATAATACGACCTTGTTCTGGGTTCATGTCGAATTCTTCCAACATTTTTTTCACAACGTCTTCATTTTCACGCAAGCGATAATACGGATTCTTCTCTTCTTTATGCGTGCTCTTGTCTTTAATAAAGTAACGCTCGAATGTCGTCATAGCACGTTTACCGAATAATGATGAATATTTACCTGTCCATAAATACCAGACTAAATCCGTTGAAAGGTCATCTTCCACTTCTTTATGTTCATAGGCATAACGGACGTGCTTTTCAAATTCATCAATAAGTTCACGCCCAGTCACAAAACGACCATCGATTGTCATACCTTCCATTTCACCTTGCTCGTCAATTGGAATACAACCGTGAATGAGTAAATTACCATTGTAACGTAAATACAAGTTACCTTTTTTCATCAAGAAGTCTACATGACGACGCAATTTCTCAGATTCTTGTACAGATGTGAGTAACTTATCCATCACTTCTTGTTCTTCTTCAAGCAATGCAGTAGGTTGGCGACGGTCTACAGTTCTAAAACATGTATTTTCAATCGGATGGACTTTGCCGTTCAGTTCGATTGTACGGTTGCGATAGTCCACACGATTAAGTAATAAACGTTCATTCATTTCAAATTCAGGCCGACGTTTAATAATGGGTCCTTCCAATTTAAATTGAATCATCGCAATGGCTTGATGAATTTTTGTAATCTGTAAAATTTCAGACTCTGATGGATTTTTCTCAGGATGTTTTTTCGGACGAAATGCCTCATTATCATCGTAATACTTTTCGGCTAGCGTTAATAATGGGCGCAAGTTAATACCGTAAGCATCTTCAATAATGTCGAGGTTGTCGTAACGTGCACAAATGCGGAGTAAGTTCGCGAGGCACACTTTTGAACCAGAGTACGCACCCATCCATAAAACGTCATGGTTACCCCATTGAATATCGACAGAATGGTAATCAATGAGTGTATCCATAATTTTGTCTGGATGAGGACCACGGTCGTAAATATCACCGACGACATGTAGATGGTCTACAACTAATCTTTGTGTCGTATTTGCGAGACTAATAATGAGTTTATCAGCTTGGTTCAACTGGATAATTTGTTTCAGAATCGTATCGTAATAATCTTTTTTGTTGTTGAATTGGTTACTTTTATAGAGTAACTCTTCAATAATAAATGTATATTCTGGCGCCAATGATTTACGCAGTTTAGAACGTGTATATTTGGAGGACGTATATTTCACTAACTCAAGTAAGCGATTAATCGTTTTTTTATACCATGTGTGACGTTCAGCTTTTGTGTTAAAACTATTTTTAATGCGCTTAATTTTTTCTTCTGGATAGTAGACTAACGCAATCAATTCATTCATTTCTTGTGGATCTAATCGTGATTGGAAAATGTCATGGATTTTTTGTTGTAAATTACCAGATCCATTTCGCAACACGTGTTGAAATGCGTGATATTCACCGTGCAAGTCACTGACAAAGTGTTCTGTGCCTTTAGGTAAATCTAAAATCGACTCTAAATGGATAATTTCGGTCGCAACTTTTTCTTCTGAATCGAATTTTTCAGCGATTAAATCTAAATACTGCCTTTTTAACTCTTTTTCTGTTTGAGATGACATATGAATTTCTCCTTTACCCCATAAATTGTTCGTTTTTAAATCATTGCAGGGCATGAATGATGCTACTTTTGTTTAAGGTAACTCAAAATGGATGGACTTGTGTGATAGAGGAAGCTCGGCAGTGGGATATGGTGTTCGCGTACTTGATGTAAATTAATCAGGGAAGCACTTGTTCTTGTGTTCAATAGCACGTTCAATGAAAATTGTACGGCCAGCACAATACGAATCTTTCTCACCCGTCTTCAATCACTGTGACAAGCCAAGATGCCCTATATATCAAATATGAAGTTGACCTGTGTCTAACCGTTTCAACTCTATTAAACCATATTATTTATAGAAGTTAAACGAACCTGTTTATATGTAGGTTATCTGCAATGAAGATGCTCAACTTTGTAAATTTTAATGATACACTTTGCATTTTGTATGTCATGCACTTGATTTTATGACTTCGACGCGATATAATATCAAAGTTATTAGTTAGCTTGGCTTACCAAATTGAGAAAGGGGTATCTTAGTGCAAAATCAAGAGCATCAAGCGTTTATAAAAAATTACATCTTCAACTTTTTAGTGAGTTTTTTCGTTTATTTTGCGATGTATTTACTCATTGTTGTCATCGCGCAATATGCCATTCAACGTTATGACGTCTCTACCGGTGTTGCAGGATTGATTACGGGTATTTTTATCGTCGGTGCGTTGATTGGTCGTTTCGTAGGCGGTCGTTATATTCATGAAATTGGTCCTAAACGATTGTTGATGATTGGATTAGTGTTATTCATTATTACGCAATGTTTTTATTTCATTGAAGGCAGTCTGATTTTCTTGTTTATGACACGCTTTTTAAATGGGGTGGCGCTTGCGATTGCGACGACTGCGACGGGTACGATTGTGCCACTTATTGCACCTGTTGAACGTCGAGGTGTAGCGATTAGTTTGTTTAGTTTAAGTCTAGTGATAGGTGCCGCGATTGGTCCGTTTTTAGGATTATATTTAGCAGGGATTTATCCGACATTCGTTTTATTTACTGTCTGTCTCGTTGTTGCGATTTTAGCGTTCGTGTTTGCTTTGTTTTTAAAAGTCAATGTCAAAATGGCTGAACAACAATCTGAGCATCAAGGCTTTCATATTTCGCAATTTATTTCAATACCAGCGATTCCGATTGCACTAGTCGTATTAATCTGTGGTTTAGGTTACGCTTCTGTTTTATCATTTTTACAACTTTATGCTGTAGAAATTGATTTAATGGAAGTTGCGAGCTACTATTTTATCTTCTATGCGATCACTTCAGTTTTAACACGCCCATTTGTCGGTCGTATTTTGGATCGATTCCATGAAAATTGGGTGGCTTATCCTGCATTAGCTATATTTGGTGTAGGTATTTTAATATTAGCGATGGCACATAGTGGATGGACATTGTTATTATCTGGTGCGTTAGTCGGTATCGGTTATGGTAGTATGACGGCTGTCGGTAATGTTGTAGCTGTCAAAGTGTCACGTGCAGATCAGGTCGGCCTTGCAACTTCAACATTTTTCATCGGACTAGACGTTGGAGTTGGTTTTGGTCCAGCGATACTCGGCATGATTTTACCTGCTATCGGTTACCGTATGATGTATGTAGCAATAGGTGTCATTTTATTGTTATGTATCATTTTATACACCTTCATTCATGGGCGTCGTCAGCCAGAAGGGACGCAATAGTTGTGATGCGTAGTAAATAAGTAGTATTTTAAATAATGGCTTAATCTCTCGTGATGATGGAGATTTAAGCCATTTTTGTTTATTAAAGTGTCATTTATTAAAGAATTTTCTAAAAACGTTCAAAAAATGTACAAATTTTTATTGTAACCGCTTTCTTTGTGTGGTATATTCAGATAGCTACATGAAAGGTCATCAGGTGACCTAATGAAAGAGGGGCAAAAATTATGAGTCAAAAGAAAACAAATGTCCGTTGGCTATTTGCAGGTGTGTTTTTCTTAATTGGTGTCATCGCCTATATGGATCGCTCTAATATTTCTTATATTGCGGTACCAATGATGGAAGACTTACATCTTACAAAAGCACAATTTGGATTATTAGGTTCATTTTTCTCTTTAGGTTATGCGCTTATGCAAGTACCATCAGGATTTTTAGCTGAGAAATATGGTCCTAAAAAGATGATTACGATTGCGTTAGTATGGTGGAGTGCTTTTACAATCTTTACAGGAATGGTGAAAAACCATGGATTAATGTTTTTCGTCCGTTTTCTCTTCGGTGTAGGGGAATCACCAATGTTTCCGTCGAACGCTGTATTCAATACATATTGGTTCAGCAAGCATGAAAAAGGGCGTGCGGCAAGTGCGTTATTAGCAGGGTCTTATTTTGGACCTGTACTTGCACCAATTGTAACAGTGACAATTTCTAATGCATTTGGTTGGCAAGCTGTGTTTTACATTTTTGGTGCAGTTGGTTTCTTAATTGCGATTTTATGGGCAATTATTGCGAAAGACTTACCTGAACATCATCAAATGGTAAACGAAGCAGAAAAACATTTCATTATGGAAAACCGTGACGTTGTTAAAACGAAAAAGACGACACCGCCGTGGGGAACGTTTTTCTCACGCTTTAGTTTTTATGCGATTGCATTACAATATTTCGTAGTTCAATTTGTTATTACACTATTTTTATACTGGTATCCAACGTACTTAATGGAACAATTCCACGTTGACCGAGATACAATGAGTAAAATCGCGGGTATTCCTTGGTTAGTGATGTTCGTCTTCATTTTAAGTGGTGGTACGATTTCAGATAAAATTTTGAGCAGTGGTAAATCACGTTTTGCGGCACGTGGTATTATCGCAATTGCAGGCTTTGCGATTTTTGGTATTTCACTTAATTTCGCGGTAACTTCAGATAGCTTAGTGAAAAATATTGTTTGGATGTCACTTTGTTTAAGTAGTATCGGTTTAGCGATGGTGATGAGCTGGGCATCAGCGACAGATTTAGGACGTAACTATTCGGGGACAGTTTCAGGATGGATGAACTTATGGGGCAATGTCGGTGCGGTATTGAGTCCGATCTTTGCGGGTTACCTTGCAGAAATGATCGGCTGGATTCCAACACTACGCTCGATGCTTATTTTAGTCGTCGTTGCAATTGTATTATGGTTCTTTGTTAAACCTGACCAACCTCTGATTAATGACGAAGCGTAATGAATAGAGGAAGTGGGATAAAAATTTTTGATGCTATTGATGCAATATTTTCTTGAACTTGCCCTTATGACTTCCCTTTCCGAGGGGCTGATCCTCCAACTCAATTCGGCTGGATTGAAGTGTACACGAGATGGAAGCCGAATTGGATTTTGGGAGCAGTACAGAAATCTCATGTGTCACAAAGATTTCGTCGTACTGCCCCCCGCAAGGCTGATTAGACTTCTCAAAAGCATGCGTATTGAGAAGTCAGACAGCTACTGCGATAAACAGTAACCACTATTTAAATTAAAGCAGTGACTGTTAGCAGTATGCACTCATTCCCAACCTTTTGGGCAATCTTACATCGAAATATAGTAAACTAAGGGCAAGTTTATGAAATCAAGAAAAGCAATAGCATCAAATTTTTATGTCCAATTCATCCTCAATTTTAGACTATTTTATAATCATTGATGGATAGTAAATCTATGAGTAGGAAAGAGGCTAGGAAACGTAATCTCCAGCCCCTTCCTTTTTTATTTTCAATTTACGCTTGAGGGGATATAATAAGAGGCATAAAATCATCGTGAAAGAGGTCAGTTGATGCAAAAATTAACACGTGGGTTGGTTCCGCTTATCGGTATCGCATTGATTTTAGCAGGCATATATTTAATTTTTAAACCTAAAATTGATGCATATTTGACGAATAAAGAAAATGAACAAAAAATTGAAGCGTATGAAGAAAGTCAACAACAAGCACAATCAAAACGACCCGAAATTCCGAAAGACCCGTCGAAAGTCGTTGGTGTATTAGAAGTGCCGTCAGTTGATATTAAAGAAGCTGTGTACCCTGGTCCAGCGACACCTGAACAATTGGAGCGTGGTGTCAGTTTGGTGGAAAAGGATGAGTCACTCAAAGACCAAAATATCGCTATTGCCGGACATACGAATTATAGTTTGAATTATCAATTTACAGAGTTACACAAAGCGAAAAAGGGCGCAGAAGTGACTTTTAAAGTGGGCAAAGAAACGCGCAAATATCGAATTACGTCGATTAAAGATGTCGACCCGTATCAAGTTGAAGTGTTAGATGAGATGAAGAAAGACAAAGACCAACTTACACTCATTACTTGTGATGATTACGATGAGAAAACAGGTCAGTGGCTTACACGTAAAATTTATGTTGCAGAACGTGTGTAGTCGTCAAATGTATATTTTAACTAAAAGGTGATGTCATATCGCATGTGCGAGGCATGGCCTTTTTTAATTGGACATGTCAGTGATGGTGTTGCATGTGGTTTCGTGTTTTATTGAATTCTCATCTGTAGCGCTGTAATATGAGAAGTACTAAAGTTAAGGGAGGACCACTGATGCATATACTCATTGCACCTGACTCATTTAAAGAATCCATGACCGCCATGCAAGCTGCAGAAGCGATTGAACAAGGTTGGCGTGACGTTACGGGTGATACGACAACGTTTCATAAAATTCCTATGGCAGATGGTGGAGAGGGTACGACCCAATCTCTTCACGATGCACTACGAGGTGAGTGGCGAACGATTCCGGTTCAAGATCCATTAGGTCGTCTTATTTCAGCGACGTACAGCCTTGCGAATGAAGGGCAGACCGCGATCATTGAAATGGCGGAAGCTTCTGGATTAGATTTAGTTACGCCAAATGAACGAAATCCACGCATCACTTCTACTTATGGTACGGGACAATTGTTGTTGGATGCGCTCGACCAAGGCGTTTCACATATCATTTTAGGGATTGGCGGCAGTGCGACGAATGATGGAGGTGTTGGGTTACTCCAAGCGATAGGGGTCCAACTTTTAGATGCAAATGGCCAGCCGATTTCTCGAGGCGGTCAAGGTTTAGCACAATTAAATCAAATCGACATGTCGCAAATAGATGCAAGATTTCAAAATGTGCAACTGGAAATTGCTTGTGATGTCGATAATCCATTGCTCGGTCCGAATGGGGCAACTGCGGTTTATAGTAAGCAAAAGGGTGCAAGTCAAGCGGATCAAGTGATATTAGAAGCCGCTTTGTCACGCTTTCATACTGTGATTGAACGAGATTTAAAGCGACAGGTGGCTGATATTCCAGGTGCGGGTGCTGCGGGTGGATTAGGTGCAGGCTTGTTGGCATGTCTTCCGGTCGACTTAAAACGGGGTATTGACATTGTGTGCTCAGTGACGCATTTTGACCAGCATGTGAAACGCGCAGACCTTGTCATTACTGGGGAAGGTGCTATTGATGGACAAACAGTGTACGGCAAAACACCAGTGGGCGTCGCTAAAGTAGCTAAAAAGTATAGAAAACCTGTCATCGCGGTCGCTGGCAAATTGGGTGCAGGGTATGAAGCGGTTGAAAAACATGGTATTGATGCTGTATACAGTATGTCAACAGGACCGATGTCATTAGAACAAGCGATCAATGAAGGACCTGTGCACTTAAAACAGTGGGCGCGCCATATGGCAAAGTTTTATCAACTGATGAGAGAGAAGAGGTAAACCGATGCAAAAATTTCATTACAAAGAACATTTTTGGGATGTTACGAAAAAAATCATGACTGTATTCAATGACAAAGACGAACCCGTATATCAATTGAAGTTAGGACGTGGTCAACAACGGTTCAAGTTATCATTGCTTTTCAATTACTTTTGGCAAGAGTATGAAATTGAAGATGGCGAAAACCATTTGTATTTAACGCGGGATAAAGGTTGGTTTAGTTGGTTGTTACCGACATGGCAAGTGTATCAAACTGAGCAGTATATGGGGCGTTTCCGTGCAAGTTATCTTTTGCCGACGCGCTTTTACTATGATACAGCGGATGGCAACCGTTTTAAGTTTAAATTCCACTTTTTTACATACAATGCTGAAGTGCGGGATGAATCGGAGCGTGATGTGATGTCTGTCAATGCGTCGATTTTTAAGTTGAAGCCTGAATATCGTATTGAAATTCGTGAAAGTATTACCCATCCAGCGCTGTTTATTTTACTCTTCCAAGCAGGACAAGAATTCATTTCAATCGCAAGAAAAAGTCACTGAAACGATGGATATCTCAGTGACGCGTGATTCAAATAGGTTGATGATGCCTTCATATGTGATTGAGGGGGTCATCAACCTATTATTTTAGGAAAGAGCACGTGGTTTTCTAAGTGGACATGCGCATGTGTTTCTCGTTCTAAATGTGCAATCCGGTCGTAAACCAGTCGCCAAGTGCCACATGCTTCAGCTGGAGGTTGAAAATCATGAGTCAATTCACGCATCTGTTGAAGTAATGCCCCTGCACCATCATGATCATCGACGAGCGATTGAACGACGGCATCTATATCTTCAACAGCTTCACCATTTGCGGCACGAACCAATTTAGGAAAAGCATTTTGGTCTTCTTCATCTGTATGTGTCAACATAGCTGATTTAAATGCATCAAATGTTGACTTTAATGTCACTAAATTCGGATGGTTTGGGCCATGCACGCGTGAGAGTTTTGTGACATAGGGTGTCAGTTGTTTGAACTCTTCTTTTAATGTGTCGTGATAGCGTGCTTGAATATACTGAATTAAAGAAGGAACAGATAAATATTGCGGTTGCATTCCTTCACCTTGTTGTTGACTCGCATTTTCTAATTCCTGAAGAAGTGGTGTAAGCGACAACTTAGGATGGTTTGAAACAGCTTCTTCAAGAGAGATTTGTCCACCACAGCAAAAATCGATGCCATGTTTGCGGAAAACGTCAGCTGTTTTAGGATAGTGTGTGACGATATCAGCAACTTTATCTTGGGTAGCGATCATACTATAACTTCCTTTCGTTTTTGAATACATTCATTATATTGATAATGTGAAAAAATGAACATTAGGGAAAAGGATGAGTTTAATTCGAAAAAAGGATATATTTGACATTATTATCTCCTTAGTTCAAAAATTTTAGAATTACAAATAACGGTAAATTGCATAGACGGACTTTTTACAGACATGTCAGCTAAATGAAAGTTGATATTTGAACGTGCCAAGAGCGATTATTAATGCAATTGGACAAGTCTGTGTGTTTAACTCTATGTATGGAAAACAAGCATCGCTACATAAATTTTGATTTTAAAAATATCTCAAAAAGCAAATATGTAATGATACAAAAATTTTTGAATGTGCTATAATATAGAATTGGAACCGCTTACACCATTATGTTGCATTTGCTAAAGGGGTCAAAAAATAGCAAATATGATATATTGGATAATGTGGGGTGGGACGGATATCTCACTTAATTTAATAGATAAGACGTTCCATTCTGATATTATGTGGTTTCATCGACGGGAAATGTGAAACACAAAGGAGGAATGGCAATGATTTTCGAAAAGATGGCACAAGCTGATTACGAGCAGTTAGTTTTTTGCCACGACGAAACAACAGGTTTAAAAGCAATTATTTGTATTCATGACACAACTTTAGGTCCAGCATTAGGGGGCTGTCGCTTCTGGAATTACGAAAGTGAAGAAGATGCGATTGTCGACGTGATGCGCTTAGCTAAAGGGATGACATATAAAAATGCAGCTGCCGGCCTTAATTTAGGTGGCGCAAAAACTGTTGTATTAGGTGATCCAAAAACAGATAAATCTGAAGCATTCTTTAGAGCACTCGGTCGCTACATTAATAGTTTAGATGGCCGTTATATTACTGCCGAAGATGTAGGAACAACGGTAGAAGATATGGATTTCATTCGTTTAGAAACACCATATGTCACAGGTGTCAGTGAGTCTTACGGTTCAAGTGGTAACCCAAGTCCGATGACGGCATTAGGTGTTTATTATGCGATGAAGCGTACAGCGAAAGAAGCATTTGGCTCAGACAGTTTAGACGGGAAAACTATAGCTGTACAAGGTGTAGGTAACGTAGCATATCATATGTGTAAATACTTACATGAAGAAGGCGCGAAACTGATTGTGACTGACATCAATGAAGAAGCCGTACAACGTGCAGTGAACGACTTTAATGCAGAAGCGGTAGGAATTAACGATATCTATCAAGTTGACGCTGACATTTTTGCACCATGTGCACTGGGTGGTATTTTAAATGATAAAACGATTCCAGAGCTTAAAGTGAAAATGGTTTGCGGTAGTGCCAACAATCAATTGCTAGAAGAAGACAAGCATGGTCAAATGTTAGAAGAACGCGGCATTATTTATGCGCCTGACTTTGTTGCTAACAGTGGCGGTGTCATCAATGTAGCAGACGAGTTGTACGGTCAATATCATCGTGAACGTGCTGAAAAGAAAGTGAAAAACATTTACGAGCAAATGGACAAAATTTTCACGATCGCAAAAGAAGAAGGTATTTTACCATTACAAGCAGCAGAACATCTTGCAGAATCACGAATTGATACGATGATGCGTGTACATAGTAAATATTCAGCAACTCAAAAATAATCATAAAATCATAGGAAGAGGCAGGGGGAACTTTATTGTGTCCTTGCCTCTTCTTTTTGCGTAAACATGAATTATGTATAGGATAAACGACAAATCAAATTGATATAAAGTGGAATGAATTAAGTCGCATTAAATTGCGAATATTTGAAAAAATAGTATTGCTAAATCATCTTCGTTCGGTTACGCTATCACTATTGTGGTACGAAGCGCATTTGAAGGGGACAGAAAAAGTGGAAAAGTAGAATGAACGACGTACCTCTAAAACCATTTGAAGTTCATTGATTCAAATGTAATTCAACAGTGAGGTGGAAAAGGAAATGGAAGCAGCAGAGCAGAGAATGACATTTAAAACATTTATGTTCAAAGTATTAAATGGTTTAGCCATCGCAATTATTGCTGGGCTTATTCCGAATGCAGTGTTAGGTGGATTGTTTAAATATTTAAGTCAATACGCCGATATTTTTGCAACGATGAATCAAGTTGTCTTAGGGGTACAATTTGCGCTACCGATTATGGTCGGTGTCCTCATCGCGTTACAATTCAATTTAAATCCAATGGCAACAGCTTTGGTTGGTGCAGCAGCATTTGTGGGTTCAGGGGCCGCTAAAGTGACGCCAGCAGGTTGGCAATTGGTCGGTATTGGTGATTTAATCAATACGATGATTACGGCATCTATTGCAGTGCTGATTGTATTATGGCTAGGCCATCGCTTAGGAAGTTTGAACGTGATTTTATTACCGATTATCGTAGGCGGTGGCGCTGGGCTGATTGGTTTGTGGACATTACCTTATGTCAGCAAAATTACGTTAGCTATCGGTAGTTTAGTGAATACATTTATGACATTGCAGCCCGTGTTGATGGGGATTTTGATTGCAGTCTTATTTTCATTCATTATTGTTTCTCCGATTTCAACAATCGGCGTCGGTTTAGCGATTGGTATTTCAGGTTTAGCAGCAGGATCAGCAGCTATTGGTGTTGCCGTTGCAGCTATCGTTCTTTTCATCGGTACATTACGTGTGAATAAAATTGGTGTACCTATTGCGATTTTATTAGGTGGAATGAAAATGATGATTCCTAACATGATTCGCCATCCTATTTTACTATTACCAATCGGCATTACAGCAGCCGTGACAGGTGCGGCAGGTGCATTGTTCGATATTTCAGGTGTGAAAGAAACAGCGGGGTTTGGCATTGTTGGTTTAGTCGGTCCAATTAAAGCTTTAGAATTAATGGACGGCAATGGTATGACCAACTTACTGATTGTCCTTGCAGTATTTTTCGTCATTCCTTTAGTTGTCGGCTTTATTGTCGATTACATTTTATGGAAAGTTTTAAAATTGTATGATTCTGAAATTTATCGTTTTACTGCAACAGAAGATAATAAATAAAAGCATTGAAAGTGTCATTTTGTTGAAAGATACAAAGTGGCGCTTTTTAATTTTGCGTCTTTAAATATGGATTCAATCGCAGAAAGCACAGTTATTCACGCCTTTATATTGACCAATCAAGTTATCTAAAAATGTATAAAAATAGTTACGCAATAAAAAAGTTCTTTTTAAAATTTTTATAGATTGTGACAAATTATTATACAAAATAAAGCGAAATCTTGACATTTTATAAAACGCTTCCAATTTTAAGTGATTATATTCACAATTGTTGTTATACTTATTGTGAAATGATGAACAAACCTAATTGGAGGTAAGCGCATGATTAAAGACACTCAAGTAAAACATAATGCATGGGAAGGTTTTAAAACTGGACGTTGGATACGCAATGTAGACGTCCGTGAATTTATACAATTGAACTTTACAGGTTATCAAGGAGACGACAGTTTCTTAGCCGGTTCAACTGAAGCAACAAAGAAATTGTGGGATCAAGTAATGGCATTATCAAAAGAAGAGCGTGAACGTGGTGGTATTTGGGATATGGATACAAAAGTGCCATCAACAATCTTATCCCATGATGCAGGTTACTTGGATGAATCATTAGAACAAATTGTCGGTGTGCAAACAGACAAACCATTCAAACGTTCGATGCAACCATTTGGCGGTATCCGTATGGCAAAAGCAGCATGTGAAGCGTACGGTTATGAATTAGATAAAGAAACAGAACACATTTTTACAGAGTATCGTAAAACACATAACCAAGGTGTATTCGATGCGTATTCAAAAGAAATGTTAGCTTGTCGTAAAGCAGGGATTATTACAGGTTTACCAGATGCTTATGGACGTGGCCGTATTATTGGGGACTATCGGCGTGTCGCATTATACGGTATTGATTTCTTAATGGCAGAAAAGCAAAAAGACTTCAATGACTTATCATCAACAATGACTGAAGACGTGATTCGTTTACGCGAAGAAGTGTCAGAGCAATATCGTTCATTAAACGAATTAAAACAACTCGGTGAACGTTACGGATTTGATTTAAGTCGCCCAGCTGAAAACTTTAAAGAAGCGGTGCAATGGCTCTACCTTGCTTACCTTGCAGCGATTAAAGAACAAAACGGTGCAGCAATGAGTTTAGGACGTACTTCAACTTTCCTTGATATTTATGCTGAACGTGACTTAGAAGCAGGTACGATGACTGAAACTGAAGTACAAGAAATCATTGACCACTTCATCATGAAATTACGTTTAGTGAAATTTGCGCGTACACCTGATTACAATGCATTATTCTCAGGTGATCCGACTTGGGTAACGGAATCTATCGGTGGTGTCGGTATTGACGGCCGCCCAATGGTAACGAAAAACTCATTCCGTTTCTTACATTCACTCGACAACTTAGGACCAGCACCAGAACCAAACTTGACAGTATTATGGTCAACTCGTTTACCTGAAAACTTCAAACGCTACTGTACGAAAATGAGTATTAAAACAAGCTCAATTCAGTACGAAAATGATGATTTAATGCGTGAAAGCTACGGTGACGATTACGGTATTGCATGTTGTGTATCTGCTATGCGTATCGGTAAACAAATGCAATTCTTCGGTGCACGTGCCAATTTAGCGAAGACATTATTGTATGCGATTAATGGTGGTAAAGATGAAAAATCAGGTGCTCAAGTTGCACCAAACTTCGCACCAATTCAATCTGAAATTTTAGATTATGATGAAGTGTACCGCCAATTTGATGAAATGATGGAATGGTTAGCAGGCGTTTACGTCAACTCATTAAATATCATTCACTATATGCATGATAAATACAGCTACGAACGTATCGAAATGGCACTGCATGATACAGATGTGCACCGTACGATGGCGACAGGTATTGCAGGCTTATCAGTTGCAGCGGACTCACTTTCTGCCATTAAATACGGTCAAGTTCGCACAATTCGCGATGAAAATGGTCTCGTAGTTGACTTTGAAACAACAGGCGACTATCCAAAATATGGTAACAACGATCCACGTGTAGATGATATCGCAGTGCAATTAGTTGAAAGCTTTATGAGAAAACTACGCAAACATCAAACATACCGTGACTCTGAACATACGATGAGTGTATTGACAATCACGTCAAATGTTGTTTACGGTAAGAAAACAGGTAACACACCAGATGGACGTAAAGCAGGCGAACCATTTGCGCCAGGTGCGAACCCTATGCACGGCAGAGATGATCATGGTGCACTAGCTTCATTATCATCAGTGTCAAAATTACCTTATGATTGCTGTAAAGACGGTATTTCTAACACATTCAGTATCGTACCTAAATCATTAGGTAAAGAAGAAGCAACACAAGAACAAAACTTAGTGAGCATTTTAGATGGCTACGCATTACAACATGGTCATCACTTGAACATCAATGTCTTTAACAGAGAAACATTACTTGATGCAATGGAACACCCAGAAGAATATCCACAATTAACAGTGCGTGTTTCTGGATATGCTGTAAACTTCATTAAATTAACACGCGAACAACAATTAGACGTTATTTCTCGTACATTCCACGAAACTATGTAACGACTATGCAATAGGTGTCACACTGATTGTGACAGATTTTAAGAGAACGTAAATGGGGGAGTACAATGATTACAGGACACATTCATTCAATAGAAAGCTTAGGTACAGTCGATGGCCCAGGCTTACGCTACATTATCTTTACACAAGGTTGCTTATTACGATGCTTATATTGTCATAATCCAGACACATGGAAGATTAATGAGCCATCTCGATCAGCAACACCAGATGAACTTGTGACTGAAATCACACCGTACCTCCCATACTTTCAGGCATCAGGAGGGGGCGTAACCATCAGTGGTGGCGAGCCTCTCTTGCAAATGCCGTTTATCGAAGCATTGTTTGAAAAGCTTCACGCACAAGGGATTCATACGTGTATCGATACCTCACTTGGCTGTGCAAACGATACGGAAGCTTTTAAGAAACATTTCGATCAAGTGTTAGCACATACAGACTTATTGATGGTCGACATTAAGCATATTGATAATGAAAAGCATCAACAATTAACTGGAAAACCCAATACTCATATACTCAAATATATTCAATATTTATCAGATAAAGGCCAACCGATATGGATTCGTCATGTGCTCGTACCAGGTCTCACCGACGCCCCCGAAGACTTGAAAGCACTTGGCACATTTATCAACCCACTTGGCAATGTTGAGAAATTTGAAATTTTACCTTATCATCAACTCGGTGTGCATAAATGGGAGGCCTTAGGTGTACCGTATGCGTTGAATGATGTTGAACCCCCGACAGATGAAGATGTAGAACGTGCATACGGATATGTGAATTTTACAGGCGTGACTCCTCTTACGCCTGTACGCTAAATATTGGTTTTGTAAGAATGACATGATTTTATTTTGCCTATGAATCAACTTTTTGACTTTAAATGATATTGAAGAGATGGCTGGGATGCAATGTGATGTTGTGTCTCAGCTTCTTTGTGTTCGTTTCTATGTAATCTCCCCTAATATTGATTGCATAACTATCGCTCGCTTTCCGAGTGGCTGATACTTCAACTCAATTCGTCTTGTTTGAAGTCTACATATGATAGAAGTTGAATTGGATTTTCGGGAGCAGTACAGAAATCTCATGTATAACAAAGATTTCGTAGTACTGCTCCATAATCAATGCGCATCACTTTGCATTCTTTTTGTGGATGGGTCGATAGAAAGTGACTAAAGATAGAAACATAAGAAGTTGTGGACATCAATGACATTGCATCGAGTCTTTAAGCAGCGATTCAAAGTGAAAATGGCGGTAGTTAAAGTGTGGCAAACAACTATATGGTGTTTTGAAAGTGGGATAAAGGGAAATACAACTATTAATCACGTATGAAATAGAAAGAGGAGGATGTCGAATGACACGAACATTAATTTTAGGTGCTAACGGTGGCGTAGGACAACATCTTGTGAAACAAATGCATGCACAAGGTGAAGATTTTACTGCGGCTGTGAGAAAAGAGGAACAACAGCAAGCGTTAGCATCACAAGGTATTTCTGCAACATTGATTGATTTAGAAACGGCAACGATTGACGATTTAACAGACGCCTTTCGATCTTATGATCAAGTCATTTTTTCAGTCGGCTCTGGTGGTAGCACAGGTGCAGATCAAACGATTATTGTAGATTTAGATGGTGCAGTCAAAGCGATTAAAGCAAGTGAAGCGGCTAACATTGAGCACTTCATTATGGTGTCTACGTATGACTCTCGTCGCGAAGCATTTGACGCAAGCGGTGACTTAAAGCCATATACGATTGCGAAACATTACGCAGATGACTATTTAAGACATAGCCGATTAACCGCGACTATTGTGCATCCGGGTGCATTGACAAATGATCAAGGAACAGGAAAAGTGAACGTTGCTGAATTGTTTGAACAACCAGATGTACGCCAAATTCCACGCGAAGATGTCGCTGCAGTCTTGTATGAAGTGGCTACAAATGCGGATCATCGTGGTAAAGAATTCCAAGTGCTGACAGGTGACACAGCAATTGCAACAGCACTGTCATCTCTATAAAGTAACGACAGACACATCAATCAATATGACAAGATACGTGCGGAGACTTAAAAAATAAAAGTCTTATCACGTATCTTTTTTTATGTCTTTTACCTTGTCGTCATATCTAAGTGATTTTCCTAATACTGCCAGTTCTTCCTTAAAAAAGATACAAGATGTTCCGACAACAAAAATAAAAAATACACTTGTAATTCTAATTTTATGTAAAACTAAGTTTGTTAGTAAATTTAGTTGTTGACAAAGTATTCGGAAAAATATAATAATTAAGTAAATGAGAATTTAACTGAAGGAGGAACATGAATGAAGAAAACTTGGCGTTATGCATGGATATTATTGTTGTGTGTCACTCTTGTTTTATCGGCATGTGGAAAAAATAACTCACAAACTTCGAGTAATGATAGCAGCAAAACCGAAAAAAGTAATGCGAAAGGCGGTACTTTAAATGTAGGTGTTGCTTCAGCACCAGAAGGGAACTTTCAAGAAATTTTTGCTAGTTCGGTAACAGATTCTGATGTAGTAGGGTATTTTAATGATGGTCTCGTAGAATTGGATGATCACTTGAATCTAAAGCCGAAAATTTTATCTTGGGAAAAAAGTAAAGATGACGACTTAAAGTATACGTTTAAAGTGAAAAAAGGTATTAAATGGCAAGATGGTAATCCGTTCACAATTAATGACTGGATTTTCACTTTAGAAACAATTGCGGACCCTGAATACACTGGTCCACGATATAGTGGTGCAGCAGTCATTAAAGGGGCAGAAGAAAAACATAAAGGTGAAGCGAAAACAATTAGTGGTCTTAAAAAGATTGATGATTATACAGCTGAATTGACTTTTAAAGAAGAGAAAGCGAACAACTTAATGGTGTTATGGACGTCATCAGTCGTGAGTGAAAAAATCTTCAAAGACATTCCAGTGAAAGATATGGCAAAATCTGATGCGGTACGTAAACATCCGATCGGTATCGGACCATTTATCGTGAAAAACATTGTCGATGGTGAATCTGTAGAGCTTGTGAAAAACAAAGACTACTGGCAAGGTGAACCAAACATCGATAAAGTGAATTTACGTGTGATTGAACAAACAGCATTAGCACAAGCGCTTGAAAAAGGTGAAGTCGATATAGCTGATGTTACTGGAGCAATTGCTAAAGAGATTAAAGACGATAAAGCTGAAAATGTGAAAATTTTAGAAGCACCATCAACAGTTTATGGAATTATTGGTTTCATATTAAATGATTACGATAAAAAAGCTGAAAAAATTGGTGCACCACGTCCTAAATATCAAGACAAACGCTTACGTCAAGCGATGGCATACGCAATCAACCGTAAAGAATGGATTGACGCTTTCTTCTATGGTTATGCGAAACCACTGTACGGTTTAATTCCTTCTGAACATTGGAGCGGTGCGAAAAAAGGTGAAGTAAAAGAATATGACTATAATGTCGAAAAAGCGAAAAAGTTATTAGACGAAGCAGGTTATAAAGATAAAGACGGCGATGGTTTCCGTGAAGACCCGAAAGGTAAACCATTTGTAGTAACATTAAAACATTATTCAGGTACGAATCCAACATTCGAACCACGTACAGCAGCACTTAAAGGTTATTGGGAAAAAGTCGGTCTTAAAACGAAAGTTGAAATGGAAGAGTTCGGAAAATATGGAGAAGATTTAGAAAATGCGTCGAAAGATATTGAAGTTTACTTCCGTAGTTGGCAACAAGGTTCAGACCCTGATCCATCAGATTTATACAGATCTACAGCATTATGGAATGAATCACGTTACAACAATCCGAAAGCTGACAAATTGTTAGACGAAGCCGTAGATAGCAAAATTGTAGGCGATGATAACGATAAACGCCGTAAGAAATATATTGAATGGCAAAAAATTATGGCTGATGATGTACCGGTAATACCGATATTTGAATCAATTAGCACGATAGCTGTTAGCAACAAAGTGAAAAACTATGAAGTATCATTGAAAGGTGCAAACCCAATTTATCAATGGTCAGTTGAAGATAAAAAATAATAGCACATATAATGGAGAAAGGGAATGATGACGCACTGTCTCTTCCCTTTTTCTTAATTTACATATAAAAGTGTAAGGTAAGTGGAGATCCAGAACGGGTGAACTTGAAGAGGGGGGCGCTTATGAAAACGAGCAAATTATTAGAAATCAATCATTTAACAACAACGTTTGATATTGAAGGACAGCATTACGCAGCGATTTCCAATGTTGATTTAACGGTGAATAAAGGTGAAGTGATGGGCATTGTAGGTGAGTCAGGGTCAGGGAAATCCGTACTCAGCCTGTCGATATTAAAATTATTGCCAGAAAAAATTTCAAATATTGCATCTGGCGAAGTGATTTACGAAGGCAAACGTATTGATCAGTACGACGTAGAACAAATGAATCAAATGAGAGGAAAAGAGATTGGAATGATTTTCCAAGAGCCAATGACATCGCTCAATCCAGTGTTTACGATTGGTAATCAACTGATGGAAATGTTGATGCTTCATTTGAAATTGTCAAAAGGTGACGCAAAAGCGAAAGCAATCTCTCTATTAAAACAAGTCGGTATTCCACGAGCTGAAAAAGTGGTTGACGAATATCCACATCAATTGTCAGGTGGAATGCGCCAACGTGTCATGATAGCGATGGCGATTTCATGTTCACCTCAATTGTTGATTGCTGACGAACCAACGACTGCACTTGATGTCACTGTTCAAGCACAAATTCTCGACTTGTTGAAACGGATTCAAGAAGATACCCAAATGAGCGTCATTTTTATTTCACACGATTTAGGAGTGATTTCCGAAATTTGTGACCATGTCGCTGTTATGTATGCGGGTGAAGTGGTTGAGACTGCAAGTGTTGAAGATATTTTCAGTCAACCGAAGCATCCTTACACACAATTACTGTTAAAAGCCATTCCACGCCTTGATGTGAAACAAGAGAAATTAGAGACGATTCGTGGTTCAGTACCGAGTTTAGATGAGCTGCCGAAAGTCGGCTGTCGTTTTGCGAATCGCTGTCCACATGCGATGACGATTTGTACGTTGAAAGATATTGAACCTTATCAATTCGAGCGGGAACATGAAGTGAAATGCCATTTATACACACAAGATACGGCATTGAAGGAGGCGAACGAGTCATGAGTGAATCATATGTGTTAGAAGTGAAAAATTTAAAACAATATTATCCGATTAAGGCAGGGGTCTTCCAAAGAAAAGTAGGCGAAGTGAAAGCGGTGGATAATATTTCCTTTAAAATCAAAAAAGGACAAACAGTTGGCCTTGTAGGTGAATCAGGTTGTGGCAAATCCTCAGCAGGACGTACAATTTTATGCTTACAAAAAGCGACAGAGGGCGAGATTTTATTTTGTGGGCAAGATTTAACGAAATTAAAAGGCAAAGCGTTACGAGAAGCACGTAAAGGTTTTCAAATGGTGTTCCAAGATCCGTATGCGTCACTTAACCCAATGCAAATGATTGGTGACATAGTCGGAGAGCCGATTCGTAATTATTACAACAAAAAGCAAAAAGACATTGAAGATGAAGTGAAAGACTTATTGAAGCGTGTCGGTTTGAACGAACGCGATTACTATAAATATGCGCATGAGTTTTCAGGTGGTCAACGTCAACGTGTTGGGATTGCGCGTGCATTAGCGCTCAAACCGAAACTCATCATTGCGGATGAACCGGTCAGTGCGTTAGATGTATCCGTCCAATCACAAGTGTTGAATATTATGGACGAGTTACAAGAAGAAATGGGGTTAAGTTACTTATTTATTGCGCATGATTTGAGCGTTGTGAAACATGTGAGTGACTATATTTGTGTGATGTATTTGGGGCACATTTTAGAACAAGGGCCTGCTGATGCGATTTATGAAAATCCACAACATCCGTATACACAATCACTTATTTCAGCGATTCCAGATATTAATCCGACACAGCGCAAGAAACGAATTTTATTGGAGGGCGACTTGCCATCTCCGAGTAACCCACCAGTGGGGTGTCCATTCCATACGCGTTGTCCGGTCGCTGAGGCGCGCTGTGCACAACAAAAACCACAAGCGATTGAGGTTGGCAAAGAACATTATGCATCATGCTTATTACTTGAAGAGGGAGAGGTGAAACTATGATCACATTAATCATTCGTCGTTTTTTACTGATGATACCGATGTTGTTATTAATGTCTGTCGTGATTTTTACGATTGCGAAATTGCAACCTGGTGATGCTTTTACAGGCAATATGGACCCAAAACTTGGGGCAAAATATTATGAAGAGCAACGTGAAAAACTCGGTTTGAACGATCCGATTCCAATGCAGTATATGAAGTGGGGCGGTCGTGTGCTTCACGGTGAGTTAGGAGAATCCATCCGTTATAAACGTCCAGTGATGGATTTGATTGAAGAACGGATGCCGAACACGGTTTTATTAGGTACAGTGAGCTTGATTATTACGTATTTACTCGCTTTTCCACTTGGGATTCTCGCGGGGAGAAAGCCGTATAGTTTGTATGATTATAGTATTCAGCTGCTCAATTATTTAATGCTAGCGATTCCGTCGTTCGTTGCGGGTGTATTTGCGATTTACGTCTTTGCTTTCCAATTTGGCATTTTCCCGTTTTCAGGCTCAGTGGAAATAGGGCTTGAACCGGGTACATTTGAATATTATGTCAGCAAATTGTATCACGTGATTTTACCTGGTACGGTGCTAGGCTTACTTTCGACAGCAGGTTATATTCAATTTTTACGTAACGATATTATCGAAAATGCGCGTAAAGATTACATTCGTACAGCACGTGCTAAAGGATTATCTGAATCTAAAATTTATAATAAGCACATTTTACGAAATTCTATCATTCCAATCGTGACTTTTTTCGGTGCAGACGTATTATCGGTATTCGGCGGTGCAGTCATTACAGAAAGCATTTTTTCATTCCCTGGTATCGGTAAGCTACTCATTGATTCCATTATGGGTAAGGACTATCCGTTAATGATGGCATTACTACTCTTCTTTTCATTCTTAGGGTTACTCGCGAATCTCATTTCGGATATTACGTACAGTATTGTAGACCCAAGAATTAAGAGTAACTAGGAGGGGCCATTATGGAAAATACACAATTTAAAAAGAGTAAATCACCGTTACAAATTGCGCGCAAGAAATTTATGAAAAACAAATCCGCAATGGCTGCGACAATCGTACTCGGCGTGATTGTGATCATTTCGTTTTTGGCACCATTCATTGCGCCTCATGATCCAAACGTTCAAAATTTAGTGTTAATCAAGGGCGATATGTCACCTGAACATTGGTTAGGGACAGACTCGGGCGGTCGCGATATTTTCAGTCGTATATTATATTCTGGTCGCGTGTCACTCACATTTGGATTGTTCACGTCGATTGGCTTAATGTTGATTGGTATCGTCGTCGGCATGATTTCAGGCTATTATGGCGGATTAGTCGATACAATCTTAATGCGTATTACGGAATTCGTTATGTTGTTCCCGTTTATTCCATTTGCAGTCGTATTAAATGCAACATTCAGTCACGATATTGAAAGTCAATACGGCTCAGCGATTGTTTTAGGTACGGTGCTCGTCTTACTGTCATGGGTCGGCATCGCGCGTATCGTCCGAGGTAAGGTCATGCAGGAAAAAGAAAATGAATACTTTTTAGCCGCACAATCGATTGGGACACCGGTATATAAAATATTATTGAAACATTTATTGCCAAATATTTTAAGTGTCATTATTGTACAAGCGACACTCGTATTCGCAGTTCAAATCGTTGCCGAAGCGGGTCTCAGTTTCCTTGGATTTGGGATTAGTAAAGAAGTCCCAACTTGGGGGAACATGTTAACAGATGCACAAGAAGGCGACATTTTAAGAAGCAAGCCGTGGATCTGGATGCCACCAGCGCTCATTATTACGATTACGATTTTAAGTATTAACTTTATCGGTGAAGGATTGAAAGACGCACTCAATCCAAAATCGAAACGTTAAGTCATGATAACTAAAAATTAAGAGTTCAAATGTGTTTTTAACATATTTGGGCTCTTATTTTTTTGTTTAATGTGATGATTCATCTTATCTCCGTCAGGTATTCGATTGAAATTTTTCAATATAAAATGTTTGAAAATTTTAGATTTTTGAAAAATTTTATTGACAAAAAATTTGAAAAAATACAATAATAGGAGAAAGGAGTTTTTAAACATTTAACAATTAGGGAGGAAATGGGATGAAAAAAGCTTATCGGTATTTATGGTTTTTATCATTAATTGTTGTCGTTGTACTTTCAGCATGTGGAAAAAATGGAAATGAGGAATCGAATACGTCGAATAAAACCGGCAAAAGCGATGCGAAAGGCGGCACCTTAACAGTGGGGATAGCTGAACCGCCTGAGGGGAACTTCCAATCTATTTTTTCAGGGAGTACAGGCGACTCTAGTGTGATTGATTTTTTTAATGACTCACTCATTGATGTAGGTGATGATTTGAAAGTGAAACCTAAAATTTTGTCATGGGAAAAAGACAAAAATGATGACTTGAAATATACGTTTAAAGTTAAAAAAGGGATTAAATGGCAAGACGGCAATCCATTTACAATCAATGACTGGATTTTTACATTGGAAACGTTAGCTGATCCTGATTATGATGGTCCGCGTTATAGTGGTGTCGCGGTCATTCAAGGTGCGGAAGAAAAACGTAACGGTGAAGCGGACAGTATTAGTGGTATCAAGAAAATTGATGATTATACTGCAGAAATCACATTTAAAGCGCATAAAGCGAATAATTTATTAGAATTGTGGACATCTGCGCCAATTAGCGAAAAAGTATTTAAAGATATTCCAGTTAAAGATATGGCGAAATCAGACGCTGTACGTAAAAATCCAATTGGTATTGGACCATACAAAGTGAAGCGTATTGTTGATGGCGAATCGGTTGAACTTGTTAAAAACAAAGATTACTGGCGCGGCGAACCGAATATCAACAATATCAATTTACGTGTTGTGGAACAAACATCGATGACACAAGCGCTAGAAAACGGCGATATTGATATGGCAACAATCACAGCACCAATCGCGAAAGAAATTAAAGACAGTGGCAGTAAAAACTTGAAATTATTACAAGCACCGTCAACATCTTACGCCATCGTCGGATTTGTCTTAAATGATTACGATAAAAAGGCACAAAAAATTGGTAAAGAAAGACCGAAATATCAAGATAAAAAGTTACGTCAAGCCATGGCCTATGCAATTAATCGAAAAGAATGGATCGACGCATTTTATTATGGTTACGGTAAGCCGCTTAACGGTTTAATTCCTTCTGCACATTGGAGTGGTGCGAAAGAAGGAGACGTTAAAGAATACACTTATGATGTTGATAAAGCGAAAAAACTATTGGATGAAGCAGGTTATAAAGATAAAGACGGTGATGGTTTCCGTGAAGATCCTCAAGGTAAACCATTTGTAGTAAATCTTAAGCATTATGCAGGCTCTAACCCAACATTTGAACCACGTACAGCAGCACTCAAAGGTTACTGGGAAAAAGTGGGACTCAAAACGAAAGTTGAAATGGAAGAATTCGGTAAGTATAGCAGTGATTTAGAAAAGGCTTCTAAAGATATGGAAGTGTATTTCAGAACGTGGCAACAAGGGTCAGACCCTGATCCGTCAGAATTGTACAAATCTACGGCACTTTGGAATGAATCACGTTACAACAATCCAAAAGCAGACAAGATTTTAGAAGAAGCGGTTGATACAAAAGTAGTGGGCGACGACAATGAAAAACGTAAAGAAAAATATTTAGAATGGCAAAAAATCATGGCTGAAGATGTGCCGGTCATTCCAATTGTAGAGTTAGAAGATGTGACTGCAGTGAACAGTAGAGTGAAAAACTTTGAAGTGTCACTGAAAGGTACTAACCCAATTTATGAATGGTCAGTAGAAGACAAGTAATGACAAATTGTGAAGAAAAGGGATACGTGGCGGAGAACGTCCGTCCCCTTTTCTTATATTTAAACGAAAATAAAAGAGGATAACGCAGTTTTTATTTTTGATATGGTCATAGGGGTGAAACAATGAATGAGAGCAAATTGTTAGAAGTCAAAAATTTATCTACCGCATTTGAGATAGAGGGACAACAGTACGATGCGATTTCTGATATTCATTTAGACATTAGAGAAGGAGAAATATTAGGTATTGTAGGAGAATCGGGCTCTGGCAAATCTGTATTAAGTTTATCCATTTTAAATTTATTACCTGAAAAAATTGCGACGATTCGTTCAGGTGAAGTGCACTATAAAGGTCAACGTATCGATAACATGTCGCATGAAGCATTCAACAAAGTACGGGGGAACGAGGTAGCAATGATTTTCCAAGAACCGATGACCTCGCTCAATCCTGTTTTTACAATCGGCAATCAGTTGATGGAAATGATTATGTTGCATTTAAAAATTTCGAAAAATGAAGCACGGGCTAAGGCGATTCAATTGCTTCAAGATGTTGGAATTCCGCGTGCGAATAAAGTCATTGATGAATATCCCCATCAATTATCAGGTGGGATGCGTCAACGGGTGATGATTGCGATGGCGATTTCATGTGCACCTCAACTGCTCATTGCTGACGAACCTACGACCGCACTCGATGTGACGGTACAAGCGCAAATATTAGCACTGTTAAAACGCATACAAGCCGAAACACATATGGGTGTCATCTTTATTTCACATGATTTAGGCGTGATTTCAGAGGTGTGTGATCGTGTAGCAGTCATGTATGCGGGAAAAATTGTAGAACTCGCACCTGTAGAAGAAATTTTTACGCACCCTAAACATCCCTATACACAGTTGCTTTTAAAAGCGATACCTCGATTGGATGTACAACAAGAGACGCTTGAGACGATTCAAGGTTCTGTGCCGAGCTTAGTCGAGTTGCCACAACAAGGTTGTCGTTTCGTCAATCGATGTCCACATGCGATGGAAATGTGTCAAATACAAGATGTGAGTGGCATTCAAGTGGCAGATGAACATCAAGTGTTTTGTCATTTATATCGAAGTGAAACACAACTGAAGGGGGTCGGACAGCATGAGTGAAAACATTTTAGAAGTGAATGATTTAAAGCAGTACTATCCGATTAAAGGGGGCATATTTCAGCGTCAGATTGGTGAAGTGAAAGCGGTGGATGGCATTTCTTTTGCCATTAAAGCAGGTCAGACAGTCGGGTTAGTGGGTGAGTCAGGCTGTGGTAAATCATCAGCAGGGCGTACGATTTTACGATTACAACAAGCCCACTCAGGTGAGGTTAAATTTTGCGGTCAAGATATTACGAAACTTAGAGGACGCGCATTAAGAGAAGCACGTAAAGGCTTTCAAATGGTGTTCCAAGATCCGTATGCGTCACTGAATCCGATGCAAATGGTGGGAGATATTGTCGGTGAGCCGATTCGTAATTATTACCATAAAAAACAAAAAGACATTGAAGATGAAGTGAAAGACTTGTTGAAGCGTGTCGGACTCAATGAAGCGGATTATTACAAATATGCACATGAATTTTCAGGTGGACAACGACAACGTGTAGGGATTGCGCGTGCATTAGCGCTTAAGCCGAAGTTGATTATCGCCGATGAACCGGTCAGTGCGTTAGACGTTTCTGTTCAGTCTCAAGTGTTGAATATTATGGCAGAATTACAAGAAGAATTTGGACTTAGCTATTTGTTTATTGCGCATGATTTAAGTGTTGTCAAACATGTGAGTGACTATATTTGTGTGATGTATTTAGGCCATATTTTAGAACAAGGTCCTGCTGAAGCGATCTATGAAAATCCGAGCCATCCTTATACGAAAGCACTCATTTCGGCCATACCTGAAATTGATCCTCGTAAGCGAAAAGAAAGAATTTTGCTAGAGGGCGATTTGCCGTCACCGAGTGATCCGCCATCAGGTTGTCCATTTCATACGAGATGCCCAGTGGCTGAAGCGAGATGTGCTGAAATCAAGCCGCCATCAGTGGAAGTCAGTGACAAACATTATGCAGCGTGTGTCTTATTAGAAAATGGGGGTGCGGCCAAATGACAACATTGATTATTAGACGTATTTTATTAATGATTCCAATGCTCATTTTAATGTCGGTTGTTATTTTTACAATTTCTAAATTACAACCAGGTGATGCGTTTTCAGGCAATATGGATCCAAAAGCTGGTGCAAAATATTATGAACAAGAACGTGAACGATTAGGGTTAAACGATCCGCTTCCAGTGCAATACATGAAGTGGGGCGAACGTGTACTGCATGGTGATTTTGGAGATTCCATTCGCTACAAACGTCCGGTCATGGATTTAGTGAAGGAGCGTATGCCGAATACGATTTTGTTAGGCGTCACAAGTTTAGTTATTACATATCTTATTGCTTTTCCACTCGGGATACTATCAGGACGAAAGCCGTACAGTCTTTCTGATTACAGTATTCAATTTTTAAACTATTTAATGCTGGCTATCCCTTCTTTTGTTGCAGGGGTGTTCGCCATTTATATTTTCGCGTTTCAACTTGGACTCTTTCCTTTTTCAGGTTCCGTAGCGCTCGGGGTTGAACCTGGCTCAGCAGCATATTATATTAGCAAAATTTATCATACGATTTTGCCAGGAACAGTGCTCGGCTTATTATCAACAGCAAGCTATGTACAATTTTTACGTAACGATATTATCGAAAACGCGCGTAAAGATTATATTCGTACCGCACGAGCGAAAGGTTTATCAGAGTCTACCGTTTATAATAAACATATTTTAAGAAACTCTATTATTCCGATTGTGACGTTTTTTGGTGCAGATGTATTATCCGTTTTTGGTGGTGCAGTCATTACAGAAACGATTTTCTCATATCCAGGTATCGGGAAGCTCCTCATTGATGCAATTAGTGGTAAAGATTACCCATTGATGATGGCACTCTTACTATTCTTCTCATTTTTAGGATTATTGGCTAACTTAATTTCAGATATTACGTATAGCATAGTCGATCCGAGAATTAAGAGTAATTAGGGGGGATATTGATGGATAAATTAAAAAAAGCAAAAAGTAAATCACCACTGACGATTGCCCGTAAGAAATTTCTTAAAAACAAACCGGCTATGGTTGCTACAATCGTTCTCGGATGTATTGCGGTCATTTCGTTTTTAGCACCACTCCTTGCCCCTTATGATCCGAACTTACAAAATTTAGTATTGATTAAAGGGGATATGTCAGCGGAACATTGGCTCGGTACAGATTCTGGTGGACGTGATATTTTAAGCCGACTGTTGTATGCGGGCCGCGTATCGCTATTATTTGGACTTTTTACTTCTATTGGTTTGATGACAATAGGCGTATTGATTGGGATGATTTCGGGTTATTACGGTGGTTGGGTCGATACAGTGCTCATGCGTTTTACAGAGTTTGTTATGCTATTCCCATTCATTCCTTTTGCGGTCGTGTTGAATGCGACGTTCAGTGGTAAAATCGAAAATCAATACGGTTCAGCGATTGTTTTAGGTTTAGTACTCATCACCTTATCTTGGGTTGGTATCGCGAGGATCGTCCGCGGTAAAGTCATGCAAGAAAAAGAGAATGAATATTTCTTGGCCGCACAATCAATCGGAACGCCTGTGTATAAAATTTTATTTAAGCATTTATTACCGAACATTTTAAGTGTGATTATTGTACAAGCGACACTCGTATTTGCCGTACAAATCGTTGCCGAAGCGGGACTCAGTTTCCTCGGGTTTGGGATTAGTAAAAGTGTGCCGACATGGGGGAACATGTTAACAGATGCACAAGAAGGCGACATTTTAAGAAGCAAGCCGTGGATCTGGATGCCACCTGCACTCATTATTACAGTCACAATTTTATGTATTAACTTTATCGGTGAAGGACTAAAAGATGCCCTTAATCCAAAATCAAAAAGGTAAAAATTTGGAATGTATAGAAAAGAACACAAATCATATAAGTCATGATAAGAAATAATTTCACAATTCATGTATTTACGGATACAATAATGATAACCAAAATGACATGAGTAGGTGAAAATGATGAGATATAGTGATGAAGAATTTGAAGCGTTTTTTTCTAACTTAACTGAAGACGAACAAGACGAATTACTCCATGAAGTGATAGCGTTGACATTAGGAGAAGAGGATGAAGAAAGAAGTATTGTTGCGCTATTAGATCATTACACTGTTGAAGACATTAAGACGTTATGTAAGCAGCATGGTATCACAGGGTACTCTGGCATGAATAAATCAGAGTTACTTATTCATTTTATTACACATTTAGTAACACCTGAGCATATTCGAGAATGTGCTGAACACATGAGTCGGGCGCATCAACTACTACTCGTATTGACACAGCAAATGATTGAAGCAGGCATTCCTTTCGAAACAACGCTGGATGTCCCTCAGTCATTTTTGATGTATAAACCGATGAAGATGGTTGATGACACGGGCGAAATTTTAATTCCTCATGAGATTGATACGAAAATGAAAGAAGCGGTTCAAACAGATGAAACTTTGAAAGAACTGTCTGACAGGTATCGTTTATTGATTGCAAGTGTAGAATTATACGGTTCACTCCCGTTTGAGCAGCTCCAAGTGGTTTACCAAAAATATATGGACCAATCGTTAACATTGGACGCATTGAAAGACTGGCTTGGATTAGTAGAAGAAGTGAATCCTGATTTCAAAAACTATGAAGTTAAAGATGGTACCATCACACATATAGATTTTCAGTTCGATCGGACACATATGCTAGAAATTGCGAAAGAGGTGACATATTATTTACCTGAAACAAAAGAAGAGATGCTGACATATAGCAAGCGAATTTATGGGATTGACCCTGAGCAATGTGATCGTATCATTGAATGGGTAAAAGACCATTTTATTGAGAATGAATACATGGATTTTATCGAACGCAACATAGAGGCTGAAGAACTTGGAACAGAATTACTATTACTGTTAAAGCATATCAGTGAGCCTCATGATTTTATACCAGTGTTTGAAGCATGGATTGAAGACGATGTATTAGATGAAGATGCCTTCTCAACTGGTTTGGTCCTCTTTGATGAGATGTTGAATCATATGAGAAGTTGGTTGTATTTAGGTCATACATCAAAAGAATTTGAGAATATTTTAAATCATTCAAGCGAAAAGTATGAAAATGTGATAGACTTTCATCAATATCAACAACGTAAAAAGTAACTGTCGATTCAGTGTTCATGTCATGAGTAGCGTGTAAAGAGATATCTAGCGACTGTCGCGACCAAAGGGGATGAGTTCGATGCTAAAAAAATTAATGGTATTGTTTTTTGGAATGGTCATCTCGACAACGATTGCAGAAACGTATTTGATTGCTGGCACATGGCAATATTTGTTCATGCAATCGATATCGCTCGCATTGATATTGTTCTTTATTTATCATTTTGTCGTTTTCCACTTGCAAGAAAGGCGGCAAGAAGACCGTCATCAAGAACGTCAATTTGTCGTTAAAGAAGAACCAGAAGATGAAAGTGGAAAGAAACGGTTAGTTCGTAAATAAATTGAATTATAAAATGGTTGATGGGACATAAAGATTATTAATGCTATTGATGCAGTATTTTGTGTAACTTGACCTTTTCCTACGAATTGTGGTTTTGATTGCCATCATGGCTTCGCGTTCCTAGGGGCGCCTAGGAACGCGAGCCCAAGATAGTAATCCATTGTGTAAACTAAGAAAAGTGATACACAAGTTCAAAAAATGAAATGTGATATGCAAGTGTATTAACCCGAAATGTCATGTGCACAACAACCTGAAATATTCACTAACATCATTGACTATTCACATCAAAAAACTCGAAGTTAAGACAACAGTTGTCATCTCACTTCGAGCTTTTTTATACCATATTAAGAGAACACTTCGGATCGTTCCGAATCGCCAAAGATTTTAGCTTTAATTGCTTCACCTGTTGGCGTACCAGCGAGACCACCTAAACCTGTTTCGCGTAATGATGCAGGAAGGTTACGACCTACTTTATCCATAGCCTCAATGACTTCATCTACTGGAATGCGACTTTCAACACCGGCAAGTGCGAGGTCAGCTGAAATCAGACCATTACCTGAACCAATCGCATTACGCATCACACAAGGAATTTCTACTAAACCTGCGACAGGGTCACAAACTAAACCAAGTAAGTTACTAATACTAATCGCAAGTGCATGTCCGGCTTGTTCTGGCGTACCACCGAATGTTTGTACAGCAGCAGCGGCAGCCATTGCAGACGCTGAACCGACTTCTGCTTGACAGCCACCTGTAGCACCAGCGACCGAAGCATTATTGGCGATGATCATACCGCACATCGAGGCAGCAAATAGAAATTCGATCATTTGGTCATTTGTTAAGTCGTGTGATTGTTCTAGTTTAAACAGTATCCCTGGAATAGTCCCTGAAGAACCGGCAGTCGGTGTCGCACAAATAATGCCCATTGCTGCGTTAACTTCATTAGTAGCTACCGCACCTTCAACAGCTGACATCATATCATATCCAGAAAGGGCTTTATTGTTTTGGTTATATTTGTGGACTTTAATCGCATCCTGACCAGTATAACCTGTCACACTTTTAACCCCTTCACCTGTCGTACCTTTTTGAACAGCTTCACGCATAGTGTCAAGGTTTTGCTGCATCATGTCCATGACTTCTTCGCGCGTCATACCACGTGTTTCCATTTCATGTTTAATCATAATTTCTGAAAAAGTTGTGTTATTTTCAGTCGCATAGTCGATTAATTCTTTCATCGTATCAAACATGGGAGTCCCTCCAATTTATTCTATATATGAAAAGTTTAAAAACGCATATTTTTCTTTGATTGATTCAAGTAGTTCACTTTTCATCGGTTTATTCAAATGTAAGGCAAGTAAGCAATGGCCTTTTGTCATCGTTTTAATCTCTTCATTGATGTCGACTTCATGGTCGATTAAATCGTTAATTAAATGATTGACTTCTGCAATTTTGCATTCCCCATCAATGACAAGAATAGGGGGTGTATGCGCCATCAAAATACACATTTGGTTAACGTGAATACTTTTCACTTTGAATGCACCACCGCCAATTGAAATACCATTCAACTCGACATGACGGTCACCGTGATCGATTTCGATGACTGCACAGTTTGGATGTTCACCTAAACTTGAACCTGATTTTTCGATAAAGTCAAAGTCAATGCCTTCACTTCTTGCAATTTTTGTCGATGTTTTAATACGAGAATCGAATGTACTAAAACCTAATAAGCCACCGATAATCGCTAAATCTGTGCCGTGACCTTTATGTGTTTCTGCAAAGGATTCGTAATAGTTCACAACGATTTTCTCAGGTGTATCACCAAGGACAGCACGAGCGGCCTGACCAATTTTCACTGCACCTGCCGTATGTGAACTCGATGGCCCCATCATGACTGGGCCGATAATATCAAACGCACTTTGGTAATCTTTTGTACGTGCCATAACTCATCCGCTCCTTAATTTGTTTGTTGATTAACATGAGGCACTTTAATGTCAAGAGTTGGTCGTTTCTTACTGATGAATGTGCCGATGAAAAAGCTCATAATAATACTAATGATCGCTACGACTACAATCGTAATCACGGTAGGTACGACTTCATTAAAGCCTAACGCTACAATCGGACCGGCAATAGGTGTAGCCATTCCTGGTTGGTTCACAACGATACCCATGTATGTGATAAATAAGCCATTGACCATCCCTACGACCGCATTCGTACCATACAGCTGGATTGGATATTTTGCGATAGTGTCGATTTGAGTTAATGGTTCGACAGCAACTGCAAAGGCTTTTCCTGCATTGCCGATTCTAAGTTTTCTAAACATCATAAAGTTGACAAATGAGCTACCCATACAACCGAGCGCACCAATAGCCATTGGAATACCAGTGAGTCCTAATAAACTTGTAAAAACCATTGAACTTAAAGGTGTCATACCTACAACGGGTACAATCGCACCGATAACAAGTGCAAGGGCATATGGATTATGATCACCTACAGCTGTGATCGCAGTACCGATTTGTTTCAATACGGCAGTGACACTAGGTGACACGATAGACGCAATACCGTATGCAATGGCAGGAGACAATAAGATAACCACGATCAGGTCTAACCCTTCAGGCACATATTTTTCAAGCGCTTTAATCCCGAAAGCAACGAAATATGCTGCAATAAAAGCAGGCAATAGTTTAAAATCAAATAGAACGAGTCCTGTTAAAACAGCGAACACAGGATTAATACCGAACTTTAAACAAGTGAGAATCCCCACTGCAACACCGCTTAAACTTCCAGCAACATCCCCTAACTTAATAAAATATTCTGAGTGAAACACGCCACCGATTGCGTATTTTAAGAATGCTTCCGGTAAAAATGAAGCACAAGCAGCGCCGGATAAAGCTTGTAAACTGACTTTACCATTCGGGGCAAATTTTAAGAATAAAGTCATTGCAAGTAAAACAACGAGTAATGTCCCGATTCCCAAAATAAAATCCATGTTAGTTCCTTCTCTCTTTTATTTTTATGTTTTTAATTTAGATAGCTATTCCAAACAACCACCATTCTAAGGGCTTCGTTTCGCTTATGCAAGCCCTTACATGGAAGTGAAATATGCATCATTGCGTGAAAATAATTATTTGAAAACAAAAATATATAGATTGTGAAAATATAGTGTATATAAAAGAACTGGTATAAAAGAGATTTTTAGTTCTATTTCACTTTAAAATATTAAAGTATCTGAGTAAATTTTCTAATATGGCATATTTGTGAAAGATTTAAAGTTTAAATTTTATCAATTTTCAAACATAGATAAAGTGTAAAATAATAATTGTGTAAAATTATATATGTATATGTGCGTAATGAAGGTGATTAAAGAGCAAGAGAATTGAGGTTTTATCGTTATTTGTGAACAGTATCAAGTTTGAATTTCAGGTGTAATACGTGTCGATACGCAATTGTGATGATTATGTGAAAAACATCACAAAAGTGTGGTGATTTTGCGAATAAGGGGTATAATGAAAGTAAGGAAGAAGTAATGATTAAAGGATGTGTTAAACATGAGAGAATCTATATTAAGATTAATCCGTTCTAACCAAACTTGCTACGATATTTACATTCACACAGGTGTCAGTCAGGGTGTGATTTCTGATTTGAGATCAGGTTATCGTACGCTTGATGATGTGTCTTTAAAAGATGCAGAACGTTTATATGATTATGCCAAAAGTGTTGCGGCATAAAAGGATGCAGAAGCGAGGATTTGAGGAGACTTTAATAGATGATTGCGCTTTTTGTAAAGTTCGAATGATAAAGCATCAGGCAACGTTTGTTGTTTGGTGCTTTTGTGTATTGATTCATGTAGATTGTTGAGTCTCCCCTCGCAAGAATGAGTAGAATTCTCAAAAGTCTCGGGTTACTCTTTCAATCAAAAGACATTGAAAGGCAGAAGTTAAAATGTTCATACTCTATATATTTGAGGACGATTTTTACAGCTGAATCCCCTTTTTTCGTGTTATCATATGGATAAGTGGTTTACACTAAGTTCGTTTAAGCTTATGCACAATGACTATTCAAAAGCTTAATATTTCCTGTTTTTGCAAATGAACACCCAACTAAATAAAAATTGGAAAATTGTTTAAAAATATTCTAACTTTGTACGACTCAATTTTGGTGTATTATATATTTCATTATAGTAAGAGGGTGTATTTAAATGGCAAAAATAGCATGGATGATACCATCTCAGGGGGTATTTAATAATCATCAAGGAGGCTTAGTCATTGAAAGCCCATTATCCTTTATTGAATTAGAGGCTCTACCAAATAATTTTTCTTTTAATATATTGAAAGAAAAATCAATTAAAGACGGACTAATATGATAAAAACCTTAAATCGTTATAATTCGAATTATAGGCTATAAGAATATATACGGCTAATAAATTAACTTTACAACTACAGCAAGGGATTTTATCACTACATACTTTCGTTTATATAAGAGAAAAAATACCTACTTATATGATTTCTTTAAGGCTGATATGGCATGGTTATTTTCAAAACACACGCATGTTTAGCTACGTAGACGACTATATTGAAATCAAGTTGTAAAGCATTCGACTACACAGGTTATCGTTTCTTTTGAGATAATGGGAAAGATAGGAGGACGACTGATGAGAATAGGAACGATAGCAGATTTGCATTTTGATCGACATCAACAGTTAACGATGCAAGATTATCTTGAAGCGGTAGTGCGTCTCACTGATCAAGAAGCATTGAACATGCTCATCATTGCGGGTGATATTTCTAACCATCATTCGACGACATTTGAATTTATAACACAACTGACAACACAGGTGGCGATTCCGATTTACTTTGTACCGGGGAATCATGATTTATGGCGACAACCCGATGAACATTTGACGACAGCAGAGATATTGCGATTGTATCAAGACCACCCGCAATGTTTGATGGGGACGCCTGTGGAAGTCGGCGATTATGTGGTTGCAGGACATATTGGCTGGTATGATTATAGTTTTGCCGCTGATCGATTTACGTATGACAAGTTAGCAAAAGGGAAGCATTATGGTGCGACTTGGCAAGATAAAGTGCATACTTTTTTTGGTGTGTCTGATCCACAGCTTTCTCAATATTTTGCCGCTGAAGTATGGCAAGATTTGGCGGCTTATGCTGACCTTCAAGTGATTTTAGTGACACATGTCGTGACCCATCCGAAGTTTACTGTTCCTACACCGCATCGTATTTTTGACTTCTTTAACGGCTTTATAGGGACAAGCGACTTTAAACCGTTGTATCAGCATTTTAATATTCCGTATAGTGTGATGGGGCATGTGCATTTTAGAAAGCAGTTAGTAGACGGTAACACGACATTTCTTTGTCCATGTCTTGGGTACCCTCGAGAATGGCGAACGGCTGACCTTGCTACAGAATTAAAGCACGCCTTACAAGTCATTCAACTACCCGAAAGTTCGTAAATATCCATTGTTCATAGCACGAATAAAACGACACGACGTACTTAAAACAAAAATAAAGCCGATGCGCGGGGTACACATCGACTTTGCTCAACTTTCGTTTTATTATCTTAAAAGGAGGTTTAGGATATACTTGATCTAGCGTTTGTCTATTGGGGTTTCAAGTATGTCTATCTGGATGAAGTCGAACAGTCGACCATTAAATATTATGTCTTAACTGTTCTGAATTCATTGTATCGCTAAAAAGGTGATTGCACATCGTACGTTAGGAGGGACATTTTCTCAGACTTAAGCACGATTGGATATAAATCGTAATATTTCCTATTTACAACTAGAACATAATCGTTTATACTCTAGTTAGATGCTTCAACATATAGCTTATATTGATGAAGTTTCTTAAAAGCTTTTTTAAGGTTGTTTAGTTGAATTAACCATATTTTACTAAACTAAGGTGTCAGTCATTTTCTAACATGAGTCTTCCATTAGTCTCATGACAATAACGTTTGGAAGTATGAGCCGTAAAGGCCAACTTCTTTTTCCCCAGTAGACAAGTCTTCTTCATTGAAGGCTTGTTTTTTTGCTTTTTTAAGTGGGTAAATACGAAGTTGAAGATACTTTTTTCTATATAAGTCAAAGTACTTTACCTTTTTATGAGAGCGCTTTACAATACAGTTAGAGTTATATTGAATACGACATCATTAAATGCAATGAATAGTAATGTTGCAATGATTGTTTTATCTGAATATTTAAAATGGTGTCGAAATATAAGGAGGCAATATACATGAGTGTAAATGTTAGAGATTATATTGATGCGCAGTATAACTTATTTATTAACGGTGAATTTGTTCCAGCAGAATCAGGGGAATATTTAGATGTATATAATCCGGCAAACGGTGAAAAATTGTCACAAGTCGCTAAAGCAAGTGGAAAAGATGTAGACAAAGCAGTAGAAGCAGCAACGAAAGCTTTCCCAGATTGGAGTCGTCGTTCGAAAGCTGAACGTGCGAATATGTTACGTCAAGTACATGACAAAATTATGGAGAAAAAAGATCATTTTGCATATGTAGAAAGTTTAAACGCGGGGAAAGCAATCCGTGAATCAAGCAGTATCGACGTGCCATATACGGCGAAACATTATCAATATTTCGGTAGTGTGTTAGATACAGATGAAGGCACAATCAACAATATGGAAGATAACATTATGAGCATCATTCAACATGAACCCATCGGCGTTGTTGGTGCAGTTGTCGCTTGGAACTTCCCAATGTTACTTTCTTCATGGAAATTGGCACCCGCACTTGCTGCAGGGAATACAGTAGTGATCCAACCTTCGTCATCAACACCATTAAGTTTGATTGAATTAGCGAAAATTTTCCAAGAAGTGTTACCAGCAGGTGTGGTCAACATTGTTACAGGTAAAGGTTCTGAATCAGGTAACGCCATCTTTAATCATGAAGGTGTCGACAAATTATCATTTACAGGTTCAACTGCTGTCGGTTATCAAGTAGCTGAAGCAGGTGCCAAACGTCTTGTTCCTGCAACGTTAGAACTCGGTGGTAAAAGTGCCAACATTATTTTAGATGATGCAAACCTTGACTTAGCTTTAGAAGGTTCACAATTAGGTATTTTATTTAATCAAGGTGAAGTATGTAGTGCAGGCTCTCGATTAATCGTTCATGAAAACGTGTATGATGAATTCATTCCGCGTTTGGTTGACGCATTCAAAAAAGTGAAAGTGGGCGACCCGTTAGATATGGAAACGCAAATGGGTTCTCAAACAGGTCAAGCACAAATCGATAAAATACAAAGTTATATTGACTATGCGAACGAATCTGACGGAGCGAAAATTCTTGTAGGGGGTCACCGTATTACAGACAACGGTTTAGACAAAGGTTACTTCTTTGAGCCGACAATTATCGAAGTGGACGATGCTGACGATAAATTAGCACAAGAAGAAATTTTCGGACCTGTGTTAGTAGTTATTAAAGTAAAAGATGACCAAGAAGCGATTGATGTTGCCAATAATTCTGATTACGGCTTAGCGGGTGGTGTCTTCTCAACAAATATCAACCGTGCATTAAATGTGGCGAAAAATGTGCGTACAGGCCGTGTATGGGTTAATACGTACAACCAAGTTCCTGAAGGTGCTGCATTTGGCGGTTACAAAAAATCAGGTATCGGTCGTGAAACGTATAAAGCAGCAATCGAAAACTATCAACAAGTTAAAAATATTTATATTGATATTAGCAACGAAACAAAAGGCTTATATTAATAGGCATGAACATATGGGACGTATATTAATTTGATTGTCTTAGATGATATATTTTAATCAAATAGCCCTCATTGATAATCATTAAAAATTCTACAATTGCCTTTATGGGCTTGCTTTCCTAGGGGCTGACCCTTCAACTAATCAACGCTTTCATTTTACTGTTATATTTGTAGATGAAGCGTTGATAGATTTTGGGAGCAGTACAGAAATCTCATGTGCAACAAAGATTTCGTGGTACTGCCCCCGCAAGGCTGACTAGACTTCTCAAAAGCGGATGCATTGAGAAGTCAGACAGCTACTGCGTTAAACAGTAGCCACTATTAAACAGCAGAAATCATATTGAGTTGTTAATTTTATCCCTCAGGAGTCTCGCCCATTTTTGCAATTTGTTATTAAAGACAGTGACTCAATGAGGGATAACTTATGAATGAAGAACATGACAAGTATCAAAAATTTCAAGTCCCGTATGTTTATATTCATTGTATTTTTCAATATTATATCTTTCATTTATGATGGGAGAGGGTTGGGAAAGATAATTGTCTGTCGGCTTTTTTCTATTAATTTTGATAAAGGGGTCTGAGATGTTTAAGTCTCGGGCTTCTTTTTTTGTCCTAAAACTTGAAAGTAAACTGGATTTTAAAATGCCATATGTCAAAATGCAAATTCAAAGCAAAAATATTCCAATGTTATGTTAATATGAAATTTATCAAAACAAAATAACAAAGATTGGAAGTGTTCAATTCAGTGAAAAAATTACTCTATCGTTGGTTCATTGATGGTCTCAGTTATATGACACTTGGGCTTTTCAGTTCACTCATTATCGGATTAATTATGCAAACGATTGGTAAGCAAACGTTATTCCCAAATCTCCACTTAGAATTTTTAGTAGAAGTTGGAAAGGTTGCGCAAAGTTTAACAGGGGCAGCGATTGGTGCGGCGATTGCGTATGGTTTGAAAGGGAAACCGCTTGTTATTTTCGCAGCTGTCATTGTCGGCATGCTCGGATATGAGACATTTTCGGGTGGTGCAGTAGGGGCATTTTTTGCGGTGCTTATCGCTGTAGAATTAAGTCAGTTTTATGCGGCTAAGACGAAAATCGATATCATTGTCACACCCCTACTGACATTAATGATAGGTGGTTTAGTTGCGAAATTTTTAGGGCCTGTCTTAAGTCAACTGATGTTAGAAATTGGAAAAGTGATTATGATTTCTACCGATCAACAGCCTTTTGTGATGGGCATTCTTGTGGCAGTCATCTTTGGATTATGTTTAACGGCGCCGATTTCAAGTGCAGCATTAGCACTCATGTTAGATTTATCAGGATTAGCAGCCGGTGCAGCGACGATAGGTTGTGCATGCCAAATGATTGGCTTTGCGGTAACGAGTTATAAAGAAAATGGTGTGAGCGGGATCATTTCAATTGGTCTCGGGACAAGTATGTTGCAAGTGCCGAATATATTATTAAAACCACTCATTATCGTACCACCTACATTAGCGAGTGCCATTATCGCCCCAATCATGACCGTTCTCTTCCCAATGACGAATAATGCTGCGGGGGCAGGTATGGGGACGAGTGGCTTAGTCGGTCAAATTATGACGGTGAATACGATGGGCGCAAGTTTGGATACATGGCTACTCATCATCATGTTTCACTTTGTCTTACCTGCATTCGTAACATTTGTCATTTATCGTTTTATGATTAAACGTCAATGGCTTCATGTCGGGGAGCAGAAAATACAATTGAATCAATAGTTATTAATTTTTTGTGAAAATTTGAACATTAGTATCTTTTTAAAGCGCTTTCTTGATACAATGTAAGTAAAGAAATTCACAAAAGGGGGAGCCAAAGATGGCAACTACTTCAGCTTCAAAGAAAAAAGAAGGAGCAACATTTAAGCCGTTATGGTTTATTTTAAGCTTTGTTGCACTCATTGCGGTGTTAGTCATGCCTACACCTGCAAGTTTACCTTTTATGGGGAAAGCAGCATTAGCAATTTTGGCATTTGCAGTCATTTTATGGGTGACTGAAGCGGTTACTTATCCGGTATCTGCAACGATTATTGTCGGTCTCATCATACTCTTACTCGGATTTAGTCCAGTTCAAAATTTAACGCAAGCATTAGGCAATCCTCAAAGTGGCGGTGCTGTGTTAAAAGGAGACGACCTTTTCGGTACTGGGAATGCATTGAAATTAGCCTTTAGTGGTTTTTCAACGAGTGCCGTCGCGTTAGTTGCTGCAGCATTGTTCTTAGCAACCGCGATGCAGGTGACGAACTTACATAAACGTTTAGCACTATTAGTATTATCGTTTGTCGGAAATAAAACGAAAAATATTGTTATCGGGGCGATTCTTGTATCTATTATTTTAGCGTTTTTCGTACCGTCCGCTACAGCACGTGCAGGCGCCGTTGTACCGATTTTATTAGGTATGATTGCGGCGTTTGGTGCAGCGAAAAATAGTAAATTAGCTGCGTTACTCATCATTACGGCCGTTCAAGCGGTATCGATTTGGAATATCGGGATTAAAACTGCTGCTGCTCAAAATATCGTAGCGATTAACTTTATTAATGATCAACTCGGTCATGACGTTTCATGGGGTGAATGGTTCTTATATGCTGCACCGTGGTCGATCATTATGTCTATCGTGCTTTACTTCGTCATGTTAAAAGTCATTCCACCTGAACAAGATGCCATTGAAGGTGGTACAGAGCTCGTTAAACAGCAACTGGCGGAACTTGGTCCAGTTAAACCGACAGAGTGGCGTTTAATTATCATCTCATTATTATTACTCGTGTCTTGGTCAACTGAAAAAGTGTTACATCCAATTGATTCGTCATCGATTACTTTAATTGCATTGGCGATTATGTTAACGCCTAAAATTGGTGTCATGAATTGGAAAGAAGTCGAAAACCGTATTCCTTGGGGCACCATCATTGTATTTGGTGTAGGGATTTCGTTAGGTAACGTCTTGTTAAAAACGACAGCAGCACAATGGTTAAGTGACCAAACGTTCGGCTTAATGGGCTTAAAAGGCATGCCGGTTGTAGCAACGATTGCATTAATTTCACTGTTTAACATTTTAATTCATTTAGGATTTGCAAGTGCAACAAGTTTAGCATCTGCATTAATTCCAGTCTTTATTTCATTAACATCAACATTAAGCCTAGGTGACAATGCCATTGGTTTCGTATTAATCCAACAATTTGTCATCAGTTTTGGATTCTTACTACCGGTGAGTTCGCCGCAAAGTATGCTCGCTTATGGTACAGAAACATTTACTGTTAAAGACTTCTTAAAAGCGGGGATTCCAATTACAATCGTCGGTTACATTCTCGTTGTAATTATGAGTATGACGTATTGGAAATGGTTAGGCTTACTATAAGAAAAGCAACATATGACAGCAGCCAAGTATTGGATAACTCGACACTTGGCTGTTTTTATTTGATGTAGTCGTTTAAACATGGCTGTAAATAAAAAAATGATTTAAAATTACAAAGAATTTGCACTTATTTTCACAAACTTTATGACAATGACGGATAGATTCATGTAAAATGTAAGTGACATTTCATGAACAATCAACAAGGTTGAATATCAAATTGGAGGTTGAACTATGGGGATTCAAAAACCAACGAAAACAGTTGCGGATACGTATGCATCACGAGAAACGGTACAAAGCATTATCCATTCCGTTGCGATGAAAGAAGTAATGCTGGATAAGGCGATGCCACGTTACATACTTAAATCGATGTTGTCAGGGTTTTTATTAACCATTGTCACAGTCTTTATGCTCGCGATGAAGACACAAATGGCTGGGGCGCTTCCTGGTGTTGTAAATTTAATGGGGGCGACGGCATTCAGTATTGCCTTAGTGTTCATCGTCTTAACACAAGCCGAACTATTGACGAGTAACTTTATGTATATGACAGTGGGGCTCTACTATCGTACAGTATCATTCGGCAAAACGATGTGGTTATTTACAATTTGTTTTATCGGTAATATTTTAGGTGCATTTGTGCTCTTTATTTTAATGTATTTCACTAAAGTCATGACACCTGAAATGATTGCAGCATTAACATCTACAGTCGATGCCAAAACAGTTGAAACGACATGGCAAGCGATATTAGTCAAAGCCATCTTCGCGAACTTCTTTATCAATATTGGGATTTATGCCTCTATGCAATTTAAAGAAGGCTTGTCAAAAACGTTTTTCATTGCGATTGGTGTGATTATTTTCGTGTTTATGGGTTATGAACATGTCGTTTATAATGCAGGCTTATTCGTAGGGATGATTTTTTATAACTTTGATGCAGTTTCTTGGTTAGGCGTTCTGAAAAATATCGTCTTCGCATTTATCGGTAACTATATCGGAGGAGGCATATTTGTAGGTCTGTTATTTGCATATTTCAACGGCTCACGTCGCATTGAACAAAAATAAATAGACAACATCAATGAAAGAGTTGGGGCTATCATTAAACCTCAGCTCTTTTTTTATGTGACGTTTGATATGATTACGAAAAGACATTCTTGTAATAAATTATGTTTAGACAAAATAGTAAGAGAAGCATCGAATGGCATACTTATCAACATAGAACAAGGTGAGTAAAGCGTATTAATTTCTATACAATATAAATTTTGATAATCTAACCACATATGAATGAAAAGGGAGGCGACACTATGTCTCAAGTCAATATTAGAATGGCCACATTAGATGATGCAGAGGCACTGCATGAACTGATGCATCGCGCATTTACACCTTTAAGAGATGTCGGCATTGATTGGCCATCCGTTAATGCGACATTAGAAATGATACAAGACAATATTCAAAACAATGCAGCTTATGTGCTCGAAGTAGAGGGGAAAATTGTTTCAACCTTGTCGATACGCTTTCCATGGGAGCCGAGTCATCCGGTTTCTAAATATCCATTTGTTTGGTGGTTTGCGACAGACCCGGATTATGGTGGTGCAGGATATGGCAATCAAATGATGACGTATGTGGAAGAAACGATTTTACGTGATACATTAAAAGCGCCTGCTGTTGTATTAGGGACTTCAGCGCGCAAAATGAGTTGGTTAAAAGATGTCTATGAACGCCGTGGTTATGAAACGTTCTTTTCATTTGAAGATGAAACAGGCGATGAAGGTGCAATGATGGTGAAAGTTTTAATTCCAGAACGTTATAATAAAGATTTACTCGCACCACCACCATGGGCTCAAGTCGAATCATCTCATTGTTGTAAAACTAAGATGATGGGCCGATAGATTCAACTGTAACAATGATGCTACGGAATAGGGAATTCCCTCAAGATACAAGAGAGGGGATTCCCTACTTTTTTATTTTTATGTGAATTTTATCACATTGAAGGTGGTTTTTCGTTTACAATACAACTGTAGGGGGTGATGTGTTGCGTAAAGTGATTTTCGTTGTCCACGGGATGAGAAAGGGACAACTGAACGAAACATTGACACAATTTGTTGCACAGTTATTTGAAGCGGAACAGATAGATTACGAGATTGCATTTTTGGAAAGTGAAACGGCGAGTTTGCCAACAGTGATTGAAGAGCAAGTGAATCAGGGGGCGATAGAACTTTACTTAGTGCCATTGTTACTCTTTTCGGCATCACACTATTATGAAGACATTGTCGAAAGTTTGGAAGATTGGCGTCGAATGTATCCTCAAACGACATTTCAGTTGACACAGCCACTCGGCACACATCCAAAAATGAAAAATTGGGTGGTAGCGCAAATTGCACGTTACCTTGATGATACAGCGAAAGATACAGCTGTTGTCGTGTTGGCGCATGGCAGTGCACGTTTTAATGAACCTGATAGCGCATTAGAAACAATCGCTAACGAACTGTCAACGACGACACGACGGTGCTATCCGTGTATGGTCTACGGGAAGTTAAATTATGAAAAAATCTTAGCTGAACTTGCCCAACAATGGCCGAAGTTACTGATTATTCCGTATTTCTTTTATGATGGCTATTTAGTCCAGCGTACGAAGCAACGTATAGGCGCACTCGATTTACCGTGTGACGTCACTTTTACGACAGCAATTAATTTTCACCCGGTATTAAAAGAAGTGATTGTACATCGACTTGAGGTAAGTGGAGGCGTGACACCATGTATCCTATCCAGTTAAATCTGACACGTAAAACAGTCGTTATTGTTGGTGGTGGAAATATTGCATGGCGAAAATTCACAAAATTAAAAGATGAAGCTGGACAAGTCAAAGTCGTGAGCCCTACTTTTAATGATGCTTTTTTGAATGAGACGTGGGGGACACATATTCAGCTCATTCAAAAACGTTATGAACGAGGCGACCTGGATGGTGCTGACCTCATCATCATTGCGACAGATGATGCAGCAGTGAATCAACAAGTCCGTGATGATGTGGCGCCAACGCAATGGGTGAATCATACAGGAGATCGAACGCAATCTGATTTTTATAACAATCTGGATATTGAACATCAAGGCATGAAAATCAGTATTAGTTCAGAGGGACAGTCACTTCAACATACAAAAGCTTATGCGGCGAAAATAAAGGCGTTTTTGGCGACGCTTGAGGAGGATAATGATGAGTAAAACGAAATTATTAATGGTCGGCAACGGAATGGCGGGAGTACGTACGATTGAAGAAATTTTAGACCGCGATCCAGACCGTTTTGATATTACGATTATCGGTAAAGAACCGTATCCAAACTATAACCGAATTATGTTATCGAACATCTTACAAAATAAAATGACGGTAGAAGAAACGATTATGAACCCATATGAATGGTATACAGAGCGTCACATTCGTCTCATTACAGGAGATAAAGTTGTCAAAATTGATCGTGAAGCACAACAAGTTCAAACAGAACAAGGACAAGTCGTCGATTACGATCAAATGATTATCGCAACAGGTTCTGACGCGTTCATTTTACCAATTGATGGCTCACGTTTAGAAGGTGTCGTTGGTTTCAGAACGATTGATGATACTGAAAAAATGTTAGAAGTAGCGAAAACGAAAAAGAAAGCGATTGTCATCGGTGGGGGCTTATTAGGACTTGAATGTGCGCGAGGCTTAGTCGAACAAGGTATGGACGTGACGGTCGTACATTTAGCAGAATGGTTGATGGAAGTGCAATTGGACCGTCGTGCAGGCGAATTGTTGAAAAAGGACCTAGAAAAACAAGGATTACGCTTTGAACTTCAAGCGAATACGCAAGAAATTATAGGCGACAAGCAAGTAGAAGGCATTCGTTTATCGGATGGCCGTGTGCTCGATGCAGATATGGTGGTCATGGCTGTCGGTATCCGTCCTGTTACGAAAGAAGCACGTGCAGCAGGATTAGACATTGGTCGTGGTATTATTGTGGACGACTTTATGCAAACGAGTGATTCGAAAATTTATGCTGTTGGTGAATGTGCGGAACATCGCTCAAAAGTATACGGTCTTGTTGCGCCTTTATACGAACAAGGCAAAGTGTTGGCAGATCATATTACGGGACGCCCAACTGAAGGGTATCAAGGTTCGACCACATTTACATCTTTAAAAGTATCTGGCTGTGACTTGTTTAGTGCGGGTCGCATTACTGAAAATGACGATGTGCGAGGCATTGAAATGTTTAACGGTGTCGACAACATTTATAAAAAAGTATTCGTTCAAGATAGTACAATTGTCGGTGCGGTGCTTTATGGTGATACAGAAGAGGGCAACCGTTTCTACAATATGATGAAAAAAGGCGAAACGATTGATGATTATACGCTCGTGTCAATTTTGCATAAAGCAGGAGAAGTCGATGCGATGAACGTCGCAGAAATGGACGATGATGAAACGATTTGTGGTTGTAACGGTGTCTCAAAAGGCAAAATTGTGAGTGCCATTCAAGAACAAGGCTTAACATCAGTTGCAGACGTGACACGTGTCACAAAAGCAGGGAACTCTTGTGGTAAATGTAAAGGCCAAATTGCAGAGTTACTTGAACATACATTAGGTGATGACTTTGTCGCAAACGCACCGACTGGCATTTGTGCATGTACAGACTTATCACGCGACCAAATCGTGACACAAATTCGCGCAAAAGGACTCAAAACATCAAAAGAAGTCCGTCATGTGTTGGATTTCAAAAACAAAGGCGGTTGTCCAAAATGTCGCCCTGCCTTGAACTACTATTTAAATATGGTGTATCCAACTGAACACGAAGATGAAAAAGCATCACGTTTTGCGAATGAACGCTACCATGCCAACATTCAAAAAGACGGTACATTCTCAGTCATTCCACAAATGCGTGGGGGTGTGACAGATGCAGATCAATTGATTCGCCTCGGTGAAGTCGCGAAACAATATGATGTACCATTAGTGAAAGTCACTGGTTCTCAACGTATTGGCTTGTATGGGGTGAATAAAGAAGACTTACCAGCAGTTTGGGAAGCGCTCGGTATGCGTTCAGCGTCAGCTTATGCGAAGAAAACACGTTCAGTGAAGAGCTGTGTCGGTAAAGAGTTTTGTCGTTTTGGTACGCAATATACAACACGTTTAGGTATTCGTTTGGAAGCGACATTTGAATATATTGATACGCCACATAAATTTAAAATGGGTGTATCGGGTTGTCCACGTAGCTGTGTTGAATCAGGTGTGAAAGATTTCGGTGTTATCGGTGTAGAAAACGGCTTTCAAATTTACGTCGGTGGAAATGGTGGTACAACTGTTGAAGTAGCTGAACATTTAACGACAGTACCAACAGAAGATGATGTTATTAAATTATGCGGTGCGTACATGCAATATTACCGTGAAACAGCGAACTATGCAGAACGTACAGCCCCATGGTTGAGACGTTTAGGATTTGAACAAGTTAAAGCGGTTGTCCTTGACCCTGAAAAACAACAAGAATTATACGACCGCGTCATGATTGCGAAAGCTGCCGTCGAACAAGAACCATGGCATGACATTGTTGAAAATGAACGTAAACAAAAAATATTTGAAGTTGAGAAGGTGTAAGGCGATGTTACAACAAAAAGTAAAAGTGGCGAAGTTAACAGATTTAGAACCATTAATCGGTAAAAAAGTATATGTCGGTGAGACGCCTATCGCATTATTTTTAACAGAAGATGGCGACATTAAAGCGATTCATAACGTGTGTCCCCATCAACAAGGTCCTTTATCAGAAGGAACAGTGAGCGAGCATTATGTATTTTGTCCATTGCACGACCAAAAGATTGATTTGAATACAGGAGAAGTGCAAGAGCCAGATGAAGGTTGTGTAGCGACATATGCCGTTGAAGTCGTGAATGGAGATATTTATATATGTCTACCTTAACGGAAGTAGCGACAAAGGTGTACTTAGTCGGTGCAGGTCCGGGTAATCCATGTTTGCTGACGAAAAAAGCTGAGCGTTGTATCCAACAAGCAGATGTGATTTTATATGATCAACTCGTGAATCCTTTTTTACTTCAATTATCCCGACCTGATGCAGAATGGATTCATGTCGGTAAAACACCTTATACACGTACAACGAAGCAAGAGCGCATTAATGCATTGTTAGTGGAAAAAGCACAAACTGCACAAGTGGTCGTTCGCTTGAAAGGGGGCGACCCTGCAATATTTGGGCGCGTAACAGAAGAGGTCGATACGTTACGTGCACACCAAATTCCATTTGAAATCGTGCCCGGTGTGACTGCGGCGAGTGCAGCGATGAGTCAGTTGGGCCGTGGATTAACAGAACGCGGCGTTTCAACACATATTACCTTTACGACAGGACATTTTAAAAATAATGAAGAAAACGATATTGATTTGACGACACTTGCAAATGATGGCACACTCGCAATCTATATGGGCATTAAACGATTGCCAGAACTTATGCAAGCAATTCAACAACAAATTGGGGTTGATTTTCCAGTTGCGATTATTTTTAATGCGACACGTTCGGATCAACATGTTGTGAGTGGGACAGTGACGACGATTGTGGAACGTATTGCGGTATTGCCTGAGCGTATGGGACCGGGCATTACAATTGTAGGTCATGTCGTGAGAGATTTAGATGAAGCGGTATTAAAGCCAGATGCTGATTTTGACACGGTGTTGATTAAAGGTGAGAGACAGTGTGCAATTGAAGCGGCGTATGAATGGGCAGAAGCAGGGCATGCGATTTTGATTGATGATCGTGAATGGAGCGATTTACATCCGACACAAGCAGAGACGATAGCGCGTTGGATAGACGAGATGGTGTTTACACGTGAGATTTCTTTAACATAATATCTCTAGAGCGGGATTATCAAGGTTTAACCTCACTTCAATAATCAACGCTACTGAATAAAGTGGTGTTGCTTTTTATTATATTCAATGAATGTATCGGATGTATCACTTTTGATAAAGGGTTAGGTATTTCTATATTTATCTGCAAATTAACAAAAATTTTAAACTATTGGATGAGGCTTTGTGCTAGGATAAGGTTGTAATGACAATAAGGAGGTTTTATATGAAAAGGACAGGGCTCAAAAGTTTCATCCTTGTGGTGATGTTGATGCTTGCTATTTTCACATTGAATAGTGTTTCAAGTGATGCAGCTGAACAAGCATCGCAACATGCAGCACCGGCGACCAAAGTGGAAGCGAATGCTGAAACGACTACAACTCAAGCGAGTCAACCGGATGTGACATCACAACAACAAGCAACAACAGAAGAAACAGCACAAAAGATGTCGGAAAGTGTGACAGCTGTGAAACAGGAAAGGACACCTACTGTAACGACAGCTGCGACTGAAGATGAAACAGTTCAATCTAACGCACCAACGTTAACAGAGAATGTTGCTCAAGCGAAAAATGATACACCAACGATGCAAACATTGGCAGTAACTAAAACACAACCAGAAGCGACGTCAACCGACCGTGCAAGTAACGAAACGGAGACAACGACGCATACGATTTTACATACGAACGATATTCACGGCCGCATGGTGGAAGAAAAAGACCGTGTGCTTGGTATGGCGAAGTTGAAGACATTAAAAGAACAACAAAATCCGGATTTACTTGTCGATGCGGGCGATGCATTTCAAGGTTTGCCATTATCTAACCAATCTAAAGGGGAAGAAATGGCGAAAGCAATGAATGCAGTCGGTTACGATGCGATGACAGCAGGGAACCATGAATTCGATTTTGGCTATGACCAATTGAAAAAACTGGAAGGCATGCTCAACTTTCCAATTGTGAGTTCCAACGTATACAAAGATGGCAAATTGGCATTTAAACCATCAGTCGTGATTCAAAAAAATGGTGTCCGATACGGTGTGATTGGGGTCACAACTCCGGAGACGAAAACAAAGACAAGTCCAACAGGTATTGTCGGTGTGACATTTGCGGATCCTTTATCAAATGTGACGCGTGAAATGAACCGCTTAAATGGACAAGTCGATGTGTTTGTCGTGTTGTCCCATTTAGGAATTGACCCGACAACAAAAGAACAATGGCGTGGGGACTATTTAACACGTCAACTCAGTCAAAACAAACAGTATCATCATCCGATTTTTGTCATTGATGGCCATTCGCATACAGTGATTGAACATGGTCAAAAGTTTGATCAAGACGTATTAGCACAAACAGGTACGGCACTCGCGAATGTCGGCAAATTGACGTTCAAACAGACTGGTCATCAGTTTTCAGATGCGGAGGCAAGCTTATTAAATGTCAAAAGTTTAGTAAATTTACAACCGGATGCTGCTGTGAAAGCACAAGTCGACAAAGCAAACGAAGCATTTCTTAAGGCAACTTCAGAAGTGATCATTCCGAATAACACAGTTGATTTTCAAGGTGAACGTGACGATGTAAGAACGCATGAAACAAACTTGGGGAATGCAATTACTGATGCAATGGAAGCTTATGGTCAAAAAGGCTTCAGTCGTCCATCTGATTTTGCGGTGACGAACAGTGGTGGTATTCGTGCGTCGATTGCGAAAGGAAAAGTGACGTTAAATGATGTCATTACGGTTTTACCATTCGGCAATACGATCGCTCAAATTTCGGTCAAAGGTAGCGATGTGTGGAAGGCTTTCGAACATAGTTTAAGTGCACCGACGATGAGAACTGACGGTCAAACGCAATTATCTGCAAATGGTGGTCTGTTACAAGTGTCAAAATCGATTCAAATTTATTTCGACATGAACAAAGCACCTGGCGAACGTATTAACGCGATTCGAGTGTTCAACAAGCAAACAGGTCAATTTGAAGATTTAGATATGAGTCGTACATATGCAGTAGCGATGAACGACTTTACAGCATCAGGTGGAGACGGTTTTGACATGTTTGGAGGACCTCGTGAAGAAGGGATTTCACTCGAACAGGTCTTTGCGAACTATTTGAAAACAGCTGATTTATCACAATATACGACAACAGAACCACAACGTATTATCAATGGTAAGCCTGTTGATAATAGTGGAGTATCAAAGACAACACCCGCGTCATCAAAAGGTGATAATATTATTCCATTCCCACAAACAACACCATCAAAAGAGGTGCCGATGACAAAAGTGCCAACAGCAAATGGACAGTCACAACAAACAGCTATGAACGTAGCGTCTGAACATCGCGGCACTGCTCAATCAATGGCACCAGCAGTGAGCATGATATCTACACATGAGACAGAAAAGACGGGTCAAGCGAATATGGCGATGACACAAAATGTTTCAGCAATAGGTCATTATGCAGCGAAGAATGGCGCACAACAGTTACCAAACACAGGTGCGACAGAACAAGCACCAATCGTGGGCGGCTTATTCATGTTAGGTGCAGGTTTAGTGATCATGCGACGTCAAAAACACCGTGCATAAATGAGTATCCCCCTAAAGTTGAGTTTTAAGGTTCAACTTTAGGGGGACACTTCATTCACACGGGTGGTTTTGATTAGACAGTCTCACGCTCGATGTTATGAGAGGGTGAATAGTAAATTAATGGTTATTCTCCTACTCGATTATTCACATATAAACACTCAAGAAACCATTAAAATTTGATTTCTAAAACTACAGAAATTGTTGTAGTTATTAAGGGGCTGGGACATAGACCTTCAGCTCCTTTAAGAAAAAGCCGTTAAAATTCATTTTTTTAGAATTTGACGGCTTTTTTCTTATTAACGAACGAAAACGAGCACTTATTTTAGCTAGTTTTCGTATATTTACTGCCATGAGTGCGATGCCAAGTTCACACTCAACCTTTGATTTTGTGCGAACCGATAATCTTTGGAAACCCAAATTAGCCTTCAGATTTCCAAAAGTTGATTCAACATCTATCTTTCTCTTTTGATAAATGTGTTTCGTCTTTGGATCTGAAAGCTGTTGATTTGTGAAGGCTTTAAAATAGTCCCAAGTTAAATTTCTAAATAAGCGTTTATTTGTGTTGGGGTTCGTACTTTGCTTCATACATTGACTTCGTAATGGACAGCCCACACACGCTTCACATGCATATAATTTAAAATCTCTTTGAATACCGTATCCATCTCTTTTCTTTCTGTAACTTTGGAAATGTAATTCCTTTTTGTTAGGACATATATAGTAATCATCTATCTCACGGTATTCCCAGTTAGCAGTAATCAATGGATTGTTTTTATATTTGCGCTGCTTCTCTTTGAGATACATACTATAAGTGATTAAAGGTGTTTTCTCAAATTCATCGAGTATCATGGTATAGTTGTATTCACTTCCGTAACCCGCATCTGCCACAATATACTCTGGAATGTCACCATATAAATTGTGGATGGATTTTAAAAATGGTTCGAGCGTTCTTGTATCACCTGGATAACTGTAAACACCAAAAGCTAAAACGAATTGATTATGGGTTGCGATTTGTAGGTTATAACCCGGTTTCAATTGGCCGTTTCTCATATGATCATCTTTCATTCTCATGAAGGTCGCATCGTGGTCGGTCTTTGAATAACTTTTTCTGTCACCATAAATTTCCATTTGCTTGTCATATTTGATTTTACGGTCTTTAAAATCTTGGATGGCTTTCTTACTTTGTCTCACCTTACTTCTTTCTTTTCTAAGGGTTTTTCTTGTCTCTACATCTTGAGTCGTTTCAATTTCAGACGTGAGCGCATCATTTTTATGACCTAAATGCGTCTCTATTTGATTCAGTTCTTCACTTGTTAATTCATGCCCAGATTCACGTTTGATTTCAGGAATAATCTCTTCAGAAACGAGTTGCTCATATAAAGCCGTTGATTTTTCAATGACAGACTGACTAAAACGCTTCGTATTAGCCAGCCACTGGAATGTGTATTGATTCGCATTTGCTTCTATTTTTGTGCCATCAATATAAATGACGTCCTCTGTAATGAGTTTATCTTCTAATAACTGGGCTCTTAAACCGACAAATAAAATATGTAGAAATTCCATCATATGGGGGTTCACTCTAAAGCGATTGATGGTTCTATAAGTTGGCGTTTGACCTTGCGCAAGCCACATCATTCGGCAACTATCTTTTAAAAGGTGCTCGATTCTTCGCCCTGAAAAAACAGAATGGGCATAACTATAAAGTATGATTTTTAACATCATTTTTGGATGGTATGATGAAGGACCTCTTTGGCTATAATATGGATTAAAAGCTTCTTGGGGGATAGATTCTACAAGTTTGTTAATAATAAATACAATATCATTTTCTGGAAAAGATATCTCAGTTTCTATTGGAAGTGTAAGTTGAAACATGTTATAATTTTTATACATATAAAGCACCCCTGTCTATTATTTTTGTCGTTATTAATAATTATACAGGAAGTGCTTTATTTTTTTAACGAACTAGGGGGATCAATTATGTCCCAGCCCCTTAGCACTATTTATTTAGAGATTAATGTGCCAAACTCTTATACGAAACAGTTCACTGTTCTTAAAATTCATATTACCACCTAAGGAAATGGATGAGGTTTATTATTAAGGATTCTAATTTCTTTATCGTCGAAGTACATCTCACACCATTCCCTTTCAAATCCTTTAAAAAATATGGGGTAGAAGTTTGATTGTGAAGCTTTAACAATAGATACATTATTAAACTCCCTATCATTAATAGCATAATTAAAAAATTCTGTTTTCTTTAAATCAGTAGTGTTTGCATCTATAACTATGTCACTCCAATCTACGCTATTTTCAATGGTTAATAATGATTCCATGTTTTTCAATTTTTGTTCACTATCTCTATGGGACCTATAATAGTTTAGATGAAAATCAGATCCTTGAGTAGATGTTTTTGAAGGAAATTTATAATCAAAAAAGATACCTATTAGCAGTTCTCCAAAAGCCTTATTCAAAGCTTCACTTTTACTGCTGTCATGACTCCCAATTCCAGACTTGATAAATGGTTCATTTTGCATATTTATAGTAATGATTAAAAAACAATAAATATTTTTATGTTTGTCTAACTGATAGATATAAGTACTATATTCTTTCAGCTCCAACTCAACAATATAATTTTGAAAAAAGGTTGGGAGAGTGTTATTATCAATCTTTCTAATGTTCTTATTATAAATCCAAGAAGTCATTAAAGAATCTCTTTCCAGTAGTTCGTTTAGAGCATTATTTTTAGCCATTTCTATATTAGGAGAAGCAGCAAAACCATTTGAGGAAGACTTATGGAAAGTTCTTTTATTCTCTTTTATTAGACAAAAAGCATTATTATCTATTTCTTCAATTCCTGTATAGTATTGAGGAAGAAAAATAGCATATCTTTCTATAGATTCCATTACAGATTTAATTTTAGCTATACTTCTTTTAGGAGCTATCCCTATTCCTAAATCAGTTTCATGATAATATTCATTTAAAACAGAAAGAGGATTGTAAAAGTATGTAAAATATACATAATTATTCTTAAAATATGAGTGTTTCAAATAATGGAGGATTTCACTATTCATTATTTCAATAGCCTTTATAATCGCATAATCTCCTACGTGCTTATCGAAATTCACATTCTTATAAGTATCGCAAGGACACATAAAATGATGATATGTGTTTAGATGAGAAATTTTTTTCGTTTTTTTGGTATTCAAGTCTACTATTAGTATAGTTTTGTTATCATCAATTTTTTTTATATTTTCCTTAATTAATTTTTGCTTTGACTTGGAAAATAGATTTTTAAAAAGAAACAGTTTTGTATCATTAGAAGGATTTAGTGTCTTTTTTATTAAGTTGTATGTTTTATAATCTAAATTGTACAAAAAAATACAATTAGGACAAAAGTTACAATTACTTTTCTTAGAAATCAATACTAAATTATAAAATTTGTATATGATAAAATCTCCAAAATTACTGCGAGAAATCTCTAATTTCACGTTACTATTAATACGTTTGATTTGAATCATATTATTAGACCTTTCCAAATCCTATGCAATGAATAACCCATTCATTTATAAAAAGATTTTCTTCAAAATTATGTTCAATGTAAGAGCCTAAATTAACCATCCCCATGGAATCATGAAGTAAAAAATTATTAAATTGTTGAGAAAACATACCTGCCTCTAATAAAGCAAATCTATAACCTCTATCTCCATACTTTTTTTGATTTCTCTCAGGAGAATATGTAATGACAACATAGAAAGGTACTTTATCATAATCGATATCTTTACCGACAAAAAACTCATTAATTGTAAGTACAGAACAATATTCATCAAATGAATGATTACTTGAGTCAAATAACAAAACTCTATAATAAAATTTCGAATTAACAACTAAGTATATATTTAGAGGATACATATTCCCAGCTGATGGTATACCTCTGTGCCCATCGAAGTAATTACAACCATAACACTTACAAATCATTTTCTTTATAGAACTCATTTGTGTTTCTAAATACTCAAAATTCTGTGAAAAGTATCTTTCAGATTTTCTAATTTCATTGTTATTTTCTATAGATATTTCACTATCAAATTTAAAAGTACGATCTATTTTCCAAGGGAAGTAATTTTTCCCCATACTTGTATTATCATGATATACTTTAGAGAAATTAGGCTTATAATCTTCTAAAAACACCCCAATGCTGACCAAGAATCGAAAATTATCATATCCTACTTTGGAAATAATTATATTTTCGTGCACTGGGTTAGGATCAAAAATCATGCATTTAAGAAAATTCAGAATATTTTTCTCTAACTTTATTTTAAGTAATCTACTTTCTATATATGCGTCATTCTCCAAGTTAAATATTTTATAATCTTGATTTATTTTATAATTACTCAAGGTTATCAATTTCCTATCGCAACTAGGTATCGTATATCTTCTATATACTCTTCTAAATCGAAAAGTTTAACCAATTCACTATCTCTTAAAGCGGGGGTCAAAAATGTTTTCTTTTGAAGATTAGTCGCTGCCAAAAGAAAACTTTGTGCTAATTGTGCAACATCAATTAATAAATTTCTATAAGCTCTCTCGTGATTATATCTCCACATATACTTATGATAATTAGCTGAGATAAAAATAATACAATTAGCATTTTCGATTTCTGGTTGACCGTAGCAATAATAACCTGCTGATTTGTCGGGTAGATTATTTAAATGGTTTAATCCGTGGCTTTTCATATCATAGTGATAGATACCGGGAGGAATATTAGAAACATTATTGATATATAAATATATTTCGTTACATGTGAAAACTGAATTTGTATACAAATTAGGATTTTGAACAATATTTTCAGATACTTTCTTTCTTATCACCCTTGCATCCTGAGTAGCCATATAAAGTATTTCACTAAACTCATTGATATCTAACGAAACTTCGCCGAATTCTCTATGTGTTTTTCTATTCATAAGGACTTTATAAAAATCTTTAGTTGTCTTAAACTCACTTTTTGGTAAAGATATAAATGAACTATTAATATAATTCTTATACAAATCGGGGGCCTTTTTCTCCCTTATCAATTTTTTATAGTGGTTACTTGCAATTTCTTTATCTTCATCAGACCCTATGTCTTGAAATTCTATATTTCTTGAAGTTACATAATGTAATAAAGATGGACTCCAATTTCTTTCGATCCATTCTAATTTATTTTTATATAGATCATCATCTTTTGATTCTTCAATAAAAATATTTCTTTCTAATATTGTTTTAAATATATCTTCACTCATCTCTTTTTCGCAGTCAAAGATTGAAGTAATACTATTGACAGCTTCTTCATACGTAAAACGAGATTCTAAAGCTGATAGGAGCCTCAATATAGCTTCATCATTCAATTCATATAGTCTATTATCCAAAAGTTCCTCTAATTCATAATTTTGATATAGTTTAATATTTAAAGTAGGATTAATCATATACATTAAAATTGCTCCTTTAATTAGATTGCTGTAAAGTAAATTATTCCTTCATTGTAACCATCTATATCTAGCAAACGCTCTACATTATCGTCGTTAAGACCAGAACCTATTGTATAGCTTGCAAGTCCCAAAAGGCGCGTTATTAATTTAAAATTGTATAGAATATGACCGAAATCATAATAAATAACTTTGTATGTTTTAGGCTCTCTATATCTAAACCAGTTCCTTGGAAAAATAGAAGTATGAAGAAAGACAATTTCAGCTTCTTTTTCAAATTGATTTAGTCCGTAACAAGATTCATACAAGTATTTTTTGAAATCCCCTTCTTTTATAAGCTCTAGACAATGGTTTTTAACAGAATAATGATAAATTCCTTTCTTTAATAACGCGGAATTTAAGATTGCTATATAACATTCTGAGGGATGCCTAGCCCCTCCCGAAGGACTAGTCCTTCTAATTAGTTTCTGAGTCACAGGAAATTTCAAACTGCTAATTTGTCCGTAAGTGTAGAAAAGAATGTCACTCAATAATTGTAAATCAAGTTCTGTATTTAGTTGTCTCTCAACATCAAATATTTCATAAAAGTTTTTACTACTATGCGTCCTCACTTTTGGTAAGTTAACTTTTTCTCCTGTAACTTCTTTGTAGATAGACGGTTCATCTTCTTGATTTATAAATTTTTTCATAGTCTTTTGATCGCGAACATAAGAGGCTGGTGTTGAATAATCAAGAACTGGATAGTCATACGTATAAGTATGATAAATAAGACTATTAATCCAGCCATAACTTTTCCATAATTCATAATATTTTTCTATCTTGTCACCTTCTTTAATTAAAAATTTATTTTTTATCAAGTAATTAAAAATTTCTTCTAGGTTGTATTTCTCAATTTTAAGGTTTTCACAAACAAACTTTTCAATTTCATTATAACTTTTAGCTTCTTTCATATGTAAAATTAATTCAAGAAGTTTATTATCTATCCTTATTGTTTTTTTCGATTTTGAATTCGTTAATTCCATTCCATCGTTTTCGAATGTAAAGTAGGATAGAGGACTTATTTTATATTTATTATTCATTTTTTTCTCCTATAAAAGTATTAGAGAAGGCTTCTATGAAAATCCAATAGCAGCCTGCCTCAATTCCTCAGTACTAAATATTAGGCTTCTTTAGTTCCGCCCCCGCCCGGTCCAGTTACACAACCTTGACGCATTGCTGCTTCATTTCGTTTAACTTCTTTGATTTCGATGTTAACTTTACTCATACATACACCCCCTTTGTGTATAAATGTAACTTAATAATAACAAAACAATTAAAATATTCAAACTATTGTGTTAAAAAAGAGTTGATGGTATATTACTAAGAAAGAAGGTGAAGTTTATGTTTAAGAAGTCGATTGCAAAAGATCTATCAGAAATTTTAAAAGGTCAGATGACTTTTGAAGAAATATATAATATTCTCGAACACCCAACTAATGAGAATTATGGTGAATATTCGTTTCCGACTTTTCAACTTGCTAAAATTTATAAAAAATCTCCAAATTTGATTGCTAACAGTATCAAAGGGAAGTTTGATAATGAATATATTCATAAAGCAGAGGTTGTAAATGGTTTTCTTAATTTTTTTTTAGACAGACAATCCAGTTCACAAAAGATAATTGAGTGTTTCAACGAAAATGCTTTAAAAAATAATAAACTATTAAGTGCAGAGAAAATAGTCATAGATTATTCAAGCCCTAATATAGCGAAACCTTTTTCTATGGGTCATTTGAGAGCTACGGTTATTGGAGATAGTATCGCTAAAATACTTGAAGCAAATGGAGCTAAAGTTATTAGAATAAATCATTTGGGAGATTGGGGAACCCAATTCGGCAAGTTAATAGTTGCTTATAAAAAATGGGGGGAACAAAAAAGAGTTGAAAATAACCCTATACTTGAGCTTTTTCATTTGTATACAAAGTTTCATGAAATTAGTAAAGATAATCCACATATTGATTTAGAAGCCAGAGAAGCTTTCAAACTTTTAGAAAGCGGACATAGTGAATACGAACATTTATGGTCATGGTTTCGCAATGTTTCTATGGAATCTTTTAATGCTTTATACAAGCTTTTGGATATCAACTTTGATTATATTCAAGGAGAATCTTTTTATAATGAAAGATTAAAAGAAACTATAAAATTATTAGAAGAAAGAGAATTATTAACTCGAGATGATGGTGCTTATATTGTAGATTTAGACGATTTACCACCTGCACTGATTAAAAAAAGAGATGGGGCATCTCTATATATCACGAGAGATTTATCAGCTGTTTTGTATCGTATCGAAACCTTTAATCCTACACGTATACTATATGTAGTAGGCCAAGAACAATCTATTCATTTCAAGCAACTAGACAAACTTACTAGATTATTGGAATTAACGCCAGTCATAGAGCATATTCCTTTTGGTTTGATTTTAAAAGATGGTAAAAAAATGTCCACAAGACAGGGCAAGGTACTACTACTTGAAGACATTATTGCAGAAGTAGAGGAAGCCGTTCTAAGGACTTTAGAAAAGAAAAAGTCGAACTTAAGGAATAAAAAAGAAATTGCCAAAGAAATTGCTATTGCTTCTATCAAGTTTCACGATCTGAAAAATGATCGCCTTAGTAGCTACGATTTGAAAATTGATGAGATGTTGGCTTTTGAAGGGGACACTGCATTGTACATAATGTATACTTATGCAAGGATTCAATCTATCTTAGGAAGAACCAAATACTCTGATGATTTTAAGGGGGATTTTCAGTTTGAGGAAAGTATGTGGCCTATTTTAAAACATTTAAAATCCTATAATGAAGTTTTGGAATTATCTGCTATAAACTATACTCCATCTTCAATATGTAGATATTCTTTACAGTTATGTCGTCTTTTTAATAGGTATTATAATATTGAAAGAATATTAGAAAGTACAAACGAAAAGTCAAAAATAACTTTATTAAAAATAGTTTCCAAAAACATTGAAGATTCCATGGAGTTACTAGGTATAAATTTAGTGAAAGAAATATAGATATATTAATTTAAAATATAATTACATTAATATTATCGGTCAAGAATTTTACGGGTTCTTTGACAAATGTGATTGATGAGCAAAAACATAGAGATTAAGTGACATAAAGTTGCTTAATCTCTTTTTTTAGAAGTGCTATAAAAATATTCCTACATAAAATGATATGACTACATAAATGATCAAAATTTTTATAAACAAAAAAATTCGATGTATAAGTATCACCATAATTTTATGAGCACATCGTTGGCAAGAGATCCTCATCAATCTTTTGGAGGAAGAAAAGCAATATTGTTAAAAATAAATGCACCTAAAGGAACAAAAGTTTTGAATGTTTTAGTATGTAAATGGCGGTTATAAAATGTAGGAAAATGGCAGAATGAAAATATTGTTTTTTCTACATTTTTTATTGTGGTGCGCCTGGCATGGGTAACATCTAGACGGTGAAAGTCCGTTACAGGCTTGGTAGTAGGAACTGTTAGCGAAAGACAAGGGTGTCCATTGCGAAGTGGAATCTGAAGGTTTTGACTTTATCATCAATAGCTAAGTTATGTATAGCGTATGATAGTTCGATATTTTCTCTAATAGTTAAATATTCTTGACCTTCCCCATATTTGTAAGAAAAAAATATTTATTTTTTCTTTATGCTAAGAGGCTATCATAACTTCCAATTTAAAAGATTAAATATGCCTAACTGATGGATAATCGTTCCTAACTATTTATTAAAAATTTTAATTCTGATCAAATTATTATATTATATACTAATTGTAAACTTTAAAAGCCATAACTATCAAAATGTTTGAAATACAGAAAATCTTTGCTCATAAATATTTACTTCACTATTACCCTATTTTTTCATTTCCGTCTACACAAACTGTATTCAACATCTTTAACCGTTTTCACGCGCACAACAAAGCTAGGGAATCCTACTAGTGAATTAGGCATTTCCCTAATATCTTCCATATGTGAATAAATGTACAATCAGTGTGATAGGGCGTGCTATGCGAAAAAGGAGGATATCTATGGCTAAATTTGGAATGCAATTTTTTAAACCGACTGAAAAATTTAATGGCAATTGGTCAGTATTAGAACATAAAAGCCGTGAATGGGAAAAGATGTATCGTGAAAGATGGAGTCATGACAAAGTGGTTCGTACGACACATGGCGTCAACTGTACGGGGTCATGCTCATGGAAAGTATTTGTGAAAAACGGTGTCATTACTTGGGAAAATCAACAAATCGACTATCCGAGTTGTGGGCCGGATATGCCGGAGTTTGAACCGCGTGGCTGTCCGCGTGGGGCGTCGTTTTCTTGGTATGAATATAGCCCGTTACGCATTAAATACCCATATGTCAGAGGTAAACTTTGGGATTTATGGACGGCAGCTTTAGAGGAACATCAGGATCCTATTAAAGCATGGGCGTCTATTGTAGAAGATGAAGAAAAAGCAAAAATTTATAAATCTGCACGTGGTAAAGGGGGACATGTCCGTACAAATTGGAAAGATGTGTCTCAACTCATCTCAGCACAGCTCATTTATACGATTAAAAAAGATGGTCCAGACCGTATTGCTGGTTTCACGCCAATTCCAGCGATGTCGATGATCAGTTATGCTGCGGGTGCGCGTTTTATTTCGTTGCTCGGTGGGGAGATGTTGAGTTTCTATGATTGGTATGCGGATTTACCACCAGCGTCGCCACAAATTTGGGGTGAACAAACAGACGTGCCGGAATCAAGTGACTGGTACAATTCGTCTTATATTATGATGTGGGGCTCAAACGTACCGCTCACACGTACACCGGATGCACACTTTATGACGGAAGTACGTTATAAAGGTGCAAAAGTTGTGTCTGTTGCGCCGGATTACGCTGAAAATGTGAAGTTTGCGGACAATTGGTTGGCACCAAATCCAGGTACAGATGCGGCGATTGCACAAGCGATGACACACGTCATTTTACAAAAGTTTTATGAAGATGAGCCGTCAGAAATGTTCATCAATTATGCGAAACAATATTCAGATATGCCATTTATCCTGCGTCTCGATCAAGATGACAATGGCTTTAAAGCAGGTCGCTTCTTACGTTCAAGTGATTTAGGACAAACATCTGAAAACAGCGAATGGAAGCCGATGATCATCGACCGTTTAACAGATTCGCTACAAGTGCCAAACGGAACAATGGGTCAACGTTGGGAAGAAGGCAAACAGTGGAATTTGAAGTTGGAAAATGAAGCGGGCGAGAAGATTGATCCAGCGATGACTGTGGTTGACGGTGACTATGAATTGGTTACGATGCAGTTCCCTTACTTTGATAATGATGGCAATGGTGTCTTCAAACGTGTCATTCCAGTGCGTCACGTGACATTGGCAGATGGTGAAACGGCCTACGTAACGACAGTGTATGACTTGATGGCGAGCCAATACGGTGTGAAACGTTTCAATCATGAATTAGAAGCAAAAGGTTTTGATGATGCAACGTCGTTCTACACACCAGCGTGGCAAGAAAAGATTACAGGTGTGAAAGCGAGCACTGTGACGCAAGTCGCGATGGAATTTGCACAAAATGCGATAGATACAGGTGGTCGCTCAATGATTATTATGGGTGCGGGTATCAATCACTGGTTCAACTCTGATACGATTTATCGCTCTATCCTAAATTTAGTCATTTTATGCGGATGTCAAGGTGTGAATGGCGGGGGCTGGGCGCACTATGTCGGACAAGAGAAATGTCGACCAATTGAAGGTTGGAGTACGATTGCCTTTGCGAAAGATTGGCAAGGTCCACCACGTTTACAAAACGGGACAAGTTGGTTCTATTTTGCGACAGATCAATGGAAATATGAAGAGTCTGGTGTCGACCGATTAGCGTCTCCATTAGCTGAAAACATTCAATTACAACACCCTGCAGATTATAACGTGTTAGCGGCGCGTAATGGTTGGTTACCATCATATCCACAATTTGATCGCAACAGTTTACTTTGGGGTGAAGAAGCACGTGATGCTGGTGAGTTTACGAATGAAGCCATTTTGAACCGTGCGGTTGACGATGTGAAATCACGCCGTACACGTTTTGCGGTTGAAAATCCAGACTTACGTAAAAACCATCCGAAGTCACTTTTCGTATGGCGTTCGAATTTGATTTCAAGTTCTGCTAAAGGTCAAGAGTATTTTATGAAGCATTTACTCGGTACGAAATCGGCACTTATGGCGGAACCGAATGAAACAGACAAGCCATCAGAAATTGAGTGGGGTGAAGATACAGTCGGAAAACTCGACTTACTCGTGTCATTAGATTTCCGTATGACAGCGACACCACTTTATTCGGATATCGTATTACCGGCAGCAACATGGTATGAAAAACATGACATTTCATCAACGGATATGCATCCATTCGTTCATCCGTTCAACCCAGCGATTGACCCGTTATGGGAATCACGTTCAGACTGGGATATTTTCAAAACGTTGAGCCGTACTTTTTCAGATATGGCACGCGTGCACTTAACAGGGACTTATAAAGACGTTGTGACTGCACCACTTGCGCACGATTCAAAACAAGAAATTTCACTCGCATATGGTGAAGTGAAAGACTGGACAAAAGGTGAAGTCGAAGCTGTACCAGGAAAAACAATGCCAGCATTTGCCATCGTTGATCGTACGTATACAGATGTGTATGACAAGTTCATCTCAGTTGGCCCATTACTTGAAAACGGTAAAGTAGGTGCGCATGGTGTCAGCTTCTCTGTCAAAGACCAATACGATGAATTGCGCAGTATGGTCGGGACTTGGGAAGATGATACGGTAAAAAATAATAAACCGCGTATTGATACCGCACGTAAAGTGGCAGATGTTATTTTGAACGTGTCTTCTGCTACAAACGGTCGCGTATCTCAAAAGTCATATGAAGATTTGGAAGCACAAACAGGTATGCCGTTGAAAGACATTTCTTCTGAGCGTGCATCGGAAAAAATCTCGTTCTTGAACATTACATCTCAACCGCGTGAAGTCATACCGACAGCGGTGTTCCCAGGTTCAAACAAACAAGGCCGTCGCTATTCACCATTTACGACAAATATTGAACGACTTGTGCCATTTAGAACGTTAACGGGACGCCAAAGTTTCTACATCGATCATGAAGTGTTCCAACAATTTGGTGAAGCACTGCCAGTTTATAAACCGACATTACCACCAATGGTCTTCGGTACAAAAGATAAACCTGTGAAAGGTGGCGTGGATGCACTTGTATTACGCTATTTAACACCACACGGAAAATGGAATATCCACTCCACATACCAAGATAACCAACATATGTTGACGTTATTCCGTGGTGGGCCAACTGTATGGATTTCAAATGAAGATGCAGCAGCACACGATATCCAAGACAATGATTGGTTAGAAGTATACAACCGTAATGGTGTCGTGACTGCACGTGCTGTCGTGTCGCATCGTATGCCACGAGGAACGATGTTTATGTATCACGCGCAAGATAAACATATCGAAACACCTGGATCAGATATTTCAGGTACACGTGGTGGCTCTCATAATGCGCCGACTCGAATTCATTTAAAACCGACACAATTGATGGGCGGTTATGCACAAATCAGTTATTCATTTAATTACTATGGACCAATTGGAAATCAGCGTGATGTGTATGTCGCTGTAAGAAAGATGAAAGAGGTGGATTGGCTTGAAGATTAAAGCACAAGTCGCAATGGTATTGAATTTAGATAAATGTATCGGCTGTCATACATGTAGTGTGACATGTAAAAGTACTTGGACCAATCGACCAGGCGCTGAATATATGTGGTTCAATAACGTCGAAACGAAACCAGGTATTGGTTATCCAAAACGTTGGGAAGACCAAGAAACATATAAAGGCGGATGGGTGTTAAACAAAAAAGGGAAATTAGAGCTGAAATCAGGGACACGTTTAAACAAAATTGCATTAGGTAAAATTTTCTACAACCCGGATATGCCGGTCATTCAAGATTATTATGAGCCTTGGACATACAACTACGAACATCTGACAAAAGCGAAACCAAGCAAACATACACCTGTAGCCAAAGCACATTCGGTGATGACAGGCCAACGTATGGATTTGGATTGGGGGCCAAACTGGGAAGACGACTTAGCGGGCGGTCATATGACTGGCCCGCAAGACCCTAACATTCAAAAAATTGAAGAAGAGATTAAATTCAACTTTGACCAAACATTTATGATGTATTTGCCACGTCTTTGTGAACACTGTTTAAATCCAAGTTGTGTGGCATCATGTCCGTCTGGCGCAATGTACAAACGTGACGAAGATGGTATCGTCCTTGTTGACCAAGAAGCATGTCGTGGTTGGCGTTACTGTATGACAGGTTGTCCGTACAAAAAAGTATACTTCAACTGGAAAACGAATAAAGCGGAAAAATGTACGTTCTGTTTCCCACGTGTTGAAGCGGGGATTCCGACAGTATGTTCAGAGACATGTACAGGCCGTATGCGTTATTTAGGTGTGTTACTTTATGATGCAGATCGTGTGCAAGAAGCTGCATCAGCTGAAAACGAACAAGACTTGTATGAAAAGCAACTCGACTTGTTTTTAAATCCATTTGACGAAGCTGTCATTGAACAAGCAGAAAAAGACGGTATATCTCAAGAATGGATCGAAGCAGCGCAAAATTCACCGATTTATAAATTAGCGATTGAGTATAAACTTGCATTCCCACTGCATCCAGAATATCGTACGATGCCAATGGTATGGTATTGTCCACCGTTAAGTCCGATTATGAACTACTTTGAAGGACAAAACGCAGGTCACAATCCAGATGCGATATTCCCAGCAATTGAAGAGATGCGTTTACCGATTCAATATTTAGCAGAACTCTTTACAGCTGGAGATACTGTGGTAGTGAAAGGCTCACTTCAACGTATGGCGATGATGAGAAGTTACATGCGTGCACAAAATACAGGCCGAGAATTTGATATGTCTCGTTTAGCGCGTGTAGGTCTAACTGAACGACAAGCGAAAGATATGTATCGTTTACTTGCCATTGCAAAACATGAAGATCGTTTTGTCATTCCGACATCGCATAAAGAGCAATATATGGATACGTACACAGCGCAAGGTAGTCAAGGTTATGGTGGTGAACATTTCGGTGCAAACTGTGACGGTTGCGGTGTGCCAGTCGGTACGGGTGGAAAAACAGGTCAAGAAATGTATAACGAGCGTTTCTATGGAGGGATTTTCCGTGATTGATCTACACATGTTGAATACGTATAAAGATACATTCGGTTATATGAGTCAGCAGTTGAGCTTTCCTGAAAAATTGACTTTCCACCCTCAAACATTTGAAGAAGTGTTTGATGAGACCCATCCGGCTTACCCGCATGTCGTGGCGTATCGAGAGGCAATGTATGAAAAGAGTTTGTCAGAAATACAAGCTTTCTACACAGATACGTTTGATTTTAATGAAAAAACGACTTTGTATATGACTTACAATCAACTGGATACACAAAAAGAACGGGGTCAAATGTTGGCGAAGTTAAAAGTGCTTTATGAAATGTTTGGTCTCGAGATGCCAGCGTCAGAGTTGTCGGATTACTTGCCGCTCATGTTGGAATTTTTATATGCGGCGTGCTTTGATGGAGATACACGTGCTCAAGACAATGTGCAACTCGTGATCATGATTATTGAAGATGGTACGTACACGATGATGAAACATTTGGAAAGCGAGCACAATCCATACGCACATTTAATTCGTGGTCTTCGTGAAACGTTCAAGCGTTGTATCGTAGAAGATAAAGAGGTGACACATCATGTTTAATCAGTTTTTATGGGTGATATTTCCGTACCTCTGTCTTGCAGTTTTTGTTATCGGGCATATCGTACGTTATCGTTATGACCAATTTTCATGGACTGCAAAATCGAGTGAGTTTATTGAGAAGAAGCAATTAAAGTGGGGCAGTTTGTTGTTTCATCTTGGCGTCATTCCTGTGTTTTTCGGACATGTCGTTGGGTTACTTATCCCTGCAAATTGGTTAGAAGCGGTCGGCGTGAATAACCACATCTATCATATCGGTGCAGTGTATATTGGGAGCGTTTTTGGTATAATAACGTTAATTGGTATGTTTTTGTTAACTGCGCGTCGTATTACGAAACAAAATGTACGTCGTTTAAGTTCGGCGTCAGATATTTTCGTTAACTTTTTATTATTACTTATCGTATTTGTCGGATGTTATGCCACATTAGTGACGAATGCGACAACGCCAGAATTTGATTACCGCCAAACGATTTCTATTTGGTTTAGAGCACTGTTTACACTCAGTCCAGATGCTCATTTGATGACAGGGGTGCCACTTGTATTTCAATTACATGTCCTTTTAGGCTTTACAATTATGGCGTGCTGGCCGTTTACGCGTCTCGTTCACGTGTGGAGTGTGCCAGTGACTTATGCAAGTCGTAGTTATATTATTTATCGCAAACATAAAATTTAATGGAAGGTGATGACCGTGAACCAGATTGATTTTTCGCAACATGATTATCAAGATGAAATAGATAGATTGCGTCATGAATACCAGTTTGACTTTGCAGGTATTGCTTTGCCATCAGAAGATCATGCAGGGATGAAAATCAAATGGCGTTACGTGTCAGGCAACTTGAATGAGCGATATCGTCGCATCGTATTACGTAATGGGCATGGCATTGCAGGGAATGTGATGAAAACAGGCAAGCCGATGAGTATTCCCGATACAACAGATGATGAAATTCAAAACGCATTGTTTGATTATCCTATATTGATGAGTGAGCAATTGACGGCTTTGATTGCGATTCCACTTTGGCACAACCATCGTGTGAAAGGTGTCCTTTTACTCGGACAGCGTAACCAAAAACCATTGCCACATCTAGCGAAAGATATTTCCTCCATTAAAGGCATTGGTAGTTTGACAAGTGAAGATAAGGTGATGCAATAATGCCGCAACAACAGACCGAATTATTAAATTTTTTACAAGCTTACTATCATCAAACGTCAGAAATGATTATTTTTATCGATGCACAAGGTCAAGTGATTGATATGAATGAAGCGGCAAAACGTGTCATTTCACCGGATAATGATATGAGTGGGATTTCGACGACAATTTGTGGTCGCTGTGAAGGCTATACGAATGAACACGCTTTACGCACATGTCAAAATTGTTTTCTCCAGTCTTCAGAAATTGGTGATACGACATTTCAAGTCTTTATGAAAACGACAGATAATAAGGTCGAGCCATTTACAGCAACTTATCAAACGATTGATGAAGAACGACAAATTAAAGCTTTTACACTGCAAAATGTCACAGCGCAATTGCAGCGACAAGAAAAGCTGTATCAACGTAATATGATTCAAAAAACGATTGCAGCACAAGAAAACGAACGTAAGCGTATTTCTCGTGAATTACATGACGGGGTCGTTCAAGAACTGATTAATGTTAATGTAGAAATGCGTTTATTGAAATATCAAAGCGATATGGATGTGATTCTATCCAATGCCAAAAACATTGAAGGCTTAATGACAAAATTGATTGATGACTTGCGCAATTTATCATCAGAACTGCGCCCAGCTTCATTAGATGATTTGGGATTAGATGCAGCATTTAAAACATATTTCAAGCAGATGGAAAACAACTATGGTTTAGCGATTAATTATCATTTTGATATTGACTCAGAGCGCTTTGATACGGAAATCGAAACCGTCGTCTACCGTATCGTGCAAGAAGCGGTTTTCAATGCGATGAAGTATGCGGGTGTCGATGATGTTGATGTCATTATTCGCAAAGATGATAACTACCTTTATGCAGAAGTTTCAGATCAAGGGAGAGGATTTGAACCGAGTGATTCGCCTAAAGGAACGGGTTTAGGGCTTTATGGCATGTACGAACGTGCTGAACTGGTGAATGGAAAGCTCAATATTGAAACGCAAAAAGGAAAGGGCACGATTGTGTCACTCGAAGTACCAATCAGCCAAAAGTGAGGGGAATGTAGCATGAGAATCGTGATAGCAGATGATCACGCTGTTGTACGTACGGGTTTTTCGATGATTTTAAACTTTCAAGAAGATATGGAAGTGGTGGGTACAGCTGCAGATGGTGTTGAAGCGTATCAAAAAGTGATGGAGCACGCACCAGACGTATTGATTATGGATTTAAGTATGCCACCAGGAGAATCAGGTTTAATTGCGACGAGTAAAATTTTAGATAGTTTCCCAAATACAAAAATTCTCATACTCACGATGTATGATGATGAAGAATATTTATTTCATGTATTGCGAAGTGGCGCGAGTGGCTATATTTTGAAAAATGCGCCGGATGAACAATTATTGTTAGCGATTCGTACAGTTTACCAAGGGGAGACGTATATCGATCCGAAAATGACGACTTCTTTGGTGAAAGAGTTTGTGCATTCGTCTAATGACGGAGAGTATTCGAATGATCCGTTTAAAGTGTTGTCGAAGCGAGAGTTGGAGATTTTACCGTTGATTGCGAAAGGTTATGGGAATAAGGATATTGCTGAGAAATTGTTTGTGTCGGTGAAGACGGTTGAGGCGCATAAAACGCGTATTATGGATAAGTTGAATTTGAAATCGAAGCCGGAGTTAGTGGAGTATGCGTTGAAGAAGAAGTTGTTGGATTTTTAGTGTTTTCATAGAATGGTTGTGTTAAAAGTTGGGGAAGCGTGAGGTTGTTGTACACGCCTTACTACAAAGGCGATGGTGAAAAACATTTTCTGTTACAGGCGTATGTTACAGTGTTTGCTACCTTGGGCTCGCGTTCCTAGGGGCTGACCCTTCAACAAAATTCTGCATAATTGAAGTGGACACTTGAAGGAAGCCGAGTTGGATTTTCGGGAGCAGTACAGAAATCTCATATGAAATAAAGATTTCGTAGTACTGCCCCCGCAAAGCTGACTAGACTTCTCAAAAGCGGATGCATTGAGAAGTCAGATAGCTACTGCGTTAAGCAGCAACCAATATTATAATTAAAAGGTATTTGCTATTAGCATGCACTTAACCCCTCAGGAGTCTCGCTCAGATTAGCAAGCGACGGTGTTTTAATACATTTCGAGTTGAGGATGGTACACGATATTTAGTGCCACCCTCAACTTTTAATTTGAAGTGGGTTATTGATACACTTTCACCCACTACTTTTGGCACCACTACTTCCTGCAACTTATCGTTTTTAGTAAGAGGGAGATAGAGAGCATATAGGGTTGGTGAACTATACAACATTATCATCTGCTCATTGAGGGGACATTAAGAACTGTCGAGGTACCGAGACGAACAGCAGTATCTTTAAAATCCAAGGGCTATCAAGTTGAATTATCACTTATAGCAACAAAACCTTATTTATCATATTTGAGTACTTTGTTGAGATACGAACAAAATTACACTATCTTCCCTAAATCAGCACGTGCTTCCCCTAAAGAATATCATGATAATATAGTAAACAATTTGGTGAGAAACCTAAATATTTTAGAAAATGAAAAATTTTTGATAGAATACAAATATTTAAGCGAGATAAAAGCTGTGTATATGATTCTTATGAAAATGGTCATTTAATGGCTTCAGAAAAATGACATGAGTTATGATATGGTGTTTGGGATTTGACAGAAAAAGAAATGTTGAATTATTGTGAAAAGCAATTGAAAATGTTAAGAGAAGCAAAGAGAAAATAGTTTATATATTGCATAGCTTGTTGTTCGTGTAGAATAGCAAGTTTTTATCGATTATAGAATTGGAAATCAATCTCTGTAACAGTCCATCTGAACCACAATTCCCCCCAACAAATGTTAAGAAAAAAGCTTATGCCCTTCTCAATATATAGAGGACATAGGCTTTAGATTTATTAGTTGTTTAGAAAACTCATCAAATAACGCATCTTGTTCTTCTACTGCCTTTACTTCATATATCGCTAATCCTTTTTTACATCAACTTCTTACTAAATCGGGTATGAATTGTATTTCTGATTGAATGAATAATACTGCAACGCCATCGATATCGATAAAAAGTATAGCTACGATGTTGAGGTAAAAAAGGTTTTGTTAATTTTTCGATGACTTTAATTCCTTTTTTGCGTATTTGATAATAGTCTAATGCGCCGATATTGAAATAAACATTTGTTGTTCATCAGAATAGATTGGTAGTTTATCATTTCTAAATACCTCGTTTTGAGTTGTTTCGACCAAATAAAAAGTTTAAAAATCCAATAAATGCTCACAATTCATGGTATAGCATTCCAGTTACTATGTTTGATAAATGGAGCATCAATCATATTTGTAAGCGGGCACTATCACTTTCGATTGTTAGGGGATACGCTATGCAAGAATAGGGGAACTCCTTATGTTATAAATTTCACAATACCATTAAACTAGAGGTGAAATCTAATCACGCATCGCATTTTGAACTGAAGCTAACGTTCAAGTTGATGCATCTAGTAAAGAAAGGTGAATGAGAAATGAATCAATCGAAAGGTGGCGTACAACTTGCGCTCCAAACACTCAGCCTTGTTGCAGGGTTTATGGCGTGGAGTATCATTGCACCATTAATTCCATTTATTTCACAAGATATTAAAATTTCAAGCGGTCAACTCTCTATTATTTTGGCCATTCCAGTCATTCTAGGCTCTGTCCTTCGTGTGCCATTTGGTTATTTAACTAATATTGTAGGCGCGAAATGGGTATTTTTTACGAGCTTTATTGTTTTGCTCGTACCGATATTTTTACTAAGTCAAGCTGGATCTCCTGGCGCATTAATGTTTGCAGGATTTTTCCTTGGGGTCGGGGGCGCAATTTTCTCAGTCGGTGTAACAGCACTTCCGAAATATTTTTCTAAAGATAAAGTCGGCCTCGCAAACGGTATTTATGGTATGGGGAACTTAGGGACAGCGGTATCTTCATTTTTAGCACCACCCATTGCAGGTATAATCGGATGGCAAAATACTGTACGTAGTTATTTAATCGTAATGGCAATATTTGCAATCATTATGTTCTTTTTAGGGGATAACAAAGAACCTAAAGTGAAAGTACCACTTGTAGAACAAACACGCATTTTAATGAAAAACTATAAACTGTATTATTTAAGCTTATGGTACTTTATTACATTTGGCTCATTTGTCGCATTTGGTCTATTTTTACCGAACTTCCTCGTACAAAATTTCGGTATTGATAAAGTCGATGCAGGGATTCGTACAGGTGTGTTTATCGCATTAGCGACATGTTTGAGACCTCTTGGCGGTATTTTAGGGGATAAATTTAATGCGGTGACGATGTTGAAATTTTTCTTTTCTATTATGATTGCAGGTGCTTTTGTCTTAGGTGTTTCAAGTCAAATTTCATTATTTACAATCGGCTGTTTAACAGTGAGTGTTTGTGCCGGTATTGGTAATGGACTTGTGTTTAAACTCGTACCGCATTATTTCACAAAAGAAGCTGGTGTCGCGAACGGTATTGTTTCTATGATGGGGGGGCTTGGCGGATTCTTCCCACCACTTGTCATTTCGGCTGTGACATCTATCACAGGTACGAGTCATTTCGCATTCATCTTGTTATGTGTATTCGGTTTAATTGCACTTGTGACGATGTTTAACTTATCTAAACGTGAAAAAGCAGCAGCAAATAAAGCGACTGTGTCGTAATACCAACAAGCTATTCAAAGTTGTATCATTAGATAGCATTTATATGAATCAAATGGACCGAGAGACGTCATGTTTCTCAGTCCTTTTTTCATGTCGTGATTCAGTAATACTATCCTATAAATTATCATAAGAAATGTGTTTTGATTACGGCTTCCAAAATAACAGGTAATTCTTCAAAGGCACTTTGTTGATGCACGCGCTCGGTCACTTTATGGGCATCTTTGCCGATAGGACCACAGTTCAGAAATGGTGCTTGAATTCGTTCAATCGCTTCAAATGGAATATGATACGTCTGGCCAAATACAGGTGTGTGATCGCGAAATGCGTCAAATCCTGAACCATTTGGAGACGGAGTAACGTAACTTAAATCACTAATGCCATTAAAATAGTGAATGCGCTCCGACAAACGATTGAATTGTTGTTTTGCGGTGTCTGTAATCGTTTGTTTGATTGCTTCAACTAAAGGGTGAAACGATGCATTCGTCGCAGGATAATAAGGTGGCGCATAGAATGTAATCACGGCAGGTCCAAGTGATTTACAAAGGCGAATGAGCGCATCGATAATCAAAATAGACTGTTCGTGCGGCTCTTGTTCGTTTTGAATGGCTCGGTCAACAAGTTCTTGAACCGTACTGCTGCCATGATGTTGACATGCATATTGATACAACTCTTGATAAGTCATCAACTGCAACTGTGGAAGTGGTGCGACGTCTTCATCTTTCATTCGCTGTTGGTAAGCCGCCCAAGCTTTATTCATACCTTCTTTGACCGCATCATTAAATTGTTGGAAAACATCATTTGCGTTCTGTTTGAATAAAAAAAGATTAAATAAAGCGACTGTACGAAATGGCGTTTGGACATCGTAATGGTGCTTAATATCATTCATTTTTAATGTGACAGGAAAAGGAGTGACCTCACCTTCAAATGTTTCTTTAAAACGAGCGTTATATTCAATTTCTTGAAGCATATAACTCATCACAAAATTCGAACTTAAACCGAGTGCAGGCGTACCGACATGTGTTTCACGACCATTAACAAAAATTCCCGGCATAATTTTGCCAATCGAGCCGCTATAAAAATAATGGATGTCATTGCCTTGTTGTTGAAACGTCGGCTCACTATTTAAATGTAAGGCGATGTCGAGCTGATGTTGCTGACAAAGTTCATCTAAGTACGCCACTGCGGCATGCATTCCTTTTGAAGTGACTTCTTCGTCTGGCACTGTCATCAAAATTAAATTCATATCCCATGCTTCTAATATGGCTTTTTCAATCAAAGACATATGTAACATTAAACCTGGTTTCATGTCCATGCTGCCACGGCCAAATAAATATTGACCGGACTGAATATCTGCTTGGACTTCTTTATCAAAATCCTCAACATGCGCTTGAAAAGTTGCTGTGAGGTTATCCATATCAAAAGCTTCAGATTGGTATAAACCAAAATCTTCAATGCCCACTGTATCAAAATGACTGATACATGTGACGGCTTTGTGAGATGTTGCTCCTTGATATAAAGCGACTACCGCATGTCGACCATCGTCAGTCGGCACGAGATAGATCTGTTTAGGGTGTGTTTTGAAATAATCGAGAGACATCAATTTGTCTTTCACTAAATAAGGAAACGATTGTTCACATTCTGAATGTGTCACACTTTGATGTGCTACGAGTTGTTTTAAAAGTAATGCTCTTCCTGCTGCTGTTTGCCATTGTGGTTTCATATGATCTCTCCTTTGTGTACCGTCTCCAGCATACCTCTCATTGTAAAGGTTTTCATAAAATTTGCCAATTCAACAGTATGAGATTATGACGTTTATGTGACGACGAAAGTTCTCTTAGATGTCCCAAACTGATTTGTGATAATATAGTAAAATAAGATTGTATAAAAATGGGGGCATATGACATGTTAAAAAAAATAATCGGTATTATTTTGTCACTCATCATTTTATTTATCATTGTTGCCGGTGCATTTTTTGCGTTTAAAGGGTACCAGAAAAGCCAAAATTTAAAGATGATTGATCAATATTTAACTGAAAACCAATTGAAAGATAAAGTCATTAAGGAAAAAGATGAGTACGATCCGAGAAAAGGGATTTTTTATAAAGAGTTAACAATCAAAGGCGATGAAAAAAATACATACATCGCACAACCGATCCATATGAAACGCGGATTTTTCTTACAAGGCTTTAATACAGAAACGAAAAAGCATGATAAAAAGGCGAAATATAGTTTCTTTGATGAAGATTATAAGTTGAAATAGCTGTTCTTCTTAATTGCTGAATTGTGTTAAACATACAACTTGGAGATTTTACGATTGCGGACATGCCCTCGCGTTCCCAAGGGGTGTGACTTGCCTCAACTCAATTCGGCTTGATTGAAGCATACACCTGATAGAAGCCGAATTGGATTCTGGGAGCAGTACAGAAATCTGATGTGCAACAAAGATTTCGTCGTACTGCCCTCGCGAGGCTGACTAGACTTCTCAAAAGTAAAAAATTGAGAAGTCAGACAGCTACTGCGTTAAACAGTAGCCACTATAAAAGTTAAAGGTCATGATTTTGCTTTTAATTATCGGCCTCGGGAGTCTCGGGGAGTCCTAGCAATCGTAATCAATGTTTTGAATTCACATGTCATAAAGAAGTTAAATTACATCTTTATAGCTTATTTCAATCTTCACTTTCATTTAAAGGTGAGATTCAGAGGCTCGGACGATTTAATGTTCCGAGCCTTTTTTATGCAAAGGCAAAAATACGGTGCTTTACCTTATATTAAGTCCTATTCTCACGCTACTTCACAGATTCGGCTGTTGCGATCGCTTGTTGAATATAAGCCACAGAATGATCGAGTGCTGATTTTTCTTCCTTATCTAACTGAATAGGAAAGACTTCGTGATGGCCTTCAAGATTCACACGTGTCGGCAAGCTGAAGGCCACATTCGTATAATCATATACATTTTGATGAACAGTTGAAATCGGTAAAATGCGATTTTCATCATAAAAAATAGCTTCTGCTAAATCGACAGCAACGCGTGAAATGGCTGAATTCGTCCAACCTTTTTTACGCATCACATCAAAAGAAACTTTATCGATTTGATCACGAATACCTTGTTTAGAAATCGGTGTCACGACGCTCAGTTGTTCATACTCTTCTAATGGCATACCGGCAATACGGACACGACTCCATACAGGAACAGTCGTCTTACCGTGCTCGCCAATCACAAACGCCTCGACACTTTTTGGATCAACGTGATAATGATCGGCAATTAAAGTACGAAAACGTGTCGACTCTAACATCGTACCTGTCCCCATGATTTTGTGATGTGGATAGTTGAATTGTGTTTCAGCAATATAAGTCATCGTATCCACTGGGTTTGAAATCATCATAATATGCGGAGATGTCGTCACGGTAGTAATCTGCGACATTATCTCTTGAATGATTTTAGTATTGTGTGCTGTCAGTTTCGTACGATCCGCCATATCTGCGTTGGAAGGAATGCTAGCAGAAATAATAATTAAATCAACATCTGCTAACATATCGTATGTACCCACTTTAATGCGTGTATGATGTGTCCCGCTTAATCCTTGAAAATGCATATGATCGAGTGCTTCACCTTCCACACGGTCAAGATCTGTATCTATTAAAACGATTTCTTGAAACAGGCCTGCATACTGAATATCAGTTAAAATCTGGCTACCTACGCGTCCTAAACCGATGAGTGCTACTTTATTGACCATTTAAAAACCCCCTTTAAGTTGTATCAAAGTATGTTATTGGATTGACTAAAATATAGATAATATTAGTATAAACTTTGTGGAAGACAAGATGCAATGACCAATCAATTCATCAGCAAACACATTTTTCAGAATTTTTGGTATGATAAGTAGGACGCATCCAATGAAGGGGGACAATGAATAATGAAAGATACAAAAGCATTACTCCAACAATTAACAAACCTTAACGGGATTGCTGGACATGAATACAACGTTAAAAAGGTAATGAACGACCTTTTAGAACCGAATAGCGATGAAATGATTTATGACAATTTAGGTGGCGTATTCGGTAAGAAGCATTCCAAAACAGGTCAACGTACCATTATGATTGCTGGTCATTTGGATGAGATTGGCTTTATGATTACGAAAATAGATGACAACGGCTTTATTCGTTTTACACAAGTCGGAAGTTGGTGGAATCAAGTGATGTTATCACAAAAGGTAACGATTACGACAGATGAAGGCCGTCAAATTCGCGGTATTATCGGTTCGAAACCACCCCATGTCCTAACGCCTAAAGAACGTAAACGCCCAGTTGAGATGAAAAATATGTTTATTGATGTCGGCGCAAAAGATAAAGCTGAAGTCGAAGCGGCAGGCATTGAAATTGGGAATATGATTACGCCATATTCTGAATTTGAGACGTTATTAAATGAAGATTACATGACCGCGAAAGCATTTGACAATCGCTTTGGTTGCGCAGTTGCAGTCGACGTGATGGACGAGCTTAAAGGTGAGGACATCGATGTGAATTTAGTCGCAGGTGCGAATGTACAAGAAGAGGTTGGCTTACGTGGTTCTAAAGTTGCGGCGCATAAAGTGAAACCCGATTTAGCAATTGCGGTAGACGTCGGTGTCGCGTATGATACACCAGGATTAGAAAGTAATGGAGACACGAAAGTAGGAAATGGGCCAATCGTGTTAAATTTAGATGCCACAAACATTGGCCATGTCGGTTTAATTCGTCACGTGAAAAAGGTAGCCAAAGCCAATGGTATCGACTTACAATGGGATTCCATTCCAGGTGGCGGTACAGATGCCGGTAGTTTCCATACAGCGTTAGACGGTATTCCTTCTATCGCATTGTCACTGCCATTACGCTACATGCATTCAAATGTATCAATCCTGAGTCGCAAAGATTATCAAGCAGTCGTTAAGTTAGTAAATGAAATCATTCGTGCCTTAAATGATGAAGTAATCGACGAAATCATTTGGTAAAATATTTAAAATTACGATTCAAGCAGAATTCCACTTGTTCAACTGAGCAGTGGCGTTCTGCTTTTTATGTGGAACGGGGTAAAAGTGAATTGAAGGAAGCAAAAAGATATTGTCTTCGCGTGTGAGTCATGATAGATTAGACAAAACTATAAAGACAGCAGAGGAGGCTTTCCATGACACAACAACATCAAAAAAGGTGGTTAGGTTATTTATTAGTCATCATAGGCGCTTCATTTTGGGGTGTAGGTGGAACAGTCTCACAATGGCTTTTCCAACATGCAAATGTCGACGTGACATGGTTTGTAGCCGTTCGACTCATGCTCTCAGGGCTGTTATTAATCGGCATTGCTTTTATTTCAGAAGGTTCGAAAGTCTTTCACATTTGGCGCGATAAACGATCCACGGCGCAAATTTTAATTTACGGCTTATTCGGCATGCTTACCGTACAATATACCTTTATGGTCACTATCAGTTATGGTAATGCGGCAGTCGCGACATTATTACAATACCTAGGTCTCATTTTCATTATTTTTTATCTCGTTTTCAAGAAAGTCACAAAAATAGGTGTGAAAGAAATAGTTGCGGTATTACTCGCATTAACCGGTACATTTTTATTATTGACTAACGGTGATATTCAAAATCTACAAGTTCCGAAATTAACGATTGTATGGGGATTACTGTCAGCCATCGCACTCGCTTTTTATACCATTTATCCAGTGAAATTATTAGCACGATGGAGTTCACTGACTGTAGTCGGTTGGGCAATGTTCATCGGAGGGTGTGCATTAAGCTCCGTACATCCACCGTGGCAAATGGACTTTACAACTTGGACGTTAGCGACTTATCTCTATTTTGGATTTGCCATCATTTTTGGAACGATGCTCGCATTTTGGTTTTACATCGATAGCTTGCGATATTTACATCCACATGAATCAGGGCTATTAGGCACACTCGAACCATTAACAGCACTCTTAACATCTGTTGTTTGGTTACATACCACATTCGGATTGTGGCAACTCATCGGCGTCGCTTGCGTCATATTAATGGTCGTCGTCATCTCCGTAGTCCAAAACAAATAAAAACATCGTACTGATTGAGAAAAATATGAATGCGTTTGTAACTTGAAAAGAAGGAAATTCAGAAAACTCATTGTAGAAAGTGAAGATTGCTTTGAGGAAAAAGATATAGCAGTATAAATTCACTTTGTCTCATGAGGATTGCCGCGCAGCTTTGAAGAAAATAGAACGCATTAACATTTAATAGAGAAGGCTTATATCGTTTCAATAATGTTGAATTACATTTTGAGTAGAATAAAAAAACAGATTGCACAACCACCCGAGACGCTTGAGGGATTAAGTGCATGCGAATAGCAAATACCTTTTAATTTTAATATTGATTGCTGCTTAACGCAGTAGCTGTCTGACTTCTCAATGCATCCGCTTTTGAGAAGTCTAGTCAGCCTTGCGGGGGCAGTACTACGAAATCTTTATTTCATATGAGATTTCTGTACTGCTCCCGAAAATCCAATTTGGCTTCCTTCAAGTGAACACTTTTAATCAAGCCAAATTGAGTTGAGGCAAGTCCCCTAAGGACGCGAGGGATGGTGACGCAATCTGTAAGTTTATCTTTAAAAATGATGTATGACCCATGTAAAAACGATACATAAGCTTTTTCATTTAAAACTACTAATGCATGTCGTGAATTTTCATCATCAACCCATGCGGCACATCATCATGTGATACTATCTTTTTCTTAATATATACATGCGGCTCATCTTTTTTCGCAACAAGCTTCACAAAATCACCCTTTTCAGGTCTGAAATCATCATCAGTCGGAATCTTCACATTTTCTTCCACAGTTTTATCAGACTCACTCACCACTTTTTCAGCAGTCGTGTCATCTTTCATATAACCGTAGTAAGTTTCCTTTTGTCCTGCAAGCATCATCGCTACAACAACTCCTACTGTAACGACTAACATAGCTACGATCAACACGATACCTATCGTTTGTTTTTCTTTCATTGTTGTGTCTCCTTTAAAAATTTAATTGCGACATGACTTCATAATAAGTCACTTCTTATTGTATCGAATGAAAATACTTTCGGAAAGTAAAATATTTAATGTACATGTGATGTGAATGCTATAGATTTTGTGTTCTAATGTGATGCGCACGTTAAATAGGTATATAAAAAGTTGATCGATGTGATGATGAAAACCTGCACAAAGATACGCAGAGAATTTTCAATTTTTTCACAAGTCGTGAATGGAGAGTTGTGGTATAGTGTCTATATTAGAAATTATCGCTTCCATGAAGCAAGAGGTGGAGGAACAACAATGTCTGAGTTCAATGGACATCAAAAAATTCAAGAGCAATGGCTACTCGTCTTCGGTGTTATTTTAATTGCGGCTACATTACGCGCGCCATTAACAGCCGTGGGACCGGTCATCCAACAAATTAAAACAGATTTACATATTAACAACGGAATTGCAGGTTTGATTACGACCATTCCACTCATTATTTTTGGTATTATATCGCCCTTTGTATCGCGTATGCTTTCAAAAATTTCGATGTCGCGTTTTTTATTTTTAACTTTAATGTTAACAATTGTAGCACTTTTCATTCGAATTTTGGGAGGTATTCCAGCATTTTTCATAGGGACAGTGTTACTCGGCGTATCGATTGCGCTGGCCAATGTGACTTTGCCGGCTTATGCGAAATGGGCTTTCCCGACACAAATAGGCATAATTACAGGCATTTATAGTGCAACGATGAACTTTACAGCGGGGCTAGGCGGGGGATTAAGTTATCCACTGTCTACTGTTACATCGTTATCATATCGCTTTTCACTCGTCTTTTGGGTCGCTTTTGCAGTGATCGCACTCGTGATATGGTTACCTCAGCTTAAACAAGCGTCTGATTTAGCTTCAAAACAGCATGATGGATTGAGAAAGCCTATTTATCGTTCAAAAATTGCATGGGCGGTGGCACTGACGATGGCGTTCCAATCTATGATGTTTTATAGTATCGTTGCTTGGTATCCGTCAATTTTAGTGAGTAAAGGCATTGATCCGGAAATGTCTGGTTACTTCTTAATGTTGAATCAATTTGCGCAATTACCGATGACGTTTACATTTCCGATTATTGCTGCAAAAATGTCGACACAAAGAAGTTTAATCAGCATTGTAGCAGCGCTGATGAGTGTAGGATTTATTTTGCTGTTTTTCAATAATACTTGGATATTACTTGTGGCGATGATTTTGACTGGTATGGGAATTGGCGCCTGCTTTAGTTTATGTATGACGATGTTTTCGATTCGTTCAAAAACAACAGCCGGCAGTATGGCTTTATCAGGTTTTGGTCAGTCAGTCGGCTATTGGGTAGCAGCGATTGGGCCTTTCGTACTTGGTATGGCACACGACATGTTGAATAATTGGACTGTCGCTATTGTGTTATTTTTAATGATGGTCGTAGCTGTATTTTGTGCAGGTATGATTGCTACTCAAAATAAATATATTGAAGATGAATAAGAGATGAAAGTAAGGGTTAAGACGAGGCCTATGTGCACCTTGTCGTAACCCTTATTTTTGCTGATGTTCAATCTTTCATCAGCAAACGATTACAACATATCTGATTGTTGCTGTGCTTGACTTTTCGTAATGCAAATTAATTTGATGTGACCAGAATGCAGTGTCGTTTGATAACGTGACTCATCAAAATGATGGAGCTGAACATTAAATAACAATTGATTCGCTGCATGAATGGATGAGATAAACTGTGGAGGCAAGTAATAGCCTTTTGTATTTTTTGCCAGGATGTCATCGATGTTACTGTATTTTGGATGATACGTATATTCTGCCACTAAATGTTGATGTAACTCTAAAGTACCGTATAGCTCATACGTTAAATCCTTTTTGTCATTTTGGACTTGAAACGGATGAAACAACAAAATATCATACCCCAATGGAGATTCATGAACGATATAGGAACGCCCCACCACACTATGCGAATGATTGAATGGTTGCATTAAATGAAATAGATGTTGTAGGGTGGTTTGATGGCCAAGTATATCGAAATAACCGTGCATTTCTGGCTGATGACAGATGAGCGGTAAAGTTAAACCTTGGACAGTATGATGCATATTCAACCAAATTTCCAACCATTCTCTTGGGTGTACTTTCTCTTCTTGTTGCGCAAATAACCATTCATTGACACCGGATAATAAAATCGGGCGTTGATTCAAGTTGTATTCTTCTAGCCAGTCTTTAAGTTGTCGATGAAAAGGATGCTCCAGTTGCAATGATGAAGATGTTGATTGCGAAGTGCTGTTCACCATTACCATATCCACCATATAATAATCAAAATCCGTATCAAGTTGTAATGTACGTTGTTGAATCGGCATATGCATGAGTAAAGTGAATTGGCAACTTTCCAGTAATGTATTCATCTCGCGAACGATGAATTTGATGTCACGTGCTAAAAGTGTCACATCATCTAATACGAGATTGAAACGCAACTGTGACATATTAAAATCAACAGCAGACTGGCGTAGCACTTGTAATAATGGTTGTAAAAAGTGCAATTTAAACTTTTCATAACTTTGCATAGATGAGATGCGATACGCGATGCCATATTGATGGTGCTGCACTAACTGGCTTAAACATTCGACCTCATCCAAGTTATCAAATGTGATATTCGCCCATGACGTTGCGTTGAAGTACAGTGTGATAGGCGCTGTTTTTTGATAAGTATGCGCATGAGAAGTTGAATTGAAAATCTGCATCATCTCACGCATATGTTGCACTTCAAGTAGTAACTGTTTAGATGGTAGCCATCGCGTTTGTTGGGATTGATTTAAATAAATGCTAAACGGCTGATTTGTATTAAATTTTTCATGATCATCGAGTAAATGACCTTCAAAATATTGATAATCAAACGGCTGAACGTCGACCTGAATGACTTGCTTTTGATGCTGTTTTCGAAACGCAATTGGACTGACACCAATGAAACGTTTGAATTGTTTAGAATAATGATTGTAATTACTAAATTGATAGTATAATGCAATCTGATTGATCGATTCATTCGTGTTCAGTAAGTGATAAATGGATAAGCCAATCTTCAGTGAAACAAAATACTTTTTGAACGTATAATTTAAATATCTGTTAAACAATGTTGAGATGTATGATTCGGTAACAAAAAAGTGCTCACTTAACTCTGGCAAAGATAATCGGGAAAGGGGTCTTTGGTGAACATAATCCATGATGTTATTAAATAAGATACTTTTCACTTGAATCCGTGGAACATGAACTGACCCTGTAACGATAAAACATTCATTGACCAATATTTCGATAATCGGTTTGAAGCATTCGAAATATTTGTCCGCATTATTTTCGGTAATCACTTTTTTTATTTGTGTGGTGATTATATTGTGAGATGATAACTTTTCTTGATTGAAAAATCCTAATAAATAATGTGGTTGATATTCTGAGAAGTAGTGTAATGGAATAGAGATTTTTGCGACAGCTTGTGCATCTTTAACTTTAACAATGTCATTATGGTTAATGATTGCAATTTGATGATAAAAGTGATTCTTTTTACCGTTAAGCTCGAGTGTCAGGACGCCTTCAAATGAAACGAATAATTCTATACGATTAAATACACGATATGCACTAGATGTGTACTGTTTCATTAATTCAATAGTGATGCCTTGCATAATTGACCTCTTTCAAATTCAATATTTTTCAACAGCATTGAAATGACTTAATAAATCAACATTATTATAAAATTATTGATTGTTAGACTACAATAAGAATTACAATATTGTGAAAAGAAAGACTTAAAGTGAAAAGATAACGACATATTAAATGGTTTAAAAAGAGTATAGAAAACAACATTCTTTAAAAAAAGATATATCCAGTAAAAAAACGTGGTAAACATCCAGAAGCGGTGTTGTACTATGGAATAGGTGCGAAAAGTTTAAAATTCAAAAGTAGAATAAGTAAACACTTTGGAGAGAAAGTAACGCCAATATCCAACAGATTTTGAAGTAACATTACTATAACATATCCTCAACAAAGCGACATCCTCGATTTATACATCATTGAACAGAAGTAACAGAGAATGATTGAATAGGTATTGATTATCCTTTTGAAAACGAATAAAATGAAGATGATTTTTTGGTACCGGTCCCAAAAAGTTTCAACAGCATTGAATAGGCCATTTTGAAGCCTTGCATTGTTTTTGAAACATATTTAAGAATGCAAGACAACTTAAGGAGTGATGTTATGACCTATCAAAAAGAAGCAGCAACGATTTTAAAAGCAGTGGGTGGAGAAGAAAATATTGAAGAAATGGCTCATTGTGCGACACGTTTACGCCTCACATTGAAAGATGAGGGCAGACGTAGTCGGAAATCCAATTTGGCTTCCATTAAGTGAACATTTCAATTAATGGAAGCCAAAGTGAGTTGAGGCAAGTCCCCTAGGAAACGCGAGGGATGGTGCACAATCTAAAAACTAAAACCTTTTGATTTCAAATATAAAATAATCACAAAACCAAACGTCAAAGCTTATCATTCCGCCATAAAAAGACAAACAATACAACCACAAGCACCGCAGAAAGCACAATAATAATCAACCAAGACAAGCCACTTTCTGTATCAATCGGCAATGGCACATTCATCCCAAAAAAGCTAAACACCAAAGTCGGCAACGTTAACAACACCGTAAAAATCGTTAACGTCTTCATCGTCGTATTCAACTGATTCGAAAGCAATGACGCATATGAATTCGACATACTTTCCACAATACGTAAATAAAGCTCAGTCGTTTCTACAGCTTGTTGGTGCTCATTTTTCAAGTCCTCTAACAATTCTTCATCATCATCAAACCGTTTAATTGCCGGCAAGCGGAACAGATGACGAATCGTTGAGGAATTGGTTTTTAATGAACCTAAAAAGTAAACGAGACTTTTTTCAATTTCACTTAATAAAAATAAACGTTGGTTCGTCACGCGTTGTTGTAAATTATACTCCACTTGACGACGCTCTTTATTTAGTAAGCGTAAACTTCTATTATATTGTGCCGCCATATCATACATGACTTTCAAGGCGAATTGACTTTTATACTTCAAGTTAATCGGCTTTTGAATTAAGTGATCAAAATAATGAAATGACTTTGCACAAACGGTCACAATAATATCTTTACCAATAATGATACCCAAAGGCAATGTTGTAAAACTTTTAAGCTTGTATTGGCCTGATTTTGTAATAGGGAAGTCACTAATAATTAATGAGTAGTCGCTATCGTCATCATACTCAATACGTGAACTTTCTTCGCTATCTAAAGCATCTTCAAGGAAATCTTGAGGGAAACTATACACATCAATTAGACGTTGTATTTCATCTTGAGTCGGTTTAACGACATTAAGCCACTGTGCATATTCCCAGTTTTCACTTTCTACTACACGGAGGTCCGCGTCATTACGATAGGCACGAATCATGTGGCGTCACCTTCTTCTATATCTTGTTTTAAATGTCTGATGTCTTTGTAGCCTTGTCTATAGGAGGCAAACCCTTCCATAATGGCATACCAATCTTCACCAAACTCTGACTTAATTCGATTAAATAAATCACTTTGTGCGCGATTTAACTTTTTGATTAACGCTTTACCTTCTGGCGTTGGATAAAGTCTCTTCAAACGACGATCCGTTAAATCCGGTTTATCATAAATTAAACCTTTTGATTTTAATAATTTGAGTGTCGCGTGTGAGCCTTGTTTTGAAATTTCTAGATTCTCCAGCAATTTTTTAGTAGTAATGCCTGGCAATTTGTTAATAAAAAAGAGAAAGCGATGGTGTTGACGACTCATATCATATTCAGCGATGAGATCATCAGCTGTTTTAGTAAATGTTTGATAAGCGTAATAAAAAAGAAATAGTTCATAATCATTATTTTGAGTCATAGTAAACTTCCTTTTCTGAAAAGTCTTTTTCATTATAGTAAAGAATTTTATTTCTGTCATGGATATGCTGATGAATTTTGAAGGATAGTGATTAAAGAACACACATGAGACTATGAGAAGGTGAAGCATACTTAACGGCGTACGTAGCCCTACACAGACTAATGTGAAGTTTGTATCGTGAATGTTAAGCGTTTGATGTGACATAAATAACACAAAATTTGGAATGTGACGCTAAATTTGTTGTGATTTTTTAGAAAAACCATGAATTTAAATCGAATCTTCATGAAATATTAACATTAAATTTACAAAGATAAGAGATAATCAGAGTGAATCATACTTGGATAGTATGGCTAAGATATTGAAAAGTAACCTATTTCATGTCTTTTTGATGTTTTTACAAACTTTATATTGAGGTGGAAAAATGGAAATGTCGGTAACTGAAGTCATCTTTTCGTTTTTAGGTGGCTTAGGTATCTTCCTGTATGGTTTAAAAGTAATGGGGGATGGTCTTCAAGCTTCTGCTGGAGATCGTTTGCGTAACATTTTAAATAAATATACCTCTAACCCAGTACTCGGTGTATTAGCAGGTATGATTGTGACAATATTAATTCAAAGTAGTTCAGGAACGACAGTGATAACAATTGGTTTGGTCACCGCTGGATTTATGACGTTGAAACAAGCGATTGGTGTCATTATGGGTGCCAACATTGGGACGACAGTGACCGCGTTTATTATCGGTATTGATTTAGGGGAGTATGCAATGCCGATTTTAGCATTAGGTGCGTTTCTTATCTTCTTTTTTAAACGTTCAAAAATCAATAATATCGGGCGAGTTTTATTCGGCTTCGGTTCACTATTCTTCGGTCTTGAGTTTATGGGAAATGCAGTGAAACCATTAGCCGAATTGGAAGGATTTAGACAGCTGATGCTCGATATGTCCTCACATACGATTTATGGGATTTTAGCTGGAATAGGTTTAACGGCACTTGTGCAAAGTTCGAGTGCGACAATTGGGATTTTACAAGAATTTTATAGTCAAGATTTAATCAATTTACAAGGTGCGATTCCGGTACTGTTAGGTGATAATATCGGAACGACGATTACAGCAATATTAGCAAGTTTGACGGGCTCACTCGCTGCAAAACGAGCGGCATTTGTCCATGTCATTTTTAATGTCATCGGTGTGCTCATCTTTGCGTTATTACTCCCCGTCGTCATCCCACTGATAGCGACAATTCAAGACGCATGGCATTTAAAACCAGTGATGACGATTGCATTTGCACACGGCGCATTTAATGTGACGAACACACTCATTCAATTACCATTTGTTGGTGTATTAGCTTGGATTGTAACGAAAATTGTACCAGGTAAAGATGTCACAGAAGATTATAAGCCGCAACATTTAAACAAAGATTTAGTGTATCATGCACCGGGTGTTGCGTTACAAGAGACGCAAAAAGAGCTGCAAAACGTTGGGAATATCGTACAATCTATGCTTAATGATGTACATCATCCATCTCAAATGGATAAAAAAATGATTAAAAATGTGCAACAAAAACATCAAGCTGTCGTGACGATTTGTGACAGTATACGCAATTATCTTGTGCGTATTTCGACTAAAAATATTACTCGGAAAGATGTTGAACGATTGGCTGTGATGTTTGATGTGAATCGTTCCGTTTTGAAAGTGTCCGAACTAATTGAAGCGTATATTGATCAAGTGAACCGTAAAAAAGCGAGAGAGATTACGTTAACAGATGATGCTGAGCGTGGCATTGATAAACTGTATCGCTTTGTTGATGAATCATTTACGAAAGCGATTGAAACATTAGATGTATATGATACGACGAAGAAGGATGAAGTGGTCGAGCGGAGTCGTGAAGCATTCAATATTGAACATCAGCTCCGTAAAGGTCATATTAAACGATTGAATCGTGGTGAATGTTCAACTGACGGTGGCTTGCTCTATGTAGATATTATTGCCATATTAGAGCGTATCGGTTATAACTCACGAAATATTTCAGAAGCCATGGTTGGTTTGAATGAAGATGTATCAATTGAAGAAGAAGTTGTGAACGTATAGCACGTTATCAACTCAATCAGGTGTAGGAGAGGGGATACAAAAATTTTTAATGTCCTATTCATCCTCATTTTTCGATTGATTTATAACTATTAATGTAAAATAAAGTAGATAGAGGCTGGGAAAGCTTGATATGCTCCCTCCAAAGTTTTCATTTTTTCAATGTCCACTTTGGAGGGGCATTTCATAGTGTCCCAGCCTCTATGCCTTTTTAAATGGAAGTGAAAACAAAATAAGAATTGATAAAAATATTTCATTAAAAACTATCATAATCAATAGTCGTTTTTACAATATTCTGTCAAATGAATAATGTTAAGTGACAAATATTTGAAAAGTAAACAAAATGATTGTGTTCATTTTTACTTTTGATAAACTTTTAAAGGATGACAAATTTTTGATTTTGTCTATACAGTATCGATTTGAAAGGGGTGAGTGCATGCACAGAATGAAAAAAAGCATGTATGTCATTTTTTTGATGGTGACATTCATGCTGTTTTTAACGATGCATCCGAAAGAAGCATCCGCGCATGCAACTTTAGAGAAACAAACACCGACTGAAAATAGTATTGTTCAGTCACAACCAGAGACGATCCAGCTCGAATTCAATGAACCTGTTTATACCGATTATTCTAAAATCACGCTTTATGATGATAAAGGGAATAAAGTAGATACATTGAAGCCACAAGAGTCTGGAAAATCACAAAAGCTGAATTTTGATGCTTCGGAAGTTGAGAAAGGGACATATCAAATCTCATGGGAAACAATCTCTATCGATGGGCATGAGGTCGATGGGCAGTATGATTTCTCTGTCGGTAAGAAGACGGCAGATGCGATTGATACGTCTGGTTCATTTTATACAGATGCCTTTTTCTGGTTCGGCCTCGTCCGCTTTATATTACAATCCGCATTGCTCATATTAACAGGCCTTTACATTGTGAATTTGTTTATGTCACGTCAAGAAGCACCTACATATCACATCATTCCTCATCACCGTAGTGCCGTTGTGTTGTTAATGATGACAGCTGTTGGCGCAGGGATTGTATATTTAATGACTTTACCAGAAGAAGTCATTATGTCGATATTAAAACTTGATTTTTCTGTTTGGATACAATTTCCGTTTATTCTTTCAATGACAAGTTTAATCGTCGTACTGGGCTTATTCACGCTGCGGAATATGGAATCGTTTTGGTATCAAATAATGCCGTTATTCATTTTTATTAGTTTAGCGATTTCTGGGCACGTTTGGACACAGGCTGTACCAATTTATTCCATTATTTTGCGAACGATTCATTTAATTGGTATCGCAACATGGCTCGGAAGTTTGGCCTATTTAATGGCTTACTTATTTTCGAAACAACGTCATTCTTATGTATTAATTATTAAAGACGTACTGTTCAAAACGAATATTGCTGCAGTCGTGCTTATTGTTGTGACAGGCTTTTTAATGTCTATCGACGTCACGTCTTTGTCTACCATGATAACGACTTCATCAACGTATAGTAGTCTTTGGTTCGCAAAAATTGGGTTAACGATTGTGATGATGGTTTTAGGTGCGTTACAAACTTTTTGGGCGATGCGGCAAAAACGTCGTATCCATCAACCGTTACTTTATATTGAAATCATTGTCGGCCTATTTTTAATCTTAGCCGGTGTAATCATGAGTCAAATTCAAATTCCATTATAGATAGAAAGGGAGTAAAAGAATGAAAATGCCTAAATTTTTAATGAGTCTCGCTGCTTTAATAGTGATGTTTGCGACGTTAACGACTGTAGCTGAAGCACATGTCAAACTTGAACCACAAGTGAGTGAGCCTGGATCTTTTCAGCAATATAACGTTCGTGTCCCAGTTGAGCGTGATAGCCATACGACAAAAGTTGAACTCGAAGTGCCTCAAGGTGTAACAGTGTCAGCCATTCAACCTGTGCCTGGATTTAAACATCAACAAGAGAAAAATAAAGCGGGCGAAATTACGAAAATCACTTGGACAGCAACAGGTGACGGCATCGGTGAAAATGAGTATCAAAATTTCCCGATTATGGTAGCTAATCCGGATAAAGAAGGCACGTTTAAATGGAATGCGCTTCAAACATATAAAGATGGCAAAGTGGTTAAGTGGACACAAGAGGGCGAAGATAGCGAAAACCCTGCACCATTGACAGAACTTAAAACGGGTGGTGCAGCGACGAATAGTGGAGAAGCGGGTGAAACGACAGCAGCTGTATCGCCATGGTTATGGGTTATCAGTATTGCTGCTTTAATTGTAGCAATCGTCGCATTGTTTAAACGACAAAACTTTACGAAATCTGACAAATAATTGTTATTGACACGATGTCTATGTTTCCCGATATAATCATTAGTATAGAAGATGAGGGTATCAAAATTTTTGTCTTTAATTCACTTGGATTTAATGGATGATTGCGTCGTATGTATGATGCATCAAACGGTTCGAAAAAGACGAAAAACGTCAATTCTCGTATTGTATAAAGTAATGTCAGCAAGCATGAGAATGAACGGATTAAAACAACGGAGCGTGAAAACAATGAGACGTATTTTATATGCATTTATGACTTACACCGTGTTGGGGTTATTGAGTGGATTTGCTTACAGAGAATTAACAGTACATTATGAATTTACGGGTTCTACCCAAATGAGCGTCATGCATACGCACTTATTGACGCTCGGTATGTTTATGTTTTTAATGTTAATTCCGATAGAAAAATTATTCAAAATCAGTAGCTACTATTTATTTAACTGGTATTTTATTATTTACAATATTGGTGTGTTGACGACAGTGTTAATGCAGTTTATGAAAGGGTTTAAGGAGATTTCAGGCGGTACGATTCCAGCGTCGTTTGCAGGATTTGCCGGTATTGGGCATGTGACGATAACGGCTGGATTTATTCTGTTATTTTTCTTATTAAGACAAGCCATTCTAGTGTCACCACGAGATGGTGCTGTATCCAAAGATGAAGTGAAAGACGAAACACCTGTTGAATAAGCGATGAAAACAAAAAGCCATTCAGTTCTCTGTCTAGAAATCGGACACAGTGCTGAACGGCTTTTTTGTGCGCGTTACTTTTCAATGGGATAGTGGCGGTACATCCCACCTGAATGCGGTTCTGTAGAGATAAAACCGAATTGCGCATAAAGTTGGTCGGCAGGATAATCCGCGATAAGACTGACATATGTACCGGGTTGACGCACGGACTCAATGTAATCCATAATCTGTTTCATAATCGCTTTGCCGTGACCTTGACCTTGGTATTCCGGACGTACTGCAATATCGATAATTTGAAATGCAGTTGCTCCGTCTCCAATGACACGTCCCATACCGATTAGTTGATTGTCGTCATAAAGCGTAACTGTAAAACACGCATTCGGCAATCCAATTCGAGCAGCAACTTCTGATTTTTCACTCAGCCCCGCGATACGACGCAGTTCACAATAGTCGACTGGGGTCGGAATTTCATATTTTACTTCAATTGTCATGGCATAACGTTCCTTTCGTTCTAGTGTGGTAAAAATTGACGATTCGCTTCTTTAAAGACATCGTTGTGACTCGATACGTAGCCTTCTTTTGGTGCTGAAGGATCAATGTATTGTTTAGCACTGTTTGCCGCATGAGCCGCATCACTGAAAGCACTCGTGATTAAATGCACTTTTGCGGGATGTTGTACAATGTCGCCACAAGCATAAATACCTGGCACAGAAGTACACGTATTTTTCTCACCATACACATAATCGTCATTCACAGTTTGAATTGTAACATCAGAATCATTCAAAAGTGTCAGTTCACGTTCGAAGCCATGACTAATGATGACGTCATCTACACGATGGATCGTTGTTTCACCAGTTTCACTATTTTCAAGGACGACTTCGTTAATCTTGTTCGCGTCATCCGCAGTACTCTTCAACTGTACAATTTTGCTATTCGGAAACTTTTGGACATTTAACGAATCCAAAATATTTTGCATCGCTTCATGACCAGAAATATCTTTTTTGCGGTAAACGAGTTTAACACTTTTCGCGTAACCGGATAAATCTCGCGCCCAGTCTAATGCAGAATTGCCTGCACCTGAAATGATGACGTCTTTATCTTTGAATTTTTGATATTGTTGAACGACATAATGTAAGTTCGTCAGTTCAAATCGTTCTGCACCTTCAATTTTGAGTGGTAACGGTTTGATGATGCCAGCACCTATCGCAAGAATAATTGCGCGTGACGTTAAAGACTGACCGTCAGCTGTAATGACTTCAAAATGGTGTTCACCATGTTTTTTAATATTTGTGACTTTCGTTTCCAGTAAAACGTCAGGGTTAAAATGAAGGCCTTGTTCTATAATATTTTTTAAGATGTCATAACAGGATTGAGGTGCGACACCACCAATATCCCAAATGATTTTTTCGGGATAAATTTGCATTTTGCCACCTAATTCTCGTTGAACATCTACAATGCGTACGTCCATTCCTCTAAGCCCTGCATAAAAACTCGCATATAAACCTGCCGGGCCACCACCGATAATTGTTACATCTTTCATTTTTTTACGCTCCCTCGAGTTAATCTGATGCTTTCTATTATCATATAAATGAGAATAATTATCAATTGAAGTACCGTCAATTTCTAAAATATATTTTGAAATATACACATAACAGTGTGGAATGGAAGTCGATAGGTGTCAAAATAATAAAAATCAGCCAATAAGCATGACGGTTCATACTTATTGACTGCACCACTATAGATTATTCGACATTTTTCGCATTCGTACGTGCACGCAAGTCTTGTTCGATTTGTTCAAGGCTGCGACCACGTGTTTCAGGCAAGAATTTCATAACGAAAATCATTGCAATGATACCAATGACTGCGAAGATTAAGAATACTTGATGAACTTGGAGCACGTCAGTGAGCACAGGGAAGAATTGTGCTACCAATAAACTACCAATGGATAATACGAGCGCGGCAATACCTGTTGCTGCACCACGCGCACGCATTGGGAATAATTCAGGTAACATGACCCATAATACTGGTCCCCATGACACACCGAAGAAAATAATGAATGTTGTTAAACAAATCATAATAATCCATACAGCGCTATTCACACCGATAAGCCAAATTAAGCCACTCATGATAAGCAACGAAGCCACCATGCCGATGTTACCAATCACGAGTAATTTTTTTCGGTCAATTTTGTCGATAATGGAAATGGCGAAAATGGTTACTAGAACGTTCACAACCCCGATACCGACTGTACTTAAAATGGCTGTTGATTCACCTAAACCAGCTGTTGCGAAAATTTTAGGTGCGTAGTAAATAATGGCATTAATCCCAATCAATTGTTGGAGTAATGCAAAAATACTACCGATAATGATTGTAGACAACAACCAAGGAGATTTAAGAACTGTCCAAGTGTTATCAGCAATTTGATTGATTTTCTTCATGTTTTCGATTTCATGATCAATTTCTGAAGCAGGGTAAGTCAATTTCATCACGTCACGCGCTGCTTTTTCACCACGTTTTTCAAGTAACCAACGTGGGCTTTCGGGCATGAAAATGACACCGATCATCAAAATAAGAGATGGAACAACTGCTAAGCCGAGCATCCAACGCCATCCTTCAATCGGCGCAAATGCGTAGTTCACAAGGTATGATGCTAAAATACCGATTGTAATCATTAATTGGTTGAGTGAACTTAATGAGCCACGTGCGTCTGTCGGTGCAAGCTCAGAAAGATAAACTGGAACAATCGCAGTAGAGCCTCCGACAGCTAAACCGATAATGGCACGACCTAAAACTAAAATTTCCATCGTTGGTGCGAGCGCTAAAATTAATGCACCGATAATAAAGACGATAGATATCATAAAGACTAAACGACGACGACCAAATTTTTCAGATAATGGGCCACTTAACCCAGCACCGACAATCGCGCCGACCAACATGGATGAAACAACAAGCCCTTCAGTATATGCGTTAAGTGTGATGTCATCCTTTAAATAAAGTAATGCACCGGAAATAACCCCCATGTCATAACCGTATAATAAACCACCTAAAGCACCAATGAAGAAAATCATCTTTTTATTTATTTTCATTGTGCAACCTCCAATATTTTTCTGTATACAAGTATACGCTTTCATAAGACAATAGTAAATTATAAAATTTTGCAAGTTTAAAGTTTTGTAATCAATAATAACTCGTCGTTGCAATATTTGTTTAAACTATTAATCATGCGCCTCTATACGACAAAGTTTGAATCCCATTAATTTGTGCGATGTTGCTTCAAAAGTGTGACGGATATCGCATTTCTGAAGCAACCATTGTATAATTTTTAAGCTTCAGGTCGTAAATCAACGACAATACGGCCTAAAAAGTCATGTTTTTCTGCTTTTGCTAAATATGTTTTTAATTCGCTAAATGGGATAACGGTTTTAATGTCATGCAACTTTTCAGGTTTTAAATCTTTAGAAAGACGTCGCCATAAATGCTGTCTACGTTGCATTGGAAAAGCAACTGAATCAGCACCTAAAAGTCGGATGCCACGTAAAATAAATGGGTAAACTGTACTTGTGAATTCAGCACCACTTAAATGACCACTGACGGCAACTGCACCGTGACGTTGAATACGTTTTAACACTTCAGTTAAAGTTTCACCACCGACAGGATCGATAGCCGCCTGCCATTCCGTTGAAGCGAGTGCTTTGTCAGTCACTTCATCAATTCTAGGGATAACCGTACGTGCACCTAACGCTTTTAATTGCTCGTGATGTTCGGTCTGACCAGAACTTGCAATGACTTTATAGCCAATTGCGTTTAACATCATGACCGACATCACACCGACACCACCTGTAGCGCCACGTACGAGTACAGGACCATTTGTACTTGTCATTTTATTGTCTTCTAATAATTGAATAGAAATCGCTGCTGTAAAACCTGCAGTACCAATAATCATCGCTTCTTCTAAAGTTAAGTCTTCAGGCAGATGAACCAACCAATCACCTTTCACACGTGCGACTTCACTAAAACCGCCGTCATGATTCACACCGAGGTCATAACCCGTTGCAATGACTTTGTCGCCTTCTTTAAACGACGGATGGTCTGAAGCCATTACGACACCAGCTAAATCAATGCCTGGTACAATCGGATAATTACGAATGATTTTATTGTTCGATTTTGTCGCTAAAACATCTTTATAGTTAATACTTGAATAATGTACACGAATTGTGACATCGCCTTCAGACAAATCATCTAACGTAAGCTCTGTGAAATCTGCAGAGAATGCGTCTTCATCATGATTCACGCGAAAAGCTTTAAATGTTTCTGTCATATGCATGTGCCTCCTCAAATTTTTTCGTTCACACTTTACCAAAAACGCTCATGAAAGGCAATTAGATTGCTTTTGCTCGTTGAAGTGAAGTGTCTCGTGTACAATAAAAGAAAAAGTGGGGAGATGAGACGTTGGTATATGAATTGAGAAAAGTGACTGTCACAGAGGTAGCAACGTTACAAAAGATAAGCAAAGATACATTTTATGCGGCGTATCGGCATGATTATGAACAAGCGTTATTTGACAGTTACTTTGCAGAAGAGATGTCTATAGAAAAGTTAACGGCTGAATTGGAAGATCTGTATATGTACTTTTTCTTTTTATATAAGGATGATGAAATAGTCGGTTACGTAAAAGTGAATGTTGAAGCGGCACAAACGGTAGCCAAAGGTATACAGTATGCTGAACTTCAACGGATTTATTTGTATCCTGACTATCAAGGGCAAGGGTTGGGACAATGGCTATTCGATTTTGTATGTGACTTCGTAAAAAATGAATTAGGGAAGCCTAAGTTATGGTTAGGTGTGTGGGAAAAGAATGCACCGGCACTCAACTTTTATTTGAAACAAGGACTTGTTAAAACAGGCGTACACCCATTTAAAATGGGAAAACATATCGACGAAGATTGGATTATGGAGAAAGATTTATAAATATTATTTGAAAATTTTGCCGGAAATGTTTAGTATTCAGTGTGAAGTGTATAAAAAAGTGATAGGGTTTTTCTATATCATATCCTGAATGAGGAGGAAGCATCATGAAAAGATTATTGGCAAGCTTGATGATAGTACCGTTATTACTCGTAGCATGTTCTGACGACGAAGGTAAGGACAAAGATCAGTCGTCGAACAAAGATCAAACAACACAAAAAGATAAGAAAGCAGATCAAGATAAGCAAAAAGAAAAAGACAACAAAGCGAAAGATAGCAAAGAGAAGGACAACAAAGCGAAAGTAGAGCAATCTAACGACAACGGTGCGTCATCATCAGACAACAACCAAGGTTCTAATGATGGACAAAGTACAAATAAGTCACAACAAAATCAAAATCAGGCGGACCAAGGACAATCATCAACACAAGGTCAGCAAAATAATGCATCAAATGGTAACGGAAATGGACAAAAACAAACGTCTCAATCATCTTCACAATCACAACCGAAATATGTCGCACCATATCAAGGACAAAATGTTACACCTGTTGCTCAAAATATCGTGCGTCAACAAGTTGATCGTCAACAAGCATTAAAACATCTTCCGAACTTCCAAACATCACTCGACAGTGCACAAGCAGAAGTGAACCGCTTAAATGGTCAAAACAATCCTTATAATGACTATGCATTGCAAGGTGATGGTAACCGTTACAGTTATATGTTTAGTTTTATCAACCAATCACAGCCGGGCACATATACAATCGTTACAGTAGATGGTACTGGTCAAGCGAAAATTGTAGACCCAGCGTATCGTCAATAATAGGTTTTGCACAAAAAGGTTAGGCACATGGGGGCTTAACCTTTTTTGATTTTCCAACATAAAAGTGATGAGATATCGCGTTTGCTGATCTTTATTATCATCGCGATATGATAGTAAAAAATGAAAAATAAACATATATTGTAAAATGAATAATTATTTTTTAACTTTGCATTTCTATCATATTGAAATCTATCATTGCAATTAGAAAAAACAACTTATATAATCTAAAATAAACGTCATTGTATGGTAATAAATACACTTTTTAAATGTTGATGACACGAATAAATAGTATTCTACAAGTATTGAGAAAATATTCACAAGCACTATTGAATTAATTGGTTTGGCGTGATATATTTTATGTGAAATCAATCACATGTCCCCTCATGGAGATTGAAGCAAAAAATAAATATTGAAGGTAGATGAAAAGAGATGCTAGTAGAGAATTTCGATCCATTTCACAATCTTGCAATTTCTGCATTGGTTGCAAGTATTCCAATCATTTTATTCTTGTTATGTTTAACAGTGTTTAAAATGAAAGGGATTTATGCAGCAATTACAACACTCGTCGTTACACTTGTGATTGCATTAGCTGTATTTAAATTACCAGTAGGCATTGCTTCTGGTGGTATTTTAGAAGGTTTCTATCAAGGTATTTTACCAATTGGCTTTATCGTTATGATGGCCGTATGGTTATACAAAGTAACAGTGGCTACTGGTCAGTTTGCCATTGTACAAGATAGTATCACAACAATTTCTGAAGACCAACGTATTCAATTGTTATTAATTGGTTTTGCGTTCAATGCATTTTTAGAAGGTGTAGCTGGATTCGGTGTACCGATCGCAATCTGTGCGGTATTACTGATTCAACTTGGATTTAAGCCATTACAAGCCGCAATGCTTTGTTTAGTAGGTAACGGTGCAGCAGGTGCATTCGGTGCCATTGGTTTACCAGTTTCTGTTATCGATACATTAGCATTAAAAGGTGACGTATCAGCATTAGATGTTGCTCAAGCGACAAACTTAAGTTTACCTATTTTAAGTGTCATTGTACCGTTCTTATTAGTCTTTATTATCGACGGATTTAAAGGGATTAAAGAAACATTACCGGCGATTATTGTAACAATCGTGCCATTCGTAGTATTACAAGTATTCTTTAACCAATTTTTCGGTCCTGAATTAGTGGATATTCTTCCACCACTTGCTTCAATGGGTGCATTAGCATTATTCTCTAAAAAATTCCAACCGAAAAATATTTTCCGTTTAAATGCTGGCGAAGAAAAGATGGAAGTCAAACATCATTCTTTCAAAGAAGTCGTATTTGCATGGAGCCCATTCATTATTTTAACGATTCTTGTATTAATTTGGAGCTCAAAAGCATTTAAAGGCCTCTTTTTGGAAGATGGCGCATTGTCATTCATGAATATTAAATTTGGTATTCCAGGTACAATGAATGATGTTTCTGGTCAACCCATTATGTTAACATTTAATATTTTAAATCAAACAGGTACAGCATTATTGATTGCCGGTATTATTACGATTTTAATTTCTTCAAAAGTAAACTTCAAACGTGCCGGTGCATTGTTTACAGAAGCATTTAAAGAATTATGGTTACCGATCTTAACGATTTGTTTCATCTTAGCCATTGCGAAAGTGACAACATATGGCGGTTTAACAAGCGCGATGGGTGAAGGTATTTCAAAAACTGGAGCAGTCTTCCCATTCTTATCACCAATTCTCGGCTGGATCGGCGTGTTTATGACAGGTTCAGTAACGAACAACAACGCATTATTCGCACCAATTCAAGCGTCAGTAGCACCTCAAGTAGGTACGAGTGGTGCATTACTTGTTGGCGCTAACACTGCAGGGGGTGCGATTGCGAAATTGATTTCTCCACAATCTATTGCGATTGCGACTGCGGCCGTAAAACAAGTAGGTAGAGAGTCAGAGTTGTTGAAGATGACTTTAAAATATAGTGTTGGTTTATTGATTTTCTGGTGTATTTGGACGTTTATTTTATCGTTAATTTTAAGTTAATGGGTTTGAGGGCTGATGTGGCTGATTTTGGCTATGTCAGTCCTTTTTTGGTTTGTTTCTTTTAGATTGCTGGAACCGTGCTACGCTTTCCGAGGCGCGGAAACATCAACTCAATTCGGTTTGATTCGATTGTACACGTGGTGGAAGCCGAATTGGATTTTCCGGCCCAGCCCATAGGAAACGCGAAGCCATGAAGGCAATCAAAACAACAAACTGTAGGAAGAGGGTGGGTTAATTCAAATACTGCATCAATAGCATCAAAAATCTTTATGTCTCCCTCCCTCGCTTTATATCGATAAGTCATGATGGATGTGTTCCAATCACATCATCCATTGCTTTTTTAAATTGATTATAAATGGATTCAGGATGATATTGTTCCACTGTTTGATAGCCGCTTTGAATAATAGGGTTTAAATATTTTGAATGTCCATATTCCGCAATTTCTAAGAGCTGCATTGCGAGTGCTGACGTTTGAAGATGTGGCACTAAGAAACCGTTACGGCTATGCTGAATAAGTGATTTCGGACCGGTATTACCATCAAAACTCACGACGATACTGCCTTGGTTCATCGCTTCTAAAATCGTCATGCCGAAACCTTCATTACGTGAGGGTATACATGTGATCTTACTTTCTGCAATATACGTGCTGAGATGTTGTGTCGTTGGTCGTAAAAAGACGAGATCCTGTAACCGTAAAAAGTTGATTTGTTGTTGTAATGCCTCTTTCTCACTACCATCTCCAAAAATCGATACAGTATATCCAAAGTCACGCAAATCTTCTTGTATTTCATAAACAGCTTGAATAAGGAGGTCAAATCCTTTTTCATATTCAAAGCGACCTGCTGCGATGATTTGGTTTTTCTTCATAATATGATGGCGCTTTTCATCAATCATATTTGGAACAACAAAAATAGGTGCATCTAAATATTGTGTATAGCACTGTTTATCGGCTTCAGTTAAAGTCGTTATCGCATTGAGATGTGGATAATAAGTCAATATCTCTTCTTTCAACTCTTGGCAATGTGCATCCAAGTTCATATGCTCCATCCCGATAGTTAATTGATGACTTTTCGCAAATCGTGCAATGAGAAGATTGTGACTGGCACGCGTACCTACAAAAATATCTGACGTGTCATTTTGTATGGCACGAATCATCTTTTTTTCAATATAACTTGAATATTGACGAAAACCGGGTTCGTAAGCTGTTAAATATTTTGGTTTTAACAGTGGTGTAAATTTACGAATGCGGTTTGTTGCGAGTGGGATGAGATTTCGTAAGCCAAGTTGATAATGAACTAATGACTTAACTGTGACGCGTGAATCAAGTTCGAAATACGGTTGTTGTTTCGATTTGAAAATTGAAATAATCGTGACTTGATGTCCTTGGTGAACTAATTGATTGGCAAGGTTTGTAATCGTCTTAACTGTACCGCCAACAGCAAAAATATTGTGCATTAAAAACGTGATAGACTTCATGACGCATCCCTCGATTAGTTACTTTTTCTTCATTATAGCACTGCTGAAATGTGGAGTGTTAATGAATTGTGAACGTAAAATGTAATTATTTCATGAAGATGTTAGAAATGAAAATATGCACAAAAATTTCTTCAAATGCATTTAATGAAAATTTCACAAATTAGACGGAATCGCTTTTTTCTTACATGATTAAGGTATATAATTAAATTATTGGCCTATTGTGTTATCGGATAGCATTTTCATGACATACGAATGATGATTTTGTATCGCTACGAAATGTAAGGATAAGGCAAAGGATAACAGTTCATATGAGGTATGATTAGCTGAAATAGTCGAAATATTTTTATACTTCATGAATGTAACAGATGGATTTGACAACATAGGATGCTGTGAATGATTTAAAACGAAAAAGGGGGTCTGTATTGTTATGAAAAACTTACATAACAAGACAGATGTTGTACTTATTGGTGGCGGAATCATGAGTGCGACATTAGGAACATTATTAAAAGAATTAGAACCTGAATGGGATATTAATGTTTTCGAACGTTTAGATAAATGTGCACAAGAAAGTTCTAACGTGTGGAATAATGCGGGCACAGGACATTCTGCACTATGTGAGTTGAACTATACAAGTGAACAAGAAGATGGTTCAGTCGACATTACAAAAGCAATTAAAATTAATGAACAGTTTCAAATTTCGAAACAATTTTGGTCATACCTCGTGAAAAATGGTCAGCTTAACCAACCTGCGGGCTTCATTCGCACGGTACCACATATGAGTTTTGTTACAGGGGAGAAAAACGTGAACTTCTTAAAAGCGCGTGTGAAAGCATTGCGTGAAAACGTATTATTCCAAGGTATGGATATTACAGATAATGAAGAAACGTTGAAAAAATGGGTGCCTTTAATGATGGAAGGTCGACAACAAGACGATGAACCGATTGCTGCGACACGTGATGAGTCAGGAACAGATGTGAACTTTGGGGCATTGACACACAAATTGTTGAGCAATCTAGAAGCTAAGGGTGGTTCATTATATTACGAACATGAAGTACTCGACTTAAAACAACATCGTGATGGTACGTGGACAGTTAAAATTAAAGACTTAAAAGAGAATCGTGTTTTTACAGTCGTTTCTAAATTTGTGTTTATTGGTGCGGGCGGTGCAAGTTTATCGTTACTCCAAAAAACAGGGTTACCCGAGTCAAAACGTATCGGTGGTTTCCCAGTCAGTGGTATGTTTTTAGTATGTAAAAAACCAGAAATTACGCATCAACATCAGGCGAAAGTATATGGTAAAGCAGAAGTGGGTGCGCCACCGATGTCTGTACCACACCTAGATACACGTTATATTGACGGAGAACGTGCCTTGTTATTTGGACCGTTTGCAGGTTTCTCTCCAAAGTTTTTAAAAAGAGGATCATATTTTGATTTAATTAAGTCTGTGAAACCAAATAACGTTACAACAATGTTAGCAGCGGGTGCTAAAGAAATGGGTCTTACTAAATATTTAATTCAACAAGTCCTGTTATCTAATGAAGAAAGAATGAATGATTTAAGAAAATTTGTGCCAACAGCGAAAGACGAGGATTGGCAAGTGGTTGTAGCAGGCCAACGTGTTCAAGTGATTAAAGACACAGAAGATAAAGGAAAAGGAACATTACAATTTGGGACTGAAGTCATTACGTCTCAAGATGGTACGTTAGCGGCATTGTTAGGTGCTTCACCAGGGGCATCTACAGCAGTTGCAGTGATGTTGGATATTTTACAACGTGCGTTCAAAGATAAATTTGAGAAATGGGAGCCGCAAGTGAAAGAGATGGTACCGTCGTTTGGTGTACATTTGACGGATGATATTGAGTTATTTAAGAAGTTGAATCATGAGATTTCGGAAAACTTGAAGTTGGATGAATCGGGTGCGTTATTGAGTTGATTTATAGATGAAAAAGCAGTGAGGTGATGTGGCTTCACTGCTTTTTTGCTTGTTAATGAAACAAAGTAATACACTTAAATGGGTTTCTAGTCTTAGATTGCTGAACCATTCTGCGCCTTCCTAAATGCTATGTTCTCGCCTTTTGTCTCACCAACTATGATTTATGAATTGTCAGATTGAGATGCTTCGATGCGTGGGAGGGTAATTGTAAACGTCGTCCCATGATTGATTTCGCTTTCTACGTCGATGTGGCCACCATGACGTTCAATAATGGATTTGGAAATCGCGAGTCCGAGACCATTGCTGTCTGCATGGCTGGAAGATTTATAAAAGCGTTCAAAAATCCGTTGTTTCACTGCATCACTCATGCCAGTTCCGTCATCTTGTACTTTTAAAATCATTTGATCGCCTTCAGCAGTGAGGTCGATTTCAATGGTACCGAACGCCTCTGTATACTTAATAGCATTTCGAATAATATTTTCAAAGGCTTGTGTTAACAAACGTGCATTCCCTCGAATCGTCATCTCTTCTAAATCATAGAGTAGCACTTGATTTTTCTGATCAATCGCATAATTTTCATGTTTTAAAATGTCTAAAATACAATCGTTAGCTAAAAATGTATCATCAAATTGTAAATGCGTATCATTGTCTAATTCTGATAATAACAACAGTTGACGTACGAGTTGACTCAGGCGATGGGTTTCATCATAAATGCGCTCAATATAACGTGATTGTTGTGCTGTCGTATGTTCTTGTTGAAGTTGCGTCAGTACATGATGAATATGTGTTAAAGGTGTTTTTATTTCGTGTGAGACGTTTTGAACAAAGTGCTGCCTCATATCATCGACTTGTTTTAATTCGAGTCGCATCGTGTCGAAATGTTGCTGGAGGACGCCGAGTTCATCGCGACGTGTGACGGCAATAGGTGTCGCAAAGTCACCCGCCATTAAACGTTCAGTTGCTTGTTTTAACTGTTTAACAGGTTTAACTAATGCGTAAGTTGACCAAGTCACAAGTGCGATAGAAATGATGACAAGTAAGACGAGCAGCACGAGTAAAAAGATACGAAATTCGCTAAAAGTATGTCCGATGTCAGGTCTCATAAATACTGCGACGTTACCATTTGAAGTTGTGAAATGTGTACCAACTGTGTTACGGGTTTCGTTATCAAAAAAGCCAGTAATGACGGGGTTAAAGGGTCTGTCACCAATCCCGTGATAATCTTGTCCTGACTGTACACGTCGAATATCAGCAGTCGTTAAATTTTGTTTTCTAAATGGCTCACCATAGTATGTCGCATGGCCCGCTTCATCATAAGCAACAACTTGATAATTTAAATCACCTAATAACGCTAAATAACGGTCTAAGTCTTCACTGTTTTGGGCATCTTTATACGCTTGTGCACGTTTAAGTGTGCCCATAATTTGCGCGTCATTTTTATCTTTTAATTGAAAATGATAGTAAATATTAGCAATCTCAAAACTGAGTAGCGAACTAATTAACATGACAGTAAAAGTATAAAGTGCAAAACGTGAGTACAATGATTTAAGCATCTTGCGTCACCTTATAACCGATGCCGCGTACAGTATCAATATGGACATTGGCACCTAATTTTTTTAAGCGTGTTCTTAAGCGTTTAATGTGGACGTCCACTGTACGTTCATCTCCTTCATAATCGATACCCCAAATTTTTTCAATCAATTGTTCGCGATGAAAGACTTGTTTCGGATAAGCGACGAGCAAACTTAACAATTCGAACTCTTTATGTGGTAAAATCATGCCTTTTGTATCAACCTTAACTTCGAGCTGTGTTTGATCTATTGTAAGGTTGCCAAGCGTCAAAAGTGTTTCAGTAGCAATTTGATAACGTCTGAGCACGGCTTGTATGCGAAATATGAGTTCAGCGACTTCGAATGGTTTTGTGACGTAATCATCTGTCCCAGCTAAAAAGGCACGTTCTTTGTCACTGAGTGCATCTCGAGCAGTTAGCATAATGACGGGATATTCATAGTCATACTTTAAGGTTTCGCATAGTTCAAAGCCGTCCATTCCATCCATCATGACGTCTACGATAGCGATATCAATGATATGTTTTTCAAGATATTCAAGCGCTGATTCACCACTTGTGACAGTGACAGCTTGATATCCTTTACGTTGCAAGTGTGTTTCAACATAGTTTAAAATCTCGGGATCATCATCAACAACTAAACATGTGACTGACACGTTGACCGTCCTCCTTGAAGTGCATTTTCAGCTTTTATCATCCATATGGATATAACGTTGTGGAGCTGTTGAAGTTATCTTGAACCTCTCATGACTAAAGTCACGAGATTCTTGGGAATAGAGCATACTTGTAAGTATATTTCTTTACTAACAGCGGTGTCTCTTATTTACCAAGCTATCCCCGTAGTTCCTACGGTTATTGTTTATTTAATTTAAGCTCGTCTCATAGAATGTAGTCTTAAACCTTCGTTCAAAATATTAATACTAGCATTGATGTCTCGATCATGATGGGTATGACAAATAGGACATGTCCATTCTCGAATTTCGAGTGGTTTCTTACCATCGTTGTGTCCACATTCCGAACAAATTTGACTAGATGGAAACCATTTATCTATCTTAACGATTTCTTTGCCATACCAATCAGCCTTATACTCTAATTTCGTTACAAAATTAGACCAAGAAACATCAGAAATACTTTTTGCTAATTTATGATTGCGCAACATGCCTTTTATATTTAAGTCTTCAATACAAATCATATCGTGGTTTTTGATCATTTCTGTACTCATCTTATTTAAAAAATCTTCACATTGGTTCATAACTTTCTCATATAATCTAGCAACTTTAATCTTCTGTTTTTGATAATTAATATCTCTTGTTGTGCATTTGGATATATTCTAAATTTATACGCTTTATGTTTAATCATAACTCTCACTCTCCTTGATTTTTCTATATATTTTTCTAATTTGTTCTTCTGTATTATTATCCATAGCAATTTGTTTCAATAACTGTTTAACATCAATATCGACATGACCATACAAAACAAAATATCACGTCGATATTTTACACACCAAACAAGATGATACTGAATAGAGTAGACGTATCCACGTCCATAATGGATTTCTGACATACAAAAAATACCGCTCAATAATTTTAACACACGTTTATGTTAAAAAGCGTATTTATAGGTGTTTTAAATATAGATTTAACATATGTCACTTGATTAGTATAGTTAAAGCTATACCTCAAGCGAAACCGATTCATCTACACGGCTAAAGTCGCGAGTATTCTCGGCTTTTGATAAATGTTTTTATTCAAAGTTGCAATTGGAAATGAAAAGTATGTTTTATGTGATGGCAATCACACTTTTCAGCTGTTGCCTACTTGTTTTAAAGTGTTTCATCAAAAATGTATCTTGTTCATATTCAGTTCATAAATGGGCGATATAGTATACCCAAGATGAAATTGAAAGGGAGATACGAGTATGAAACTTGCATTGAACGAACTCAAATTTTACAAGTTCAAGTATTTATTAATTACATTTATTGTCATCCTTCTTGCAAGTATGGTGCTTTTTATTACAGGATTAGCACAAGGTTTAGCAAGAGAAAATATCGCGCTTATTGACCAATTCAAGTCTGAACGCTTTGTTATTCAAAAAGATGTCGATCAACAACTTGAAAAATCAAATATCGATTCGCAAACACAACAAGACATTGAAAAAAATATCAAATCAGCGCCATTAAAATTAGCAATGGCAACGATGAAACATCAAGATAACAAAACAGACATGCTTTTTGCGACGATGCCTAAAGATGAACACCCTCAGTTAAAAACAGGGGAGTTACCGCAAAAAGCAAATGAAGTCGTCTTGAATCAGAAATTAGCAGGTGAAGGTGTCAAAATTGGTGATAAAGTGAACATCGAGGATAAAGATGTTACTTTAAAAGTTGTAGGTTTCTTTGATGATGCGATGTATGCACATACGAATATTGCTATGACAACGGATGAAGGGCTGAAAGATATAGCTGGTCATCATGTCGCAACGTCACTCTACTTTTTAAATGATGTCACAGCAAAACAACTCAAAAATATTGAAGGCATTTCAGGTATCGAAATCGTCAACAAACAAGATTTGACTGATGCGATTCCGAGCTACCAAGCTGAACAAGCACCACTGAATATGATGATTGTGAGCTTATTTGTCATTACTGCGATAGTACTGACAGCATTTTTCTACGTCATGACAATTCAAAAAACGTCAGAGATTGGGATTTTAAAAGCGATTGGGGTTAAAACGTCACATTTATTATGGAGTTTATTATTCCAAATTTTATTCGTGACGATGTTAGGTGTCATCATCGCACTACTACTCATTACAGGATTAGCAGCGGCTTTACCTGTAACAATGCCATTCTTTATAAATAGCAGCATGATGTTACTCGTCGTTGTCGTCTTTATTGTTGTAGCTATCGTCGGCGCATTACTGTCATTAGTGCGTGTCTTTAAAATTGATCCTATTGAAGCGATTGGAGGGGGACAAGTATGAGTTTAGTCGTCAAAAATTTAGTGAAAACATTCGGTAAAGGTGATGCAGCCACAAAAGTGTTAAAAGGCATTAACTTTGAAGTGCAACCAGGAGAATTCGTCATTTTAAACGGGATGTCAGGCTCTGGGAAATCAACATTGCTGACGATTATTGGTGGGCTCTTATCTCCTACAGAAGGCACAGTAATGTTGGATGGTGAAGATTTGAGCGGTTTATCTCAAAAGGCATTGACAGAAAAACGTTTGAAAGATATTGGTTTTATTTTTCAAGCTTCACATTTAGTCCCTTATTTAAAAGTACATGAACAACTAGAACTTGTTGGCAAAGAAGCAGGGATAGACCGGCAAACAGCACAACAGCGCGCGACAATGTTATTAGAGCAAATCGGTTTAAGTCATCGAGAACGTGTTTATCCACATATGTTATCTGGGGGCGAAAAACAACGTGTGGCGATTATGCGTGCATGGATGAATCAGCCGAGACTGTTACTTGCAGACGAGCCAACAGCAAGTTTAGATGCCAAACGTGCGACAGAAGTTGTAGAAATGATTAAACAGCAAGTACGTCAAGAAGGCGCTATCGGCATTATGGTGACGCATGATCAACGGTTGTTTGATTATGCAGACCGTATGATTTATCTCAATGATGGTGAATTGATGGAGACAGCGACAGCAGTAACTGTTTAATATTGTGGTTTTTCGTAGTTGGACAAATTAGAGTAAGAGGGACCTCCTAATGAAAAGGAGGTATCCCAAAAAGTTTCAATCGTAATTATTACAGATTGCAAGAGGCTGGGAGACTATTAAGTTTTCCCAGTTTTTCTTATGATAATAGGAAATCATAAAAATGAAATGTAAAATCACTTTAAGTCGTATGATGATTATCATTTAAGACAATCAAAATGATATACGTTTCACCCCTTTTTGCCTTCAGTGAGGATGAAATGTTATGACGTGACATGAATGGGTCCAGCTGGTCCTACAGGTATGCCCATTGAACCTCTCATGACTAAAGTCACGAGATTCTTGGGAATAGAGCATAACTTGTAAGTATATTTCTTTACTAACAGCGGTGTCTCTTATTTACCAAGCTATCCCCGTAGTTCCTACGGTTATTGTTTATTTAATTTAAGCTCGTCTCATAGAATGTAGTCTTAAACCTTCGTTCAAAATATTAATACTAGCATTGATGTCTCGATCATGATGGGTATGACAAATAGGACATGTCCATTCTCGAATTTCGAGTGGTTTCTTACCATCATTGTGTCCACATTTCGAACAAATTTGACTAGATGGAAACCATTTATCTACCTTAACGATTTCTTTGCCATACCAATCAGCCTTATACTCTAATTTCGTTACAAAATTAGACCAAGAAACATCAGAAATACTTTTTGCTAGTTTATGATTGCGCAACATGCCTTTTGTGTTTAAGTTTTCAATACAGATAATATCGTGATTTTTGATAATTTCTGTACTCAACTTATTCAGAAAATCCTCACGTTGGTTCATAACTTTCTCATATAATCTAGCAACTTTAATCTTCTGTTTTTGATAATTTTTAGCTTCAAACAATTTAATACCTTTCTGTTTAGCTCGCAATCGTCTCCTTGACAATTTTCTTTGCTCACGTTTAAGTTTCTGTTCCATTTTGTAAGTCAATTTGTTGTTATTATAAATAACTCCATTATCCAAAATAGCAAAGTTATTAATTCCCAAGTCAATCCCAACACTACTATTAGTCTTAGGTAAAGTATTAATTTCTTCTTCAACTAACACTGAAACAAAATATTTACCACTAGGTCGCTTACTGATTGTGGCTCGTAATATTCTACCTTTAACTTCTCTACTGTTAGCAAACCTTACCCATCTTAATTTAGGCAATTTAATTTTATTATCAATGATTTGAATACCCTTACTTACATTCTTAGTAGTATAGCTTTGATTAGGATTTTTCTTACTTTTAAATCTAGGTTTCATATTTTGTTTTTTAAAGAAGCGTTTAAAACTCTCTTCTAAATTTTTAATACTTGATTGTAAAGCAATACTATCGACTTCTTTTAACCACGAATATTCTTCAGACTTTTTCATGTGTGGTAACATGGCAGAGCAAGAATTATAACTTAATCCTTTTTTAGTTTTAGAATACGCTTCATTCCAAAGAGATAAGAAATGATTAAACACAAAACGTGATGAACCAATTGTTTTATTAATTAATATCTCTTGTTGTGCATTTGGATATATTCTAAATTTATACGCTTTATGTTTAATCATAACTCTCACTCTCCTTGATTTTTCTATATATTTTTCTAATTTGTTCTTCTGTATTATTATCCATAGCAATTTGTTTCAATAACTGTTTAACCTCAATATCGACATGACCATACAAAATATCACGTCGATATTTTACACACCAAACAAGATGATACTGAATAGAATATACGTATCCACGTCCATAATGGATTTCTGACATACAAAAAACACCGCTCAATAATTTTAACACACGTTTATGTTAAAATGCGTATTTATAGGTGTTTTAAATATAGATTTAACATATGTCACTGATTAGTATAGCTAAAACTATACCTCAAGCGAAGCCGATTCATCTGCACGACTAAAGTTGCGAGTATTCTCGGCTTTTGATAAAAATCATTGCGACAAGGGGTGGCATGACAATTGGGGCTGCGTCTCCAGCAATATTCCCCATCATACCGACAAAAATAATCGTCGGTAAAATGATGCGCTCAGGTGTGATTGAGACGACATAGATTATCAATTTATCAAAGTAGCCACTTTTTTCAGCGATCCCAATCCCAATCATGACAGAAAGTACAATTCCAAGTGCAGGAAATTGTGAAAAGTTCTTAATCGCATCGTTCATCAACATGACAAAGCCGTCATGACTTAAAATACTTCTTACTTCAATCATTTTGCCAGTACCTGGATGTTTGACAACTGTATCAAATTGTGACACCACTGCAGTTGCAATAGCTAATATGATACACAGTGAAAAGAATAGAATAATCGGGTCAGGTAAACGATTGCCGACTTTTTCAACTTGATTGAGAAACATTGAAATAATCGGCTTTTTATCATTTCTGTTTTGCATGACATCACATCCTATTTGAAAACTCGAAACGCGTTGTGAACAACAATGCTCCGCGCGTGATTTCGCTTGGTCAAATACATTTAATGAAATATATTTAAGTATTTAAATATGAGTATAACAAATAGAAAGGATGTCTGTATATTATTTTCTGAAATTTAAGAAAATATATTCAAAATACAAATGCCGACTTGTAAAATACTGTATAGTACCCACATTCGCGGATATTGAAAAAGTAGGCCACTATAATCACGAATGAGTTCACGGCTAACCCAATGATGGGGTGTTGGGGCACCATAGCCTAATACACGGACGTGTTGGCGTTCAGCAAGTCGGAGTGCGCGCATAATGTGAAACGAACTCGTAACGATAATCGTATGCGACAGTTTGTGTAACGCTAGATATCGCTTCGAAAAGTAAATGTTTTCTCTTGTATTGGTAGACTGATCTTCCATAGAAATGTGTTGAGGATCAATACCTTGTTGAATTAAATAACGTTGCATAGCGAGAGCTTCTGATATCGGTTCGTCAGGGCCTTGACCGCCACTCACGATGATATGAAATTGTTCTAAACGTTGACTCAATATGATGGCACGATCTAACCGCGCTTTTAACATCGGTGTGACGGCTTCGGTATATATTCCTGCACCAAGAACAATAAGGGTAGCGTGTGTGACAGAAGGTGCAGTTTGTAAATAAACATAGGTCATGAACAAATAACATTGCCATACTGTAAGAAATACAATGGCTAATTGAATTAACAGGTTAAAAGGTAGCGTTAACATGGCAGGGATTAAAGGTGTCACTAATAAACTTCCGACAATAAGTGCAATAATAGCTAAGTGGTAAGCAATGACAGGCCCCATAATATGACGATACATTTTAAGATGACGAAACATTGATAAAGTGAGTGCACTGAACCCAATGACTAAACTCAACATTAATAAGGTAAGACGATGTTCATGGTTGAGGTACGTCGTTGTCACTAAAAGCATATGTAGGTAAAGGATTAGTGTAAATGAAGTGATGCGTAAAAAAAGATGTGGCTTTATCTTTATTAGTATTAAGATTATAATGTAGCTTGTTAATAACATAATTTGAAATAAATTCATTTTTTGAGTCCTTTATTTTATCATTTACGGTAATCATACTAGATTCTTTACAAAAAATGTCAAAAAATGAGGTTTCCTTATAAAAAAATTGTTGGTACGATGGTAAGGATAGTTGTTTGTAATGAAGGCGGTGAATTAAAATGACCCATTCGAATTCGATGAGTCAACATATTACGTTTATGGGTGAATTTATGACGAATATGAATGCACTCACAACAGGATTGTTAAAAGATTTAAGATCTCGATATGGCATTTCAAATGAGCAATCGAGTGTTTTATTGATGCTTTCTAATGACAAATCACTCACATTAACAGAGATTACATTACGTCAAGGTGTGAATAAAGCAGCAGTTAGTAGAAGAATTAAAAAGTTAGTTGATTTAGGGTTAGTCAAATGGGTAAATATGGCATATGAATCTGATAAACGATTGAAATATGTCGCCCTTACAGAAGCGGGATTAGGCTATGTGCGTGCTTCAAGAAATTTAATTGCGGATTTGGCGAACGAAATGTTGTCGGATATCCCACTAGAAAAAATTGAACAAACGCGAGATATGCTTGAACTCATCGATGAACGTGTCCAAGGTCAATTGAATCAACTATGATGTGAGAGATAGATGCGCGCTACTTCTCACGTCTGATGCATTTTTTAATAACACAATTTATGATAAATAAGTATGACGCATGAGCAAAATTAAAAGAGTAGGAGGTGTAAGTATGGGTCAATGTGCGGTATGTCACCATGAAAAGTTACTACATCAAAGCGTCTGTCCAAATTGTCAAAGTCAAATATTGTATTCTAAAACACTTAATCAGCAGACACCTAAACAACGAGATGCAGCACAGTCATCATCTTCCAATAACAATAAAAGACCACCTTCATTAAAAAAAGTCATCCCTATTGCTATTGTAAGTTTTATCATTATTTTACTCATCATCTTATTTTTGCTACTCAGAAACTTTAATTCTCCTGAAGCTCAAGCGAAAATATTGATTAATGCGGTTAATAACGAAGATGTTGCAAAAGTATCGAATCTTTTAAGTTCAAAAGAAAACAAAGTGGGCCGACAAGAAGCATCTACTTACATCCAATTTATAAAAAAAGAAGTGGGCATGAAACTGTTCGAAAAAGAAGTATACGACACAGTGGATGGACTTAACCATGAAACCGCTGTAGCCTCTTATATTAAAACGCGTGAAGGTCAAGATGTTTTAAGAATTAGTAAAAATGGCCGTCGTTATTTAATTTTTGATAATTTAAGTTTCTTAGCACCGACGAAACAGGCTATCGTGAAGCCGAAAGAAAAGGCGACATTTGAGTTTGAATCAGATGGCGCACAAAAGAAAGTGGTCGCTGAAGCAGGACAATCCGTATCGCTAGGTCAGTTCATACCGGGAAGTTACGCGATTGATACAGTAAAAACAACGGATCGTGGTACATATGAAGGCCAATTGAAGTTTGATTTTGTGAACAGTAAAAATGAAACCATTCCAGTGACTGAAGACTTTAAAGAAGCTCAAGTGAAAGTGTCACTTAAAAATGCGAGTGCATTAAACGATATTAAAGTGGTTATCAATGACGAAAAAATAGCACAAAATAAAGAGGATACTTATGGCCCATTTCCAGTCAATCAGGACATTAAAGTATATGCTGAAGGTGAGGCTTACGATCATACATTTAAAACAAATGCAGAAGTGATTAAAAAAGATGATGTTCAATCTGAAAACGAAATCACTGTGTCATTTGATAAAGATGAGATTGAAAAATATCGCCAATCCAAAGAAAAAGATACGTTGAATAAGATCAAGGACTTTTTCAAAAAGTATACATCGTCATTAAATGAAGCATATGAAAGCCATGATTTTGATTTAATTTCCAAATATTTAAAGGAAAATACAACAAATTATGAAGCGATGCGTTCAAACGTGAAAAGTCAAAATCAATATGAATTCAAAAATCCTGAAGTGACAGATGTTTCGCGCAACGACGATTACTACGCAGTGACAGTCGAAAAAGAAGACGCACAAGGACGAACAATTCAATCCCATTATTTATTAGATGGGGATCAAAATGCCAACCACTTAAAAATTGTGAACTATCAAAATTATTGAAGGTGAAAAGTGAATCATATACCGAATGAAGTTCGAGTCTGTTGTTGGATTAGAACTTCATTTTTTAAGTGTACGCAAATTTTCGTTGAGGTGTTACAAGATGCTTCGAAAAGGTGTTGAATCAGTAGCGGTTCATGAAAGGCGATACAAGAAAGTTCAAGCAGAGTTAGCATTTTGAACGATCATCCGTATCAATGAGGACAAAGCATTTAAATAACCATAGAAGTTTTTAGTTATGTTTATGCCTCCACAATACGTTCGATTAACCAGTGGTGTAGCGATGATGATATGCAGTTAGATGCGTGCTATAGAGATGAAATTTATCGCAATTTGATGAATTTTCATCAAAAATAGAGAACGTGCATATTATGTAGAAGATTGCATATCGTACGTATACACCTTTATGATAAGTAAGGAAACTATAATTTGAAAGGTGTGTTCATGATGAAATTTACTAAACGATTATGGCAACGTGTTCAACCAATATGGGACAGCTATCTGGAACATCCGTTTGTCAAAGGGATTGGCGACGGGACGTTAGATAAAGAAAAGTTTAAACATTGGATGAAGCAAGACTATATTTATTTGATAGATTATGCGCGATTATTTGCGATAGGTGTAACAAAAGCGACGGATTTAGAAATGATGACCACTTTTGGCAATTTAGTTTCTGGGACATTAAATACCGAAATGCAACTACATCGTCAATACGCGGCGCAATTTGGAATTAGTGAACAAGAATTAGAAGCAACGAAACCAGCGAGTACTACTTTGGCTTATACAAGTTATATGTTGAATTTAGCCCAACGTGGTGGTGTAGAAAATGTCATCGCCGCAGTGCTTACTTGTACATGGAGTTATCACTATATTGGAGAGGCGTTAAATCAAATTAAAGGTGCTGCAGAACATCCTTTTTATGGTGAATGGGTAAAAATGTACAGTTCATCTGAGTTTACCGCGTTTAAAGAGGATGTCATTGCGATGATGGATCGTGTTGCTGAAGGGATGTCGGAAGAAGCATTGGACGCATTAGAAGAGATTGTCGTACATACGAGCTATTATGAATATATGTTTTGGGACATGGCAGAGTATTTGGAGACGTGGCCAATCAAAGGATAAGTGAAGAAGTGAGGGGGCTGGGACATAGAAAATTTTAAGCCTCAATCCATTTAGAGATTTATGATTCATTAACGACTTTAAAACCGTCGAAAAATGAGGGTGAATGGGATACAAAAAATGGATGCTATTGTTTTCTTGATTTCATCAACTTGCCCTCAGTTTCGCTGTATTGGGTCTAAGATTGCCCAGAAGGCTGAGACTCCTGAGGGAATGAGTGCATACTGTTAACAGTCACGTCTTTACTTTAAATAAGGACTAGTACGTTAAAGTACACTATTTCATGTTTATACTTTATCTTCTTTGACTGGAGGGATGTTGTGTTTTTAGGCTAGTAGCATTAAACAATTGAAGAGCAATAAAAAGAAGTCGCTATGGAAGGTGTTGTTTTTTCTATAGTGACTTCTTTAATTTGAGTATATTAAAGTTGTTTGCGGATTTTTGGACGTCTGTTTCTGAAAAATAGACTTATAAAATAAAGGACGGTGGCAATAGCGGTAAAAATAATCGCATTATGAAGTGCGTTCGACGGTGAAAAAACAGTAGTAGGATCTACGTTGCCGATGTAAGGTGCAAGTTTTTTTGTGATTTCTTCAGCAGCACGATTAACATAAAGTAAGAAAGCAATAGGAATGAGTACAATCCATATAGAGATGACCCAATTGATGACTTTCAAAATGGTACGGTTAAAGGCGAGTGTCAAAATCGCAATAATAATATTAACCAGTACTAAAATGAAGAAAATATTAAGACCCAAAATAATATAATTGAGGGTTTGTTCAATATTTGATGTATCGATGAATGATTGCGCTGTCAGTTGATCGGCAATCACTTTAAGTTTATCGAATGTGACATTTTCATCAAGAAAGCTCATTTTAAATAAAGTTTCGCTATACATACTATATGCAGCAATCGCAACGAGTACCATAGCGATCAGTGTCAAAATAAAGCTAACCCATGAGCGTCGTTTTTTACGATAATATGGACTACGGTGGATAGGTTGGTTTTCAAACTGTTGTTGAAACTGGGGGTGTTGTCGTGTGGTCTCTTTCATATGTAACGCCTCCTATATCATTGAACAAGCATTGTCAAAATCTTTCCCTAATACAATTATGCATTATAGTACACCTAGAATCATATTCATAGTGCTTTTTTATCAAAAATATGATAGAACTGAGGTAAGTTCATAATGGGAAATGGAAAAGGAGATTGTAGGATGGAAGTATTAAAAACACTGGATGCATATGAAGCGTTTGTTGCCAACTATCAAATCGCAGTCGTTCACGTTTCGAGAGACAATTGTTCAGTATGTCATGCCGTTTTACCACGTATTCAAGAGTTAGTTGCACGTTATGAGGGTGTTGCGTTAGGCAATGTCAGTGCAGATGATGTCCCTGAAATTGCAGGTGCGCTGTCAATTTTTACTGCCCCTGTCGATATCATATTCCTTGAAGGTAAAGAAATGCATCGTGAAGGCCGTTTTATTGATTTAGAACGTATTGAATCACAACTTAATACGATTTATGAAGGCGTCAAAGGCTCAAATTTATGATAATATGAAGATGATTTGTCGAAAACAGTTATTGCGATATGATGAATAACATATAAAATAAATATATAAGTAATGTTTTCAAGTGATACACTATGATTGTTGAGAAAAAGTGAGGGATACAATTGAAACGAAATGTCATGAGTAATTTAATGGGAAGATACTTGTCGCAACAACGTCATCTCAAATTTAAAACCCAAGCAGAAGTGGATGTTTTTTTAGAAAAGAGACGTGTGTTAAATCAATCCAAGCATAAACAGCCAGATCAAATTAATGTGAAATCGAATTTAATCAAAGATATGTTTGATGATATGCAGGTGTTTCGCTTTAATTTTGGTCATCATATTAAAAATAAAATCTTATATATTTATGGAGGCACTTTCGTATTTCAACCCTCTGTTTTTCATTGGCGGTTTATGGATAAGTTGGCATATGAAACGTTACACGAAATTGTGTTGCCGATTTATCCTAAGGCTCCTGAATTTACATATCGTGAAACCCACGAGGCAATTGAGCAAGCTTATCGTCGCTTATTAAAAGAAACAGAGCCTGAAAATATCGTCATTATGGGCGATGCTTCAGGCGGAAATATGGCGCTCAGTTTTGCGCAGAAATTAATGCAACAAGAAGAATTGCCACTGCCAGGAAAGCTTTATCTCATTTCACCTTGGTTAGATATTTCGTTATCCAATCAGGAGATAACTGAACAAGTGCAGAAAAAAGATCCTATCCAAAATATTTTCAGTTTACAGTCTATTGCAAAAGTATGGGCCGATGATCTGGAGCGTAAAAACCCACGTATTTCACCGATGTATGGACCTGTGAGAGGATTGCCACCTGTGTACATGTTTGGAGGCACGTGTGAGGTGTTTTATCCTGATATGAGAAAGTTAGCGGATTATTTTGAAGCAGAACAACAGCCGATTCATTTTTATGAATATCGCGATATGGTGACAGCATTTCCGTTGTATCCTATTGTTGAGTCGAGGAAAGTGTTGAAGCAGATTCGAAAAACGATTGATTCGTGATGGGTTTCATATAGATAAATCAGATTGGTATACAGATTGCTTGAACCGTGCTGCGCTAGGGCTGATCCCTTCAACTAACCAACGTTTTGATTTTACTGTTACATTTGTAGAGGAAGCATTGGTAGATTTTGGGAGTAGTACAGAAATTTCATGTACAACAAAGATTTCGTAGTACTGCCCTCGCAAGGCTGACTAGTCTTCTCAAAAGCACAAGCATTGAGAAGTCAGACAGCTACTGCGTTAAACAGTAGCGACTATCAAAATTAAAAGATATTGTTTTGTTTTCAACTTTATCATCCTTCAGGAGTCTTGCACGGTTTTTGCAATCTAAGGGCATGTTACTGCTGATTTTTCAAACGAATCTGTATCAATAGTTGTTGATATATAGCAAAAATGAATATGTTAGGGAGGGGCTGGGACTCAATTAAGTTTCCCGGCTTTTCCTATTTTAAGAAACATTTCTAGCTAAAGACGGTCTATGATAGGCGCATCATGATTATTTTTGGAAGCGTTCAAATTAAGCCGGCGTGCAAAAAACAAAAAACTTTAGTAAAATGAAATACATGAATAAACTATAAAAATTACACAGTTATTCAGAAAGTGAAATGATGAACAAGGGGCCTTTTTCGAATAACAAGAGGGGGGCATTATGGATTTACTTATCGGTACAGCATTTTTAGTTTTAGTACTCGTCATTTTCACATTATTTACATATAAAGCACCTAATGGTATGCGCGCAATGGGGGCACTTGCGAATGCAGCCATTGCGACATTTTTAGTTGAAGCCTTTAATAAATATGTCGGTGGCCGCGTGTTTCACAATGACTTTTTAGAACAAGTGGGTGCTGCTGCGGGTGACTTAGGTGGTGTTGCCGCAGCGGGTCTGACGGCTTTAGCCATTGGTGTTTCGCCTGTATACGCCCTAGTTATTGCGGCAGCTTGTGGGGGTATGGATTTATTACCAGGATTTTTTGCGGGTTATCTCATCGGTTATTTAATGAAATATACTGAGAAATACGTGCCAGACGGCGTGGACCTTATTGTTGCTGTGTTAATCGTTGCACCATTATCAAGAGCGATTGCGATGCTATTAACACCTGTCGTCAACAATACACTCGTTAGAATTGGTGACATCATTCAAAGTTCGACAGATACTAGCCCAGTCATTATGGGAATTATTTTAGGGGGTATCATTACCGTCGTCGGTACAGCGCCACTGAGTTCGATGGCATTGACGGCACTGCTGGGTTTAACAGGTGTTCCAATGGCTATTGGTGCGATGGCCGCGTTTAGTTCTGCATTCATGAACGGGACGCTTTTCCATCGTTTAAAATTAGGTGACCGTAAAGCGACGATTTCAGTGAGTATTGAACCGTTATCACAAGCGGATATCGTTTCGGCCAATCCGATTCCAATTTATATTACGAACTTTTTTGGTGGTGCGACGGCAGGTCTTGTCATTGCGCTTTCCGGTTTGATTAATGATGCGACAGGGACAGCGACACCGATTGCCGGCTTTATCGTGATGTTTGGTTTTAACTCTTGGGTCTCTGTTGTCGTGTATGGTGTGATTATGGGTATCATTGGACTCATTTGGGGTTATATCGGCTCTATTGTCTTTAAAAAATATCCGATTGTCACTAAAGCAGACATGATTAAACGCGGCGCAACAGACGCATAATTGAATAACATGACAAAACACTACAAGCAGTGACGAGGACTTGTAGTGTTTTTTATAATTTATGTGCGAGGAATACCGATTCGATGTCCCAATTGTTTTGGCCACTGAATCGTCCCTTGTGAGTCGGCATAGTGCTGAATAGCGTGAAAAATATCGTCAGGGAACACTGCTGGCCGCTCTGTTTTTCGGTCCATACCCATCATCATCGTTTCTGCAGTGGCCATGACAGTTTCTGTTTCTTGATGAAGCAGCTCTAAAAAGAAATGTGTACGTTTGACATCATAATCATAAATTTGGACTTTAATGTAAAAGGGTGTATCGCGCTTCAGTTCTTTAAGATACGTAATATGTGTTTCTAAAGTGAAAACAGTGTAGTCTCGACGGTCGCGTTCTGCTGTCGTTAAACCAATGGCATCATGAAAATGATTGATGGCTGAACTGAAAAGTCTTGCATAAACAGCATCATTCATATGACCATTGTGATCAATCCAGTCATTTTCTACGCGATATGTATCATAAAAAGGGTAATCTAACATAGGCCCACCTCTTTGCTTTATTTGTTCATCAGTATACCGCAAAAAGTTGAAGAGGTGAAACAGTGTGAAATAACCATATTTGACGTTTTAAAAAATGTTGATTTTCAAGAAAATACTTTATGTCGGCACTGAATATGATATAGTCAAATTAATCAACCAATGATGAGGGGTTTTAAAGGTAATGACGAATAAAAGAGAACAAAGAAAAAATGAACATGTACGATTAGCACTCGCGCAAAGTGATACGCTACAATCAGATTTTGATCGAATTCAATTTGTTCATCATGCGATACCGGAAATGGATGTAGATGAGGTGACACTGTTGCCTAACTTTAAAGCACTCCAAATGTCACACGTCCTCTATATTAATGCAATGACAGGTGGCTCTGAATGGACGGCAAAAACGAATGAACAATTGGCTCTAGTCGCTAAAGCTACACAAATTCCAATGGCTGTAGGGAGTATGCGCGGCGCGTTAAAAAATCCAGCTGTACGTCATTCTTATGCAGTGGCTCGTGAACAGTATCCAGACGGTTCGATTTGGGCGAATGTTAGTGCTGACGTGACGTTGGAAGAAGCACAAGCTGCGATTGAGATGATTCAAGCCAATGCGCTACAAATTCATGTCAACGCGCCACAAGAGTTAGTAATGCCAGAGGGAAATCGACAATTCAAACATTGGTTGACCCGAATCAGTGAAATTGTTAAAGGCGTTGATGTGCCTGTCATTGTGAAAGAAGTAGGCTTTGGGATGAGCTATGACACGATACAACAACTCATCGATGTAGGTGTGACTTATGTTGACATTAGTGGTCATGGTGGGACGAACTTTATCTCAATAGAAAATGAACGTCGCCAATTTAAAGATATGGGTTATTTAAAAGACTGGGGGCAATCGACAGTCGTTTCATTATTAGAAGCTCGAAATTTGAGCAGTCGTGTACATGTACTCGCAAGTGGAGGGATACGTCACCCGCTTGATGCGATTAAAGCATTACGTTTAGGCGCTGAAGCAGTGGGCATGTCGCGGCCGATTTTAAAGATGCTTCATGAAGAAGGCGTTGAAGCGACGATTGAATATGTAGAAGATTTTAAAACACAAATGGCCTACATTATGACTATATTGAATGCCAAAAATATAACAGAATTACGTCAGGCTGCGATTGTGTTTGATCCGTATTTAAAAAACTGGATACAACAGCGTCAATTGTAGTCGAACATAGGAACGAATGGAGGCGTCATTACGCCGTCATCCGTTCCTTTTTAATGCGGTTAACGGGTGTGTTCAAAAATCATTTCAAATTTTCATTGCGTTGATGGAAGTATTTATTATATACTGTAAAACGTAATTATTACGATTTTTAACGAGATGAGGAGGGCTATATATGGGGAAAATCCCAGTAACGGTACTAAGTGGGTATTTAGGATCAGGTAAGACGACTTTACTGAATCATATTTTAAACAATCGCGAGGGAAGAAGAATTGCTGTCATTGTGAATGATATGAGTGAGGTGAATATTGATAAAGATCTTGTCGCTGAAGGAGGGGGCCTTTCGCGTACAGATGAAAAACTAGTTGAACTTTCTAATGGCTGTATTTGTTGTACATTGCGCGATGATTTATTAAAAGAGGTTGAACGTATCGTCAAGCGTGGTGGCATTGATCAAATCGTTATTGAATCGACAGGAATTTCTGAACCAGTTCCTGTAGCGCAAACATTTTCTTACGTGGACGAAGCGCTAGGTATTGATTTAACAGAGATTTGTCGTCTCGATACGATGGTGACAGTTGTCGATGCAAACCGATTTATTAAAGACTATCAATCTGGAGACATGCTGTTAGATCGAGATCAAGCGGTCGGTGAAGATGACGAACGTACGATTGCAGATTTACTCATTGATCAAATCGAATTTTGCGATGTGCTCATATTGAATAAAATCGACTTAGTGAGTGAAGAAGAGGCGAATCGTTTAGAAGCGATGTTGCGTAAGTTACAACCGACTGCGAAATTTATACGCACGGTCAATGCAGCAGTCAACATTGATGAAGTATTAGAGACTGGACGCTTTAATTTTGAAGCGTCGAGTCAATCAGCAGGGTGGTTGAAAGAACTTGAAGCAGGTGGTCATGCCACACATACACCTGAAACTGAAGAATATGGCATTTCGTCATTTGTGTATCGCCGACGTTTGCCATTTCACGCAGAACGCTTCAATACTTTTCTTGAAAATATGTCTGAATCCATTGTGCGTGCGAAAGGAATCGCTTGGTTAGCACAATATAACAATGTCGCATGCCTCGTTTCTCAAGCAGGAACAGCTGTGGATATTCATCCTGTGACATTTTGGGTAGCAAGCATGCCAAAAGCTGAACGTGCAGCGATTTTACAAGAAAGACCTGATGTGCGTGCAGATTGGGATCCTGAATATGGTGATCGTCATACACAACTCGTCATTATTGGAATTGATTTAGATGAAGCGGCAATTACTGCACAATTAGATGAGTGTTTATTGAATAGTCAAGAAATTGATGCGGATTGGTCACAGTTTTCTGAGCCGTATGGATGGGAAATTCAACGCCAAGAAGCATAAAAAAAGAGGTGCGCGCACCTCTTTTTTTATGGTTTAAATATGTTAATGAATGTCGTAATAATCGGTACACCGAGTAAATCAACTAAGAATGCGCCAACAATTGGAACGACCAAATATGCACGTGGTGAGTTACCAAACTTTTTCGTAATGGCATCTAAATTGGCCATCGCATTCGGTGTTGCACCAAGTCCATGTCCAATGAAACCACCAATCATCACGGCTGCATCATAGTTTTTACCGAGCAAACGGAATACGACGAAAATTGAGAAAAGTGAAACGAAAATAATTTGACAAATAACGATAACAATCAGTGGTAATGCCAAATTGTATACTTCCGTTAATTTAATACTCATTAACGCAATCGATAAGAAAATACTTAATGAAATATCGCCAATTTGATTTGTTAGTTTTAAGTCGATTAAGTTTAGATTTGCAAATTCTGAAATATTACGAATAATCACCGCAATAAACATTGAAGCAACATATAATGGAATATTAATTCCTGACCAATCACTGAATAATTGACCTAAATATGTGCCAAGTCCCATACAGAACAAAATGACTGTCGCTTGAATAAAGAATACTTCATTTACAGTAAAGTTTTTATGTAGACGACGGTTTATCTCTACATTTGAATAGTCTTTTTGAATCGTTTCTGCATTACTTGGTGCTAAGTCATGTTTTTTAATTAAGTAACGTACTACTGGACCACCTAATAGGCCACCCGCTACAAGACCTAACGTCGCTGCTGCAAGTGCGGCTGTCACAGCTGAATCAATGCCGTAATTTTGAATCGTTTGACCGTATGCTGCTGCATTTCCGTGCCCGCCCTCCATTGACATGGCACCCGCTGTTAAACCTAATAACGGATCAATGTTTAACACTTTTGCCATTGAAACACCAATGACGTTTTGGAATGTTGCTAACACACCACAGAGAACCCAGTAGACAATTAACACTTTGCCACCGAGTTTTAATAATTTAAATGATGCCCCTAAACCAATTGTCGTGAAAAAGGCTAACATAAAAAAGTTTTGGAAAAATTTGCTATCAATTTTGATGTGTAATACCCCAGTAGAAGTTAATATGGCAGAGATAATCGCAAAAATGAGTCCACCTATGACGGGAGATGGAATACTGAGCCGATTAAATATTTCTACTTTATTTACAATAGCTTGCCCCACAATTAATAATAGACAGGCAAGAAACAATGTTGTAATACTGTTAAGCTCTAACATTGTTATACTCCTCCCTTTGAGTTAGTAAAATAGAAAGGGCTTTCAATCCCATACTAAACTATTGTACTTTTTTTAAAGACAAAAATCTATATAAAAATCAAATTGAGTGTGATTGTTCGAAATTAGTGGATATATGCTTTTAATATAGTCAGTAGTTGATAATTGGGTTGTATCACCATTTTTGAGTGTTCAGCATACTTTCAATTCATTAATGATCTCTTTACTGATGTTCTTCGCGATATTGGGTCGCCGTGACACCAAAATGTTTTTTAAATGCTCTCGAGAATAACAACGGGTCTTTATAACCGACACGATCTGCAATTTCTTGGCTTTGCAAATCCGTTTCCTTGAATAATTGTGATGCGTAATACATCCGAATATGAATTAAATAATGTTGTGGGGATTGATCGATGTGCTTTTTGAACATTTTATACAGGTAACTACGGCTGACATTGACGTGCTTGGCAACATCATTAATCGAAATCGCATGCATATAATTGTCATTAATATAACGAATCGCTTCTCTGACGTTAGAATATTTTTCATTTTTAACGACATGAAACGGTTTGGGAAAATGTTGATGTAGCTTATACAGGAGTTCGTATAAATCACGCATATGTAGAATATCATCAGAGTTTTCTGTGGCGTATTCAATGGAACGATGACACATCCGATAAATGATTTGGCGAATTGCGTTCGTTTGTTGATTTTGAATGACGCGTGTTTCATATAAAGACGTACGATTTAAATAATCAAAAACGAGTTTCCCGCTAAAACCAACCCAATAATACGTCCACGGTTCGTCCAAAGTTGATTCATAGTGCACTTTCATGCCACGACAAAGTAAGAAGAGGTCACCCGGTTTCAATGTATACTTTTTTTGATTATATGTCAGCGTGCCCGTCCCAGACATGACGACATGGAGCACAGCTGGCTTGGTCACCTCATATTGATAACCCCCTTGAGGCGTTCCGATTTCAATGCCACATTCATCAATATTGGCTTCAAATTGATTCTTTTTATACATTTTCCAGAGTAATTGCATTTATCCCACCCCACAAACTTTATATATGGAAACATTTTAACATATACAGTGACGATTGGTATATATTCTCTTAAGGTCTAAAGTGTTAAATTAAAAGCACAAAAAAATATATATTTTAATACTGGGGTGATGAGATGAACCAGCATTTGAAAAAGATAGAAATGCGAATTAATCAATATCAATTAACGAAAAGAACGCGTTATATTCCGTACATGAGTCATCATGTATTTGCGATACCATATATCAAATTTTTAAGTCATGCGGTAACACCTTTAAATCAACAATGGCACTATCAAGCTGAAAATGGCTTCAGGAATCCATTAACGGATAAAGATGAAACGTCGTATTTGCACTACGTACGTTCTTTTATGATTGAAGATTTTGATACCAGTAAAGATTATCATTTAAATGTTGAAGGGGTACAGCAACCTTTTATGATTTATATGAATCAAAGTTATGTTGGCACGGTAAATGGCAATGAAGGGCATATCGAGTTTGATATGACACATGCTGTTAATGGAGCAATGAATGAGATTGAACTGGTGCCAACAGAAACGACGACCGAAGCGATGATGTCGCAACAACAAAATCCATTTCAAGATATGTATGTACTCGAAAGGGCAAACGATCGTATTGTAAACTATTCAGTTAATGTGAGTCAAAATACACGTGGTGATATCAGTGTGCGTATTCAAATTCAAGATATCGAGGGTGCCCCGTTAATCAGCTATTTATTACAAAACGAACAGCACGTCACATTCGCCAAAGGGTTAATGGACATCGATAGCAGTTACCATTTAGTCATTCCAGCACATTTAGTAGAACAACAAGGGAAACATTTTACATTGTTTTTAGAGACCGAAGATGAAACGATTGCACATTATATTGACTCAAACGGTGAACATGAGCCGATCAATGTTAAAACAGTTTAAATAAAGTATCATTTGAAAGCGTATCGAGGTGATGAAAGCCTGGTACGCATTTTTTTTGCTTTTGAGTAGAGGCAAACAGACGTACCAAAGAATTTAACATAGTACCTTGCAATGTATAATAGTGTGTGCTATTTTATATTTGAGTATTATACATTGATTAGTACTGATTAATGTATTCATGGAGGTGCAACAATGAACATCCAATTCAAAAAAGGTGCGTTAGAGATGATTGTACTGTTGATTATTAAAAAGGAGCCCCAGTATGGCTACTCACTCGTACAAAATATTTCTAAGCATATGATGATTGCTGAAGGTACGGTTTATCCGTTGTTACGTCGGCTTGTTAAAGAAAGCTGTTTGACGACGTATTACGAACCCTCAACTGAAGGACCTGCGCGTAAATATTATGAACTCACACCTGAAGGAAATCAACGGTTACAACAATTGAAATCAGAATGGCATGAATTTGTCAGTATCGTGAAAATTTTTATCGAGGAGAGTGAATGCGAATGACAAAAGCAGAATATTTGAATACCCTTTATCAATACTTAAAGGGCATGTCAGAATCAGAAAAGCGAGACATTGTGGCTGAATATGAAAATCATTTTATTGAAGGATTACGTGATGGTAAATCTGAACAAGAAATCATTGGGATGTTAGGTGCACCGAAAGAGATGGCACGTGCTATAAATGCAGAAAGTGCTGTGAATCATGCTGAAGAGAGTCAGAAAACATCGAATATCACACAAGCCCTTGTCACTGTCATAGGACTCAGTGTACTGAATTTTATATTAATTACAGGTCCATTGATGATCGTCCTCGGTATCCTTTTAAGTATCGTCCTGACGAGCATTGCCTTTCTGATGACACCATTCGCCTTAGTTTTTAAATATTACGCTTTATCCGAAGCCATCCTCATTGAAGATGTGTTTGCGGTTGTCGGTTGGTTCGGATTGGGGCTAATTATGATTGTGTTATTATTTTTTATCCTCAAATGGAGCTATATCGGATTTGTAAAATATTTAAAATGGAACGTTAAACTGGTGAAAAGAGGTGTAAGTGCATGAAACGTGCATTGTTCTTTGTGTTTTTAATCGGTTGTGTGATGTTTGTAGTCGGACTTGCTGGCACAGTTTATTACACATTTTTTCATGACCAACTCGACCATGAGCCCACACAAAAAACTTATGAGACGGATGGGATAAAAAAGTTAGCGCTAGATATTAAAGACAGAGATGTGACTTTTGTCAAAGGCGATACATTGAAAATTAAAGGTGACATATCAGATGAAGACCACCTAAAAGCTGTGAAAAACGGGAATCAAATGAACGTATCGATTTCCAGTGATAGACGTCAAGCAATCTCAATTCATCTCAATCCGTTTCGTCTTTTAGATAGAAAGAAACTTATCATTACTATACCTACTTCACAAATTGATCAAGTGACGTTGAATGGGACAGATACAAATATGACTGTAGATGCACTGGAACTAACGAGTTTAACTTTGAATTTAACGAGAGCAGTTTTGTATGTTGATGACAGCCATATTCAACAATTCGATACGACAATGAATTACGGCACTTTGTATACTGAACATACTGACTTTAAAAAGGTGACTGCTAAAGTAGATGCTAGTGATGTCACTTTAGGAGATGCGCCACAAGATATTCCGATGTCTTGGGAGATTAATAATGGTACTGTGGATGTCACATACAAAGGTCAACTTTCGAACACGGCATTTCATATAGACGGGGACGAAGGAGAGGTCGACTTAGAAGGTGTTGAAGGATTGAACAGTAATAAAGTGGGCCGTGGTGATTATAAAGTCGATATTAAAGTTGAAAATTACGGTGATGCCACATTTACAGCGTATGACTAAAGGTGTTTATTCACTGTAAAAGATGAAGCGGTATGATTTCTTTTATAGTAAAAAGCAGATGACTAAGCATAAAAAACGTATCTATTCATAAAAAAATAATACGCGAAACTTGTCAAAGTGATATAAAAGTGTATAATCCTTATCATGATAATAAGATATTGAGGGGAAAGACATGTCTAAAGAATTAAGAAGTCAAAAACAATATGGTGCACTCGCGCTATTACCATTAGTCATCTTTTTAGTATTATACATTGGTGTGGGGCTCGTCTTTACAATGCTCGGCACAAAAGATGCGTTTCAACTATTACCGCGACATGTAGCGATTTTTATTGCGATTGTCATTGCATGGACGTGCTACGATCGTAAAACACCAATCACGCAAAAAGTTAAAATATTTACGGAAAATGCAGGTGCTTCAGGTATTGCAGAACTTGGACTGATTTTACTATTGGCAGGTGGTTTTGCCAGCGCGGCGTCAGCAATGGGTGGTCAAGAAGCGATGGTCAACTTGGGGCTATCTATTATTCCACCAAATTTGTTGATTCCTGGTATTTTTGTGATGAGTGCTTTCGTAGCAACATCAATAGGGACATCAACAGGAACACAAGCCGCTTTTATTCCTATTGGGGTTGCTGTTGCTCAAGCGGCAGACTTAAATGTAGCGGCTGCTGCAGCTGCAGTAATTGCAGGGGCTTACTTTGGTGATAACTTATCTATTATTTCTGATACGACGATTGCAGCAACAACAGGTGTAGGTGCGAAGATGAAAGACAAGTTTAAAGCGAATTTTCTTATCGCACTTCCTGCAGCGATAATCACTTTTATTATTTATGCCGTTGTTGGTGGGACAGGGCATATTAAAGGTGATTTAAGTTTTAATTTTATTGATGTGATTCCATATTTATTTGTACTCATTGCGGCTATTGCTGGGATGAACGTCATGCTCGTGTTAATTTCAGGGACGGTTTTAACTGGTATTATTGGTGTCGCACGAGGGAATATTGGGGTCTTTGAATGGACTTCTAAAATTGGAGAAGGAATGGAAAGCACGTTCTCTATATTCCTTATCGCTTTCTTAATTTCAGGTTTAGTCGCTTTAATTCGATACTATGGCGGTATTGACTGGATTGTAGAAACGATGAAAAAACGTGCAAATGGACCGAAAAGTGCTGAATACGCGATGAGTTTTCTATCGGGTCTGTTGTCTGCGGCTTTAGTGCATAATGTGGTCGCAATTATTATTTCAGCGCCTATCGCTAAAGAACTCGGCCAAATGTATAAAATTGCGCCAAAACGGATGGCCAGCTTGTTAGACATTTTTGCTGCCAGTGCATTGATGGTGTTGCCACATGACAGCGGGATGTTAATGGCTGAACAATTCGGTCATGTATCTTATTTTGAAGTATTGAAGTTTTCATACTATCCACTCATTTTAATTTTATGTGCGGTCATTTCAATTCATATTGGTATGTTTAGAAAGCAAAAAAACAATACTGTCGATGAACAAGTATAACGGTGCCATATCGGTGTAATGAGGTGTATAGCAAGAGGCTGGGACATTATGTTTTCCCAGCCTCTTTCCTACTTTTTAAAACTTTACCGCCAAGTTTCCTCAATAGGCCACATCTCACTTTTTCGCCTATGTGATACATAAGGATTCCCTTTAACACTATAACGTAAATGGGCAGCTGTCCAATCGCCTTTATGCGGAATACCGATACGCGGTCCGACTTCGATTTCTCGTGGAAACTTCCGATTTTTCGTATCAATTTTTAAACGCCCTATATTCAACTGACTGCCATCAATAGAACGAGGAATTTGCATCGCAGCGGTTAACTTTCCAGGTCCATTCGTTAACGCATAACCTTGTCGACCTCGATTATGCTGCATCATTTCAATACCTGCTTCAGGTTGAATGGCACGAATGAGCACACCTTCTGGAATGCCTTTTTCTTGTGTAACAAAATTGATGAGCAAGTGACGGTGCATGACATGTGCATAAATTGTTCCGCCCTGTTGATAGAGTGATTCTACTTTCGGTGTGCGACGTCCTTGATAACCATGTGCAGCCTGATCTTTGAAACCTAAATATGCTTCTGTTTCGACAATATAGCCACTATAGGTCATTTCTGGTGTTTCATAAATCAATTGAACTCCAAGTAAGTTTTGAGCGGTTTGAATCGTCGGTGGATGAATAAAATCCATAGTCGCCTCCGTTTAATTTAAGTATATGTTGCTATTTTACAGGAAATCTCTATTACATTCCACACACGTCATACGATGTAACTTGACGGAAAAACGATATAAAAATTATTTATATAGTATAGCAATAAAAATTGAGTATGGTAGACTAGAAGAGAAATACAACTTATTTAAGGAGGTCATTGAATTTGGAGACACCTAAAGTAGGATTTGTTGAAGCTTTTAAATTATTTTGGACAAACTATGTTAATTTTAAAGGGAGAAGTCGTCGGAGTGAGTATTGGTGGGTGATGTTATGGCACGTCATCATCATCGTCCCAGCGTTCATATTAGGCGTTATTTTATTATTCGTTCCAATTTTAGGTTGGATTATTTCAGTCATTTTGTTTATCGCGATTGGTTTATATTCACTCGCAACAATTATTCCGAATCTTGCATTAACAGTGAGACGGTTTCATGATGTCGGTTTTTCTATGCTGATTCCGATTTTATCGTTCATTGTAGGTATTATTTACAATATCGCCAGTGCTTTCACACAGCAAGATACGTTATTCCAAGATGAATCGACATCGACTAAAGTGAGTATTGTGAGTGAATTTGCATTTATTCCGGACTGGATTGCATACACGTTAATGGCGATCAGTATCATTTTAAGCTTAGTGACGTTTATTGTTTGTTTATTGGATAGTAAAGAACAAGACAATCAATACGGACCATCACCGAAATACGGTCGTCAATATGTAGGTCATCATCGAGATAATGGCGGTATGGCGTATCAACATGATAATCGCAATGACACAATGACGCAACAAGATGAACTACGGGATATTGAAGAAACGGAAAAGAAAGACGATCCATATCGTTATTAATAAACGCAGTATAAAGACTTTTGCAGTAATGATGCTGTAAAAGTCTTTTATTATATCGACGCATCCAATAAATAGTAAAAATTCATGATTAACTCGTCATATCGGTAATGGTTATGATGAGCGCGGAGATTCATTTAAAAGGGTAGGATTTTGAGTTATACATCCGTAGCTCTATTGGTTATATCGAGGTTTTGTAATTTAAATACGTCATTTTGACAAATATACTTGTCATTTTGTTGTGAATAAGATATATTCAATGTAAGCGTAAAAAAGAAGGAGTGTGCAGCGATGTCATTGAAAATTGAGCAAGTCACGAAGAAATTTGGTCAATTTACCGCAGTGAATCAGATTTCTTTTGAACTTGAAAAAGGGAAAATGTTAGGATTTTTAGGACGCAATGGGGCTGGTAAAACAACGACATTCCGTATGATTTTAGGATTGTCTGAGCCGACTGAAGGACGTATTACATATAACGGCCGCGTGATTGACCACACGATGTACGATCATATCGGCTATTTACCAGAAGAACGTGGTTTACATCCGAAATTGACAGTTACACAAGAGCTGACGTATTTAGCGACATTAAAAGGAATGGACAAAGCCGCGATTCGTAAGGCGATTGATTATTGGTTGGAACGCTTTAAAATTACTGAAAATCGCGATAAAAAAATTGAAGCACTTTCAAAAGGGAATCAACAAAAAGTGCAATTGTTGGCGAGTATGTTGCATGAACCTGAACTGTTGATTTTAGACGAACCATTTAGTGGACTCGATCCAGTGAACGTCGAGTTGTTGAAGCAAGCGGTGAAAGATTTGAATGCGCAAGGGACAACAATCATTTTTAGTTCGCACCGTATGGAACATATTGAAGAACTTTGTGATGCGGTGTGCATTTTAAATCGTGGTGAGATGGTCGTTCAAGGTGACATTCCATCTGTTAAAGAAAGTGTCGGCTATAAACGTGTCGTTGTGGATGCACCGTATGATTTATCAGAAGTGGCGTCGTTACCAGGTGTATTACATCATAAAGTCGTTAAAACAGAAAACTTCTTCACAGTGTCGGACGAAGCGGTGGCAGAAGCTATCTTTGAAGTTGTACAACAAAAAGGGTACGCGAAGAGATTTCAATTGATGGAACCGACCATGAATGAAATCTTTATCGAGAAAGTAGGTGATTTAGATGCGTAAGTTTGCTGCTACATTTAAATTGACGTATTTTAAAAAGTTAAAAGCAAGATCGTTTATTGTCTCAACCGTGATGATGATGTTGATTATTACAGGCGCAGCGAATTTCGATAAAATTATAAAGCTATTTGATGGTGGCAGTGAAAATGTCGCGATTGTGACGCAAGATACGGCATTGTACCAACAAGTAAAAGGGCAATTGTCGGCCATTAATAAAGATGTTCATTATGAAAAACTGTCAGAAAATGAGGCTAAAAAGCAGCTTAAGCAGGAAGAGATTGACCAGGCGTATGTGATTCATGAGGATAAGCAACATGCATTAACAGGTACGATTTTAAGTACATCGTCACCTTCTGACAATGATAAAGGGACATTACAAGCCGTATTGACGCAACTTCAAACGCAAAAAATCGCACAAGATCTCGGCTTACAAGGGCGTGACTTACAAAGATTACAAAGTCAAAGTCAAATCGACAATACGATTATTCAAAAATCAGGGCATGAAAATAGTAGTGCGTCTGAGGATGAGCAAGATTTCGCGAAAATTATTACGATGATAGGCACATTTTTAATGTTCTTTATCGTCTTTAACTATGCCCAACAAATCGCTACAGAAGTGGCTACAGAAAAAACGTCACGTGTATCAGAAATGATTATTACAAGTGTGAAACCGACGACACATATTATGGCAAAAATTGCAGGGGTATTAGCACTGGCATTCACACAAATCGTCATTTTAGTCCTAACTTTTGTCGCGAATTACTTTATTTTTGATTTGAAATCGATGTTCGGTTCAGTGAATTTATCGCTCACGCCACATCTGACAAGATTGATCGTTTTCGGTGTCATTTTCTTAATTTTGGGCATTTTAAGTTATGTTATTTTAGCAGCGATACTCGGTAATTTAACTGCCCGTATTGAAGATTTAGCACAATCGTTAATGCCGATGACGTTCTTGATTATGGCAGCATTCTATGCAGGCTATTTTGGCTCATTCAATCCGGACAATGTTTTTATTAACATTATGAGTTATGTGCCGTTCTTTTCGCCATTCGTGACTTTTTCAAGATTAGCGTTAACGACGACACCAACGTTTGAAGCGATTATTACAGTGATTATCCATGTTCTGCTCATCGGTGTATTACTCTTCCTTGCAGCGAAATCATATAAAAATGCAGTATTATCGTTTGAAAAAGGTTGGAAAAATGTATTAAAGCGCGCGTTTCAACGTGAACAGTAAAATTTGAAGTGATGAAAGACTATCGATGCAGCTTGTGTCGGTAGTCTTTTCAATGGCTTGAAATAGGGTTTGCGTGACACAATAAGAAATTATTACCCACTTGTTTGTCGGAAACTGATACAATAGAGTAAAAGTAATATGAGGTGAAGATGTGAACTTTTTATATTCCACAGCAATTTTTATCATAGCGGGGTTGTGTGAAATTGGCGGTGGGTATCTCATATGGCTATGGCTACGTGCGGATCGTCCATTTTGGCTTGGATGGATAGGGGGCATCGTATTGATTTTATACGGTATCGTTGCGACCTTCCAATCATTTCCTACTTTTGGACGTGTGTATGCAGCTTATGGCGGCGTTTTTATTGTCATGAGTCTATTATGGGCGTATTGGATTGATAAAGAGCCACCAGATAAATTTGATATCATCGGCGGCGTGGTTTGTATCATAGGGGTTTTAATCATGGTGCTGCCGGCAAGAGGGTAAACCTTGGGAGAGCGTAAAGGAGTAAAGAATCGCAATGAATATTAACATTGAACAACAATCTAACGGAATTGAACTCATTAAGATTGAAAATAAGGAAAGTAAAATTGTTTTCATGAATTATGGTGCGCGCATTGTAAGTTGGAAAATTGGAGATAATAATATTGTACTTGGAAATGAAGTGGAAGCGGATGAATTTTATCCACACAATCCATTTTATTTCGGTGCAACGGTCGGACGTTTTGGGGGACGTATTGCGAAAGGTCAATTTGAATTAAATGGTCAAACGTATCAATTAGAACAAAATGATGGTGATAATCATTTACATGGCGGATTACAAGGACTATCTGATCGCTTATTTGATTATGAAATCACTGAAAACGAAACAGAAGAAAATGTGCAAGTTCATTTTATGACAACAGTGAAGCAAGATGAAGATCATTACCCGGGAAATATAGATATTAAAGTCGTCTTTACGTATGATGCTTCGAAAACGTGGACAGTGGAATATTTTGCGGAGTCTGATGCGGATACATTGTTCAACCCAATGAACCACGTTTACTTTAATTTGAATCGTGACAACAAAGTCGTGGATAATCACGTCATTGCAAGTGAAAAATTACAGATGTTTCCGTTAGACGCGTCAGGCATGCCAGTGTTAGAGCCGATTGACTTAGCAGTGACAATGGGCAGTCATGAAATTGAACTTGCGACATTATTCGATACCGAAGATGCCCATATTCAAAAACAAGTCACAACACGCGGTGGACTCGATCATCCGTTTGAAGTGAAGGATGGCAAGATGACAATTTCAAACCGTGATTTAGTATTACATGTTGAGACGGATACACCACAAATTGTGATGTACACATTAAATGATTCTGAAGATTGGAAAAGTCGTATGAATATTTTTAAACCACATTCGGGAATTACTGTAGAAACACAAAGTGTACCGAACGATATTAATCTTTTCGGAGCATCTGCATATTCAGTGTTAAAAGCGCATACACCTTTTTACTCTAAAACAAGTTATCAAGTGGAATTAAAGCCAAAAGACGCATAATCACACTTAAAACATCAATAAAAGAACAAGCTATCCATCATAGACAGCTTGTTCTTTTTTTACTCATTTTTACCTGCCTCTATGGAATGTGCAAACGACAAAGTCTCACTTTCGCCTTAAAAAGTGAAGCAACCGAGCCCATTCAATCAAACGTTACTGATTTAACATTTTTTCTAAAACACTTTTTCGTTTTTCTGTGAGATATGGGTTGTTGAGTGCAGATGCAATACGTTCTTTGTTTTTTCTGTCATTGTAATAAATGTCATTCAATTCTTGCACAGATAAACGAGTTGATTCAGGTGCATGTTTGACTAACGATAAATGACTATTTGGAGAAACGAAACCTTCTTTAATCACACGGAAATAACAGCCAGTTTTCCCTGATTTCGACATGTCTTTAACGAGTCTAGGGTAGCCATATTTGTTTTGAAGTTTCCAACAAGGCTCGCGTATTTCTGACACTTCGATAATCGCTTCACCTAAACGATATTGATCACCGAAAAAGAGTTCAGTTTCATCAATAGCATATACAGTAATGTTCTCACCAAATAGCGCTGAATCAGGTAAGGGGTGAATCACGTCTTGCCACATTGCATAGTTCGATTTACTGTATAAACAAACCGCTTTGTCGGGACCTCCATGATCTTTGTACTCTTGCTCGTCTTCTACAAATCCAGTCCGAGAAAGCCACATTTTTTCTTGAATGGGCTTTTTATTCAAAGCACTTTCCATAGGACGTCTGTCTTCGTATTGCAATGATTCGATTTTGCCAGTCGATATCGCATAAATTGCATAATTCATTGAAATCACCCTCCATCCTTATCTTACTGTAATTTTAGCGTAATTTGTTGCGTTCGTCATGGTTTTTCGGCGTAAATGTTGTACAATAATGTTAATATAATAAGTCATAATGAAGGAGTGGGCTCATGAGTAATAAACAACTTAAACTAATGACGCTAGATGAAGCTGTCAGTCGTATTAAAGACGGCATGACGGTTGGGATTGGTACAGGCAGTACAGTAGAGTTACTTGTGCCTAAAATTGCGGAATTGATTCATGAAAAGGGGTACCAATTGATTGGCGTGTGCACATCAGAACGCACGGAAAATCAAGCGAAATCATTGAACATTCCGATTGCACATATTAACGACGTACAACATATTGATATCGCGATAGATGGTGCTGACGAAATCGATCCAAAACTAAACTTGATAAAAGGTGGAGGCGGTGCACTGTTCCGTGAAAAAGTCGTGGACACTTTTGCTGACCGATTTATCGTCATTGCCGACCAATCGAAACGAGTTGATTATTTAGGTCAAACTTTTAAATTGCCAGTTGAAGTAGACCGCTTTAATTGGAAACAAGTGGCACAGTTCATCGAAAAAGAATATGATATTGAAGTGACACGTCGAATGGTGGAACATACGCCGTTTATTACAGATAACGGCAACTATATTTTAGATTGTGCTTTGAATCGAGAAATTGATCCGTATCAGGTGCATGAGTTTTTAATTCATCTTGTCGGTGTATTGGAGACGGGGTACTTTTTAGATACAGTAGAAGAAGCTATTGTAGGGACTGAACAAGGTGTGAAACTGATAAAGCTGTCAGATATTAAATAAATCATAAGAAAACATACTAAGATTAGCTGTGAAGAAATTTATGACGATAGATTTCTTCACAGCTATTTTTTATAGTTGTAGAGAGAAGTAGATCGCGCAGTCCCTTGGATCTTTGAATCCGTAATGTAAACTGATCAGCTTTACTCTCCTTTTGAAATTCGATTGAAGTATGTTGGGTTTTAGAAACCGTGTATAGGAAAATGAAATGAAAAAGGCTAAGTAAAGTTAAAATCTTCTCAATTCAATAGAGAAAGGTATGATTTTTATTAACTGTTTAGGTATTGATATCAGTAAGTCAGAAAGTGTGGTCGCACATTATAAGGATGAAGTTTTCGTTAAAGAATTGGTCATTCAAAATAATCAAAATGGCTATCGTTATCTTAAAAATGATATCAAGCATCTTGATTCCCTGTTTATCCTCTTTGAATCAACAGGTGTTTATTCAAGAGGTATGAAACACTTTTGTGAAATTCACAAAATAAATTACTTAGAAATGAACCCCCTAGAAGCCAAGTTTAAAACAAATTCGTTAAGATCATGGAAAACAGATAAGTCAGACGCACATAAACTCGCACTTCTTGCCTTTAGAATGAAAGATTCAAAGGTACAACGTCATCCTGAAGAGATCTACTTTGAACTGAGAGAACGTGCGCGCTTTCACTTAGAAATGGAGATCAACCAAAATTGTCTCAAAGTTGAGTTAGTCGAAACACTACATCAAACATTTCCAGGGTTAGAAAAGTTATTTACTAACAGATATTCAAAAATCGCATTAAATATAGCTAAAGCATTTCCTCATCCTGATTATGTAAGTATTTTGACTCATGATGAATTGGTGGAAAAAGTACTTCATTCAACTGATAAAGGCATTTCAATTAAAAAAGCGCACAAGTATGCCAAAAAATTAATTGAAATAAAGAATAATAGTTTTCCGAATGTGCGCAAGTCTTCTTTCCTCCTACAAAAAGTCCAATACTTATGCGACAAACTGCTTATTGGGATAGAAGAAATGAAAGCATTTAATCAGGAAATGATTGATTTAGCTAAAAATACAACTGAGTTTGAAAATATTATTTCAATTCCTGGCATCGGAGAACTCACAGCTACATTGCTTATTGGGGAACTTGGAGATATTAGAGAATTCAAAACAAATAAACAACTGAATGCATTTGTAGGCATTGATATTAAACGTTACCAATCAGGAACTTCAAAGAGTCGAGATACGATTAATAAAAGAGGAAATAAAAAAGCAAGGCGTTTATTGTATTTAATCACTATGAACATTCTTAGGGGAAGAAATCATTATCAAAGCCATATTGTGGATTATTATTATAAATTAAGAGAGCAGCCTCATGGGAAACCCCACAAGACTGCCGTAATAGCGAGTATCAATCGCTTATTAAAGACCATTCACTACTTGATAGTCAATGATAAATTATATGATTATCAGAAAGCACCACACTAACGAAACCACATAATCATATACATCATAACACCTTATTCAAAAAAGTAAAAATTGGACGGTCTAGTTCAGTAATGTCAATTTCACTTATTGAACCCTTGACAAATCGTAGGAATAAGGGGCTGGGACGTAATTCCTGCCCTCTTCGCTAAAAAAGCTCTGATTAGATGTAAAAAAACATTTAATCAGAGCTTTTTTAGATATTATTTAAAAAAATAAAGCACTTCCTGTATAATTATTAATAACGACAAAAATAATAGACAGGGGTGCTTTATATGTATAAAAATTATAACATGTTTCAACTTACACTTCCAATAGAAACTGAGATGTCTTTTCCAGAAAATGATATTGTATTTATTATTAACAAACTTGTAGAATCTATCCCCCAAGAAGCGTTTAATCCATATTATAGCCAAAGAGGTCCTTCATCATACCATCCAAAAATGATGTTAAAAATCATACTTTATAGTTATGCCCATTCTGTTTTTTCAGGACGAAGAATCGAGCATCTGTTAAAAGATAGTTGCCGAATGATGTGGCTTGCGCAAGGTCAAACGCCAACTTATAGAACCATCAATCGCTTTAGAGTGAACCCCCATATGATGGAATTTCTACATATTTTATTTGTCGGTTTAAGAGCACAGTTATTAGAAGATAAACTCATAACAGAGGATGTCATTTATATTGATGGCACAAAAATAGAAGCAAATGCGAATAAGTACACATTCCAGTGGCTGGCTAATACGAAGCGTTTTAGTCAGTCTGTCATTGAAAAATCAACGGCTTTATATGAGCAACTCGTTTCTGAAGAGATTATTCCTGAAATCAAACGTGAATCTGGGCATGAATTAACAAGTGAAGAACTGAATCAAATAGAGACGCATTTAGGTCATAAAAATGATGCGCTCACGTCTGAAATTGAAACGACTCAAGATGTAGAGACAAGAAAAACCCTTAGAAAAGAAAGAAGTAAGGTGAGACAAAGTAAGAAAGCCATCCAAGATTTTAAAGACCGTAAAATCAAATATGACAAGCAAATGGAAATTTATGGTGACAGAAAAAGTTATTCAAAGACCGACCACGATGCGACCTTCATGAGAATGAAAGATGATCATATGAGAAACGGCCAATTGAAACCGGGTTATAACCTACAAATCGCAACCCATAATCAATTCGTTTTAGCTTTTGGTGTTTACAGTTATCCAGGTGATACAAGAACGCTCGAACCATTTTTAAAATCCATCCACAATTTATATGGTGACATTCCAGAGTATATTGTGGCAGATGCGGGTTACGGAAGTGAATACAACTATACCATGATACTCGATGAATTTGAGAAAACACCTTTAATCACTTATAGTATGTATCTCAAAGAGAAGCAGCGCAAATATAAAAACAATCCATTGATTACTGCTAACTGGGAATACCGTGAGATAGATGATTACTATATATGTCCTAACAAAAAGGAATTACATTTCCAAAGTTACAGAAAGAAAAGAGATGGATACGGTATTCAAAGAGATTTTAAATTATATGCATGTGAAGAGTGTGTGGGCTGTCCATTACGAAGTCAATGTATGAAGCAAAGTACGAACCCCAACACAAATAAACGCTTATTTAGAAATTTAACTTGGGACTATTTTAAAGCCTTCACAAATCAACAGCTTTCAGATCCAAAGACGAAACACATTTATCAAAAGAGAAAGATAGATGTTGAATCAACTTTTGGAAATCTGAAGGCTAATTTGGGTTTCCAAAGATTATCGGTTCGCACAAAATCAAAGGTTGAGTGTGAACTTGGCATCGCACTCATGGCAGTAAATATACGAAAACTAGCTAAAATAAGTGCTCGTTTTCGTTCGTTAATAAGAAAAAAGCCGTCAAATTCTAAAAAAATGAATTTTGACGTCTTTTTCTTAAAGGAGCTGAAGGTCTATGTCCCAGCCTTTACTATAGGTATCATCAACGTTACAATCGCGCATAGTATTGAACAACTATGACTTTATCATTTCATTAACAGTGGATGAAATGCCCTAAAAAGTGTGCGGCCAACTTTGCTGTGCGTTGATCGATATCATACTTTGGATTTGTTTCTGCAATACTGATTGAAGTGACTTTGTCAGATTGTAAAATACGGCGACCAAGTTCTAAAACAATGTAAGGTGTGAGCCCAAGAACCGCATTCGCACTGACACCAGGGGCATAAGCACTATCAATGACATCCATACAAATTGTGAATAAAATGACGTCATGTTCATTGATGAAATGATCGAGTTTATCTTTGACTGGCGGACATATTTGACCCATTAATTCTTCTGCAAGGACATATTGTGTATTTGTTTTGTCAGCGTAATCGAACAATGCTTGTGTATTGCTTGTACGTTGAATGCCTAATACGAAATAGTCTAAATGATCATCTTCAGTTAACATTTGATGAAAACTTGTCCCAGATGTAGAATAACCTTCCTGTCGATTGTCAAAATGCGCATCGATGTTAATCACACCAATCGATTGCTCTGGATAAGCTTCACGGACACCGAGATATTGTGCGTACGCAATATCATGCCCTCCTCCTAGTAGAAATGTGCGTTGATGATGACGTAATAATTGTGCGACATATTGACCATATGCTTGTTGAGAGGTGATTAAATCATCGGCCGAGTGTGTCCAGTTGCCATATTCGATAATGTTTAAATCTGTTGAAGCGGGCAAACCGGCAAATGCACTTTTAATCGCATCCGGACCTTCTTTTGCGCCCACACGACCTTTATTCAATCTCACACCCTCATCGATTGCATATCCCAATAACGCAATGTCTCCATTTTGAGGCGCTTCATTTTCAAGATCGACAAATTGAACAGTTTGAAAATGACGAAATGCTTGGCGGTCTGTCTCACTGTCTAGACGACCTGTCCACAACTTTTGATTTGGTTTTTGATACATAAATCGGACCCCTTTCATATTCACTAACATATAGTGATAACCCATGTGTCACTTCCATGCTACTATTTTTAAAACATAAATTCCAAGAAAAAAGTAAGCGCTTTAACCAAGATGGAGAAATGAGGGACTATGATGACTTTCTTGAGCCTTGACATTATCACTTTCGCTTTCTTAACTAAGTTTGGTCGCAATGATATGATTTATTGTATAATTTTTATTCTTGAAAACTTTCAACAAATCATCTCGCTTATATTACAATTCAATGATATTTCACAGCTACTAATTTATTTCTATTCCATAAATGGTTATAATGTACCTTAGATTCTATGACTTGATATTCGTCCAACACACATTAGCAGTACGAACCTTAACTGGACCACCTCATGCATACGAACATTAATAGTGATTGTTTAATATGGAGGATTAATTATGAATCGAACGCGTATCTCTGGCTTTCAGTGGGCATTGACGATTTTTGTGTTTTTTATCTTATCCTATGCAACGCCTATCATATTACAGGATTTTCAAAAAGCGTCGGGATTCAAATCATTTGTATTTTCTTTAAATTCATTGGGCCCATTTATCGCAGCAGTATTATGTATATTAATATTTAAAAATAAAAAAGAACAAGTCGCTGGTTTAAAACTCATAATCAATTTAAAAGTGGTTGAGCGATTGTTAATTGCCTTTACGTTACCACTCGTTATTTTTATGATTGGCATGTATAGTTTTAATACGTATGCCGACAGCTTTATTTTATTACAGTCTAAAGATTTATCCGAAACGATCTGGACGATTTTAATAGGTCATATACTCATGGCATTTTTCATTGAATTTGGATTTCGTTCTTATCTTTTAAACATGGTTGAAACCAAATTACCGCACTTTTTCTCAAATATTGTAGTCAGTGTGTTGTATTTAATTTGGGATGTCAATACGGCTTTCGGTATGCCTTACACGATGTACAGTGCCATTTACGTATTTGCATTTTCGATGATCGCAGGTGAATTAGTGCGTGGTACAGGTGGTCGTTCGATTTACGTGGCAACATTGTTTCATGCAAGTATGACTTTCGCAAAAGTGTTCTTTTTCAGTGAAGAAATTGGGGATGTCTTCTCCATGAAAGTATTGGCTTATTCAACAGCAGGTGTCGCAATTGTCGTTGTTGTATTAGGTTTAATCATGCGATTATTCTCTCCTCGCAAAAAAGGGGAAGACGATGATACACCAATGTTAATGGATACGACGACAGAAGAAGATGAAGCAGAAACTGAGCAAGAAGTTGAAGAAGCACCAACAAAGGAAGAGAAATAGATTTTTGAAGAACACCTCTTAATATAGGGGTGTTTTTTGTTTTGGGTTTATGGCAAAGGTTGTTTCATATACAAAAGAGATGTGGATGATCTTAAAATTGCTACTATCATGCTTCCTTTCCCAGGGCTGAACCTTCAACTCAATTCGGCTTAATTAAAGTGTATACGAGATGGAAGCCGAATTGGATTTTCCGGTTCAGCTGATCCCGAAATTCACCAATACTTCCTTACAAATGTCACAGTAAAATCTAAGGCTCTAGAAACGAGAGTTCATAATGACAATGATTACAATTCAACAAGGAATGAAAGTGAGTCAATTAAAATATATCGAGTAAGATAAGCGAAAAATTTTATGTCATATCCCTTGTTTTCTGAGTCAAAAAGATGCAATGTACAACTGACTTTCATAGAGTATCAAGCGTGGTTAATGCTATAATATACTTTAAATAATGAATGCCGATTTGTATTAAAGATAGGGGGGGATTCCATGTTTCGAACATTTTTAGGTCGTGCTGGAACGGGCAAAAGCACACGCATGTTAGCAGAAATTAAAGACAAAATGAAGGCACAACCGATAGGGCATCCTATCATTATGATCACGCCGATGCAAGGGACGTATTTGTATGAACAAGCACTCGTCAAAGATGCCGCGTTGTTAGGGAGTGTACGTACAGAAGTGTTGCACTTTGAACGACTGGGTCATCGCATCATCCAAGAATTAGGTGGGGTGCATGAAAAACGTTTGTCGTCGATTGCCATTGAGATGATGATTTATGATATTTTACAAGAAGCACAAACAGAGTTGAAGTTGTACCGCTCACAAGTGGGTTATATGGGGTTTAGTACAAAAGTGCGGGAACAAATTCAAGATTTTGAAAAATATGCTGTGACCCCTGAGATGGTTTCGGAAATGGCTGCAGATGCACACCTTGAACCACGCACCCGTCATAAGTTGCATGACATTGGTTTGATTTATGAAAAATTGCAAGAACGTATGTCTTCGGAATATATTACTGGCGAAGCGATGATGAATCGACTGGTCGCGCTTATTCCACAGTCGAAGTGGCTCAAACAAGCAGAAATATACATAGATGGATTTCATAATTTTTCTACTCAAGAATACCAAATGATCGAAGCTTTAGTGAAACATGTGAAGTCCGTGACGGTGGCATTAACGACAAACGGTGATCAAGATGTATTAAGTATGTTCCGTAAGCCATCTGAGTCGTTACGTCATTTTGAAGAGATGGCTCAGCGTGTCGGCCAACCACTCGAACGGTTGTATTTCAATACACAGCAACGATTCAAAGCACAGTCATTAACCGTGTTAGAACAGCAGTTTGACGCATTACAACCTGAAAGTCACCATGCAGCAGACGATGGGATTCTCATACTAGAAGCATCGACGACACGTGAAGAGGTCAATGAAGTGGCACGAGTGATTTTAAGAGATGTGCGTGAAAAGCAGTACCGTTATCAAGATATTGCAATTTTGTATCGTGATCCGTCATATGTCTATTTGTTAGATGCGATTTTGCCACAATATGATATTCCGTACAATATTGACGTCAAAAAATCGATGACGCACCATCCGATTATGGAAATGTTGCGTACATTAATCGAAGTACTACAAACAGAATGGCAGTTTGAACCGTTGATGCGCTTGTTGAAAACGAATGTCTTAACCCAAACGATTCCAGATAGTGCGTATTTAGTCCATTTGTTGGAAAACTTTGCGATAGAGCGGGGGATTTATGGCAAACGTTGGCTCGACCCGCAATATTTTGAACTGAATCAATTCCGTAAAATGGGCATCCGACCGACCGATCCACTGACGGAAGAAGAGACAGCTACATTTGAACGTGTGATTGATTTAAAAACAAAAGTGTTTAATCAATTGTTGAAATTTGAAGAAAAGTTAGCACAAGGTTCAAATGCCAAAGCTTTTGCGACGTATTTTTATGAAACGATGGAAGATTTTGAACTGCCCAATCAGTTGATGACGCAGCGTGATATGTTAGATGAGCAAGGTGAACATGAAGCCGCCGAAGAAATCGACCAAATTTGGAACGGGTTTATTCGAGTGTTGGATGATGTCGTGACCGTGTTTGGTGAACGTGACATGACGTTAACACGCTTTTTAGAAGTGTTAGATGTTGGTTTGAACGAACTCGAATTTTCAATGATTCCACAAACGTTAGACCAAGTGACGATTGGGACGATGGACTTAGCGAAAGTGGAAAATAAAAAGCATGTTTATATGATTGGGATGAACGACGGAATCATGCCCCAAGCGATTAACGGTTCTGGCTTGATTTCAGATAATGAAAAGAAAGATTTTGAAACATATGCGGGAGTGCAGTTGAGCCCGACATCCGATATTTTACAAATGGATGAAGCATTCGTCTGCTATTTTGCAATGACACGTGCGACAGAAGCGGTGACGTTTTCATACAGTTTGATGGATGCGAATGGTGCAGAACGAGAAAAAAGTCCGTTTTTACATGATATCCGTCAAATGTTTCGTAACTTAGACATCATCCAATTAACACACCAACACGCACGTGACACGTTATCCCTTATCGAACATTCACATCAAACGAAAGTACATCTGTTTGAAGCATTTAAAACATGGTTAGATGAAGGATTGATTTCGGATACGTGGTTTACGACTTATGCAGTGATGGCACAGTATCCACAGCTTAACGACGGCCTGACACATTTGAAATCAGCACTCACATACAATAACGATACAGTACAATTGGATGCAGATTTGACGACGCAGCTATACGGTAAAGCGATTCATGCGAGTGTGTCCCGTTTTGAAGGGTATCAAAGTTGTCCATTTAAACATTATACGTCGCACGGTTTGAGACTGAATGAACGTACGAAATATCAACTTCAAAATTTTGACTTAGGGACAATTTTCCATGATGTTTTGAAATATATTGCTGAAAAGGTTGAAGGGCGTTTCAACCAATTAACTGAGCTTCAAATTGCGGAATTGACGAATGACGCATTAGAAACATTGTTACCACATGTACAGTTTAATTTGTTGAATTCAACGTCGTATTATCGTTATTTATCACAACGCATCGGTGCAATTGTACAAGCGACACTATATGCGATGAAGTATCAAACGTCGCATTCACAATTTAAGCCGATCGCATTTGAAAAGTCGTTCCGTAAATCACCGAAAGATGCATCAGAACTAAAAGCAGAAACGTTGTATACATCACAAGGCATGCCAATCTATATTCGTGGCCAAATTGACCGTATCGATACGTACCAAAAGGATAATAAAAGTTTCGTCAATATTATCGATTACAAATCATCATCTTCAAGCGCGTCACTTGATTTAGTGAAAGTGTATTACGGCTTGCAGATGCAAATGATGACCTATATGGATATCGCGCTTCAAAACAAAGAACGTTTAGGTTTAGTGGAAGAAGTGAAACCAGGCGGCTTTTTATACATGTACGTGCATCAATATAGAGATGAAAAGCGTGCGTGGAATGATATCGAAGCAGCCAAATTAGATGAAGCCTTTTTGAAATCGTATCAATTACAAGGATTGCTCAACAATGATGTAGATGTGTTAGAAGCGTATGATGAACGATTAACAGCTGGCTTTAAATCCGACATCGTGCCACTCGGTATGAAAAAAGATGGTAGTTTAAATGCGACGAGTAAAGTGGCGGATGAACAAACAATTTATAAACTGATTCAACATAATAAGCAAAACTTTGTGGATATCGCGAGTCGTATAATGGATGGACATAACGAAGTAGCGCCAATGCAATACCGCAACCATTTACCGTGTCAATACTGTCAATATCAAGCCGTTTGTCACGTAGATAGTATGATTGATAGTCCGAAATATCGTCGGGTGGATGAAAAAATTAAGCCACTTGAAATACTTGCGGCAGAAGAAGAGGAGGATGAAATATGATTCCAACAAAACCTGAACATGTACAATGGACCGATGCACAGTGGGAAAGTATATACGCAAAAGGTCAAGATGTACTTGTAGCAGCAGCGGCTGGTTCTGGTAAAACGGCAGTTCTCGTTGAACGCATTATTCAGCGTATTTTACGTGATGACATTGATGTCGACCGTTTACTCGTTGTGACGTTTACGAACTTGAGTGCACGCGAAATGAAACATCGTGTCGAAGCCCGTATCCAACAAGCCGCCATTGAAGATCCTTCCAATCAACATTTAAAAAATCAACGGACGAAAATTCATCAAGCACAAATTTCAACATTGCATAGCTTTTGTTTGCGTCTCATTCAGCAACATTATGATGTGTTGGACATTGATCCTAACTTTAGAACTGCGAGTGAAGTTGAAAATGTCTTGTTGCTAGAAGAAGTGATTGATGACGTGTTTGAAAAGCATTACGACCGTTTGGATCCAACATTTGTGACGTTGACCGAGCATATTTCGACGGATAGAGATGATGCCGCATTACGTTTAATGGTTAAAAATCTATATTATTTCAGTATCGCAAACCCTGATCCGATTGGCTGGTTACATGCGTTAGATCAACCTTATTTGGAGCGTCATTTGCAACAGCATTATTTAGATATTTTAAACAAATATGTCCGTTTATATTTAGAAGCAGCACAAAATGCGATAGAAGAAGCGTATCATCAATTCGAACTAGTAGGAGATTTTCCTAAGCACATTGATTTTATCGAGGGTCACCGCCAATTTTTGCGCCGACTATTAAGTGAACAGCCCATCGATAAAACAGCATTGGCGACGTATCAACTCGGTCGTATCCCACCTAAACCGAAAGCTGTGAAAGAAGATCCGATGCTTGATGCGGCTTATGAAAACTTTAAAGCGTATTATGAGCAATTTAAAGACCATCTCAATGCAGTGAAATCCTCATTCGTTGGGCGTGATGATGAGACACTGCTTGAGGAATTGCAACACCTTGCCCCGCGCGTGAACTATTTGTCAACTTTAACGGAAGATGTCATTCATGCATTGAGTCGTGCGAAAAGAGCGCGCAACATCTTGGACTTTTCAGATTATGAACATTTTGCGTTACAAATTTTACGAGATGAACAGGGTGAACCGTCAGAAATTGCTACGTTATATCGTGAACGTTTTGAAGAAATATTAGTCGACGAATATCAAGATACGAACCGTGTGCAAGAAAGTATTATTGGAAGTATTAAACGAGGGGACGAATCAAACGGAAATTTATTTATGGTGGGCGACGTGAAACAGTCCATTTATAAATTTAGACAAGCGGATCCGAGTTTGTTTATCGAAAAATATCAACGTTTTAACCAACCAGACCAGTCGAGTGGTTGGCGTATTGATTTATCGCAAAACTTCCGTTCTCGCAAAGAAGTGCTTTCGACGACGAACTATTTGTTTGATCATATGATGGACGCTGAAGTGGGGGAAATTGAGTACGATGCAGCCGCAAAACTTTATTACGGTGCACCGTATGATGAGGTCGATATCCCTGTGCAGTTCAATGTACTCATGGTCGATAAAGACCGAGAGATGACTGCGAGTGAACAAGAGGCGTATTTTATTGCGCAACAAGTACAGACGATTTTAGAGTCCCAAAAAGTGTATGATCCGAAAACAGGTGCGTATCGTCCGGCACAATATAAAGATATCGTCATCCTTGAAAGAAGTTACAGTAATGCAAGGCTCATTCAACAAGCGTTTAAAGAGCAAGATATCCCGCTATTTGTGAACAGTAAGCAAGGTTATTTTGAACAAACAGAAATTCGATTAATGTTGTCATTTTTACGTACGATTGATAACCCACTACAAGATATTTATTTAGTCGGCTTAATGCGTTCGGTCATTTATCAATTTACAGAAGATGAACTGGCTAAGATTCGTATTGTGTCACCGCAAGATAACTATTTTTATCAATCAATTCAACATTACATAGAAGATGAAGCGGCGGACCCTGCGATTGTGGCAAAGTTAAAGACATTTTTAAATGATTTAGCGCGTTACCAAGACTACAGCCAACATCATCCAGTGTACCAACTCATCGACAAACTGTTTAATGATCATTACATTATTCAATATTTTAGTGCACTTGTAGGTGGCCGTGGCCGTCGTGCGAATTTACATGGTCTGTTTAATAAAGCTGTCGATTTTGAAAATTCTAGCTTCCGCGGTTTGTTTCAATTTATTCGATTTATCGACCAAATGATTGAACGTGGTAAAGACTTTGGTGAAGAAAATGTCATCGGTCCAAATGATAATGTGGTGCGTATGATGACGATTCATAGTAGTAAAGGTCTTGAATTTCCATTTGTCATTTATTCAGGGTTAACACGCGACTTTAATAAAAATGATTTAGGAAAACCTGTCGTCCTGAATCAACACGCAGGTCTCGGTTTACAATATTATGATGAGGCACAAGGGTTATTTTATCCATCGCTCATTTCTATGAGTATCGATTTGATCAATCAAAAAGAGTTCATCTCTGAAGAAATGAGATTGATTTATGTTGCTTTAACACGTGCAAAAGAACAACTTTATTTAATTGGGACGTCCAAAAAAGCAGAAGAACTTGATATGATGGCCGCTGCTACAATTACTGATGAAAAATTAGCAGCCATTGACCGATTTAATGCGAAAAATCCATTTCAACTGATGTATAGTATTTTGAGTAAACATCAGAACACGAATATTCAACGCCATCAACGTTTTGAAGCGGATGTTGAGGTTTTGGATGCAGCTGTAAAGCCACGCCTTCAATTACAACACATGGATGCAAGAGACGTGTTACCAACAGAACAAGATTTGGCCACATCTCAAGGTCACGCGATTGAAACGTTAGAGGCGCGACTTGCTGCGACACCATTGGACGATGAACTCGCGCAACGTGTGATGGAACAATTGTTGTATGTTTATCCATATCAACAAGCTGTACAACAAGCTTCAAAGCAATCTGTGTCAGAGCTCAAACGTCAACTCGATACAGAACAGGCCGATACGAACTATGAGCGTGTCCGCCAATATCGTTTAGGTGTGGCCACGTATGAACGTCCGCAGTTTTTACAAGAACAACAACATACTGCAGCAGAAGTAGGGACATTGATGCATACGGTTATGCAACATTTGCCATTTAAAGAAGCCGGATTAACAGATCAAGCGTTAAATGACTACATTGAATCATTGGTCAAGCGTTCAATCATTCGTGCACATGATATCAATGTTATCGCGATTGAAGAAATTAAACGTTTCGTTCAAAGTGATTTGTATTATCGTATTGCGAAAAGTAACGAAGTGTATACCGAATTGCCGTTTGTCGTGAATCAACATCAAGTCGAACATACACCAGATACGACAGATGCATCTATTATTCAAGGGATGATTGACCTGGTTTTTAAAGAAAACGGTCATTACTACTTTGTGGACTATAAAACAGATGCACTCATTCGTCGTAAAGGGATGTCTGATGAAGAGTTGGAAAGACAATTGAAAGAGAAATATCGTATACAAATGCAATATTATCAACGCGCTTTAGAAACCATTTTGAAATGCCCAGTGAACGGCTATTTGTACTTCTTTAAATATGGCGAACTCGCGATTTAAACACGTTAACTTCAAAAATTTGTGATTTGTCTAAATTTTTCGTTATAATATGACTAAGATATACGTTAGGAGCTGATTATGAATGAAATTCCTATCATTCAAACATAAAGGTGAAACTTCATATGGAGTGAAGGTAAAAAGAGAAGAAGCGGCTTGGGATTTAAAGCAAGTCTTCGCAAATTTTGGAGAAGGTGATTTCCATCCAAAAACATTGCTCGAAGGATTACAACAAAACCAAACATTAGACTTTCAAGAGCACGTACGTAAAGCAGTCGTTGCTGCAGAAAACAGTGGAAACGGTGATGCGTATAAAGTGAAATTTGAAGATATCGAATTTTTACCGCCAGTGACACCTACGAATAACGTCATTGCATTTGGACGTAATTTTAAAGAACATGCAGAAGAGTTAAAGCATGAAGTGGATCGTTTATATGTGTTTACGAAAGCAGCTTCGTCATTAACAGGTGATGAAAGTACAATTCCGAACCACCAAGACATTACAGATGCTTTAGATTATGAAGGCGAACTTGGTGTAGTGATTGGTAAATCGGGCGAAAAAATTCCAAAAGGTTTAGCGTTGGATTATGTATATGGTTATACAATTATTAACGACATCACAGACCGTAATGCACAAAAAGCGCATGACCAAGCATTCTTGTCTAAAAGTTTAACAGGGGGCTGCCCAATGGGTCCTTACATCGTGACAAAAGATGAACTCCCTACACCTGAAAACGTAAATATCGTCACAAAGGTGAACAATGAAATTCGTCAAGACGGCAATACTTCACAAATGATTTTAAAAATTGATGAGTTGATTGAAGAAATTTCAAAATATGTAGCGTTACATCCAGGAGATATTATTGCGACGGGTACACCAGCAGGCGTCGGTGCCGGTATGAATCCACCGAAGTTTTTACAGCCTGGTGATGAAGTGAAAGTAACGATTGATAATATTGGAACGTTAACAAACTTTATTGCGAAAGATTAATATGAAATGAGCATCAAGTGATTTTGCGCTTGGTGCTTTCTTATTGATGTCGTGGGGGTTTATAAATTGCTGAACGATTCTTTGGAGCTTTTAGTGAATCAACTTTATTGATTGCTATTTTGGGTTCGCGTTCCTAGGCGCCTCACTTCAACTAACCAACGTTTTGATTTTAGTGTTACATTTGTAGTGGAAGCGTTGGTTGTTTTTTAGTTTGGGCTCTATGCCTCAGGAGTCTCGCCCAGATTTGCAATCAAATAAAGTATCGATATTGAGTAGGAAAAGAATCGTTCTTGTAGTTATAAGAAGTGCGTCAATTTGAATAGTGGTGCGCAAATCATATGATGCGTCGATATTCATTTTCTGCATAATGATATGTGGTATGGAGTAAAGAGGGTTAAGGAGAAATTACTTTATTGATTGCTATCTTGGGACGCTTTCTGAGAGCAGTCCCTGGTAAGTCCACGAATCCGAGTTGGTAATAAAGTAAACGAAGAAAGCATTGCGGGATGAAAAATTTTTAACTCTCCCCAAAGCTTGTCATCAAAATGTTGCTGTTTGCTATGATAATTTTCAAAAGTGTTTGGATTAACAATAATTAGGTAATTAAAATGTGTAGAAGGCTATATTATGTTATGATTGGAAAGATGCGCAACATAAGGAGGTTACCAAACATGTTTTTAATCAACGTGCATATTGTAAGTTGGATTGTTCTTTTGATTTTGTTTTATGCGACGTATGAAAATTATTCAAACAAGCAAGGTCCGACGCCATTATTTAAGTCACTCCATATGGCAACACGATTATTTATGCTTTTCGTTTTAATTACAGGTTTTTGGCTTGCGATCAAAGCTTTTTCAGCTACGGGTGTGAGTCATATGTTAATGACTTTGAAACTGCTAGCGGGTATTGCAGTCATTGGTTTAATTGAAGTGACTTTAGCGCGTAAGAAGAAAAAAGCGCCAAGTCGAGGTGTCTTTATTGCTACTTTAGTTGTTGTTATTGTTACCATTATTTTAGGCGCAATTTTACCATGGGGTCCGATTACTGATTTATTCCGTTAAGCAAGGGTTCACACGTTTGAAATGTGAATCATTCATAAAAGTACAACCGTTCATACAAAACAAATAAAAGTGAAGGATGCGCCATTGATGCTCCTTCGCTTTTTTCTATATTATAGATTTCGTGTTTTATAACCTAACATATTAATTAAATCTTTAGGATGTGCAAATGGTGGCGCATAAGCAACTTCAAATTCTGTTAATTCGTCAATTGTTGTTTGATGCATTAATGCCATAGATAGAACGTCAATACGTTTGTCGACATCTTTTTGACCTACTGCAGCGACTCTTAAAATGCGGCGTGTCTCTTTATCAAAATACGCTCTTAAATGGACTTTGCTATTATCAGGGTAATAACTCGCGTGTGTATTAAGATTCACTTCTACCATTTGATAATCAAAGTTTTTCAATTCTTGCGGTGAGATACCTGTACTTGCTAATGTGTAATCGAAAAATTTAACGATATTGGCACCGACGTAACCTTTAAATCTAACTTCTGGATGACCTGCAATTTGTTCAGCAACGACACTTGCACCGCGATGTGCACCCCAAGCGAGTGGTACATGTGCAGGCAGGTCAACGTGACGATAAAAGCTTGTGACAATATCGCCAACCGCATAAATGTTTGGAATATTCGTTTCAAATTTGTCATTGACTGGAATATAGCCCTTTGCGTCAAGTTGCACACCAGAATTTTGGATGAACTCTGAATTTGGTTGTACACCGACGCCTGCAATAATCATGTCATAATCTTCAACTACACCTGACTTAAATGTTACCGTATGACCGTCAATGGACTGAATCTCCTCATTTAAGCGATACGGAATACTGTATGCATTCAGCGCATCGAAAATGACACTGTTCATATCTTGATCCATCAATTTATTCACTGCTTCAGAACGATGGATTAATGTCGGATGTAGGCCGCGATGGTGCATATTTTCTACCATTTCAAGGCTGACGTATCCCGCTCCGACAATTAAAACGCTTTGTACATTGTTTTTGCGAATATATGTATCGATTTGGTCAGTATCGTCCATATTGCGCAATGTGAAAAGGTGAGGAACGTCAAAGTTAAGGTGGCTTGCACGTGCACCTGGACTGAGCACTAAAATATCATAAGGGTCTTCAAATGTTTCGCCAGTCAGATGATTTTTCACGGTTACTGTTTGATTTTTGACATCTAGTTTAAGTACTTCGTATTTCACTTTGACATCAATATTCTTTTTCGCCTTAAAGTTTTCTGGTGTTGCTGATAAAATGTCATCTCGTTCTTCTACAACATTTCCCAGGTAATAAGGTAAACCACAATTTGCGAAACTCATAAAACTATCTTTTTCATATACAGTAATACGGCTTTCATTGTCTAAACGTCGAATTTGGCTGGCACTTGTTGCACCACCCGCGACTGCACCGACGACAATAATATGTTTTGTCATTGTAACTACTCCTTCTTCCAACAGTTGTGTTATTTCTCTTTAGGCATATTTAAGTTAAAGAAACGATTTAAATAAATTCCGATACCGTCTTCATTATTCGACAGTGTTGTTTCTTTTGCGACATGTTTGAGCTCATCAATCGCATTTCCCATCGCAATACCATGTTTCGCATATTTAATCATTTCTAAATCATTATCTTCATCGCCAAATGCAATAATATGGTCATGCTCGATTTGTAGACAATCTTTCACAATATCGATACCGACTGCTTTACTGATGCCCTTTTTGACAATTTCAATGACTGGGAAAGGGGCCCCCCAACGACGATGTTCGATATTTTCAGCATAGAAGCGTGTCAACACTTGTTTCACACGTGGAATCATCATTTCTTCCGCTTCAATTAATAGTGATGTTGGATCTTCATTTAAGTTTTCGCGTAAATCGCCAACTTTTGTCACTGGATTTCCCATGCTAAAACCTTCAAAAAGATGTGGGTCAGGTTGATCTAAAAAGACGCAATCTTTCACTTCAGCAATCATATTTTTCACTTGCATTTTTTTCAAAGTTTCAATAATGCTCGTCGCAAGTCCTTCATCTAAACGATGGTGTTGCACTGAGAATGTCTCATCATGGGGATGATGTACAAACGCACCATTAAAGTTAACGATAGGCGTTTTTAATCCAAGTTGATCGTAATAACGCTGACTTGCACGATAAGGTCGACCCGTTGCAATAATGACGGCATGCCCTTTTTGTTGTAGTGCTTTTAACACACGAAATGTATATTCTGGAATCTCCTTTTCATCATTTAAAAGTGTTCCATCTAAATCTAAACAAATTAAATGTTGTTTCATTCATACTCTCCTTAGTACCAAGTTTCAGTGTATACATATCATAGCATTTTATTGTCGAAAAGTGGGGATTTTGATATATTGTTACTAGTAATAACATAAAAGAGGTGATACGGATGGAAGAGGCACTGAAAGATAGTATTTTAGGCGCGCTTGAAAATGTCATTGACCCTGAGTTAGGGATTGATATTGTCAATTTAGGGCTTGTTTATAAAGTTGATTTAGATGATGATGGTTTATGTACTGTAGAAATGACACTCACTTCAATTGGTTGTCCATTAGGGCCACAAATTGTTGACCAAGTTAAAACAGTATTAGCAGAACTTCCAGAAATTCAAGATACCGAAGTGAACATCGTTTGGAATCCACCATGGAATAAAGATATGATGTCACGTTATGCTAAAATTGCGTTAGGTATCAGCTAATATTTTTGAAGTAGTTAAAGGGGCTTTCTCAATTGTGAATTCAATTTTGAAAGTCTTTTTTTTACCTATGAACAGGACGCAATCTTACTGCTCCCCCGCATAACTCCTTGAAGTTACAGGTCAATAGCATCGTTTGAAGTATAGCTACCACAATGTAAAAAATTTTAGATGCTCAATAAAACGTTTACATAAATTTCGCGAATACAATTGCACGAATGAAAACAAAAGTATACAATATATAATCAATACATTAAATTTGGAAAGAATGATGTTTGTGTGGAACTATAATCAACGAGACAGAAAACCTATAAGTCCGCGATACATGCCTGGGTTAGACGGTATTAGAGCGGTTGCAGTCATCGCAATCATTATCTATCATCTCAATCCACAATGGTTGTCGGGTGGCTTTCTAGGGGTAGATACATTTTTTGTGATTTCTGGTTATTTAATTACGAGTTTGTTATTAACGGAGTATCATCATACGGGAAAAATTGAATTGACATCATTTTGGCTAAGACGTGTTAAACGACTAATTCCTGCAGTGCTCTTTTTAGTCATGGGCGTACTTGTGCTTACCTTAGTTTTCATGCCAACGGAAATTCAAAAAGTACGTGCGGATAGTATTGCGGCAATATTTTATGTGTCGAATTGGTGGTACATTATGCAAAATGTCGATTACTTTGAACAATTTGCAGTACAACCATTAAAACATCTATGGTCATTAGCAATAGAAGAGCAGTTTTATCTCGTGTTTCCGATTGTATTACTTGGTTTGTTAAGCTTTATGCGTCGTCTGAAATCGATACGCATCACATTTTTAATATTACTCGTCATCTCCATGATCACGATGATGGTGTTATACGTACCGAACGAAAATGTTGCACGTGTTTATTTTGGTACTGATACACGGATACAAACATTATTGATGGGGGTATTGCTTGCACTTGTTTGGCCACCTTTTCAATTAAAAGCGAAAGTGAACCGCAAGATGCGCATGATGATCGATACTGCTGGCGTAATCGGTTTGGCTATTTTATTTATATGTTTCAAATTCGTATCTGAAACGAATAGTATTTTGTATTACGGAGGATTTTTTCTCATTTCAGCGGTCACATTATTAGTTATCGCAAGTAGTGTTCATCCTTCAGGGTATTTTGCGAAGTTTTTAGGCAACAAAGTTTTTACCTTTATCGGTAGCCGATCGTATAGTTTATATTTATGGCATTATCCGATTATCGTATTGATTCACCATCAGTTCGTGCAAGGTCAAATTCCACCTTTAGTTTATGTCGTTGAAATTTTATTGATGGTGCTCATGGCGGAGTTTTCTTACAAATCTATCGAACAGCCGTTTAGAAAAGAAGGATTTAACATTTTCGCCTTTAATCATTTGAAAAATTGGCGTTCACAAAAAGTTTTGCGGACATGGTTAGTGATTATTTTACTCATTCCAACGTTACTCGTAATGGTGGGGGTCTTTAACCGTTTCACCAAAAATAATAGTACGCAAGTGACAGAAGTGAATACCGAAGAAATTGATAAACTGATTACCCAACCACTGCCGTTACCACAACTTGAAATTGATGGCTTTGTCGTGAAAGGGAATAAGCAGAAATATGCATCATGGAAACCGTTATTGATTGGTGATTCCGTGATGGTAGACATTGGCGACTACTTTAAATCATTTGTGCCTAAAGCAGACATTAATGGTAAAGTGGGACGTAACTTAGTAGAAGCGATACCTCTTGCGAAACAGCAATATCAAAGCTATCGTGATAAAAATGATATTGTCGTCCTTGAATTAGGGACAAATGGTGATTTTACAGAAGAACAGTTGAACAGTTTGCTAGAACAATTCGGCAAGGCAGATATTTATGTCGTGAATACGCGCGTCCCACGTTCTTATGAATCACATGTGAATGCAGTGTTAGCGAAAGCAGCGAAAAAACGAGCGAATGTGACGTTAGTCGATTGGTATAGCCGTTCTGAAAATCATACAGAATATTTTGCGCCGGATGGCATTCATTTAGAGCCACCAGGTGTGCGTGCATTAACGAACAGCATTATTCAAACGATTGAAAAAAATCACAGTACGAAGAAAAAGAATAAGTAACAAAAAGAGGGTTATGTCTTGAAAAAGATGTAGCCTTATTTTTTGATTAAAATGGATGTGATTGGGTTAAATATATGAGGGAGAATTAAAAAATAGTCAAAAAAAGTCAAAGTTATCGATTGATTTTTAGTAAATGTGGACTTATAATAGAGTTAAGGTCAAAGAAAGTCAAAGTCAATTTGACCTATTCCAATAAAGGAGTGAGACATTTTGGACATTAATCAAATGACACATGCGATTCAAAATGCACTTCAAAAAGCAATTGAACATGCGAAAACATACAAATTAACAAATGTAGAAGTAGAGGCTGTTTTAAAAGCAGTACTCGAAGCACCAGAAAGCTTATTTCACAGTATTTTAGAACGTGCAAACATTGATACGCATGCTTTAAACCAAGCATATGAAGACAAGTTAAAAAATTATCCAACAGTGAAAGGTGACAACGTCCAATATGGGCAATATATGTCGCCTCAAATGAACAATTTATTCGTTAAAGCTGAAAATTACATGCAAGCATATGACGATCAATATATTTCGATGGAACATGTTTTACGTGCGGCCATCGATGTTGATGAAACGACGAAACGATTTGTTGACGGTAAAAAAGATATCATCATTGAAATTATTAAAAAGATAAGAGGAGGGAATCATGTGACTACACAAAATCCTGAAGTAAACTACGAAGCATTAGCAAAATATGGTCGTGACCTCGTTGAAGAAGTTCGTAAAGGCAACATGGACCCTGTCATTGGTCGTGATGAAGAAATTCGTAATACGATTCGCATTTTAAGTCGTAAAACGAAAAACAACCCTGTTCTTATTGGTGAACCAGGTGTCGGTAAAACGGCGATTGTTGAAGGATTGGCACAACGTATCGTGAAAAGAGATGTGCCCGATTCATTGCTCGACAAGACAGTGTTTGAATTAGACTTAAGTGCGCTCGTTGCAGGTGCGAAATACCGTGGTGAATTTGAAGAACGACTCAAAGCGGTATTGAAAGAAGTCAAAGAATCAGAAGGTCGTATTTTACTCTTTATAGATGAAATTCATATGTTAGTCGGTGCAGGTAAAACGGACGGTGCGATGGATGCCGGCAACATGTTGAAACCCATGTTAGCAAGAGGTGAACTTCACTGTATTGGTGCGACAACATTAAATGAGTATCGTGAATACATCGAAAAAGATTCTGCGTTAGAGCGTCGTTTCCAAAAAGTTGCAGTTGCGGAGCCGACTGTTGAAGATACAATTTCTATTTTAAGAGGCTTGAAAGAACGTTATGAAGTCCACCATGGTGTGCGTATTCAAGACCGTGCACTCGTTGCGGCAGCGGAATTGTCAGATCGCTATATTACAGACCGATTCTTACCGGATAAAGCGATTGATTTAGTCGATCAAGCTTCAGCAACCATTCGAACAGAAATGGGCTCTAATCCAACTGAACTCGACCAAGCGAATCGTCGTGTGATGCAGTTAGAAATTGAAGAAAATGCATTGAAAAAAGAGTCTGATGAAGCAAGTCGTATTCGTTTGAAAGAATTACAAGAAGAATTAGCTGAAGAAAAAGAAAAACAAGCGGCATTGCAAGCACGTGTGGAAAATGAAAAAGAAAAAATTGCAAAAGTCCAAAAAAAACGTGCAGAACTTGATGAAAGTCGTAAAGCGTTAGAAGATGCAGAAAACAACTATGACCTTGAAAAAGCAGCGATTCTTCAACACGGTAAAATTCCAGAATTAGAAAAAGAATTAAAAGCGTTAGAAGCGGCATTCCAAGAAGAAAAAGGCACAGACTCAGACCGCATTATTCGTGAAGTCGTGACAGACGAAGAAATCGGTGAAATCGTCAGTCAATGGACAGGCATTCCTGTGTCAAAACTTGTCGAAACTGAACGTGAAAAATTATTACACTTATCCGATATTTTACATGAGCGTGTCGTAGGTCAAGATCGTGCGGTAGATTTAGTAGCGGATGCGGTTGTACGCGCTAGAGCAGGAATTAAAGACCCCAATCGTCCTATTGGCTCATTTCTATTTTTAGGGCCAACAGGGGTCGGTAAAACAGAACTAGCGAAATCATTAGCGTCATCATTGTTTGATTCTGAAAAACATATGATTCGCATTGATATGAGTGAATATATGGAAAAACACGCTGTCTCTCGTTTAATCGGGGCGCCTCCAGGTTATGTGGGTCATGATGAAGGCGGTCAATTAACAGAAGCAGTGAGACGTAACCCATATTCAGTCATTTTGTTAGACGAAGTGGAAAAAGCACATACAGATGTCTTTAACGTATTACTTCAAATTTTAGATGAAGGTCGTTTAACAGATTCAAAAGGACGTAGCGTTGATTTCAAAAACACAATTATCATTATGACAAGTAATATCGGCTCACAAATTTTACTTGAAAATGTGAAAGATAGTGGCAAGATTGATGATGCGACAGAAAAAGCAGTCATGAACAGTTTGAATGCATACTTTAAACCTGAAATATTAAACCGTATGGACGATATCGTATTGTTCAAACCATTAACAATGGATGATATGCAAATGATTGTCGATAAAATCTTGATTAACTTGAACATGCGCTTAATGGATCAACGTATTACATTAGAAATTTCAGATGAAGCGGCAAAATGGATGGCTGAAACAGCTTACGAACCACAGTTTGGTGCACGTCCACTTAAACGCTTTGTACAACGACATGTCGAAACACCACTTGCACGTATGATGATCAAAGAAAACTTACCAGAAGGCACAATCGTATACGGCGATTTGAAAGATGGGGACATTCATTTTGAAGTAGAAAAACCGCAAAGTGTAGACAGTGAAAACGAATAGATTATAGATTGAGGCTGGGAGACAATTGAGTTCTTCCAGCCTTTTATGATCAAAGAAAGTTGTAATCGTGAAGCAAATAATGAACATAGGGTATATGGGACTAAAAAATTTTGATACTTGTCATGTTCCTTATTCATAAATTTGTCCGCATTGATTCATTGTCTTTGAAATTCAATTGCCCAAATGGACGAGACTCCTGAGGAAAAAGTAAAAAACAATATCACGTCTAATCACTTTGATAGTGGTTACTGTTTATCGCAGTAGCTGTCTGACTTCTCAAAAGCATACGCATTGAGAAGTCAGACACTTTGTGTGTAGGCAGTACTACGAAATCTTTGTGACACATGAGATTTCTGTACTGCGCCCAAAATCCAATTCGGCTTCCATCTAGTGAACCTTTCAATCAAGCCAAATTAAGTTGGAGGATCAGCCCCTAGGAAACGAGAGTCTATGATGGCAATTGTGAGCATTTAATAAGGTTATTAATGAGGGCGATTTGATTAAAATATATCAATCAAGACAAGCAATAATTTTTATGGTGCTTCTTTTCAATGTCATAAATATAAAAAATTAATAGAAATATTGAGATTTACTAAAAAAGGTTTTAATATAGATGTGTGAATTTAACTATCAGCCCAATTCGCACATTATACATAGAAAAGGTGAAGAACTTGAATAAATGGACAAAAGCATCAGCAGCACTTTTAGCATTAGGCATCGTTTCTTCTAGCGTATCGACTGCAACATACGCTTCAGGTAGTGGCGCAGTTAAAACTGAGCAAACAGAAAAGCACGAAATAAAAGCGAAAGATAAGGCAGCGCAAACGTTAGGTCAACAAAACATCATGAGTGTGGCTTGGTATCAAAACTCAGCAGAAGCCAAAGCATTGTATGCACAAGGTTATAACGCAGCGAAAGAAACTTTAAGTAAAAAGATTAAAAATCATCACGGTGGTAAAAAATTAGCCATCGTCCTTGATATTGATGAAACAGTGCTCGATAACTCACCGTATCAAGCAACGAATGCATTAAAAGGTCAATCTTTCCCAGAAGGTTGGCATGAATGGGTACAATCTGCACAAGCAAAACCTGTTTATGGCGCGAGATCATTCTTGAAATATGCAGATCGTCATGATGTTGAAATCTTTTATGTATCAGACCGTTCACATGAAAAAGATTTAGACGCGACAATTAAAAACTTAAGAAATGAAAAATTGCCACAAGCCGATAAAAAGCATGTGTTGCTGAAAAAAGAAGGGGAAAAAGGAAAAACTGAACGTCGCGATAAAGTACGTACAGATTACAATTTAGTCATGTTATTTGGCGACAACTTACTTGATTTTGATGAGCCTAAACAACCGACAGCGAAATCACGTGAAGCACTTGTGAAGCAACATGAAGATGATTTCGGTAGCAAGTACATCATTTTCCCTAACCCAATGTACGGTAGTTGGGAAGCGACATTATATGACAATAACTACGGCTTAGAAAACAATAAAAAAATTCAAAGTCGTGAACAGTCATTACGTTATTTCGATGCGAAAACTAATAAAGTACAATCGTACGAAATGAAGTAAATTCTACTAAAACCTTAAAAAACTGATGAGGCCATATTAAAGTCTCGTCAGTTTTTTACGTATGGGCAAGTGCTTTGAAATACGTGTGGAATATGTAAAAAAGGCTAGAAATTGAACAAAAATTCTGTCCAACATCCAACCTTTTCAAAATGGCATACGATGTCAAATCTCATTCGTATCTTGTGATTGCTTCGGTGGTGTCGTTGCAACATCTAACAATGCAAGTGCAATCACTATAATGACAGCGACAAACAATGGCGTCACAACATTTAGTGGACCGCCACCACTCAAGCTATTTAAAACGAAATTAATCATTTCTATAAGTAAAACAGCCCAAATCAATGTGATGAAGTATTTCATTGTATATTGCCTCCATTTAACTGATAATTCTATTATAGTATGCTTGAGATGTTTTGTATACCATCCCTAGCATGTCACTTGTCTTTTTTTGTGACTATATGTTAAATTAATACCTGGTATTAAAAATTTTAAAAGAAGGTGTTCAAACCATGAATGTAGGTATTAAAGGATTTGGTGCATATGCCCCAGATCGAGTTGTCGATAATGCATATTTTGAATCATACCTAGATACATCTGACGAATGGATTTCACAAATGACTGGGATTAAAGAACGTAGATGGGCAGATGAGAATCAAGATACATCTGATTTAGCGTATGAAGCAAGTATTCGTGCGATTGAAGATGCAGGTATCGATGCACAAGACATAGACATGGTTATTGTTGCAACATCTACTGGAGATCATCGTTTTCCAACAGTGGCAAATATGTTACAACAGCGACTAGGACTCGGTAAAGTTGCATCTATGGATCAATTAGCCGCATGTTCTGGATTTATGTACGGTATCGTTACAGCACGTTCATTTGTATTATCAGGTGAATATCAAAATGTGCTCGTAGTGGGTGCAGATAAACTTTCAAAAATTACAGATTTAAATGACCGTTCAACTGCTATTTTGTTTGGAGACGGTGCAGGTGCAGTGATTATTGGCGAAGTATCTGAAAATCGTGGTATTCTGAGCTATGAGTTAGGTTCAGATGGTGTTGGTGGCAAATACCTTTACCAAGATCAAGAAACAAACTTTATTCGTATGAATGGCCGCGAAGTTTTCAAATTTGCGGTACGTGTGATGGGTGAATCGTCACAACGTGCAGTTGAAAAAGCGAATTTAGGCCCAGATGACATTAATATGTTTATTCCACACCAAGCGAATATCCGTATTATGGAATCCGCGCGTCAACGATTAAATTTACCAAAAGAAAAAATGAGTGTTTCAGTGGATAAATTTGGTAACACATCAGCAGCTTCTATCCCGCTCAGTGTCAAACAAGAACTAGAAAATGGACGTATTAAAGACGATGATGTCGTTGTTTTTGTAGGCTTCGGTGGCGGACTTACTTGGGGCTCAATCGTCATCAGATGGGGTAAATAAATAGAGGAGGAAATGAATATGACAAAAAAACAGCGTGTTGTAGTGACAGGTCTTGGTGGCTTATCACCAATCGGAAATGATGTCCCGTCAATGTGGGAAAATGCATTAAATGGTGTGAATGGTATTGATAAAATTACTAGAATCGATACAGAACCTTATCAAGTGCACATTGGTGGAGAACTAAAAGATTTTAATGTTGAAGACTTTATTCCTAAAAAAGAAGCACGTAAAATGGCGCGCTTTACACAATATGCCGTTGTAGCGTCACGTGAAGCGTTAACAGATTCAGGACTTACAATTGATGAAACGAATGCGAATCGTGTCGGCGTATGGATTGGTTCAGGCATCGGTGGTATGGAAACATTTGAACAAGCATATGATCAATTGAAAGCCAAAGGACCACGTCGCGTTAGTCCTTTCTTCGTACCGATGTTAATTCCAGATATGGCATCAGGACAAGTGTCAATTGATACAGGTGCGAAAGGGCCAAACGGTGCAACAGTTACAGCATGTGCGACTGCAACGAACTCTATTGGTGAAGCATTTAAAATTATCGAACGTGGCGATGCAGACGTGATGATTGCAGGGGGAACAGAAGCCCCAATCACACATATGTCTATTGCAGGATTTAGTGCGAGCCGTGCGTTAACTACAAATGGTGACATCGAAACAGCATGTCGTCCATTCCAAGAAGGTCGTGACGGTTTTGTCATGGGTGAAGGTGCAGGGATTTTAATTTTAGAATCATTAGAATCTGCACAAGCACGTGGCGCGAAAATTTATGCTGAACTTGTCGGATACGGTGCTACAGGTGATGCGTATCATATTACTGCGCCAGGTCCAGAAGGTGAAGGTGGTTCTCGTGCGATGGAAGCTGCGATTAAAGATGCAGGTATCCAACCGAGCGATATTCAGTACTTAAATGCACACGGGACAAGTACACCAGTAGGCGACTTATCTGAAATTCAAGCGGTTAAAAATACGTTTGGTGAAGCAGCGTATCACCTTAAAATTAGTTCTACAAAATCAATGACAGGTCACTTATTAGGTGCAACAGGTGGTGTCGAAGCGATTTTCTCTATTTTATCTATCCGTGATAGTAAAATCGCACCGACCATCCATGCAAATTCACCAGATCCAGAAATTGATTTAGACATTACACCAAATGTTGCGGTGGATCATGACATCGAATATGCGATGAGCAACAGTTTAGGTTTTGGTGGACATAACGCTGTATTAATTTTCAAGAAATATAGTGAATAGAGCGATTAAAAATGAGCGATGATGCTTTCTATGATGATAGAGGGTGTCATCGCTTTATTCATGTATGTAACTTTTTCTAAAAAACAGCACGACGATGAATGCGATAATAGAACAAACGACATAGACGATACCATAGTGAAGCGGTACGAACAACCCGAATAAGACACACGATAAAGGTGTCAAACCGAAAACGATACTTTGTGTTAATGAAAATACGCGTGATTTGAAATTTTCTTCAATCATTTGATGCATCATCATTTGAAATGTAATAATATTCAGCGACACTGAACAGCCTAACAAAACGTTACTGAGCAATATCAAACTGTAGACGAGCATAGGATTTGTGAGTAAAAAGTATGTAGACGCAACAATCAATAAGGATAAAGCTTGTAATAACATAGAGATGACATATAAATTTTTAATGTGGCTATTGATTTTAAACATCGTGATAACGAGCGACGAAAGTACAATAGCACCTCCAAGTACACCTTCAGCCATACCTAAAAGTTTTGACGAGTAATGGAGTTGGTTCACAATGACGATAGGGAATCCGACAATGAGGGCATTACATAAGAAATTCATACATAAACTCGTGATGATGATCATCTTTAATGGATGATGGTGAAATAAGTATGTCATGCCTTCTAACAAACCTTTTGAAAATGATGTTGCTTTAGGATGTACAGTTGGATTTTTAAATGTTAAAAAGAGCAATAAAATCAAGCCAATGCGCTCTGTAGCCGCATTGATGAACGCGAGTGTATTGATTTTGATGATTGCAACGATGAATCCGCCTAAAATGGGTGTGATGAGTAATGAAGCGGTTTGAATGGTTTGCCTTATCGATACCATTTTTTCTAAGTAAAGGCCCCGTGATAAACTTAAAATTGGACGAAATCGTTATTTTAACCATCGCATCAACAAAAACTAAAATAATCATCACTGTAAAGATACTAGAGATGTCGTTGTGATGGAGACATGCAAATAAAAATAAAGACATACTGCTTAAAAGTTGACCGAATAGCAGTATTTTTTATTGGAATGTCGATCAATTAAATTGCCTAACAATGGGCTAGTAAGTACAGTAATGATAGATAGAACAGCAAGATAACTCCCGAAAATTGAGCCCGAATCCGTAATTGTTAAAATGTAGAAGCCACAAGCAAATGTAAAAATAGCAGAAAAAATGTTGATATCGTTTCAAAACATAACAGTATGATTGAGTTTTTCATGCAATCCCCCCTAGTCATTAATTATAATACATACAAAAAAATGAAGGCCTTTACTTTTTCGAAAATTCTAATAAAAATATTTTTGACTAAAAAAAGACGAGGCCATCTCAAAATTCCCTCGTCTTTTTGGGTTTTGCTATTGTTAAAGTCATTTTCATTTCTCTGAATAGTTATACAGCACTGTTTGTATTAGAAGCACATTTGGATGGTTACATGAGGCTCTACTTTGGAAATGAAATGGTAAAAAGTCACTATATAATAGTAGAAAGTCGTCACAAATATTCCATTTATGAAGTACCCTGCTGTTGTTGTCATATTGCTACAAATCTATCATCACAAGGCATCATGCATGTGAGCTGAGTTCTAAATAGAGCATTCGAACTGACAATGGATAAATAACTTAAAAGTGATAAAGGATGTCGGCGATATTTCGGAATTATCAGACTTCATACACACGCTAAACAAACATTTGTGCATAAGAGATACACATCATTTTAAATTAAATATGCAATGATAATCGCTAATAAAAAGTAGACGAGCTGCATGATTAAAGCAGGTTTAATCCACGGTGATACAAAATGGTGTGCTTTTTTAGGTTCTTTAGGGTTAAAAAATTCGTCGTCTTCTAAACGTGAACGATTTTTTTTGCGCATCATTTGGTAACGGAACTTTCTAAAACCATAGCTTGTCACATCGAGTATCCCTTCTTGCACGATTAACAGTGTGAACAATAAAATGCCGACTAAAATAGATACGGTGAAAAAGATGTTCAACAACTGGGTGAAAGAATGTGTCGAGAACAGCCAAATGATCAAGCTTGCGATAGGTGTTAATAAGATATAGATTAACGCATTGTTGTTTAAGTATTTCATCGTTTCAGTCCTTTTTTGTATTTACTCCCATATTGTAACGGAAACAGCTCAATTTGACATCTTATTTTTAGTTCATTAAAAATTTATACCCTGTCTAAAGAGTAGGTATAAAGCTAAAATATCTAAAACTTTATTGAGGTAAATCAAAATGTTATTGATTAAATTTTATGAAAAGTTTATAATGGCATTAATATTTCTGAAAATTTAGAAGGGAATGTTAATTAGCATGTAGGGGGTAAAAATCAATGCTTAGATATACGTTAAAGCGTTTGCTGTATATGGTCATTTCTCTATTCATCATTGTTACCATCACATTTTTCTTGATGAAATTAATGCCAGGTTCACCATTTAACGATGAAAAGTTAAGTGAACAACAAAAGACCATTTTGAATGAGAAATATGGATTAAATGATCCACTACCTGTTCAGTACGGCAACTATATGAAAAATGTTGTAAAAGGAGATTTTGGTAATTCATTCCAATACGACAACCAACCTGTTTGGGATCTCATTAAACCGAGATTAGTACCGTCGTTTCAAATGGGCTTATTTGCGATGGTCATTGGTGTCATTTTAGGGGTGATACTCGGGGTTATCGCAGCGACCCGACAAAACACATGGGTAGATTATCTCGCCACCTTTATATCGGTTATCGCCATTTCGGTACCGTCATTCGTATTAGCAGTATTATTACAATACGTGTTCGCGGTGCGTTTACAATGGTTTCCAGTAGCGGGTTGGGAAGGCGTATCTACGGCAATCTTACCATCACTCGCATTATCAGCAGTTGTTTTAGCAACAGTGGCACGATATATTCGAGCGGAAATGATTGAAGTGTTGAGTTCTGATTATATATTACTTGCTCGAGCAAAAGGGAATTCGACAGCAAGAGTATTATTCGGGCACGCGTTACGAAATGCACTGATTCCAGTTGTCACTATTCTTGTACCAATGTTAGCGAGTATTTTAACTGGGACATTAACGATTGAAAATATCTTCGGTGTACCAGGACTTGGTGACCAGTTTGTGCGTTCGATTACAACAAATGACTTCTCAGTGATTATGGCGATTACATTATTATTCAGTACGTTGTTTATCGCTTCAATTTTCATTGTGGACGTCCTTTACGGTTTAATTGATCCACGAATTCGCTTGCAAGGAGGTAAAAAATAATGTCAAATCAAGAACGTCATTTACCACAAGATGATCATTCAGGCGCGACAGTTGCGCAAACCTCTGGAATGATGCACGAAGATTTTATTCGTACAGGTGCACCGGATAGTGGAGAACAAGAATTTCAACGTGAAGGTCGCACATTTTGGCAAGATGCTTGGGCACAATTAAAGCGTAATAAACTTGCTGTAGTTGGGATGATAGGTCTTGTGATTATCATCTTATTTGCTTTGATTGGGCCGTTATTAAACGGGCATGACTTTGCAGAACAAGATGTACAACGCCGTAACTTACCGGCGAAAATTGCAGTATTAGATAAAGTGCCATTTCTACCGTTTGATGGACAAGGTGTAGATGGTAATGCCTATGAAAAAGCACACGTGACAGAAAACTTCTGGTTTGGTACGGACCAACTCGGACGTGATTTATGGACACGTACATGGCAAGGGACGCAAGTATCACTCTTTATTGGTCTTGTTGCCGCGTTATTAGATATCTTTATTGGTGTGATTTACGGTGCGATTTCCGGCTATTTCGGTGGTCGCGTTGATGATATTATGCAACGTATTATCGAAATTATTTCTTCAATCCCAACGCTAATTGTCGTGATTTTGTTCGTCTTAATTTTTGAACCATCAATTTGGACAATTATTTTAGCGATGACAATTACAGGTTGGATTGGGATGAGCCGTGTTGTACGTGGAGAATTCTTAAAATTAAAAAATCAAGAGTTCGTATTAGCATCACGTACATTAGGATCATCGAATTTAAAACTGATTTTTAAACATATTTTACCGAATACGTTAGGTGCGATTATTGTTACGTCAATGTTTACTGTGCCGAACGCGATTTTCTTTGAAGCATTTTTAAGCTTTATCGGAATTGGGGTACCTGCACCAAGAACTTCTTTAGGTTCGCTTGTAAATGATGGCCGTGCGATGTTATTAATCCATCCACATGAGTTGTTTATTCCAGCGGTCGTATTAAGTTTATTAATTCTATTTTTCTATCTCTTTAGTGATGGGCTACGCGATGCATTTGACCCTAAGATGCGTAAATAAAGGAGGAATGTACAATGTCTGAGCGTGTATTAGAAATCAATGACTTGCATGTATCCTTCGATATTGAAGCAGGGGAAGTGCAAGCAGTTAGAGGCGTTGATTTGTACTTGGATAAAGGTGAAACATTGGCCATCGTTGGAGAGTCAGGTTCAGGGAAATCTGTCACAACGAAAGCAATCACGAAATTATTCCAAGGGCAAACAGGTCGCATTAAAAACGGCAGTATTATTTTTAACGGAGAAGATTTAACACAAAAATCGGAAAAGGAACTCATGAAATTACGTGGGAAAGAAATTTCAATGATTTTCCAAGATCCGATGACATCACTGAACCCAACGATGAAAATTGGGAAACAAGTGATGGAACCGATTATTCGTCATATCGGCTTAAGTAAAGCTGAAGCGAAAAAACGTGCAGTCGAGTTGTTAAAACTCGTTGGCTTAAAACGTGTTGAAGAGCGCTTCAATGCATATCCCCATCAATTTTCAGGAGGTCAACGTCAACGTATCGTTATTGCGATGGCATTGGCATGTGAACCGAAAATTTTAATTGCCGATGAACCGACAACGGCACTTGATGTAACGATGCAAGCACAAATTTTAGACTTGATGAAAGAGCTTCAACAAAAAATTGATACGTCTATTATTTTTATCACGCACGATTTAGGTGTGGTGGCGAATGTGGCAGATCGTGTCGCAGTGATGTACGGCGGTCAAATGATTGAAACAGGCGATGTCAACGAAATTTTCTATGATCCAAAACATCCATACACATGGGGCTTACTCTCATCTATGCCAGATTTAGAAATGGCGGATGACACAGCATTGTTAGCTATCCCAGGTTCACCACCTGATTTAACACGTCCACCTAAAGGAGATGCCTTTGCGGCGCGTAGTGATTATGCTTTGGCGATTGATTTCAAAGAGGCGCCCCCATGGTTTAAAGTGTCACCAACACATTTTGTTCGTTCATGGTTGTTAGATGAGCGTGCACCTGAAGTTGAACCGCCAGAAATGGTAAAGCGTAAGCAGCGTCCAATGCCGAATAACTTTGCCAAACCAGAACGCGTAGAAAGGGTGTCGTTTAATGAATGAAAAAGAAGTATTAGTTGAAGTGAAAAATTTGAAGCAATATTTCAATCAAGGCAAACGCAATGAAGTTCGTGCGATTGAAGATATTTCTTTTAAAATTTTTAAAGGAGAAACTTTCGGACTTGTAGGCGAATCAGGTTCTGGTAAATCGACAACAGGTAAAGCGATTATCAAGTTGAACGATGTCACAGATGGACAGGTGCTTTACGAAGGGGTTAATATTCAAGAAATTAAAAAGCGTAAAGATTTATTGCAGTTTAATAAAAAGATTCAAATGATTTTCCAAGATCCATACGCATCATTGAATCCACGTTTAAAAGTAATGGATATTGTTGCGGAAGGGATTGATATTCACGGTTTAGCGAAAGACCGAAAAGATCGTAAAAAGCGTGTCTATGACTTGTTAGAAACTGTAGGGTTAAGAAAAAGTCACGCTAATCGTTATCCGCACGAATTCTCAGGGGGGCAACGTCAACGTATCGGGATTGCCCGTGCATTAGCGGTGGAACCTGAGTTTATTATTGCAGACGAACCGATTTCAGCATTAGACGTATCGATTCAAGCACAAGTCGTCAACTTAATGCAAAAATTACAACGTGAACGCAATATCACATTTTTGTTTATTGCTCATGATTTATCAATGGTGAAATACATCTCGGACCGAATTGCTGTCATGCATCTTGGACGAATTGTAGAACTTGGACCTGCTGATGAAATCTATCACAATCCGATTCACCCTTATACGAAGTCTTTATTATCTGCTGTCCCACAACCTGATCCAGAAAGTGAACGTACAAGAACACGTGTCGCATATGAAGAGGATCATACGAAAAATGATCACCGTCGATTAGTGGAGTGCGCGAAAGATCATTATGTGTTTGCGACAGAAGAAGAATTGAAACAATATCAAACGGAACACCAATCAGTCGGTGTATAAAGACGGGAAGGGGGAATCACAATTGAAAAAGCAGCATAGATTAAAATTATTCATCACATCTGTTTTATCAGTACTCGTATTAGCAGCATGTGGTAACAATGGTGGGATTTATAGTGACGAAGGACAAGTATTTCGTAAAGTGATTGCGCAAGATATGTCCTCACTCGATACAGCTAAAGTAACAGACTCAGTAAGCTTCGATAAATTTAATCAAGTCTATGAAGGGTTGTATACTTTAGATAAAAATGATAATGCAGTACCGGGTGTCGCGAAAGGTCAACCGAAAATTTCTGACGATGGCAAAACGTGGACGATTGAACTGCGTAAAAATGCGAAATGGTCGAACGGAGATCCTGTGACAGCACACGATTTCGTCTTCTCATGGCGTCGTGTGCTAGATCCAGATACAGCTTCAGAGTATGCGTATATTATGTATGACTTGAAAAATGCTGAACAAATTAACATGGGTAAAAAGAAACCTTCAGAACTCGGTGTGAAGGCGCTAGACGACTATACTTTACAATTTGAATTGGAAAAACCGATTCCATATTATAAAGAAATGTTAGCGTTCGGTACGTTTTTACCTCAAAATGAAAAAGTCGTGAAAAAATTTGGTGATCGCTACGGTACAACAGCTGAAAAAGCGGTTTATAATGGTCCATTTAAAGTGAAACAATGGGCAGTAGAAGATAAAATTTTATTAGTTAAAAATGACAAGTATTGGGATAAAGATGTCGTCAAACTTGATAAAATTAACTATAAAGTGTTAAAAGACGGTCAAGCAGGTGCGTCACTGTACGATACAGAATCCGTCGATGATACGACGATTTCATCAGAGCAGGTGGATAAATATAAAGGAACACCAGCATTACAAAAACGTTTACTTGCGGCGACATTCTATTTGAAACTCAACCAAGATAAAGTGCCAGCATTTAAAAATAAAGATATGCGTCTTGCGTTGGCAAAAGCGGTCGATAAAAAAGCTTACGTTGATGCAGTACTCAACAATGGTTCTGCGCCAAGTGATGGCTTTACATCAAAACAAACAGCCAAAGATCCAAATGGCGAAGATTATACTGATCAAATTAAATCACCATTAAAGTACAATCCAGATGAAGCAAAAGCACACTTTGAAAATGCGAAAAAAGCTTTAGGTCAAAGCGAATTCACGTTTAAAATGAATACAGATGATACACCAGCGAACAAAATTTCCGCTGAATTTATTAAAGCGCAAATTGAGAAAAACTTGCCAGGTGTTACAATTAAAATTCAACAGTTACCATTTAAACAACGTGTTGCACGTGAACAAAGCGGCAACTACGATATTTCTATCTCAGGTTGGGGTCCAGACTATCCTGATGCGATGACATATTTATACATTATGACTACAGGTAACGCATCAAACAACACAGGTTGGAGTAATAAAGAATATGATCAAAAAATTAAAGATGCGAACGGGCCGTTGTTAAGTGACGTTAAAAAGCGTAACCAAACATTAGTAGACGCTGAAGAATTATTATTAGCTGAAGCACCTATCGCACCAATTTATCAAAAAGGTGAAGCGCATTTAACGAACCCACAAGTGAAAAATCTTTACTATCATAACTTCGCTGGGGATACAACATTGAAATACGCTTATATCGATAAGAGTATTGATAGAGAAACAGGTAAGAAGAAAGAAAAGTAGTCTAAAGAACAAACTAAAAAGTGTGTTATTGTTTAGGTTCATCCTATGCAGTAACACGCTTTTTTGTGGTGATAAGTTGCGAGTGGTGTAAAAGAAGAACACAGACAAAAACTGTTGAGGACAAACTAGTACGAATCAAAAGGCAAAGCAACAAACCTGAGATGAATTAAAAATTGGACATCAGCAAATCTTATTGGATGATAAAGTGAGGAATAAAGAGAAGAGGTGAGGTGGAAAAGCGGATTAACAAATAAATGGAAGTATACGAAATGGCGCATTGTCAAAAATAAAGCAGTTGCAAGTTAGATAGCGCCCGGGTTGAGACTCCTGAGGGAATGAGTGCATACTGTTAACAGTCACGTCTTTACTTTGATAGTAGTTGCTGTTTATCGCAGTAGCTGTCTGACTTCTCAATACTTATGCTTTTGAGAAGTCTAGTCAGCCTTGCGGGGGTAGTACTACGAAATCTTTGTGACACATGAGATTTCTGTACTGCGCCCAAAATCCAATTCGGCTTCCATCTCATGTATGCTTCAATCAAGCCGAATTGAGTTGAAGGGCCAGCCCCTAGGAACGCGAAGCCATGATGGCAATCAAAAACACAAATCATAAGGAGGGCAAATTAAACAAAATACTGCATCAATAGCATCAAAAATTTTTATGTCCCATCTCCTAGTCAGCCTTGCAACTTTACTTTTCTAAAATAATTATGAAGTATCCAAACTATTATGGAATTAAGTCATGCAATTTATCGCTTACGACCTAACCCCATTGCTTTCTCCATCTTCTTCAATGTTTTAAACGATGCGCGATGTGCTTTGTCACGGCCTTCATCTAAAATCTTATCCAATTCATCTGATTCATAGAAACCATTGAACTTCTCTTGGAAATCCGTCAAGAAGTTTTCAACCACTTCTGCCAAATCTCCTTTGAACTTACCATAACCTACATTCGCATAACGGTCTTCCAATGACGCAATAGATTCGCCTGTTAAGCTAGAATAAATCGTCAATAAATTCGTAATACCTGGCTTGTTCTCTTTATCGAATTTGATAATACCATCCGAATCAGTTATGGCACTTTTAATCTTTTTCGCAGCGACTTTGGGTTCATCTAATAAAGAAATGAAGTTTTTAGGATTGTCATCACTTTTACTCATTTTCTTAGTTGGTTCTTGTAAACTCATCACACGTCCGCCGACTTCCGGCATTTTAATCTCTGGCTTTGTCAAAACGTCGTTATAGCGACTGTTGAAACGATCCACTAAATTACGTGTCAATTCAATATGTTGCTTTTGGTCATCACCGACAGGCACGATGTCAGTGTTATATAATACGATATCTGCTGCCATTAATGGTGGATAAGTCAGTAATCCAGCTGGAATGCCTTCGCTTTGTTTTTGAGATTTATCTTTAAATTGTGTCATACGTTCAAGTTCGCCGATAGAAGAAATCGTTGTTAACATCCATCCAGCTTGTGCATGGGCTGGTACTTCGGATTGGATAAATAATGTAACTTTTTCTGGGTTAAGGCCTGTTGCAAGATAAATTGCTGCGAGTTGGCGAATTTGTTTTCTTAATTTCAAACGATCTTGTGGTACCGTAATCGCATGTTGGTCAACGATACAAAAATAACAGTCGTACTCATCTTGAATGTCGACAAACTGCTTTAATGCACCGATGTAATTACCGATTGTGGGGATACCACTCGGTTGAATTCCTGAGAATAACGTTTTCATAATGAATAGCCTACTTTCTTTCATGTTTAATCGATACTCTTATTGTAACAGTATTTTCATCGTTTGTAAGTTATGATATGATGAACGTAATGAATGGATTGACAAAACTACTACTAAAGTCTGATTATTGAAATCATTGCATTATTTTGCATTTTTCTCATTTAATTTTAATGTTTTAGGTGTATAATAGTAACATAGCGTTAGAAACGAAAACGTAAAGATTTGAATTGTTTTAACACATATTGAGCAGTTAATCTTGAAACGTTAAATTACAATGAATTCATTTTCATTAAATTAGGAGAGTGAGATGTATGGTAACATTATTTACTTCACCAAGTTGCACATCTTGCCGTAAAGCGAAAGCATGGTTACAAGAACATGACATTCCGTATACGGAGCGAAATATTTTTTCTGAACATTTAACTTTAGATGAAATTAAACAAATTTTAAAAATGACTGAAGATGGAACGGACGAAATTATCTCAACACGTTCTAAAACTTACCAAAAATTAAACGTGGATATTGATGCCTTACCTCTTCAAGATTTATATGCGATTATTCAAAATAATCCTGGCATTTTACGTCGACCTATCATATTAGATGATAAACGGTTACAAGTGGGCTATAACGAAGATGAAATTCGTCGTTTCTTACCACGTAAAGTACGTACGTTCCAATTACAAGAAGCGCAACGTATGGTTGATTAAGCTTTCATCGTAATGAAGTCATATATTAAAGGACTAGAACTTTTGACGTTCTGGTCCTTTTTCTGTTTTTACCCATGCGGCGATCACGCTATAATGCTTACAATTAAAATGACTTGCTCCATAGACATTGTCATTGTACAGTTGAGGTATAAAATGAAGATGTTAAATGAACATGTCATAGGGGAGTTACAAAAAATGGTGTGATAAACAGATTGTGTTATACTTAATATATGGTATTCTTGAAAGATTGTATGATACAGACAAATAGATTGAGTTTTTGGAAGTTGTTTAATACAATAGGATTACTATTCATCGACTGTAAGGAGTGAGATGATATGAGAATAGAACGAATTGATGACATGACAGTGAAGCTTTTTATTACGTATACAGATATAGAAGCACGTGGATTCAAACGTGAAGATCTTTGGACGAACCGTAAACGCGGAGAAGAATTTTTCTGGTCAGTAATGGAAGAAGTCAACGAAGAAGAAGATTTTGTAGTTGAAGGGCCATTGTGGATTCAAGTACATGCCTTCGAAAAAGGTGTCGAAGTAACCATTTCAAAATCTAAAAATGATGATTTAATGCAAATGTCTGAAGAAGATAGCGCCTTTGATGAATTTGATAGTCAACTTAATGAATTGTTGTCACAGTCGTTGAAAGATGAAGAAACTGATGACCATAAAGATACAGAACAGTCATATCGTAAGCGCTCAGGCAAAAATCGTACAACGACACGAACAGCAATCTTTAGGTTTGAAGATTTAGAAGATGTGATTGCTTATGCACATCGAAATGACCAACGTCTCACAGAATTTGAAGACTTACTTTATATGTTAGATGACACGTATTACTATATCGTTCATTTTGATGATACTGTTGCAGAAGAACACATTCATGATTATTATGGACAAATTTTAGAATTTACTGCACCAAGTGATAAAACAGAATTTTACTTGAATGATTACGGTAAAATTGTAATGAGTCATAACGTGGTAGAACAAGTGAAACGTTATTTCCCTGAAGCAGAATAAATTGAATATCAAATAAATCAAAAAGAGATCAAGTGTGATTATGGCTTGGTCTCTTTTTGTTTTTAGCTTTTCGTTAGCAATACTTTTTATACATATTAGAAGAGGGCGATGGGGCAGTTTCTCTACAATGACGTAAGAATGTAGTCAGAAATTATCTTGCTTTGGCTTAGTTCACGATTAATGACGTGGTACCAAATGATATTTAATTATATTATTTGGTAAGTTGTCATCTATCCCAAGTGTAAAATAATTCACCTATTTTGTTATTCCTGTTTATCATCTTTATTTTTCTATTAAGTAGTGAAATTATTCCTGTTTATTTTCTTTGTGAAATATGCCAAAGTCTAAATTTTCTTGTCGACTCAATCAGGATATTGGTTTCGTGTAAGTGAAGAATAAATAGATGTTTTTGAGATAATATTGTGTATATTTTTTATAGTGTTTTCTAGAAAAGACACTTTCATATACAAGTTAATTTAATAATATTAAAATTACTGTTGATTAATATTTAATTTATGTATATATTTATATAAAAGGGGTTGAGGAGGATAAGGTGAAAAAGGTAACAAAACTTGTTTTTATTGTATTATTTCTTAGTATGTATACTCCGTCATATGTAAATGCAGAAGAATTCATAGCTGATGATGGAATTATTGAGTCACAAGCTACTGATATTTCTGCTATGCCAGGAGATATATTACCAATGCCTAGTACAGAAGCATCAACACAAAGTAAAGTTAATTTTAATAATACCGATAACTACGGAGATTTTTTTCCTCATGTCGAAAGTGTTATTGGTACTGACGAAAGGAAGAAAGTCTCTTCATTTACTTCGTCTCCTATTAAAGAGAATGTCGCTATAAAAGTTGAATGGAAGAATTCAGAGGGAAATTACGAAGGATATGTTGCATCTGGTGTAATGGTTAGTAAAGATACTGTGCTAACTGCAGCTCATGTTGTATATGATGAGGGAAGAAAAAAGATTGCAGAAAGAATAACTGTATACAGTGGGTTATATGGAAATATCATTCGAGGTTCTGCAAAAGGTATAAAAACGTATGTACTTAAAGGTTATACCAGTACACTAGATAGTAAATATGATTTAGCGGCTATAAAACTAGATACAAATTTAGGTAGTTTAACAGGTTCTTTGGGTATAACATCTACTATTGCTTTAGGGGATAAAATTGCAACAGCAGGTTATCCTGATGATAAGACCGATCGAACAAACAGTAATGATTTAAAATATTATATGTGGCGATCTACTGGTAAAATAATAAATTTGGATAAATATAGAGTTTATTATGATGCTGATACATCTGGAGGACAAAGTGGTAGTGGTGTATGGGATGTTAAAAGCAACAAGCTTGTGGCAATTCATACAAACGGAGGTAAAACATTTAATTTTGGAACAAGGATTACTCCACAATATCTAGATTATATAAAATATTGGATTGGGACACCTGTGGCTCATACTTATAACAAAAATGTTTCTATTTCAAAAGAAGGTCAAAAATTGTGGGGAGATCTTCAATTTTTAAAAGTAAAATCTGAAACCAAAGGTAAACTTGGGAAAGTGTATAATGCTAAATATTACTATAATCATCCAAATGGTAATAAATACCTTTCTTTATACAATAAAGATGGCACTTGGGCAGGATATAGCAATATGAATCATTCAGTCAATGTTACTGCTGTTTCTTATAACAAAAAAGTAGTAATTACTAAGAAGAAATATGATTTATGGAATAGTTTTTATTTCGATTCAAAAAAAGGGAAAAGTGATGCATATGTTAACAAACCGGTTATTGCTAAATATATTTACACATTAGGAAATGGTAGACAATATTATTCTTTATACTCAATTAAAAGTGATAAATGGTTAGGCTATGTTAATGTTAATGCTACAAAATAGAAAATGGAGGTCTTTTTAATGAAGAAAACAATTGCAGTACTTGGTCTGGGGCTATTAGCAACATTTTTTGTAAGTAACGAATCTTATGCCGCAGAAACGATTCAAAACAATACGTCATCAAGTGAAACGAATCAAAATTCAGATCAGGCACCGTTAGATCATTATATTCGAAAAGCGGATGGCACACTGGTTGAACCGAACGTGTACCCACATAAAGATTATGTAGAGAATGAAGGACCTTTACCAGAGTTTAAATTTCGAGTTGACTCTAAGAAAGATTCATCTGATTCAAATCAAGAGCCATTAGATCATTATATTCGAAAAGCGGATGGTACGCTTGTTGAACCGAATGTATATCCACACAAAGATTATGTCGAAAATGAAGGGCCTTTACCAGAGTTTAAATTTATGTATGCTGACAAACAAAATCATCATGACCAACAGAGTAAAAACAACAAGGATAAGCAGCGTGCAAATAACAGTGACAAAAAGCATAATGATCAGCCGAGTCATCCAAAAGCAGTCACGCCAGCTGCGCAACATGATAAAGCAGTAACTTCAAACGCTACTGTAAAAGAATTACCAAACACAGGTGAATCTGATAAAACAAGTCAATTACCCATCGTATTATCATTGTTATCTGTGGGAGTTTTAGTTTTATTAAAAGCGAGAAATAAATAAAATATAGACGCTTACATGAAAGAAAGGGATGACCCTATTTGCGTAGGGTTTTCTCTTTTTATTTTAACTATTCATATGGCATGGTTGTAGTGTCAGATTATCATGTTATACATATTGCTGCGTAAGTCGAGGCCAACTGGGAAACATATAGATAAAAATGAGGTCAAGAGGTGTGTATCGCTTGGTCTTTTTATTTGCGAAAAAATTTACCTTATCCCAAAGTAATTCTACAAACTTAAACGTGTAATAGGATGAGGTGAAAAGAGATGTTAACAGCTTATAATGCGCAATCGCAACAAATTTTAGCAACGCACGCACGTAAGGAAGAAGTGTATCATTGTCCAATCTGTAAAGAAGTATTGATTTTAAAGCAAGGGGTGCGGAAAGGTGCTCATTTTGCGCATTATCGGCATTCAATGGGGCATGTACATTTAAAAGGAGAGTCTGTTCAGCACGCACGATGTAAAGCTGCTTTGTATGAACAACTTTGTGAAATCGATTCGGAAACACAATTGGAGCCTTATATTAAAAGCATTACACAAATTCCAGATATTATTTTTGGAGTATGGGCTATTGAGGTTCAACTGAGTTCCATTGCGATAAAGACGATGAGAGCACGGACAGAAGGATTACAAAGAGAGGGATATCACGTTTTATGGTTAGCGGAAAAACCTCAAATAAAAAAGGGACTTTATGTGTTATCACAACTGCAACAACAATGTATCATCCCTTCTATAAAAACGTTATATTGTATGGATACAACATCATGTGAGCTGTTCAGATTGTCCCACATCATGCCGATCACTGCCAAAACCTTTCATGGACAATTGACGCCGCTTTCTATTCAAGAATTTAGCCGCGCATTACAACAGGAACCTCAGTATGATGTGATTGTCAGAAAGCTGTCGACATCTCAAATTTTGAAATACATTCAGCAATGTCGGCGTCAAAACAGTGTGTTAGAGCCTACGCTGTCATTGATGTATCAAATGCGCATGTCGGACAAACAAGTTACGAAAATTACAGGCTTTCTATTTCCGGAACAAATTTACATCCATACGCATCCAGTGTTATGGCAACTGTACATATTGAAATGTCTTCAAGCAGGTATACCGAGTCATTCACTGTTGTTAAAGCAATTGAAGTTTCGTCATTTTGCAGTAGAGGAATGCGATTGTCAACAGATCATCAACCGAATCGTACAGCGTTATTTAAAACTTCTCAATTTTTAGGTATATAGGGTGCATTATTTTGAGAAAAATGAGAAAATAGGAGTGTTACATACATCACGAGGAGGAATTTATAATGAGCCAGCAATTAACAAGAGAACAACAAGAACAAAAGTATCCAGAATATTCATGGGACCTCACGACGATTTTCGAAAGTGATGAGGCTTGGGAAGCAGCGTTTAAAACAGTTGAAAGCTATCTTGGCAAAGAAGAGCAATTCAAAGGCCATTTAGGTGATGATGCGGAAACATTGTATCAAGCCCTTTCATTAGAAGATGAAATTGAAACAGAACTTGAATCAGTTTATGTATATGCACATTTAAAGCAAGACCAAGACACAGCGAATGACAAATACACAGGTTTTGAAGCGCGGGCACATCAATTAGCCATTAAATTAAGTTCGGCTTGGAGTTTCTTAGTACCAGAATTACTTCAAATCGATGAAAAAACAATCGAATCTTACGTTGCTGAACATGAAGGATTAAAACGTTTCGAATTTGATTTGAACTTAATTAACCAAAAACGTCCGCACGTCTTAGATGCAGAAAAAGAAAAATTATTAACTGAAGCGCAAGATGCGTTGTCTACACCGAGCAATGTGTTCAGTATGTTTGATAATGCCGACTTAACATTTGATGATGTCACAGACAAAGACGGTGAAAAGCATGCATTGACACAAGGTTCATACATCAAATATTTAGAGTCAGATGATCGTATTTTACGTCAATCAGCTTATGAAAACATGTATAAAGCCTATGGTAGCTATAACAATACATTGGCGGCAACATTAGCAGGTGAAGTGAAGAAACATGTGTTTAATGCACGTTCTCACAACTATAAGAGTGCAAGAGCGCAAGCATTAGGTAACAACCATATTCCTGAAGAGGTTTACGACAATCTCGTGAAAACAGTTCATGAATACTTGCCACTGTTACATCGTTACACAAAATTAAGAAAAGAATTGCTCGGTGTCGATGATTTGAAAATGTACGATATGTATACGCCAATGGTTAAAGATATCAAATTTGAAATGCCTTATGACGAAGCGGTTGAATGGATGTTAAAAGGTCTTGAACCGATGGGCGAAGAATATTTAAATGTTATTAAAGAAGGTTTGAATAACAGATGGGTCGACGTTTATGAAAACAAAGGTAAACGCTCAGGTGCTTATTCATCAGGTTCACACAAAACAAATCCATTCATTTTATTAAACTGGTCTGACACAGTATCTGACTTGTATACGTTAGTACACGAATTCGGTCATTCAGCGCACAGCTATTTCAGTCGTAAAAACCAACCATCAAATATGAGCGGTTATTCTATTTTCGTGGCTGAAGTGGCATCAACATGTAATGAAGCGTTATTAAGCCACTACATGGAGCAGAATTTAGATGACAAGCGTCGTTTACTCTTACTCAACCAAGAATTAGAACGTTTCCGTGCAACATTATTCCGTCAGACAATGTTTGCAGAATTTGAACATAAAATTCATCAAATTGAAGAAGCAGGGGAGCCATTAACTGCAACACGTATGAACGAAGAATATGCCGCATTAAACCGTCAATATTTTGGTGATACTGTTGAAACAGATGATTATATTAGTAAAGAATGGTCACGCATTCCACATTTCTATATGAACTATTACGTCTATCAATATGCGACGGGTTATAGTGCAGCACAAAGTTTAAGTCATCAAATTTTAACAGAAGGTGCACCTGCTGTTGAACGTTACATTAATGAATTTTTGAAAAAAGGAAGTTCAAATTATCCGATCGAAATCTTGAAAAATGCTGGTGTCGATATGACAACACCAGGTCCAATTGAGGATGCATGTAAAGTGTTTGAACAAAAATTAGACGCTTTTGAAAAATTAATGAAAGCTTGAGGATGCTGAATCCGTTTACAATATGTCAGTTTTGTGAAAGTTTTAATTTCTGGGTTTAAATGGGTTGAAACAACATCACACACGTGATATATTATGAACATGAAATTAATCACATTACAAACATACCCCTTTGTTTGAAGTGAAAAATTTCTCCCATCCCCTTTGTTTAGCGCCGTGTCAAAACACGGCGTTTTTTTTTACTTAATTTTTCTGTTTATTAAAAATCATCCCTACAATTGTGACACCCAAAATGATTGATATTCCACTTAACCAACAAAATATTCCGTTTATAGCCTTCTCGTTTTATCATATCAGAAGCATGCGATATAAAAATGTGTATGAGAAGTCATTCAAAGTTAACCATATTAAATAAATTGACTAAAAAGCCTCTAAAGGTATGTTATCGTTATCTTCTCTATTAAATCACTTTGCTGTAAAAGAAGTACAAAGCGTTTTAAATACTTTTCAATCAAGTTTATAAAATGGATTAAAAAAACTCCGAACTTGAGTAGTCATATCACCACACAGATTCGGGGCTTTCCTATTAATGTTGGGTGGAGCATTAAAAAGAGGGAAGCACATTCCTTTTTCGAACATGAGCATTTCAAAATTTTTAGATCCGCTCAAGTCGTAGGAGGGCTTAGGTCGTTGTAAATGATTTATTACTTGCGATAAGTAGAAACCTCAAAATAAGACATGTGCTCACCATTCAAAAATAACGTAAAAAAGAGGTCCCCCACAAACGAGATACCTCTTTACATCATCGACTTCCAAAATTCACCGTCTGGATAATTCAATTTTCTTACTTTCTGTTGCAACATTAATTTCTTTAACTCTTTCTGCAACGTTTTCTCTGGCCATTCATAAATAGTGAGTAACTCTTCCTCAGTCACCAATTGCTTTTGTTGAATATACTCGCATAATTTAGGTGGTAAGCTTTTTTCTATAGGTGATCCCATCATTTCGTTAATGATATACGTATAAATATGGTACGGGTAAAGCCCTTCCACTTTTAACCCCTCAGCTTGAATATCCTCATTAAAAAATACTAAAGAAGGGGCCTGTTCGACTTCCATTTCTCGTGCGATATGGAGGTCGACTTTCAAACTCTCACGTAATTGCCCATTTTTTAAATCGTCAAGGTAAACATCATAATCCAGTCCAGCATTAATAATACATTTTGCTATCATGTCCTCTGTCACAATATCGCGCTTCGGTATAATTTCATTTTGAATGAGATGCATAAAACGATGCGCACGTGCACGCCCTTGTAACTCCGCTGCTTTAAAGGCGAGTGCAATATTGTCTCGATCTGATGTACTTTGTGCCTGACATTTCGTGAGTATCCGCAATGATGGGTTTAAAATATGACGAATACGGATATATTGATGATATTCAATTCTTAACTTTGACAAAACGGCAGATAGTTTAAAACTGTCTTTGTCAAATGGATCAAAAAAAGAATATATTTCAATCTTACTAACAGGTGAAAGATTTGAATCTTCACGACAAGTATTTACAATAGCTCTCAATTCTTTCGTCATGTTATTTCACCTACAATTAATTTTCTATATTGACCATGTGATTTGCTGTTAGACGTAATCTTTCGTACAAATAATCGCCCGCACCGTGAGAAAGTTGGGCGTGCGTGATTGCAGTATACATATTTTCAAGCCAAGCCTCTTTCGCTTTGTCGTCGATAGGAAAAGGCATATGGCGCATTCTTAACATAGGGTGACCGTGTTCTTGGGTATACAAGTCGGGTCCTCCTAAAAATTGTGTTAAAAACTGTTTTTGTTTACGTGCTGTTTCTGCAAAATCACCTGGGAACAAATGATTCATACGATTATCTTGTTCTACAAGGCTATAGAAGTGATCAATGAGCTGATAGAGCTTTTCTTGTCCAATCACTTCATAAGGCGTTTGTGTCATTTATATCACCGCTCATATGACTTATTATATATAAATCATAACATGAATTTTTACATTTCAAAGCAAAAACACTTACATACAAGATGTTTCGTTTTGGCAGCTGTACTTATTAAGATTTTCGGCAAAAAATAAAGGTGTAACATGACGGTTTTTGAATGTACAAAAATCGCCACCTGTATGAACTAAGCGTCACTAAATAGATTGAGAGTAAACAAAGTCGTGCTAATTAAAGTCGCGCATTACTTTGCTCTCAAACCCACCTTCAAAATGTTATTTTTATTATTTTACAGTTTATGAAATAAGAGTTAAAGAAAAATGCATGGTTTGCTATAAAGCTTTTAAGTTTTTTCACTGATGTTCGCGTTGATATTCGAAAAAGCGTTGAACTTTATTTTTCGGGACAACGGGTGACAACTTGAGCTGTGCCAATAAACTGTTAAAAGCTTGTTGACCGGCTTCGAAATCACGCACTTCAAATTCGAGCTCATAATCTTCAGTGCCTAAGTAAAGACTATGGTCAAGTACGAGTAATCCTTCGTCTGTCTGAGTTTCTAATCGATACGTCGTTAAAGCACCTAAAATTTTTAGTTCATCTAATTGAACATGCCGCTGTTGAAGTACTTCACGTATTTCGTCATCGACATCAGAAGGGTTGAGTGTCATATTTTCTGCTGGTTGAATGTGGAAGTGCGCATTATATTCTAACAAGCCGACTGTGTCAGGGACTTTTAATGTGAGTTCAAAAGTACCGTCAGCTTTTTCACGGATGCGCAATGCCATTTTTTGAGATTGTATTTGAAAATCAGCCGTATCGATATAGTAATTGACTTGTTTAAAAGGGGTCTGATCTTTAAAATATTGTGCTTTGATAGATGTATAACTGTTTGCGTCCAATAATTGTTTAAATTCTATTTCACGTTCGATTGCCAATAAAATCACTCCTTATGCCATATTATGCCGAATTGATACTTGATTGAAAAGTATTTAGAATAGGGTAGAGTTCACCGATGAGAGTGCGCGTGAATTGTGTTAAAATATTATGTGATGAGGAGGAAAGTATATGCGTATTTATGTCAACGAAGTAAAAATTCAAGATAACCGTATTTTATGCTATACGGATCAACCTACAGAAGGTCTAACAGAAGTCGGACAAATGCTTGCCGATAGTGACCGTCATGCTTTTGTTTATTTATTAGACGATGGCGCTTCATTCTCATACTTATTGTTTGTAGAAGAAACTTGGTCAATGCTTCACGAACATCGAGATAAAGAGATAGTCATTAATGATTCCTTAATGCTCACAAAGTTTTCTGAGGAATTAGATTACCTGCTCGATAATATAAAAGGTAATTCAAACTATGGGAAAGAATTTGTGTCTGCTGTTGAAGAAACATTTGAACTCAAATGAAGCGGAGTGAGTTAAGATGAACCAATGGGAAATTTTTCTAGCACCTTATCAACAAGCCATAGATGAATTAAAAGTGAAATTAAAAGGTTTGCGCAAACAATATCAAGTGAATGAACATAATTCACCGATTGAATTTGTCACGGGTCGCGTCAAACCGATTTCGAGTATTGTTGATAAGGCGAATAAAAGGGGGATTGCATTCGATTGTCTGCGTGAAGAAATGTATGATATCGCAGGACTTCGAATGATGTGTCAATTTGTGGATGATATTGATATTGTCGTCGAGCTATTGCGTCAACGAAAAGATTTCAAAGTGATTGAAGAGCGCGACTACATTAGTAATACGAAACAAAGTGGTTACCGTTCATACCACGTAATTATCGATTATCCTATTGAAACGTTAGATGGGACGAAATCGATACTCGCTGAAATTCAAATTCGAACACTTGCAATGAACTTCTGGGCGACGATTGAACATACATTGCGTTATAAATATGATGGAGACTATCCACCAGAAATTCAAACGAGACTCGAACGTGCCGCTGAAGCCGCTTTTCTCTTAGATGAAGAAATGTCTGAGATCAAAGAAGAAATTCAAGAGGCACAAAAGTATTATTCTAAAAAGCGTGCCAGCAAGCATGATCATGATGATTGAGGTGTGTATAAATGCGTTACGTTATTTTATCTAAGGGAGATCCTAAATCAGAAGCATTGAAGCATAAAATGATGTGTCACATGCAAGACTTTAATATGATAGAGGATGCTGAAAACCCTGAAATTGTTATTTCTGTCGGTGGTGATGGGACTTTGCTTCAAGCATTCCACCATTATAGCCATATGTTGTCACGTTGCGCATTTGTCGGGATACATACAGGGCATCTTGGTTTTTATGCAGACTGGCTCCCTCATGAAGTTGAAAAGCTGGTCATCGCGATTAATAAAGCAGAGTTTCAAGTGATTGAATACCCGTTGTTAGAAGTGATTGTCCGTTATAATGATGAGGGATATGAAACGCGTTATCTTGCATTAAATGAAGCAACGATGAAAACTGAAAATGGCAGTACGTTAGTCGTAGATATTGATATTCGTGGCCAACATTTTGAACGTTTTAGAGGTGACGGGCTTTGTGTCTCTACGCCATCAGGTTCGACGGCCTATAACAAAGCATTAGGTGGAGCACTCATTCATCCGTCATTAGAAGCGATTCAGTTGACTGAGATTGCGTCTATTAATAATAGAGTGTTCCGCACAGTCGGATCACCGCTCGTATTGCCTAAACACCATACATGTCATGTAAAACCTGTTAATCACGGTACGATTTTGTCGACTGTCGACCATATTAGTGTCAAACATAAAAATGTGAACGCTGTCCAATACCGCGTCGCCAATGAAAAAGTACGATTTGCACGGTTTAGACCTTTCCCATTTTGGAAACGTGTGCATGACTCGTTCATTTCTAGCGGTGAATCATTGTGATTTTTAAATATCATGTGACAGAATCGACAACGTTAAAGACATTTTTATATGAGCAACAATTTTCAAAAAAGACGTTGAGCGCCATTAAACAAGATGGCGCTCTCCTTGTTAACGGCACGGCACGTACGGTACGCCACCTTTTGCATGTCGGTGATATATTGGAAGTGCATTTGCCGACAGAGATACCTAGTTCGTATCTTGAGCCTTACGATGTGCCTTTAAATATTTTATATGAGGATACGTGGTTGTTGATTGTGGCCAAGCCGAGCCATCAAAATACTGCACCTTCACGTGAACATCCACATGAAAGTTTGGTCGAGCAAGCGTTAGCCCGTATGCAAAAGTGTGGCGAACGAGGGATTCCGCATATTGTAACACGTCTGGATCGCAATACAATGGGCATCGTCATTATCGCAAAATCACGTCATATGCATCATCTTATGAATCAATGTGAAATTGAGAAGTATTATGAATGTATTTGTGAAGGCGTCTTAACGGAACAAGGCGTAGTTGATCAACCGATTGCAAGAGCGTCAGATAGTATTATTAATCGAATCGTCTCTGAAAATGGGAAACGAGCGCGAACAATTTATTGGCCGCTCAAAAATTTCAAGACTTATACATGGTGCCGTGTTAAACTTGAAACGGGTAGAACACATCAGATTCGTGTGCACTTTCAATGGTTAGGGGCGCCATTAGTGGGCGATACATTATATGGACACGCACATCATACGTATCAAACCCAATTATTAAAATGTGCGGAGGTCAGGTTTGTACATCCATTGACTCAGGAAAAACTGACAATCAAGAGTGAACAGCCTCACTTCGAACAATTTTTAACCACTTTGTAGATTTACAGGAACGATGGAGGTGGCAAACGTGGTGAACGACAATGAACAAATCTTGTTAGATGACGAAGAAATGTTCAACAAAGCTTTGTTAGATGATTTCATCGCGAAAGGGGATATCGACGGCTTTCGTGAAGAGTTTTTAGCATTGCACTCATATGAACAAAGCGAATATTTCGAAGTAAGTGACGATGATGTCCGTCAAAAAATGTATCGATTTTTATCACCAGAAGAAGTTTCGGAGTTCTTTGAGAATTTAGAGATTGATGAGGAAGATTACGAAGCATTATTTGAAACGATGAATGCGACCTATGCAAGTCAAGTGCTCGAGCAAATGTCTTACGATAATGCGGTCGATATTTTAAACCAGCTTTCGAAAAAGAAAATTGCGAGTTTATTAATGTTGATGAACCGCGAAGAAGCAAAAGAAATTAAAGCATTACTCCATTATGACGAGGATACAGCCGGCGGTATCATGACGACGGAGTATATTTCACTCACGATTAATACACCGGTACATGAAGCGTTAATGCGTGTGAAGGATCAAGCGCCAGACGCCGAAACGATTTATGTGATTTTCGTAGTGGATGAGGATAAAAAACTGGTCGGGGTTATTTCATTAAGAGATTTAATTATAGCTGAAAATGACGCGTACATTGAAGATATTATGAGTGAACGTGTCATTAGTGCGAATGTCGCTGATGACCAAGAAGATGTTGCGCAAACGATGAGAGACTATGACTTTATCGCCATGCCGGTTGTAGATTATCAAAATCATCTGTTAGGGATTATTACGATTGACGATATCGTCGACGTTATGGATGAAGAGGCAAGTGAAGACTACTCTCGTTTAGCCGGGGTATCTGATATTGACTCTACTGATGATACGATATTCCAAACCGCCTTAAAACGTTTGCCATGGCTACTGATTTTGACTGTATTAGGTATGATTACGGCATCAATTTTAGGCTCATTTGAAGAAACGTTAGAAAAAGTGGCCCTATTAGCTGCATTTATTCCAATTATTAGCGGGATGTCCGGAAATTCAGGCACCCAGTCGCTTGCCGTATCTGTCCGTAACATTTCAACAGGTGATATTAAAGAAAAAAGTAAAATTAAGCTCGCATTACGTGAATCAGGCAGTGGCTTTTTGACAGGGATTACATGTGCGGTAAGTTTAAGTTTTATTATCATATTGTTGTACGGCCAACCTTACCTTGCATTGATTGTAGGGACAAGTCTGACAATCGCGATGACTGTAGGGACAACGATTGGTTCTGTCATTCCACTTGTGATCAATCGTTTAGGTATTGACCCTGCTGTTGCGAGTGGTCCGTTTATTACAACGATTAATGATATTGTCAGTATGTTGATTTATTTCGGATTAGCTACGACTTTTATGTCATATTTAACTTGAGGGGGTACCCATGGAATTTGTATCGCTTGTCGTCGTCATAGTGGCTGCTATGATTACACCGATTTTGATTCATAGGTTGAAAATATCGTTTTTACCTGTTGTGGTCGCCGAAATTTTAATGGGGATCATCATCGGAAATTCGTTTTTAAACCTCGTACATCGTGATGAAATGTTGAATATCCTGTCAACATTAGGGTTTATATTTTTAATGTTTTTAAGTGGCTTGGAAATTGACTTTTCAGCATTTAAAAAGGATAAAGGTAAAAAGAAAAAGGATGAGGAAAAGCAACAAAGTCCAAGTCATTTTAAACTCGCATTGAGTGTGTTTATGCTGATTATGATTTTGTCGATTATACTTGCGTACGCATTTCAATGGATGGGCTTAATTGACGATGTGCTGTTAATGATTATTATCATTTCAACGATTTCGTTAGGTGTGGTTGTGCCGACGTTGAAAGAAATGAACTTAATGCGTACGACGATCGGTCAATTAATTTTGTTAGTTGCAGTATTAGCCGACTTAGCAACGATGCTTTTACTTACTGTTTATGGTGCGTTACATGCTTCAGGTGGCGGCACTATTTGGTTGATCGGTATTTTAGTCGTCTTTACGATTGTGTTCTATTTCTTAGGCGGCTTGTTCAAAAAAGCACCATTTTTAGAAAAGTTGATGGCTGGAACGACACAAATTGGGATTCGAGCTGTTTTTGCGCTCATCATCTTACTTGTTGCGTTGGCTGAGGGTGTCGGTGCGGAACATATTTTAGGTGCCTTTTTAGCCGGTGTAGTCGTGTCATTACTCGGACCAACGCAAGACTTGGTTGAAAAGCTCGACTCATTTGGATATGGCTTTTTTATCCCGATTTTCTTTATTATGGTCGGTGTGGATTTGGACATTCCATCGTTAATTAGCGATCCTAAAGTATTAGTCATTATTCCAGTGCTTATCATTGCATTTATCATTTCTAAATTAATTCCTGTTATGTTGTTGAAAAAATGGTTTGATATGAAGACAACGATTGCGTCTGCATTTTTATTAACTTCGACACTGTCACTTGTCATTGCAGCGGCAAAAATCGCTGAAAAACTTGGCACGATTAGTGAAGAAATTTCAGGTATTTTGATTTTAAGTGCGGTCATTACATGTGTATTTGTGCCGATTGTCTTTAAGAAATTAATTCCTATTCCTGATGAAATGCAACGTTCAATTAAAGTGGCTATGATTGGGAAAAACCAATTGTCAATTCCGATTGCACAGGGATTGCGATCACAGTTATATGAAATTTCATTGTACTATCGAAAAGATTTATCAGATCATCGCGTATTGTCAGATGATATTACGATGATTGAAATTACAGATTACCATTCTGATATATTGGAACGGTTAGGTTTGTATGATAGTGATATTGTCGTATGTTCAACTAACGATGATGAAATTAACCGTCATGTTGCATTAATAGCTAAAGAACACGGTGTCGAACGCGTTATTTGTCGTCTCGAAACGAATGACGAATCTCAAGAACTCAGCAGCCAAGGTATCGAACTGTTCAGTAACTTCCAAAGTAACCAAATTTTATTAAAAGGTATGATTGAGACACCAAACATGCTGAACTTATTGAGTAACGTCGAGACATCATTATATGAAATTGGTATGTACAATTACGCTTTCGACCATATGCAACTCCGTCATTTCCCATTTGGCGGCGATATTATCTTTGTCCGTATTATTCGAAATAATGAATCGATCGTGCCTCACGGGGATACACAACTCCAATATGGTGACCGATTGATTGTGACAGGTACGAAAGAATACGTCGATCAACTGAAAATAGAATTAGAAATGTTTTAACTGAACTCAGACACAGTTTTGAAATATTGAAGTCATCTATTTCAAGGCTGTGTCTCTTTCTCCAAAAGGGAAATACTTTTCAAAATTTAGTACCAGATGTTAAAATTAATTTAATCATGTTATTAAACGTAAAGGAGCAATCTACAGTGATGAATCTTGAAGGTAAAACTTTTGTAATTATGGGTATCGCAAACAAGCGTAGTATTGGTTTCGGTGTAGCAAAAGTATTAGACCAATTAGGCGCAAAATTAGTTTTTACATACAGAAAAGAAAGAAGTTTTAATGAATTAGATAAGCTTATCGATCAACTCAACCAATCTGAAAAGCATGTGTACCAAATCGATGTACAAAGTGATGAAGAGGTTGTCAACGGCTTTGAAAAAATGGGTCAAGAAGTTGGCAAAATTGATGGTGTATTCCATTCTATCGCATTTGCACGTGTAGAAGAATTAAGAGGTCGTTTCTCAGATACATCACGTGATGGTTTCTTACTTGCACAAGACATCAGTGCGTATTCATTAACGATTGTTGCACGTGAAGCCCGTAAAATTATGAATGAAGCGGGTAGTATCGTGACATCATCATACATTGGCGGCGAATTTGCAGTACCGAACTACAATGTGATGGGTGTCGCAAAAGCAAGTCTTGAAGCATCTGTGAAATATTTAGCGGCAGACTTAGGCCAAGATAACATCCGTGTGAATTCGATTTCTGCAGGGCCAATCCGTACATTAAGTGCACGAGGCGTTGGAGGCTTCACTAGCATCTTAAAAGAAATTGAAGAACGCGCACCTTTAAGACGTAATGTCGATCAAGAAGAAGTAGGAAAAACAGCTGCATACTTATTAAGTGATTTTTCTTCTGGCGTTACAGGGGAAAATATTCACGTTGACGCAGGTTACCACGCGATTCGATAAAATGGATAAAAAAGACACCCATCTGATTTGGAAAGGGTGTCTTTTTTGATAGTTTGACTATGGAGTGATCAGAGTCACTAACACAGAACAAAAAATAACCATCTCTAACTTTGACAGGTGAGATGGTTATTTTTTACCATTATAACTATAGTCACCGTCTTTTTAACGGTCTCACTGAGGCAATGCACATCATGTGTGTTGCCTTTTATACTTATAACATAGCACATGCGACAATTTTTGTCTATGATCGAGATGTTTCTTATATCTCAAATTTTTTATTTCGAGATATAGGGGTGAAAAGATGAAAAAGTGATCATACAATGTGTCGATTCCATTGTTTTTTCAACAATTCACCCTCACTTTTTAATAAATTAAATAAAAGTGTTTAGAAATATAATTGTAGACAAAGTAAAGTGGTGCCCATAAAATAAAAGTGTGAGAAAGTTAGATGGATGGTGGCTATCTCGGTATAAAGAGAGGTGATGCGTATGAGCGTATTATCAAAATCTTTAGAAAGGAGAAGCCTCGAATGATGAGTGTAACAGACACACTATTGCTGATGTTTGCTTTCGGTAATCTTATCGTAGCATTAATCAGTTTAGTCGTGTTTATCGCTATCAATGTTCAAAAAAAATAACCATCTCTAACTTTGACAGGTTAGATGGTTATTTTTTAACCAAACAATGAAGTCACCGTCTTTTTAACGGTCTCACTGAGGCAATGCACATCATGTGTGTTGCCTTTTATACTTATAACATAGCACATACGGCAATTTTTGTCTATTGTATTTTTTATGATGTTTCTGAAGTCAAATAAAGGAGATGTCTTAGATAGCAAGCTTCAAACCATATAAAATGAATAAACTGTGAATCGTTTGCAGATGATACAATGCCTTGGTGTCACCATACATAAAAAACATGCTAACCCTAATGTTGAAGTCAGCATGTCTATTTATCAATTAAAGCATCCCTTTATCATTGACGTCACTGTGGGCTTTAAGCATAATTTGATGACGGTATTTGAACACGTTACGTACGACTGTTTTAAGTACAGCATAAAGTGGTACTGCGACTAAAATCAATGTAAAGCCACCTAAACTACCTGAAGCTAAAATGACAATGATAATCGTGAGTGGGTGAATGTTTAATGATTTACCCATAACGTTGGGTGTAATGACATTACCTTCTAGTTGTTGAGCGATTAAAGTAATGACACAGACCCAAATGAATGTGGTTGGACTTTGAATTAAGCCTAAAATACCAGCTGGTAAGAACGCCATCCAAGGTCCTAAAAATGGAATCATGTTCGCTACAATCGCAAACATCACTAAGAGCATTGTGTACTCTAAACCGATAATCGAATAACCAATATATAAAATAGCCCCAAGAATTAAACTTACTGTCACTTGACCTTGAATGTAAGACATCAGCGTTTGGTTTAAATCTTTTAATAAGTTAACGATGAAAATTTTACGTTCGCCATTAAAAATATTTGCGACGGCTGGAATAAAACGTTCGTGGTCTTTTAACATATAAATCAAGAAGAATGGCACTAAAATCAACAAGAACAATGTCGACACAATACTTGAAATAATGTTAAGAGAGTTAGACAACAGATCCGAAGCCATTTGACTTGAATAAGAGACGATGTCGTTAACTTTTTCTGTCACTTGATCAGGTAAACGATCGCGTTGGTCGAGTGCAAAATTAATTAAACGTTCAGTTTCACGTTGAATAAATGGAATTTGATGGATTAAATTCTCGATTTGAGTGGCAATAACCGGTCCAATCACACCAATAACTGCCGCCATCATTGCTGTTAATGCGAGTAAGATAATCGTAATGCTTGCCCATCTCGGTAGATGACGTTTCTCGAGCATTTTCTGGAATGGCAAACAGATGTAAAATAAAAAACCACTCAGCAATAAAGGTAATATAATTGATTGAATAATAATAATGATTGGCATAAATATGTGGTTAACATCTAAAAATAATTTGATGATTAAAAATAAAAGTAGTAGTGCTACACCTGTTCGGAACCACACTTTATTTGTCATACATTGTTTCCTCCTTCTATAAGAACATTGATTACAGTATATCCCAATCGGAATCGCATTAAAAGAAAAAATTTAATCAATACTAGAATAATTTTCATTTTTGCGTGGTGTATTGTCGTTAAAAAAGAGTTGCGCGGAACTTTTTAACTGTGTATACTTATATCATATTTATCAGAAAATTTTAAAAATGGATACATAGGAAAAAGGGGGAATGCTTATGTTAGAAACGATTGTGGGATGGCTCAATGATATTGTTTGGAGTAAGCCATTAGTTTATGGTCTCTTACTGACGGGAGTCGCATTTAGTTTGATGAGTCGATTTTTACAGGTCCGTCACTTTAAAGAAATGATTCGTCTCATGTTTCAAGGCGAAAAGTCACCAACTGGGATTTCTAGTTTTCAGGCCATTGCGTTATCATTAGCAGGTCGTGTTGGAACAGGGAATATCGTTGGGGTATCTACCGCGATTTTCATCGGGGGTCCTGGTGCAGTCTTTTGGATGTGGGCTACTGCATTTTTAGGCGCAGGGACAGCCTTTATCGAGTCAGCATTAGGTCAAATTTATAAGCAAGAAGAAGACGGTGAATACCGTGGTGGTCCAGCCTACTATATTGAAAAAGGGATTAAAGGTAAATTTGGGAAGGTTTACGGTTTAGTCTTCGCGATTGTGACGATTATTTCAGTCGGTCTATTACTGCCAGGTGTTCAGTCGAATGCGATTGCAAGTTCAATGCATAATGCATTCGGTGTTCCTGCATGGGTGATGGCAGTCGTACTTGTAGTGATTTTAGCGCTCATTATTTTTGGTGGAGTGAAATGGATTGCGAAAGTAGCGACAGCAGTTGTCCCGTTTATGGCGATTATTTATATTTTAATGGCGATTGTCATTATCGTACTTAATATTCAAGAAGTGCCTGCATTATTCGCGCTTATTTTTAAATCAGCATTCGGTATGGAAGCTGCTTTTGGTGGTATTATCGGTGCAATGATTGAAATCGGTGTCAAACGTGGACTTTATTCAAACGAAGCAGGTCAAGGTACAGGACCTCACGCAGCGGCAGCAGCAGAAGTGTCTCACCCAGCTAAACAAGGTCTCGTTCAAGCCTTTTCTGTTTACGTGGATACACTATTCGTTTGTACTGCAACAGCGTTAATTATTTTAATTTCTGGTACATACAATACAACAGATGGTACAGTTGCGGCTGATGGTATGCCTGGTTTATTAAAAAATGGTGAAATTTTTGTGCAAAACGCGGATGGTACGAAAGATTACTCAGGTACTGCGATGTATGCACAAGCAGGGATTGATAAAGCGTTACAAGGTGCTAGTTACCACTTTGATCCGAATTTCTCAGGATTTGGTTCATACTTTATTGCGATTGCGTTATTCTTCTTTGCCTTTACAACTATTTTAGCGTATTACTACATCGCCGAAACGAATGTAAGTTTTTTAACGAATCGTATTGCGAAAAATCAAAACCAATTATGGCGTAATGTGACACGTCTCGTTCTAATCGCAGCGACTGCATACGGTGCGGTGAAAACGGCTGACATTGCATGGGCTATGGGTGACTTAGGTGTCGGATTGATGGCCTGGTTAAACATTATCGCGATTTGGATTTTATATAAACCAGCCATGCATGCATTAAAAGACTTTGAACGCCAGAAGAAGGAGAAAGGGACAGGTAAAACCGCGATTTACCGTCCAGATCCTAAAGAGATTCCAACAGCAACGTTCTGGTTAGAAGATTATCCGAAACGTTTGAAAGAAGAAGATATTCAACCGTAACATCACAAGATAGACAAAATAGCGTCAAATCAAGCTTTATAGATTAACACAGCACGCGTCTCCTGATACAATGAGATTAATTCGTATGAGGAGGCGCTTTTTATGACTACATTTAATCCGGGTGAAGTAACGGTCACACACTTACAAAGCGACTACTTAGAGCGAGAAATTACATTATCAGTATATTTGCCGAAAGATTATTCTGATTTATATAAATCGAAAGTAATTTTTTGTTTTGATGGTCGTGATTTTCTAAGGTATGGTCAACTTCATCGTGCTTATGAGAAATTAAGAAAAAATGGGGAAGTCGAACGTGCAATTATCGTCGGACTGCATTATCAAAATGTGAAGATGCGTCATATGGAATTTCATCCAGAAGGCGAAAAAGCTGCACAAACGGTTCAAGCTGTCGCAAATGAGATCTTACCGTGGATTGATGAAAATTTCGCAACATATAAAGTGGGGAACGCGAGAATTTTATTAGGTGATAGTTTAGCAGGTAGTATCGCATTGTTAACGGCGCTCTCGTATCCACGTGTGATGAGTCAAGTTGGCTTGTTGAGTCCGCATTATGATGATATTGTGAAACTCATTTTTGATCGTTGTCAGTTTAAATCAGAATTAAACATTTGGCATGCGGTAGGGAAAGAAGAGATCGATTTTAAATTGCCGACCAGTGGTGAACGGGCAGACTTCTTGACACCTAATCGTACATTAAAAGATTTATTTGAATCGAAACAAATGACATATTACTACGAAGAATTAAATGGTGGGCACAATTGGAAAACTTGGCAGAAAGAATTGCCAAAAATGTTAACTTACTTTTTAGGTAACTCGTTTTAACTTAATTCAGGCAGAAGTCTCCCATCCTCTATAGGTGGGTGATGAATGCCGTTCGGTATGAGGGTTACCGTTGGTAACTCGAAAACCGACACGCAAGGCTCATCGCCTTTTTATTTTGTTCTATGTTATAATCAGTCTATATAAGAAGTGAGTTGATATAACATGAAATTAGATACTAATAATCATTCGGTGTTTCTTCTCTATTATCATCTTGTGTTGGTTACTAAATACCGTAGACAAGTGATTGATGATAAAATTTCTGAATTTGCTAAAACAACTTTTGTACGAATTGCAGCGTCTTATCATATTACTCTAGTTGAGTGGAATCATGATAAAGACCATGTTCATATTATGTTCAAAGCACAACCAAAAACAGAATTGACAAAATTCATCAATGCCTATAAAAGTGCCAGTTCGCGTTTGATAAAACGCGACTTTCCAAAAGTAAGACAGTTTCTTTGGAAAGAAATGTTTTGGTCTAGAAGTTTTTGCCTTTTGACAACTGGTGGCGCACCAATTGACGTTATAAAAAAATATATTCAGAATCAAGGTTATAATCATAAATAGAGAGGTGCGTAGCTTATGGAACGACTCAAAGCATATAAATTTAGAATCTATCCAACTGAAGAACAAAAAATTTTCTTCGCTAAGTCTTTCGGTTGTGTCCGTAAGGTCTACAATCTAATGCTTGATGATCGAATGAAAGCTTATGAAGAAACTAAGAATGTTTCTTCTAAAAAAATGAAGTTCCCGACACCAGCTAAATATAAGAATGAATTTCCATTTTTGAAGGAAGTAGATAGCCTTGCCTTGGCTAATGCACAACTCAATTTAGACAAGGCATATAAGAATTTCTTTAGAGATAAATCTGTTGGATTTCCTCGGTTCAAAAGTAAGAAGAATCCCGTTCAAAGCTATACCACTAATAATCAAAATGGCACAATATCCTTGATTGATAATAAATTCATCAAAGTTCCTAAGTTGAAGTCATCAGTTAAAATAAAGCTTCATAGACAACCTAAAGGTATTATCAAATCAGCTACAATATCACGCCGTTCAAGCGGTAAATACTATGTTTCTTTATTGTGCAAAGAAGAAGTTGTCGAGTTTCCTAAAACTAATTCTGCAATTGGAATTGACCTTGGAATCACTCATTTTGCCATTTTTTCTGACGGTCAAAAGATTGATAATAATAAGTTCACTTCGAAAATGGCACAGAAACTAAAACGTGAACAACGTAAGTTGTCGAGACGTGCCCTGTTAGCCAAAAAGAAGGGTATCAATCTCTTTGAAGCCAAAAACTACCAGAAACAAAAACAGAAAGTTGCACGACTACATGAAAAGGTAATGAATCAACGCACTGACTTTCTAAACAAGTTGAGTACAGAGATTATCAAAAATCACGATATTATCTGTATTGAAGACTTAAACACAAAAGGTATGTTGCGAAATCATAAACTGGCTAAAAGCATTTCTGATGTGTCATGGTCTAGCTTTGTGATTAAGCTACAATACAAAGCTGACTGGTATGGACGTGAAATAGTCAAGATTGATAAATGGTTTCCATCAAGTCAAGTCTGTTCAGAGTGCGGACATAATGATGGCAAGAAAAATCTCAAAATTCGAGAATGGTCTTGTCCTATTTGCCATGCTCACCATGACCGAGATATAAACGCGAGCATCAATATTTTGACCGAAGGGCTACGAATGCAAACATTAGCTTAGAAAAGATCGATAACCGTAGGGTCTACGGGGATAGCTTGGTCAATAAGAGAAACCTCTGTTAGTAAAGAAATACACTTACAAGTACGCTCTATTCCCAAGAAGCTCCCACTTCAAGCGTTAAGAACCTTTATGTTTTAGCTAAGTGGTGAGTAGTTCACGAAAATTTGCTATAATAAAAGTAAGCGAATACAAAGGAGGAATTCAAATGATTTTAGGATTAGCGTTAATTCCGTCAAAAGATTTCCAAAGCGAGGTCAACGCTTATCGTAAACGTTATGATAAGCACTACACAATGATTCAACCTCATATTACGATTAAAAGTAATTTTGAAATTGATGAAAAAGATCTTGGTCAAGTTAAAGCTGAAATAGAAAAACGTTTAGAAGGGGCACAACCGGCAGATGTCCATGTATCAAAAGCATCAAACTTTGCACCGATTACAAACGTTATTTATTTTAAAGTAGAGAAAAATACAGCGTTAGAAGATTTATTCAACCGCTTTGATAGCGAAGATTTTTATGGTAAATCAGAACATGCATTTGTACCACACTTTACGATTGCACAAGGTTTAACAAGCCAAGAGTTTGAAGACATTTACGGTCAAGTGCATTTAGCTGGTATTGATCATAAGGAAACGATTGATACATTATCATTAATGCGTTTTAAAGAGGACGCAGAAGAATGGGAAGAAATTGCTACTTTTTCATTATAAGACGTTGTGGTGAGGCGTAAGTGATTCAACAACATGTCTCATTACTTCAAATGTCTTTCTCATTTATGACATGACTGCACGATCACCAAAGTTTTTTAATGAATCAATGCGTTATGTTAATTAAACTAAGTCATTTTTTAGGTGTGTGATGTATAAAATTGTTCGGCCGCCTATCGCATTCTATCAAACTACAGGATATTATAAAATTAACAAAAACATCTGCATTTAATGCACCAACCCCCTTACTTTGGCCGTAGCAAGGGGGTTTTTATTGGTGTGAAAAAGCTATGTAAAATGTATCACGCGCTAACGGATAATATACTATAATAGGTGGTAAGAGAGTTAAACGGAGGAAAAGCAATGTCAATTACTGAAAAACAGCGCCAACAACAAGCGGAATTACATAAAAAATTGTGGTCTATCGCGAATGACTTAAGAGGGAACATGGATGCGAGCGAGTTCCGTAATTATATTTTAGGGCTCATTTTTTATCGTTTCTTATCGGAAAAAGCAGAAGCAGAAGTCGCTGAAGCCTTATCAGGAGAAACACTGTCATACGAAGAAGCATGGGCAGATCCAGAATATCGAGAAGACTTAAAAGGTGAATTGTTAGACACAGTCGGCTACTACATCGAACCGCAAGATTTGTTTAGCACAATGGTGAAGGAAATTGAAAACCAACGTTTTGATATCGAACATTTAGCGAAAGCCATTCGCAAAGTCGAAACGTCAACGCTCGGTCAAGACAGTGAAGAAGATTTCATCGGGCTATTTAGTGATATGGATTTAAGTTCGACACGACTGGGTAATACTGTTAAAGATCGTACAGCATTATTAAGTAAAGTGATGGTGAACTTAGCGGACTTGCCATTTGTACATAGCGACATGGAAATTGACATGTTAGGCGACGCATACGAATATTTAATCGGACGTTTCGCGGCGAGTGCAGGTAAAAAAGCAGGCGAATTCTATACGCCACAACAAGTATCGAAAATTTTAGCGCAAATCGTCACATTAGGAAAAGATAAATTAAGAAATGTATATGATCCCACATGTGGTTCAGGTTCCTTACTGTTACGTGTCGGTAAAGAAACGAAAGTGTACCGTTATAATGGACAAGAACGTAACAACACAACGTACAACTTAGCACGCATGAATATGTTGTTGCATGACGTCCGTTATGAAAACTTTGACATTCAAAACGACGATACACTCGAAAATCCAGCCTTTTTAGGTGAGAAATTCGATGCCGTTGTAGCCAATCCACCATACAGTGCGAAATGGTCAGCCGACAGTAAATTCAATGACGATGACCGTTTCAGTGGTTACGGCAAACTCGCACCGAAATCAAAAGCCGACTTTGCTTTTATCCAACATATGGTGCACTATTTAGATGACGAAGGAACAATGGCAGTCGTCTTACCACATGGCGTCCTGTTCCGTGGTGCAGCAGAGGGTGTCATTCGACAATATCTTATTGAAGAGAAAAATTACTTAGACGCGGTTATTGGCTTACCGGCAAATATTTTCTACGGCACAAGCATTCCGACGTGTATTTTAGTGTTCAAAAAATGTCGTAAATCAGACCACGACGTGTTATTCATCGACGCATCTAACGCATTCGAAAAAGGTAAAAATCAAAACCACTTAAACGACGAACACGTTGAAAAAATCATCGACACATACAAAAACAGAGCAACGATTGATAAATACAGCTATGCCGCAACATTACAAGAAATTGAAGACAATGACTACAACCTCAATATTCCGAGATATGTCGACACTTTTGAAGAGGAAGCACCCATCGACCTCGACCAAATTCAACAAGATATCGTGAAAGTAGATGAAGACATCGCGCAAATCGAACAAGACATCGAGGGCTATTTGAAAGAATTAGGAGTGTTGAAGCATGACTCATCCAAATAAAAATGTACCGGAGTTAAGATTTCCAGGGTTTGAAGGTGAGTGGGAAGAGAAGAAACTAGGAGAAGTTCTAACGGTTCTAGACGGTGACAGGGGAAAAAATTATCCTTCTGGAACAGATTTTTCAGAAATGGAACACACTTTATTTTTAAGTGCAGTTAATGTTACTAAGAATGGTTTTCAATTTAATCAAAGGCAATATATAACTGAAGAAAAGTCACTTTCAATGGGAAATGGAAAATTAGCTGAAAACGATGTGGTTTTAACAACAAGAGGGTCTATTGGTAATGTAGGTTGGTATAATAAAAAAATATATAATAAAATTCCCTTTGCTAGAATTAACTCTGGAATGTTAATTTTAAGAACCAATAACGATAAGAAAGCTCAATTTTTAAGTCATTTTTTAAGAACAACAATAGGTAAAAGAAGAATCCAACTCATTAGCTTTGGTTCAGCACAGCCTCAATTGACAAAAAAAGATATTAAATTATATAAAATGCATTTTCCTAATATAATTGAACAACAAAAAATAGGGGAGTTCTTCAGTAAACTCGACCGTCAAATTGAATTAGAAGAACAAAAGTTAGCATTGTTGGAAGAACAGAAAAAGGGCTATATGCAAAAGATTTTCTCACAAGAACTTCGATTTAAAGATGACAATGGAAATGATTATCCAGAGTGGGAAGAGAAGAAGTTAGGGGAAGTATACAAAGTAACAATGGGTCAAAGTCCTAAAAGTATTAATTATACAGATGATCATAGCTATCCTGTTTTAGTACAAGGAAATGCAGATTTATATAAAGGTAATATTTATCCTAGAATATATACTAAAGAAACTACAAAATTAGTGAAAGACGGAGATATATTGCTAACTGTAAGAGCGCCAGTAGGAGAAGTAGGGATAGCTCAATTTGAAGCATGTATAGGTCGGGGCGTCTGCTCAATAGTAGGGGATAAGTTTATTTATTACCACCTAGAATTTTTTAGCCTTCAAAGTAAATGGCAAAAGTTATCTCAAGGTAGTACATTTGAATCTATTTCAGGAAGCGAAGTTAGAAATGTTGAAGTTTCTATACCAAGTGCAAGTGAGAGAGAAAAGATAAGTCGTTATTTCACCAAATTAGATCAGTTAATTAATCGACAAACTCAAAAAATTGACTTGCTTAAACAGCGCAAGAAAGGCTTCTTACAAAAGATGTTCGTATAAATATAAAATGTTATTAAACAATAGATATTAAGTGAATGAAAAATCAGATAAGGCTGTCTTTATTTTCAAACAGTATTTTACATTTAATAGTATTAAAAATCGAAAAAATCATATTTTGCTACAAATGTATGAGGAAAAGTCATATCAATTAGTATTTTCTAACTCATTAAACTATATGAGGGAAGAAAGCGCATATGGATAAAAGCACAAATAATTTAGTGAAAGTATACTTTATTAAAGCAATGTACTTTTTCCTGGCAGCTTTTGCTAATATACTCACTATAATTCAAACTCAAAACTTTTCTGTTATAATGCTAGGAATTTTCCTATCATTGCACTCCAATAATGATTGATAATGATGTGAAGGTAACCTACAGAAGCGTTACAGTTATTTTAAGGCGGATAGGTTACATTCTGCCGTGTACATTTCTGTTTTTAAATTTATAATGATTATAAGTTTGTGGATCATAAAAAGCTTTTGACATGTTCATATTCAAAAAATCCCTCATTGCATTGGCGCTGCTTTTAACGCTGATTACTGCTCATATTGCAGAACATCATTTTCAAGTATCTCAAGGTGTTAACGATAAAAAAAGCAGCCATACGCGACAAACAAAACGTAAACACGTCATTGAAATTTTACTTAAAGGCCCTGAGTATAGTGCCGCAGTTTATGGAATTTAAACATGTAATGCCTAATATATTGCACGCGTCTTTCTAGCAACAACATATCATCAAAAAATCCCGCTACGTTTGCCCAGCTAAACGAAAGTAACGGGATTTTAGTTTCATTTCTTATAATTTTTGTAAAATGCCTAAGCTTGAGAAAAGAATAGCTACGATAATAACGATGAAAATCGCACGCGTTGAGTTCATGTTTTTACGACCTAATAACCAATAGACACCGAAAACGACTGCTAATGGTACAAGACGTGGTAAAATCATATCTGCATTTTTACTGAAGTTGACAGTGACATCACCAAGTGTTGGCTCAAATGCAAATTTCACACGAATCATTGTCGCAACGAGAGCACCCACCATGAAGACACCCATTAATGTTGCTGCATTCGTTAATGATTCTAAACGGTGTTGCATTGTTGTCACGAGTGAAATCCCTTCTTTATATGCGAATGGCAATTGTTTCCATCTGAAGCCGATAATGAATAAGACTGCAAAGAACCAAAGTAAAATACCGAATGGGTTACCGTCTGCTGCCATGTTTGCTGCGATGGCACCGAAGATGGTTGGAATTAATGAACCGAAAATGGCATCCCCAACTGCCGCGAATGGTCCCATTAAACCGACTTTAATCCCTTTAACAGATTCTTTTGCTTTAAGACCTTCATTTTCTTCCATTGCGATATCAATACCTGTCACAATTGTATTAAAGTAGTTACTTGTATTGAAGAATTGCGCATGTGTACGCATCATTTCTTTTAATTCAGGTGAGTTATCGCCATAGATTTTACGTAATTGCGGCAAAATCGTAAATAAGTAACCAGAACCTTGCATACGCTCGTAGTTCCAACCCCATTGGAAGAATAGTAAACTACGTAAGTTGATTTGACGAAAGTCTTTCTTCGTGAGTTGATATGGTTCTTTAGGGGGACTTCCTGTTAATGTTGGATCTTCAAATGGATTGTTTAATGCTAAAGGTTCTTTTGAATTTTTCGTTTTAGAGTTCGTCATCTTCTATTTCCCCCTCATCATCTACACTTGACTGTTGACGTTGTTGACCCGCATATCTTGGTACTGTTTGCGTGCTACGTTGGTAAGCCATTGTTGCTAAACTGAACCCGATTAAAGCAACTGCAAGCATTGGAAGTGGGCCCATTGCAGCTGTAAAGTTTTTGTCTAAACCAGCGACTGAAGTACCTAAAGTTGTTAAACCACCAAAAATCGTAACGAATAATGCAGTAATGATGAAACCAAGAATAAAGTATGGGTAATGACGTTTTAATGGTAAGTATTTTAATAAGATTGCGAAACCAACAGCTGGTAAAAGGGCACCTGCTAATGTTAAGCCATCACCTAACCATTTTAAGTCAGTGTTTAAGTAATTTACGACCGGCTTAACGATATTGCTACCGAAAGTTAAAGCTAAAAACACAGGAACCGCACGTGATAATGACCACGGAATCGCCCCGTATAAGTAGTTGCGTTCAATGGCACGATAGTCCATTTTTTCAATTTTGCTATCAATACGATGTGCAAAAAATGTGTTAGTGAAACGAGCTAAAATATCAGTTTGAATCATTAAACTCGCTACCGGCACCCCTAAAGTTGCTAACGCTTGTTCTGGATTCATACCAATCGCAACTGAAAAAGCTACCGCTAATACAGTACCTGAGTTGGCATCGATATGAGATGCACCACCAAATGTCCCAACTCCGAGGATTGTTAACTGCATACCGCCCCCAATAATAAGGCCTGTAGTGACATCACCCATAACGAGACCACTGATAAGGCCGGCCATGACAGGTTGTGCTAAAAATCCGAATGATAAGTTATCTAGAATTTGGACACCTGCATAGATTGTTAAAAGTAAAACTTGCCACCATAGAATATCCATCATTTTCAACTCCCTTTATGTTAACGCTTACATCATTTATTTAAACTGAAGCTATATGTGCAGTACATATAGCTTTAGAATAAAACAGTGTCATATTGATTGAATGATTGACGTTGACGCTGTGCAGATTTGTTTCGCGCTTGTAAATGATCGAGTGTAGGTTTTGTTTCAGGCAAAATCTGCAGTTCACCATTTTTCACAAAACCTTCTTCTCTATCCGTCAATGCTTTAATCAATTGTTGCTTTAATTCATTTTTAATCGCTTGATGTTCAGCTTCATGAATTAAGTTATGTTTTTCATGTGGGTCATTTTGATAATGAAACAATTGTTCTATCCCTCTTACTGGATACCATGTGTATTTCCAAGCTTCATTCATAATAAATTGGTTCGAATCTTTACCGAAACTGTGTTCACCATGTAAATATTCGCGTGTCACAAAAGTATCATCATAAAGGGCAGGTTTTAAGCTCACACCATCAATGTTTTTGGGAATGTCGATATTAGCCAAATCTAATAAAGTCGGATAAATATCTCTTAATTCTCCAATTTGATGTAAATCGTGATGCTTTCCTTTTAATAAGTTGCCTTTATCATAAATCATCATCGGAATGTGAATGCTCCCTTGATATGGGTACGCTTTTCTGAATAAATTGTGTTCGCCTAATTGATCGCCATGATCAGATACAAATAAAATGATTGTATTTTTCGCGATTCGTTGTTCATTCAATGCGATAAGGAAACGACCAATTTGGTGATCAATATGTGTGATATTACCGTAATAACCCGCACGCATACGATCCAATTCGTCTTTATGATAATGTCCTTTTTTAGCTGTAATACTAAAAGGTAACGGCTCCTCTATATCTTTCCAGTCACCAATCTCAATCTCCGGAAATGCATCTATTTTATTCATATACATATCAAAATAGTATTGGGGCGGATTGAGTGGCGGGTGAGGGCGTGTAAATGAAAGGTTTAAGAAAAATGGTTTTTCGGGGTCTCTTCTTTGTAAAAAACGAATGCCTTCATGTACAACCCAGTTTGTAGGATGATACTGTTCCTCATACATCCACGGACGTGCGACCCATGAATTCGGCTCGATGCCATCGTCCATTAAATCTGCGCGATGACCTAACTGTTCTTTCAACCACATTAAATAATCGTCAGCATATTCGAAATTTTGACCATACGGTGCGGTGTACTGACGTGCTTCATGAAGATAACCATCATGCAACATTACATGATCAAAGCCAATACGTTTTCGTTCAGGTGTAACATGTAACTTTCCCACTGCCTCTGTTTGATAGCCTGCAATTCTAAAACTATCTGCCATAAATTGTTCGTAAGCCCAGTCCACATTGTCTTCATAACCGACCCGACCATGATTCGCTTGTGTCAAACCCGTCATCAGTGCTGCACGACTTGCGATACAACTTGGCACAGCAGTATACATTTGATTGAAATGATAACCTTGAGATGCCAACATATCCAAATGTGGCGTTGAAACGACAGGGTGATGATGATGACCTAATGTGTCAAAGCGCAGTTGATCTACACAAATGAGGATGATATTTGGTTGTTGTGTATCCATCCAATCTCTCCTTTCTCTATTTAATTTAAAAATAGCACTAATGGTACGTATTGACAATATGACCAATTTTAAAGGGAATAAGTGAATGATGGGGCTGCTAATGTAAGCGCTTACTTAATTATAAGGCATTTCAGCTTGTCATGAGTGGTTATGACAAGTTTTGAAAATTTTCGAAAGAATTGTTAGAGTTCAATGTTAACTATTAAATGATGTCTTTTAGTATGGACATAATAAAAAAAGAAAAAGTTAAGAAGGATTATAAAATCAAATAGTTCTATGCACTCTAAAAAGTAAAATAAGAAACTTTGTATTGACTTTAAAAAAGGATGAGCACCGCTTTGTATGGTATAATATATCTTTGTATAGTATTAAGTGTTTGGCTAGGATTAGTTAAAAATTATTGTTCACTGAACTATTAGTTTATACATATGGTAATGTGTGATTTTTGATTCGCTTTTTATAATGTAACAATAACGAGTGATTAAAGGGGGAGGAAATTGTTGAAAGAATTAACAGAGATTACAAGTTTCGTTGGAATAAATTTTTCAACTGATCCTTTATATGCCAAAATCGAAAATACGGTTGTTATAGCCAAACACATCGACAATCCGCAAGGCCACTATGCATTATTTAATGAATGTATGGGATATGCACTCGCTAAGAAAATGAAGATTCCAACGCCAGAATTTGGATGTGCAATATTTGTAGCAGGAAAAACTATAAATTATATTGCATCTGAATATAGAATTAATCATAATGATCTTTTTACGTATACCGTTATGGAGAATTCAGTAGTTCCGATAGAAAACCCGATGCTGACAATGTCAATAGGTGAAAAAGAGATTGTAAAACTGATAATTTTCGATGTTATTATAACAAATCTTGATAGAAATAAAGGAAACTTACTCATAAAAATGCCTAAAAAAGGAGAAGAGCCGCGTTTATTTCCTATTGATTACACTCACATTTTTCCTGGGCAATGTATTTGGTTTGATGTCTTGAAGCGACCGTTTCCTAGTACTAAGAAAATTGTTGAACAAATTTTTGAGCACGGAGGACATCAAAATTTAATTGAAAATAGAAATTTTGATGCTATGCTAATAGACGAAGTAGCTCACGAGTTTAAAGTGAAATTACAGGGTATTGACATTTCCAGTATAATAGAAAGCGTACCTCAAATACTTCTAAGCCGTTTTGAAAAGAATGATATCGAGAATCTAAAGAAATACTTAACAAGAAACATTGAAGAATATGATGATATAATTAAAGAAATTAAGCAATATTTAGTGAGGTGAGCAATATGTATAAAGTAAAATACGCAAGTTTAAATTATTATCCTGATGTTTTATTGATTTCAAATATAGCTGTTGCAGTTGTCTTTCAGGTAGATGGAACTTCTTATCATAAGAATCACTTTAATATTATGCCAAAAATAAATAAACTTTTTACATTTGATGACGAACTTAATCCGAAATTCACTAAATTATTGTTAAATTCTATTAAAGAAAGCGTATTGAATTTTAAAGGAGAGTTATCTGACTTTACCTTCAATTATGTGAATAATTTCAAATTCACGAGTATCGAATCTCAAACATTTAATGATTTAAAACAAGTCGAAAAGTTCATTGAAAATACGACGCGGTATATATTGCATACTTCAATGAATGAAGATAAAAAAATGACAGAAGATGAAAAGAAAGAATATATCACGACTTATCTTAAACAAAGATTTGCGAAAGTAAGAAAATCATATAGAGTCATTGGCAAAAATAAGAAAGATAACATAACATTTGATTTCATGGCTGTAGATGAAAGTGGGCAAAATATCGGATTTAAAATCATAAATAAATCAAATCAAGCCATGTACAGTATTCGTTCTTTTGCCATGCACGCCATGATTAATAAAGAAAATTTGACATTTATTTTAGATGAAGATATGAATGATGAAAAAGCGTTTGTTAAAGATTTAAAACAGCCCAATATTATAGCGTTAGATAAAAATGAACTTATAACATTAAATTAATTTTTTACCGTACTTTTTTGGTACGGTTTTTTTAGTGCGCCCGGCATGGGTAACATCTTGACGGTGAAAGTCCGTTACAGGCTTGGTAGTAGGAACTGTTAGCGAAAGACAAGGGTGTCCATTGCGAAATGGAATCTGAAGGAAGTCGGACGCAAACACTCGCACTGACGAACAGAAACATCATACTAAGGCTGTGTAGAATGGATGAATCTGCTAAACAAGATGAAGTCCGATACTACCCGAGTTCTATATAGTAAATGATGCGGTGACATGAGTGGAAAGAGGTTACACCTTACCCGGGGAGGTCTCATCAGCGGTATTTTTACCGTAGTAACAACGAATGATGAGAGGTCAGCAGAAGTCATAGTAGGGAAAATGTACCGAAGGACTGAACAATATTCAATACAAAGTAAAGATTGGAGGTTATAGATTTACGACGTACAGAATACGGTTTTAACCGGCAACTTATGGAAGGATAAGTAGTGGAACGAAAAAGAATACATAAGTGTGTACAGTAAATCTTAGGTGAAATGAAAGAAATGTATCGTAAGTCTTCATCTCTGATGGAGCTTGTTGTAAGACCTGACAACATAGAAAAAGCTATCAAGAAGGTAAAGAAAAACAAAGGTGCTCCTGGAATTGACGGCATGAAAGTCAGTGAACTCCATGCCCACTTTGCGCAATACTTTTCGCAGATAAAAAAGAAACTGCTTGATGGTACTTATCAACCTCAAGCAGTTCGAAAAGTTCAAATTCCCAAACCAAACGGGGAAATGCGTGTGCTTGGTATTCCTGTCGCTAGAGACAGAGTGATACAACAAGCGATTAGACAAGTGATTGAACCAGGCATCGACCGAACATTTTCAAATCATAGCCATGGTTTGTGATTTGAAACAGTGCTTTGACATGTTGAATCATGATAAGCTCATGTATTTGTTCGAACGTCATGTTCAAGATAAGTCAATTTCTAAATTTATCCGTAGAAGTTTACAAGTGGGTGCTATTGACCTATCTGGCGAAGTCGCAGAAAGAAAGATAGGTGCACCACAAGGGGGCGTTATCTCTCCCTTACTATGTAATATCTATCTACATGAACTGGATAAAGAACTCGAAAAGCGTGGACACCGTTTTGTACGATATGCCGATGATTTTGTTATCTTTGTACGCACAAAACGTGCAGGTGAACGCGTAATGACGAGTGTAACGAAATTTATTGAAAAGCAACTGAAGTTGGTTGTCAATGAAGAGAAAAGTAGAGTCGGAGCAGTTACACGTTTAAAGTTTTTGAGTTGTCTAATAACCAAGGTCAATGGGGTTTATCGTTTCAGACCGACTACGGAAGCAAAAAGAAATTTAATACGCGCCTTAAGGAAAATAACGAAACGAAATAGACCCGGTACCTTTAAAGAGATTATCACTGAAATCAACCAAGTAACACGAGGTTGGATAAATTACTTTGGCAGAGGTTTTATCAAAGGATTTATTGAAACCACGCAATCTTGGCTAAACCGCCGACTTAGACAACTCATTCTTAAACGGTGGAAAAGAGTAAGAACTCAATATAAGATGTTACGCCAATATGGTCTTGACCATAGAAGTGCAATGAAAATCGCACAGTCTCGCAAAAAGTACTGGCGATTATCGAATACGCACGAGGTTCATCGTGCACTTACAACAAAACAACTCTACAAGTGGGGACTGATACCATTAGCCCAGCTTGCAGAGTTGGCTTACGCAAGGTATTGAACCGCCGAGTACGGAACCGTATGCTCGGTGGTGTGAGAGGACGAATAGTCAGTTAATGACTATTCTCCTACTCGATTGTCCAATAGAAATAAGCAAAACTGAAAAGCGAGGTTTAAGTACGCAATGACCGTAACCTCGCTTTTAAAATATATTTAATTGTATTTTAATATGCCTGCCGTTGTTTGATGAAATACACGCCATAAAAGAAGGCTAAGAAAAAGATAAGGAGTGCCGCGAAATAAAATGTAAATATGGGACTGCCCATAAATTGAGATATTGGACCGCCGAATAATGGTCCGAGCATGGCACCAAAACCTTGGATACTGTTGATGACGCCCCAAGTTTCTTCTTGTTCACTTGGATGAATGAATTGTGCCATAAATGTATTCCATGTCGGTAAAAGTAACCCGTACAGTAAGCCGATAAATAGCGCGATAATCCAGACGATGACAATTTGTTGAATCAATGTTAATGCGAAAATTGCTAAGCCATAAATGATAAAACCAACGAAAATCACACTATACATAAAGCGTGTAGAATAGGCATCAATCATTTTAGACAAAAACAGCATCGAAATCGTACAACCCATACCGCCAATCACAATAGCAACCGTATATTCAACGGTACTTACACCGACGATATCCACGGCATATTGAGGCAATACAGGAATGAGCGCACTGATCGCAATCCCTTGAAGTAAAATCCCTGGAAAGAGCACAAGATGACGCTGTGATACGCTCACAATTTGTTTAAGCTGTTGTTTTACATTTTTCGTATTGTAATCCGTTAATTTGACTTTAACAAAATAATAAAGCACAAAAGCAATCGCTACGCAAAGGGTCATCAAAAAGTTGAAATGTGTCGGATGTGCTTTGAAAATTAAATTCATCCCAATCATGCCGGCTAACATCCCAGCAAGCCATGCAAAATAAACGTAACCCATCTGTGTGCCACGTTTGCTTTCGTCTACACTGGCGAGCATGATGACCCATATTGGACAGACGGCAACACCGAGCATGACAGCACTTAAAATAAGAATCATCGGCGAGGTCGGCATCCAAATAATTAAAATGAGACTCACTAAAGCGAGAAAAAAGCCCGAAGTGAGTACAACTTTAGCGCCAAAACGTTTCAACACAAAGCCAACGAAAAAGTTTGTTATTGAGTCAGAGATAAAATGTATGGAAATTGCAATTGAAGTAATACTAACGGCAATGGTTGTTGCTGTTGGTAATAAAGGTAAATAACTTAAAACAAACATTCCTCTTGCAAATTCCATCAGAAATAAAATGACTAATAGGATATAGAAATTCCGCATAGCCATCTTATTTGACAAGTAGTTTTGCATATAAAGGCACCTTTCCATATACAGTTTCGAATGTTGAAGCGTTGTAAAGTAAATCTAACAAGTCTTGGCATAAACGTTTCGTCGCGTGCGGTTGACGGGCTTCACTCATATTATGAATCATTTGGTCGATTTCGTTTGAGTGACGTGTTAAATGCGTAACAATATCAATCGCCTCTGTAGGTGTGTTCGCAGTTTTCCCAAAACCTTTTTGTTCAAAATAGAGCGCGTTTTCTAATTCTTGACCTGGCGCAGGATTCAAGAAAATCATTGGTATTTTTCGGGTTAACGCTTCTGAAATCGTAATGCCACCTGGTTTCGTAATCATTAAATGACTGGCCGCCATCCATTCATTCATATGTGTCGTATAACCTAAAATAAGCACGTTAGGATTGTCTTTAAACGCAGCGGACAATTGACGTTTCAGTTCTTTGCTATGACCACATATCATGACGACTTGTGCATTCTGACTTTCATCAAGTATACGTTGAATCATTTCGTCAAATCCTTTAGACACACCAAAAGCACCCGCCGACATTAAGATGGTTTGCGCTTCGGGGTCAAGGTGATGTTGACGTAACCAAGCTACGCGATCAATCGGTTCTTCAAATTGTTCGGAAATAGGAATACCCGTTACTTTAATGCGATCACTTGGAATGCCCACTGATTTAAATTCTTGCTTCAAATCATGTGTGGCTAAATAATAGCGCTCAGAATTCGGTGTAATCCAGTTTTTGTGCATACGATAATCCGTCATGACTGTCGCAATCGGAATATTCATATTAAACTGCTCGGTCAATACAGACATGACTGGTGTAGGGAAAGTTACCAAAATTAAATCTGGCTTTTCTTTTAATAGTAAGTTGAGTAATTTATTTAAACCGTAATATTTATAGAAGCACTTATCTAATTGATCAGGGCGACTATAATAAAATGCTTTATACATACGGCGGAAATACTTAAAACTATTGATGTACCACTTTTTAGTAATCGTTGTCATAATCGGATGTGCTTCTAAAAACAAATCACGTTGTATGACTGTCAGATTGTCAAGATTCATTTGATTCAACTGTTCAACAATACTGTTCGTCACTTGAATATGGCCGTTGCCGAATGAACCGGTGATAATCAATATTTTTTTCTTTTCAGTGATCATGAAAGCCACCCTCCGAGATATTGAGACTTTAACTGGTTCTATGCTAGTGTACCGCAATTTGTACGTCTTGTGAAAAGTTAAAGGTATTTCTTACAAAACGAAAACAATATTAAAATCATTTTGACTGTACACCTTGTTGTAAAAGATGAGAAAATGTGTATACGCTACCCATATTTTACGGTAAATTCATTATATTATCTTAATATACTCCATAGATAGGCACAATAGTGATTTACATATTTCAGTCTTGAGATGTAAGAAAGAATAAAATAATATTTAAATCAATATACCCGCTAATTAAATTTTCAATCGTATTTGACTGATAAAAAGCAGTTGTCGCGCTATAAAAATACGTGACATTTAATAGGATTTCAAGCAAAAAAGTGTATAATAAATGAGTGTATATATAAAGGAGAGATGTCTGTGAATGCACAACAATTATTTGATGATATTTTAATTAAACAGGTCATAGGACGTTTAGATATTGAAGTGGATGATATTACGACAGATTCGCGTCAAGCAAAGGCTGGCAGTATCTTTGTCGCATCAAAAGGCTATACCGTCGATAGTCATCGTTTTGCGCAAGACGTCGTAGAACAAGGATGTCAGATTGTTGTTGTGAATCGAGTACTTGAATTACAAGGTGACGTCACACAAGTGGTTGTGCCAGATACGTTACGTGTAGCGAGTCATTTAGTGCATCATTTGTATGGATTTCCAAGCAAGCAACTGACGACGATTGGTGTCACAGGTACAAATGGTAAGACATCAATTGCGACGATGATTCATCACATTTATCGAAAGTTAGGCAAAGGCAGTGCGTATTTAGGTACGAATGGCTTTCAAATTAACGAAACAGTGACAAAAGGCGTGAACACAACACCAGAAACCGTTGTATTAACGAAGAAGATTCATGAAGCGGTAGAAGCAGGGGCTGAAGCGATGACGTTAGAAGTGTCGTCGCATGGGCTCAGCTTAGGACGTCTGAGTGGCGTTGAATTTGACGTTGCGATATTTTCAAATTTAACACAAGATCATCTTGATTTTCATGGCACAATGGAGGCGTATGGTCATGCGAAATCGTTGTTATTTAGTCAACTCGGTCAAGATCTGAGTCGTGATAAATACGTCATTATTAACGCAGACGATGTATTTTCTAATTATTTAAAATCAGTTACACCGTACGAAAGTTTAACATATGGCATTGAACAAGAGGCACAGTTCATGGCAACAAACATTCATGAATCTTTACAAGGCGTGACGTTTGATTTTGTAACACCTTTTGGTACATATCCAGTACGTTCACCGTACATCGGTCGATTCAACATTGCGAACTTAATGGCAGCAATGTTAGGTGTATGGGTGAAAGGTGCGCCACTAGAAACGGTGACACAAGTCGTCGCTGATTTAGAACCGGTAGAAGGACGTTTAGAAGTGCTCGATCCATCATTGCCAATTGATTTAATTATTGACTATGCGCATACAGCAGATGGTATGTCGAAATTGATTGATGCAGTCGAACCGTTCGTTAAGCAAAAACTCATTTTCCTAGTCGGTATGGCTGGAGAACGTGACTTAACGAAAACGCCTGAAATGGGGCGTGTTGCTTCACGTGCAGATTATGTCATTTTCACACCGGATAACCCGGCAAATGATGATCCAAAAATGTTGACGGCTGAACTTGCGAAAGGTGCGACACATGATCATTATGTGGAATTTACAGACCGCGCAGAAGGTATACGACATGCGATTGAAGTGGCAGAACCAGGTGATACCGTCGTACTTGCCTCTAAAGGACGTGAACCGTATCAAATTATGCCAGGTCATGTCAAAGTGCCTCATCGTGATGATTTAATCGGGTTAGAAGCAGCATATCAAAAATTCGGTGGAGGTCCAAATGAAGATTAGGGAAAGTCACAGTGAAAATTATTCAGCAAAAGTTTGGTTATATCACAATCAAAAAGAACATTATATCGTCGTATCGATTCCAGATTTGTACTGGTCGATTCAAATAGAAGATACATTATACGGTGAAGAATTAACGGAACATTTATTCATGCATTTATTTAATGTGATAGATGAGGAAGAAGCACAAATTTTAGCATTACGTATCACAAGATGGTTACAAGAAGTTTGATGAATTAAAGGAGACATACAATGAGTATTAAAAAAGAAGTAGAATCCCGCAAGACGTTTGCGATTATTTCTCACCCTGATGCGGGGAAAACGACATTAACTGAAAAACTGTTGTACTTTAGTGGTGCGATTCGTGAAGCAGGGACAGTAAAAGGGAAGAAAACAGGTAAATTTGCGACAAGTGACTGGATGAAAGTTGAACAAGAACGTGGGATTTCGGTTACAAGTTCTGTGATGCAGTTTGATTACGATGATTTTAAGATTAACATTTTAGATACACCAGGGCATGAAGATTTCTCTGAAGATACGTATCGAACGTTAATGGCGGTCGATAGTGCGGTCATGGTCATTGACTGTGCAAAAGGGATTGAGCCACAAACGTTAAAGTTGTTCAAAGTATGTAAAATGCGTGGTATTCCTATTTTTACATTTATTAACAAACTTGACCGTGTTGGGAAAGAACCGTTCGATTTATTAGATGAAATTGAATCAACACTCGGTATTGAAACGTATCCGATGAACTGGCCGATTGGAATGGGGCAAAACTTCTTCGGGATTATTGACCGAGAAGGACGTACGATTGAACCGTTCCGCGATGAAGAAAACATTTTGCATATTAATGAAGATTATGAATTAGAAGAGGCTCATGACATTGCGAATGATAGTATTTTTACGCAAGCGATTGAAGAGTTGATGCTCGTGGATGAAGCAGGTGAGTCATTTGATAACGATGCGTTAATGCGCGGAGATTTAACACCGGTCTTTTTCGGCTCAGCATTGGCGAATTTCGGGGTTCAAAATTTCTTGAATGCGTATGTTGACCATGCACCGATGCCACACGCACGTCAAACGGATGAAGAGGTTGAGGTGAGCCCGTTCGATACAGATTTTTCAGGTTTTATCTTTAAAATCCAAGCGAACATGGACCCGAAACACCGTGACCGTATTGCCTTTATGCGTGTTGTGAGTGGCGCATTCGAACGTGGCATGGACGTGACATTACAACGTACGGGTAAAAAACAGAAAATCACACGTTCAACAAGTTTTATGGCCGATGACAAATCGACAGTGAATCATGCTGTAGCGGGTGATATTATCGGTTTATATGATACAGGGAATTACCAAATTGGGGATACACTTGTTTCAGGTAACCAAAAGTTCCATTTCAAAGCACTGCCTCAGTTTACACCTGAAATTTTCATGAAAGTATCGCCGAAAAACGTAATGAAACAGAAACATTTCCATAAAGGGATTGAACAGCTCGTGCAAGAAGGGGCGATTCAATATTATAAATCACCACATACGAACCAAATCATTTTAGGCGCAGTAGGACAACTCCAATTTGAAGTGTTCGAACATCGCATGAACAATGAATATAATGTCGATGTCGTGATGGAACCTGTCGGCAAAAAAATCGCGCGTTGGATTGAAAATGAAGAAGACGTGCAAGATAAGATGAGTACGAGTCGTTCGATTTTAGTAAATGACCGTTATGATAATAAAGTCTTCTTATTTGAAAATGATTTTGCGACACGTTGGTTTGAAGAAAAATTCCCAGAAATTAAACTGTATAGCTTGTTATAATTGATTGAAATACAAATGATAGATTACGAATAAACGATGAAAAAGCGGATTTTGCGTCGAATTGGTGCACAGTTCGCTTTTTTATTTTTTGAAGGTGTTGTGTAAACAATAAAAATCGAGATGCGTTGATTATTAATATTTTTTAATTTCAAGATAATAGACTGTTATTTTCATAAAAAATTGGGTATAATGTTAGCATCATAATTAAATACCTGTGACTGACTATTGTCAGAGGGGAGTAACTTGATTAGCGTACCAAACGTTAATAACGCTTTGTCGTCATTACGAAGAAACTGAATTTCTTCCGGTGAAGCGGGCATGATAAATTTGCTTAGTGAGACCTTTGCTATTGATTTAGCATGGGTCTCTTTAATTATGTCTTTCACTGAGCATGGGTGTTCACGCGAAACAATGGAATGGTACAGGGCGAGAACATGTGCCCATATAAAAAATTGAAGGAGTGGTCTGTTAATGGATCCGAGTTTGTTATTATCTTATGGATGGGTCGTATTAGTACTTGTATTTTTAGAGGGACTATTGGCTGCAGATAATGCAATTGTTATGGCTGTTATGGTGAAACATTTACCACCAGAACAGCGTAAAAAAGCACTATTTTATGGTTTATTAGGCGCATTTGTTTTCCGTTTTATCGCATTATTCTTAATTAGTATTTTAGCGAATTTCTGGTGGATTCAAGCGATTGGTGCTGCATATTTAATTTATATGTCAGCGAAAAACTTATATGACTTTTTCAAACATAAAGGTGGAGAACACGAACAACCTGACAACGATAATCATCATTATGACGAGTCAGGTGTTGAGAAAAAAGTGAGTGCGAAAGAATTTTGGGGTACCGTCCTTAAAGTTGAAGTTGCAGATATTGCTTTTGCGATTGACTCTATGTTAGCTGCATTAGCGATTGCCGTAACATTACCGACAATTGGTGTTCATTTCGGTGGCATGGATGCAGGTCAATTCGCGGTTATGTTTATCGGTGGTCTCATCGGTGTGATTTTAATGCGTTTTGCTGCAACATTCTTTGTAGAGTTACTGAACAAGTATCCTGGTCTTGAAGGTGCTGCCTTTGCGATTGTCGGATGGGTCGGAATTAAACTTGTCGTACTCGTATTAGCACATGAAGATATCGGTGCGATTCCGCATGACTTCCCACATTCTACATTGTGGCAAATCATTTTCTGGACAGTCATGATTGGACTTGTACTTATCGGTTGGTTTACATCAGCAGTGCGTAATAAAAAACACGATGCATCATAATGAAATGTGAATAAGGGTGTTTGACTTAGGCTGGGATATGAGTTATCCTGGCCTTTCTTTATATATTGATACATTAAAGCAGTAGCAATATAAGTGTGTTCGTTGAGATCAAACAGGGTGCAGCTACTTTTTTGTTGAATGATGTAAGGTGAAAAAGTATTTAAAATTCTATAAAATCAAACGTTATAAGTATGTGACGTATAGCAGAAAATACAACTTAAAAACCATTCAAAAAGTTTGCGATATATAAGTAAACATTACAGAAATTTAAGTAGCGATATGTCATAATAGATAAAAGAGAGACATAAGGAGGGCGTGCAATGGAACGAGATAAGAAACATGTGATTCCAAGGCAACATTATAAGCGCAAACGTCGCGAATATTTCCATAATGAAGAGCGTGAAGAAAGACTCAAAGCTGAAGAAAAAGAAAACGCGCTCAAAGCTGAAAAGGAAAAAAAGCAAGCGAAAAATAATGAAGAACGTGTCAAAGATAATCTACGTAAAGCACGTATTGAAAAATTAACGCATGACGATGGTGATAAAAATCATCCACCATCTGAAATAACGGCCGAAGAAAAATCCGAAAGTGCACGACCACTTGAAGATACATCATCAGTGACTATCAACGGCAGTCAAGCGAAGGAAACGGCGCATAAGGGTGTAGGAGCCGAAATAACGCATCAGTCAAACATGCCGCCACATGATACATCAGAAGCAACTGCAAAGGCTGAAGATGAACAAGTACATACTGAAGACAGTCACCAAACAGAAGCGTCGAAGCATCAATATACGACAAAACGTGATTGGACTGAAAAAGTCACACAATTCATCTCTAGAGAATGGGCAAAAATTTTAATTGTACTCGCGGCCATTTTAGTATTGTTGTTATTGTTTACTATTTTTAATAACGTCAATAAAAGTGACAATGCGAATATGAAACAAGCACTCGAAACGCAACAGAAAGAGAAGGGAACGAATAAAAAAGTCACACAAACGATGGCAAATGCGAATACAGCTGTAAAATCTGTCGTTTCCATTGAAAATAATAGTCAGCCTACACCGGATGCAGTTCAGAATTCAGATGCTCAGGCACAAATTGAAAAAGAAAGTGGATCGGGTGTCGTCTACAAACAAGTAGGCGACACTCTTTATATACTGACAAATGCGCATGTCGTTGGAGACCGTAAAGAACATGAACTCACTTTTGGTAACAAGCAAACCGCTAAAGCTAAAGTGATTGGCAAATATAAAATGGCTGATATTGCTGTGATGACGATGAAAGCTCCTAAAGGCGATACATTAAAACCACTTGAACACGGAGATTCTAGTGCAGTTGTATTAGGAGAACCAGTTTTAGTTGTGGGCAATCCGCTCAGTTTGGACTTCCAAAATACAGTGGGTGAAGGTATTGTATCAGGATTAAATCGCGATGTCCCAGTTGATCTCAACCAAGATGATGAATATGATACATTGCTCAGTGCGTTCCAAGTTGATGCACCGATTAATCCAGGTGACTCAGGTGGTGCGGTAATCGATCAAGAAGGCCATTTAATTGGTATCGCTTCACTAAAAATTAACATGCCGAGTGTTCAAAATATGGGGTTTGCCATTCCGATTAACTCAGCGTTAGCTATTGCGCAAAAAATTGAAAAAGAAGGTGACATTCAACAACCTAAGACGGACATTGATATGCAAAACGTGGTTGATATTGATAAAGCGACACGCAATGAGTATAAGATCCCTCAAGATGTTTCAACAGGTGTCGTCGTTCAAAACATTAATGAAAACAGTCCAGCGAAAAATTCTGGTTTGAAAAAAGGCGATGTCATAGTAGAATTAGATAGTAAACCTATCAAAGATAATTTGGCTTATAAACAAAAGTTAACGCAACACATTGATCAACAAAAGCCAGTGAAGTTAAAGGTCTTACGTGAAAATGAGGTGAAGGAAATCTCATTTAAATTGAAATAACTTTGGGGTGAATGACTTGTCCATAGTCAAATTACTACTAAAAAAATCCAGCCCACAACAAGGGATTGTCTTGTATTATCTTGTCGCAATTGTCGGTGCTTTTTTGCTACTTAATCTACCCGGTGTCCATAAGCCAGGTGTAAAAGTCGCACCGATTGATACGTTGTTTGTAGCGGTATCAGGTGTCAGTGTGACAGGATTAACACCAGTCAATATTTCCGAAACATATTCAGCATTTGGATATATTGTCTTGTTGGTCATCCTTAATATTGGTGGCATTGGTGTCATGGCAATCGGTACATTGTTATGGGTTGTATTAGGCAAGCACATTGGCATACGTGAACGTCAACTCATTATGTTAGATAACAATAGAGAGGCGATGAGTGGGACAGTCAAACTGATTTTAGATATTGTGAGAGCGATTTTAGTGATTGAATTAGTAGGTGCAACACTGCTCGCATTTTATTTTTATCAAAATATCCATGATTTAAAAGAAGCGATATTACAAGGTGTCTTCGTTTCCATCTCTGCGACGACAAATGGGGGTTTAGACATTACAGGGGACTCCTTAATCCCATATGCGAACGATTACTTTGTACAAACGATTGTGATGTTTCTCATCGTTTTGGGGTCAATTGGATTCCCAGTATTATTAGAAATTAAAGCATATATTAAAAATCGAATTCCAAACTTTCGATTTTCACTGTTTACTAAAGTGACAACGGTGACGTATTTACTGATTTTAATTGCAGGTGTGATCGGAATTTTATTAATCGAAGCGAATGGTGTGTTCGCAAATGAGTCATGGCATAAGACGTTATTTTATGCGATGTTTCAATCGGTGTCGACGCGAAGTGCAGGGTTACAAACATTTGACGTGTCACAGTTTTCAGATGCGACAAACCTTTTGATGGGGGGGCTTATGTTTATTGGTTCCTCACCAAGTTCTGTAGGTGGCGGCATACGAACGACGACTTTCGCAATTATTATCCTGTTTGTTATTAACTACAAACCGAACGCTGAAAAGTCATCTATTAAAGTATTTAATCGTGAAATTCATAATCAAGATATTCAACGTTCATTTGCAGTATTTTGTATTGCGATTGTGATGACATTTGTGGGTACATTTATCATCATGTTAAACGAAGGCCATCATATCGATTTTATTAAAATTTATTTTGAAATTATGTCCGCATTCGGAACGTGTGGTTTATCGACGGGAATTACTTCGGAACTCGGCAGTGTTTCAAAAGTCGTCTTGATGATTTTAATGTTTATCGGACGTGTAGGCTTGATTTCCTTTATTATTATGATGAGTGGCAATCGTGAACCAGCCAAGTATCATTTTCCGAAAGAACGCATTCAAATTGGCTAAAATAGAAAGGAGAAGTGTTGGGGAATCCCAGCTCTTCTCCTATTTTTTACGGGGATGTGGAAGATAGCGTGTGGGCATGTTTTGTATGACACGACTGAGAAGATGCATAGCCAAATGCAACATTCAGCAAATAGAAAAAGAGACATCATCAACCGAATAAAGAAAGCCATAGCCTGTTTTGAAAACTGACAGGTTATGGCTTTTTAAAATGTGTTATTAAAATTATTGATCGATGTGCTGTTTAATATGTTGCGTCACTTCAACCCAACCGCGCCATCCGATATGGACAGCATCACTCATGTAATAAGAATCATAGTCGTGATGTGATAAATCCACAACATGACCGTGGTGGTCTTCAATAGTTTTGACGATCTTTTCATTGACCGCTGCACGTCTGTTACGTGGAAGATCAATGTGGTCGTACCATTTACCATTGACAGGAATTAACACGTATTGCACATCCGCACCTGCAGCATTGAGTGTATCAACTAAAAGTGATAAATCATCATACTCAACAGATTTTAAGCGGAACTCGTGGTCACGGCTCACAGACTTTTTATGCTTTAACTTTTTCCAATACTCATCCTTGATTTGGTAAGGGTTAGACTGACTGTGATGCGCCCCATATTGATGCGCTTCTTTGTCTAATGCTTTCCAATTCAATGGTTGTTTTTGACTTTTATCAAACAGTCTCGGCAATTTACCTTGATGATGGAACGGTAAATAACTCTTCAATGCTTCCATTTTCTCAAGATGATTCGCATAAAGTGGGTTTAAGAAATGTCCATCTGCTTCATGTGACTTTGCAAAGTGTTTTAAAAAGTCGTTCTGCTTGTTGTCTTTAAAATGCAATAAACGTTTAGCTAAGCGTGTTTTAATATCGTTAGAAATATTTGAGTTATTGAATATACTATTAATTTGTAACTGAGAAGCACGACCTTGGTAATTCTCTTCAGTTAAGCCATGTCTCGTAAACCATTGTGGTGATACAATGACCGTCATCTTTTTATTTTTTAAATGGTCATATTGAGCACCTAACGTCATTAACTGAATTAAATCCGTGGAACCCCCAGTACCCACATAAAAAAGATTTTTCGTGTGCCCCTTTAACAAGATGGCAGGTTGAAATGGATCTTCTTTATTAAGCTCACTTGAACCATAAACTGGGTAGTAATCAGGGTCCTTAATCATAGCTTCTTGTACATACTGGCCTTTTAACATATCACTATCTGTTGACACTTGATAATTTGGAAGTTGGTTTCCGATATGTGGTGGCACAAACCATTTTGCTGGTAATATGATAAAAATACCGAATAATAGAATACTCGCCAAAAAAGCAATGATGTAAGGTTGTTTTAGTTTCATTGTAATTTTGCCAATTCGTTAATGATTTGATTTGGCGTACCCCAATCTTCTCTATTAAAGTCCATAATTGGTACTTCTATATCAAGTTCGTCTTGAAACGCAACTAATAATTGTACAGATTGCATTGAATCCATAATCCCCTCATCAAAAATATGAATATCTGGATTTGATTTCACAATATCATCATCGGCAACTTCTGCAATAATATCTAAAACTTTTTCGTTAAATTCCATAAAACTCTCTCCTTAAATTAATTGTCCTGAAAAGATTAAAAAGCCAAAAGCGACACAGTGGAAGGTGATAACGATGCTCAGTGCGTTAATCACCGGATGATCCCACTTACCAAAACGCTTTTTACGCCATTTTTCATAGTGGTTATACAAAAAGAATAACAACGCGTGATACAAACCATACGCGACATAAAACCATTCAAAACCGTGCCAAAGTCCCATAATACCGAAATTAAGTAAGAAGGCAAGGTTAGACACATGGAAGTTTGATTTAATATATTTTTTCTTAGTCATAAAGAAAATAAAACGCATGTAAATACAATCACGGAACCAGAACGATAGACTCATGTGCCATCTGTTCCAGAAATCTTTAATATTTTTTGCTCTAAATGGTTGGTTAAAGTTAATAGGTGTTTCAATACCGTACAAGTAACTCAATGCAATAGCGAATAAGCTGTAACCTGCAAAGTCAAAGAACAGGTAAAAACTATAGCCATACATGTATATCACGTAATCGCCAAACGAATCGAGGTGACCTGTATAAGGTGTCACAAAATACTGTTGGACGAAATGCGCAATGATGTATTTGTAAAGTAAACCTATCATAATGTAATGAATCGCTTTGCCAAGTAGTTGTGAATACTTATCCATGGCGATGTCTTTATCGTAATCTTTCACAAAACGACGATAGCGATCAATCGGACCAGAAGAAATCGTAGGGAAGAACGTAATGAATTGTACGAGCTTTTTCACATCTACAGTTTGCTTTAATGTGCCGTCATGAATTTCCATGATCAGTTGAACACTTTTGAACATAATGTATGAAATACCGAGGAAACCGAACAGTTCCACGATTTTTGAGCTGTGCAAGTGAAGCTGTCCAGAGCCTAGCCACGAACTTTGTAGGAGTTTGACCATAAAGAGTGGCAAGATAGACAGAATCATCGTTGTAATGTAAAGCGGGGTGGAGCGCTTGTTTGCTCTTAGTCGCTCGAACCCTTTAATAATCATCGTTTGCCAAATAATGTATAAAACAAGGCTCAGTAAATGATAACTTAAATATTTGATGCCGAAAAAGTTGTGTTGATCGTCAGCAAATATGACGACAATCATAATCAATGTACTGATCAAGTTGTAAGCTTTAGATCTTTTGCCTAACAACCCAAGTATGATCACAGGTAACAGCACAATGAGCGCAATCGCAAAAAAGTGAAAGCTACTATATGGGATCATGATTGATATACCTCGTTAATTCGTTTGCGGTCGAGCTTGCCATTGTTAGTCAGTGGCATTTCTTCAGCAATTTCGATTTTTTTAGGAATCATATAATCAGGCAACTCAGCTTTAAGACGTTGCTTCACTTCTTTTGGTACATCTGCTGGATCGATGTCTTCAGAATTTAATTTGACGACACCTTTCAAGTAGGCAATTTTGTCTTTTTTATAAATTGGCACAACCAATGAAGTATTCACAAATGGTAGTGCGTTCATTTTAGCTTCAATTTCTTCAAGTTCCATACGATAGCCGTTATATTTGATTTGGTTATCAATGCGGCCTTTAATAAACCACATGTCATCTTCAAATACAGCTTTGTCACCTGAATTGTAAGCGCGTTTGTCGCCATCTTTGAAAAAGGCTTTCTCTGTTTTTTCAGGGTCTTTTAAATAACCCGCACTTACTGAATTACCAGTGATAATGAGCTCTCCTTCTTCGGAAACACTTAACGTCGTGCCTTTTCTCGGTAAGCCTACAGGAACATACTTGTGGCTATCAAGTACCGATTGCGTCACTCTAATACTTGTAATCGCAACAGTCGCTTCTGTAGGGCCATACGTGTTGTATAAATAAGATTGTGGAAACTTGTTTAACAACGTTTGCGCTGTATGGTGACCTAAAACTTCACCACAGAACAAGAACGTACGTAAGTGTGGCATGCCGTCTTCATTGACATTCGGTAACATTAAGCAAATTTCCATAAATGATGGGGTAGACACCCAAACATTAATTTTCTCGTTTTGGAACAGTTCATACAATTTTTTAGGCGCTGCAATCATTTCTTTGTTAACTAACAATAGTGTACCGCCTGAAATGAGACACGGATAAATCGCCATGACTGATAAATCAAATGAGAATGGTGCTTGGTTTAACCAGACATCTTTCGTGTGATATTGGTTGAGCAAGTCCACCCAATTTGCGAACTCTACTAAGCTCTCGTAATAAATTTTTACACCTTTAGGAAGACCTGTTGAGCCCGATGTAAAAATGGTGTAGGCAATACCATCATTTTGCATTAAAGGTAATGATGATACCGTATCGAATGATTGAATATCTTGAATTGTAATCTCTGTCACACCTTCATCATTGAGCGGTGTATCTGTCGTGTTAATTAAAAATTGTGGTGAAACTTTTTCTATAATATGTTGAATACGGTTTGCAGGTATAGATTGATCAATTGGAACGTAACCGCATCCGGCTTTAAGTGCACCAATCATACCCACTACCATAAATGGGGACATGTGGCCATAAACAATAACAGGATTGTCGCTTTTAAGCAGTTGTGATGCTAAGCGTGTGGAATAACTTTCTAACTCTAGATAAGTTAATGATTCACTCTGATGTTGTACGGCAACTCGGTCCGGCTGAGTTTGACTGTGCTGTGAAATCATTGTTAAAACATCTTTCATGTGTCGGCTCCTTTAATGATTAAAAATCGTTGTAGATAAAAGTATTTTGTGTATCACCATTACCGTAAATAAAATACAAAGTCAGCATTATTGCAAAATAAAGCAATGTTAATGCGACTGTTTTAATAGGCAATCGATTCAATTTCATAATAAATTTTCACCTTCTGCATAATATGACATGAAGGTTAAACTATCTCATTTAACCCAGATAAATTTAATGTAATTTAATACTTTATGAAAGTCAATTCATTTATTGAAAAAAAGGATAAAAATACAAGAAAATAGGTCTAGAGTTGTATGAGTAAGTTTTTAATATATAAAATTATAGTTTAATTAAAGACTGCTATTGAATCATATTTAAAAATAAAAATGGTTTGCTTATGATCAACTTATTCAAATGAAACGTATTTACATTTATTTCTGTGTACAAGGAATAATGATAGTGGGGGGATGTCGAGATATGGTAGAATACGAGATGAATATTGAGATTTGGGGTGAAAGCAATGAGTGAGCATGATGAGATAAATATACAAATTATAGCGACTTCGGATATGCATAGCCATATACTCAATCAAACTGAACGTTCCAACATATATCGAGCGGGTACATATATTAATGAAGTAAGACAACAACATCAGCACGTCGTATTAGTGGACAACGGTGGTAATTTAGCGGGCAGTGTGACAGCTTTTTATTACGCCATTATTGCGCCATACAAAAGACATCCGATGATTAAGTTAATGAATGCGATGAACTATGATGCAAGTGGGATGAGCGAAAATGAATTTAAATATGGTTTGGACTTTTTTAATCGTTCTGTCGCGTTATCACGTTTTCCATGGTTATCGGCGAATGTAGAATATGCTGTAACTCATGAACCGTATTTTTCAACACCTTATACTGTGAAAGATATTGCAGGGTTGAAATTAGTCGTGATGGGCGTTTCGTCTGAAGGCTTGATGAAAAATGAAAATGTGGAAATGGAGCCTGAAGTGATTGTCGAAAGTGCGACCTTTGCGGCACAGCGTTGGATTCGCTATATTTATGAAACGATAGAACCCGACTTTCTCATTGTTTTGTACCATGGTGGCTTGTCAAAATTGAGTCATGATGCAAAATCACAATTTGAAAATCGTGCAGAAGAAATTATGAGACAGGCAGGTATTATTGATCTTATGATTACTGGGCATCAACACGAAACTATTATCGAAAACGATGGGACGACGCTTTATGTTCAAGCGGGTCAAAATGCTGAAAATGTAATTCATGTTAATGCGAAATTTAAAAAACGCCGCAACTCTTTTGAATTGTTTGAGATGCAGCCAGAGATTGTTACATTGACGGATTATGATGAAGATGAACATTTACTGAACTTAACGTATTACGACCGAAAAGCGATACGGAATTGGAAGAACGAATATATTATTACGCATGAAGTGGATATGCAATTTGATGCATTTCATGAACTGTTAATCAAACCCCATCCATACATTCAATTGTTACATCAAAGTTTGAACCATGAGACGGAAATCCCGTTAACATGTGTACATTTGCCTTTGCCGAATACGAAAGGGTTAAAAGGGCGTTTGAAAAATGAAGATGTTTATAATACGTATCCACATCCCGACAAACCGATTGATCTTACATTAAAAGGGAGCGATATTAAACGTTTAATTGAAGAAAGTGTAAGTCACCTTGAATTAGAAAAAGGACAGTGGACGTTGAAAGATACGGACCCTACACACTTTTTATTTTGGTCAGGTTTTGACTATACTGTAGATATGGCGAAACCATTAAATGCGCGTGTTACGGATTTTGAATTGCGAGAAGATTATTGTTACCGTGTGGTGACGACGGATTATATTTATCGTCATTATCGTCATCTGTTGAGTGAAGCGGTCGTGCATCAAACATTTGCAATAACAATGCCAGAGTTGCTCGTTCGAGAAATTCAAACAGAACCAGACATGCAACCTATACCGCAAAATATGCATATCATAAGTGAATCATCGTTGTAATAGAATATGAAATTTAAAAAGACCCATGTCAAGCATTTCATTAAGAAACGCGACATGGGTCTTTGTGTTCATCACACTTAAATCACGAGTTGAAGTTAGTGTGACTGTTTTTTATCTTGGTGTTTTTTACGTGCAAAGAGTAATGCGCCTAAAGCAGCTAAAATACCACCGAATAATGTTCCTTGATGTGATTCAGTTTCACCTGTTTCAGGTAAAGCTTTTTGTTGTTCAGATGGTTTTGCCTTTTCGCCATGATTTTTTGATTGTGTAGCATCAGTTGAACCTGGTTTTTCAGGGTTCTGAATGCTTGGTACTCCCGGATAATTTGGTTGTTCCGGAGTAGGATTGTTCGGTTGACCTGGTTCAGAGGGTTGCTCTGGACTAGGATGATCTGGTTGACCAGGTTCAGAAGGTTGCTCTGGACTAGGATGATCTGGTTGACCAGGTTCAGAAGGTTGCTCTGGACTAGGATGATCTGGTTGACCAGGTTCAGAAGGTTGTTCTGGACTAGGATTGTCAGGTTGACCAGGATCTGGATTGTCAGGTTCAGTTGGTGGTACAGGTGTCTCTTTGTAGAAACCACTATCAATTGTTAAATCATCACTGTCCCCAACAGTTACTTTTGTAGAAGTACCGTTAGAGTCGTTATCAGTTGTACCTTGACCTGTTTGCGTAGGTGTATAACCCTCAGGTGTTTCGAAAGTAACAGTATAGTCCCCAGCTTTAACGTTTTCGAATAAGTAGTTACCATTGGCATCAGTAACACGAGTACCAACAACATTACCGTCCGCATCTGTCAATGTAACTTTAACGTTAGCAATACCTGGTTCATTGTCGTCTTGGATCCCGTCTTTATTCAAGTCGTCCCATACTTTGTCACCAATATTGTGAGTTGGTGGCACAGGTGGTTCAGCTTTGTAGAAACCACTGTCAATCGTTAAGTCATCATCCGTTTCGACAAAAATACGTGTTGAAGCACCGTTAGAGTCTTTGTCTAACGTACCTTGCCCCGTGATAGTCGGCGTATAACCCTCAGGTGTTTCGAAAGTAACCGTGTATTCGCCTTCTTTAACGTTTTTAAATAAATAGTTTCCTTTATCGTCAGTCGTACGTGTATCAACGACATTACCGTCCGCATCTGTCAATGTAACTTTAACGTTAGCAATACCTGGTTCATTCTCATCTTGGATTCCGTCTTTATTCAAGTCGTCCCAAACTTTGTCACCAATATTTCGTGTAGGTGCTTCAGTTTGATAAAAACCTTGGTCAACGGTTAAGTTATTACCGTTACTAATTATGCCTTGTGCACTTGTAGGGCCATCTGAATCCAATGCATCATTACCTTGATTATGTGGACTTGCTGTATAGCCTTCAGGTGCTTTGAAGTCTACTGTATAAATCCCGTTTTTCAAATTATCGAAAACGTATTTACCATTCGCATTTGTTTCAGTAAACTCTAGTACTTTGCCGTCTTTATCTTTTAAAGTAACGATGACGCCTGGGATACCAACTTCACCCTCATCTTGGATCCCGTTTTTGTTCGCGTCATTCCAAACTTTGTCACCTAATTGATATGAAGCTTCTGTCCCATCTGCTGTACCGCTAGATGTGCTTTTCACAATGTTGTTATCCCAAGTTAAACGATCATATTGTCCATAAATATTTTTCGTGTACATTGAAGAACGTAAGTTTAAGTCTTCAGAAGAACCTGAAACCTCTTTACTTGAAACTTTAATAATATAGCGTGCACCGCGTAAGTCGCCGAGGTAAATATCCGCTAAGTTTTCACCGTCACGATAAACTGTTTTAAATTGGTCAGTTACATCTTGATATTGACTATCGTCTACACCGAAGCTGCTATTAAGCGCTTGTCCATCAGCAACTTTCAAAATTTTGATTTGAGTCGCATCTGGATTCACTTGACCATTACTTGTAGCAGGGTCATTTTGGAAACCTTGAACTCTTACGACAGTACCATGTGCTGTTCTTTGTAATGGATTTACATAAATATATTGTTCGTATTCACCCGTTTTAGGATCTTCCATCGTTATCATCGATTTCAAGTTAGAGTCACCTACACGGTAATATTGACCGTAGTGAACATTAATTTGTGTATTGAAAGTTTCTCCAGCAATTTCATAATTTAATGGATATGTTGCTGAATCTTTTGCGACTTTACGGTCCACAAATTGTGTTAAATTAAATGAACCTGTCACATTTTGTAAATGATTAACAGCGCTAGTAAATCTGTAAGTCAATGTATGGCTATCTACATCATAGTCACCTAAAGCGATCACATCACCATTACTGTTTTTAAGTAGTTCTTTAAAGTCAGGTGAGTAACGTGTGTCTCCATAAGTGTTGACAGTATTAGGCATTTTAACTGTGAAGTAATCGCCTTCTTGAACTGTACCAATGACAGAGAAACGACTCTTCAAGTAGAAGCTACCTGAGTTATTCGGTTCAATGTATGATTCACTGATACCCATATCTGAAGCTGTCACTTTATCATTCACATTTGTACCACCTGCAGCTGCTGGGGTAACCGCAGTCGCATTTACTGCACGCAATTGTGTTGTACCTTTAACCGTCTTTAATTGACGAGGTGCAGTCACTGCATTTCGTGTAGCGTCAACTTCTTCTGTTTTAACAGTTTTGTCTGGAATTGGTGTTGATTCAGTAGGTTGTTCATTTAAAGTTGAGTTTGATGTAGATGTCTCACCACTTGGTTCATCATTTGTAGGAAGTTGTTGATCATTCTTTTGCGGTGAAGATGTCGTAGTTGAGATACCTTGTTGCGATGAACGTGTAATTTGAGAATTAGAAGGTGTTTTTGCTTCTTGTTGTGCATTAGGTTTTTCCTGTGTGCGACTTACGCTTTCTTTTTCTACTTCTCGATTTGATGTATTTTCTGGTGATTCGTTCTGTAATGTTTCAGTCGCTTCATTTTGCGTTTCTTCTGTTTGAGCACCGTCAGCTTCTTTTGGACTTTCTTCAGCTTGCGTTGTGTTGTCTTTAACTTCTAATGATGCAGCATCTGAAGTTTGTTCAGCTTGTGTCGCTTCTTGAGCTTGAGTTGGTGCGATATCTGTTTTTGATTGTTCCGTTGTAGCTGTTGATTCATCTATAGAGGTTTCATTCACTTTTGTTTGTGAGTCAGCTTGTTCTTCTGCCGACGCTTTGTTTGAGCCCTCTTGTAATTGCGTCACAGTGACAGGCGTTGTTGAGTTTTCAGCTGCAAAAGCTTCGTGGTGAATGCCGAAAAATGCAACAGTCCCGATTAAAAAGGACGCTGTACCTACAGAACACTTTCGAATAGAAAATCGGGATAGCGTTCTGGCATATTTTGAATTAGGGTTTTTCATTTAAATATCATCTCCAATAACATTTGTTGATTTAAAATTCCAATCAATCGCGTAAAAATTCTATCATAATAAACTCTTTAATACAAGAATAAAAAATAAAAGATTTAATTAATCAAGATTTTTTAAACGCAATCTTTTCTACTGTATAAGTATTATTTTTTTTGTAAAGGGTTAATTTTGTACACTAATACCGTGCAACAAAATAATGATTAACTAAGACTCATGAATTAATTTGATTATTATATTATAATATAACAATCTGTATATGAGTGCGTTATCTTTCAATTCATTTATAGCTTTATATATTTCATCATTTGGGGTATCAACTACTTAATAAGAAAGAAATTTAACAAATTAATCAATCTTTACAACAAAGAACCCATACGCCTAAAAAGTAACGCTGCCCCTCATCCTATTTAAGAATCACTATGGTTAAGATTAGGACCTCGCTTATGTTTCTATCAATCGTTCCAAAATAATATAGAGGCATTACTGTCCTGCCCAGCCATATGCTTTTTATATTTGAGATATGTTACTCGATGGTATAAGCTCTTTTTCTAACACTAGCATATCTCGACATTGAATGCCTTCTTCATAGAAACACAACAGATGCCAGTAAGCAAAAAGGAAGTGGAAAATGCGATTAATAAATCGATTTTTGATGTCGCATCAGATTTTGGATATTCTTTTAAATCATCAGGTAAATACTATATTGGAATCGAACATGATTCTTTAGTATTAAACAAAGCGAAAAACACTTACAACTGGTATTCTAAAGGCGAATATGGTAACACGATTAACTTTGTTCAGAAAGAATTAGGAGTAGATTTCATCAATGCTGTAAAATATTTAAATGATCAAGAGTATACAACAGCCAAAAATTATGAAGAAGCATCATCGATAAAATATGATGCTTCTTCATATGAATATGAACCCAAAGATCAAATAGATGAAGAATTTGCTGGCATAGAAATGTAAGGCGAGATAAGAGGGGAGGGCTTTTTCAGCCTCCCCCCCCTTTTTTTGTAATTTTATCTGAGTATAAAACGATGTGACTAATTGATAAAATGCTTGTGACTAGCTTGTGACTAAAATGATGATTTTTTAGTCATTGTCTAGTCACATTGTGGCGAAATTTTTTTTAAACTAAGTTAAAGGTAGTTAAACAAAGTTTGTCTCTTATTTTTATAATCTCCTGAAACCCTTGATACGACTGGATTTGACGAAGAAATAAAAAAAGCGTCAAAAAAGTATTTTAAACTTTTTTGACGTCCTAGCGGAAACGGAGGGATTCGAACCCTCGCGCCGCTTTCGCGACCTACACCCTTAGCAGGGGCGCCTCTTCAGCCAACTTGAGTACGTTTCCATGGCTCCACAGGTAGGACTCGAACCTACGACCGATCGGTTAACAGCCGATAGCTCTACCACTGAGCTACTGTGGAATAACTTTTTCAATCACAAATATTATTATATCAACATCATTGAAGAAATCAAGGGTTAAAAACAAAAAAGTTAACGGAACATTTACACTATGCGTATATAAATTCCGCTAACTTTACACTTTGTTAAAGAAATAGTCTGAATTAAGTATGTTGCGTTTTCTCGCAAGTCATGCAATCATGATTCATTCAATACAAAATATCAAAATAAAGTGGCTACAAGTAAGTTGCGTTTTTCTTCTTTTCTTCTAATTCCCTTTTTGCATTTTCTAATAAGGCATATTGTGATAGAGCTTCAAAAATATTAAAAGGTTGCTGGTCATAATCAATAGGTTTTTCAGGATTATGTGTTTGTACTTGATTAGACCTTCCTACTAAATAAGCGAAATAAACACAATTCAATAATTGATGTTTAACACTATGATGCGAAATAGGCAGTGTGACAGTTAGATCATTGGCAAAAGTGACTTTACAACGGGCGCCTTTTAATGGTTTAAGTTTGACTACGTAATGCATATTCAGCCAACTATTTTCAGGAACCCTGTCCGAGTGAGTGGGGAAAAAGTAGGTTTGATAAATCGGAGTGAGCAATATTGGTGTCTTGTTAGAGATATTGGCGATACGTTTAGCTTGTGCTTTTCTTCCAGAGTACGATTCACCATAATGTCTACAACTACGCTCAATAATACGTTGGGCACGATCGTGAATAATAAAATGATCACTATCGTATCTATAGATTTCCGTACTCATGAGCGCACCATCCGGACCATCTACTGGTCTCAAAAACATATCTCCTTTACTAATTGCATACCTGATGTTGGATTTTTGGTCCATAATAGAACCCTCCTATCTCTTAAGGTGTCGGGTCTCTCTATCTAATTCCCATTATATGAATATCCTGAATTAAGTCAATGTCTTTTTGTAAATATATGGATAATATTACAAAAATTAGATAAAAATTTGACTTAATTACTTTAAAAATTCAGAAAATTCATTGCGTTTTGCGACATGTTTCGTTATACTATTAAATAACTTAATACTATGCATTTAACACAAAGGAGTGACTCAACATGAAAAATCAAACTGATGTAAAGAAACAAATGGTTGCTGACCCGGTCCGTACGATTAATCAGCTGGGCGTTGAACTTGTGATTGAACATGCATTAAAGAACCAAAGAAAGCGGAAATTGCAGCATTTAATTGATGAAGCATTGGTCAATAAAAATGAACAAGCATTTCTTAAGTATACTGATGAATATTTAGAGTTGGAGGCAGTCAACGGTGAGTAGTCAAATGATATCCACGTCTTCAAATTAAACAGGACTATCCGTCATGTGTGGGGTAGTCCTGTTTTTATGTCATTATATTAAATTTTTCACTGTCTTATATTCAGAAATTAACTAATGAGAGAATATTTACACTTCTAGCAAAAGTAAAACATATTACATTTGTCTCAGAATAAGATGAAGTTAATATACAATATGATTAATGACAGTGTGGTCTACGTGTATTAAACCATCATGTCGATGAGACCATCACGAGGAATGTCACCAAAGTAATGATAAAGATCATAATTTTTGAGCGCTTCTTGGATGGCTGCTCTTTGATGTAAAACGTCTGTAAGTGCATTTTCAAGTTCGGTCACATCACCTTCACCGAAAAAGTCCCCGAAAATTTTAGCATGCGCAATACGACCTTTTTTGACATCAAGTTTAATTTGAACAAAACCTTTTTCAAATTTATGCTCACGCTCAAAGTTATATTTTGGATTTTTACCGTAATTCCAATCCCACGTACGATATTTTTCGTTACTTAACTTTTCAATATTTTTCCAGTCTTCCTCTGTCAAAGTATAAGATTCGACTTCTGCTTCACCGAATAATTTTTTAAGTATAATCGCTTTGAATGCTTCAATATCGAGCGGTTCATCTAAAAATTCTTGAATGTTGGCGACCCGTTTACGGACAGATTTGACACCTTTAGATTGAATTTTTGCAGGATTGACACGCAATGCATTTTGCACTTCATCCAAATCACTGTTCAACATGAGTGTCCCATGACTAAACATACGATCTTTCACTTTTACCATCGCATTACCAGAGATTTTAGCTTGGCCAACTTGAATATCGTTGCGGCCTGTGAGTTCGGCCTTTACACCTAAATCGTTGAGGACTTCAACAATCGGCTGCGTGAATTTTTTGAAGTTATGAAAACTATCGCCATCATCTTTAGTAATGAAGCTAAAGTTCAAATTACCGAAATCGTGATACACTGCGCCACCCCCAGAAATACGGCGCACGACATCAATCGCATTTGTTTCGATGTAGGGTTGATGCACTTCTTCAATCGTATTTTGGTTTTTGCCAACAATGATGGACGGTCGGTTAATATAAAATAGGAAATAACTATCGTTGTCATCCATAGGTACTGTTTTTAAAACGTATTCTTCCATCGCTAAGTTTAATGTTGGATCAGTATGGTTTTGATTACTAATAAATTTCACTCAGAAACACTCCTTTCCCAAAATATGCCCTTACTTATGTTATGCATGATTTAATTCGATTTTTCCAATCATTTATCTTAAAAAGACACTGAATGTAAATAATTTCTGACAATTGACGTAAATTGTTTATTTAAAATGTAAATTTTAGTACAATATATGCTAGTAAATTTCTAAGGGGGACAGAAAGATGACAATTGCAGAAGTAGGAGACATTGTAGAATTTTATGATGGGATACGAGGAAAAGTTGAAAAAATCAATGATAACTCTGTCATTGTTGATTTAACGATTATGGAAAATTTCAGCGATTTAGATTTGCCTGAAAAAACAGTGATTAATCATAAGAGATATAAAATTATTGAACAAAAAGGATAAACGCATATGAAAAAGATCAACAAACCGCTACTTTGGTTTATACTAAGCTTTATTGCTTTCCACATCATTTTAATGTTGTTGTGGGGTGAGCACGGTGTATATTGGCAACTCTATACAGGAATTATGTTAATAGCAGGAATTAGTTATGTATTTTATCAAAGAGATTTTGCATCCAAACGTCTATTAACATCCATTGCGATAGGGTTAGCGACTGGTGTTGCGCTTGTACTTATACAAGTCATTTTCTCATGGATTACTTCAGAACTGACGTATGCTTCGTTGATTAAACAATTATCACGAACAGGTGTCTATTTTAAATGGCAAATTTTAGTGACGCTTTTATTTGTAATGCCATGTCATGAATTATATATGCGTACTATCTTACAAAAAGAAATCGTGCGTATGACTTCAAAACCGTGGCTCGCTATATTAGTCGGTGCTTTAGCTTCAGGTTCATTTTTTATCTATTTAGATCAATGGTGGATCGTGACATTCATTTTTGTTTGCCAATTGTTGCTCGGTTTTAGTTATATGTACACACGCCGAATTATCACCACAACAGTCGCTCAAATTGTAGCGGTCGTCATTTTATTGATTTTTCATGGTTAAACCTTACACAGTAAATGTTGTTTTTCATACAATGTTTGCTGTGTTTTTGTGTTTTTAATGTGATAAAAAGCATATCCAATACATCTTTTTGAATCAAATCATGACATCTTTTTTCAAATCAGGGTATAGGATAAAATCAAGTCAATTACAGGTAAATCACGCGATGATGTTGCATGCCTATACTATTCAATAGCATACAATTCGTTCAACCCGATGACTAATCGATCTGTGCGCCGTTCATTAGTGAGCACTAATTCGTTCGTCAATGTATCGATACTCGCGATATAACCTTGAATGGTATGAATGTGTCCAGCGCGCCAATAGTGAATTTTACTAAAAGCGTTGTGCGATATTTTTAAATGCAGCATTTGGTTCAGTTCATTGATTTGATCTTCGCTTAAGTCAGGACGATCGATTTTAAGTTGATTGGCCTCGAACTGTTTAATTGCTTCAAACTGTTCGGGCAATGTTGCGAAAGGGGCCCATTTCACAATGCCACGCCCTCTAGGAATTCGAGTGTTAAGATATTGTCTTGGAATTTTTCGATAGTCTGTTTCAGATTGGTATGCTGTAGGGAGCGTACGATCATGCATGGAAATCACCTCAATCCGATTATAGAACACTTGTTCTGTTTTGTGAAGTATTTTTAGAACATTCGTTTGTAAAAATGTTGAGGTATTTTTAAACGTCAGTTAAATAGGCTAAAATGTAAAGAGTGAGGTGACTCAAATATGATTAGAAAAGCAACATCCCAAGATGCGCGTGCGATTGCAGAGTTAACATACCTCATTTGGCAAGATATGGAACTTGAAATTGTGCGTCGTTATGAGAAAGAGACCGTGATAGCAGCACTTGTTAAAAGCGCAATAGAAGTTCATTACCGGAATCATATTGAACACGTGGATATTTATGAAATAGCAGGACAAGTGGCAGGTATATTGATTGCGTATCCGGGACAATACGAAGCGGAATACGAACAGGCTTGGCAAAATTTAACCTTAGATGAAAACATTCAATTAGAAACGGGTACGCCATTACCTGTATTAGAGGCAGAGCGTGGAGATGATTATATTGAAGCGATTGCTACTTTTCCTGAGTTTCGTGGTCGAGGGATTGCGACAAAATTGATTCAAGCACGTCTCCAATCGAATCCAGAAGCGACATGGAGTTTAAACTGTGATGAGCATAATGAACGTGCCTATCAGTTGTATCGCAAGTTAGGGTTCCGTGAGAAAATGAAAAAAGTACTTTACGGGCATGAATATCACTATATGATCTATCAAAATGAGGAGAACGCCTATGCTTGAGTTAACAAACGTCAGCTACGAAAGCGGTGAACGCAAAATTTTACACAATATAAGTTATCATATGGAAAAAGGTGAAGCGGTTGCTGTTGTCGGACCGTCTGGAAGTGGTAAAAGTACGCTGTTGAGGTTAATTGCAGATTTAATGAGCCCAACCAGTGGAAATATTGAATTTAAAGGGAAACCTTATGCACACTATTCACCGGAAATATTGAGACAGCATATTAGTTATTTGCCGCAAAGTGTGGAATTGTTTGGTGAGACGATTCAAGATAATTTAGCTTTTCCGGCAAAGGTGCGTCAAGTTTCGTTTAATAAGTCTAAAGCAAATACGCTGTTGGAAAAAGTAGGTTTAAAAAAATACAAACTTTCGGACAAGGTGCAACATATGTCCGGGGGTGAAAAACAACGTATCACGATTGCACGCCAGCTCATGTTTACCCCAGATATACTGATGCTTGATGAGGCGACGAGTGCGTTAGATGACAAGAGCAGTCGTCAAATTGAAAAATTGGTGTTTGATTTAGTCCAAGAAGGCATGTCCGTTTTGTGGATTACTCACAATGATGCGCAAAGTCAACGCCAATTTCATCGCAAAATGGAAATTCGTAATGGTATGTTAACGAGGGAGGCGCGTTTGTCATGATGAGTACGACTTCGCTATTATTGACATCATTATTGCTACTCATTCCCATTTTAGTTTCGTTTAAAGAGCGATTACATATTGCTAAAGATTTAATCATTGCAGCGATACGTGCTGTTATTCAATTAGTGATCATTGGTTATTTACTGGAATTTGTTTTTAAATTAGAAACGCCATGGATTGTACTATTACTCATTTTAGTCATCATGATCAACGCGGCCGCCAATACACGGAAGCGAAAGCCAGAAGTGGTGCGCCATGCGTTTTGGATTTCTTTAGCGGGGATATTAACAGGCGCAATTTTATCTTTAGGTGGCGTGCTTTTAACGGGCGCTATTGATTTTAAACCAAATGAAATCATTCCAGTTGCGGGTATGGTCGGCAGTAATGGCATGATTGCGATCAATTTAAGTTATCAAAATTTAAATCGTATTTTTACGAAAGAGACAGCGGTCATTGAATCCAAACTATCTTTAGGTGCAAGTCCAGCCATGGCGGCAAAAGATGCGATTAGGGAAAGTATCAAAGTCGCGATTGTGCCGACGATTGATTCTGTGAAGACATATGGCCTTGTATCGATTCCGGGTATGATGACGGGGATGATTATTGCAGGTGTGCCGCCGATACAAGCGATTAAGTTTCAGTTAATGGTCGTATTTATTCATACTACAGCGACGATTATTTCAGCATTAGTCGCGACGTATTTGACCTATCGACAATTTTTCAATGCGCGTCATCAATTAGTACAAGCGTCTCAGAATTAGCTGATTTAAATCATTTGAGGCATGAGTTTAAGAGATAAATGCGTACCGTTATGGTGCAGTATGCGTGATATTCAGAAGCTCTTCCCAATTTTTACAAAGTGCGTGAAGATATCAAAAGCGTGGCATTTCTTTAAGCATACATATGCAAATAAGGGGATGACACGAATGAGAAAAATGGTAAAGTAGAGATATATTAAAATTTCGTGAATACATTTTCGTTTATAAGCGAATAGTGTGGTACGATATATAAAACTGTAAAAAAAAGAATCGAAGCCTTTGTAATTTTAAGACTTCGATTCTATCGAGTGATTTAACTTATACGCCACCGAGCAATGCACTAATGTAAATACCTAATGCGTAAAGTAGACCGAATAATGTATTCGTTTTACCTGAAGCAGCCATTGCCGGCATCATTGATTGCGGTGTATCATTCTTTTGGAAACGACGATACACTTTCACTGGTAATGGAAAACTAAGTAATACGAGCAAATAGAACAGTGAACCGCCATCTTTGAAAAGTGCAGTGTAAATGACAAAGAGGTAGGCAATCGCGTAAAATGTTGCTAAAAAGATAAGCGAGCCACGTTTTCCTAATAAAATAGGTAAAGTGCGTCTACCACTTTGACTGTCTTTGACTCGGTCACGAATGTTATTTGACATGTTGATGAGCCCAATCGTAATGACAATAGGAATACTAATCCAAAAAGCATAATTTTGAAGGTTACCTGTTTGGATATAAAAAGCGATTACGATAATAATCATACCCATGAAAACACCTGAGAATAATTCGCCAAACGGTGTCCATGAGATTGGGAATGGGCCGCCTGTATAAAGGTAACCAATAGCCATACATAACAGACCAACAGGAATAAGCCAAAATGAACTTTGAATTGCTAAGTAAAGCCCAAGTATTGCTGCAATGATATAGAAAATAATTGCAAGTCTTAATACATGTTGGGGTGTCATCCCGTTACGTACGATGGCGCCACCAATACCTACTGATTCATGGTCATCTAACCCTTTTTTGAAGTCATAGTATTCATTGAACATATTCGTTGCGGCTTGAATCAACAAACAAGCGAACAACATCGCTAAGAATAAACCGAAATGGAGATGGTCCTCGCTACCTAATAAAAAAAGTTTTGCAGTTGCTGTTCCGACTAAAACAGGAACAACGGATGCTGTTAATGTATGAGGACGCATGAGTTGCCAATATTTGTGGAATGTTGAATGTTTTTCAAATTGAGACGTCATGTTAGTCAACCTCTTTTTTTATAATATTTATATTACATTGATATTATAAAAAAGTTCGTCAATGAAATCAATAACAATATTATGGAAAAGACACTTGTGCACACAATCGTCTTTAAAAATGTTAAAATGTGATAATGGATAAAACTTGATTATGATGAAAGAAGTGAGTATGGGATGAGTGTTGATGTCTGCGAACAGGCAATCATCGACGCGGTACAACAAACAAAACAACAATGGGTCTCAGTTGAAGTCAAATTAGAACAACAATTAGATCCGATTACGTTGTTCGATATGTCGAAAGAAGATGCAGGGGACCGTTTTTATTTTCGATTAAATGATAACGAAACTTCTTTTTTTGGATACCGTGTTGCTGCAAAAATAAAAAATGATTTTACAAATAAACGTTCTATTTTTAAAGAATGGGAAAAATTTAAAGATGATATCGCATTAATCCATCCCGATTCTGAACGCCATCATTTACGTATTTGCGGTGGATTTCAATTTTCTACTAAGCGGATGGGGGATGAATGGCGTCGCTTTGGTGTGAATCATTTTATTTTACCTGAAGTCTTAATATCGCAAGTCAATCAAGAAACGTTTTTAACATATACTGTACAAAAAGAAGCGTTTTTGATTGAGCAATTTTATGAGTTAGTTGAAAAATTAAATCATTTACCGCGCGTGGTCGTGCAAAATACAACGCCGCCACAAATTAAGCGGATTGAAGATATATATAAAGATGAGTGGGAAGCATTAGTTGAGGAAACGACAGCAAAATTAGCGCATGATGAAAAGGTCGTGCTCTCTCGTCGTCGTATGGTGCAATTTGATGCGGATATTGAAATCGGGGCTGTGTTATATCGTGCACTTAAAAATGAAAAAAATAGTTATTTATTCGCGTTAGAGTCAGAAGATGATATTTTTATTTCTCAAACGCCAGAGCAATTATTTAAGGTCACAAATGGTATGTTATCAACGAAAGCAGTTGCGGGAACAATTCCAAGAACACACAATGAAGTACAAGATCAGGCGCGTATTAATGCGTTGTTAAAAAATGAAAAGAACTTAATTGAACACGGTATTGTCGTCGAAAGTATTCTTGAAGATATTCGACCGTTTATTCAGTATGCCGATTATAATCGTGAGCCACAAGTATTGAAAAATGACCATTTATATCATTTATATACTGAAATTGGAGGCCTGTTAGCGCATAAATCATATATTGAGCTGATAGATGATTTACATCCAACACCTGCGCTAGGGGGATATCCGAAAGCACGCGCATTAGAATATATTGAAGCGCATGAATTTGGGGCACGTGGCCTTTACGGTGCGCCAGTCGGTATGGTAGATATGTACGATGATTGTGAATTTATCGTGGCGATTCGCTCGATGTTAATGAATCATCAGCAAGCGTTATTGTTTGCAGGTGCAGGCATTGTGAAAGATTCGGATGCAGCAGAAGAAGTCGCTGAAACAGCATTAAAATTCAAACCGATGATGGTAGCTTTAGGGGTGAGTGAACATGACTAATCAACGCTTTTTGACGGAGCAAGTGTTTCATTTTGTGTCAGAGTTATATGCATATGGGTTACGTGAAGTCGTGATAAGTCCGGGGTCACGCTCCACTCCTTTAGCACTCGCGTTTGAATGTCATCCACATATTCAAACGTGGATCCATCCCGATGAAAGAAGTGCTGCTTTTTTTGCGTTAGGTTTGATCAAAGGCAGTCAACGTCCGGTCGCGATTCTTTGTACATCTGGCACAGCTTCTGCAAACTATGTGCCTGCTATTGCTGAAAGTCATATTAGTCGTTTGCCACTTATTGTACTGACAAGTGATCGACCGCATGAATTAAGAGGTGTAGGTGCGCCACAAGCAATCAATCAAGTCAATATGTTTCAAAACTATGTGCGTTTCCAATTCGATTTACCGATTGCAGATGGGACGCCGAATACACTGGATGTGAACAAATACCAGTTACAAAAGGCGAGTCAGTTTTTCGACGGTCCACACCAAGGTCCAGTGCACTTCAATTTACCTTTCCGTGAACCGTTAACACCGGATCTGTCGTGCCAAGATTTGTTGACGTCATATCATTATGAACGTCCACACTATCAAAAAACGATGGATTTCAGTGCAATTCTTCCAGTGTTGAAGCAATCTAAAGGGCTGATTGTAGTAGGGGACATGCAGCTTCAAGATATTTCACAAATTTTAACTTTCGCGACGATATATGATTTGCCGATATTGGCTGATCCACTTAATGGTATTCGCGCGACACAACATCCGAATGTCGTCACGACGTATGATTTATTGTTGCGCTCAGGACTCGACTTGTCGGCTGATTTTGTCATTCGTGTCGGTAAACCAGTCGTCTCTAAAAAGTTAAATCAATGGTTGAAAACGACAGATGCGACACAAATTTTAGTCCAAAATAATGCGGATATAGATGCGTTTCCGAAAAATCCAGATTACTTTTTTGAAATGTCGGCCAATGACTTTTTCAGAGCACTAGGGGATATACCTGCTGCTTACCGAAAAATGTGGTTGCGACAATGGCAAAGTATAGAAGAGCAGGCGCGACATACGATCAAAGCACATCAAAAAACGGCAAATGATGAAGCGGCGTATGTCAGTCGTGTACTCGATAAATTAGGGGCTGACGACGCGTTATTTGTCAGCAATAGTATGCCGATTCGTGATATCGATAATTTATATATTGACCATCAAGCACGTATTTATGCAAATAGAGGGGCGAACGGCATTGATGGCGTTGTTTCTACAGCACTCGGTATGGCTGTACATAAAAAAGTGACATTGCTTATAGGCGATATTGCATTTTATCATGACATGAACGGACTATTAATGTCGAAACTGAACGATATCCATATGAACATTGTCTTATTAAACAATGACGGTGGCGGTATTTTTTCTTATTTACCACAAAAAGAAGGTGCACCTGAACATTTTGAACGGTTATTTGGTACGCCGACTGGTTTGAACTTTGAACATGCAGCATTGTTGTATGACTTTAACTATAAACGATTCCAAGACTTACAATCGTTTGAATACAGTCATTTGACAACGATGACACCGACATTATTTGAAGTCGTGACGCAGCGTGAAGCGAATTACGAAGCACATCAAAATTTATATCAGAAATTGAGTGAAGTTGTGAATGTTACATTATAACTGGTATGCAGCACAGTCAGAAACGAATAAAATGATCGTCCTCTTGCACGGTTTTATGGGTGATCAACGCACATTTTCATCTCATATTGAGCCATTGACACAAGAGGCACATATCTTAAGTGTGGATTTGCCTGGCCACGGTCAAGATCAATCACCAGAAGATGTTGTATGGAATTTTGACTGGGTATGTACGCAATTACATGTTGTGTTGGAACAGTTCAAAGACTACACGCTATACCTTCATGGCTATTCAATGGGTGCACGTGTTGCTTTAGCTTATGCATTGCAATATCAAGACGCGTTGGCAGGTGTTATGTTAGAAAGTGGCTCACCTGGAATTGAAGATGATGATGCACGTCTCGAACGTCAACAAGTGGATGTAGCTCGGGCACGTGTCCTTGAAATTGCGGGTATTGAAGTGTTTGTGAATGATTGGGAAAAATTGCCATTGTTCCAAACGCAACGCTTTTTAACTGAGACCACACGCCAACACATTCGTCAGCTGAGACTTGCACAACAACCGAAGCGATTAGCGAAAGCATTGCGTGATTATGGTACAGGACATATGCCAAACTTATGGCCACAATTAGAAAGTTTGAAATTGCCTGTGCAACTCATCGTAGGGGAATGGGATGAAAAGTTTGTACACATTGCTGAACGTATGTCTGACACGCTTTCAGAGGCACAATTGACAGTCGTATCGCAAGTCGGCCATACGGTAAATGTGGAAGATGGCGTTAAATTTGATACAATACTATTAGAGTTTATAAAAGGTTAACTTGAGGAGGTCCACCATGGAAAGACAATGGGAAACATTAAAAGAATATAAAGAAATCAAATATGAATTTTTTGAAGGGATTGCGAAAGTAACAATTAATCGTCCCGAAGTACATAATGCATTCACACCGAATACAGTACAAGAAATGATTGATGCATTTACACGTGCAAGAGATGACGAACGTGTAGGTGTCATTGTATTAACGGGTGAAGGCGACAAAGCGTTCTGTTCTGGTGGAGACCAAAAAGTACGTGGCCATGGCGGTTATGTCGGTGATGACCAAATTCCACGTTTAAATGTATTAGATTTACAACGTTTAATTCGTATCATTCCGAAACCAGTTATCGCGATGGTAAAAGGGTATGCCATTGGTGGCGGTAACGTACTTCAAGTCGTATGTGACTTAACAATTGCGGCTGATAACGCAAAATTTGGTCAAACAGGTCCTAAAGTGGGTTCATTTGATGCAGGTTACGGTTCAGGTTATTTAGCGCGCATTGTCGGTCATAAAAAAGCACGTGAAATTTGGTATTTATGCCGTCAATACGATGCACAACAAGCGTTGGACATGGGTATGGCCAACACAGTTGTACCACTTGCTGACATTGAAGATGAAACAGTGCAATGGTGTAAAGAAATCATGCGTCATTCACCAACAGCGTTACGTTTCTTAAAAGCAGCGATGAACGCAGATACAGATGGATTAGCTGGTTTACAACAATTCGCTGGCGATGCGACATTGTTATACTACACAACAGATGAAGCGAAAGAAGGTCGTGACGCGTTTAAAGAAAAACGTGAACCTGACTTTGATCAGTTTCCTAAATTTCCATAAGTCTTTAATTTAAAGATGTAAGATGAAAAGTCCGTTATATTCATTGAGTGAGTAGAATGGGCTTTTTACTTTGACATTGAATATCGATTTGAATATGAAGAGAGTGACATTGCTGAATGATAACAAAAAAGTAGCAGATGTTGCTGTTGAATCATCTCACAACACCAGCTACTTTTATCATGTATTAAGTTATGAATAACGCGCTTCCAAATACTGTCGTAAACGTGCCATACCTTCTTGTAATTGTGCCATATCATAAGCGTATGAGATGCGGACGTAGCCTTTACCGAAATCAGTAAATGCGGAACCAGGCACCATCGCAACACCTGCATTTTCTAATACATCGACACAGAAAGCAAAGTCATCTTCGGCAAAGGCTTCGATATTAGGAAAAATGTAAAATGCACCTTGTGGCACACCGTCTAAGCGAAAGCCCATCGATTGTAATGCATTGACGAGGTAATCTCGACGTTCGACATAGGCTTGATTCATCACTTGAGGTGCATCGACGGCTTCACGTAATGCAGCTATTGTTGCCATTTGTGCGGGTACATTGGCGCATATACAGTTGTACGCATGCATAAATGTCAGCTTGTCGATTAAGTATTGTGGACCTGATAGAAAACCGATACGAATTCCAGTAGCTGAATGAGATTTACTTAAACCATTAATTAACAATAATTGATCACGAATTTCATCAAACTGCGCGAAAGATGTGTGAGAGTGACCAAAAGTATTCTCAGCATAAATCTCATCGCTAATCACAAACAAAGGGTGCAGTTTTAACACGTCGACAATAGCTGCAACCTCTTCAGCCGTCAATATCGCCCCAGTTGGATTGGAAGGATAGTTGAGTAATATCGCACGTGAACGCGGTGTGATATGCTGTTGAATTGCTTCAGGGGTCACTTTAAAACCTGTCTCACGTGTATCGATAAATACAGGTACGCCACCTAACGTTTGAATTAACGGAATATAGCCCGCATAAACAGGCCCAGGTAATAAAATTTCGTCTCCTGGATTAATCATACAACGGAGTGCCGTATCTAATGCTTCAGAAGCGCCATTCGTAATAATGATTTCTTCCGGGTCATAATGAACATTGAAGCGGGATTGATAATAATTTGCGACAGCTTCACGTGTGTCACGACGGCCTTTGTTGTGGGAATAAGTCGTATAATCATTTGTAATCGCATCTTGATACGCTTGTTTAACGGCATCGGGCATATGAAAATCGGGTTGCCCAATTGTCAGATTAATCACATCGTTCATTTCATTGATTTTACTTGAAAACTGGCGGATACTTGGTGCTTTTAAATATTGTGCGTATGTATTGAGTTCTAATTTCATCCTATCACGTCCTAAAAAAAGAGAAGTTAACATTTAGAATAACACGACCGTATAGCCAAAATCTAATATAAAGTGATGACTATAGGAGATGTATTCTCATGTTAACTTCATCATTTATTGGTTATAAGGTTTAAATGCGGAAGGGCGTTGTAAATGAACAACAGGATTCGTCCATTTTGCCACAAAGTTACTCGACCATATCCAAACGATAAAACATGCGAATAGGAAGTTATACAACAATCCTAACCAAGGGTGTTCAATAAATGGATAGATTTGATGGCCACGAATGACACCGATAAAAATACCGTGGAGTAAGTAAACATACATCGTGCGTGAGCCCATATATGTAAATACATGATGCGCTCTAGGCACTAAATTAAGAAAGGCGTACATCGTCCCTAGAATAATGACGTATAAGCTCAATCTTTTTAATGGGCTTAATAAAAATTCGATGCCTTCAATATTTTTATAAGGTGTGCTTGCGAGTAACCAGTCCGAATCGATAGGGTGTACGGTATAAAAAATAAAGAAGCTTACTAACACGATCACCGACACTGGCATAAAACGTCTTAATCGGATATAACGACTAAATCTACCATCCATAATATAACCGATGTAGAAGATAGGGAAAAATACAAGTGTACGTGACCAACTCAGATACCCGTTGACATCAGTAGAGTAACCTGCTAATACTGCAATTAAAATCGCAATCGGGAGCACGTAAATCGGTTTGAATTGACGAACAATGACGATAATGACATTGAAGAAAAAGAGTGTTAATAAAAACCAAAGTGCAAATACTGGGTCAAATGGATCTAAGTCTAGTGAACTATTTTTACCGGTAATAAAGTAATAAATCGAAAAAAATGCGAAAAAGATCAAGTAAGGGCCTAACAATTTTTTGCCGACATTTTCGATATAATCCGCACGTCCGACATTTTTAGCAAAGTAACCAGAAATAAATAAAAACGCTGGCATGTGAAAGCTATAAATGAGTAAATATAGTGCATATACTGTTGGATGTGCATCGGTATAAGGTTGTATTAAATGTCCAAACACAACAAGAAATATTAAGATTGCACGTGCATTATCAAAAAATGTATCTCTCTTTTTAGTTTGTGCCATATTACTGTGTGTCTCCTTTTTTAATATCAACATTAGGTTATTATAAATCCTTTTCATAATGCAAAGAAAATGAATATTAAACACAATCATTTGTAAGAATATTAAAGGCACGATGTTGAGAAAGATGAAATTTCGCTTATAATAATTGAGGGGACTAAAAATAATCGTTAAGGGTAGAGCAAGCTTCTTTATAATATCTAGTGTCGAGGCTGGGGCATTCACTTTTTCAGCCGCTCCTACTTATGAAGTTATGATTCATTTAAAATTATAAAACAGATGAAAAATAAGGATGAATTGTACATAAAAAATTGAGGCTATTGTTTTTTAATTTCAAAAACTTGCCCTCAGTTTTCCTGTGTTTGATCTAAGATTGCCCAGAAGGCTGAGACTCCTGAGGGAATGAGTGCATACTGTTAACAGTCACGTCTTTACTTTAAATAGCGATGACTGTTTATCGCAGTAGCTGTCTGACTTCTCAATACGTAGGCTTTTGAGAAGTCTAGTCAGCCTTGCGGGGGCAGTACTACGAAATCTTTGTTGCACATCAGATTTCTGTACTGCGCCCAAAATCCAATTCAGCTTCCATCTCATGTATGCTTCAATCAAGCCGAATTGAGTTGAAGGGTCAGCCCCTCGGAAAGGGAAGACATGAGGGCAATCAAAAACCCAAAATCGTTGGAACAGTGCAAGTTATACAAAATACGGTATCAATAGCATCAAAAATTGTTATGTCCCATCACTATGCAATAAAACTTTTACGATACGTCATATATTATCTGTTTTATTTGGGATAATTTTGTGGTAAATTGAATAGCATATATCCACAAATCGTTTCTTAATAAATCATCAATTAGGAGAATATTGTTATGTTACATCATCATTTTACTGCAATGAAACGATTGCAACATCCACCACGGTATTTGCCGGGACTGGATGGGTTGCGTGCAATTTCAGTGATTGCTATCATTATTTATCATCTTAATGCACAGTGGCTAGCTGGAGGCTTTTTAGGTGTAGATACATTTTTTGTGATCTCTGGTTATTTAATTACATCACTATTATTATTTGAATATGAAAACTATCAAACAATCGATTTAGCAAACTTTTGGATTAAACGTTTTAAAAGGTTAATCCCAGCGATGCTATTCGTGACATTAGTATCAGTAATATACGTCGCTTTATTTGCCCCTCAAATATTACATTCGATTAAAGGGGATGCGATTGCAGCATTGTTATATATATCGAACTGGTGGTACATTTTTCAAGATGTAGACTATTTTGACCAGTTCAAACCGATGCCATTGAAGCACTTATGGTCATTGGCCGTTGAAGAACAATTCTATATCTTTTTCCCAATTGTATTAACGTTATTTTTTAAAATATTTAAAAGAAAAAGATGGATCGTACTCGCGTTTTTCATTATTTCTATTGCTTCGGCAGTATTAATGTTATATATGACAACGCCCGATACGAACCATGCACGTACATATTTTGGGACAGATACCCGTTTACAAACTTTATTATTAGGTGTCATTTTTGCATTTATATGGCCAGCTTTTCGATTGAAAGAACATCCGCCTAAATTTGCGGCTAACATTATCGATAGTCTAGGTCTTATCGCATTATTAGCGCTACTTACATTGTTCTATTTTGTAAACGAACAGCAATTCATCCTTTATAACGGTGGATTTTACTGTATTTCATTACTGACATTGATACTCATTGCGAGCCTTGTACTTCCGAATGGGCGATTAGCTAAAGTGATGAGTAATCCTGTATTTTTGTACATCGGTAAAAGGTCATACAGTTTATATTTATGGCATTACGTCATTGTGACATTTGTACATCAATACTTTGTCGCAGGTCAATATCCATATTATGTTTATATTATTGATATTGCGTTAACATTTTTGATGGCAGAAATTTCATATCAGTTTATTGAAACGCCATTTAGACGTTATGGTTTCAAAACATTCTATTCAAAAGACAAGATTTGGTTAACGGTGATTCGTACACCAGTCGTTTTGGCTATTATCGTCACAGCAGCTTTAGTGCTCAGTGGTCAATTTGATTATCTTGCCAAACAAGAGAAAAAGGCGAGCAGTTATCAAACGAATCATAAAAATAACGGTAAAGAAAATGAAAAATTAGCAGAAGACCCAGCTGAAAAGGAACAGAAAGCAGAAAAGTTCGATCCTAAAAAGCAATCACCGCTCTTTATTGGTGACTCCTTAACAGTAGGGATGGGTTATTATCTGGATGAGCATTATCAAAAGCCTACCATTGATGCACAAGTCGGTCGTTCAATGGGAGCAGCAATCGAGGTTGCGAGAAACTATACATCATTTAATCAAAAAGGGCAACCGGTCGTCATTCAAATTGGCACGAATGGTGATTTTGATCAAGATCAATTAGAAACACTCATCAAAGATTTTGATAAAGCGGACCTATATTTAATCAATACGACAGTGCCGCGTGATTATAAAGATCATGTGAATCAATTGCTTAAAAAAGCAGCTGATAAACATAAACATGTGACATTAGTTGATTGGAATAAAGTCGGTGTCGGTCATACGGAATATTTTGCGTATGATGGAATACATTTAGAACATCCAGGAATTCAAAAGCTCGTGTCAGAGTTGGATAAAGAGATGAAGGCGAATCAGAGTAAGTCCAAAAATAAAGCAGAAGCAAAATAGAGAGAAGCGGTTGATGGTGAAAACCATTGACCGCTTTATTTTTTAATACTATCAACATACCTTAATTATAAAACCTCAACAAATTAATAAAAAAGCTCTAATCACCGTGAAGATGACTAGAGCTGATTTTGGCTATATTTACTTCTTATACACATCAACGTCGAAATATTTACCTGTTTCACCGATTTGATCGTAGAAAGATTTCATGCGTTGTGCGTTCACATTTGCCCAATTAATATCAGTCGCATACTGATGTGTGGCAGGGTGTTCTGGGTTCCAACGCATACGATACAATGTGTTTTGTCCAGAACCGATGTATCGATCACGGATGAATTCCGCACCACCGATAATCGCTTTGCTGACCGTATTCCAACCATATTTTTCAGCAGTTTTAAAGCCATTACGTAAAGCGTCTGTATCGATTGCTCCGATGCCAAACATGTTGTAATACTTCGGTTCACCTGTTGTTACCACTTTGTTGTTTTTATCAACGTGACCGCCATTCGCAAGTTGAGAAGTCCCATTACCTGTTTCTAAAAGTGCGTGAGATATTAAGTAAATCTCATTAATGTTATGCTTTTGTGCGGCTTCTTTAAATGCGGCACCTTGACCTTCTAAAATCCCTTTACCTTTTAACAATTCATTGAGTTCTTCCGCGCCGAGACCTTGGTATGTGTCAAGTTTTAAAAATTGATAAATGAGTGTCGGATCTTTTTCAAGCGCTTCTGTATTCATTGCTTTTTCAGTTTCTGCACGATTAGCATTTACCCATTTACCTGCTACATGTTGGACTTGAGGCGGATAACTCAATGCCATTTGTTTATCGAGTGCTTCTTTCAATGTGCTACTTACTGCAGTGTGTTGAATGAATAATGAACGTACGTCAGCTGCTTTAATCCACCCTTTCGTACCGTTTTGGAATGTGCCATAGTACCAAGTAATACCGTTAAGTAAAGATGTTTTTTCGACTTTAAAAATTTGTTGGTAAAAGCCTTTTAATGCACCTGCTGTTTTTGAATTTCCAACTTTAATGTAATAATAACCATTTTTGTTTGTGATGACATAATCTTCTACTTGTTTCAAAGTTGTGATTGCGGCACCCTTGACTGCGCTGTTCGATGCGGTTTTAATGTTTGCAACTTTTGCCACTGCAACTGTTAAGTCTTTTTGATTAATCCAGCCTAATTTTTGATTTACTGTACCGAATAAGAATGTATCATTACCGACTTTAACCGATTTTGAAGCTGTAAATAGACGACTTGCTGCATTTTTTAATGTATCGACACGTTGCTTCGTTGTACCCCAAGGCATAGAGTAGAGGCCAGATGTTTTACCATTGATAGTGTAATGGCCTTTAACAGCCGTTTCAGTGCCTAAGCTACGTGTTGTGACATCTTTAACATTAAACCAACCGAGTGGTGTGCCTCCTGTATGATTTTGCAGTAATACATAGTCTTCGTTGTTGGCAGAAGCTGTTTTTGTAATTTTATAAGTTTGACCTGCCCACTTGGCTGCATCTTTTGCTGTTTTGTCATAAATAGAAGCTTTGACACCGCTATTTTTTGTGTTGAGTTGCCCGATTTGAGAAACTGTTTTCGTAATACTACTTGCTGCTGCTTTTTGTACTGTTAATGCTGTTGAATTAATCCAACCAGATAATTTGCCGACTGTACCATACAAGTATGTTGCTTTACCTACAGTTTGAGATTGTGTCGCTTTGAATGTTTGTAACGCATCACCTGTCACTGTACCCGCAACTTGTTTACTTGTACCCCAAGGCACTTGATACAATTTCGCACCTGATTTAATCGTATAATTTTGATTCACTTTAGAAGGAGCTTTACTTGTTTGATAATCGACATCTGATTGTTTCACCCAACCGATATTTGTGCCTTTAGCATAATCTGAAACTAAGTAGAATGATTGGCCATTGACGCTTGCTTTTTTCGTTACTTTGAATGTTTGGTTTGTGGCTGAAGTGCTTTTACCAGTTTTATCATAAACCGTTGCATATAAGCCACTATTTTTATCTTTAATGCGACCTAGACCAGTGTCTGTTGTTACTTTTAATGCGGTATTCGTTGATGGTTTTTGGTCATTTGCTACAACATTGCTTGCATCAATCCAGCCTGTAATTTTGCCAACTGTACCGTAAAGCCATTTTGTTTTCGCAACAGTTTGTTCTTTCATTGATTTGAATGATTGATTTGTCTTACCTGCAACTTTACCAGCTGTTTGAGATGAGGTACCCCAAGGCACTTGATACACTGTTGTTCCTGGTTTGACAGTATATGTTTTCGTTACTTTTTTCTCAGCTTGTGCGGTTTGGTATGTTGCGTCGTTTGATTTGACCCAACCGAGTGTTTGATTAGATTTGGCATCATTCATTAAATAGAACTTTTTGCCATTTAAAGTCGCTTCTTTTGTGACTTTTAATGTTTGATTCGTTCGATTTGTCGCTTTACCTTTTTGATCATAAACTGTTGTATATAAACCGCTATTCGTTGTGTTAATACGGCCATAACCTGTTGTATTTTTAACTGTTAAGCCTGTATTTGTTGATGGTTTTGATGGTGTAGAAGACGAGTTGGCTGGTGAGGCATAACCCATTTTCACTTGATATTTTTCATTGATTAAATCATACAACTCATCAAAAGAATAACCGTGTTGTTTTAAATAGCCGTGCGGATCAGTATGGTCTGTACCACCTAAAAATCTAGAAACGGCATCATGTGTCCAAACTGTACCATACCCATCATATTCAGCACTATCTGGTGAAAGGCCATAATATTGTAAGTTCGTCGCTGCATAATCCGCCATATTATTCATTTGACGTGCGAAGTCTTCTTTACTGTGAACATGGACGAGCTCGATATGAATAAAGCGTTCATTCGCAACAGCACCCGCACCCCATGCTAAATAATCTGTTGGTTGTGTTTCAACAATACGTTGACCATTAATAAAGCCATGCACGAAAGCACTTTGATAATTTCTTTTCATGTAACTGATTTCGTCATCAATTGTAGAGTAATTATTTGCTGTATCATGCACGACGATGCCTTCAGGTTTACCTACACCATTACGATAACCGTATTTAGGGAAGTAACTTGAATAATCTTCTTCGTATACAGGCACGTTATATTTTTGCTTACGAATATAGTCATTAATAGGCGACTTCACTTTAGGTTGATAAGCACTCGGTTTACTAGCGACAGCTGAACGGAATGCTGTTTGACCAGTAGATTGTAGTGAAAGTGAAGCAGGGGGCCCCCCTTTACCGCCAACGCGTGGAGGTGTTGGCCCATCCGGATTCGCATTAATGTCTTTGTCAGTTGCTGTTTGTGCACTATCAGTTGTTGCTTTAACAGATGGTGCTTTCTTATCTGCTGTTGTTTTCGCTTGTGTATCAGCTTGACGTGTCGTTGAAGCAGGTGCTAGTGTTTTCGCTGATGTTGCATCCATTTTGGCTTCATTTGTCACTGATGTGCGTTTTGCCAATTGCTCAGTACTTTCTTGATTACCAGTTGCTGATTGTGCTGTATTTTGAGTTTCTGTTGCTTTATTTTCAACTTGCGTCGTGTCTTTTGCATTGACTTGAGGTGTTGAATTTTGTGCTGTTTCAGTAGCTGCCTTCGTTTCTTTGTTGACTTCAGGTTGTACATCTGCTTGAGGTTGTGTAGCAAATGCATCTTCAGTTGTTGAAACAGCATTTTTTTCATTCGGATTTGTTGACGTATTTGCTTGTGTCACGTCAGATTTCGCTGTTGTTGAATCGCTTACATCCGTTGATGAAGGTTGTTGCGCATGAGTGTCCGGTGCATGATATGTATCTGGTGACACGGTTGCGTCTTCATGTGTATCGATTTCACTTGAACTATAAGGATATTGAGTCGCATCTTCAGTTGTGTCTTGTGTATGATTGTTGGCCATTTCATCTGAATGGAGTTGTGCGTTTAGTGTTCCTTCATCTGTAGAAGCTAGCGCAGGTGATGCACTTTCGTCTGTACCTTTGGATACAGTGCTATCTGTTGATGTCACTTCATCAGTTGGGGCAAGTTGTTGTGCGTCTTGTTGTCCTTCTTCTACGCGCGTTTCAGTTTGAGCTGTATCAATTTGTGAAGGATCCTTGTATTCTTTTGAACCTGCAAGTGTTGTTGCTTGTGTCGTTTGTTTCGCATCATCAACTTGTTTTAATGCGTATTGATCATCAAGCACATTCGTAGGTGTTTTTTCAGGTACAACTTGTTCAGCGGCATTGGCTTGGTGTGCAGAAAATGCAGTTCCAGCCAAAGTAAGTGCAACGATTGTAGGTGTTTTATAACCAAATTTTTTGACCATTATATTGCTCCTTTTAGATAAAATAAAAAGTTGATTATTCACATTATAGAGTTATTGGGAGACGTTTTGTGTATTTTAACTGGATTGTAATTTAATTTTAATAATCGTCCTCCGTATTTATATTTTCAGTTTGTTTTTATTTAGGAGAATTAGTTAAAGTTAACATTTAATAATTTAAAAGTGAATATTTTGGAAGAAAGAAAAGATAGAGTATTAAAGTTTACGGAGATGAATTTATTTGATAATGATATTAAATGATCGAATTGAAATCGCCAACGAGGGCACATATCTCAATTCGAATCATTGATATGAATGAAGCGGGAAAAGTCTAAAAAGTGAGGTGCTTTTCCATATGATAGTGAGGGATACCTGCATCTAAAAATTCTTCGCCGTACGTATGATAACCTAATGATTCATAAAAAGGGATAGCATGTGTTTGGGCCCCTAATTTGAAATGACGGTAGCCCTGTTCATATGCGACCTGTTCAAGATATTGCATGAGTTGTTTTCCAATACCTAAGCCACGTGCACTTTTCAACACGGCGACACGTTCAACTTTAGCGCTGCCTTCTACATTGCGAAAACGTGCTGTTGCGATAGGCTGTTGGTCGTCATTATAGGCGATGACATATTGTGCAGTATGTTCATGTTCATCAATTTCTTCATCACGAGAAACACCTTGTTCGTCGATAAATACCGTTTCACGAACGAACAGAACATCTTGATATTCTTGTTCAGTTTCAACTGTTTTAATCATAGGGCACATTCCTTTCATAAGTAAGTTTAATGTTTATCATAAACGATTTAGCTATAGAATAAAAGTGTTTTTAAAGTTGAAATGACGGCTCGACAGATGACGTGCGTTGACTTGTTGTTGTAATGATATAAAAAAAAGTACCCATCATCGTAAAAATGACGGATACTTATAATTTAATTCATATTTGACGGCGTTACATAGCTTGTTGGCGTACTAGGGCAGTATATTGCCAGAAAAGACGCATTTGTACGAGATTCCAGTTGTTCATGCCCATTGTATAGCCAGAAGGTTTGAAAATATTCACGTCTGTCACTTCTAATGCCGCAGCGACAAGATATTGAATCGGCACGCTTAAGTTTTGCATTGCGGGTGTTAAACCATTCTCATCATAAACCCAAGAAAACGGTAATGGCGATTCAAAGACATCAATCGCATCAAAAATTTCAGGAAGGGCGACGATATAACATGCGGCATTGATGACAGGGTTCGTTGCGCTTTCCTGATAATAAAGCAATAGCGCTTCATAATTTTCACGATGCGTATGATTCACATAGAACAACTCTTGACGAAAATGCGCCATGTCTTTACTGTGAATGATTTGTTGCTCGAGCATATTAAAAATGCCATTGATATGTCTAATTTTTTCTTGTGTATGACGTGCCATCTGTGAACCTCCTATTAGTAGTATGAACCATCAGGATTTTGGTTTTGATCCGGTACTCCTTGTTGCTGATTATTCGTTGTTCCATTTGTGTTATCAGCTGATTCACCCGTATTATTTTGATCATTGTTATCATCTTTCGGTATTAGCTTTTTAACGTCTTGTAACAATGATTCTTCTAGATATGTGAGCGGCGGGATTTCTCCATAGTATGCTTTTACACGCTCGACTAAAAATTGATTTCTGTTTTTAATAGGCGCTAAACCTAAGTCTTTACGTAAAGTGTTAGACGTTTCAATTAAATTATCAACGTCAGGATTAATGTAATAAATACCATTTAGTAATTCATTTTCACCTTTAAGTTGTTGTGATTTAATGTCTACATCATTTGCTAAGTAGTTCGCCGCGAGTGCTTTGATTTCTGAGTAACTTAAGTTGTGTTTTGAATTTTTTCCTACAATTTCAATGATATCATCTAATTTGTGTAAAGATTTAGTGTCTTGGGCTTTTTTGAACAATATTTTTAATACTTCCATTTGTCGTTGCCCGCGTTTTAAATCAGAGTCTTGCTTACGTGTACGTGTCACAGCAAGCACTTCATCACCATTAAGTTGTTGCTTTCCTTTTTTAAGTTTGATTCGACCTTTGTCCATTGTATTCGGTTCGTTCAGATCGTATGGGACATCATATTCAATACCGCCAAGTTCGTCTACTGTTTTTGCAAAAGCTTCCATATTAATACGAACATAGTAATCAACGGGCACATTTAAATTCGCTTCTACGGTACGCATTGAAGCTTCTGGTCCGCCGTATGCATGCGCATGTGTAATCTTATCATAGTAACCGACTTCTGGAATGTAACTTAACGTGTCACGAGGAATACTGAGCAAACGAATTTGATGTTTGTCAGGGTTCATGGTTGATAAAATCATCGCATCGGTCCGTGCATTTTCGGCACTTTGTCCGTTTTGTCTTCTTGTACTGCTATCATCTATGCCTAAAAATAAAATAGAGATAGGTTGTTTGGCAGCATTGACTTTTGAATCTCTTAATTGGGATTGTCGTTCATCCGATTGTGAGAACGAGTCGTCAAAAGCATTCTTTGATGAGTTAAAAAGAGTGAATGCGAAAATTGTAGGAACAATTATAAGCATTAAAGCTAATAAATAGAGTAAAAATTTGAGTCCTTTATTCATAGTGAATTGCTCCTAACAGGTATTTTTACATATGATTATATATTGTAATGAAGTGTTGATGACTTTTCAATCATTTCATACATTTTCATCTATTTTGTAGAGGTTAGTCTATTTCTATGTTGGAAGCGTGTAGTTCATGTATAATGAAGTTACTATTATGAATGAGGGATATCAATTACGTTTGAATCCCGTTAGTTTTAAATCAATGAATCATATGAGGATGGTGGATGTTTTGAAAGCACAATGGATGTCAAAACTAGATGAAAGTTTAGTACGCGAATTTTATGAAGGACAAACCGAAGAAGAACGACAAGCAGGCTTTGAAGATGTGCTTACATTTGGGACTGCAGGAATTCGAAGTACTTTTGGCATTGGACCTGGACGTTTAAATAAATTTACAATTCGTAAAGTCGCGCTCGGTTTAGCACAATATTTAAACGCGAAACAATCAGATGCGACGGTTGTCATTCATTTTGACACACGCTTTTTATCGGAAGACTTTGGACGCGAAATTGCTCGTGTATTAGCGACGGCAGGTGTCAAAGTGGTACTGGCTGACAGTTATAAATCAACGCCTGAACTTTCGTTTGCAGTCCGTCATTTACAAGCGACGGCAGGTGTGATGATTACAGCGAGCCATAACCCAAGCAATTACAATGGGATTAAAATTTATGGTCCTGATGGCGGTCAATTGTTGCCAGATGCTTCAGAAGATTTAAGCCAATATATTAATGCGATTGAATCACCGCTAGACATTGAAGCGAATGATTTCGAAGCTTTACGTAATGCCGGCATGATTTTACCATTAGCTGATGAAGTCACTGAAGCGTATAAAGAGGGCGTTAAAACATTAGTAGGGCCAATCGAATCACAAGGCGAAAAGGTCGTGCTTACAAGTCTTCATGGTACAAGTCTACCATTAGGTGCGACATTATTAACGGAGCTCGGATTTGAAGATTTTGTCATTGAAAAAACACAATCACAACCAGATGGACGTTTCCCGACAGTTAAAAGTGCGAATCCAGAAGAAGAAGCGGCATTTGAATACGGTATTCGCCTTGCTGAACAAGAAGACGCCACATTAATCATCGCTACAGATCCAGATGCTGACCGTTTCGGATTTGTTGAAAGATATAAAGATGGCTCAACACGTTATTTCAATGGTAATGAAATTGGTTTGATTTTAATGAAACTTCGCTATCAAGAACTACAACCGACTGGAGAAGTGTTTTATATCATCAAATCGATTGTGACAGGTGCTTTGAGTGAAGCCTTTGCGAAAGCTTTAAATATCGAAGTTGTCAATGTTTTAACAGGCTTTAAATACATCTCTGAACAATTGCAACAGCGCGAAACAGATGACGCACAACTCGTTCTCGCATTTGAAGAAAGTCACGGTTACCTTGCGAAAGATTTATCACGCGACAAAGATGCCATTCAGTTTATGCCGTTATTAGTGAAATATAAGCAAATGTTAACGCAAAACGGTTTGACGTTTAAAGAAGTGTTAGAGGATATTTATGCACAAATTGGACGTTATGATGATGTGACACTTTCGCCAACATACGCAGGTCAACAAGGCAGACAGAAGATTAATCAGCTTATGACACACTTTAGAAATGATACGAGTGATAAGTTACTTGGTTTAAACATCGTGACGAAAGAGGATTACTTAGGGCAACAGACGACGCATTTGGCAGATGGTACGACAACTGTAATTGATTTACCACAGGCGGATGTGATTCGTTATACATTTGAGGAGGGCTTTATTGCTTTGAGACCGTCTGGTACGGAGCCAAAGATTAAAGTGTATTTCTCGTTGAATGTGGATGATTTTGATACATTGGTGGACCAGTTTGAACAGGCATATTTATAACCCAAATGTATCATAAAAACTTGCACGCTGTTGACTTACACCCTTTATGATTGCCTTGATGGATTCGCTTTTATCCCCTGAGAACGCGAGTCCAAAAGGGCAAGTGTGAGTCAATGGTATGCTTAAAAACAACAGAAAAAGAGCCGCCCCTGCGAACGTGAAACCATCAAAGCAACCGTAAGTACCCGACATGTTCACGAAGCAGTAAGACAAGCTCATTAATATCGGTTATTTAATTATTGTTATAAGTTAATCAAATTGACCGAATGGCTGAGTATTAGGCTTATATCCATATTTTCCGTCACTATAACCAACTTGTGCGTAATATCTTTTTCCATTTTTTTCGAAACCAACCCATACATAGCCGTCGTTAACATATTTATAGTCATAAATTAAATATTGTCCTTTTTTCAAGGTGTCGAATTGTTTTCCATCATTATTCGGTTGAGAGTATACGGCCACACCTTTCTGATGGGTTACTTTAAATCTGCCATTTTCGTAACGCATTGTGACACCTGATTTTGTTTTTTGCCAGTTGCTCGTAACTGCATTGCTATTATAAGGTGTATCTGAATAACTTAATTCTGAGAAGTTCACTTTAGTAAATGCACCAAATGGCTTACTTCCAACTTTGTATCCAATTTTTCCATCACTAAAACCTGTTTGAACATAATAACGTTGGTGATTTTTCTCAAAACTTACCCATACATAACCATCATTAACATATTTATAATCGTAATTAAGCTTTGTACTCGGCTTCAAATTTGTTACCTGTTTGCCATCATTATTAGGAGCTTGATAAACTGCAGCGCCTTCTTTTCTTGTTACGGTGTATTGCCCATTTTCATGTCTATAAGTAATGCCACTTCTCGTCTTCATCCAGTCACTAACTACGGATTGAGGGTTTAAAACAGTATCAGAATAAGAAGAATCAGGTTGAGGCCATTCGTTAGAGAAATTCGGTCTGATAAAATAAGCTACATCTGTATATTGATGCGATGCTAATCTTCCAACCTCTCCATATGACAAGTTTCCGCTAATATTTTGTTCTAAAGAAGTAAACTGGTTTAAATTCGCTTCTTTAACAATACCGATGTGACCATAACTTGCATTCCATGATCTAGGATACCAAACGACAATGTCACCTGGTTTTGGTAAAAAATTTGGTGTGTTGGCATAAACTTTAGCGTAGTTGCCTAATGCATTATTTTTCGCTTGGTAGGCATTACCATTTAAGCGAACATTCCCATTCGATAACTGATACATATAATCTATCGCTAAGTCCATACATTGATAGCCATAATACCCATCAAAATCCACGCCCACACCGATATGATTTTGTATGTAACGTGAGGCATCTTCCTGTGACCACCGATGCGTATTTACTGTATCAGCAAAAGCATTTTGATTTTCAAAAATGTTGAGAAGGTAGAGCGATGTTGTTGTCATTGTATGTTTTGATAAGAAACTTTTAAAATGTATATCTTCTAAGTTATCTTTGTTAATAAAAGACAGTCCCCCTATAACAAGAACTGTCCCCATGCCTATTTTCATGCTCATTCTTAAAACTTTTGAACCATTTTTCATGTATGTTCCTCCTCAATATAGAAATCATTGCAATTTAAATAATAACAAACGTTTATTAAAAATATAGATAAAATTGTAAAATATATTTTATTGTTTTATTAAGCAGGCATTTACATTATAAAAAGTATTTTATTTTATCCCGATTAAGGCACTTTTTATAAAGAAGAGAAAATTCATTCGTCAATTCACTTTATTAAGAAAAACGGAGGAAAAATGACGGGTACAGTAACATTCTTCACATTTTAAAAGGGAGGCGCATGATTCATTAGTGTAATAAAAAATGTACATGTGGTTAAAGTCAGATCTTGTATAGAACGGCGAAGATATAGGGGAAATTGGATAATATTTAACATTTTGTTCAATTCTTTAAATACTCCACCTTCTTTTACTAGCAACTGTTTTTCAGAAATACACCCCTTAATATTGGAAATGAATACCAAATAAAAAAATTAGCTTTAACAGGGCTCAAACTTTTTTGACATGATTGGGTGATTTTTACATAGAATATGTTTTTTAAAATGTCGAAAGCAAGATTGCCGTATGGACAAGAGGAAAAATGTAGTTATCTATAAATCTGTACGCTTTCTCTATCGTTGACGTAAGATTGCCCACCTGGACGAGACTCCTGAGGGATCAGACGCAGCCGAAAATCCAATTTGGCTTCATTCAAGTGTACATTTCAATCAAGCCAAATTTAGTTGAGGCAAGTCCCCTAGGAAGCAAACACCATCACATTTTTCTTAAAATAAAATTTACGCCTTATCTCGCTTTTTAAGTCTAATGTAAAGAATATGTAAATTTTGTTGGTTTAATGTTTGCCGAATTATAAAATATAGTAAAATAATTGATAATTTTGTATTTTTAATTGAAATCATAGTTCATATACTTAAAAATTAGTATAGAAATCACGTTTAACAAAAAGAGGGATCATTTTGAATTTTGTTGATAAATGAAACGTTCCAAAAATTTCTATGGAAGAAAGGTGTATGAAAGTGAAACTCACAACTGTAGGATTAGGTTACATTGGTTTACCGACGTCAATTATGTTTGCAAAGCATGGTGTAGACGTCATAGGTGTAGATATTAATGAAGAAGCTGTTAAGAGTTTAAACAATGGGCAAATTCACATCGAAGAACCAGGTTTACAGGAAGCCTACGAGGAAGTTTTAGCGACAGGGAAATTCAAAGCGTCACAAACCCCAGTAGAGGCAGACGCATTTATTATTGCAGTACCCACACCGAATAATGATGATCAATACGAATCTTGTGACATTTCAATTGTCATGAGTGCAACTAAAAGCATCATTCCATTTTTGAAAAAGGGCAATACTGTCATTGTTGAATCGACTATTGCACCGAGAACGATGGACGACCATGTGAAGCCATTATTAGAAGAACATGGGTTTACGATTGGTGAAGATTTATATCTCGTCCATTGTCCAGAACGTGTATTACCTGGAAAGATCTTAGAGGAGCTTGTGTACAACAATCGTATTATCGGTGGCGTGACGCCTGCATGTATCGAAGCAGGAAAACGTGTTTACAGTACATTTGTGAAAGGTGAAATGATTGAAACTGATGCACGTACTGCTGAAATGAGTAAATTAATGGAAAATACGTATCGTGATTTAAATATTGCTTTAGCGAATGAGCTAGCAAAGATTAGTAACCATTTAAACATTAATGTATTAGATGTGATAGAAATGGCGAATAAACATCCACGTGTGAATATCCATTTGCCAGGTCCAGGTGTAGGGGGACATTGTTTAGCTGTAGACCCCTATTTCATTATTGCGAAGGATCCTGAAAATTCTCCGTTGATACAAACAGGGCGTCAAATTAACCGTTCGATGCCACAATATGTGGTGGAAAAAACGAAAAATATGTTGCGTGAATTAAATGGAAATAAAATTGCAGTGTTTGGCTTAACGTATAAAGGGGATGTAGATGATATCAGGGAATCACCTGCTTTTGATATCTATGAATTGTTGCGTCAAGAGTCGAATCTTGATGTGGTTACGTATGATCCGCATGTCAAACTTGATTTTGTAGAGAAAGATATTCAAAAAGCAGTTGCGGATGCTTCTCTTGTGTTGATTTTAAGTGACCACTCAGAATTCAAACATTTAACTGACAACGATTTTGTAAATATGAAGGATAAAGTTATTTTTGATACTAAAAATGTCATTCAAAGCCAATTTGAGACAGTTCAATATTATAACTATGGTAATTTGTATGCATTTGATAATCAAAAACAATTAATTTAATTTGAAGATAAAGTGAGTTTGTATTGGAAATCTTTCTAAAAATCATCTTTAAATAGCGAAGTTGTGTTTTGGAGTTTAGATTTCTACAAGCTCACTTTTCTTTAAAAATATACTTTAAGAGGTTAGTTTATGGATGATTTAAAAGCATATATGATTGAAAACCAAATTCTATTTAACGTTTTTTTAGATGAACCGAGGCATCAATTTATATATAGTGATGCCAATTTGAAAGAAGAAATCGGCACAGTAGAAGCTTTTAATTATAAAGTTTATCTAGTGTTGAGTACGAGAATCATTGAAGGTCAATTGCACGGTTATTTAAAAGGACAAAGAGAAATTGGATGGGTGAAGTTGGAACATTCCCATTATGTGTTCAATAAACAAAATGAAATCGTTTTTGTGAAAAATAATACAGGAGTTCAAAACGCATTAAATATTACATACCAGTTCGTGGACAGTTTTACACGAGATGTCCAGAATAAATTTTTGACGTCTAAAGGTTTGGTGAAGTATAAAGGTGAATTTTATGAGCTGCTATTTCAAAAAAGGCGATTCGTTGGCTTTATGAAACCGTCTGATCTTGATGTGGGATATCATGTAAACGAAGACGTCAACTTAGGGCAAGGGACAGCATTGTTTTTGGAAAGTCGTCTTAAGACAAAAGCTGAAAATGTTCATGTTAAAGATGATTTTCAATTAAAGTTGCTGTTTCCAGAAAAAGGCATTGGCAAGTTAGAAGAGAATGGAAAAGTTTATTGGATTGAATTAAAGCATGTCGATCCGCAACAACTTGAGCGTATTTTAGGCACTTTGCCTGATTATAGTTCAACCGAAGAAGTAGAAAAGAACGATCTCATTCATAATTTTTTAATAGAAAGACTTCAAGCGAAACATGTCATTACGGCGTTAGTGAAGGACAAAATGAATCAAGGATTGAATGCACAACTTGACGGAATTGAGGGTCATAGCAATATCCATGAACGATACCAAAATTTAAAAAACTCCAAATTAGGACAGTTACAAATTAAATATTGGAATATGAGAAAAAAGTGGGGGAAGTCACATGGCAAATCAACCTCAAACTAAAAAGAATCAATTGATGGAAGCTATTGATTTACTTAAAACGGATTATTTGCTCGGTTTGAATCGATTAGAAGAAACTTTAAATGCAAGTGATGTGGCGATGTATTTAAAGTTACTAGAAAAAAATGGCAAACTGGACTTTATGCATCAGTTTAAGGATGAATTAGAAAAAGAAAAAGCGAGTAATGGTTCTCGCATTTTGAAAAAAGCACAGTATCAAATTGGCATGATTGCAGATGAGTTTTTATACAATTCATTTAAAGATACAGCGGACATCACTTTTATTCCGAGTGATGCTGAAATTGAAAAAATGCAGTTTGACTTTGTGATCGTGGCGACGACATGGCGAGGGATTGATGCATCATGGCAAGGTATCGCCAGTCCTAAAAGTAGAATGCGGGCACATCTCATGCAATTACTTGATGAACTCATTGAGCGTCAAATTCCGTTAGTCTTTTATTCTAAAGAAGACCCCGTCAACTTCCATTTATTTAAAGATATTGCACGAAAATGTGATTATATTTTCACGACTGCACAAGAAATGGTTCAAGATTATATTGAATACACGAATAATACAAATGTGAAAGTTTTACAATTTGGGGTGAATCCACATTATCATAATCCGATTGGAACGAGAACCGATGAAGCGGCGAAAAATAAAGATAACGTCATTTTCGCCGGCAGTTGGACTAAAAAATATCCACAAAGAAATAAAGATTTAGCACGTATGTTTGATGGTTTGAGTTTAAGTGGCAACGATTTAACGATTTTTGACCGTAATTTACACCTTGAAAGAGAACGCTATTTATTCCCTAGCAAGTATATACCTTATCTGACCGGTCCGTTAAGTCATGATGAACTGATGAAAGTACATAAGATTTTTAGATGGGCACTCAACGTGAATTCAGTCAAGTATTCGGACACGATGTTTGCCAATCGCGTTTTTGAATTACAAGCATTCGGTAATTTGATGATTTCTAATTATTCAGTCGGCGTGAACAATCAATTTCCTAATGTGTTGATGGTGAATGATGTATCGGATGTCGGCCCTATTTTAAATCGGTATTCGGAGCACGAGTTGAGAGCCTTTCAAGCGAAGAATATACGAAATGTGATGCTAGAACATACGACTTATCACCGTATCAATGAAATTGCGAACTTTATGGGATTAACGAGCACTGCTGTCCAACCTGTCATTGGTGTCGTCGTACGAGAAAGAACAGAATCTCTAGTAGAGATGTTTCAACGTCAAATGAATGTGAAGAAAATTTTATTAACCGAACAAGAACTGAACGACCGCATACATGAATTAGATTTTGTGACTTTTTTTGATGACAACTACATTTATGAAGAATATTACTTAGCTGATTTACTCAGTGCATTTTATTATACCGATGTCGATTTCGTACAAAAAACTTTAAACACAGACGTCCAAGTACATGACTATGCTGAGACGTATGATGAGCCACATTTAACGCTATTTGATGTACAAGCTTATCAGTCTGGAGAGCTCAAATTCGGATACACATTAGATGATGCTGAAATCTTTGACAATGAAAAACAAATTTTAAGTCAAAATGATTTAGTCAGTGTGATTGTTCCGATCCATAATAATGGACGTTATTTAGAAGATAAATGTATGCGCAGTTTGAGACGTTCTTCAATGTTTGACCGCTTTGAAATTATTTTTGTGGACGATGGTTCTACAGACGAAGAAACACGTCATGTCATACAAAGATTAAGACGAAAATATCCGAATATCGTTTACTATCGATTTGAATCAGGTTCAGGTAGTGCTTCGAGACCACGTAATAAAGGTGTCGAACTTGCAACAACGCCATATATTACGTATTTAGATCCTGATAATGAAGCGATAGGGGATGGCTATGTGCAATTGTATGAAAAATTAAAAGAAAATCCCTCTATCGATATGGTAGTAGGCAACATTATTAAAGAAGACAATCGTAAAAGATCCGTTTTTAATTATTACGGCACGATTAAAAAATATAATCATGATGACCCTTTGATTACAAATACGAAAAAGTTTCTTAAAACGGCAGGCCTACGTGCTCAAAGTATTCAAGCGTTAATGATTAAAGCAGAAGTGATTAAGAACAATCACATCAAAATGGTGGAAGGTGCTGCCGGGCAGGATACCGTCTTCTTTCAAGAACTGATGTTATATTCTAAAAAAGTGTTAGGTATCAAAGTGCCCATTCATATGTACTATGCTGCAGTAAGTGGATCAGTCACGAACTCGACTTCAAAAAAATTATTTGATAAGTACTATAAACTCGAACTGGAACGCATTCCTTTTCTAGAGCAACATCAACTCATGGATGCCTATATGGAACAGCGTTTTAATTTGTATCTGAAAGGTTGGTACAGACCTCGTCTAGATATCGTGAAAGCGGAAGAACGACCAGCAGCCATTCAACGATTTTTAGATATTTATCAGTTATACGAAAAATATGAGCGACCACAAGATATTGAATTAGACGATTACATTAAGGCGTTAAAAAAAGAAGTGAAACAGCGATAAGGGGGATGGCAGATGTACGATGACTTACAATTAATCAATTTTGCTAAAAGTTTTTTTATACTGCCAAATGAACAACCGTTTGAAGTAGACGGTTACTATCGCCAAAAGATCAGTCAAAAAACGATTTATTTTACGCCAGATTTGAGTCATATCACTTTTTCAGTGCGAGGCTATCAAATCCTTATTCTTGGAGAGTTGATAGACGTGAGGGACAGTATGAAGTCGGTTGATATGATTGTAAGTGATCTGTTGCAACATCCCGTCGATTCTGATGCCTTTCTAAATGAAATGTCTTTTTTCAATGGCAGATACGGTTTGTTCATCGCTTTAGAAGATAAACTGTATTTTTATAACGATGCGACTTCATTTCTTTCATTGTATTACCATGATGTGCAACCGGTTTATGCATCTCATTCAAAGTTATTACATCAACTGTTACAACAAATTTACAGTATAGAAGAACGACGCATAGCAGACAAAATGCGTGGCTTTCTTGATTTAAGCAAATATGAAAATATATATAAATTCAATGCGAATATGCGTTTTGAACTGAATGAGCATGCATTAAAAAGGATATATCCAATTGTTCAGCATCAAACCTTGGATACCTCTCGCGTTGTCGAACAAGCCATTCCGTTGATGCGAGAGATGGTGGCCTATATTTATCGTATGGGCCGACCTGTTGTGATGTCACTAACAGGCGGCTCTGATTCAAGAGTATCCCTTGCACTATTGAAAGACAAGTTACCGCAAACGTTATTTTTTACGTATTTAAAGACGGATGAACAGGAAGTCACGCGTGCACAAAAGAGAATATATGATATGGATCAAAAAGCGGTGCACTTTCTTGTGGATCAACTGCATTTAAAGCATCATTTTTTCAACATTAATCATAACGATGGAGATCAAGCAGTGGCTGATTTATATGCACATTACGAATCCGGTCATTCTGAAAATATGATTCATTACTATAGTCAACATGACCAATTTCAAAACGTATCGCATGTGAAATCGTCAGTTTTTGAGCTAGCAAAAGGGATTAGACCTAGAGAAGTCGAACAGCAATATGACAAGATCGAGGCATATGTCCCGTATATAGAAAAATGGTCGCCTATTAAACAGAAATCATGGATTCAACATGCATTCGCACAATTTATAGCAAGAAATGAAATGAGCGCATGTGTAGAAAATGGCTATCATCCCTATGATGTTTTGTATCTAGAGTCAAGAATGAATGGGTGGCATAGTGCCATTATTCAAGAAAGCGACCCTTACATGGAGGTTTATAACTTAATTCATTGTCGTTTCATTTTATTTCAATTGATGCAAATGGATTATGAGGAGCGAAAACGGCATGCATTTCATAAAGCTGTAATTGACCAGTGTTGGCCGCTGCTTCACTTTTTTGGGGTTAATACAGATAAAAATTTATACAATCAATACCAGGACCTTGAAAAACAATTTGAAGTATATAAAAATAATCAAGAAAATGCAAAAGAATTAAAATTAGATTACGATACACAAGATTTTGATCAAACATTTGAGCAGCAAAGTATTCATTTTAAGTTGAATCATCAAAAGTTTCTTGAACATGAAGCTTATCGTTTAAATATTACAAATCAACGCGATGAAGCCGTACCTATTGATATTCGTACATTTTATAAAAATCGTAAAGGCCGAGCACGTATTTTTATCACAATTGGTCATGCGAAGTACGATATCGTGGATTTAGGATATGAAAGTATAGAGAAAACTATCGCACCGCATTCGCAACTCACTATTCTCGTTCAATCGAGGAAAGATATCGATAAGCATTCTTGGATAGAAGCGGCTAAATTTCAAATTAAAGAAATTGATTTACATAAGAAGGTTATAGAATGAGAGCAATCATAGAAATCTTTAAAGAACAAATCACGAATTTACCTAAAATTTTTAAATTAGCTATTTATAATATGAAGAGTCAATATGCCAATCATTATTTAGGTATCTTTTGGAACATTTTGCAGCCGGTTCTCCAAGTGGCCATCTACTATATTGTGTTTGGTTTAGGGCTAAGGGGAAGTAATAGCTCAATCATGGGTGTACCTTTTATTGTTCATTTAATCTCAGGTTTATTTCCTTGGCTATTTATTTCTCAAGGTATCAATTCCGGTGCGTCAGCGATTCAAAAAAATATTGGATTGTTAGCTAAGATGAAATTTCCTTCTTCCATTTTTATATCGATTGCGCTAACGAATAATATGATCAATTTAATGATTACAACAAGTATCGTGTTTGTCATTTCATTAGTGAATCATTATGTTCCGTGGTGGCATTACGTATGGTTTATTTATTTTTTGATCGGATCTTTTTCCATCATTTTCGGTATTTCTTTAATAATGAGCACCCTGACTGTCATTGTGAGAGATACAAAAAATTTGTTGCAAAATGTTATTCGCATGCTCTTCTTTATGACACCGGTATTTTGGGTGTTAGAGGAACAACATGGCATTTTAGCTAAGTTAGCAAGCTTAAATCCTTTTGCATATCTTGTGGGTGTTTACCGCACCGCATTCGTTCATCACCAAACGGCTGTGTATGGGACATGGTCTGATCATATTTATTTTTGGATGACGGTTTTTTTACTCATTTTAATTGGTTCAGTCATTCATATGAAATTCAGAAAGAGAATTCTAGATTATATATAGGGGCTTAAAATATGAAATCGAAAAAACTCTTAATGATTACACAAAACTTTTATCCCGAATTAGGTTCAGCAGCGAATCGAATGAAAATGTTGTTCAAACATTTTACCAAGGAAAGTGTTATTACAAACGTTTTAACGACGCAACCTTCATATCCTAATCATGAGTTGTTTCAAGATCGAAGTTATTTTGATGATGAAATGATTAATCGCTATGAAAATAACAGGATTGTGCGGATGCAGATGATTTTTGAAAAGCAAAATAAAAATCTCTTCGCAAGACTCATTTACTATATCGAGCAATATGTGAGGGTCAGATATTATATTTTCAAGCATAAAAATAACTATGACTATATTTATGTCACGAGCCCTAATATTTTTATAGCTTGGGCGACGTTGTTTATGAAAAAAGCAAAAAGACCAGATTATATTTTAGAGGTCCGTGATTTGTGGCCAGATAGTGTGAATGGCATTAAAGGTATTAATCTTAAATTGACGTGGCCTATACTCAAGCGACTAGAGCAGTTGATGTATCATCGTGCGGATAAAATTGTAATCAATAATGAAGGGTTTCGGCAACATATTCAGGATATGTTAGACAAAAATAAACCGATTCAATTTATTCCTAATTCAGTCAGTGAAGCAGAGCGTTTTACCGAAGAAAAGTATACAGAATTCCATGTGATTTACACTGGAAATATTGGTTACGCACAAGACGTCAATCATTTAATCGAATTATTTAAAGGGCTGAATGACAATCAAATTCATGTTACAGCGATTGTGTATGGTGTAAAAGCACCAAAATTTAGAAAAGCTGTTCAACATTTAGATTACGTTACGCTTAAACCTGCCATGAGTCGTGAACAGTGTCTTCAAGAAATTTCGAAACATCACGTAGCACTATCAATTTTAAATGAAAATGATACGTTTTTAAATGTGTTACCTGGAAAGATTGTAGATGCAATAGGGGTCAATACACTTCCTGTCACTAATATAGGTGGAAAGATGGCTGAAGATATCAATACTTATCAAATGGGTTTTGCTAAAAAGAAAGCGACACCTGAAGTATTATTAGAGCAAATCTTAACTTATAGAGATTCACCTTCATATTTAGGAGCCCAATTGAAAAATGTCAGACAGTATCGGGATCAATTTTTAAACTGGGAAAAGAATATTAAAATATTAATTAGCTTCCTTAAGGAGTGAACGGTATGACAGAAACGCAATATAATGTAATATGTGAAAATGTGACAAAAATTTATGATCTGAACCGGAGTAGAAAAGACAAATTACTCTCGTTATTCACTTTTGGAAAATCATATTCATTTAAACCTTACTATGCCTTAAAAGATGTAAGCTTTAAAGTAGAACGTGGCACATCAGTTGGCATTATAGGATTAAATGGCTCCGGGAAGTCTACACTGTCTAACATATTAGGTCAAGTAGTGATGCCAACATATGGGAAAGTCAATACAGAGGGTAAACCTTCATTAATTGCGATAGGAGCAGGTTTGAATCCCTCTTTTACGGGTGAAGAAAACATACGCTACAAATGTTTGATGCATGGCATGTCCACGAAAGAAATTAATGAGAAATTTGATGAAATCGTGAAGTTTAGTGAACTGGATGAATTCATCTATCAACCGCTTAAATCTTATTCAAGTGGGATGAAGTCGAGACTAGGCTTTTCTATAGCGATTCATACAGACCCCGACATTTTAATAGTGGACGAAGCGCTATCTGTTGGTGATGAAACCTTTTCAAACAAATGTATTGAGCGAATGAAGGCATTTCAAAAGGAAGGAAAAACGATCTTTTTTGTTTCTCATTCTGCAAGTCAAATTCGCAAAATGTGTGATAAAGCGCTATGGATTCATTACGGTCAAATGGTCGTGTATGATGATGTGAGTTCAGTCATTAAACGTTATAATGCATTAGTTCAAAAAATTAAACGCATGACTAAATCAGAACAAGTCGCGTATAAAAAAGAGAAGTTAAAGCAACAACAAGTCGGTAATTATGACGAATCAACTTTGTCACAACAGCGAGAAGTCTCGTTAATGACACATGGATTTATTGGTATCACTTTAGTAGCTTGGTTCGCGGCCATGTATTTTCAATTATTCGGATAAGATATAGGAGCGGTCTCAAATGATTCAATTCAATTATGATACATTAACTCGAGAAGACTTGTTAAAGGCAAATAATCAAAAAGTTAAACTTATTGTAGACGGCATCGATTTTTACATTTTTATTCATATTAAACCGAATACTCATCGACTTCTTGTTCATTCAAATGGTGCGATTGATAAAAAGAAGTCGACACCTCCAGTTTTTTTAAGAAAGAGTTGGCGAGAAGATTTTGACGCGCATTGCCTGTTTATAGACGATCGTACTATTCACGATAGCTCGCTTAATTTAGGTTGGGGATTAGGCACAAAAGAGCGGCACTATATTGAAGATTATGCACGTATTAGTCAAAAGATAAGTGATCTTTTAAATGTAGAGGATGAAAACGTGACTTATTATGGGAGTTCGGGTGGTGGATTTATTTCACTGATGTTAGCCACGTCTCATAAAAACTCCCGCGTCGTTGTGAATAACCCACAAACTTATGTCCATAGATATGTTAGAAAAGCGGTGCTAAAGGCCTATCAGTTTGTTTTTGGAGATATGTCATTTGAAGAGGTCAATAAAAATTATGCGAAACGAGTCTCTTGTACTAGGCATATGAAGCGATGTAATCATGTCCCTGAAATACTCTACATACAAAACCGTTTAAGTCATCAGGATATGGAGGAACATGTGACACCTTTAATCAAAATGCTAGATAAATATAAGCTTGATAGTTCTCGCATTAATTTTCTGTTATACAGTGACAAGCAATCAGGACATAACCCGTTACCCAAAGATAAAACGGTTGAATTGGTCAACTTGTTTATGAAGAGGGAATTGAATATTTATTAGAAGCTGAATTTTAATGATAATCACAACAAGGGAGATGACAAGATGAAAAAAGTAGCGATGTTCGTATGGAACCACTTCACCAATGATGCCCGCGTGAATCGAGAGTGTACGGCGTTGGCAGAAGCGGATTATGATGTAGATTTAATTGCTATTAATGATCCGAAAAATACAGCGATTGAGGCATTTGAACAGCGTGGGCCTCATTTTAAGGTACATCGCGTTAAACGTTATCCATTTTTAATTCAAGCCTATGCAGATCATGGAAAAAAATTCCTCGTTATTATCGGTGGCATGTCATTTACGATTGCGGCTGGGTTATTTTGGATTAATTTAAAGCTCATGCTCGGCTATTTAGTATTGTTATTAGCGGGCATGGCCATGATTAAAGTGAAGAAATTGCGCAAATGGGTTGTGAATGGAGCAATTATTGCGCGTATGATTGTAAAAGGTTATCAACAAAAGGCAGACATTTACCATGCGAACGACTTGAACACATTACCTCAAGGAATTGTTTGTTCAAAATTAAGATTACACCCAAAACCTTTAGTCTATGACAGTCATGAGGTCCAGTCTGATCGTACGGGTTACAATCCCGAACGTATTAGAAAAATTGAACGTTTTTTACTGCAATTTGTTGATAAGATGATCGTGGAAAATCACACTCGTGCCAAACATAATGAACGCCTATATGGATTTTACCCGCAACCGCTTTATAACTATTCTACATTGTATGATATTGCACAACAGCCTCATTACCATTTGCATGAAAAATTAGGTCTCGATCCACATGAAAAAATATTACTTTATCAAGGTGGTTTACAACAGGGGCGCGGCCTAGAAAAACTAATTGAAGCAATGCCGATGATTCAAGAAGGGGTGCTCGTGTTTGTAGGTGGTGGTAAATTAACTGCGGCATTGAAAGCACAAGCCCAACAGTCTGAAGCACGAGATCGTATTTACTTTTTAGATAAAGTTCCATTTGAGCAGTTGCCAAGTATTACTCGTGAAGCACACGTTGGTTTTCAAGTATTGCAAAATATTTGTTTCAACCATTATTCTGCAAGCTCTAATAAATTATTTGAATATATCATGGCGCACGTTCCTGTCATTGCATGTGACTTTCCTGAAATTAAACGTGTCGTGGAAGAAAATGAAGTAGGTATTGTCACGGATACGCATGACAGTCGCAATATTGCTGAAGCAGTCAATCAATTGTTGCACCACCCTGATTTGTATGAACGATATCGTGCCAACACACGTAAAGCTAAAATGATTTATAATTGGCAAAATGAAAAACAAAAATTACTCCACGTGTACAATACATTAGAAAGTAAATATTCATATATAGGAAAAATACAGTCTCAAATGAAATAAACGTCTCATTATTTAGTCCGATATTGAAATAAATTTGATATGAATATGTGTTAAATACTATTCAATAGGGTATATCAATTTTACAAAACAAAATCGGAGGCGTTTAACATATGAAATTTAAAATGATATCTTTATTATTATCAACAGGGATTGTTCTCGCAGCTTGCGGAAATGACGATAATGATGATCAAAAAAACACGAGCAACACAGACAATAACACAAAAACAGAACAAACGACGGATAATGATCAAAAGCATGACGACAATGATCGTGACAATGATGAACAAGACAGCAATCCAAACGTTAAAGCACAAACGATTGACGTGAAACACATTCAAACGCAACCTGAAGATGCTATTAATACAGCAAAATCTTCATTTGATGGTGACGTTAAGCAAGTGGAATTTAAAAAGGAAAATGGCGAATGGGTGTATGACATCGATTTAAGAAACAACAACGAAGAAGCAGAAGTGAAAGTTTCAGATAAAGATAATAAAGTCTTAAATAAACAAACTGAAAAAGAAATGGACAATGACCGTAATCAATCCATTAACTATGAAGATGCGATTGACTATCAAGAAGCGGTGAAAAAAGCACAAGATGCGCAACAAGGTGACTTAAAGCAATGGTCATTAGATAGTGATGATGGTCAATTTGTATATCACATCAAATTAATGACGCAAAATGGTGAGCAGGAATTAACATTAGATGCGAAGTCTGGTAAAGTTTTACAACAAGAAAATGATTAATGTGACATCTTAATATTTTGCTGAACTTGCGCTCTTTTCATTAAGAACATGCCACTTGTGTGAGATTACCGTCTTGGACTCGCATTCTTAGGAAACTTGCCTCAACTCAATTCGGCTTGATTGAAAGGTACACTAGATGGAAGCCGAATTGGATTTTCGGGAGTAGTACAGAAATCTCATGTGTTACAAAGATTTCGTAGTACTGCCCCCCAAGGCTGACTAGACTTCTCAAAAGCACGAGCATTGAGAAGTTAGACAGCTACTGCGTTAAACAGTCGTCTCTGTTAATAATCAGAAACTACATTTAAGCCTTTGATTTATCCCTCGGGAGTCTCATCCATCCGGCAATCTTACGTTAATGGCTGTGGGAAAGAGGGCAGTGCCAAGTATCCGAATCAATTATCATCATCAAAAGTTGCATCTCTTTTCAACTTATTTTAACCATAGGAAGACAGAGCAAGGTAAATTGAATGACCTCGCTCTGTTTTTTCTTTGTGATAGGGTGGGACTGTTGATGGGTTGTTCTGTAGATGCGTAAATTGAGATGTGCCCATATGTAGCAAAACGCATTTCATATAATTGGTGGAGTACATTGGAAAGTTAACGCCTTTTTTAACTTACGGTTTTAAGGGCAGTATTGTAACATTTCGAGAAAAGCAGCTTGAAAGTCCTTAGCTTGAATATCCATCAGTACTTGTGTGGGGCTTTCTGTAACGTTAAAGTCTACAAACGTTGCGCCACGAGCATGTGTGCCACTTAATTCGACATGAACTTCAGCAGGGCGAGCTGTAAATAACTCTGGATAACATAAATACATGATTGTGTAGGCATCATATACATTTAATCCTTCTAAAAATGATTCACCACGATAATGTTGAAAAAGATGATACAACATATTCCCAGTTTGATTCATTGCTTTGATTTCTGGGAGTAATGCATACGGTAAATTAGATGCGCGCGCAATATCGAGTCCTGTCATCACGATAGGTAACCCCGAATGAAAGACGATGTGTGCCGCTTCAGGATCCGCATAAATGTTAAATTCGGCAGCAGGAGTGACATTTCCTGCACCGGCGCTTCCACCCATTAAAACGATTTGTTGGATATGCGCACGAACTTCTGGATACGTTTTTAGCAAGAGTGCGATATTCGTTAATGGGCCAATCGGTACTAATGTCATCGGTGTATGAGATTGAAGTAACATCTCTTTCATGGTTTCTACACTATTTTGGGACACAAGCGAAGTCGTCGGTGTTTCAAATTGATAACCTGCCATGCCACTTTCACCATGAACATGAGGCGCATGGACTGCTTTTTGAATTAGCGGTTCTGATGCACCTGAAGCGACAGGTACGTTTGAATGAAAGTGTTCAATCAATTGTTGTGCATTTCTCGTAGTTTTATCAATAGATACGTTACCATGTACAGTTGATATCAGTTGTACGTCAAGTTGTGGATGATGAAGTGCAAAGCTAATAGCAGCTGCATCATCAATGCCAGGGTCTGTATCAATAATAATCGGAATGGGCATATTAAAACCTCCTTTTTATCTATAGTAATGGTTACGTACGTTCGCTTCAACTTGTTAAAACTGTTATAGGAAAAAAGATGTGACAATATCAAAGGGGAGTACAATAGAAGTGTCATACTAGAAAAGGTATGAAAAAAGCACTAACACATCACGTGTTAGTGCTTTTTTCGTCATGGATTAAATATGTGAACCATGACCACCTTGCATTACCCAGTATGTTCCGATAACTGTAATAAGTGTAATGATAATCGCGAAGATAACTTTTGCAAGTTGAACACGACCATCTTTACCTTCAGTTAAGTGCATGAACATTAAGAGTTGTAAAAACGCTTGGATGAATGCAAAACCGAAAATAATTGTTACTTTTGCTTGAAATGACAATGATGTATATAGAGTCACGAAAACAGCGAGTAAAGTTAAAATGATTGAGGCGATAAAGCCTATTGTATGTTTTACAATTGTATTCATCCGCTATACACCATCCCTATCATATACACTGCAGTGAAGATGAAAATCCACACAACGTCTAAGAAGTGCCAGTATAAACTTACAATAAATAATTTTGGTGCATTATATTTTGTAAGTCCACGAGTGGCAACTTGGATTAATAAACATATAATCCAGAAGATACCTACTGTAACGTGGGCACCGTGCGTTCCTAAAAGGATGAAGAAACTTGACCAATAAGATGCAAGTTGTGGTGTAGCACCTTCATGCACATAGTGACTAAATTCGAAAATCTCAAAGCCAACGAATCCCATCCCTAAAATAATTGTAATAATCATCCAAATTAATAACAATTGCTTGTTCTCTTTACGCATGTAGTAAATTGCAATACCACAAGTGTAAGAACTTGCTAAAAGTAGGAATGTCATGATTAATACAAGTGGTAATTCAAACAAATCCGTTGTTAACATACCACCGTAGCTACCGCCATGTTGGAGCGTTAACAATGTTGCGAAAAGTGTACCAAAAAGTGCGAATTCAGCTGTAAGGAAGATCCAGAAACCGAGTTTATTTAAATCGCCTTCATGTGTACGAGCATCAATAGTATTCACATTTTTATGACTCATGATTCATAGCCTCCCTTTCTTTTTGGCGAGCTTTTCTCAAGCGCGCTTCAGTTTCAGCTACTTCACTTGCAGGGATGTGGTAACCATGATCTTGTTGGAAACTTCTCCAAATCATTAAACCGAAGATACTAGCTAATGCTAGAATCGCAGGTAATAATGTTTCGAATACTAAGAAGAAACCACCGATGAAGAAACAGATACCCATCCAGAAACCGATGTGTGTATCGTTCGGCATGTGAATGTCGCTGTAATTGTGATTGTCAAGATAGTGTCTACCTTGTTTTTTCATTTCAACAAATGTATCAATGTCATCCCAATCAGGTGTAATCGCAAAGTTATATTTAGGCGGAATTGCAGATGCAGTAGACCACTCTAAACCACGACCTAAACCGTTCCAGTTATCACCAGTTGCTTCACGTGGTGCTTTGAGGTGACTGTAAACAATGTTACCTACAAAGATTAAGAACGCAATAGACATCATTGCAGCACCGATTGAAGAAATCACGTTTAATACGAACCAACCGTCTTCTGGCATGTAAGTGTATAAACGACGTGGCATACCATCAAGACCTAAAATGAATTGTGGTAAGAATGTCACGTTGAAACCAACCATGAAGATCCAGAAGAACCATTTGTTTGGTTTTTCGAATAATTTGTACCCCATAGCTTTTGGATACCAGAAGATCATAGCTGCGAAACATGCAAATACAACACCGGCAACAATTGTATAGTGGAAGTGTGCCACTAAGAAATATGTGTTGTGGTATTGGAAGTCTGCTGATGCCATCGCAAGCATAACCCCAGTAACCCCACCAATTGTAAAGTTAGGAATAAACGCTAATGCGAATAACATTGGCGATTCGAATGAAATACGTCCTTTGTGTAGTGTAAATAACCAGTTAAAGATTTTTACACCTGTTGGCACAGCAATCAACATTGTTGTGATTGAGAAGAATGAGTTAACTAATGCACCATTACCCATTGTATAGAAATGGTGAACCCAAACTAAGAAACTCAAGAATGCGATACCAGCTGTTGCCCACACCATGCTTTGGTGTCCAAATAAACGTTTACGTGCAAATGTTGGAATAATTTCTGAATAAATACCGAATGCTGGAAGGACAAGGATGTATACTTCAGGGTGCCCCCATACCCAGAAGAAGTTTGCCCATAACATCGGCATACCGCCATTAGCTACTGTGAAGAATGCAGTATCAAACACTCTGTCAACAGTCATTAATGCAAGTGCTACAGTTAACACAGGGAATGCCAAGATGATGATTAACATTGTAATAAATGTTGTCACAACGAACATTGGCATTTGCATAAATGTCATACTTGGTGATTTTAGACGGATGATTGTTACGAAGAAGTTCACACCCGTTGCTAAAGTACCAATACCTGAAATCTGGATGGCAATTAAGTAATAGTTGACACCAGGTCCAGGACTGAATTCACCGGCAAGTGGCGCATAGTTTGTCCAACCTGCAGCTGGTGAACCACCGACGATAAATGAAAGGTTAAATAAAAGCATACCCGCTACGAACAACCAAAAGCTAATGTTGTTCAGTACTGGGAAAGCAACGTCACGTGCACCGATTTGTAATGGGATAATGATGTTCATTAAACCAATTACAAGTGGCATTGCCATGAAGATAATCATGATGACACCGTGCGTTGAGAAAATTTCGTTATAGTGATTTGACTCTAAGAATGGGTTATCTGGTACAGTTAATTGAATACGTAATAGAATTGCATCAATACCACCACGTACGAACATTAATACAGCACAGATAAGGTACATCAAACCGATTTTTTTGTGGTCGACTGACATGAACCATTCCTTATATAAATATCCCCAGAGCTTAAAGTAAGTAATGGCAGCAATGACACCGATAACTAAGAAAGGTGCACTGATTTGAGCCAATGTAATCATCCAGTTACCTTTTACGATAAGCTCATTCCATGGAAAGTCCATCATTAATGTCCACCTCCACTTTTATGATCTTTGTGTGCCTCAGTGTCTTTGGCACCTTCATGCATTGATTCCATTTCGTCCATAGTATGTTTTTGCTCTTTTTTGAACGCGTTATCAAACGGTTGATCGTTCTTAAGAATTGCTGCTTTCATACCATGACGTTCATAGTTGGCATTCGTAATTTGTGCTTTACGAGCTGGCTTATTCGGTTCGCTTAAGACACCTTCTTTATCATCATAGAAGTTGTGGTCTTTTGGCGCATAGTTAAATCGATCATAAGCGTAGAAGATGTATTCTGGATCAGCTGCTGGATCAACAAATGCCATGTGAGTACCACTAAATGTTAATTCTTTGTTTTCTGTGATAGGAAGAAGTTGCTTATCAAATGTATCCTGGTCGAGTTGTTTCTTAGATTGTGCATCTTTAACCCAAGCATCATACTCTTTTTGGCTCACAGCTTCAACGTTAAATGTGTGACGTGAGAAACCTTCACCGTTGAAGTTTGAGTTACGGCCACGATATGTACCTTCTTCATGAGCTTCGTAAGTCCACTCCATAGTCATCGCAGTCATTGCGTATTTTTGACCACCTAGTTGTGGAACCCAGAAACTTGTCATTGTATCCATCGCTTGAAGTTTGAATGTCACTGGACGATCAGTTGGAATTTTAAGATGGTTAACCGTCTCAATTTTTTCATCCGGATAAGCGAAGAACCATTTGTATCCACCACTTACTGCATAAATGACGATAGGGTCATCTTCAGATTTAGGTGGCTCCTCATATTGATATAAGGCTTTAACAGTTGGAATCATCAATGCAATTAAGATAATTACAGGGATTAAGAACCAAACTGTTTCAAGAAGTGCGTTGTGATGCATCTTACCAGATTCGCGCGTATTATTATAGCGGTATTTATAAGTGAATATCGCGAATAAAATAAGTACAACAACAACAATGGCAACCATGAAGATGATTGAATAAATAATCAAAAATCTTTGGTCGCTGGCCATTGGCCCTTTTGCGTTTAAAACTTCTACATCAGAACAGCCCGCAAGCAAAAACAATGTTCCGAATGCAAGAAGCAAAGACTTTAATTTTGACACTTTTTTTGACCTCCTAATACTACAATTGTAGGGCTTACATTAATTTTAAAATAATATGTGATATTTACAAGTGGCTTTTTGAAAAAACAATCATTAAAAATTAGAGAAACCCTTGTTACTCTAGGTGTGGCGCCGTTTCTGAGATTTATTAAAATTATGTGTACATTTTGTGAAATATCACAATGTTTACTTATTAATGAAGAAAAAGGGGGAAAATAATAAAATTCACGTCTGTGAACAGAAATTTCTTATAGCTTAGACAGAGGGGATTTTGAATTAAAATTTAGGGAATTGACTAATAAAAGTTTGTGAAAAAAAGTGTAAAATAAAAGTGTAGGGTGCGATAGTATATAGAGCCTGATTATGGAATGGTGAGGTCTGCTCTATATACTATATGGGGTGATGATGAAATCCAACTTTGATACTTAGGATAAAACAATGGACAAGTGGAAGATTAAAAATGAAGAAACGTTATGCATTCATAGTCATTGAATTGTTAGCTACTCGTTAAGTGGGGCGTCTACAACTTTAATGGTACGTGATGACGTTTCGATAGCACCATCAGAATCAGTTACTTCATATTGTAATGTATAGATACCTTGTTTCGTTGTATCGATATGCCCATTGACCTTAATTTTATCAGTTAAGTCACCGTCTTCTTTATCGTATGCTTTGACACCATCACAAGGATTGTAGTCCTCGCCAACTTTGATGACTAAATCCTCTACACCTTTAATAGAGGGAACAGTATTCGTAGTTGCCTCTGCATTAAGATTAGGTGAAACGAGTGTCGCTGATACACCAAGTGCTGATAAAGATTGAAGTATTTTGTTCATAAAATAAGGCCCTCCATTCAACGCAATGATTTCGATGTCGTTTGATTAATTAGTATTATACATTTTTGAGCAAAATAAGCTATCCTACTATGGACCGAATTATGATTAAAAATTTGTAAGTTTATTGAATGATTTATAGAGTTGGTGTAAAGCCTGTTTATCAATAGCGTACGATATATCAATTCATATAAACTATAGAATGTAAACTTTAAACAGGAGTGATTATCAATGTTAACGCAAGAAGAAAAAGGGATTATTTTAGAAACAGTACCGGTATTAAAAGAAAAAGGCACAGAAATAACTTCTAATTTTTACAATCGTATGTTTAACCAACACCCTGAATTACGTAACATGTTTAATCAGACGAACCAGAAAAAAGGATTCCAATCTACCGCACTCGCGCAATCTGTATTGGCTGCTGCGATGAACATTGAAGATCTGACACCCATTTTGCCAGTAGTGAAAGAAATTGGCTATAAACATTGTGCGTTACAAGTATTACCAGAGCATTATCCTATCGTAGGAGAAAATTTACTTGCGGCGATTCAAGAGGTCGTAGGTATTGATGAAAATCACCCAATTATTCAAACTTGGACAAAAGCGTACGGCGTGATTGCAGACGCATTTATTATGGTTGAAAAAGAAATCTATGAAGGTATGGCTTGGGATGGTTTTAAACCATTTAAAATATCAAAAATCGAGACAGTGACACCTGATATTAAGGCATATACAGTCACTTCAGAAACACAAGATTTAAGTCAATTCACACCAGGGCAATATATTACAGTCGATATCGAAAGTGAAAGATTACCGTACAAAGCGAAAAGACACTATTCAATTGTTGATGGCGGTAAAGATTTCTTAACATTCGGCGTTAAACGTGACGTGAATGAAGGACATGAAGGTGAAGTATCGACGGCATTACATGATGAATTTCATGAAGGGGACACATTATACTTATCTGCGCCGGTGGGTGGCTTCAAAATCCATAATCCAGAGCGTCCTCAATTATTCATTGGTTCAGGTGTAGGGATTACGCCATTAATTTCAATGTATCGCCAAGTTGCGGGTGATGACGTATCTGCACAAATGATTCATGTTGCGGCAACTGAATCAGAAGCGGCATTTGTACCTGAGCTTGAGCGCATCACTGCATCTGGTAAAAATAATCATTTACACATTCATTTAAGAGATAGAGAAGGGTATTTGGAAGTAGAAGAATTAAAATCGTACCTTTCAGAGGATACAGAAGTTTACGTTTGTGGTGGTACGGCATTTTTACAATCGATGCTTAAATCATTACAAACATCAGGTGTGGAACAAGATCGCGTCCATTTCGAAACGTTTGTACCACGTTTAAGCGTACCTGTATAAAAAAGAGGAAGGAAGAGGCTGGGAAAACTTGTCCTAGCCTCTGTTCTTTATTTGAGCTTCGATTTATGTCCCAGCCCTTTCCTACTATTCAATACCGTGACGCATTTTTTCAGCGATTAACGTATTATTCAATACCATTGTGATTGTCATTGGACCCACACCACCAGGTACAGGCGTAATCGCACCAGCCACTTCTTTCACTTCATCGTATTCAACATCGCCTTTAAGCTTACCGTTTTCATCTGGTGTATTGCCGACATCAATGACAACAGCACCTGGCTTCACGTCATCTTTAGTCACCATTCCTGGACGACCTACAGCGCTGACAATAACATCAGCTTGTTTTAAATGTTCACTAATATTTTGACTGCGTGAGTGTAAAATTGTCACAGTTGCATTTTGTTGAAGTAATAATTTCGCAACAGGTTGTCCTACAATATGACTGCGACCGATGACCACTGCATTTTTTCCTTCAAGTTCAATATCAGCGTGTTTTAATAATTCCATCACGCCAAGGGGTGTACAAGGAATTAATTGTGCATTGTCTAAGTATAAGCGACCAATATTGATAGGATGAAAACCATCGACATCTTTATCTGGATTAATCGCATCAAGCACTTTTTGCTCATCTACATGATCAGGGAGTGGCACTTGAACTAAAATACCACTGACTGAATCGTCTTGGTTCAAACGATCTAACTCTTTTAAAACATCTGCTTCTGAAGTACTTTCCTCTAAATGAATCACTTCTGAAATCATACCGATTTTTTCAGCTGCTTTCTTTTTAGAACGGACATAACTTTGGCTCGCACCGTCATTCCCAACTAAAATAACCGAAAGTTTCGGTGTATAACCTTGTTCTTTCAATTTTTCTACTTCATCTTGTAAACCTTGACGATAATCTTTCGCAATTTGTTTGCCATCTAAAATCTTTGCACTCATAAAATATTAGCCTCCTCATGATAATTCGAACGTTAACGAATGATTGCAATTTGATTATAACAAAAACGAACCTAAATACGAAATATAGATGTTAAAAAAGTATTAAAGTTCGATTTTTGCGTTGAAAAAACAATTTAAGCTTGTTATGCTATACCTGTAATATACAACTATTAAGAATAGTATTTCAAACTTTTGAAAGGGTGTTCATTGTGAAAGTAGCAGTCATTATGGGGAGTTCTTCAGACTGGAATGTTATGAAGGAAGCATGTGTCATGTTAGAAGAATTTAATATTCCGTATGATCAAAAAGTAGTATCTGCACATCGTACGCCACATATGATGGTCGATTTTGCCACAAATGCGCGCAGTAATGGATATCATGCCATTATCGCAGGTGCAGGGGGAGCCGCGCATTTACCGGGAATGGTGGCCTCGATGACAACACTTCCCGTCATCGGTGTACCGATTGAGTCAAAAAGTTTAAAAGGGCTAGATTCTTTACTTTCAATTGTACAAATGCCAGGTGGGATACCCGTTGCGACGACAGCCATTGGTCAAGCAGGGGCGAAAAACGCGGGGATTTTAGCGGCAAGAATGATTGGGATGACCGATCAAGAAGTACAACGCAAACTCGAAGCATACGAACAATCGCTTGTTGAGAAAGTGGAGGCGATGCAAGATGACCTTCGATAAGTTGCAAATAGGCCAAACTGTTGGCATTATCGGCGGCGGTCAATTGGGAAAAATGATGGCACAATCCGCACAAAAAATGGGATTTAAAGTTGTCGTACTCGATCCTGTTGAGACGTGTCCTTGTCGTTACGTTGCACATGAATTTATACACGCAGCGTACGACGATATGCCAGCGTTAGAGCGATTAGGTGAACTATCAGACGTCATTACGTATGAATTTGAAAATATCGCAGCAGAACAGCTCCAAAAATTAGTTTCAAAATACAATGTGCCACAAAGTTATCAAGCGATTCAATTGTTGCAAGACCGTTTGACAGAAAAACAAACACTTGATCAAGTAGGAACGAAAGTGGTGCCATTTGTTCAAGTGACTTCTGAAGCGGATTTAGATGAAGCGGTGAAGACGTTAGGTTTTCCGTTTATGTTGAAAACACGTTTTGGTGGATATGATGGTAAAGGTCAAATTCGCCTCACTTCTGAAGCACAATTAGATGAAGCGCGTGAACTGATTGCCACCCAAGAATGTGTCGCGGAACAATTTTTAGACTTAGCAAAGGAAGTATCTTTAACTGTCACAATCGGTAATGAAGGTCAAATTGTGTATTTCCCATTACAAGAAAATGAACACCGGAACCAAGTATTATTTAAAACTGTTGTACCTGCACGGGCGAATCACGAACAAGAAGCACGTTGTGAAGTCGACAAAATCACGCAAGCAGTACATTTTGTAGGGACGTTTACAGTCGAATTTTTCATTGATCAGCAAAATGAATTGTATGTGAATGAAATTGCACCACGTCCACACAATTCAGGACATTATTCGATTGAGGCGTGTGATTATTCGCAATTTGATACCCATATTTTAGCTGTCACAGGACATCGTTTACCTGAACAAATCGAATTGTTAAAACCTGCAATCATGATGAATTTGTTGGGTAAAGATTTGGATTTGTTAGAGGATGAACTGTTTGCACATCCTGATTGGCACGTCCACCTCTACGGCAAAGATTCACGTAAACCTGAACGTAAGATGGGGCATTTAACAGTTTTAACTGATGATATTTCAAAGACTGAACAACAAATGGTCGTAAAATTTGAAGGGAGAGACGAATACAAATGAGTCTTTTATATGAAGGCAAAGCGAAACGTGTTTTTTCAACAGAACAACCGGATGTATTGAGAATTGAATATAAAGATGAAGTGACAGCTGGAAATGGTGCAAAGAAAGATGCAATGGTTGGGAAAGGACGCTTAAACAATCAAATTACATCACACATCTTTGAATACATTAAAAAAGAAGGTGTCGATAGTCATTTTGTTCAGCAACTGTCTGAAACAGAACAACTTGTTAAAGCAGTCGATATCGTTCCTTTAGAAGTCGTTGTACGTAACATTGCAGCTGGTTCAATTACGAAACGTCTAGGATTTGAAAAAGGACACGTTTTTGATTATCCGTTTGTAGAGTTTTTCTATAAAAATGACGACCTCAATGACCCACTCATTACAGATGATCATGTCAAGCTGTTAGGGATTGCGGATGATACAACGATTGCACAGTTGAAAGAACAAGCGTTACGCATTAACCAAGCATTGATTAAATTAATGGATGAAATGGGCTTAGCATTAGTTGATTTTAAAATTGAATTCGGCGTTGATCGTGAAGGTCAATTGTTGCTCGCTGATGAAATTTCTCCGGATACATGTCGTATTTGGGATAAAGCAACACAAGAAAACTTTGACAAAGATGTTTATAGAGAAGATACAGGATCTTTAATTGATACTTACCAAACTTTCTTAAATAAATTGGAGGCACTTTAATCATGAAAACAATCGAATTACACATCACTTTACAACCACAAGTTTTAGATACACAAGGTCAAGCGTTAACACGCGCTGTACACGACTTAGGTTATGAACAAGTCAACGATATCCGCGTCGGTAAAGTTTTATATATGACTGTAGATGAAGCAACTGACGAAGCGGTACACAATGTCGTGACAACTTTAAGTGAAAAGTTATTTGCGAATACTGTGATTGAAGAATATAGTTACAAAGTTTTGGATGAAAAGGAGAATCAATAATATGAAGTTCGCTGTCCTTAGATTCCCAGGTTCTAACTGCGACCGTGATATGTATAATGCAGCATTGAAATCAGGTGTCGATGCGGATTATGTAGATTACCGCGAAACGTCATTAAAAGGGTACGATGGCGTGCTGATTCCTGGTGGTTTCTCATTTGGTGACTACTTACGTTCAGGTGCGGTTGCAAGTGTGGCACCGATTATTACAGAAGTAAAAAGATTGGCTGATGAAGGGAAACCCGTTCTTGGCGTATGTAACGGATTTCAAATTTTAACGGAAATTGGGTTATTACCAGGTGCGTTATTACACAACGATTCACACTTGTTCGTCAGTCGAAATGAACACCTTAAAATTGTGAACAATCAAACGCCATTTACAAATCGCTATGCAGAGGGTGAAGAAGTGGTTTACCCAGTTGCACACGGTGAAGGTCATTATTATTGTACGGATGAAATTTATCAAGACTTGGTAAAAAACAATCAAATTATTTTGAAATATGTGGACAATCCAAATGGTTCACATGATGATATTGCTGGCATTGTGAATAAAGCAGGAAACGTTTGTGGCATGATGCCTCATCCAGAGCGTGCATTAGAAGCAATTCTTGGTACTGATAGTGGTGTGAAATTATTTGAATCTATGGTAAATAGTTGGAGGGAACAAAATGCCTAAATTTTTAGAGCCATCTGCGGAAGAAGTTAAATCAGAAAAATTGTATCGTGATATGGGGTTAAGTGATACAGAGTTCGAAAAAGTGACTGAAATTTTAGGTCGCACACCTAACTTTACTGAAACTGGTATTTTTTCAGTAATGTGGAGTGAGCACTGTTCTTATAAACACTCTAAGCCATTTTTAAAACAATTTCCGACAACTGGTGAACATGTATTAATGGGACCTGGCGAAGGCGCAGGTGTTGTGGATATTGGTGATAATCAAGCGGTTGTTTTCAAAGTTGAATCACACAACCATCCATCAGCAATAGAACCATATCAAGGCGCAGCAACAGGGGTTGGGGGCATTATTCGTGACATCGTATCTATCGGTGCACGCCCAATTAACTTATTGAACAGCTTACGTTTTGGTGAACTGACTGAAAAAACAAACCGTCGTTTATTACGAGGTGTCGTTGCAGGGATTGGCGGTTACGGTAACTGTATCGGTATTCCGACAACTGCTGGTGAAATAGAATTTGACGAACACTATGACGGTAACCCACTTGTCAATGCGATGTGTGTCGGTGTCATTGATCATGACATGATTCAAAAAGGAACTGCAAAAGGTGTAGGCAATTCTGTCATTTATGTTGGATTAAAAACAGGACGTGATGGGATTCACGGTGCGACATTTGCATCAGAAGAGTTAACTGAAGAAAGTGAAAGCAAACGTCCTTCTGTTCAAATCGGGGACCCATTTGTTGGTAAGAAGTTAATGGAAGCCACTTTAGAAGCGATCACTTATGACGAACTTGTCGGTATCCAAGATATGGGTGCTGCTGGTTTAACATCTTCATCATCTGAAATGGCAGCTAAAGGGGGTAGCGGGATTCATCTTGAACTCGAAAAAGTCCCAGTACGTGAAGAAGGTATTTCTCCATATGAAATGATGTTATCTGAAACGCAAGAACGTATGTTACTTGTCGTTAAAAAAGGAACAGAACAAAAGTTTTTAGACTTGTTTGATTATCATGAATTAGACAGTGCAGTCATTGGTAAAGTAACAGATACGAACCGCTTCGTCCTCACTTATGAAGGTGAAGTATTTGCAGACATTCCTGTTGAACCGCTCGCGGATGAAGCACCGGTATACATTCTTGAAGGCGAACCGTTACAACACGATGCAGCACCGAACCGTTATGACAATATTGACGTGAATGATGTTTTCGATCGTTTATTAACACATCCAACGATTGCATCAAAACATTATTTATATGACCAATACGATCAACAAGTAGGTGCGAATACGATGATTAAGCCAGGGTTACAAGCGTCTGTTGTCCGTGTAGAAGGTACAAACAAAGCGATTGCGTCTACAATTGATGGTGAGGCACGTTACGTCTTTAATGATCCATATGAAGGCGGCAAAATGGTCGTAGCTGAAGCATACCGTAACTTAATTGCTGTAGGCGCAAAACCTTTGGCGATGACGGACTGTTTAAACTATGGTTCACCTGAGAAAAAGCATATTTATCAACAATTGACAGACTCAACACGTGGCATGGCAGAAGCATGTGAAGCACTTGCAACACCTGTCGTATCTGGGAACGTTTCACTTTACAATGAAACACGTACATCTTCTATTTTCCCAACACCCGTTGTAGGGATGGTCGGCTTAATTGAAAACGTCGACTTCTTAAAATCATATCAACCGTCTGTAGGTGACACACTTTATGTCATCGGTAAAACGACAGATAGCTATGGTGGAAGTCAAATCGAAAAATTATTGTATAGCGATGTGAACCACGAAGTTGAAAAAGTCGATTTATCACAAGAAGCGGCGAAAGGTGAAGCAGTTCGTGCTGCGATTCGTGAAGGTGTGATCTCACATACACAAACTATCGGTAAAGGTGGTTTAGTGATGACGCTTGCTAAAATCAGCGCGCATTACAGCTTAGGTATTGATGCTGAAGTGAACTTAACGAATGCACAATTATTCAGTGAAACGCAAGGACGCTATATCGTTGCAGTGAAAGCAGGTCAAACATTAACCATCGAAGGCGCAACACGTATCGGTTCATTGACGGATACAGATGACTTTAAAGTCGTTGCACAAGACAGTGTGATTGAACGTCGTACATCTGAACTTAAACGTGAATGGGAAGGAGCTATTGAGTCATGTATGACATCCGTGGACTAAACGAAGAATGCGGTGTTTTCGGCATCTGGAACCATCCTCATGCAGCCTATTTGACTTACATGGCATTACACAGTTTGCAACATCGTGGTCAAGAAGGCGCAGGGATTGTGTGCTCGAACGGTGAACAACTTTTTGGTGCACGTGGTATGGGATTGTTAACTGAGGCAATTTCACAACAACAATTGGATTCATTACAAGGTTATCCGAACGCCATTGGTCATGTCCGTTATGCGACAACAGGTGCGAGCGAGATTTCTAACGTGCAACCGTTCTTGTTCAAACATTCTAAAGGGGACTTAGGTTTGGCACACAACGGAAACTTAACGAACGCACATCAAATTCGTTTAGCCATTGAATCAACAGGCGGCATTTTCCAAACAACGAGTGACTCAGAAGTACTCGCACATCTGTTGATCAAAGGAAAATCTGAAAATATTAAAACGAACCAAAAAGCAGCACTGAATCAAGTGAAAGGAGCATTCAGTTGTGTCATTTTAAATGAAGGGCAACTGACAGCTACACGTGACAATCGTGGCGTCCGTCCATTGATGTTAGGTCAAGTCGATGGTGCATATTGTGTTGCGAGTGAGACATGTGCCTTTACAGCGATTGGTGCAGAATACATCCGTGATATCGAACCAGGTGAATTGATTACATTTTCTGGTGAGAACGAGGTGGAGTATGACATGTATACACAAGACATCGGTTATAAAATGTGTTCAATGGAATATGTCTACTTTGCACGTCCGGATTCAGAATTCCACAGACACTCGATTTACAATGTACGTAAAGCACTTGGACGTAAATTAGCTGAAGAAATGGGCATCGATGCAGATATCGTGATCGGTGTTCCGGATTCTTCACTGCAAGCGGCGAAAGGCTTTTCTGAACAAACAGGTATTCCAAACGAACAAGGGTTGTTAAAGAACCGCTATATCGGCCGTACATTTATTACACCGGATCAGTCTGTGAGGGAAAGACAAGTCCGTATGAAGCATTCACCAATTCGTGATGTCATTGAAGGCAAGCGCGTTGTCGTAATTGATGACTCGATTGTACGCGGAACGACAAGTAAATATATCGTCAAAGCATTGAAGTCTGCAGGTGCGAAAGAAGTCCACATGGGTATTTCTTCTCCGCCATTACAAGATCCATGTTACTACGGTATTGACGTGTCTACCCATGCAGAATTGATGGCAGCCCAACATACTGTAGAAGAAATTCGTGAAATGATCGGCGCTGATACATTGACGTATTTATCTGTTGAAGGGATGCATGAAGTGTTTAAAGCCCACGATTCTAAAGGCGAATGTAACGCTTGTTTTACGGGCGACTATCCGATTGAAATTGTGGATCATGAACTACCAGAAGTTAAGGAAATGAAAAGAAGAGGAGTGTAATCAATGGCTGAATCATATAAAAAGGCTGGTGTCGATATCGAAGCTGGCTATGAAGCGGTAAAACGAATGTCAAGTCACGTTGAACGAACGATGCGTAAAGAAGTGCTTGGTGGCTTAGGAGGATTTGGTGCAACATTTGATTTATCACAACTCAATATGAAAGCACCCGTGCTCGTATCAGGAACAGATGGTGTCGGTACAAAGTTAAAGCTCGCTATCGACTATGACAAACATGACACAATCGGTATTGATGCCGTGGCAATGTGTGTGAATGACATTTTAACGACTGGGGCAGAACCACTTTACTTTTTAGACTATATTGCGACACATAAAGTCGTACCGGAAATTATCGAACAAATCGTTAAAGGCATTAGTGATGGTTGTGTAGAAACAAACACGGCTTTAATCGGTGGCGAAACAGCTGAAATGGGTGAAATGTACCATGAAGGTGAATACGATGTCGCTGGCTTTGCTGTCGGTGCAGTTGAAAAAGACGAGTATATTGACGGTTCAAAAGTAGAAATAGGAGACGTCATCATCGGTCTTGCTTCAAACGGCATCCATTCAAACGGTTACAGTTTAGTCCGTCGCCTTGTCGCAGAATCAGGTATTGATGTGAACGATACATTTGAAGGTGAGCAAAGCTTCTTGGACGTGCTATTGACACCAACTGCTTTATACGTGTCACCTGTGCTAGCGGTGAAAAAAGACATTCAAATTAAAGCGATGACACATATTACAGGTGGCGGTTTTTACGAAAATATTCCGAGAGCTTTACCAAAAGGCAAAACGGCTGTCGTGAACACAGCATCGTTCCCAACACCGTCTATTTTCAATTGGCTACAAGCACAAGGCAACATCAACACAGATGAAATGTACCATATCTTTAACATGGGGATTGGTTTTACGCTTGTCGTTGCACCTGAAGATGAAGCAGCTGTTCATGAAATCTTAAAAAATGCGAATGTGGACGCATATACAATCGGTCATATTGCTGAAGAAGACAGTGCCATTCGCTTAACGGAGGCAAAATAGTGGTTAAAATTGCAATCTTTGCATCTGGTTCCGGCACAAACTTCGATAATATTATGAAACGTGTCAAATCAGGTGAACTCGAGCATATTGAAGTCACAGCATTGTACACAGATCAACCTACAGCGGCATGTCGTCAGCTTGCACAACAACACGACATTCCTGTACATGCATTCGAACCACGTACTTTTGATGATAAAGTAGCTTATGAAACGGCAGTATTGAATGGGTTGCGTCACGAAGAAGTAGAGTGGATTGTATTAGCTGGTTATATGCGTTTAATCGGTGAAACATTGTTATCAGCATATGAAGGGCGCATTTTGAACATTCACCCTTCATTATTGCCAAAATATAAAGGTAAAAATGCAGTCGGACAAGCGTTAAACAGTGGGGATAAAGAAACGGGTTCAACAGTACATTACGTCGATGCAGGTATGGATACAGGTCAGATAATTGAACAACGCACATGCCCAATTTACGAAGACGATACACAACAATCATTAGAAGAACGTATTAAATCATTAGAGTATGAATTGTACCCAGCAGTCATTAAGAAGATTATTCGATAAGGAGATATCATCAATTATGAAAAAAGCGATTTTAAGTGTTTCAGACAAAACGGGTATTGTTCAATTTGCACAATCACTCGTTAAAGCAGGTTATGAATTGTATTCAACAGGCGGGACTTTCCGTGCAATTGACGAGGCAGGTGTGAAAGTGACATCGGTTTCTGAACTGACACAATTTGAAGAAATTATGGACGGTCGTGTGAAAACATTACATCCAGCTGTTCATGGCGGTATTTTAGCAGATCGTGATAAACCAGAACATCTTGAGCAATTAAAAGGTCAAAATATTGATTTAATCGATATGGTCGTTGTGAATTTATACCCATTTAAAGAAACGGTGAAAAACCCAGACGTCACTGAAATGGACGCGATTGAAAACATTGATATCGGTGGTCCAACAATGTTACGTGCAGCTGCGAAAAACTTCAAACATGTCACAACTATTGTTGACCCAACAGACTATGATGAAGTGATTCGACGTATTCAAAACGGTACTTTAGATGAAGCATTCCGCAAGTCATTAATGATTAAAGTGTTCCAACATACATTTGAATACGATCAAGCAATTACACAATTTTTTGGTCAACAACTCGAACAATTACGTTACGGTGAAAACCCACAACAATCTGCGCAGTTTATTCGTACGTCTACAGCGAAAAATACGGTTGCGGGCGCGACACAATTACACGGTAAACAACTGAGCTACAACAATATTAAAGATGCAGATGCGGCATTAAGTTTAGTGAAACAATTCGAGCAACCTGCAGCGGTCGCTGTGAAACATATGAATCCATGTGGTGTAGGTACAGGTGACCACATTCATGCAGCGTACACACATGCCTATGAAGCGGACAGCCAATCTATTTTCGGTGGTATCGTCGCATTAAACCGTCCAGTCACAGCTGAACTAGCAGAAGACTTACACGCGATTTTTTTAGAAGTCGTCATTGCACCAAAATTCGAACAAGCCGCTTTAGATATTTTACAACAGAAGAAAAATATTCGTTTACTAGAAATTGAAATGACTGAAGAAGTAGATGCAACAGAATTTGTATCGGTTTCAGGGGGGTATTTAGTTCAAGATAAAGACCGTTTTGATGTGGCACAAGCTGACATGAGAGTCGTGACAGATGTGGAACCGACGAAGGAACAATGGGAGGCATTGTTATTAGGTTGGAAAGTTGTGAAATCTGTTAAAAGTAATGCGATTGTCCTTGCGAATGACAAACAAACAGTCGGTATCGGTGCAGGCCAAATGAACCGTGTAGGCTCAGCTAAAATTGCGATTGATCGTGCGATTGAAATGAATGACAATGTTGTCTTAGCATCAGATGGCTTCTTCCCAATGGGCGACACGGTCGAAACGGCAGCACAAGCAGGCATTAAAGCAATCATTCAACCAGGTGGCTCGATTAAAGATCAAGAGTCTATTGACATGGCGAATCGCTATGGTATTGCTATGGTGACAACAGGCATGCGTCACTTTAAACATTAATGAGGAGGATGTCGAATATGCACGTATTAGTTGTCGGTGGCGGGGGACGTGAACACGTACTCGCACACAAATTAAATCAATCGTCATTAGTTTCACAAGTTTATGCGATTCCAGGCAATGCTGCAATGAGCAATGTTGCAGAGGTACATGGTGAAATTGCAGAATCAGATCATGAAGCAATCGTCGCATTTGCACAAGCACATGATGTGAAATGGGTCGTGATTGGACCTGAACAACCGTTGACAGAAGGCTTAGCTGATGCATTAAGAGCGGTACACATTAAAGTATTTGGTCCGAACCAAGATGCGGCTCAAATCGAAGGCTCAAAATCATTTGCGAAACGTCTCATGGCAAAATATAATATTCCAACTGCAGCATACCAAGAAATCGACCAAAAAGATGAGGCACTGGCGTATATTGAAACGTGTGAATTGCCGATTGTATTGAAAAAAGACGGACTCGCAGCAGGTAAAGGGGTCATCATTGCTGAAACACGCGAACAAGCACGAGAAGCAGTAGAAACATTATATCCGGAAGCGAACAGCAAAGTTGTATTCGAACAGTTTTTAGAAGGGGAAGAATTTTCACTCATGACATTTGTCAATGGCGATTATGCTGTCCCATTCGATACGATTGCCCAAGATCATAAGCGTGCGTACGATCAAGATAAAGGACCGAACACAGGCGGTATGGGTGCGTACTGTCCCGTGCCACATATGAATCAAAGTGTCCTAGATGAAGCGAATGACAAAATTGCGCAACCGATTGCCAAAGCGATGCAAGCAGAAGGGCACGATTTCTTCGGTTTATTATACATCGGTGCGATTTTAACGAAAGAAGGGCCGAAAGTCATTGAATTTAATGCACGTTTTGGTGATCCTGAAGCACAAGTGTTATTGACACGTTTAGAAAGTGATCTCATGGCACACATCATTGAATTAGATGAAAAAGCACCAATCAACATGAAGTGGAAAGCGGATGCGGTAGTTGGCGTCATGCTCGCTTCAAAAGGGTATCCAGGTGCATACGAAAAAGGCGCAACTGTAAAAGGTTTTGAAGATGAACCAGGTGCTTACTTTGTCAGTGGTTTAACACATGATGGTGAAAACTATGTGACATCAGGTGGACGTGTTATTTTAGCGATTGGCGAAGGTGCAACAATCGAAGCTGCACAACAAGCGGCCTATAAACGTGTCGAAAAAATAGAAAGTGACGGTTTATTCTATCGTCAAGACATTGCACACAAAGCGATTAAAGCAAATTAATATTGAAAGAACATTAAAAAGCGTAAAATCTTACTGGTGAAATCACCAAGGTTTTACGCTTTTTAGTTGAATATAAAAATCCCTTTATTGACTATCAAAAATCAATAAAGGGAAACGATTTCCTTTGCAGATGGAAATAAACGGGAAAGTTAAAAAGGAAATCTAGACCTGCCTTTTCACATCGTCGAGATCATGAAAACGCAAAATCTGAGTTCGGTTAGCGTGCATCAGTAATCCCAGTTATTGGTAACACTTGTGCGAATGTAAATGCTAATATGACGATGACCACAGTGAGAACAATTAGAATCAAGTCTTTATAACTAAAAGGGACATGATAATAATAAGTCCGTGGTCCATCTTTAAATCCTTTTTTCTCCATAGCTACTGATAGGCGATGCGCTTTTCTAATGTTTTGACTGAGCAATGGAATTAATAAATGTTTCAGACGTTTGAAGCCTGAATAGTTGCGGTTATCAATCATTTGATAGCGCATTTTTAAGGCGTTGCGTAGTTGGAAAAGTGATTCTAACATGATTGGAATCATACGAAATGCCGCCATAAAAGCATAAGCAATTTTCGGTTTCACTTTTAAATGCTGCATCAAGCTGTAAAAAATCATGATGACTTGTGACGTAAAGGCAATAGACAATCCAAAATAACTCACAGTCATCGTCCGGAATGAGAGATGGAGCCCACGCACAAGACTTTCCGTCGTGATGTTAACGAAGCCGAATTTTAATAACTCATGTTGCCCATCACCGTAAAATATCATGAATAATGAGGAGGTGAGGGCGAAAAATGTTGCGAGTAATGTGAACGTCAAGACGACTTTCCACTGTGTCCCTGCAACGAGTAACATAAAAATGAGCATCAATGTCGCAAGATAAATCATCACGTCAAAATGATGAACGAAAATAATGAAGAAGAAGAGTGAGACGCCTAACAATAATTTGGTTACGATATTCACATCATCCATGAACGTGTGACGTGTTTTCCAAGATTCAATCATGTGCGCACCTCCTCGACTTCATAGAGTTTGCCATCTTTGACTTCTATCCGACGAGTAGGGTAACGTTCAATAATATGTGCATCGTGCGTGACCATTAAAATCGTCTGACCTTGCGCAATTCGACTTTGGAACAATTCAATTAATTTAAACGTGTTATGACTGTCTAAGCCAAATGTCGGTTCATCTAATAAAATCATATCTGCATTGGTACTTAATGCGGTAGCGACACTCAGTCGACGCTTTTGACCCATAGATAATTCAAATGGGTGTTGACTCGACACATGCTCCAAATCAAGCAACGCTAACATTTCCGCAGTTTTCGCTTTCGCATGCTCAGGATCCATATGATGATAATTGACCCATATTTCATCAAACACACTATTTTGTATAAATTGCAGTTCAGGATTTTGATACACTAAAAACATATGTTGCGCTGCATCTTTAATTTTAGTTAATTTCTGCCCGGCGTAACGCATGTTCCCCTTATAACGTATCAATTGCATCATCGACTCTAACAGCGATGTCTTACCTGAACCATTTTTCCCTGTTAGTGTAATCCATTCTCCTGGTCCAATTTGTAATGCGTCCACTTCATATAATGTACGACGGACCCTTTGTATAGCGCCTTGTTCGAATGAAAAATGAAAATTTTGAGCAGTAGATTGGACGGGATGTTGGGGCATAGGTGCATGCGACCACGCTTTTGGATGCCACACGCCATATTCACTTAATAATGCTTCGTAATGCGACATAATATATTCAGGCGTGCCTTGTTGCACAATGTGGCCATGATGATTCATCAGTATGACACGATCGACATGTTGCCAAATATGTTCCACCTTATGTTCGACAATCAGTACGGTCTTGTCCTCCCACAAATCCTTCAGTAGATTCCATAAATTTTCTGTCGCTTCTACATCTAACATCGCAGTCGGTTCGTCAAGAAACAATGTATCTGCGCCCTGGAGTAACGTTCCCGCAATCGCTAATTTTTGTTTCATGCCGCCACTCAATTGATGAATACGTTGCTTCGGATTCACATCCAGACCGACATAGTTTAAAGCTTCATGAATACGGCCGTCCATATCGTGACGCGGAATTTGTTGGTTTTCTAATATAAATGCCAATTCTTCATTTACTTGTGGCATACAAAACTGCGAATCTGGGTCTTGGAAAATGACACCCGAATTTTCAGCGATTTCTAATGTATCATATTTCATTGGTAAATCAATTAAGTTCGGCACAATGCCACTTAACACATTGAGTAACGTACTTTTACCTGAACCAGATGGCCCAAGTAAAAGCACTTTTTCTTTGTCTTTGATTTCTACGTCAATCCCGTCAAAAATTTTATAATCTGCACTCGGGTATTTTAAACGTAAATTTTTAACTTTTAACACAGTAAGTCACCCTTATAATGCATCGTAATCGTCTTTTGAAGCAGGACGAAACAGTTTCGTTACACCAGTTTGATCCAATGCCTTAACGAGTAAGTATGGGAAAACACCGGCTAATACAGCACCACTGATAATACGAAAAGCAATCAGTAGAACTAAGTTCCAAGTCGCGACTTCATTTAAGTAACCATAGTACCAGTCGATAGGTAAGCTAATGATTGCAGCTGCCATACCTGCAAGCACAGCTACCATAAAAGCACGTGATTTGTAGCGGAAAATCGCAAAAATAATCTCACACGCCAAACCTTGGAGTAAAGCGTAAATAATTGTAGGGATATCAAAACGTCCCATTAAAATGGTTTCACCAGCACCTGCAGCAAATTCAGCTAACAATGCAATACCCATTTTAGGAATAATGAGATATGCAACGACTGCAGCGCTAAACCACATACCATACATCAATTGATCAAGATGTAAACCTAATGGCTGTAAAGTATTCGTGACAGCCCACCATAAATTATAAATCACTGCAAATATCACTGATACGAGTACAGTGACGAGGATGTCTGACAACGTTAAGCCTTTTTTCATATCTAAACTCCTCCCAAAAATTAAAAAAATACGCATATCTCTTAAACCAAAGATAGGCGCATCATGTGCTCATTAATATATGGATATGCTATTGGAGTGACATACAAAGTCCATCGCTCAATATACATATCATAACAAAACACTTTCCTACGCTAGTATCATCTAGTTCAGGTTCAAAGGGTTTGAGGTGACACCTCATCTCAGCTTTCACACCCCTAGTGTGCGTATTTAATTGATAATGTCAATGTACACCTAGAACATTGAAAAGTCAAGGTTTCAAACGAGTGCTGACTAAATATTTGTAAATCTACAAACCATTAAAAATGTATATATATTGGAAAAATGAACAGTCAAGGCGAGCATCAACATAGCAGTCACAATCAAGACAACAGTATGACACCCAAATGACTTTTAGAACAATGCACTATGAGGATTAGGATTAGGTGGGCAGTTGAGTAGGGATGACTTGAAGTGTACGTATGAGGATGGGCATTTCAATTTATCAGTAAAACGATGTACTAAAGCTGGTGAACACCTATTGACACTCAGCGACCTCCAACCTTAAAGAAGAAAAGGTGAGAGGTTACTTTAACAATGGTAATTGATTTTGATATTGATAAGACATCATGGTGAAATGAGGAAGTATTGAATTTAAAACATTTCACTCTCACAATTAAGAACACTCACGAAAGATTGTAAGAACAGCTCGAGACTCCCGAGGGATAAATCAAAGGCTTAAATGTGGTTTCTGATTATTAACAGAGATCACTGTTTAACGCAGTAGCTGTCTGACTTCTCAATGCTCATGCTTTTGAGAAGTCTAGTCAGCTTTGCGGGGGGGGCAGTACGACGAAATCTTTGTAATACATGAGATTTCTGTACTGCTCCCGAAAATCCAAGTTGGCTTCCATTTCGTGAACACTCCAATCAAGCCAAATTGAGTTGCGTCAAGTCCTTGGGAAAACGAGAGCAAGTTCGTCAATTTGTAGGGTAAGAGGAAACATTTAACAAAACAAATGATATCCCAATGTTTTAAAAATAAAAAGGAACAGGCCACAATCAGCCCATTCCTCACACATCAAACAAAAACTAAAGATTACTCAAACGTTTTTTGAATATCATCTTTCGTTTTCTCTGCACCATCTTTAGCATCTTCAGTTTTATCTTTCAACTCTTTCTCTTTATCTTTCGCTTGTTCTGCAGCTTTTTTAATATCTTTTTCAGCCATTTCCAACGCCTACCTTTCAAATTGTTTGTATCACTACTATAGCCTTTATGTGCACAACTTAAACATTAGACCTATATAGAAATGAGACTTTGACATATCGTGCGCCTAGCTATATAGAGAAATATGAATGAAATAAGTAAATGCAACATTAAAAATTTTAGCTTCTGTTCTCGTATAAAAATAAATGAATTTTGATATACTTAACGCATCATTACGATGTAAAAACAACTCATGGATAATTAAGATATTTGAAAATAAAAATAAAAATAAATCCTTATGGTATTATGTATTAAATGGATAGGTCATTCTGAAGACTGATATTTTTGAAATATAAAGACAGGTGACAAGAGTTCGTATATAATAGCTTTGAGGTGAGAGGATGTTTTTGTTAAACAAATACACCGAAGTGATTTATAGCTATATTATCGGTGTGCTTTCAATTTTATTAAGCATCATTATTTTTATTAATATTCCACTCATTCAACAGTTTAAGTCAGGCAAACAACCGAGTACAAATATCGACAATTTGTGGGATTTTATTATGGCATTCTTTAATGAAATCATTCGCGTCATGAGTCAATACATTGGTGACATCCCACTTGCGAGCGGTATTGTCATTTTATTGTTTGGAATTTTAATGATTTTTATTGGTCGGACATTAACGAATACAACACGATTTGATTATGACATTTCAATATTATTTTTATTAGTGGGCATTATTTTCTTCGTATTAACATTAATTTTTATGTCTCAAGTTTATGGTTGGATTGCATTTATATTTATTATTCCTTTTCTTGTACATATTGGTTATATCGCATACAAAGACGAATTAAATCCATTGCACCGTAAAGAACATTATTTATGGATTATATTCAGTTATGGGCTTTGTTATATCATTACACAAATTGCGCTCTATGCCCGTATTGAAGCGAAAGATGTAGCTTCGATTGACGTTCTGAGTATTAATACATTTTTTGTAGTTTTATGGTTGATTGGACAAATGGCAGTATGGAATTTCCTCTTTTTACGTCGTTCATTACCAGTGTCTGAGGAAGAAATCACTGGTGAAGCGAATGCGTATTCAAGAAGTAAAAAGTATCAATTTACGAATACTTCTAAAAACCATTTCAAAGACTTTCAAGATCGTACGGCCGAATTCACACATGGTATTTCACAACGTACACGCCGTAGTATTGATTTAGAGAAGTTACGCCAAAAACGTGAAACACTTGCCAAAAAATGGTTTTCATGGGCTAAATTAGAGGAAGATGACATTCCATCGTTCCTTAAAATGAGGCCTAAATGGTTGAACCGCAATTACGTCATGATTGCTTGTGGCGTGATTCTGTTATTCTTTATATTACTAGAGTTCAATAACCGTAATGCGTTATTTATGTCAGGGGACTGGCAATTATCTCAAACACAATACGTGTACGAATGGGTTAGCTTACTTTTATTACTCATTGTTGCGATTGTCTTTATTTTTACAACAGTTGTAAGGATGTTAAGAGGTAAGTGTGATTATTTACAACTTTTCATGATTAGTATTTTATTCTTCAAATTGCTAACGGAATATATTGTGATTTTGATCCACGGACTATTATTATCAATTTTCATTACGCCAATTCTCGTATTAATGTTAGTACCAGCAATTGTGGCGTTCGTCTTACAATTGAGACAGCCTGTGGACATACAAGTTAAAAAGCATTAATAATGAATGACTTTAAAAGGGCTAGGGAGACCATTTCCTAGTCCTTTTTATAATGAGTGTTTTGGTGAAAGATATCATTGTGAAATCATCCGTGTTAAAATCAGAATAATGATATGAAAAGAAAGGCTGATAAAATGAAGACAGCTATTTTAAATAAAGGTAAAGAAGAAAAATATTTCAACCAGTACCCACTTGTGGAGGAAGAGGATTTATTTCAGTATGATCAATTAGAAGAAGGTGATGTCTTTCATCTGTTGGCTCCAACACAAGTCTATATCGCGACTTGTTATGTAGGGCGTCAACATAAAGGATTAGGTTGGGTATTGACGTATCAAGAAGATGAAGCGATTGATCAAGCATTTTTTGAGCAACTGTTCGCGCAAGCACTAGAAGTCCGTCAGTATTACTATCAAATTGAAGGCACCAATGCATTTCGCTTATTTAATGGTGAAGGTGATGGCGTGGGTGGTCTCACGATTGACAACTATGATGGTCACTTATTAATTCAATGGTACTCAGAGGGCATTTATCGTTTTCGTCAACAGATTGTGAGCGCGATTAAAAATATTTTTGATTTTACCTCTATTTATGAAAAAACGCGTTTTAAACATCAATCCATTGAAGGCGGCCTTGTAGATGGGATAGCACCTGAATTTCCGATTGTCGTTGAAGAGAATTTCACGTTTTACAATGTGCATCTTGACGATGGTCCGATGACGGGGATTTTCTTAGACCAAAAAGAAGTGCGCAAAAAAATTAGAGATTATTATGCTGAAGGACGTCAATTGCTCAATTTATTCAGCTATACAGGTGCTTTTTCAGTCATCGCAGCTACAGGCGGAAGTCAGACGACAAGTGTTGATTTGGCCAATCGTTCACGTCAGTTAACTGAAGAGAACTTTGGTTTGAATGGTATCGACCCTAAATCACAACATATTTACGTGATGGATACGTTTGATTACTACAAATACGCGCTGCGACACGACTTACGTTACGATACGATTGTCATTGATCCGCCAAGTTTTGCGCGCAATAAAAAGAAAACATTTTCTGTGACAAAAGACTATGACAAGTTAATTGAAGGCGCACTCAGTATTTTGAACCCAGGTGGTAGTCTCGTGTTGAGTACCAATCATAGTGCCTATACGCTAAAGGCATTTAAAAATATGGTGAAACAAACGATTGAAAAGCAAGGTCTTACATATGAAATGAATGAAGTTATGGGCTTGCCAAAAGATTTTAAAACACATCCGCACTATAAACCTTCGAAGTATTTAAAAGTGATTTTTATTACAATAAAGTAGTAGAAACTGTTTGAAAAGGGTATAAAGGTTAAGACTTTTTATAATGAGGTGAGTATGGAAGATGAATTTTAAAAGAAAAATTTCTGAAACGTTAGGCAATAAAGTACTAGATATTGAAACGATTGATCGAAAAGATGTGCTACCGACGACAGAACAAGAGATACGTGTAAGACGTGAACGTGCAGAAGCGATTGTGAGAAAGAAGGCGCTGTTATCTTCAGGTGCAACCGTTGTTCCTATACCGGGATTTGATTTTGGGATGGACATGAAATTAATGCGCGACGTCATTGATGATGTGAACAAAATTTACGGCTTAGATCATCAACAAGTGAACCAAATGAGTGATGACATGAAAAACCGTATATTGATGGCGGCCGGTATTCAAGGCAGTCAATTAATTGGTAAAAAAGTGTCGAGTGGATTGTTGAAAGTTTTAGTACGTGATGTAGCTAAGAGAACTGCTGCGAAACAGACACGTTGGTTCCCGATTGTAGGACAAGCCGTTTCAGCGTCCATTAGTTATTATTTTATGGTTAAAGTCGGTAAAGACCATATTCAAAAATGCGAAAATGTAGTAAAATCATTATTATAGCATGTAAAAAATTTCACAAAGCACTATCAATGGCGTTCAAAATCGAGATGTCGGGGCATTTACGAATTGAATTTAAATATAGAATTTGGTAATGTAATGCTATGTAGCGAAGTTAAATATAATTTATGCTAGTAAATCTAGAAGTAGAAGGAGTAAGATGACAGATGGAACAACAATCATATGTAATTATTGACGAAACAGGTATTCACGCACGTCCTGCAACAATGCTTGTTCAAACAGCTTCAAAATTCGATTCAGATATTCAATTAGAGTATAACAGTAAAAAAGTTAACTTAAAATCTATCATGGGTGTTATGAGCTTAGGTGTGGGTAAAGACGCAGAAATTACAATTTATGCTGACGGTAGCGATGAAAAAGGCGCAATCGACGCAATCACTGAAGTATTATCTAAAGAAGGATTAACAAAATAATGTCAAATATTATTAAGGGAATTGCAGCTTCTGATGGTGTTGCTATTGCCAAAGCGTATCTGCTCGTAGAACCCGATTTAAGTTTTAGTAACGAAAAGACGGACCAACCGGAAGCGGAAGTCCAAAAATTTAATGAGGCGCTTAACAACTCTAAAATTGAATTAACGAAAATTCGTAATCATGCAGAGGAACAATTAGGTGCGGATAAAGCGGCTATCTTTGATGCACATTTACTCGTTTTAGATGATCCTGAGTTAATTCAACCGATTGAAGAGAAAATTAAAAATGAAAGCGCAAGTGCACCTCAAGCATTAACTGAAGTGACACAAAACTTCATTACTATTTTCGAATCAATGGATAACGAATATATGAAGGAACGTGCTGCGGATATCCGCGACGTAGCTAAACGTGTTTTAGCGCACATTTTAGGGGTGGAATTACCAAATCCGAGTATCATTGATGAAAGCGTCATCATTGTGGCTCAAGATTTGACGCCATCAGATACAGCACAGTTAAACAAACAATATGTTCAAGGATTCGTTACCGACATTGGTGGTCGTACTTCACATTCAGCAATTATGAGTCGTTCATTAGAGATTCCTGCTGTTGTAGGTACAAAATCAATTTCTGAGTCTGTACAACAAGGGGACATGGTTATCGTCGACGGTTTAACAGGGGATGTCATCGTTAATCCTTCAGACGATGAAATCAAAGCGTATCAACATAAGCGTGAATCTTTCTTTGCAGATCGTGAAGCGTTGAAACAATTACGTGACGAACCATCGAAAACATTAGATGGACATGAAGTAGAACTTGCGGCGAACATTGGTACACCGAATGATTTAGAAGGTGTGCACAACAATGGCGCAGAAGGTATCGGTTTATACCGTACTGAGTTCCTTTACATGGGCCGCGACAACATGCCGACTGAAGATGAGCAATTTGAAGCGTATAAAAAAGTGCTCGAATCAATGGAAGGTAAACGCGTTGTCGTACGTACGTTAGATATCGGTGGTGACAAAGAACTACCATATTTAAACTTACCTGAAGAAATGAACCCATTCTTAGGATACCGTGCGATTCGTTTATGCTTAGATCAACCTGAAATTTTCCGTCCACAATTACGTGCATTATTAAGAGCTTCAGCATACGGTAAATTGAATATTATGTTCCCAATGGTGGCAACAATTCAAGAATTCCGTGATGCGAAAGCGTTACTTCTTGAAGAAAAGGAAAACTTGAAACAAGAAGGCGTAGAAGTGAGCGACGATATCGAATTAGGTATCATGGTTGAAATCCCAGCAACAGCCGCACTTGCAGATGTATTTGCGAAAGAAGTGGATTTCTTCAGTATCGGTACAAACGATTTAATTCAATACACAATGGCTGCAGACCGTATGTCAGAACGTGTATCTTACCTTTACCAACCATACAACCCATCAATCTTACGTTTAATTAAACAAGTCATTGACGCATCTCACCAAGAGGGCAAATGGACAGGTATGTGTGGTGAAATGGCTGGCGACGAAACAGCAATTCCATTATTAATTGGTTTAGGATTAGATGAGTTCTCAATGAGTGCAACTTCTATCTTAAAAGCACGTCGTCAAATTAAAGATTTAAGCCGTACTGAAATGGTACAATTAGCAGACCGTGCATTAAATTGCGCAACTGTTGATGAAGTTGTTGACCTTGTAAAAGCAAAAACAACAAAAGCTTAATTGATACAAATAAAAAGAGATTGAGTCAATCTTTGCGACTCAGTCTCTTTTTTGGTTGTGGCTAATGCTGTCATTAATATTTTAAAGAGACATGTACAGGGGGGAAATGATAAAACTTAAAAAAGGGATGGGACATAAAAATTTTTGATGCTATTGATGCAGTATTTTTGTTAAACTTGCCCTCTCCCTAAGAATTTTGTTTTTGATTGCCATCATGGCTTCGCTTTCCGAGGGGCTGACTCTTCAACTCAATACGGCTTGATTGAAATGAACACTTGATCGATGCCGAATTGGATTTTGGGAGCAGTACAGAAATCTCATGTGTCACAAACATTTCGTAGTACTCCCCCCGCAAGGCTGACTAGACTTCTCAAAAGCATAAGTATTTAGAAGTCAGACAGCTACTGCGATAAACAGTAATCGCTATTTAAAGTAAAGACGTGACTGTTAACAGTATGCACTCATTCCCTCAGGAGTCTCAGCCTTCTGGGCAATCTTAGACCCAATACAGCGAAACTGAGGGCAAGTTGATGAAATCAAGAAAACAATAGCATCCATTTTTTGTATCCCATTCACCCTCATTTTTCGACGGTTTTAAAGTCGTTAATGAATCATAAATCTCTGAATGGATTGAGGCTTAAAATTTTCTATGTCCCAATTCCTTCCTACGCAAATAAACAATATTCAAATGATGCAATTATAATTGAATACCGAGCTTTTTGTTCATCAAATCTAAATCGACTTGATACATTGGCTCGCCATCAATTAAAATGAACGGTGTTGAAAAAGCATCATGTTCAATCATTTCGTTTCTATACGTTGAATTGTCAATGTTTCGTTCTTCAAATGGGACATCGTGATTCTCAAGATATTGTTTGACGAATGAACAAGGAGGACATTCATTTTGTGTGTAAATAATAACTTCTGACATAGAGACGCCTACTTTCATATCAATTGTTGTTACATCTTAATCGACACTTTAATAAAATGCAACTGAATCGACTGTATAAAAATGACAAATTTTGGTCATGTCATTAAATTGTCAATGTCTTAATGAACAAAAATATATAAATGTGGCCTGTGTATCGTTTATAATGAATGGACATTTTCATTATAGGTAAGGAGGTCATGAAATGGATGCAGTGGACATTAGTCGATTTTTGACGGGAATGACACTTGCAGTCCACATTATTTTTGCAACGATTGGTGTAGGTATGCCACTTTTCTTTGCGATGGCAGAATTTATTGGCATTAAAAAGAAAAGTGCTCAATATATGGCATTAGCTCAACGATGGGCTAAGGGATATACGATTACCGTGGCAGTAGGTGTAGTAACAGGGACTATTATAGGTTTACAGTTATCATTACTATGGCCTACGTTTATGCGAATAGGTGGGCACGTCATTGCTTTACCATTATTTATGGAAACATTTGCGTTTTTCTTTGAGGCGATTTTCTTAAGTATTTATTTATACACTTGGAATCGTTTCAAAAATCAATGGATACACTTTTTCATTAGTATCCCAGTGATTATCGGTGGAAGTTTTTCCGCTTTCTTTATTACATCGGTCAATTCCTTCATGAATACACCGGCAGGTATGGCAATAGAAAATGGGCGCATGGTCAATGTGGATCCAATAGCAGCGATGTTCAACGCATCATTTTTTGTTAGATCTTTCCATGTTATTGCTACAGCACTTATGACAATGGCGTTCATTTTAGCAAGTATTGCAGCGTTTAAGTTACTTAAAAACAAAATTGAAAAGGATCGACGTTATCATCAAGCAGCACTGAAAATGACGATGATCGCCGGATTAATTTTTTCAATGTTATCGATGTTAGCAGGGGATTTATCTGCGAAGTTTTTACATCAAGAACAACCTGAGAAACTTGCGGCATATGAGTGGCATTTTAATACAGAATCTCAAGCTGATCTCGTGTTATTTGGTGTACTCGATGAATCAACGCAAGAAGTGAAAGGCGCCATCCATATTCCAGGTGCGTTAAGCTTTTTATCTGATTCAAGTTTTGATACAGAAGTAAAAGGACTCAATGAATTTCCAAAAGATGAATTACCACCACTAATTGTCCATTATTTCTTTGATTTAATGGTATTCTTTGGGATTTTCTGTTTTGCCATTTCATTCGCTTATGTCATGGCATTGTGGATTAAAAAATTCAACCCACATCATAAACTTTTGCTCTATGCAACATTGTTAGGTGGTCCAGCAGCAATGTTAGCGATTGAGTTTGGTTGGTTCTTAACTGAGCTTGGGCGTCAACCGTGGATAGTCAGAGGCTTCTTAAAAGTACAAGATGCTGCGACAGATGCAAGTGGACTCGTGTTTGTGACGATTTTATTTGCAATACTTTATTTCGTGCTGTTATTCTCAGCCACATACGTGCTTGTGAGAATGTTTAAAAATAAGCCGGTCTATCAGCACATTGAAAGTTTAAGGCAACGAGGTGATGCATGATGAGTTATGAAGTGATAGGGATAACAGTACTCTGGATTTTCTTATTTGGTTATATCATCGTCGCTTCGATTGATTTCGGCGCAGGATTTTTCTCGCTACATGCAAAATTATTTGGACAATCGCATGATATTAATGATTTAATTCAACGTTATTTGAATCCTGTGTGGGAAGTAACAAACGTATTTTTTGTCTTTTTCTTTGTAGGTATTGTCGGATTTTTCCCAGACACAGCTTATTATTACGGCACAGTGCTATTAGTGCCAGGTTCGATCGCGCTAATTTTACTTTCGATTCGAGGGGCCTTTTACGCTTTCGAAAATTATGGTCAAGATAGTAAGTTGTCTTGGCTCATGTTATATGCGGTATCAGGATTACTGATTCCTGCTTCGCTATCAACGGCATTAACCATTTCTGAGGGTGGTTATATCACAGAGTCATCTTCTGGCAAGGTTGATTTGAATTGGACAGAATTACTATTAAGTCCATTCGGTTGGGCGGTAGTTCTATTAGCCATTGTGTCTGTGTTATACATTTCATCAGGATTTTTAACATTTTATGCGCACCGTGCCAAAGATAAACCAGCATATCAATTGATGCGTAAATGGTTTTTAATGTGGGGCGCACCGATGATTATGATGTCATTGTTTGTGTTTTTATCATTAAGAATGCAAAACAAAGCACACTTTATGACAGCAGTGTTTGATTATGGCTGGTTATTTATGATCAGTTTCATCGCTTTTGTTATTGCTGGCGTACTGACACTCTTGAAAAAAGCACACGGTATCGCTTTTATCTTTGTCATCATTCAAATGGGTACAGCCTTTTTCGGATATGGATTAAGCAAGTTGCCATACATTTTATATCCGTACGTGCACATTGACGATGCGGTCACAAATGATAGTATGGCGTTAGTGTTAACGATCGCATTTATCGGTGGTTTACTATTATTGTTACCGTCACTCTTTTTCATATTTAAATTGTTCGTATTTGATAAAGAATACGTCCGTGGTAAAAAGTAAGCCGGACCAGCAAAACGATGCATCATTAATCATTTTGTAGTAATATGATAATAGTATTGAATACATGTGTGGCTTAAAGTGTAGGATCATAGACATCTGGACACTTTGAGCCCACATTTTTAATTTAACTTAATTCAGGAGGCCAAAAATGGATAAAGAGTATGTAGTCATTGGTCTAGGTCGCTTCGGTGGCAGTATTGTAAGAGAATTGAACGCGTTAGATATGGATGTCATGGCGATAGATAAAGATGAAAATCGTGTCGATGAATACAGTGATATTGCGACACATGCCGTCGTGGCTGATACGACTGACGAAGCCGTTATGAAAAGTTTAGGAATCCGAAATTTTGATCATGTCATCGTAGCAATCGGGGAAAATATTCAGGCAAGTACGTTAACGACATTGATTCTTAAAGAACTCGGTGTTAAAAAAGTGACGGCTAAAGCACAAAACGATTATCACGCCAAGATTTTAAACAAAATTGGTGCCGATACAGTCGTGCATCCTGAAAGAGACATGGGTCGTCGTATCGCGCATAATGTGGCTAGTGCAACAGTGCTCGATTATTTAGAGCTTTCTGATGAACACTCCATCGTAGAAATTAAAGCGAGCGAAACGATGGCAGGACAAACCCTCATCGACTTAGATATTCGTGCCAAGTTTGGGATTAATATTATTGCGATTAAAAGAGGGAAGGAAATCATCGTCGCACCCGATCCAGATATGGGATTAGAATTTGATGATATTTTAATTATGATTGGTCACGATAATGATTTAACACGTTTTGAGAAGAAAATGGCACATTAATGGATAGAGAAGCGGGATGGCTGAGGCTGTCTCGCTTTTTTGTGTTCATCGTAAGTGGTTAAACAGATAAAAGTGATGAATGTGATGTGTAAAATTAAGTATCTTTTTTACTTTAATGTACTATGATATACATAAGGAGATTAAAAGGTGAAAATTGATGATTTCATATGCGATGTTCAACCATTTGAAATCAGTTAATGCACTATCCATTGCGCTAATATGAGTCATATCACACTTATAATTTTAAGAATATTTCGAGAAAAGGTGATTATTATGACTGTAATAAACTTTATGAGACTAGTAATATTGCTCGTATTAATCAGTTTTATTGTTGTTTACTTTACGTTAGGTTTTGGATGGTTAGGGCACATATTAATATGGATACTGCTCATTCTCTCTTTAAGTTTTCAGCATTATAAAAATAAAGAAGACAAAAAGCATGGTTGGTAATTGGAATGGATTGTTATAAAAAAATCGACAAAGTTAGCGCAAAATGGACAAAAATCTCTAGTGTATTGGGTTAATGACATCGAACTTTCTCAGCCCTTTACACAAAAATAAACGAGTCTAGGTTTGTTGTTGTCCTAGACTCGGTCCTTATTGATACATCTATTTTTCATTGACTTTCATAATGACTGGTAAAATCATTGGTTTACGTGCTGTTTTTTCGAACAAGTACGGTTGTAATGTTTCGATAATAGATGATTTCACTTGATGCCATTGAATATTTTCGTTGTGATTCAATTTATAGATAACATCTTGCTTAATCTTCTTTTGTGCGTCGTAAATCAATTGACCTGATTCACGCATGTAGACAAAACCGCGTGAGATGATGTCTGGCCCTGATAACAGTTGGTTTTTGTTGAAGTCAATGCTAACTACGACAATGACTAAACCTTCTTCAGACAATAATTTACGGTCTCGAATTACGACATTACCAATATCACCAATACCGCTACCATCGACTAATACATTGCCTGATGGAATACGGCCCGCTGTACGTGCGCTGTCTCGTGTCAACGCGAGAACGTCACCGATATCGTGAATGAAGACATTTTCTTCTGGTACGCCACAATCGACACCTGTTTGACCGTGTGCAACGAGCATACGATACTCACCATGGATTGGTAAGAAATATTTCGGTCTAATTAAGCGTAACATCAACTGTTGATCACCTTGAGAGCCGTGACCAGACGTATGGATGTTTGAAATCTTACTATGAATGACTTCAGCACCGGCTTGATATAAGGCATTGATTGTACGGTTAATGCTTTTCGTATTACCTGGAATAGGTGACGAACTGAATACGACCGTGTCTTCAGGAATGATTTTGATCTGCTTATGCGTACCATTTGCGATACGTGATAACGCCGCCATCGGTTCACCTTGCGAGCCTGTACATAAAATTAATAATTCATGCTTTGGAATGCTATTAATTTTGTTTGGCTCAACGAACGTTTCAGGGGGCGCTTTAATGTAGCCTAACTCTGTACCGATTTTGATGTTATTTTCCATCGAACGACCAAACGTCACGATTTTACGGTTGTATTTGACTGCGGCTTCGACGGCTTGCTGCACACGATAAATGTTTGACGCGAAAGTCGCAAAAATAATACGTCCTGTACAATTACGGAAAATTTTATCTACGTTTTGACCGACTTCACGTTCACTCAGCGTAAAGTCTGGCACGAGTGAATTGGTAGAGTCAGAAAGTAAACAGAGTACGCCTTCATCACCGAGTTGCGCCATTTTACCAATATTGGCTGGTGCGCCGACTGGTGTGAAGTCAAACTTAAAGTCACCGGTATGCACGATTTTACCTTCAGGCGTATCGACAATGACACCGTATGCTTCAGGAATACTGTGTGTTGTCAAATAAAAACGCACTTTAAAATGTTTTGAATCAATGACAGTATCCTCATCGATTTCAATCAGTTCAGCTTGGCGTAATAAATGATGTTCTTCTAATTTATTACGAATTAAACCGAGTGCGAGTGGACCGCTGTAGATTGGTACATTAATCTTTTTGAGCAGGTAGGGCACACCACCGATATGATCTTCGTGACCATGTGTGATAATTAAACCTACAATTTTATCTTGGTTTTGTTCAAGATATGTGTAGTCTGGTATGACATAATCAATACCGAGTAAATTATCATCAGGGAATTTGATTCCTGCATCAATGATTACAATTTCATCTTTATACTCGATGGCATAAGTGTTTTTACCGACTTCACCTAAACCACCTAACGCGTATACGCCAACTTCATTTTTTTGAAGTTGTTTCATTATTGCGCGCGCTCCACATTAAAATGTTCGGATTGTTGTTCATATTCTAAATGTGCGCCCTCTAATTTAGTTATGAATTCAATATTGTAGTTGCGTTCTTTCAAATAACGACGAACTTGTTCTTCAGATTGTGCTTCAACATAAATGCTTTGTGTATTTTCACGTACGATGACTTCATCGCGATGATGTTGATAAAAAACTTTAAAAATTGACATATATTTTCCTCCTAAGTTGGATCACTTATCTTTCATTGATTGATATGCTTGAACAATTGAAATGAAGAGTGAAAATAAAAAACATGAATCGAATATGTATCTCTAAGAATGTCTACATCATTCAATTCACCATTCATTCACTGCTCGTTTTCAATATGTATAGCAGTTATTAAATTTCCGTTCTCGTTTGAGTGTATGGCGATGCGCACATACAGCCCAGTTAGTATTATTTTACATGATGTTATCGAATAAATAAAGCGGAATGTGATAAACTAAATAGTATCTTATAATTAAATGAATGGAACCTCATTTAAAATTCCCCGAAATAGGTGATGAAGATGAAAAGTGCGAGTCAATTACTAGAAGAAGTTAAAAACGAACGGAACCGGGAAGATAAGTTTTTGCGCGAAATTCAATTTGAAGTAAGACGTAATGAAGTGACGATGTTTTTTGAGTATGAAGAAGTTCAAACGGCGACGCAAGAAACGCATTATTTCAGAAAACACAATCATGACCCTGAATTTTTGGACATTGAAACATTTGAAACACTTAAAAAGGCATTGGATGAAGAGGGCATTCGTTATAAACAACGTAGAGACATGTTTATGTAACTTATCGGATGAGTTGAAAAGGTATCACAGCGAAGAAAACAGCGGAGAAGGATTGACTTTCCCGCTCTTTTTTTATGCTGTAACATTGTGCAAATGAAAAAAGAAAGGGATGGGGGCATTAAGTTTTCTAAATCCCTATCTATTTATGGACTTATTTCTATTAATGATGATAAAACCATCGAAAAATGAGGATGAATTAGACATAAAAATGGATGCTATTGTTTTCATGATTTCATCAACTTGCCCTCAGTTTCGCTGTATTTCATATAAGATTGACCAGAAGGCTGAGACTCCTGAGGGAATGAGTGCATACTGCTAACAGTCACTTCTTTACTTTAATAGTGGTTGCTGTTTATCGCAGTAGCTGTCTGACTTCTCAATGGGCATGCTTTTGAGAAGTCTAGTCAGCCTTGCGGGGGTAGTACTACGAAACCTTTGTGACACATGAGATTTCAGTACTGCTCCCAAAATCCAATTCGGCATCGATCAAGTGTTCGTTTCAATCAAGCCGAATTGAGTTGAAGGTTCAGCCCTAAGAACGCGAAGCCATGAGGGCAATCAAAAACACAAATCGTAGGGAGAGGGCAAGTTAAACAAAATAATGCATCAATAGCAACCAAATTTTTATATCTCAGCCTCTACCTTCTTAATCGTTTTAAATAGTTTGTTATTCTTAAACTTCCATTGCACCATTTTTAGGTTGTAACGGATGATCTTGGTCGATATGATCATAAAACAGTACGCCGTTAAGATGATCCAATTCATGTTGCACTACAATCGCGGCATAACCTTTCAAGCGTAAGTTAATCTCATTGCCATCAATATCATAACCTTTAAGTTTGATACGGTAATGACGATGAACGAGACCTGGAATATCTTCGTCCACGCTCAAGCAACCTTCACCAGTTGGTAAGTATGCATCTTGAACACTATGACTCACAATTTTGGGGTTTACAATCGCAAAATCATATGAATGTCCTTCACCATCATCAGGTAAATAAACTGCAAACATGCGTTTCGGTACATTAATTTGAGGTGCCGCTAATCCAACACCACTACGTAATTGATATTTTTCAGCAATTTCTGGGTCTTGACTATTTTTTAAAAAAGTTTGCATATCTAATAAAGTTTGTCGTTCTTCTTCAGTTAATGGGAACTCCACTTCGTTTGCTCTTTGGCGAAGTGTAGGATGTCCATCTCGAATAATATCTTTCATTGTTAACATTTTTGACACCTTCCTTATTTAATAATATATCAAAAAAATTCCATAAAGTGATAGTCGAAAACTTTCAAAATTAAAATCGTATATTGACGTATTTTCAACTTCTACATTTAATACGTGTAATAAAGGCAGCATTGTGCATATATCGTTGGATGATGTGTAAAAGGACAAAAAATGTGCGAATGAATATTTGAATTATAACGCTATTTTCATTAATATTACGAGTGACGGATAAGGAGGTCTCCAGAATGAAATTTCATAAAACAATTGGAGTAGCAATTGCAGCAACATTTTTATTGGCTGCTTGTAGTAAAGATGGTGAACATATTGAAAAGTACAATGACGGACTTGAAAATATGCAAAAAGCTGAAGCACCTATTCAAGAAGTTAATAAAGAAATGAATAAGCTTGAGAAAGAAAAAGAAAAACTATCAAAAGAAATTAGTGGTAAAAATATTGCTGAAGTGCAAGATAAAGTGGATCAAGTACTCGACAATGCGAACAAGCGTGAAAAGCAATTGAAAAAAGAAGTTGAAGCGATGAACAATTCTAAAAAAGCTTTCGAAAAGGCAAAAGCAGAGTCGAACAAAATTGAAGATGAAGATGATAAAAAAGAGTTTGATGAATTGAACAAAGCGATTGAAGAGAAAAATAAAAAACATGATGCTTTCGTCAAAGGCTATCAAGATGTCATTAATAAAGAAAAAGATTTGTTCAGTTATTTTAAAGAAGATTCTGGTTCACAAGAGGAAGTAGACAAACGTTCTAAAGCGTTATCTGATGTTCAAAAAAATATGCAGAAAAAAGTAGAGGACTACACAAAAGCAATCCGTAAAGTACAAACAGAAAAGCAAGATGTTGATGAAATCGCTAACAAATAACTATAACAGTTTGAAAGAAATGGTATAACAGTTGCCTCTACTGTTGTGTTATCAAGTGTTACAGAACTTTAGGAAAACTGTTTAACAGTTCGTAGATTTTGTGTTACACTAGAGTAAGTCGAATGTTATTTATTTTATATACGGGAAAGGTATGGTGAATTGCATGGTTACTAAGTTAAACAACCAGTTCGATGCTGAAAAAGTATTGAAAGATACTGAGTCAAAATTTGAAATGGTTCAAATCTTAGATGCAGATGGAAATGTAACAAATGAAGATTTACTTCCGGACTTATCGGATGAGCAGTTAGTAGAATTAATGAGAAGAATGGTTTGGACACGTATTTTAGACCAACGCTCAATCTCATTAAACAGACAAGGACGTTTAGGTTTCTATGCGCCAACTGCTGGTCAAGAAGCATCACAACTTGCTTCACAATTCGCATTAGAGCAAGAAGACTTTATTCTTCCTGGTTACCGTGATGTACCACAATTAATTTGGCATGGCTTACCATTAACAAAAGCTTTCTTATTCTCACGTGGTCACTTCGTAGGGAACCAAATGCCTGAAGGAGTGAACGCGTTAAGTCCACAAATCATTATCGGTGCGCAATACGTCCAAACAGCTGGTGTTGCATTAGGACTTAAAAAACGTGGTAAAAAAGCAGTAGCGATTACGTATACAGGAGACGGTGGTTCTTCACAAGGTGATTTCTATGAAGGTATCAACTTTGCTTCAGCGTACAAAGTGCCTGCAATTTTCGTAATTCAAAATAACAATTACGCGATTTCAACACCACGTGATAAACAAACTGCGGCGCAAACATTGGCTCAAAAAGCGATTGCAGTAGGTATCCCTGGTATCCAAGTTGACGGTATGGATGCATTAGCAGTATACCAAGCAACGAAAGAAGCTCGCGACCGTGCTATCAATGGTGAAGGTCCAACATTAATCGAGACAATGACATATCGTTATGGTCCACATACAATGGCTGGGGACGACCCAACGAAATACAGAACATCTGATGAAGATTCAGAGTGGGAGAAAAAAGATCCACTAGTTCGCTTCAGAAAATTCTTAGAGAACAAAGGCTTATGGTCTGAAGAAAAAGAAAATGAAGTCATCGAACAAGCTAAAAATGAAATCAAAGCTGCGATCAAAGAGGCTGACAGCACTGAAAAACAAACAGTAACTTCATTAATGGAAATCATGTATGAAGATATGCCTGCAAACTTAAAAGAACAATATGAAATCTACAAAGAGAAGGAGTCGAAATAGGCCATGGCACAAATGACAATGGTTCAAGCGATTAACAACGCGCTAGCAACTGAACTTAAAAATGACGAAAACACTTTGTTATTTGGTGAAGACGTTGGTGTTAACGGTGGTGTATTCCGTGTAACTGAGGGATTACAAAAAGAATTCGGTGAAGACCGTGTATTTGACACACCTTTAGCTGAATCTGGTATCGGTGGTTTAGCGTTAGGTCTTTCAACTCAAGGATACCGTCCAATTATGGAAGTTCAATTCTTAGGTTTCGTATTTGAAGTATTCGATTCTGTTGCAGGACAAATCGCACGTCATCGTTTCCGTTCAGGCAACTCAAAAGTAGCGCCAGTTACAGTTCGTGCGCCATTCGGTGGTGGTGTACATACACCGGAATTGCACGCTGATAACTTAGAAGGTATTTTAGCACAATCACCAGGTTTAAAAGTGGTGATTCCATCTGGTCCCTACGATGCAAAAGGTTTATTAATCGAAAGTATCCGTAGCAATGACCCAGTTGTATATTTAGAGCACATGAAATTATACCGTTCATTCCGCGAAGAAGTACCTGAAGAAGAGTACACAATCGAAATCGGTAAAGCGAACGTTAAACGTGAAGGTACTGACTTAACAATCATCACTTACGGTGCAATGGTTCAAGAGTCAATGAAAGCTGCTGAAGAACTTGAAAAAGACGGCTACTCTGTTGAAGTGATTGACTTACGTACAGTTCAACCATTAGACGTTGAAACGCTTGTGAAATCAACTGAAAAAACAGGTCGTGTCGTTGTTGTTCAAGAAGCACAAAAACAAGCAGGTGTAGGCGCAAATGTTGTCGCTGAATTATCAGAACGTGCTATTCTGTCATTAGAAGCACCGATTGGACGTGTTGCAGCGCCAGATACAATTTATCCATTTACACAAGCTGAAAACGTTTGGTTACCAAACAAAACTGACATCGTTGAACAAGCGAAGAAAACTTTGGAATTTTAATGTGTAATTTTTGAAAAGAGTGGAAAAACAGAGAGCTGTGCCATCAGCTTTCTGTCCCACGCCCCTGCGTATGGAGAATGAAATGTTTTTTCGTTTCTTCTCCTATATGTGTGTAAACAAAGTATTGTTTATAATTTAATTATTTAGGAGGAAAGAACGTGGCATTTGAATTTAGATTACCCGATATTGGTGAAGGTATCCACGAAGGTGAAATCGTAAAGTGGTTTGTTAAAGCTGGAGACACTATTGAAGAAGATGACGTACTATGTGAAGTACAAAATGATAAATCAGTTGTAGAAATCCCATCTCCTGTAAGTGGTACAGTACTTGAAGTATTAGTTGAAGAAGGAACTGTAGCAGTTGTAGGTGACACAATTGTTAAAATTGATGCACCTGATGCTGAAGACATGGAATTCAAAGGCGGACACAGTGATGATGCGCCTGCTGCAAAAGCAAAAGAAGAAGCACCTAAAGAAGAAGCGGCTCCTGCTGCTCAAGAAGCTGTAGAAGTTGATGAAAGCAGACAAGTAAAGGCAATGCCATCAGTGCGTAAATACGCACGTGACAATAATGTGAACATTAAAGCTGTTAATGGTACAGGTAAAAATGGTAGAATTACTAAAGAAGATGTAGATGCATACTTAAATGGTGGCGGACAAGCGGCGCCAACTCAAGATACTGCATCAGCTGAATCTTCAGAAGCATCAACTGCACCAGCAGCATCAACTGCACCAGCAGCATCAGCACCAGCAGTTTCAACTGAAGATGAATTCCCTGAAACAACAGAAAAAATCTCTGCAATGCGTAAAGCAATCGCAAAAGCAATGGTGAACTCTAAACATACTGCACCTCACGTAACATTAATGGACGAAATTGATGTTCAAGAGTTATGGGATCACCGTAAGAAATTTAAAGAAATTGCTGCTGAACAAGGTACTAAATTAACATTCTTACCTTATGTTGTTAAAGCTTTAGTATCAGCATTGAAAAAATATCCAGCACTTAACACTTCATTTAACGAAGAAGCTGGCGAAGTTGTACAAAAACATTACTGGAACATTGGTATCGCAGCAGATACAGACAGAGGTCTTTTGGTACCTGTTGTTAAACATGCTGACCGTAAATCAATCTTCCAAATCTCAGATGAAATTAACGAACTTGCTGTGAAAGCACGTGACGGTAAATTAACATCTGACGAAATGAAAGGTGCAACATGTACAATCAGTAACATCGGTTCTGCAGGTGGTCAATGGTTCACACCAGTTATCAACCACCCAGAAGTTGCAATCTTAGGTATTGGTCGTATCGCTCAAAAACCAATCGTTAAAGATGGCGAAATCGTTGCAGCGCCTGTGTTAGCATTATCACTAAGCTTTGACCACAGACAAATTGATGGTGCAACTGGTCAAAATGCAATGAACCACATCAAGCGTTTATTAAACAATCCAGAACTATTATTAATGGAGGGGTAAAATATGGTAGTCGGAGATTTTCCAATTGAAACAGATACTATTGTCATTGGGGCAGGTCCTGGTGGCTATGTTGCAGCAATTCGTGCAGCACAGTTAGGTCAAAAAGTAACGATCGTTGAAAAAGGCAATTTAGGTGGCGTATGCTTAAACGTAGGTTGTATTCCTTCAAAAGCATTATTAAACGTATCTCACCGTTTCGAACAAGCGCAACACGGTGCAGACTTAGGTATCACTGCTGAGAACGTATCTTTAGATTTCGATAAAGTACAATCTTTTAAAGGTTCAGTCGTTAACAAATTAACTGGCGGTGTTGAATCATTATTAAAAGGAAACAAAGTTGAAATCGTTCGCGGTGAAGCTTACTTCGTTGATGAACACAGCTTACGTGTTATGGACGATAAGAGCGCACAAACTTACAACTTCAAAAATGCTATCGTAGCAACAGGTTCACGTCCAATTCAGATTCCTAACTTCGAATTCGGTGGTCGTATCCTTGACTCTACTGGTGCGTTGAACTTACAAGAAGTACCTAAAAAATTAGTTGTCGTTGGTGGCGGCTACATTGGTTCTGAATTAGGTACTGCCTATGCTAACTTTGGTACTGAAGTTACAATTCTTGAAGGTGCAAAAGAAATCCTTGGTGGTTTCGAAAAACAAATGGTTGCACCCGTTAAAAAAGAAATGAAAGCAAAAGGCATGATCATCGAAACAGAAGCTTTAGCTAAATCAGCTGAAGAAACTGATAACGGTGTTAAAGTGACCTACGAAGTTAAAGGTGAAGAGAAAACAATCGAAGCTGACTACGTATTAGTCACTGTAGGTCGTCGTCCAAACACTGACGAACTTGGTTTAGAAGAAGTTGGCGTGAAATTAACTGACCGCGGTTTAGTTGAAGTTGACAAGCAAAGCCGTACATCTGTTGACAGTATCTATGCAATTGGTGATATCGTTCCAGGCTTACCACTTGCACACAAAGCAAGCTACGAAGCTAAAATCGCAGCTGAAGCTATTGCAGGACAAAATTCAGAAGTGGATTACATCGGTATGCCTGCTGTATGTTTCACTGAACCAGAATTAGCTCAAGTAGGTTACACTGAAGCACAAGCGAAAGAAGAAGGTCTTGACATCAAAGCTTCTAAGTTCCCTTACCAAGCGAATGGCCGTGCATTATCGTTAAATGATACAAACGGTTTCGTTAAACTTGTAACACTTAAAGAAGATGACACGCTTATCGGTGCACAAGTTGTGGGTACGAACGCTTCAGACGTTATTGCTGAACTTGGTTTAGCCATTGAAGCAGGTATGAACGCTGAAGATATCGCTTTAACAGTTCACGCTCACCCAACATTAGGTGAAATGAGCATGGAAGCTGCTGAAAAAGCTTTAGGTTTACCAATTCACACAATGTAATAATAGTTGAATAGATAAGGGACTGTGCATGAATTTGTGCAGTCTCTTTTTTAATTTAATGCGCATATTGTCTAATGATAAATGGAAAAGCGAATAAATGCACAATAACCCAATCCATAATGGCAAGCACTTTAAAACTGACACAAAATGATTTATAGTCAACATGAAAGTTCAATCATAAAGGAGTGAAATGATGGAATACACATATCCGATAGATGTCGACTGGTCTCAAGAAGAAATGGTGGCTGTCGTCTCATTTTTTAACGCCATCGAATCGTATTACGAAAGTCAAATTGAACGTGAAACACTCATGACACGATACCGTGAATTTAAGCAAGTTGTCCCAGGCAAAGCAGACGAAAAAAATCTCTTCAATGATTTCAAAAAGCAGAGTGGCTACGACAGTTATCAAGTCATTCAAGAAGCGAAACTACATCCTGATCAAAAAACTTTAAAGAACAGCTAAAAAGGTATTGTAATTTAGTGCGCGATTTGTTATTTTTATTAAGCATTAAACCAAATGTTTAGTAAAAGTAAACAAGTCGCTTTTTTTGAGTGGAGGGACTCTATGGAGATTGGACAAAAGATAAAAAATTTAAGACGTTTAAAAAACTTAACGCAAGAGGAACTTGGAGAACGTACGGATTTGTCTAAAGGTTATATTTCTCAAATAGAAAGTAATAAAACGTCACCCAATATGGAAACTTTTTTAAATATTTTAGAGGTGCTTGGAACGTCACCACGCGATTTTTTTGATGACAAACAAGTAGCGAAAGTGCATTATCCAAAAAGTGAACAGTTAAGTTACTGTGAAGATGAAAAGGGTTATTATTTGCAGTGGCCTGTGAAACGTTCAAATGAGTTTGATATGGAGCCGTTATTGCTCACATTGGAACCACACGCTTCATATAAAGATTTTCAGCCGTCGACATCGGATACTTTCGTCTACTGTTTAGAAGGGGCGGTGACTTTAACTTTAGGGGAGCAACAATATACTGCAGAAGAGGGAGATGCATTATATTTTAAAGCGCTGGCTACTCATCGTTTATCGAATACAAGTCAAGTGAGTGCGAAATTGATGATTGTTGCAACGTCATCGTATTTATAGGAGGTTTTAAAGAATTGAGCGAATTACTAAAGTTTAAAAATGTTACAAAAAAATATGATACAACGACCATTTTGAATGATATTGATTTAGAAATCGAATCAGGACATTTTTATACCATTTTAGGACCATCTGGTTGTGGTAAAACAACAATGTTGAAATTGATTGCTGGCTTTGAAACTCCCGATGCAGGAGAAGTGATTTATTTAGGGAAAAACATTAATCAACTTCCAGCCAATCAACGTCAAGTGAACACAGTTTTCCAAGACTATGCGTTGTTTCCACATTTGAACGTCTATGATAACGTTGCATTTGGGTTAAAGTTAAAAAAGATGAAAAAAGATCAAATAGAGAAAAAAGTAACAGAAGCGTTAAAACTCGTTAAATTAGAAGACTATATGTACAGCGAGATTCATGCGTTAAGTGGGGGCCAAAAACAACGTATTGCAATGGCTCGTGCAATTGTTAATGAACCTGAAATATTGTTATTAGATGAGTCTTTATCAGCACTAGATTTAAAGTTACGTACAGAGATGCAATATGAGTTGCGCGAATTACAATCACGCTTAGGCATTACGTTCGTATTCGTCACACATGATCAGGAGGAAGCACTTGCTTTAAGTGACTTCATTTTTGTCATGCGAGCAGGTAAAATCGAACAGTTTGGGACGCCGCTTGATATTTACGATGAACCGGTCAACCGCTTCGTAGCAGACTTTATTGGCGAGTCGAACATTGTTGAGGGGACGATGGTTAAAGACTATGTAGTGAACATTTACGGACAAGATTTTGACTGTGTCGATAAAGATATCCCACCTCAAACTTTAGTCGATGTTGTCATTCGTCCGGAAGATATTACACTCGTACCGGAAGAAGAAGGGCTGTTTAAAGCGACTGTGACGAGCTCGTTATTTAGAGGCGTGCACTATGAGATGATTTGTGAAGATCGCAAAGGTTATGAGTGGATGATTCAGTCAACGAAAAATGCAGAGATTGGAACACGTGTAGGGTTAGATTTTGAACCTGAAGCCATTCACATCATGGTACCGGGTGAAACAGAAGAAGAGTTCGACAAACGTATTGAAGGTTATGGAGATTTGAATCATGAAACACATTAATCGTTGGCTCGCTATACCGTATTTACTTTGGATGGTTTTCTTCATTGTTATTCCAGTCATTTTACTCTGTTACTTTTCATTCGTTGACGATCATGGGCATTTCACATTGATGAATTACGAACAGTTTTTCTCTGTCCGCTATATGAGAATGCTATTTGAGTCTATAGTTTATGCGACTTTAATTACGCTGATTTGTTTATTAGTAAGTTATCCAGCAGCTTATTTCATTCACCAATCACGTCACGCAGCGTCTTGGTTGTTGGTGATGATTATTCCGACATGGATGAATTTACTACTTAAGACATATGCATTTATTGGGATTTTCAGTCATGATGGTCTTATCAATAAAATTTTGATGACTTTGAACATTCCATCTCAATCGATTTTATTTACCGCACCTGCATTTATTTTTGTAGCAGCGTATATTTATATACCATTCATGTTGTTGCCAATCTACAACAGTATGAAAGATATCCCAAATCAGCTGTTTTTCGCAGCTCAAGATTTAGGCGCGAATACGTTTACTGTCATTCGTAAAGTATTGCTTCCTTTAACAGCTGAAGGGATCAAAACAGGAATTCAAGTGACATTTATTCCTGCGTTGTCACTCTTCATGATTACGAGACTGATCGCTGGTAACAAAGTCATCAATATTGGTACAGCGATTGAAGAGCAATTTTTAGTCATTCAAAACTTTGGAATGGGTTCGACAATTGCGCTCTTCTTAGTGTTATTCATGGCATTGGTTATGATTTTAACACGTAGTAAGCATAAGGGAGGCGCTTCAAAATGAGATGGTATGGAAAGTTTTATTTAATCGCGATGTTAGTTGTATTATACTTGCCCATTTTCTTTTTAGTGCTGTACTCGTTTAATAGTGCTGGCAATATGGTGCAGTTTGAAGGCTTTACGTGGGAACATTATCAAACTTTATTTGACAACAAACGTTTACTTCAAGTTGTATTTAATACGATTGCGGTAGCGTTATTAGCAGCTGGTATTGCGACCCTCATTGGGATATTCGGTGCCCTATTATTGTACCAATTGCGCAATCAAACAGTTAAAATTTCGCTATTAACGTTAAATAACGTGCTCATGGTGTCATCAGATGTTGTTATCGGTGCGTCATTTTTAATTATGTTTACTGCACTAGGACATTTTACAGGATTTGGATTAGGCTTTACGTCTGTCCTCATCTCACATATCGCGTTTTGTATTCCGATCGTTGTCATTATCGTACTGCCAAAGTTGTATGAAATGAACGATTCGATTATGAATGCAGCACGTGATTTAGGTGCGTCAGAGTTTCAATTGTTAAGTAAAGTCGTGATTCCGCATATTATGCCGGGAATTATCAGTGGCTTTTTCATGGCATTAACGTACTCATTAGATGATTTTACAGTGAGTTTCTTCGTTACCGGAAATGGCTTCAGCGTATTATCGGTAGAAGTTTATTCTATGGCTCGACGCGGTATTAGTATGGAGATTAATGCAATTTCTACTATTCTGTTTGCTTTAATTATGCTCGGTTTATTGATTTATCAAGTGATTCAACGTCAAAAACAAAAAATTCAATCCAATAAAAGAGGTGTGTCATTATGAAACAATTAATACAGCTCGTTGGTGGTGCACTGCTATTGGGTTTAATCAGCTTAGGCGTCGGGTATTGGATTAATCATGACGGTATAGGTGGCAAACAACAAGAGAAACTTTACGTCTACAACTGGGGTGAATACATTGACCCCGAGTTGTTAGACCAATTTGAAGAAGAAACCGGTATTAAAGTCGTCTATGAAACATTTGATTCAAACGAGGCAATGGAAGCGAAAATTCGAAACGGCGGCACACATTATGATGTCGCATTCCCGAGTGACTATACCATTGAAAAGATGAAAAAAGAACATTTGTTACGACCACTTGATCATAAAAAGATTCCAAATATGAAGCACCTCGATCCGTATTATATGAATCAACCGTTCGACCGTAAAAATGAATATTCTATGCCATACTTTTTTGGTACGGTCGGTATTTTATATGATAAAGAAAAATATGAGGATATCGATTTTAACAGCTGGAGCGCATTGAAAGATCCACGACTTAAAAATGATGTGCTCTTAGTCGATGGTGCACGCGAAATTATGGGCATTTCATTGAATAGTTTAGGGTACAGTTTAAATGATAAAAATCCTGAACATCTCAAACAAGCGGAACAGCACCTTAAAACTTTTGCGCCAAACATTCGTGGTGTCGTGGGTGATGAGATTCAAATGATGCTAGAACAACATGAAGCGAGTGTAGCTGTTATTTGGAGTGGCTCAGCAGCACCTGTTTTCCATGAAGATGAACGCTTTGATTATGTGGTTCCGAAAGAAGGTTCAAATTTGTGGTTTGATAATATGGTTATTCCTAAGACAGCACAAAATGTGGAAGGTGCGCACAAGTTTATCAATTTCTTGTTAGACCCAGAAGTGAATAAACAAAATACCGAATGGGTGGAATATGCAACACCTAATGAAACAGCGAGAAAGCAATTACCAGAAGAGATTCGTGATGATGAGCGTGTTTATCCGACACGTGAAGAACAAAAAAGGCTAGAAGTCTATCATGATTTAGGGCCAGATGTTTTAAGTGAATACAACGAACGTTTTCTTAATTTTAAAATGGCGCTTTAACTGCGAGTGTAGTGATTTCGCCAAAGTTTAGTTATAATGAGGAGAGTAAGATAAATATGAGGAGTGAAAGCATGGCAGGAGAAACATATACACATATTAGTCGTCCTGTGAATCGACTCGCCGAAAAAATATTAGGTTGGTTGAGTTGGCTATTGCTGCTAGGTACTACTGTAGTCGCGATGTTTTTTGGCTTAGTTTTGTTTAGTAGTGAAAGTTCAATTCAAAGTTTAGAAAACAGTATTGCAAATAACGCGACATTACAAGAGTTATTAACCAACAATAATATGAATGCGACACAGTTTGTCATCATGTTACAAAATGGTGTATGGGCATTTATCGTATATTTAATCATATGTCTATTGATTTCATTCCTAGCACTGATTTCAATGAACCACCGTATCGTATCAGGTTTGTTATTTTTACTTGTGGCGATCGTTACTTTACCGTTATTCTTTATCTTAGTGCCACTCTTCTTCTTTATCATTGCGCTCATGATGTTCATTAGAAAAGAGAAGTATGAAGTGGTACCGACATATTATGATGACGATTACCCATATGGGCCATATGCGACTCATGGACCACAAGACTATCAACAACCTGAGATGTATCGTGAACCTGTTGCATACTCAGAAAATGAACGTCCATCAACTAAATCGTATCGAACTTATGAAGAAACATCTACTTATGAATCTTCAACAGTAAACGACGATGAACCAGAAGTGTTATCACGATCTGCTAAATATCATCAAAAGGCACAAAAGCATCAAGAGGTTTCTCAAGCAGATGATATGGCAGATGAAGCGGACGATACATTAGTGTATGACAGTCGAGCAATGTCAAGAAATGTCGAACAACGTCAACAAGATGATGAAATGATGTCAGATGAAGATACAGAAAGTGAAGCGGCATCAATGTCTAGAGCGGAAATGAAACAACAACGAAAAGAAGAAAAGAAAGCGCGTAAAGCATACGAAAAAGAACAACGTAAGCTTCGACCAAGTGCTTCCTCACAACGACGTCAAAATTATGATGATCGGATGAAATTACAACAAGACCGTTCAAAAAATGATTCACAAATAGACAAGGATTAATAAGATATATATATAAGCGGATAGGTCACTTGATGTGATACACACGGCAATACTCGGTTTGAGGAGAGTCGGACAAGTATGACATTAAAGGTTGCCTATCCGCTTTTGTTATGTCATATTATTTTATAGATAGGTACACATATAAATTAAAACTGATAAATTTAGTGAAAAAATTAAAGTAGGGTTTATTTTAATTAAAACAGGTAATATACTAATCAAGGAGGGTTTTAGATGACAAATCAATATACGTATAATGAACAACAGAATAATCAAGTGCGTTCAAGGGATTTGAATGGTACACAAAAACCGTTTAAACGCACGGTTGAAAAAGTATTAAGCTGGGTTGGAATTGTGTTACATATTATTTGGATTTTGCTATTAGTAGGCTTTGTTCAAGTACTCCAAACACCAGAATTCCAACAAGAAATTGAAGCGACAGGTCAAGATATTGCACAGTTAGACAATATAGGTTCAAGTACATTTCTATTAGCATTAATTCCGATTGTGTTAGCGATTGTTGCAGTGTTTATCTTTAAAAAGAACATTTTAGCGGGTATTCTGTTAATTTTAGCAGCTGCGACAGGTTTCTTTTTAACGATGAGTTTAATTTCTGCAGTATTATGGTTGATTGCCGGTATTATGCTGATCGTGCGTAAACCTAAACGCCAAGATACTGTGATGTACCATGAAAATGACAATGCAAATAATGTCGACCGTCAGCAAGCCACAACAGCTGATCCTTATGTTTATGGTAACGATACAACAAAATCAGTGAGTGATGAACATCGTGTTGAACGTGAGTCGAATTTTAACCGAGAAAACCATCATGAAGAACGCAATGGTTATGAACAAAATATTAAAGACGATACAACAGGCGTAAAAAAAGATCTGAATGAAAGTAAAGACGAAACAGAAGACCGTCTTCGTTAATCGTACAACATCTCAAGTATGTTTGGGTTTTATCCCAGAATGCTTGGGATTTTTTATTTCTGAGACATTGTGTTGCAACGTTATTTTGTTTTCATGAATTTAAGTGGCAAAATTAGGCGCAAGGAAAATGAATATAAAAAAGAAGACGGGGATGGGACACAAAAATCATTGATGCAGTATTCTTGTTTAACTTGCCCTCTCCCTACAATTTGTGTTTTTGATTGCCCTCATGGCTTCGCGTTTCCTAAGGGCTGACCCTCCGACTAACCAACACTTGATTAAATTGTTATATTTGTTGAGGCGTTAGTGGATTTTGGGAGCAGTACAGAAATCTCATGTGCAACAAAGATTTCATCGTACTGCCCCGGCAAGGCTGACTAGACTTCTCAAAAGCATGCCCATTGAGAAGTCAGACAGCTACTGCGATAAACAGCAACCACTATTAAAGTAAAGAAGTGACTGTTAGTAGTATGCCCTCATTCCCTCAGGAGTTTCAGCCTTCTGGGCAATCTTACATTAAATAAAGTCAAACTGAGGGTAAGTTTATGAAATCAAGAAAACAATAGCATCAATTTTGGTATCCCATTCACCCTCATTTTTTGACTGCTTTTTAAATCATTAATGAATCATAAATCTATGAATGGATGGGATGGAAAACTTAATATCCCAGACCCGCAGAGTTCATAATTGAATAGAAAATAAGCAATCACAAAATTTTGATGTTATTGATAAAATTTTAATAACTGTTCAAACGTATCTTCTAAAAATGCGATGAATTTGCGATCTGATTTTAAATGTTCAGATTGTGGCGTGATGGCACGTGCAACAAAAAACTCACCCTTTTTCACATTTTTTGCACGCGCGATGCCTTTTTCAATTTCTTCTTTGGACATGTCTTGAATACAAGATTTCGTCGGTTGCATATGGTCTAACGAAATTTGGAAGTCTTCAGGCAAGTTCAGTAACGTATCTAACTTTTGTTCGAATACCTTCACATCATTTGCTTTGTTTGGATCTTCATGCATCACACCGTACATCACAAATAAATGATCTTCAAATAAGCCAATTTGGAAATGGGGCAGCATTTTATAACCGCGTTTATTTGTAGCAAATGCCACCCATGTGTCTTTAGGTGGATTCACTTTACGACGTGCATGTTTCGCCACGTGAGCGTAAAATGTTTCACCTGTTACTGTTTCTAGATAATCCGCAAAATAGTCACCTAAAGCGTTCAGTTGGGGACGGATTTGCTTTTCGAGCCCTTCCATTCGCGCTTCAAGTCCTTCAATTTGAAAAACTTTAAAATCTTTTGGTTTAAATATGTATTTCGTCATGTATTTACCTCCTTATCGTATGTCTATGAAATTGCTTTTATTGTAGCATATTACAGTCGTTTGAACATTTAAATTGAATCAAATTAGTGTATAATAAATGTAATAGGAGTGAGGCAAATGCATTTATATGATTATGCGAAAAGTCTAGTATTAGAAGCGGGGAATAATGTTCGAAAATGGATGGTAGAAGACCTCGCTATAGAAGAAAAATCAAATCCAAATGATCTTGTTACGAATGTAGATAAAGAGATTGAACAATTCATCGTACAACAAATTCAAGAAAGTTATCCGCATCATCGTATTATCGGTGAAGAGGGGCACGGCCATGATATTGAGTCGACAGAAGGTGTTGTTTGGGTGATTGATCCCATCGATGGAACACTTAATTTTATTCATCAAGGCGAGAATTTTGCGATTTCTGTAGGTATTTTTAAAGATGGGAAGCCATATGCAGGTTTTGTATATGATGTTATGGCTGATTTATTGTATCATGCTAAAGCGGGTCACGGTGTTTACATCAATCAAAATGCGATTCCACAACTAGAGGGCACACACGTCCGTGAAAGTATTATCGGCATGAATCCGAATTGGTTAACGAAGCCGATTTTAAGTTCGATTTTACAACCGATTATTAGTGACTCGAGAAGTGCACGTGCATATGGTTCGGCTGCGTTAGAAATCGTTTATGTTGCGACAGGTCAACTTGCGGCGTATTTAACACCACGATTACAGCCTTGGGATTATGCGGGTGGTATGATTATTTTAAATGAAGTCGGTGGTGTGGCCACAAACTTTGCTGGAGAGCCGTTATCAATCACAGCGCCAAACTCTATTTTAATGGGGAATGCCCAAGTCCACGAAGAAATTAGACGAGAATATTTGCAAGGTTATGATCATGTGTTAACTGCTTTGCAACAAAAATTTAAACGAAAATAAACTTTGGGCTATCATTGTTAAAATCATTCGAATATATACATCGCTACTCAGAAAATCAATGTGTAGCGGTGTTTTTTATTTGTAAAAGGGCACTGGCAATTGTGACATAAAAAAGATAGCGCCAATGATTTTTCATCAAGCACTATCTTATGTAAAAGTATATCATCTCATCACTAAGCCCAATATGTTGCAAGAGTGTTGTGATACGAAGGTATGTGTTTGTTTCAGTTATAGCCAATCATTTTCACGATATTTCTTTTTTAATGTAAAGCCAACGCCAAAAGTAACGACCATTAAGATAAACGTAACAATCATCCAAAAAATGTTCGTTGCAGCAACAGCAAAGCTAAACATTGTTAAAAAGAATACAGCGATGATCGCAAGAATTAAAAAAATGGATTGAGATTTTTTCATTATCAGCCCACCTCACTGTTTCTTCATTCTATTTCTATGATATAATAAACGAGTTGTAAAAGAAAGTGATAATTTACCCGAGAAAGGAATTACAGTATGACAAAATTTAGAGAAGATGTTCGTAACATTGCGATTATCGCTCACGTAGACCATGGTAAAACAACTTTGGTTGATGAATTATTAAAACAATCAGGTATTTTTAGAGAAAATGAACGAGTCGAAGAACGTGCGATGGACTCGAATGATTTGGAGAGAGAACGCGGTATCACAATTTTAGCGAAAAATACTGCGGTTGACTATAAAGATACGAGAATCAATATTTTAGATACGCCAGGGCACGCCGACTTTGGTGGAGAAGTAGAGCGTATTATGAAAATGGTAGATGGTGTTGTATTAGTGGTTGACGCTTATGAGGGGACAATGCCACAAACGCGTTTCGTATTGAAAAAAGCGTTAGAACAAAACTTAAAACCTGTTGTCGTTGTGAATAAAATTGATAAACCTTCAGCCCGTCCAGAAGGGGTTGTTGATGAAGTATTAGATTTATTTATTGAATTAGACGCCAATGATGAACAGCTTGATTTCCCTGTGGTGTATGCTTCAGCGATTAACGGTACAGCAAGTTTAGACTCAGAAAAGCAAGATGAAAACATGCAAAGTCTATACGAAACGATTTTAGAATATGTGCCAGCACCAGTGGACAACAGAGATGAACCATTACAATTCCAACCTGCATTGTTAGATTATAACGATTATGTAGGACGTATCGGCATCGGTCGTATTTTCAGAGGAACGATGCGTGTCGGTGAAAGTGTCTCATTAATTAAATTAGATGGCACTGTGAAAAACTTCCGTGTAACGAAAATATTTGGTTATTTCGGTCTGAAACGTGAAGAAATTCAAGAAGCATATGCTGGAGACCTTATTGCAGTATCGGGTATGGAAGACATTAACGTAGGTGAAACGATTACACCACAAGATCATCAAGAGGCGTTACCAGTGTTACGTATAGATGAACCAACGCTTGAAATGACGTTTAGAGTTAACAATTCACCTTTTGCTGGTCGTGAAGGACAATTTGTGACTGCACGTCAAATCCAAGAACGTCTTGATAACCAATTAGAAACGGACGTGTCATTAAAAGTTACGCCAACAGATTCACCAGATGCGTGGACAGTGGCCGGCCGTGGTGAGCTACACTTATCTATTTTAATTGAAAATATGCGTCGTGAAGGTTTTGAATTACAAGTTTCTAAACCACAAGTTATTTTAAAAGACATTGATGGTGTTTTACATGAACCATTTGAACGTGTACAAACTGAAGTGCCGGAAGAGTATGCTGGTGCAATTATTGAATCTTTAGGTCAACGTAAAGGTGAAATGGTCGACATGGTAACGACAGACAATGGCTTAACACGTCTTATCTTTAACGTACCTGCACGTGGCTTAATCGGTTATACGACAGAATTTATGTCAATGACACGTGGTTACGGTATTATCAACCACACATTTGATGAATTTAGACCACGTATTAAAGGGCGTATCGGTGGCCGTCGTAACGGTGTACTTGTCTCAATGGACCAAGGTTCAGCGAGTGAATACGCGATTTTAGGACTTGAGGATCGTGGTATCAACTTTATGGAACCAGGAACTGAAGTTTATGAAGGCATGATTGTTGGACAAAACAACCGTGAAAATGATTTAACAGTAAATATTACAAAAGTTAAACATCAAACAAACGTGCGTTCAGCGACAAAAGACCAAACTGAAACGATGAAAAAACCACGTAAATTATCATTAGAAGAAGCATTAGAGTTTATTAATGATGATGAGCTTGTGGAAGTAACGCCTGAAAATGTGCGTTTAAGAAAGAAAATCTTAAACAAAGGGCAACGTGAAAAAGAAGCAAAACGTATTAAGCAAATGATGGAATCTGAAGAAAACTAATTTGATTCGTCATTGAATCATACTTTGAAAGAGCTTGGAGAGTATATCTTCCGGCTCTTTTTTTAAGTTTTTTTGAAGTCAGTGCTCATTTTAAAAAGAAAATAGCGATTGACATCCTTTCGCTTAAACTTAACATGAGTATTCGTGAAAATGGATGTGCTCTCATTTACAATAACGTAGTAAATGTAAGTGATGACATAGTTTTGACCAATATAAACTGCAATTTTTTATACGAACATTCCTTATAAAATATTTTTTAATTAAACTATTAAATGATTTAAACTATAAAAGTAATTATTGCCTCAATCCAATATAAAAGGTATATTAATTAGTCTGTTTCCAAAGTAATTTTATTTTTTAAGCTAATTATTTTGTTTTCGTTAGGCGATGTATTAAAATGAAGGCAGTTAATGAATAGGAGGGAAATACAGTGAACAAAAAGTATGAAAAATTATTTGAAACACTTGAATTACCCAACGGAACAACATTAAGAAATCGTTTCGTTTTAGCACCTATGACACACACATTATCTAATGATGATGGGACTGCCTCAGATGTGGAATTAGACTATATGGAATCTCGCTCAAAAGATGTCGGTTTAGCGATTACAGCAGCAACATATGTCAATGAAGAGGGGAAAGCATTCCCAGGTGAACCATCTATTTCAAAAGAAGAAGATCTTGAAGGTTTAAGTGAACTTGCAAGAAGAATGAAAAAAGGTGGCGCAAAAGCAATCGTTCAAATCCATCACGGTGGAGCGAAAGGCTTACCTGAATGGGTACCCAATGGTGACGTCAAAGCGCCAAGTGCTGTTTCAACTGTAGGTTTCGGTCATACAGAACCACATGATGCGCGTGAAATTACAGCTGAAGAAATCGATCAATTGATTAAAGACTTCGGTAAAGCGACATCACTTGCGATTAAAGCTGGATTTGATGGTGTGGAAATTCATGGGGCTAACCACTACATTATCGAACAATTCCAATCACCATACTACAACCGTCGCGATGACAAATGGAAAGAATTATTCTCTTTACCAAATGCGGTTGCAGATGAAGTGTTACGTGTAGCAAAAGAAGAAGGACCAAAAGGCTTTATCGTCGGTTACCGTTTCTCACCTGAAGAAGCAGAAGAACCAGGAATTACAATGGATAACACTGAAAAGTTAATCAAACACTTAATCGAAAAACCACTTGATTATTTACACGTGTCATTAATGAATGTCCATTCAGTTGTACGTCGTGGTGAACATGAAGGTAAAAAACGTGTTGATCTTATTCTTGATTGGATGGAAGACCGCATGCCACTTATCGCAATCGGTTCAGTATTCTCAGCAGATGATGCAGTAAGTGCCATCGATACAGGCGTACCTTTAATTGCGATTGGCCGTGGTTTATTATTTGATGAAAATCTAATTAGTAAAACGAAAGAAGGTAGAGAAGACGAAATTATCTCTTACTTCGACCCAGAAAAAGAAGATCATCATAACATGCCGTATTTATTATGGAAAGCATTTGCTGATAAATGGTATCCATATCCGGAAAAACCAAATGCATAATCTGAGTTAATTGATATAAAAAGGACGAATAGCTTGCTCGTCTTAAACGGGCGGGCCATTCGCCTTTTTCTTATGCTTTACAAACAAAAAAACTGGAGTCATTTTAAGCGCATACCCCCATCTTCATATGAAATTAATCTTCATCATGATATGAAGTCGCGCCTTTTTTATCATTTGTAGTAAAGATAGGTGGACGTTGTTTCGGTGTATCAAGACGACTCTTACATTCATCGCACATAAACGTTTTAATTGGATTATTTTTCAAACGTTTCGCTAATCGTGTATTTTCATCTAACAAAACTTCAGTGTCACATATAACGCAAGTGACTTTACGCATTTTAGAACACCTCTATATGTGTAACGTGCTCGAAAACATAGTCATATCCGTCTTCTAAGGTATAAACAAAACTATCTACACCATCATCTTGATAGAGACGTTTGCCATCTTTAGCGAATTGGAAGAAAAGATAAGGCAAAAGGTCGAATGGCACATCGATATGCGCTTCATCATTAGATAGTCTAATCGTTGTAACGTTTTCAAATGGTTCTGCATTTTTGAAGAAGGGTGTCATGTTAATCGCAAATGAACCTTGTAATACTGCACGTTTTTTATAATCAATTTCAGAATTTAAAGTAGGTGGATTCGTTTGACCTTCTAATATGGCACGATTCCATTCTCTATTGTCTTCAAATTCAATCGGCTTTTGACCTTCAAAAATTCCTTTTTCTAAATCCTCAAGTGAGATTTTTCGATCGTCAAAAATCCATGTCGTACTATCGAGTGTAATTGGAAATTTAACGTCACCTTTTATTTGAATCATTTGTATGCACTCCCTCAGTTTAGCTACGTTTATTTTAACATACTTGTCCCAGAGCGTATGCCAAATTTACTTGCTTTTTAACAGTCGATGAGATAAACTTTTTACATAAGAAGAAAATAAATAGGGGGACTATGTCATGAGCAAGCAACAACAAATGAGCAATGCTGCATATGACCAACTGAATAAAGACGCAGATCGTATTCTGCAACTCATTAAAGTTCAAATAGATAATCTTACGCTACCACAATGTCCTTTATACGAGGAAGTTTTAGATACACAGATGTATGGTTTACAAAAAGAGGTTGACTTTGCAGTGAATCTTGGACTTGTAAGCGAAGAAGATGGCAAAAAGTTAATGTTACGTTTAGAGAAAGAATTATCAAAATTACACGAAGCATTTACTCGCGTTTAATAGTTGCTATCTAACATACAATAGCACGTTTTTTCGACGTCTAAGTGCGAGAATTGGATGATTGACACATATGAATAATATGAAAAGACTATTTCGGTATATTTTGAGATCTTCTAAATATATCGATTTTCCATTATTAATCACATATCTTGCACTCTGCTTTATTGGTTTGACCATGGTATATAGTGCAAGTATGGTCGCAGCAACAAGAGGTACACTCACAGGAGGTATTCCTGTTGTAGGTACATATTTTTATACGAGACAACTCATATACGTCATCGTTGGTTTTTTTATTGTATTTTTTATGGCCTATATTATGGACGTACGCATTTTAAAGCAGCGTAATATTCAACTTGGTATGATGGCGATTATGCTCGGGTTGCTTTTTGCGACACTGTTATTTGGTAGTGAGATTAACGGTTCACGAAGTTGGTTAAAGTTAGGATTCATGAACTTGCAAGCATCTGAACTTTTAAAAATCGCTATCATACTCTACGTGCCATATATAATAGAAAGAAAGCGTTACGAAATTCAGCGACAACCGATTGTTATTTTGTGGCCGATTGCGTTTGTAGGTTTTTGTCTTGGCCTCGTCTTATTACAAAAAGACGTCGGTCAAACATTGTTGATAGGCGGTATATTTTTTAGTATTATCGTTTACTCTGGTATCGGTGTCAAAAACTTGATTAAAATCGGGTCCTACGCGATGTTAGCTTTAATTGTCGTGATTTTAATTATTGTCATTTTCCGCATTAACATTCTACCATCATATTTAACAGCACGTTTTAGCGCGTTGGAAAACCCATTTAATTATGAGTCTGGTATTGGTTACCATTTATCGAATTCGCTACTCGCTATTGGTAATGGTGGACTGTTTGGACGTGGGTTAGGCAATAGTATTATGAAACTGGGTTACTTACCTGAACCGCATACAGACTTTATTTTTGCGATTATTAGTGAAGAACTTGGTTTCGTTGGGGCCTTCATCGTATTAGGCATGATTTTCTTTATCGTCTATCGTGCTTTCGAATTGGCTTCACGTACAGCGTCATACTTTTACAAATTGGTATGTGTCGGTATTGCGAGTTATATCGCATTACAAACATTTGTCAATTTAGGTGGAATTTCAGGCTTAATCCCATTAACAGGTGTACCGCTCCCATTTATCAGTTTTGGGGGGTCATCGATGTTAAGTTTAAGTATTGCGATGGGACTGCTACTCATTATTGCCAAGCAGATTAAATATGATGATGCGAAACAACGCTACATGAAAAAACAACAAGCTCAAATGAGACACTATTAAAAAGTATATATGGAGTGTGCATGACTGTTATTTTTGTGATGCACCCAAAGCTAATTTCTAGACACTACATAGAAGTTAGCTTTTTCTCATCAAGAATGAATAACTCAACAATGAAAATTCTGAAATTTCTTACATTAAAAACGTAATGAAATTGGGAGTAAATGAAATAAGGGGGAACTATGATGAACAAAGTTGTGGAGAGATTTATGAAAGACGATAAAATACAAACGATACCACGTAAGGAGAAAGATAAAATCGCATTGCTACAATACCTTTGTCGAGATTTTGAAGTCGGACACGCTTATAGTGAGAAAGAGGTGAACGTCATCTTAAAAAAATATTATGATGACTTTGCAATATTAAGACGATACTTAGTGGATTATCAGTTTTTACAACGAGATTTGGAAGGCAAATTGTATGAATTAGCTCAAAGGAATCATGGAGGTGAAACATCAACAGCAGAATGACCGAATGTGTCGAGGCACGGTTGAAATGTTAAAAAATAGAGTGATGCAGTATATACTTTGACATCACCAAAAAATATAGATAAAATATGAATTATTAGTTTAAATTATTATAAATGATAAAATTTTGTTATCATTAAACTTGCTTTTGATTTCAAATTTAAAATCATTTTCACACCAGAATCTTTTAATCGCACCTAATTTATTGATATAATAGAGATTGTATTTTTAGAATTTTCACACTATTAAGGAGGTTCACTTCATGAAGCGTATACATAAATTATTAGTCGCTAACCGCGGTGAAATTGCCATTCGAATTTTTCGAGCCGCAACAGAATTGAATATTAAAACGGTAGCTATCTATTCAAAAGAGGATATGGGGTCATTACATCGATATAAAGCGGACGAGTCTTATTTAGTCGGCGAAAACTTAGGACCAGCTGAAAGTTATTTAAATATTGAACAAATCATTAAAGTTGCAAAAGAAGCAAATGTTGATGCCATCCACCCTGGTTATGGGTTTTTGAGTGAAAATATGCAATTTGCGCAACGCTGTGCTGAAGAGGGCATTGTTTTTATCGGTCCGCATGTCGAGCATTTAGATATGTTTGGGGATAAAGTCAAAGCACGTGCCACTGCAATCAAAGCCAACTTGCCTGTTATTCCAGGTACAGATGGGCCAGTGGCAGGATTTGAAGAAGCACAAACTTTTGCCGAAAAAGCCGGCTTCCCATTGATGATTAAAGCAACAAGTGGCGGTGGTGGTAAAGGGATGCGTATCGTGAGAGAACAATCTGAATTACAAGAGGCGTTCACTCGTGCTAAATCTGAAGCAGAAAAGTCATTTGGCAATAGTGAAGTGTATATTGAAAAATTTATTGATCAACCGAAACATATTGAAGTACAAGTGATTGGTGATGAAGCGGGTAACATCATTCATCTTTATGAAAGAGATTGTTCGGTTCAACGCCGTCATCAAAAAGTCGTTGAAGTAGCGCCATCAGTAAGCTTGCCGGATGATTTGCGTGAACAAATTTGTGAAGCGGCTGTCGATTTAATGCGCCAAATTAAATACGTGAATGCAGGAACGGTTGAGTTTTTAGTTTCTGGCAACGAATTTTACTTTATTGAAGTGAATCCACGTGTCCAAGTAGAACATACGATTACGGAAATGATTACGGGCGTGGACATTGTTAAAACACAAATTTTGATTGCGGATGGACAGTTATTACATGACGAAGCGATTGCGATGCCACAACAAACTGATATTCGCACGTTAGGTTATGCAATTCAATGTCGTATTACGACTGAAGATCCTACACAAGATTTCATGCCGGATACGGGGCGTATCGTTGCCTACCGTTCGAGTGGGGGCTTCGGTGTCCGATTAGATGCTGGAGATGCATTCCAAGGTGCAGAAATTTCACCGTATTATGATTCGCTACTCGTTAAAGTTTCGACACATGCGATCAGTTATAAAGAAGCGAGAGAAAAAATGGCGCGTTCACTTCAAGAAATGCGAATTCGTGGGGTGAAAACGAACATTCCATTTTTACGTAATGTGATTCAACATGATAAGTTTGCGTCTGGTGATTACACGACGAAATTTTTAGAAGAAGCGCCAGAGTTATTCACAATTAAAACGTCGCGTGATAGAGGTACAAAAACATTAGAATATATTGGTAATGTAACGATTAACGGTTTTCCAAGTGTCGAAAAAAGACCGAAACCGCATTTCGAGAAACCCCATATTCCGACGACGGATACGAAGGCGATTGATTCATTAAGTGGTACGAAACAATTACTTGATGCAAAAGGACCTCAAGCTGTAGCAGCATGGGTTAAAGCACAAGAAGACGTATTGCTCACTGATACGACATTTCGTGATGCACATCAATCTTTACTCGCAACACGTGTGAGAACACATGATTTACTCAAAATTGCACCAGAAACTGCACAAGTAATGAAAGATAACTTCTCACTTGAACTATGGGGCGGTGCGACGTTTGATGTCGCCTATAACTTCTTAAAAGAAAATCCATGGGAACGTCTCGAAAAATTAAGAAAAGCAATTCCGAATGTGTTATTCCAAATGTTATTGCGTGCTTCTAATGCAGTTGGTTATCGCAATTATCCTGACAATGTCATCCAAAAATTTATTGCGGAAAGTGCTGACGCAGGAATCGACGTCTTTAGAATATTTGACTCGTTGAACTGGTTAGAACAAATGAAAGTCGCTAACGAAGCAGTCCAAAAAGCAGGCAAAATTTCTGAAGGGACAATTTGTTATACAGGTGATATTTTAAATCCTGAACGTTCTAATATTTATACGTTGGAATACTATGTGAAACTCGCGAAAGAGCTAGAGCGTGAAGGTTTCCATATGTTAGCGATTAAAGATATGGCTGGATTATTGAAGCCTAGAGCGGCATATGAATTGATTGGTGAATTGAAAGCCGCTGTTGACTTACCGATTCACCTCCATACACACGATACGAGTGGTAACGGTATTCTCACTTATAAAGAAGCGATCGAAGCAGGTATTGACGTCATTGATACAGCAGTTGCGGCAATGTCAGGTTTAACAAGTCAACCAAGTAGTAATTCATTGTATTATGCCATGAGTGGGTTTGAACGCAATATTCGTATGGACATTGAAGGACATGAAACACTTTCGCATTATTGGGATGCAGTGCGACCGTATTATAGTGATTTTGAAAGTGATATGAAATCGCCACATACAGAAATTTATCAACATGAAATGCCAGGGGGCCAATATTCCAACTTACGTCAACAAGCGAAAAGTTTAGGGCTCGGTGAACGTTTCAGTGAAGTGAAAGACATGTACCGCCGTGTAAACTTTCTCTTCGGTGATATTGTGAAAGTGACGCCATCATCAAAAGTGGTAGGGGATATGGCACTCTACATGGTGCAAAATGAATTGGATGAAACGTCTGTTATCGAGCAAGGTCATAAATTAGATTTTCCTGAATCCGTGGTCTCTTTCTTTAGAGGCGATATTGGTCAACCAGTGAACGGATTTAATGAGACATTGCAACGGGTCATTTTAAAAGGCCAGCAACCATTAACTGCGCGTCCTGGTGAATATCTAGCGCCTATTGATTTCGAATCTTTGCGTGAAGAATTACAAGAAAAGCAACAAGACAAAGTGACTGAACAAGACTTAATTAGCTATGCGTTGTATCCAAAAGTGTACGAACAATACATGCAAACTTATGAGACATTTGGCAATGTTTCAAAGTTAGATACACCTACATTCTTCTTCGGTATGCGCAATAACGAGAAAATTCAAATCGAAATTGATAAAGGTAAAATTTTAATTGTTGAGTTGAAAACTATTACTGAGCCTGATGAAAATGGTGTGCGCACCGTCTTCTTTGATATGAATGGTCAAGCACGTCGTATTCAAGTGAAAGACGAAAATATTCAAACGTCTCATTTAGCGAAAGTGAAGGCAGATAAGAGTAATCCAAATCATATTGGTGCACAAATGCCGGGTACGATTATTGAAGTGAATGTCGTTGAAGGAGATCAAGTTGAAGCGGGGCAATCACTCATTATTAGTGAAGCAATGAAGATGGAAACAACGGTACAAGCGCCGTTTAAAGGGACGATTACAAAAATTCATGTCGCTGCAAACGATAGCGTTGAGACACAAGATTTACTCATTGAAATTAAACCAGAAGTATAAATGTGAATTTGAAAAGGTACGATAAAGCCCGCATTTGTCATTTTAATCAAACATGACATTAAGACCCACGTGACAAAGCAATCAAAAAGACATCAAACAACAATTTCTGCTGTTTGATGTCTTTTAAAATTTCTATCATTTTAAGCTTGTTGATCTCCACGATTCGTACGTAGGATTAACAAGATGAAATAACTAATCATACCGAATAATAACGTGATAAATAGCGCATGGAGTAAAGCGATGATTAGATTCACGTTAGTAACGATAGAGAGCGCCCCTGTTACAACTTGTAAAATAATTAAAATAAAGCTCACTGTATAACCGTAATGAATCGTTCTCATTGTTGGATAATGTCTCACTGCATGGATATAAGTGAACATAATGACGAAAAATGCCACCATTGCCATCAGTCTGTGTGCCAGTTGAACCCAGTCATGCACATCATGAGGCACAATATCGTTAAATGGTAATGGCCATGCACCGTAAGCAAGACTTGAATCTGTATGTCTTACAAGCGCCCCAGTATAAATCGTTAAATATACAACAATGGTCATCAGCCATGTATAGCGTTGCAATGGCTTGCGGATGTGTACTTTATTGGCTTCGTATTTTTTATCCATGTCGAAAATGATTAACGTCAACACGAAAACGGAAGAGAAGCTAATAAGGGAAATTCCGAAATGAAGTGCCAATACATAATCATTTTGTTGCCACATGACGGCAGCAGCACCGACTAAAGCTTGAACGAGTAAAAAGCCAATACTAATCATACCTAAAGGCTTTACTTCTTTAATATGCCCAATGTTTTTCCAAGATGTAATCACAAGCCATGTCACAAAAATAACAGATAATCCAGATACAGCTCTGTGACTCAATTCAATAATTGTTTCTATCGGTAGGTTTTGCGGTAATAATGCGCCATGACACAGTGGCCAATCTGAACCACAACCATCTTCAGAACCTGTTTTTGTTACGAGTGCACCACCAAGCTGAACCCAAGTCATAATCAATGTCGTTACGACAGCAAGCCACTTTAGGTTTCGCTTTTTAAACAATCTCAAACACCTCATTATGTATCAAATTAAATAATCTCTATTCATCAACATCACCCACATTATAACAAAAACTGAACTAAAAAATGTGACTTTATCATGACGTTTTTTGAATGTCGTTAAAGTGTCACAAATTTTTCTTATTTGAACTAGTCATTCTCGACGCTTTCATATATCATGAATGTATATGTTATTTTAAGGGGGGGAACTGATGTCCAAATCAGAGGTTGTATCACAAACTTCCGGTCGTATTACTTATAAAGAACTGAAACAAATTATTAAGTTAGGTCTTGTTCAAGGCAACTTAATTCCATCATTTGCGGGTGCGTGGTTGGCTATAGTCATGACACATCATGCATTTTTAGCTTCTATTCCACAAATTATTGTGATGATCATAGGTTCTACGTTAGTAATGGGCGGAGCATGTGCATTGAACAATTTCTATGACCAAGATATTGATCAATTAATGCCAAGTAAACAAAATCGACCAACTGTTAACAATCGTATTTCAGATCGTCATTTATTGTTATTAAGCTTTGGTATGATGGTCGTTGGTGAAATATTATTGTTCATGTTGAATATGCAAGCAGGTGTTATAGGACTCGTTGGTATCGTTGGTTATGTATCATTTTATTCCATTTGGTCAAAACGACATACGACATGGAATACTGTGGTAGGAAGTGTGCCTGGAGCGGTACCACCATTAATCGGTTGGGTCGCGATTGATGGTCACTTAAGTTTGATGGCTTGGGCATTATTTTTAGTTGTGTTTTGTTGGCAGCCGATTCATTTTTACGCATTAGCAATTAAACGAAAAGATGAATATGCAACAGCACACATTCCAATGTTACCATCTGTTAAAGGCTTTTCGCGCACACGTGTCGGCATGTTTCTATGGCTGATCGCATTATTACCACTTCCATTTTTAATGCAAGATTTAGGTGTGGTCTTCGTCGTGTTAGCCACGTTACTTAACGTTGGATGGATTGCATTAGGGCTTACAAGTTTTAAATCGTCAGCAAATGAAACAAAATGGGCAACAAAAATGTTTATTTACTCTTTAAACTATCTTGTTCTATTTTTTGCACTTGTTGTCGTGATTTCTTTAATACAATTAATTTAGAAGGTCTACGAGTGAGGAATGAATAAAATGAATGTACCTATTTTACCTACGTTAAGTACAACTTGTATTGTAATTAGTGCCATTTTAGTTGCTATCGGTTGGCGCCTCATCTGGAAGCGTCAAATTGAGCGTCATAAAAAAACGATGCTGTGGGCTGCTATTTTTGCAGTTGTCTTTTTTACAATTTATGCGAGTCGTACTATCTTTATTGGTAATACAGCATTTGGAGGACCAGATTCAGTTAAAGTTTATTACACTATCTTCTTGGTTTTCCACATTACATTAGCAACAGTGGGGGCAGTACTTGGTTTAATCCAAATTTTTACAGGATTAAAAGATCGTTACAGTGTTCATCGTAAAATCGGACCAGTCGCATCAGTAATTTGGTTTTTCACAGCGATTACGGGTGTAGCGGTATATATCTTACTTTATGTGCTTTATCCTGGTGGCGAAACGACTTCGCTCATTAAAGCAACATTTGGTTTATAATAAAAAAGCAACAGATGATTGATTTCACATCTGTTGCTTTTTTAGTGCGCCCATTGTGGTAAATCGTTCGATGAGACAATGATATGAATAGAGTCAATTTAAAAGCAAGTGATGTCTATTCCAATTTTGCTCAATATTTTTAAAAACATAAAAAGAGGCAAAACACAGCCGCGTGTTTTACCTCGTATGGTTTCAATTCATAATAGAGCATATTGAAATAGATTGTAACGGTTCAATATCATTTTAGAATGATAAACCATTCTTGTTATTAAGTTGTATTAATTGTTTTGAATTTCTTTTTGATGTTGCGCTGCTTGGCTTTCTCTTAACACATCATACTGTGAAGATAAGTTTTTGTGATGGTTGTAAGCCACTACATCAAAATCATCATTTTTTGTAGATGTTGTATGCACATTTTGTTGTTCTTGCGCTTGACGTTGTCTTAATGCATCATACTGTGAAGATAAGTTTTTGTGTTGATTGTAAGCTGTCGCATCAAAATCGTCTGATTGTGTTGCTGGTGCCTCCTCTGCAGCTTGCACGTTAGTACCTACTAATCCCGCTAGACCAAGTGAAATGGAAAGTGCTGAAACTTTGAATAATTTGTTCATCGTTCTAATACCTCCTTCATTTGATATAAAAAGTATACCAATAATGATATTTATTGTAAATGAAAATGCTTTTAAAAATATAGCAAAACTTATTTTGTAAATAAATGTCATTTCATAAGTACTATCATCAAGCGATTTTCCAGTAATTGATTAAATGTTTGGAATTTAAAGTAAGTATAAGACATTTAGAATTTTAAAAGGAATTGGATTTAAATAAAATAATCACTCTGTTCAATGCATCAAAGGGAAGAAATGGAATTGGACAAAAATGAAAACTTCAGCGCAGACCTTTGTAAATAGTAGAAAGTCAGTGTCAATAATGATACGATAAAATGAAATCAACGGATTGTGATATTTTTAATTTTGACCGTACACAAAGCGAACGAATGGTTTTATAATGAAAAGTGAGTATTAAAGTCGGATAAGATTTGAAGATGTATGCGATCCATATTAATGGAAATAAAAGCAATGATAAATTAAGAGGGGGAACATATGCGAAGAAAATTGATTAAAGTACTAGCAGTGTTGTTATTAGTCGGCTTTTTAGTCTATTTATTTTATTCCCCTCAACTTGAGTTTGATGTACTAGAAAATCCAAATCGTGCTAATCACCAACAACAAGAAAAACCTAAAAATGTGAACCAAACTGACGGACAGAATCCGCCATTAGAAAGTGGTGTCGGAACATATATTGGCAAATCGTTAAATCAAATTACATCACAATTTGGTACACCGGATCGTATTTATTCTTTTCAGCAGGGATATCATAAATACATTTATAAAGGTGACAAACGTTACATTATTTTTGCGGTTAAAAATGACAAAGTGAAGTCTGTTTATGTGACGGGGCAAAATACGGAAAAATTAACTGGACCCATTAAAATTAACGAACAAGCGTCTGATTTGTTTGATAAATTTTCAATCAATACAGAACCTCAATTTAAAGTGAATGGACAAACGTATCATTACGAACTATCGGATAAAGATGTTAAAACTCAAGCTTTAATCCAATTTGATGATACATTTGCACAAGTGTTTATAGATCAACAAAAAAATAAAGTACTCGGGTTACGCTATTTAGACAAAGAAGCATTGACCGATATGAATCCGTATGCGCAAAATAATGAAGAAACGACGTCTCAAGAAACAGAAGAATCAGTAGAAGAAGATGCGCGTCCTGCAGATCAAAATGTGAACGAGCGGCTCACGTTATACGAATTAACGAATGAAATGCGTCAACTGAATGAGCGTCAACCTTTAAAAGTGAATGATACGCTTGAAAATGTTGCGACGGTTGATTTGTTTAATTATGGTAATCAAAAAAATACAGAATTTACAGAAGAGAATTTGATTAATTTGGTGAAACAAACACCACTTAGTTATCAATCTGTCTCTCAAAACGTAGGGTATAACTTTAATGATGTCCCTACGTTGGTGCACAGTTGGATCAATTCAGATGTTCACCGTTCGCGTATGTTAAATTCAAAATATGTTGAAATGGGTGGAGAAGTCCAGCGCCAATATTATATGTTAATCTTTTTAGAGAAAGGGGAGAACGCGTAACATGTACGATGAACCATTGATGCAAGTGCTTGATCAAACCGATGACTTAGCCGATCAAATTCGCCAATCTGATTTGTTTGTCGCTTATCAAAAAGCGAAACAAGTTTTAGTGGAAGATAGGGAAGCACAACGGTTATATGGTCAGTTTTTGAAAAGCAAGATCAATTATGATGAAGTGCAACGATTTGGACGCTATCACCCTGATTATCAAGAAGTGATGCTAACAACGAGACGACTGAAGCGTGAATATGAAATGCATGATACTGTCGTCGCATTTAAGCAAAGTGAAACGGCACTCCAACAACTATTGGATGAAATTGTTACGATGATTGCGACGAGCGTGTCAGAGCATGTCAAAATTGATGCGGGAACGCCATTGTTTGAAGCGTTAACGACAGGTGGGGGATGTGCCACGGGTGCAACGTGTCAATGTCGAGTTTGATAAAGCGAAAGTTTAATACATCATAAAAGTAGCTGGGATGATGAAACTCCCAGCTTCATTATATTAAGACTGTTGTTGGCGATAAGCAGTGAGAAATTGACGGCCAATAGAAGGGCGATCCGTGACGATAGTATGCACGCCTAAATCAACAAGGTGATGCATTAAATCGACACTATTGACGCCATAATAGCCTGGCATCCTGTTAGAACTGTTCAGCCATTGAATGAGCTTCGGTTGAACGAGCGGAACACCATGGAAGTGTGTCGGCATTTGGAATGTTTGAGCTTTTCCGTGATAAAAAAGTTTCAAACCTGTATATAGTTTTAAAATGCCCTCTGTCACTTCAGCTTGACTTGCCCCGATTGCTACCGTCCCTTGGCTAATTTTATGAAAACGTTCAATTTGTTCGCGATAAAAACTTGTGACGAGCACCCGCGATTCAGCTTGATGTTGTACAATGACATCATATAAGCGTTGAGCAGCAATTTGTCCTTCATAGCTATCCGGATGATCTTTAATATCGATATTCACACGTTGTTCAGGATAGCGTGACAAGAGCTCACCCATTGTTAAAATTTTCGCATCTGGGTGATTTTGATAAGGACTTTCTCCGTTAATATCTTTAAAATGATAACCCGCGTCTAAGGCTTTCAATGCCTCGAGTGTATGTTGGCTAACTGGGCCAGAACCATTTGTTGTACGATCCACTTCAGCGTCGTGAAATACAATCACTTGTTCATCTTTAGAAATGCGAATATCTGTTTCGAAGCCAGTCAATTGCATCAGCACAGAATAATCAAATGCTAGTGCAGTAGACTCAGGTCGTTCACCCATGCCACCACGATGACTTAATATGTACGGCGTTTGGCCACTGAAAAATGGCGGTATCGCTCGAGGTTGAGGTGCTTTTGTAGTCTTTTGAAGTAATAGGGCGCCAGTCACCACAGAAGCTGCACCCAATAGTGTCCCTTTTAAAATTTGAGATTTGCGAGTCATTATGAAATACCTCCCATTAAAATAACGTCATACTTTCCGAAGACAGTGACACATGGTACGATAATAATGTAAAATTCGAGGTGAAAAAATGGATATCATACAACGTGAAAATATAATCATTTATCTTAAAAACATGAAGCATGAACGTCATATTCGAAAATATGGTCATATTGTTTATACGAATTCACAACAAAAATACGTATCGATGTATGTGAATCAAAAGGATATTGACGATGTGGTGACACGCCTGATGAAATTGAAATATGTCACACGCGTTGTCGGTTCACCTTATAAAGATTTGAAACAAGAATATTCAAAAGAAGCAAATGAATAAGCTTATTCCAGTGCAGGAATCCAATGTTGCAATCGTAATACACTTTTTAAATAGTTAAAGTAAAGATCAAGCTCAGGATAGTCATCGGGTGCATGAACATCTACACCGACCATTTCGATATTGTAAGGTGCCGCATAAGATTGGATGAGCTCGTATTTACGATTGCTTTCGGGATATGGGTAACGAAAGGCGTCTAACATCATATACATCGCTTGAAACTTACGCCCTTCAGTAGGTTGCATAATAATCGCCACAGATGTCAGTTGACGTGTGGACTTTGGTGTATGGAAAAAGACGATGCGATCGATACGTTCATAATTATATTCGATGAGCGTTTTGAATTCGTATAAATCCGTCAATCCGTGCCCTAAAACGATAAAAGATTGTTGCATTTGGATTCCTCCTCTTACATCAAAGTATATTAAAAATGAAATCGGATTGGAAGTGTAAAAACATGCGTGTCATCGCAGGAAAACATAAAAGTAAATCACTCGAAACGTTGGAAGGGCGCAATACGAGACCGACGATGGATAAAGTGAAAGAAGGTATTTTTAATAGTTTACATACAGTTGAAGGGCTCGGGCTCGATTTATTTGCTGGAAGTGGCAGTTTAGGCATCGAAGCACTTTCTCGAGGGATGGACAAAGTGATTTTTGTCGATCAAAATATCCGTGCTGTTAAAGTTATTCAACACAATTTGAAAAAGTTGGACTTAACGCATCAAGCTGAAGTGTATAAAAATAATGCGGACCGCGCGTTAAAAGCGTTGAACAAACGAGAAATTCAGTTCGATTTAATTTTTCTTGATCCACCATACGAAAAAGGATTCATTGATGAAGCGCTGAAAAGTATTCATCAATTTGATTTATTAAAGCAAAATGGTATCATCGTGTGTGAGTATAGCCATCGTGAATCCATTGATACTTCACTTTTTGAAGAAGTCAAATGCTATCACTATGGTTTAACTGACACTTGTGTTTTGAAAAAAGGAGAAAGTCATGGTTAATACGAAAGCTGTTATCCCTGGAAGTTTTGACCCTATTACAAAAGGACATATTGATATCGTTGAAAGAAGTGCGGACCGTTTTGATGAATTGCACGTCTGTGTATTACGAAACAGTAGTAAAAAAGGGACATTTACAGTAGATGAACGACTTGAATTAATTGAAAAGTCCGTCGCGCATTTACCGAATGTGTATGTCCATTCCTTCAGTGGTTTATTAGTAGATTTTTGTGACGAAATTGGTGCGACAACAATCATTCGTGGTTTGCGTGCGGTCAGTGATTTTGAATATGAGCTACGAATTACTTCAATGAACAAAAAGTTGAATGATAAAGTGGAAACCTTATATATGATGAGTTCGACAGATTATTCATTTATTAGTTCGAGTATGGTGAAAGAAGTCGCGCAATATGATGCCGATATTTCTGAATTTGTACCGAAACATGTTGAAGAGGCGTTGTTAAAAAAATTTAAGCGAGAAAACTAACGGGGAATGTCAATTAAATAGACGGACTCAAAAACCATTTGGAGCATGATGAAACAAAGAGTTAGTATAAAAATTTTTGATGCTATTGATGCAGTATTTTGTTTAACTTGCCCTCTTCCTACGATTTGTGGCTTTTGATTGCCTTCATGGCTTCGCGTTCCTAGGGGCTGGCCCTTCAACTCAATTCGGCTTGATTGAAGCATACATGAGATGGAAGCCGAATTGGATTTTGGGAGCAGTACAGAAATCTCATGTGTCACAAAGATTTTGTAGTACTACCCCCGCAAGGCTGACTAGACTTCTCAAAAGCCTACGTATTGAGAAGTCAGACAGCTACTGCGATAAACAGTAATCGCTATTTAAAGTAAAGACGTGATTGTTAACAGTATGCACTCATTCCCTCAGGAGTCTCAGCCTTCTGGGCAATCTTACATCAAATTCAGGAAACTGAGGGTAAGTTGATGAATTCAAGAAAATCAATAGCATTATTTTTTTATATCCCATTCACTCTCGTTTTCCGACAGTTTTATCATTATTAATGAATCATAAATCTATGAGTAAATAAATGTTAGGATGAACTTAATGTCCCATCTTCGTTCCTACGATATGAAAGTTGAGTGAATGGCCAATGTCCAATCGTGTTAAAATGGGGGAATTCATTGATGCGCAATGTACACAGGCGTATTGAAATCGGTCATAGTACCGCCCGTCAAAACGTTATAAATTCCCGTTGCCTTTACTTCATTTTGAAATAGCTTTGCCGTTTCGCGATTGATAGTTGTGATGATGCGGTGCTCAGGAAAATGTGCCTTCAAATATTTCAAGTAGCGTTGCCCTTGAGGCGTCATTGCTAACACTCTTACGGCATGGATATCTTCGGTGACATCAGCATATTGAAAATGCAACAACACATTCATTAAAATCCGCTGAATATGGGTATACGTATAACGCTTCGTTTTTAATGTGTGCATAAACGATGGGTAATCTGTTGCTGACAACGCTGCACGGTATAAACGATTTTCAAAACCTTCACTCATCGTATAAATTTGCTTTAATGTTTCAGGTGTATGTTGCAAAATCGCGAATTTAATCAAATCGAATAAACGCTGTTGATCATGAAATGGTGTGGTCATTAAAGGTATGTTTTGTTCTGGTACCATCTTTTGCCAAGTCTGATCACCGTTCATGATACCTTCGCGAATCGCTGTACCACTTGCGATAGAGGCGTGATGCATGTCGGAATCGTGGTGTTGGGCGTGTGCACGCGTAACGGTCATCGGTTGAATGGGACTGTGTTGTAATTGTAATTGTTTCAGGTAGGCGATAGCCAAAATGTTATTCGGCATACTTAATAGGTCGCTTTGCAATGTTTCAGCTGCAATTCTGGCATAACTTTTACCTGACTTGATTGCTGTTTGAAAAGCAGTTGTTTGCTCGAGTTCAACGAGTTGGTTTGCAGCGTATTCTAATTGCGATAGGTCACCGCTTTCACTCCCGAAACTCAATACATCAACTTGTAAATATTCTGCCACTTTGACACCGGTTTGAGCGAAAATGTCACTCGAGGATAGTGAGCCGACTAATGGCATTTCGACTACTAAATCGACACCTGCTGTTGCCATTTGTGCACGTTTAAATTTGTTATACATCGCGGGCATCCCACGCATCATAAATTGGCCGCTCATGATGGCAATTGCAACGTCACTTTGAGAAAGTTGTTTACTTTGTTGCGCGTGATAGAGATGACCGTGATGAAAAGGGTGATATTCTGTAATCATTGCGACACTTTTCATTTGCATTCTGTCCTTTCGTGTCTCATTATGAATATTGTATCAGAACTTAAGATGTTAAGAAAAAATCTTGACAACTTAACTATCAATAGTTAAAATAAATTTTGTGCTTGTTAGAGGTGAAGCCATATGAAGTGGTCAATAACACAATTGAGAAAATACCAAGGACAACCTTTTAAATTTAATCAGACCGTAACGTTTAACCATCTGATTCAAAACTTGGCTCTATTAGACTTGTCACCGATTGACATCGAGGGTGAGTTGATTGTTAAATCGAATGAGGTTGTTGCGACAATGCATTTAACTGGGCAGTATACGATGGCATGCGTGCGTACATTAGTGCCTGTGAATGTCCCATTGGATGCAACAACAACGGAAGTATTTGATTTAGATGGTTTGTATGAGGATGAGGACGATGAACATTATCATCTTGTCACTAATGGTATGATTGATCTTCGCGAAATTGCTGAAGAGATTGTTATGCTTGAAAAACCAATGCGTGTCGTTGCGGATGACAGCGATCAAATGCTCACTGGTGGTCAAGGTTGGGAAGTTATTGACGAAGATAATTTGGATAACGACCCATCTCAAGATGAATCACATGTGAATGTCGATCCAAGGCTTCAGAAATTACAACAATTATACGATGATAGTAATCATGCACGCTAAGTTTTTTGAACTACGATGCGTCAAATGAATCGAATAAAAGGGAGGATTAACTAACCATGGCAGTACCAAAAAGAAGAACTTCTAAAACAAGAAAAAACAAACGCCGTACACATTTTAAATTAGCAGTACCAGGTATGCAAGAATGCCCAAACTGTGGTGAATTAAAATTATCTCACCGTGTATGTCCAAACTGTGGTTCATACAAAGGTGAAGAAGTCGTTTCTAAATAATAGACTTTTTACAGTAACTGAATATTAATGTAAAATAGGACTGGAACTATCACTGTTCCAGTCCTATTTTTTGAGCAGTATACGAACATAAGATGAAGTGAGATGAGGCAAAAATGGAAGCTATTACATCGATACAAAATCCGAAAATTAAAAACTATAATAAATTAAAAAAGAAGAAAGAACGCGATAAGCAAGGACTTGCAATTCTAGAAGGATTTCATTTAATTGAAGAAGCAGTACAAAGTCAGATTAAGGTGACACAATTGTTTATGATTGAGCCGAGCCGTGTCCCGACAGAACTCATTGAAGCGGCGGAGGAAGTGTACGAAATCACCCAAAAAGTCGCTGAAACATTATCTGGAACCGTCACACCTCAAGGGATATTTGCAATCATTGAAAAGCCACAAGTTGATGTCACTGCTGCCAAACAAGTATTGATTTTAGATCGCATTCAAGATCCGGGCAACCTCGGTACGATGATTCGTACGGCTGACGCAGCGGGATTAGACTTAATTGTGATGACGAAAGGAACTGCTGATGTCTACCAAGATAAAGTATTACGTGCAAGTCAAGGCAGTGTCTTTCACATTCCAATTCAATATGTGGATGATATGCCAGCATGGATGTCGTCGTTTGAAGGACCGATATATGGGACAGCATTGCAAGATGCGACGAGGTATCATCAAGTCGAAAGCCAGCAAGAGACATTTGCGCTTATTCTCGGTAATGAAGGCGAAGGGGTTGCGACCGATTTATTAGCCCACACGACACAAAACTTGATCATTCCTATTTATGGACAATCTGAAAGTTTAAATGTTGCCGTCGCTGCTGGCATTTTAATGTTTTATTTAAAGGGCTAGACTTTGGGTTGACCCTTGATGGACGCATGTATATAATAGACGTATTAACAATTCAACAAACTGCTGATAAAAAGACGTAAACTATTATTGAGATTGTTCAGGGAAGTCTGACATGAACTGTGAGTTGGACTCAATCTACATAGTTTTTTTCACCTTTTTAGCTACTTAAAGAGATTTAAGTCGGAAGTAAAATCCGTTATCAATATGAATTCAGAGTGTATGTGTCTTGGATACATAAAACTGGGTGGTACCACGGAAGAGATTTCGTCCCAATAGTGCGGGCGGAGTCTTTTTTATTTGTGTACGATGTGATTGAGGACAAAAGACACATCCGACATTTGACATGATGAAGTGCGATAAAGAGGTTTCAGTATGAATGTCGTTAAAGAATCAAAGGAGGAATGACAATGGTGCAAAATGAAGCAATGATTCAAATTAAAAATGAAGCAATGACTGATATTGAGCAAGCACAAGATGAAAAAGCGTTACAAGATGTAAAGGTCAAATATTTAGGTAAAAAAGGTCAAGTGACAGGTCTTATGAAACAAATGAAAGACTTGCCGAAAGAAGACAGACCGGCTTATGGCCAAAGTGTCAATGAAGTGCGTCAAGCGATTGAAGGGGCGATTGCTGAACGTCAAACGCTACTAGCTGAAGCACAATTAAACCAACAACTTGCAGAAGAGTCGATTGATGTGACATTACCAGGGCGTACAGTCGCTACAGGGGCACAACATCCTTTAACACGTACAGTTGAAGAAATTGAAGACTTATTTTTAGGTTTAGGTTATGAAATTGTGACAGGTTTTGAAGTAGAACAAGATTACTACAACTTCGAAGCACTCAACTTACCGAAATCACATCCAGCTCGTGATATGCAAGATAGTTTTTACATTACTGAAGAGGTATTATTACGTACCCACACGTCACCTGTACAAGCGCGTACGATGGAGCAACGTAACGGTCAAGGTCCAGTGAAAATCATTTGTCCGGGTAAAGTGTATCGTCGTGACTCTGATGACGCGACACATAGTCATCAATTTACACAAATCGAAGGACTCGTTGTCGACGAAAATATTAAAATGAGTGATTTAAAAGGGACACTCGAATTATTAGCGAAATCGCTGTTTGGTGCAGATCGTGAAATTCGTTTACGTCCAAGTTATTTCCCATTTACTGAGCCGTCTGTTGAAGTTGACGTATCATGTTTTAAATGTAAAGGGAAAGGCTGTAACGTGTGTAAACATACAGGCTGGATCGAAATTTTAGGGGCAGGTATGGTGCATCCGAACGTACTTGAAATGGCAGGTTTTGATTCGAAAAAATATTCAGGCTTTGCGTTTGGAATGGGACCTGACCGTATCGCGATGTTGAAATATGGTATTGAAGATATTCGCCATTTCTACACGAACGATATTCGTTTCTTAAATCAATTTAAAGCAGTAGAAGATAGAGGTGAACAACATGTTAATATCTAAAGAATGGCTAGAAACATATGTCGATTTAGATGTCTCAATTGAAGCGTTGGCTGAACGTATTACGCGTACAGGAATTGAAGTTGATGATATTCAAGACTTTACGAAAGAGATTAAAAATTTAGTTGTAGGTTATGTTGAAGAAATTGCACCACATCCAGATGCAGATAAACTTAACATTTGCCAAGTGAATATCGGTGAAGCAGCATCTGTACAAATTGTTTGTGGTGCTCCAAATGTCGGCGCAGGTCAAACAGTCATCGTCGCAAAAGTAGGGGGTCGTTTGCCGGGTGGTGTTAAAATTAAACGTGCCAAATTACGTGGTCAAGTGTCTGAAGGTATGATTTGTTCACTTCAAGAAATTGGTCTGCCAAGCAATGTTGTACCAAAAGTGTTTGAAGGAGGGATTTATCAATTTTCTACTGCCATTGAACCAGGTACAGATGCGTTAAAAGCGCTATACTTAGATGACCAAATGATGGAATTTGATTTAACACCAAACCGTGCGGATGCATTAAGTATGATTGGAACAGCTTACGAGGCAGCAGCATTGTACGATAAACAAGTTCGAAAACCAGAAACAACAGTAACAGCACAGGCGAAAGCAGCGCATGAGACATTAACAGTCAAAGTTGAAGATACGACACAAGTCCCTTACTACAGTGCACGCGTGGTTGAAAATGTACAAATCGCACCTTCACCTGAATGGATGCAAGCACGTTTAATGAAAGCGGGCATTCGTCCAATTAATAACGTCGTTGATATTTCAAACTATGTCATGTTAGAATACGGTCAACCATTGCACATGTTTGATAAAGATCACATCGGTTCAAACGATATTGTAGTTCGACTTGCACATGAAAATGAAAAAATGACAACTTTAGATGATCAAGAACGCGAATTATTATCAAGCGATATCGTCATTACGAATGGTCAACAACCCATTGCACTTGGTGGTGTAATGGGTGGCGATTTCTCTGAAGTGACGCCGGAAACAAGAAATGTCGTCGTTGAAGGGGCGATTTTCAACCCAGTTGCGATTCGTCATACATCACGTCGTTTAAACTTGCGTAGTGAATCATCAAGCCGTTTTGAAAAAGGCATTGCGACAGAATTTTTAGATGAAGCTGTGGATCGAGCATGTTATTTACTTGAAACATTGGCACAAGGTCAAGTGTTAGATGGCCGTGTGACAGATGGTGATTTAGGTGCATTAGTAACAGATATTACAATTACAGCTGATAAAGTGAATCGTACAGTCGGTTTCGATTTAACAGAAGAGGATATCGTGCGTGTATTTGAACAACTCGGCTTTAACACAGACATTACGAATAACGACATTCATGTAAAAGTCCCATCACGTCGTCGTGATATTACGATTGAAGCGGATTTAATTGAAGAAATCGCACGTATTTACGGTTATGACAACATTCCATCGACGTTACCAATATTTGAAGATGTGACAAGTGGTGCACTGACTGACCGTCAACGTAAAACACGTGTTGTGAAACGTACATTAGAAGGTGCAGGTTTATCACAAGCGATTACGTATTCATTAGTGGACCGCGAACGTGCAACATCATTTACAACAGCAGCACATCAAACAGTTGAGTTGTTAATGCCAATGAGTGAAGCCCATTCAACATTACGTCAAAGTTTAATTCCGCATTTGATTGACGCAACACAATATAACGTTGCGCGTAAAAATCAAGATATTGCACTTTATGAATTAGGAAATGTCTTTTTCGGTCAAGAAGGCGAAACATTACCAGAACAAGTAGAATACTTAAGCGGGATTATGACAGGGGAATACGTATCGAATCCATGGCAAGGCAAAAAAGAAGTCGTTGATTTTTATCTTGTTAAAGGTATGGTAGAGCGTGTTGCTGACCAACTCGCATTACACTTTGACTATGAAACAACACAAATCGATGAGCTTCACCCAGGTCGTACAGCTGCAGTCATTTTAAATGGGGAGGCGATTGGTTTTATTGGTGAATTACATCCAATTGTAGCGAAAACATATGATTTAGGTCGTACGTATGTTTTTGAACTTAACTACGAAAAAATCATGCAACAATCAGTCGGTTATATTAACTATCAACCAATTCCGAAATTCCCAGGCGTGACACGTGACATTGCACTTGTTGTAGCGTCAGAAGTACGTGCCGCAAGCCTCATTCAAACAATTCATCAAAATGGCGGTTCTATTTTAAAAGACGCGCATGTGTTTGACGTTTACGAAGGCGAGCATATGGAAGCAGGCAAAAAATCAGTCGCAATTCGTTTAGCTTACTTAGACGAAAATAATACTTTAACAGAAGAACAAGTCACAAAAGTACACGAAGCAATCCTTGCAGCGTTAGAAGCACAAGGCGCAACACTACGAGGATAAAAAACGATAATAGGAAACACCAAGTAACGAGTGAAGTTGCTTGGTGTTTTTTTGAGTTGTTTTGTTTTAAGAAGAAACGTTGATGTTTGAAGTAATATCGTCGTTTTTAGAATGATTGGCAACAGTGATCACATTCAAGTTGCTCATAACGAAACAATGCTTTTGCGATGTCATTCGCTTCATCTAAGTTTAATATTTGATAGGGTCCGGTAAATTGAACTTGCTCGAGATAGTATTTGATATTTTGTGGACTCGTGAAAAAGTGAATATAAGGGCAACATTCAAGATTGCAATTCTCTTTTTGAGTGATGATTTGTCCATTTTTGACTGCGAGGTGGATCGGTACATGTGTCAACGCATCTTCACTTTTAATCGTAATATCCTCATGAATCGTATAGTAGACGCCAATCGCATCAATAGCACACATCGTATAAACCGGTATTGCACTTTTCTTCGTATACACGAGCTTATCCGTCGGTTGAAGAGATATCGGTTAAATCGACACCAACGCGCCATTTTCTGCAACCACAACATTTTTGGCAATGAGTGGTTGGAATTCAAGCGTTACTGTGATACTTTCCACAGGATTGTTACAAATTTTATCAATGATTTCCAGTCTTAAATCATTTTCCTCTTGAGTTAAGCCATGCGTAAAATTCAAGTCAATCCCTCAAATCGTAATTATTTTGATTTATTATACATGGAACGCAACTTTAAGTAAATTTAAAAGCTACTGAAAATATAAAATTCATAAAGCAGCCACAAATATGGCATCGTAAAGAGGAGGATGATGTGAAAGTAAAATACAGCTATGAGAATAGTGGATTCAACGAAATGTAGAAAAGCAGAAAAGCACCAAAGATTGTACGACGCCTGTGTAAACCGTGCAAGACTCCTGAGGGAATGAGTGCATACTGCTAACATTTACTGCTTTACATTAAATAGTGGTTATTGTTTATCGCAGTAGCTGTCTGACTTCTCAATACGCATGCTTTTGAGAAGTCTAGTCATCCTTGCGGGGTCAGGTACTACGAAATCTTTGTTGTACATGAGATTTTTGTACTGCTCCCAAAATCCAATTCGGCTACCTCCAAATGTACACTCTAATCAAGCCGAATTGAGTTGAAGGGCCAGCCCCTAGGAAAGCGCCGCACGGTTCAGTAATCAAAGGTTGCAAATTCTAATGTCAACAAGTGTTCCTTACACCAATCCAAGGTGCAATGACTACTGTTAACAGTTATTCCTCACACTCAATCAATGCTTTGGATTCACAAGACACATCGCTTTATTTCGATTACTAAAATGACTTTTACTCATCCCATCAAGCACCTCAAGCCCATACTTCTCAATCACCTTTGCCGCAGTTACATCCACCTTATGACTCGCCCCTTTCAAAATCTCCATACGATAACGTTTCGACAACTGATCCATATGTTTCACAAAAGCATACCGTGAAATGATACTCGCCGCTGCAATCGCCAATGATTTCGACTCACCTTTCGTCTCAAATTGCGTTTTCTGGCGTTCTGGAATCGCACCTAACGCATAATGTTCATAGACCTCTTGTTTCGCAAACTGATCAATGACAATATAATCTACTTCAGATGCATCTACTTTTTTCAATACATTTTTAATACATTCGTTATGTAAAACAGCTTTCATTTTAACTTGTGACCAGCCTAATTGTTTGCGCTCGTTATATTTTGGGTTATCTAATACGAGTAAAGAATGGGGTAAGAATGAAACGAGTTGTTCGGCTAAGGCAACAATTTTTTTATCGGTTAAACGTTTGGAATCATCTACACCCAATTCTTTCAATACAGGGATATGCTGTGCAGAAACGTAACACGCACATACAGTTAATGGTCCGAAATAATCTCCGCTGCCTGCTTCATCACTGCCGATACAACTATGTGAATTGTAACGAATTTGATGTGTAGGCGTTGTTTGTTTCTTTTTTGATGTCGACTTCACAGGGGACTCGCTTTTAGAGTGGCCAATCAGTTTGTTCCATAGCGCTTCTGCATTTTTACCTTGAAACATTACTTTTTGTGAGTTGTAAATACTGATTGTGACCCCTTCATATTTCGCTCTTGCGCGCATGCCAGTAGGGAGGTCTTGCGTATCGGGTTGAAGTCGTTGTATGAGTTGCTCAATTTCATTTGGATTGAGCTTTTTAACAATGTGGGTCATTTGATCACTCCAGTTATTTTTTTACTTTCAAATGGTAACATAGAATCATATCGACGGAAACAATGAATGATACACAAATAAGCCTAACTCGTGTATAATGTACCATGACAAATCAAAAAGATAATAAGGCTAGGTGAGTGAAGATGGGTGAGTTTAAAAACCGAATCAATGTAACGATTAATAATCAAAACTATACGATTTTAGGGGAAGACGATCCTGAACGCATTCGTTATGTCGCTGACTTAGTAGATGGTAAAATTCGAGAGTTGGGACGTAGAAACGCAGGACTTGATTCTGTGCGCAAAGCTGTACTAACTGCGGTCAATGTGATGCACGAACTCGTGTTATTAGAAGAAGAAAATGCACTGTTACGAGAAGAAATTCAACGTTTAAAACATAGAGGACACTAATGTGTATCTACTATTTATTATAATCGTCTTGCTGTTTTTTGCAATGACAGGATTTCATAGAGGTTGGAAAGTCAGTACGTTACATTTGGGTAGTACATATTTTTCTTTATGGGTTGCAGCTCAATTTTATCAACCACTCAGTCATTATTTTAGGTTGTTTATTCCTTATCCACGAACTGTCGCATATGATACCCAATTTGCTATGAATATCGCGCAACCAGAAATGCGGTTCAATTATGTTATCGTATTCCTTTTGCTTGTGTTGATTGTGAAAACGATGCTGTATTTTGCGATTGGCAGTTTTAATGGTGTGTTTGCATTGCAACGCCCCGGATGGTCCAGTAGAATAATAGGCGCATGTCTCGCTTGTTGTTCAGGTATCATTTTTATCCATTTTACTTGTTATGTTACAGCATTGTATCCGAATGAGATGATACAATATGCACTTGCACAATCACAAGTAGCCCAATGGTTCATTAACGGTATTCCATTTTTATCAGAATTTACATTGAATTTGAAATAAAACAGACGAACGAGGCTGAGACTGATATGTGTTGTCACATGGTTTCACCCTCTTTTTTAATGAGGTGATGAGATGACTAAGAAAGATGTTATTCGTTTATTAGAAGAAATCGCAACTTATATGGAGTTAAAGGGAGAAAATACGTTCAAAGTCTCTGCATATCGTAAAGCTGTCCAAAGTTTAGAAGCAGATGAACGTACAATGAATCAAATAGAAGATGTGACAGAATTAAAAAATATCGGCAAAGGTGTAGGTGAAGTCATCAACACATTTTTAAAAACAGGGGAATCACCTACACTGAATGCCTTAAAAGAAGAAGTGCCTAGTGGTTTAATTCCATTATTGAAAATTAAAGGGCTTGGAAGTAAACGTATTGCACGACTCTATCAAGAACTCAATATTACGGATAAAGATTCATTTCAAAAAGCGGCTGAAAATCATGAAATTAGTGCATTAGACGGCTTTGGTAAGAAGACAGAAGAAAAATATATAGAAGCCGTTCGTGAGTTAGGTGCGAAAAAAGAGGCTTATCCGATTGACACGATGAAAGGATTAAACGCGCTCATTACAAAGCATTTACAGTCGATAGAAGCGATAGAACGTTTTGAAGTGGCGGGTAGTTTTCGTCGTAAGAAAGAAATGAGTAAAGATTTAGACTATATTATTAGTACAAATGATCCGCTTGAAGTTCAACAGCAACTGTTAGCGATACCTGAAAAAATGGAAGAGGTCGCTGTTGGGAAGACTAAAGTATCACTGGAACTTGCCTTTGATGACGAAACCATTAGCGTTGATTTTCGTTTGATTGAACCTGCTGCATTTTATCATACGTTGCAACATTTTACGGGTTCTAAAGATCATAACATTCGCATTCGTCAAATTGCGAAACAAACGAACGAAAAAGTAAGTGAATACGGCATCGAACAACCGGATGGCACATTACTACAGCTAGATAGTGAAGCGGCGATTTATGAACATTTTGGCGTGAAATGGATGGCGCCAAGTATGCGTGAAGACGGTACAGAATTTGATAAAGATTTATCAGAAATTGTCACACTCGATGACATTAATGGTGATATCCATATGCATACGACGGCGAGTGACGGTGCATTTTCATTGAGAGAAATGGTTGAAGCGAACATTAAAAAAGGCTACCAATTTATGTGTATTACGGATCACTCACAAAGTTTACGTGTGGCGAATGGTTTATCTGTTGAGCGCTTATTGAAACAAAATGAAGAGATTAAAAAGTTAAATGAAGAATACTCAGAAATTGATATTTATTCGGGTACAGAAATGGATATTTTGCCTGATGGTCGTTTAGATTACGATGATGAAGTGCTCGCACAACTCGATTATGTCATTGCGGCGATTCACCAAAGTTTTAATCAATCAGAAGAAGAGATAATGAAGCGATTGGAAGCAGCATGTCGTAACCCTTATGTTCGCCACATTGCACATCCGACTGGTCGTATTATCGGACGTCGCGAAGGTTATGCACCGAATATGACAAAGTTGATTGAGTTATGTCGTGAAACAGGGACAGTGCTTGAAATTAATGCGAACCCGAAACGTTTAGATTTAAGTGCAGAAGTGTTACGACAAAATCCAGGTTTGAAAGTAACGATTAATACAGATGCGCATCATGTGGACCATTTAAACTTTATGAATTACGGTATCGCTACAGCGCAAAAAGGCTTCGTCAAAAAAGAGGACGTGGTGAATGCGATGTCTCGAAAAGCATTCAAACAATTTATAACGCAACCCAAATCTGTTGAATAGAAATTGAGGGATTGGATGAAACAAAAAACTTTAGAAATATTGGAATTTAATAAAGTTAAGTCATTGATTGAGCAAGAGGTCATCAGTGATTTAGCGATTGAAAAAGTAAAACAATTAGTGCCAGCGTCTGATTATGAGACGGTTGTCTATCAAATGAATGAAGTGGATGAAATTTCACAAATCTACAATCAATATCGTTTGCCAAGTATGAGCGGTTTGTCACGCGTGCAACCGTATATTAAGCGTTCGCAAATTGGTGGGACATTGAACGTACAAGAACTGAATGCGATTAAAGCGTTAATTCAAGTTCAAAATCAGTTTAAAACGTTTTATAACCAACTTGTAGAAGATGAAGAAACCATTAATTATGAAATTTTGAATGGGCAGATGCAGCAGTTACCTGTATTGACGCATTTATACCAATCAATTCATCAAAAGTGTGATATGCAAGACTTATATGATTCTGCAAGTATGGAGTTACAGTCGATTCGGAGCCGGATTGCTAAAACGAATCAACGTGTCCGTGCACAATTAGATCGTATGGTGAAGTCCACAAGTAATCAGAAAAAGTTATCCGATGCAATTGTGACGGTGAGAAATGAGCGCAATGTTATTCCTGTGCGTGCAGAGTATCGCCAAGATTTTAACGGGATTGTACATGATCAATCTGCTTCAGGTCAAACGCTATATATCGAACCTTCTGCAGTGGTCGAGTTGAACAATCAAATCAGTCGTCTAAGCAGCGAGGAAGCAACGGAAGTTCAACGTATTCTTGCTGAGTTAACGGCCGAAGTAGCAGAAGAAGCTGAAGCATGTCTTATCTCTGAACAAGTGATGGGTCATTTAGATTTTCTTATTGGGAAAGCGCGGTATGCTGCTAAAATTAAAGGGACAAAACCGACATTTTCAGAACAACGCCAAGTGTATTTGCCGAAAGCATTTCACCCGTTACTGGACCGAGAAACGGTAGTGGCGAATACGATTGAATTTGAGTCGTCTATTCAAACTGTCATTATTACCGGTCCGAACACTGGTGGTAAAACAGTCACATTGAAAACGTTAGGCTTAATTATTCTGATGGCGCAGTCTGGCTTGTTAATTCCAACGTTAGACGGCAGTCAGTTAAGCGTGTTTGATAACGTCTTTTGTGACATTGGTGATGAACAGTCGATTGAGCAATCATTGTCTACATTTTCTTCTCATATGAAAACGATTGTGAATATTTTAGAAGAAGCCAATGATAAAAGCCTGATTTTATTTGATGAGCTTGGTGCTGGGACTGATCCGAGTGAAGGTGCGGCACTCGCGATGAGTATTTTAGATCACGTACATGGTATGGGTGCGCTTGTTATGGCAACGACGCACTATCCTGAATTGAAAGCGTACAGTTACAATCGCGAAGGTGTCATGAATGCAAGTGTGGAATTTGATGTGGACACTTTAAGCCCGACTTACAAACTTTTAATGGGTGTGCCAGGGCGTTCGAATGCATTTGATATATCGAAACGTTTAGGCCTCGGTTTAAAAATCATTAATCATGCGAAATCCATGATTGGTCAAGATGAACAAGAAATTAATGAAATGATTGCGTCGCTCGAAAAAAATGCGAAACGTGTGGATGATCAACGAATTGAACTTGATCGACTTGTCCGTGAAGCTTCACAAATTCATAATGACTTATCGCGTGCATATGAACAGTATCAAAATATGGCATCCCGTTTAATTGAAGAAGCAAAAGATAAGGCGAATCAGCGTGTCAAAGCAGCGATGGAAGAAGCGGATGATATTTTAAAATCGTTACGTGACATGCGCGATCAAAAAGGTGCTGAAGTAAAAGAACACGAGCTCATTGATCAACGTAAACGCCTAGAAGATCAATATGAAGCGAAATCAATTAAACAAAACGTGCAAAAGCAAAAATGGGATGAAATTAAAGCAGGTGACGAAGTAAAAGTACTTTCTTATGGTCAAAAAGGGGAAGTGCTTGAAGTGTTGAGTGATGAAGAAGTGGTCGTTCAAATGGGCATTATTAAAATGAAATTACCATTAAGTGACCTTGAGAAAAAAGAAAAGGCAAAAGAGCAACCGAAAAAAGTCGTCACACGTACGAATCGTTCCACTGTAAAAATGGAACTGGATTTAAGAGGCTATCGTTACGATGAAGCGATGGTTGCACTCGATCAGTATCTTGATCAAGCCGTGCTCAGTAACTATGAAGATGTTTATATTATTCACGGTAAAGGGACGGGTGCATTACAAAAAGGCGTGCAACAACATTTGCAACGTCATAAAAGTGTTGCTACGTTCAGAGGTGGCATGCCAAGTGAAGGTGGATTTGGAGTCACAGTCGCAACATTGAAATAATTGAGCAATGATAATGAAATCATGCATACAATTTGTTATAATTTTAACATCACACGATATTTAAGGAGGAAACTTCCTATGGCAATAATAGAAGTGAAAGATTCTAATTTTGACGAACAAATTCAATCAGGTGTTAAGTTAGTAGACTTTTGGGCAACTTGGTGTGGCCCATGTAAAATGATTGCACCTGTATTAGAAGATTTAGCAGGTGACTACGAAGGTAAAGCTGACATTTTAAAATTAGATGTTGACCAAAACCAAGCAACAGCAGCAAAATTTGAAGTTATGAGTATTCCAACATTAATCGTATTTAAAGACGGTCAACCAGTAGACAAAGTTGTTGGATTCCAACCAAAAGAAAACTTAGCACAAGTATTGGATAAACACGTATAATCTCATATTCACTTTTATTAAAATAAATGAATTTAAAAAGTTAGAATATCAAATTACAGTTATTTTATTAAATGGAAAGCGCAGTCGGTGATAAGTGACTCCGCGTGCTTGTAAATATGAAGTGAGTCACCGTTGCGGGAGTGAAACAGTCATTGAAGTATTGCTATGACGTTCGTTTCACTCCTTTTCGTTGTTTGAAATTACGATGGTGTTATTTGACGAGGATGTTTAAGGTAGGAGATGTAAAGAAGGTGAATGATGCATGGAGGAGACCCAAAGTCGAATTAAACAAAAGCTAGGCGTTTTACCGATGGAGCCGGGTTGTTATTTAATGAAAGATCGGCAAAACCAAGTGATATATGTTGGGAAAGCGAAAAAGCTAAGAAATCGTGTGCGGTCTTATTTTACAGGAGCTCATGATACAAAGACGACGCGTTTAGTGCGAGAGATTGTTGATTTTGAATATATCGTGACCTCAAGTGAAACGGAATCATTGTTGCTTGAGCTGAATTTAATTAAAAAATACCAACCGCGCTATAATATTTTACTCAAAGATGACAAGAGCTATCCTTTTATAAAAATCACGAAAGAACGCCATCCGAAATTAATTGTGACGCGAACAGTGCGTAAAGGGAGTGGGAAATATTTCGGTCCTTATCCGAATGCCTACTCCGCACATGAAACGAAGAAGTTGTTAGATCGTATTTATCCATTTCGAAAATGTGATAAAATGCCAGACCGCTTATGTTTGTATTATCATATTGGGCAATGTTTAGGGCCGTGTGTTTATCCCGTTCAGCAAAATGAATATGAGCGCATGACGAAAGAAATCACCGAATTTTTGAATGGTGAAGATAAGACCATCTTAAAAAATTTAGAAGAGAAAATGGTCAAGGCGAGTGAAAATTTAGAGTTCGAGCAGGCGAAAGAATATCGTGATTTGATTCAACACGTGAATAATTTGACGAAAAAACAAAAAATTATGTCTGTCGATCAAACGGTGCGAGATGTATTTGGCTATTATGTCAATAAAGGTTGGATGTGTATTCAAGTGTTCTTTATTCGACAAGGGAATTTGATTGAACGTGAAGCGACGATGTTTCCGTTACAACAAACGCCTGAAGAAGAATTTTATACATTTATCGGTCAATTTTATCAACTGAATCAACATTTTTTACCTAAAGAAGTGCACATTCCGAAACAATTAGATGTAGAAATGGTGCATTCTGTCGTGGATACGAACATCGTCACACCGCAACGAGGACAGAAAAAGCAATTAGTGGATATGGCAAATAAAAATGCGCGTATTTCATTAGAGAATAAATTTGAACTGATTGCGCGTGATGAATCTCGTACGGTGAAAGCAATTGAACAACTTGGTGATGCGATGGGGATACAAACACCGATTCGTATTGAAGCTTTCGATAACTCTAACATTCAAGGTGTGGACCCTGTATCAGCAATGGTGAGCTTTGTAGACGGGAAACCGGATAAAAAAGGGTATCGTAAATATAAGATTAAATCTGTTGAAGGGCCAGATGATTATAAATCGATGCAAGAAGCCGTACGTCGCCGTTATACACGTGTACTGAATGAAGGATTACCGTTGCCAGACTTAATTATTGTTGACGGTGGGAAAGGTCACATGTCGAGTGTGACTGATGTCCTTGAAAATGAACTTGGATTAGACATTCCTATTGCAGGTCTTGCGAAAAATGATAAACATCAAACGTCAGAATTATTATATGGAGAATCAGCACAAGTAGTCCCATTAAAGAAAAACAGTCAAGCGTTCTATTTATTACAACGCATTCAAGATGAAGTCCATCGATTCGCGATTACTTTCCATCGTCAAACACGACAAAAGACTGGACTACGCTCGATTTTAGATCAAGTTGAAGGTATTGGTCCAAAACGGAAGACAAAATTATTGCGTACATTTGGTTCAATTAAAAAAATGCGTGAAGCATCTGTAGAGACACTACAAGAGGCGGGATTGCCGAAAAAAACGGCTGAGGTCCTTTTTAAAACATTGCAAGAGGAAGGCTAGATAAATTCGGGTATGAGAATCATTCTCATACCCAAATTTGTCACAATTAATGTTACAATAATAGAGAGTTGATTTCTTTTTTTTTACATGATATGCAAACGTTTTCTCGACAGCCAACTACAAAAAGAAATCAAAAAAATTAATAGTATTGCAGGGGGGACTTCCTTTGGCACATTCAAAGAACCAATTCTACCTTAGACGTTTACATTCGTTACTTGGTGTCATTCCGTTAGGTGGCTTTTTACTCGTTCACTTAATGGTTAACCATCAAGCAACTCAAGGGGTGGAAGCATTTAATAAGGCGGCAGGCGTGATGGAGTCGCTACCATTTTTATATGCTTTAGAGATTATCATGATCTATATTCCAATTTTGTATCATGCAGTCTACGGCGTACATATCGCGTTTACAGCTAGTCACAACATCGGGCATCATTCGTATATGCGAAATTGGATGTTCTTATTTCAACGTATTTCGGGCATTTTAACGTTTATTTTCGTAATGATTCACATGTGGCAAACACGCATTCAAAAGTTTTTTGGCCAAGAAGTGAACTACGATATGGTACATGATATCGTATCGAATCCTATTTGGTTAGTGTTCTACATCGTATGTATCATTGCGGTGGTATTCCATTTCTCAAATGGTTTATGGTCATTTTTAGTAACTTGGGGCATTTTGCAATCACCAAAATCACAAAAAGTATTCACTTGGGTATCACTTGTCATCTTTATTGTGGTGACATACATCGGTGTAAGTGCAATTTTAGCTTTCGTATAAACGTTTAATCATTTCAGGGGAGTGACAATTCTATGGCAGAGAAGAAAATTATTGTTGTCGGAGGCGGTCTTGCCGGTTTAATGTCAACAATTAAAGCAGCGGAACAAGGGGCACATGTTGATTTGTTCTCGATTGTTCCAGTAAAACGCTCTCACTCAGTATGTGCACAGGGCGGTATTAACGGAGCGGTAAATACAAAAGGTGAAGGTGACTCTCCGTGGGTTCATTTTGATGACACAGTTTACGGTGGAGACTTCTTAGCGGATCAACCGCCTGTTAAAGCAATGACTGAAGCAGCACCACAAATCATCCATTTATTAGACCGTATGGGTGTCATGTTTAACCGTACAGCTGAAGGACTTTTAGATTTCCGTCGTTTCGGTGGAACATTACATCACAGAACTGCATTCGCAGGGGCAACGACAGGTCAACAATTATTATATGCATTAGATGAACAAGTGCGTAGTTATGAAGTGGATGGACTTGTTACAAAATATGAAGGATGGGAATTTTTAGGTATCGTAAAAGATGATGACAATGCGGCACGTGGTATTGTCGCGCAAAACATCACAACTTCTGAAATTCAATCTTTCGGTTCTGATGCAGTCATTATGGCAACTGGTGGTCCAGGTATCATTTTCGGTAAGACGACAAACTCTATGATCAACACAGGATCAGCTGCGTCTATCGTATATCAACAAGGGGTCAAATACGGTAACGGTGAGTTTATCCAAATTCACCCAACAGCCATTCCTGGTGACGATAAATTACGTTTAATGAGTGAATCAGCACGTGGTGAAGGTGGCCGTATTTGGACGTATAAAGACGGTAAACCTTGGTATTTCTTAGAAGAGAAGTATCCTGATTATGGTAATTTAGTTCCTCGTGATATTGCGACACGTGAAATTTTCGATGTCTGTGTGAATCAAAAGCTCGGTATTAACGGTGAAAACATGGTATATCTTGATTTATCACACAAAGATCCACATGAATTAGACGTAAAACTAGGTGGTATCATCGAAATTTACGAAAAATTCACAGGTGACGATCCACGTAAAGTACCAATGAAAATCTTCCCAGCAGTACATTACTCAATGGGTGGTCTATATGTAGATTATGATCAAATGACGAACATTGACGGTTTATTTGCAGCAGGGGAATGTGATTTCTCACAACACGGTGGTAACCGTTTAGGTGCCAACTCGTTATTGTCAGCGATTTATGGTGGTACTGTTGCAGGACCAAATGCTGTTAAATATGTAGAAAACATTGAAAAGTCATACGTTGACATGGATGACAGCATGTATCAAAAACGTGTGGATGAAGAACAAGCACGTTTTGACAAGTTGTTAAACATGAAAGGTTCTGAAAACGCATATAAATTGCATCGTGAACTTGGTGAAATTATGACAGCGAATGTTACAGTAGTTCGTCATAATGACAAATTGTTAGAAACTGACAAGAAAATTGTTGAATTGATGAAACGTTACCAAGATATTGACATGGAAGATACATCGCAATGGAGTAACCAAGCCGTATTCTTCACACGTCAATTGTGGAACATGCTTGTGTTGGCGCGCGTAATTACAATCGGTGCTTATAATCGTAATGAATCTCGTGGTGCGCACTATAAGCCAGAATTCCCAGAAAGAAATGACGATGAGTGGTTAAAACACACATTAGCTGAATATAAAGGTCCAGATGCACCACCAGAATTTACTTACAAACCTGTTGATGTCAGCTTAATCCCACCTCGTAAACGTGACTACACAAGTAAGTCAAAAGGGGGTAAAAAATAATGGCAGAAACACTAGAGAAACAACAAACATCACAACAAGCACAAAATAGCACTTCAAATAGAACAATCAAATTAATTATTAAACGACAAAAGGATCAAAATTCATCACCATATGAAGAATCTTTTGAAATTCCTTATCGTGAAAATATGAATGTTATCGCAGCATTAATGGAAATTCGTCGTAACCCAATCAATACAAAAGGTGAAAAAACAACACCTGTGACATGGGATATGAACTGTTTAGAAGAGGTCTGCGGTGCATGTTCAATGGTCATTAACGGCAAAGCACGTCAATCATGTTCGGCGATTATCGACCAACTAGAACAACCGATTCGTCTTGAACCGATGACGACATTCCCAGTAATTCGTGACTTACAAGTAGATCGTACGCGTATGTTTGATAACTTGAAACGTATGAAAGCATGGGTTCCGATTGATGGTACGTATGACTTAGGTCCTGGTCCACGTATGCCAGAGAAGAAACGTCAAACAGCATACGAATTATCAAAATGTATGACGTGTGGCGTATGTTTAGAAGTATGTCCAAACGTGACAAAAACAAATAGTTTCGTCGGAGCTCAAGCCATTTCTCAAGTCCGTTTGTTTAACTTACATCCGACTGGTGCAATGACAAAAGACGAACGTTTAGATGCGTTAATGGATCAAGGCGGTTTACAAGCTTGTGGTAACTCACAAAACTGTGTACAAGCTTGTCCAAAAGGTATTCCGTTGACAACTTCTATTGCAGCAATGAACCGTGAAACATCATTCCATATGTTCAAATCATTCTTTGGTTCTGATTATGAAGTAGAATAAGTATATTAAAATGGCGCATGTTCTTTATAGAGCATGCGTTATTTTTATGAGAATATGTCTATTTCGTATGTAAGTGCGCATTGAATGGCACAACAATATGTAGATGTATATCATATCATCTGTGCAATGAATATCAATAAATATTTAAAATGGTATCTTTCGGTGTATTTTTACGAAATGCCAGATTGTTCAACTTCATATTAGATGTGATAAAATAAAAAGCAATAATGAACATGAATAGGATGAAAGAGATGGATAGACCAATTGGAGTTATGGATTCAGGAGTAGGGGGACTCACGGTAGCAAAAGAAATCATGAGACAACTCCCCAATGAAACCATTTATTATTTAGGGGATGTCGGTCGTTGCCCATACGGTCCTCGAGATCAAGAAGAAGTTAAAAAATTTACAATCGAAATGGCCAATTATTTAGTACAGTATGATATAAAAATGCTTGTCATCGCATGTAATACGGCAACAGCTGTCGCATTGGAGCCATTACAAGAACAGTTGAAAATTCCAGTAATCGGCGTCATTGAACCCGGTGCGAGAACAGCGATTATGACGACAAAAAATCAAAATGTCCTCGTACTTGGCACAGAAGGAACGATTAAATCAGAAGCTTATCGCACGCATATTAAAAAAATTAACCCGCATGTCGATGTTTACGGTGTGGCATGTCCAGGATTTGTGCCATTAGTAGAAGAAATGAAGTATAAAGATCCGACGATTACAAATATCGTCATTCATCAAACATTGAAAAGTTGGCGTCAAACAGAAGCGGATACGATTATTTTGGGATGTACACATTATCCGTTACTGTATCAACCAATATTTGATTATTTTGGAAAGACCAAAACCGTTATTTCATCAGGGTTAGAAACAGCGAGAGAAGTAAGTGCGCTCCTCACATTTAGTCATGAACATGCCCATTACACACCGCAACCGAAACATCGCTTTTTTGCGAACGGAGAAGTACGACATATGACTTATATTATTCAAGAGTGGCTCAAAATTGACGCTGAAGTTGAAAGAATTCAGTTAGGATAGGAGAGGTATATATGGCAGATATCGTCATTGCATCATCGAATCAGGGGAAAATTAATGATTTTAAAGTCATTTTTTCAGAAGACAATGTCATTGGAATCAACGAGATAATTGAAGATTTTGATGTTGAAGAAACAGGCACGACATTTGAAGAAAATGCCCGCTTGAAATCGGAAGCAGCCGCAAAGCTACTTAATGCAACGGTGATTGCTGATGATAGCGGCTTAGAAGTTGAAGCTTTAAATGGTGAACCGGGTGTCTATTCAGCACGTTATGCAGGATTACAAAAAAGTGATGCAGCGAATATTGAAAAAGTGCTTAAAGGATTAGAAAATGAAGAGAATCGTGCAGCCCGCTTTGTTTGTGTAATTAGTATGACGACAGCAGCTGGAGAAACAACAACGTTTAAAGGGACAGTTGAAGGAGAAATCACGTTAAGTCAGATTGGTGAAAATGGTTTTGGTTATGATCCTATTTTCTTAATTCCTGAACATCAAAAAACAATGGCCCAACTAACTGCCGAAGAAAAATCAGAAATCAGTCATCGTCGTAAAGCCATTGATTTATTAAAAGCATATATTGAGGGTGAGGGGAAATGAAGAAACTTATCGTACTGAGTGACAATCATTCAGAAACCGGCATTTTATATGATGTGTATCAACAACATGAAGACGCTGATGCATTTTTCCATTTAGGTGATTCAGAATTTAAATATAATGATACAGAGTTAAGTCTATTTCAACGTGTAAAAGGGAATATGGACTTTTATCCTGAATTTCCTGACAATAAAGTCGTATCAGTTGGCAATTATCGTATATTTTTCACACATGGGCATCTTTATGGGGTAAACAGTTCACGTCAACAACTTGCACAGGCCGCGATTGCGCATGAGGCGGTCATTGCATTGTATGGCCATACACATGTCGCAAAATATGAACAAATTCACGGCGTGCATGTCATCAATCCAGGGAGTATTTCACAATCACGGAGCGACATTGAAGAAACGTATGCTGAAATCGTATTAGATGGTATGGTCAGTTTTGTGAACTTCCGCAATCGTAACCATGAGATCATTGACACAGTGACATTTCAAACTGAAACATAAATCAATCAGTAGTACAGTGTTAGAACTCAAATCTTTCATTGTACTGCTTTTTAATTGGTGAAAACAAAAAGAAACCCTACTTACTATTCATTTGAAATGAAGAGTAGTAGGGTTATGTTAGAGGTGAGAATCGGAATGAAGATATGTATCTCCATTAGTATGATTCAGCCTCAAACTCAGTCAAACGGTGTCTTATTTGTTACCGAATAAACCTTTCAAGAATTCGATAACTTTTTTAATTAAGTCGATGATAAACATGTCGATTCACCTCCTAATGTTTGATTAATGTCATTATAAATCACGTAAGCGATTAATTTTCGAAAAGTCCTTAAGTTGTTTAAATTCATTCGCAACTGTTCAAATAATAAAAAGTTCAGACAGTTGTGCATGCCGAATTGTCTAGAAAATGAAAGGCTTCCGTTTATTTCGAGTATTGTTGACATGATGAAGACGTGGAAAAACAATAAGGATTCGAAAAAATTTTCGGAAAATGAATTTTTAAATAGCTTCAATGTTCCTTTTTGTGTATTTAACTTTAGAAGCCGCAATATCGAGAAAATAGAGAAGTATAGACTATAAAATATGAATAATAGAGACGTTGAATTATAGTTTGGAACCTTATATATTAAGTATTAAATAGTAAGGTGTGCAAGGTCAGTAGATCTAAAAACACCGTTATACCCACGTTGATAGTTACGTGATATAACGGTGTTTTATCAAACTTAAAAATATTTAGCGTCCTGGAGAGTGGGTACAGTTTGACCAATTTATTAAAGATACAAAAAATAAAATGTGGTGGATACGTTTTAATTATGTTGCTGATGGTGCAAACAAAAAAGATAAATTCTTTATGCCGATTGGAGAAATTACGGATAAAGATGCAAAGTTATTAAAAGAAAAAGCACTGTGGGGTACAATAAAAATTAAATAGAAAGGTTGGTTTTTATTACCATATATTCACATCTTTCTTAAATTAACCCTTTTGAATATTAATTTTATTCTTATGCCTCATCTGTTATTGTTGTAACAATTGGGGCGCTTTTTTTGTTGCTAAGTTCATACTATATTACATTAAGGGTAGTCATTGCGACTGCCCTGTTTTTTTATAATTTCGGGGACGTTTAGCATAAAATACGAGTTTCAACAAAAGCTAACGAAATACAACAAAATACCGTCATATCAACGTTTTGAGTTACGTGATACAACGGTAGAAAAACGAAATATAGCTGATTAGCGTCCTGGGAGGGATTCGAACCCCCGACCGATGGCTTAGAAGGCCATTGCTCTATCCAGCTGAGCTACCAGGACATTTTCAACACAAGGATAATTATAACGAATTGGACATTATAAATCAATATAAGCTTAAGAAAAAAATTAAACATTTAACACCTAAAACAAAATATTACAATAAATAGATATGCAGAGTCATCATTTTTTATTACCACAATTGTCTATCATGAAATTGTAAATTAAATTTCATCATCAAATCAACCTTTCTTAATTTAAAAATGTTTTCCACGCTTCATCAGTTTCAAGCTTCGGTGTCGTCACATGATTCCCAACAACATGGCTTTGTGTCGCTTTACTTTCTAACTGACGCTGTACTTCTTGATTCACCATCGAAACAAAGCTATCTACAGCTTCTTTTGTTGCTTCAGCTGTATCTTGAACGACCATATTCAATAAAGATTCAGGGGCTTGCATGCCTGCCTCACTAAACATCGCCATCGCTTCTTGACGCATCTTGTATGACTCAAGTTGTTGCTTATATGCATCACGTTCTTTTTCAGCCTTTTCAAGCTCGTATTGATGCTTTTGTTCGGCGTTCATCTTACGCAATTTATCAGCTTCTTTTTGCTTCTCAGCTAACTCATCTTGAATCTGTTGACGCATCTCTTTTGTACGACGTGCCATTTCTTCATTCACACGATCATTCACTAACTTAAGTTGCACTTCAGTCAACTGTTCCGTATCTTTCGTTTCCTCAGTCGAATCGCTATTTTCTACAGTATTATCTGTTTCCGTATTTTCTTCAGTACCCGCATCATTAAAAAATTGTAACTTCAACTTGAACCATTGTTCTTTCATATTTTCGCACCTCATTTAAATCTACTCTTGCAAGTTTAATGTCATTGCATGGTTTGGACTACACTTGCATCTTTTAACGCCATAAGCATGGTTTGGGCATAAAAAATAGCCACTGCAGCACAGTCGCTTAAAATTCAGTAAAAAAAGAACACCTTAACCATTTTTATCGGTTAGGTGCATGATTACCATCCAACGAGTTGTTCTATTGGGTAAGTATCTTGCTTGACATTGTCTTTAACTCTATGAAATGCATGTCCTAGATACATATCAAAATTACCCTCTTCATATTCAGACTTTTTTACATAAATCACTTTTTGCGTTTTGATATCCATTGTAATACGTCCTGGTTTTTCTCTATTTTCAGGTGAATAGTCATAAGTAACACTATTACTATCCTTATGGACTAACCTTAGAGTTAACATGTTCATACACCCTTTCTTTATGAATTATTATTTTCTAGTTCTTTAATCGCTTCATTGTAATTGTATTTTTTCTCAACAATATCGTGTGCTTTATCGTAATTATAATTATACTTATTCATCAGATAATGTTCAAGTGCCTCATGTCGTAGCATTAATATATCTATTTTTTTAATATGTTTACCTTCTCTTAATCTCATCCAACTATTCGCCATATAAAAATCTGGATAAAAATTACTATACCCTGATGCTAATTCATATTTATTTTCAAACATATGTTCATACACACGCTTTATTGTTGATTCCCTGAAACCTGTGTTTTTAGCCACTATTTTTATTTCTGAGTTCTTATTTCTATACAACACAGATTTATAATATCTCTCAGCGTGTGCAGTCCTTCTTTCCATATATGGATCATTTATATTATTTAATGCTCCGGACTCTCTTTTAAGACCGTCCTCATCCCTCAATCGATACTTCCCTTGTCTATCTTTGAAGAACTTGTCACGCCAGTTCCCTACATGTGGTACCGTCGTGCTTCGACAATGGGGATGCATCGGCGGGGCATTGACACCAGGCACCATGTCTTTCACTTTAAAAACTTTTTATCATAATGACGACTGATTTTAGACGTCTTTTCATCACGTTTCGCCACAAACTCATATTCCGCATCGTCGCCCATCGTTTCTAAATAGTGCATTTTCTGTGCTTCTGTTTGCACACGTGCAGCTTCGGTAATCAATAGCCTTTTTGTATTAGCGACTGTCTGCTGTTGCTTCTTACGTATCTCCGGCACAAACTCATACGGATGACGCCCACGTAACATCACATGGCTTGCCATCCGCTCAACATCTTTTCTGAGTTCATCTTGATTATTCCAAAGCCTTTCTAATACGTAACTTTCTCAAAGTGTGATTAACAAAGACCGATTCTCTATGGAAACATCATAAAATAAAAAAGTGCACCTTAACCTTTTTATCTGTTAGGTGCAATATTACCATCCTATAAATAGGGCTTCAGGAGATTCATTATTTTTAATGTTTGCCCTTATTTCATAAATCGCATGTCCGATATACAGACTTATGTCTTTATCGTATTCCGTTTTTTCAACACTAAGCACTTTTAAGTTATCAATCCCTATAGTAATTCTCCCTGACACTTTTTGGTTGTTAGGATAATAATCATAAGTCACGCTTTTTTCGTCTTTACTCACTAACTTCAAATCTAACATTGTTCTCTATCTCCTTTTTATTATAATTAAGTACGCTCTGTTTAAATTGTCAGAAAAATATAGAAGAAGTATTAGAGAGTATAAGAGTATGTCACCTGAGGAAAAAAGAAAAATTGAAGACGGGTTTATAGAATACGTGAAAGAAAGGAGTCCGATATTAAGGAATGTTGGTGACGAGGCGTTAAGACATAAATTTAAAATGATGTCGAATTTTATCGATATTAGCGAGGAGTAAATAGTTGATGACGCAATATCTAATCACTACATTCACAGACAGCACAGGACAAACGTTCACTGGAGTAACTAAGGCTAGATACAATCAAACGTTTACTTTTGTACTTGCAGAAATTGAACCTCTCATGACTAAAGTCACGAGATTCTTGGGAATAGAGCATACTTGTATGTATATTTCTTTACTAACAGAGGAAAGTAATTTATTAGAGTATCAACAGTTCGAAAGCTACATTGATGTCGATGATGAAATATTAGGTAATTTACAAGATATTATGTACAACATTGTTTCGGTAGACAACTGGAGAGAAAGCTTTGAGGAGGCTAAAAATAAAAAGCCATAAAGACTTTTTATTTTTCAGCAATAAGCACCTTGATTCCTAAATATAAATTTTTAATCACATAGAAAGCTGCAGCTATAACAAAAATAATACCCAATATAAACATCATATCTGAGTAATTATTGTTATTATATATACCGAAAATTATAGTGGATAATCCAAGAAAAACGATTGGCAGAAAATGATAAAGCAAAGCTCTTTTAGCGTTGTTCGATGTCTCCCCACTAGATAAAATCCAAATTGCAATTGGAAAGATAAATGGCGCAAAAAAGACACTGAAGTAACATAAAGAAGAAAGGATTTTATTTGACGACATATTCATTTCAACACCTCCTAGTTTATATTGCAAACGTATCATGTGAGGTTGAAAAATGCTAATGAAAAGTTAATATCTTACAAAATTGTAAGGTGAAAAAAGGAATGCTGAATAAAATGTTAAAAATATTGTTCTATATCGCAATGTACGAGTTAGGCAAATATATGACTGAACAAATATTAATTAAATGCATATCTAATAATGACGTCGAAGCACTCAAAGACTTTACACAAAATGATCACATCCATTTAAACAACTTTAAAGCAGAGGTGTCGGATTGATGTCTTTAAGAAAGTCAACTGTTAATTATTTAGAAAGTGAATTGCATAATTATCCCTATATCGACAAAGACATTAATAGAGTTAGAGAGGAAGTGCTACATCCCTGGTCTCCGGGAGATGAAAATATAGGTGGTGGACGTTCTGGAGAGAATTTATGCGTAACAGAAATAAAAGCGACACGCGTTGTAAATGATAGACGTTTAGCACAGTTGACTAGATTAAAAGTATCTATAGAGGTTGTATATAACATGACTACTGATGAAGGGTGCAAGTTAATGGATTTATATTATTTTGCGAAGCCTAGAAAACTTAATTTAACAGGGGTCGCTGATACTTTACACATTAGTAAAACCGTTGCGTATGACTTACGTAAAGGTATATTGTCGATGTTAGCTGATGAATTAGGGATTATTCATTGAGTGGAAAAATTCCGGAAAAATAGCATCACTTAACGTGTTATTATGTTAGTGTATAGAAATGTACGACATGATGATTTGTGTTTCTGTCTACGATGAACTTTTGTTGCTTATTCATTGTATTCCTCCTTTTGATAATATAATCGTGAAGGCGTCCTAGAGGCGTCTTTTTTGTGCGTTGTTATGAATTACACAGTGTGTGATTGATATGAGTATATAACTCAAATGAAATATCGAACTAGGGCATCTTAATTGCTGTGTCTTTTTGTCATTAAACCCTTAACACATACTATAACATATGTTATAACATATGTAGGAAATAAATCAAGATGAGCTTATCAAAAGAAGTTATTAAGAAAATTGAGCAAGGCGGATGGTATCTTGTAAGAGTGGTTGGTAGTCATCATCACTTTAAGCATCCAACGCGTAAAGGCAAAGTCACTGTTCCACATCCAAAGAAAGATTTACCTCGTGGAACAGAATGCTCAATCTTAAAGCAAGCAGGACTATTATAGTCTTCTTGCATCTTCTTTAATTGGAGGGATAAATATGAAGTATCATTTCTATGCAGTATTACAACGAGAAGATAACGACTATAACGTATACTTTCCGGATTTACCAGGCGCGATAACGTTTGGTAATGATATTGAAGATGCTGTATTTATGGCACAGGATGCATTAGAGGGTCATTTACTGGTAATGGAAGATGATGGTGATGAGATACCTAAACCATCTGAGTATAAGGAACTTGTCAATGATCTAGAGGCTAATGAGCAATTACAATTAGTGACTGTCGATACTAAACTTGTTAGGATTAAAGAAGAGAATAAGACAGTGAATAAGATGGTGACATTGCCACAGTATATGGTTGTGTTAGGTAAAGAAAAAGGCGTTAACTTTAGTCAGACCTTACAGAGAGCATTAAAAGAAGAATTGAATATTTAAGATTGAGACATCACATTGCGTGGTGTCTTTTTATTATGACTAAAAAAGCTAATAGCGTGAGAGTTGGTGATAGATGAAATGAAATTGACAGAAAAGCAACAGATGTTTGTAGATGAATACATTATAGATTTAAATGCGACACAAGCAGCTATACGTGCAGGTTATAGCGAGAAGTGCGCGAGGCAGGTTGGGAATGCAAATATGTCAAAAGTGTACATGCAACAAGCGATTCAAGCGAGGTTAGCTGAAAAGAAAGACAATCTCGTTATGAAACAGGATGAAATACTTGAGAGATTAACGAGACTTGGGAGGCGTGAGGAGCCAGATTATCAAGTTGTGATTGTTGAGACACCTGTATTCGACAACAATAATAGGGTGCTAGGCGTTGAAAAGAAACCTCAAATCGTTGAAGTACCAACACAAAATAAAGATGTAATTAAAGCACTGGAACTGTTAGGTAAGCGTTATATGATGTGGAATGGCAAACAATCAGAAACGCAAGAATCAAAACTCGAAACGTTGATTAAACAGAACAGGCAAGTGATTGACGATGAATAAACTGAGTCACCAATTTACTGATAAGCAATATGCCATTTATCGTGACGTGATGAAAAAGGACTGGTTTCTATGTATCTTATATGGCGCTAAACGTACAGGTAAAACGATTTTCAACAACTATATGTTTTTAGAAGAAGTGTTAAATGTACGTGAGCGTGCGACAAGGCTTGGTATAAGAAACCCGCAGTACATTTTAGCCGGTTATACATTGGCGCATTACTTTAAAAATGATAAGCTACGGATTTTATATGACGCTTGTCCTCGATTTGCCTCAGAGATTTATAACTATGCGTGGGACACTAAAAAAGATTTACCGATGAAAGAATACGATGACGTGATGGATGCGATGCGTTATGCGTTACTCACGTTTGTAGAAACATTCGAACAAAGAAGTGTTGAAGATGAAATTGATTTAATTCAACAATTAGGAATTTAGGTGATAGAATGCGGTTTAAACCTGACAGTAATTTAATATTTACGTGTAAAGACGTTGATGATTTGTTAGCCAAAAATGGTGAAAAATTGTTAACGTTTTTTAATTTACATCGAGATCAGCAACGTCCTCGATTACAAGAGCTGCTCGATTATTATTTGACGAATAATAAGGGAATCAATCAACGTCCGGGACGTGATGAACCATACGCGGATTATCGTATTGCACACGCGTTTGTGAAGAATGGTACGGACTTTATTCGCGGTTATATCGGTGGGAATGAAATTACATTCCGCGATGAGCAATATGCTGATGAGATTCAACACATTAATGACATTAACGATGCACATGTTGTTAACGTTGAGATTTTAGAAGACTGTATTATTTATGGACGCGCTTATGAGATTGTATATCGTAATACGGACAATCAAGACATCTTTAAGCGTTTAGATCCAAAAAATGTGTTTGTGATTTACAGTAATGACATTGAAGTTGAGCCGATTGCAGCTGTGCGTTATCGTTCAGAAAAGACAAACGGTAAAGATGTGACGTTGATTGATTTCTATACCGCTGATTATCGTGCTTATTTTTATGTAGATGATAACCGTTTAAGAGAACGTGCAGACATGCCACAAGAGCTGAATATGCATCATATGTTACAGATTCACGAATATAATGCGAATCGGTTCAGACAAGGTGTGTTTGAAAATGTACTCGATTTAATCGATGCATATGATTACGCAGAGTCTGATACAGCGAATTATATGACCGATTTGAACGATGCGATGCTAAAAATTGAGGGGCATTTAGACTTAGATATTGAAGAGGCTAGAAAAATGCGTAAGTCCCGTATTATTTTAGCTAAAACAAAACCTGATGCATCCGGCCGTATCGGTAATGCGAATGTCGATTATATTTATAAGCAGTATGACGTTGCTGGCGTTGAAGCATACAAGAAGCGTATTCAAAAAGACATCCACAAGTTTACGAATACGCCTGATTTATCCGATGAACATTTCGGTGGGGTGCAGTCGGGTGAGGCAATGAAATATAAGTTATTCGGACTTGAACAGTTACGCTCAACAATTGAAAGGCAGTTGACGAAAGGCTTTAAACGTCGGTTTGCGATTATTCAAAGTGTGCGGAATCACTTGAATGATCATGTCGATTTTACGAATATGCGTATTGAGTTTAAGCCTAACATCCCGCAATCCTTAGCAGAATATGCAGACATCTTTATTAAGCTTGGCGGTCGTGTCAGTCAAGAAACGTTATTGTCTTGGCTTCCGAATATTGAAAATCCTAAAGAAGAACTTGAAAAAGTGAAACAGGAAGAACAAGAAAGCTCAAGTGCAAATGACTATCAAGACGCGATGAAAGAAGACATGAACGATGTCGAGCTTGAATGATTATTGGTTAGAACGCGCGAAGCAGTTCATCCAGTCTGAAACATTAGAAGATGCTGCAAAGGTGGCTGAAATTGAGCGCATTGTGGCGATGATGTTTGCGGATATCTACAAAAACTTGTTGGCCTATTATGGGAAGCTCGCGACAGCTGAAGGGATTGACTGGCGAGAAGCGAAAAAGATAGTGGATGCGTTCGATATTGAAATGTTTCAAATGCAAGCGAAAGCCTATGTGGAGAATAAAGACTTTAGTGAAAAAGCGAATGAAGAGCTGAAGCGTTATAACACGACCATGTATGTGAATCGTGAGCAGTTGTTAAAACATGAGCTCGGTTTAATTGTAACGAAAGCCTATGCGGAACAAGAGAAAGTGGTGAATCATCACTTACAAGATAGCGTGACACGTACATTGAAACATCAAGCAGGTATTTTAGGTGCGGATGTGCATGTAAAGCAGTCAGATGTTGAAGCGATTGTGTATTCTAACTTTGGCAAGCTGAATTGGTCTGAGCGACTTTGGAATAATCAAGATGAACTCAGAAAAGATGTTGAGCGGATGGCAAGCCATGTGATGTTACGTGGGCGTCATCCGTATGAGTTTGTGCCGGAGATACGTAAGAAGCAGAAGCAGACAGTCGCTAATACAAAAAGGCTATTGATTACCGAAGCTGCACGTGTCCAAACGGAAGCACAGAAAATGCACTATTTAGAAACGATGGGCGACGATGCGGAATATGAGTTTGTGGCGAAACGTGATGAAAAGACGTCTAAAATCTGTCGTCATTATGATAAAAAAGTGTTTAAAGTGAAAGACATGGTGCCTGGTGTTAATGCCCCGCCGATGCATCCCCATTGTCGAAGCACGACGGTACCACATGTAGGAAACTGGCGTGATAAGTTCTTCAAGGATAGACAAGGGAAGTATCGATTGAGGGGTGACGAGGAAACGAAGCAACTTTTAGCTAAAAAAGAAATGACGGATGCTCTGGATAGTGGTAAAATAAAAGTTGAATTAAATGTTGATAAACAGAACCGACACCAATTAGGTCATCAATTGTATGAAGCCTATAAGAAAAAGAATTTACAAAAAGGGCTTCCAATACCAAGTTATACAATATTAGACAATGATGAACTCAATGCATTAATAATTCAAAAAGCTGGTAAGGGCTATTTACTAGTTGATAAAAAAGGGAAATGGCTAAATAAAGAAGTCATCGATTTTGATAAAACTGTCGGGAAAGTATACACTGATGGCCGGTTTATAGAAACGAAATGGGGGAAGGTGCACTACTCAAAAACGGGTAGCCATGTTGTCCCTAAAAAGGAGGAGAATAAGTAATGAAACTATGGACATATGTCGGGAAAAATGTACGAATAGAATTGACTGATGGTCAACTATTCATCGGTAAAGCTACTGATTATGACGATGAAATGGATAATGAAAGCGGAGAAGATTCTATAAATTTATATGATGGTATATGTTTATATGATTTTAATGAAAGCGAAATAAAATCGATTGAAATTATAGATTAGGCACCTAACTGATAATAATGGTTGCGGTGCTCTTTTTATACCTAATTTTAAGCTACTGTATTGCAGTGGCTATTTTTTATGCCCAAACCGTGCTTATGGCGTTAAAAGATGCAAGTGTAGTCCAAACCATGCAATGACATAAAACTTGCAAGAGTAGATTTAAATGAGGTGCGAAATATGAAAGAACAATGGTTAAAGTTAAGCTTACAATTTTTTAATGATGCGGGTACTGAAGAGGCGACAAGTGATGAGAATACCGAAACTGAAGCAGCTGAAGCGACACAAGAAGCTGAAGAACTGTCTGAAGCGCAACTTAAGTTAGTGAATGATCGTGTGAATGAAGAGATGCAACGACGTACGAAAGAGATGCGTCAACAGATTCAAGATGAGTTAGCTGAGAAGCAAAAAGAAGCTGATAAGTTGCGTAAGATGAACGCCGAACAAAAGCATCAATACGAGCTTGAAAAGGCTGAAAAAGAACGTGATGAGTATAAGCAACAACTCGAGTCATACAAGATGCGTCAAGAAGCGATGGCGATGTTCAGTGAGGCAGGCATGCAAGCCCCTGAATCTTTATTGAATATGGTCGTTCAAGATACAGCTGAAGCAACAAAAGAAGCTGTAGATAGCTTTGTTTCGATGGTGAATCAAGAAGTACAGCGTCAGTTAGAAAGTAAGGCGACACAAAGCCGTGTTGTTGGAAATCATGTTGAAGCGCCTAAAACAGATGAAGCTTGGAAAACATTTTTAAATTAAGAAAGGTTGATTTGATGATGAAATTTAATTTACAATTTTTTGCTGATACGGCTACGGGCGGGACTGCAACACCTGCAGCAGCAACACAAACGAAAGTGGCACTAGGTGAAACGAAATTAAAGGACAAACACACTGGCATTGTAAAAACTGTGACAGATGCGAAGTCGTATGTGACACCTGCATTGATTACTGATGATGCGATTTATATGGAGGGGCGTTCATTCACTGTGATGAAAGGTGATGTCGCTGAATTACGTGATTATGACCGTACACAAGCGAACCATATGGACAGCCCGAAAATTACTGAAACAACTTACTTCTTAGATCAAGAGAAGTATTGGGGTCGTTTTATTGATGCGCTTGATAAACGTGATACTGAAGGTAATATTGATGTGAACTATGTGGTTGCACGTCAATCGGCTGAAGTGGTCGCGCCTTACCTTGATAACTTACGCTTTAAGAACATTGCTCAAAATGCGAAAGAGCATATAACTGTGGGTGAGAATCGTGAGTACGATGCGGTTTTATCAGTGACTGAAAAGATGACGGACGATATTGCGCCTGCAAACCGAACATTATTCGTAACGCCTGCTTTCTACACTAAAATTAAACAGCTTGTCATTCAATTGCCACAAGGGGATAACAAGCAACAAACGAATTTGACGAAGTGATTAACGATGAGTCGAATTAATACCTATCCAATCAATAATCACCCAAAATCTACAGATAAAAAAGAGATAAACTCTTCACCGAGATTTTACAATTCGTATAATATCAAAAGTGATGGGAACATCCGTATTTCGGAAGTGGATACAATGTCGTTAGATTATATTACACGTCCTGAATGTGAACAGCATCAAAAGCATATGGACTCAAGGTTTGATAATGTAGAGCTGAGAATTGATAACGCCGTAAAAAATTTGAAAGAAGAAATAAACTTAGAAAAAGTCACATCAAAGCGTTTTTGGATTGGTATATCTGTAGTATTGTTGATATGTATAGTAAAGGCTGTGTTCTAAATGAGGAACGAAATCATAAAACTACTTGATTCTAATATTAGTGCATACAAAATTAGTAAAGACACAGGCGTGAATGAAGCGACTATTAAACAATTAAGATTAGGGAAGTCTAAATTAGATAGGTTAGGTTTGTTGAACGCCGAAAAACTATACAATTATCAAAAACAACTCGAAAAAGATAACGGATAAAAAACCCCCCTGCCTGCAATAGGTGGGGTCACGTGTCAATTTATAAAAAAGTGTTAACTATATTCCGTACGGGTAGTATAATAAATGTTGGAGGTTTTCAAATATGACAGGTCAAATGTATTTATCGTTATTAATATTAAGCCTACCATTATTATTGTTTATAGCAAGAAAGACACATTTATATTACTTAGATAAAAAGAATGTGAAAAGAAATGACTGAGTTTAAAGAAACAATCAAAAAACTATTAGGTAGCGATGTGTCAGGGAACTAGGAGGTATTTCTCTTGATACTGCAGAAAAACTATACAACTACCAAAAACAACTCGAAAAAGATAACGGATAAAAACCCCCCGCCTGCAATAGGTAGGGTCACGTGTCAAACGCGTGTCAATTTATTCTTGTTTTGTCTCGTTTATCCTAAAAGTTAAATTGTTGAAAATCCGATAATCACGCTATTTCAGTGCTAAACACAAGATGAGGTTTTCCCTCCCAGGACGCTAAATATTTTTAAGTTTGATAAAACACCGTTATATCACGTAACTATCAACGTGGGTATAACGGTGTTTTATTATTATACTTATGCATAATGTTGAGGGCATAATTTTTCATATGAATAGAAGTTAGTCCATGAATGATAGAAAAAAGCACAACATTTTTCTTCAATAATCGAATCTTATTTAATAAAAAACGAAGCTTATCATACACTTTGTTTCTTTTGTTTTACTAAAAGGTATATAGTAACGAAGTGAGTTACATGAGAGGGAGATGGACTATGACAAAATTATATCCATATATAGCGTTTGAAAATACAAAAGAAGCGTTAGAATATTATGAGGAAGTTTTCGGAGCGACTGAAATTAATCGTTTGCCAGTAACAAAAGAACAAGCGAGTCATTTTGGTCTTTCACAAGAGGATGCAACTGATGCGACGATGCATGCGGAATTCACTATTGCATCAACTCAAATGTTTGCGTCTGATTCATTTGGCAAAGCGGCGACAATTAACGGTGCGATTTCACTTATGTTAGACTATGATGTCAATGTTGCGGAAGATGCACAAGAAATTGAAGCGTTGTATGACCGCGTAAAAGATCATGACAGTATTACAGTAGAAATGCCTTTAGAAGAACAGTTCTGGGGCGGGAAAATGGGTGTATTTACTGATCGATACGGTATTCGTTGGATGATTCATGGTCAAGATACAACAGCACAGTGATTCAAAGTAGTCGCAAAGGACAGGGCTTTATATTTTGATGTTGTCCGACGTTCAATTTTGAATCATCATTAACTAAAAACACGTCATCACATTTAAAGGAGTGATGGCGTGTTTTTGATTTTTATAAATATAAATGACTTTTCGCGTAATGAAAAGTTTCTCTTGTACGATTGTGTAAGACACCTAATAATGTAAGAACACCTATTTTACCGGCAATCATCGTAATAATAATGAGTGCTTTTGCAAAGGTATCGTATTCTGCAGAAATGCCTGTTGATAAGCCCACTGTCCCAAACGCGGAAATGACTTCGAAAGCGATCGCCTCAAATTGTAAGTTCGGTTGCGCCACTGCAAACCAAAATATAATAAATATAATGAACATCATTGCTGTTAATGTAATCGCAACAGCTTTTTGTGTTTGTTTTTGATCAATCGAACGACGAAAGACTTGTGTATAGCGGTGACCTTTCAATGATGTGATTACGTATAGGAGTACAAGTGTAAATGTTGTGACTTTAATCCCGCCGGCTGCACTAATCGGGCCGGCACCAATAAACATTAAAATCATGGTCAACATGAGCGTGCCGGGTGCGAGATGAGAAAAGTCTATCGTGTTAAAACCGGCTGTACGTGTACTGACGGATTGGAAAAATGAGACTAATATTTGTTGCGGAAATGACATCCCTTTTAATGCGTGACGATGTTCTAATAATAAAAAGCCGAGTGTCCCTACAACGATTAAAATAATTGTGACAAACAATGTGACTTTCGTATGAACGTGAAGACGCTTTAAATGGCGCGTTGTCATAAGGTCGAATAACACGATATAGCCTATACCACCCACAATAATTAATATAGCGATCATCAAATTGACTACGGGATCACTTGCATATGAAACTAAATTGTCACTAAATAAAGAAAAGCCAGCATTATTCAGTGCTGAAATGGAAGTAAAGACACTAATGAACATGCCTTTAGACCACCCATACTCAGGCACGAATACCGTTGCGAGTATCATGGCACCTAGCGCTTCAAATACAATCGTAAAAATGAAAATAAATTTTGCGAAATCAACGACATTGATTGTCTCGTCGATGTTAAGTTCTAATTTGAAGAGTTGATTGTTTTGAAAAGTAATTTTCTTTTGCGAAATCATCAGTGCTAATAAAGACACGGCGACTATCCCCATACCGCCAATTTGAATGAGAAGCATGATGACAGTATGACCTAAAACATTAAACTGTTCTGTAATATCCACGGTTGTCAGGCCGGTCACTGTAAAAGCACTCGTCGCTACATACATGGCATCGATAAAAGAAATCGGCTTCTGACCGGTCCAAGGTAAGTAAAGAAGAAGACTACCAATGAAAGTAGTGCTTAAAAATAAAATAAGATAAAACAAGATAGGTTGTCTTTTACTATACATCTTTGACGCCTCAGTTCTTTTTGAAGTTATAATATCATGATATGTTCCAAAAACAAATCACTATTTTTCAAAAATATATCGAATCAGCTTTGAATTGTACTTCCACGCATAGTTTTTGCGTGTATTTTGTATTGAGAACGCATGCATTGATTTCAATGAAAGATGGCGTGAAGCATCAACTTGAATGAATGTGCATGTGATAGGTGTACAAATGGAACAGTAAGGGTATGCGCTTGAAAAAGAAAAAGTGTTTCTTGCAAGATGTTCAATGCGCAGAGTAGTATATGAGCGTCACGCATGTTGATTTGGATTAGCGTAGGGTGAAAAAGATTGAACGGTTCCTATTTCTCGCTAAACAAAAAAGGCTGGACAATTGAATGTCTCAGCCTTTACCATATTGGATTATTTTTTGAATGTATCGATTAACCCTTTAATCAATTTAACAATGCCTAAAATGATATCTGCCCACATCATAGTGATGACCTCCTCTTTGTTTATCTTGTAACTTCATTTTAAACGATAAAGCGCATTAAAAGGGGGATATGGCCTAACTTGCTCATTTGAATGCTTAAGTGTAAATAAAGAAGCTTTCTTTTTACAGTTAGGAAATAAATCGTTGCCAATATGTAAATAATACTCAAGAGACTACATAAAGTGATAAGTTAAATTTATAAGTTATCTTGATTTAACTTTATAGATGTTTTACAAAAGTAATTATTATATTTTAGAAAACAGTTGGGCATCTTAACTGTGAAAAATGTCGACTTTTTCAGACGGTTAGGAATGCTAACTAATGAGTTGAGAAAGATTGACGGCAATAATTATAAAATGCGTTATAGTTGAATCAACAAAGCAAACAGTTCAATGCTTTGTAATACAAATTATCTAGATGGAGGGGTTCTATTATGACAGAATTATTCGACGCAATTAAAAACACAATCGAGGCAGGTATTAACCATGATTGGGTGACATTAGGTACAAGCATTGCTGACATCGTAGCAAATGGTATTAATGTAATTAGTGGCTTCTTTGGTTAATTTATAGTTTCTAATTTTGACAATTGAACATCAACTTTCCTTAACAATAAATAATTTCAAATGTAGAGTGAGTCTTAGTCGAATACGGTTAAGATGATGAACTCTCTATTGATAGAGATGATATGTTTCGTGCGTGTAGGGTGAACGTGAGCATGGGAATGTATCATCTCTTTTTTACGCTTAATGGCATGTCGAAGTGTGCTACCAACCAGGCCACGCTATCATGATTTTAACGACTCACTGTGCCTCCTCCAGTGAAATCGTATGACAGTTGATGCATATTTTGATACGCTTAGGAAGATTCTTTTGACATTAGGGAGGCGTGAAAGTATGCGTTATAAAGTGATTTTATTCGATTTTGATGACACATTGGTAGATTTTCATGACGCTGAAGTGCAAGCATATGCTCATTTAATGCGTCATTATGAGGTGCCGTCACATATACATGATTATCATCGTTTTAAAGAGATTAATCAAAATCATTGGGAAGCATTTCAACGTGGAGAAATAACGAAAGCGGAAGTGTTGCGCCATCGTTTTATAGAAACATTTGCGACGTATGGCATGGCAGTGAATGGTCAAGAAGCGGATATCGTCTTTCGTGATGGGTTGGCACGCGCACCGATTAAATGGCTCGCAGGTATAATGCCAATGTTAGAAATGCTTCATTCGCAGTATGCTTTAGCGATTGTGACAAACGGTGTAACGGACACGCAAGAGCGACGTATCGCACAAACGGATCTTCATGCTGTGATGGATCACATTTTTATTTCTGATAAAGTAGGGGCACAAAAGCCGAATGTCGCATTTTTTGAAGCGGTCTTTGAAGTGTTTCATCAATATGATAAAAAAGACTTCTTAATTGTAGGAGATTCACTTACTTCTGATATTCAAGGTGGCATCAATGCTGGAATTGATACGTGTTGGTTTAATCATCGACAACTTGAAAATAAGTCGTACATTCAACCGACGTATACGATTGATCGTATTGAAGCGTTAAAAGAGATTTTAATGTAACTGAAGGCATCAACCATCATTGGTATGATTATGACGTAAGTGTAAGGTGATTGGATTTCCAAAAAATAGATCATCATTTTTCAGAAATCGAATCACCCTCAACTTTTTGGAGGTGATTCGTGATTGTTTTAAAGTTGAGGTGTCATGATGTCAGGTGTTTCAATCAAGTATAATAGTACACTGCTATCAACTTTAAAAGTTATTGTTGCGGTTCCCAAACGAGGATATCGTGACCATCATCGTTTTTTGCTTCTAAATCTTTAAAACCATTTTTAATAAAGAAGTCTTTAGATTCATTTCTCGCAATGGCTTTGATAGGGAGGTCGAATGATTTTGCATATGCCACTAATGCAGAACCGTAACCTTTACCTTGATATTTTTTAAGGACTTCGAGTTTCCAAACGACGAGATAATCGTCAAAGTTTGGGAAAAATGTTTCTTCTACTTCACCTTTACGATAAAGTGCCATACGTGCGCCAATTTTTTCCCCCACATAAATACCGTAAAATGGTGATTCAGAACTTGCGTCAATCATCTCACCGTGCAGTTCATTCACCATGTATAAATCTTTGTTGCCAAAATTTTGACGAAAGTCTTCAAAAAGTTTCTCTGTTTTGTAGTTAATGTCAAGGTGTTCAACTTTTGTCATGTGATTACCCCCTTGTCTTTATTAATTTAATTATAGCTTATTTATTTTAAATTTTGAAGCAAGCCGTTAGATTGTCATGTGAGAGTGTAACCTTTATACTGTTATGGAATACTGTTTAAGGAGAAATGAGCATGGATTGTTTAAATATTACAGTCAATGAGTCGGATCAATTTATTAATCGTTTAAAACAACAAGATGAAGATATATTGCAATTTTTTGATTATGATCCGATTGAAGAGGAAAGCTATGCACGCCGTATGCAACAACCTAATAATGGTAGAGAACATGAAATGGCGAAAGTTGTGCGCGCATATATGGCGGATTTAAACCTTTCTGAAGCCCAACAACGTGCACTAGATGCTTTAGAAAATGGAGCGAAAGTCGTCGTAGGAGGTCAACAAGCGGGTTTATTTACTGGACCGCTTTATACTTTCCATAAAATTATTTCAATCATTGTTAAGGCAAATGAGCTAGAATCTACATATGATACGCCTGTCGTTCCACTCTTTTGGATTGCTGGTGAGGACCACGACTTTGATGAAGTCAATCATACGTATGTCATGCAACAACGAACAGGGACATTGCAAAAAGTGAAATATCATACGATGACACCACCAGAATCCAATGTGTCACGTTACGCCCCTGATAAAGAGGCATTGAAACAAGCATTGACTGATTATTTTGCAGCGTTACCTGAAACATCGCATTCGAAAGCATTGTATCAACAAATTGCTCATTTTATCGAACAATCAGATAATTGGACATCATTATTCAAACAAATCGTGCATGAATGTTTTAGTCAATCAGGCTTATTATTGATTGATGCCCAATATGAAGCGTTACGTGAATTAGAAGTGCCGTTGTTCAAACAAATCATTCAACATCACGAGCAGATTGACAACGCTTTTCGATCACAGCAACAACGTACAGGCGCTGCTGGATTAACATCAATGATTCAAACAGATACGAATGTCCACTTGTTTATGCATGAAGATGGACAACGTCAGTTATTAAAGTATGAAGATGGCGTCTATCGTTTAAGTAAATCGGATGTCACGTTCAGTCAGGCAGAGTTATTAGAAAAAATTGAAGCGACACCGGCACTTTTTTCTAATAATGTGGTCACGCGTCCGCTAACTGAAGAATGGTTGTTGAACACTGTCGCATTTATCGGTGGACCGAGTGAAATTAAATACTGGGCAGAGTTGCAAACAGTCTTTCATGAAATGGATATTGAAATGCCGATTGTATTGCCGCGCTTACGTTTCACTTATGTGACTCCTAAAATCGAAAAGTTGTTAGCGTCATATCATCTTGATTTAGCAGATATAATTGCGAATGGGACGGAAGCTGCACGCCAACGTTTTGTACGCGCACAAGCTTCTGATGAGGTGCTTGCGGAAATGCAACAGATGCTCGACCAGCAACATGCCTTTTATGAGCGTTTACAAGCGCAGTTAAATGATACGGAAGACCAGCGCAAGTTACTGAAAAAGAATCATCAAATTCAAACCCATCAATATGAGTATTTACAAGCACGTTACCTTAAAAATATTGAGCGTGAAAATGAAATTAGTATGCGTCATTTCCATTTGTTGTCACAAACATTGCATCCAATGGGGGGATTACAAGAACGTATCTGGAACCCACTCCAGTTATTGAATGAATTTGGGATAGAGATGTACACATCCTCCACTTTCCCTCCACTTCGTTACACTTTTAATCAATATGTCATTAAAACGTGATAATATCAATGGTTTGAGAGCTCTTCTTAATGTGAGAAGGGTTCTTTTTTTGTGTCTATTTTGATAAATATTGGAGATTTTTACAGAATTAGTGGAGCATAGTGGTGAGATGTGGTAAATTAGAATAAAGGTGAGGTGATAATAGAATGTTCATGGGTGAATACGAAAATAAACTCGATGCTAAAGGCCGTATGATAGTTCCATCAAAATTTCGTTATGACTTAAATGAACGTTTTATTCTCACAAGAGGCCTTGATAAATGTTTATTTGGTTACACACTTGAAGAATGGCAAACAATTGAGGAGAAAATGAAATCCTTACCTTTAACTAAACGTGATGCACGTAAGTTTGTGCGCATGTTCTTCTCAGGTGCTATCGAAGTGGAAATCGATAAACAAGGGAGAATTAACATCCCAGCTAAATTAAGAGAGTATGCACATCTTGACAAAGAATGTACGGTGATTGGTGTATCAAATCGAATTGAGATTTGGGACCGCAACACTTGGAATGATTTTTATGATGAATCTGAAGAAAGCTTTGAAGAGATTGCAGAAGACTTAATTGATTTTGATTTTTAAAAAATGGAGGGTTCGCGGTGTTTCATCACATTAGCGTGTTATTAAAAGAAACTGTAGACCAACTGAATATTAAAGAAAATGGCGTCTATGTTGATTGCACGTTAGGTGGCGCGGGGCATTCGCAATATCTTCTGAATCAATTATCGGATGAAGGTCGATTGATTGCGATTGATCAAGATACGACGGCAATCAATCATGCTAAAGAAAAATTGCAACAAGATTTACATAAAGTCACGTTTGTACATAACAACTTTAGAAATTTGGCCAATATATTAGCTGAATTAAACATAGACAAAGTGGATGGCATTTTATACGACTTAGGAGTTTCAAGCCCTCAACTTGATGTACCAGAACGAGGGTTTAGTTACCAACATAATGCCAAGCTAGACATGAGAATGGATCAAACGCAACCTCTTTCCGCTTACGAAGTTGTCAATACGTGGTCTTATGAAGCACTCGTGAAGACTTTTTTTCGATATGGGGAAGAAAAATTTTCGAAACAAATCGCACGAAAAATTGAAGCAAGACGACAGCAACAACCGATTGAAACCACTTTTGATTTAGTGGAGTGTATTAAGGAAGGAATTCCAGCAAAGGCACGACGTAAAGGTGGTCATCCTGCGAAACGCGTATTTCAAGCGATTCGTATTGCAGTGAATGATGAACTTGCTGCATTTGAAGATTCATTAGAACAAGCGATTAACCATGTGAAAGTGAACGGACGTATTTCTGTCATCACGTTCCATTCATTAGAAGATCGTTTATGTAAGCAAATGTTTCAAGAGTATGAAAAAGGGCCAGATGTCCCGAGAGGATTACCAGTACTTCCAGAAGCGTACACACCTAAATTGAAACGTGTGAACCGAAAACCGATCGTAGCGGATGCGACAGACTTAGAAGACAATCATCGTGCGAGAAGTGCAAAACTTCGAGTAGCCGAAATATTAAAATAGAGGGGCGAAAAAGAGACTATGGCTGTAGAAAGAATATATGATACCTATCAACCGCAAGTCGAACCACAGAAAAAGCAATCGACGCAAAAACAAACCATCAAAAAGCAAGTTGTCGTCAAGTTAACACGGTTTGAAAAGATGTTATACATAACGCTAGTTACGATTATTGCTGTAATCAGTATCTATATGCTATCTTTAAAAATGGATGCGTATGATACGAGAGGGAAAATTGCAGATCTAGATCAAAAAATCGAAAAGCAAACAAGTCAAAATAGCGCATTAAAGTCTGAAACAATGGAAAATTCATCGTACAAACGCATTTATAAAAAGGCTGAAGATCAAGGGATGAGCTTGAAGAACGACAATGTAAAGGTAGTGCGTAAAGATGGCGAAACGAAAAATTAAAATTAAAAAAAATAAGCTAGGAGCAGTCCTCCTGATGGGTGTTTTCGGGCTGCTCTTTTTTCTTTTGATTTTAAGATATGGCTATGTGATGTTGACAGGACATTCGTCAGGGGAAGACTTAATCGCCAAAGCAAATGAAAAATATTTATCTCATTTAGATGAAGATGCTGAACGGGGTAAGATTTACGATCGTAATGGCAAAGTTTTGGCAGAAGATGTGGACCGTTTCCGTTTGGCAGCAGTCATAGATCCACAAGCAAGTAAAGATTCGGACAAACCGCGTCACGTCGTTGATAAGAAAAAAACAGCTAAAGTTCTCGCTAAAATTATCGATATGCCTGAAAAGGACATCGAAAAGCGTCTCAACACGAAAAAGGCGTTCCAAGTTGAGTTCGGCAGATCAGGTCAAAATCTTACATATCAAGATAAAGAGAAAATTGAAAAAGCAAATTTACCTGGTATTACACTTTATCCAGAAGTGAAGCGTTTTTATCCGAATGGGAAGTTTGCCTCACACTTGATTGGGATGGCACAAAAAGATCCTGATACCGGTAAGTTAAAAGGGGCTTTAGGGGTTGAAAAGATTTTCGACAGTTATCTCACAGGTAAAGCCGGCCATACATCATTTACGAAAGATATTTGGGGTTATATTATTCCGAATTCGAAAAATGAAGTCGCACCGCAACGTGGAGACGACGTGCATTTAACGATTGATTCTAACATTCAAGTCTTTGTTGAAGAGGCATTAGATAAAATGGTTGAGCATTATGAACCAAAAGACATCTTCGCGGTTGTCATGGATGCGAAAACAGGTGAAATTTTAGCTTATAGTCAACGTCCAACCTTCAATCCAGATACAGGGGAAGACTTCGGTAAAAAATGGGCGAATGATTTATACCAAAATACGTATGAACCAGGTTCGACATTCAAAAGTTTTGGTTTGGCTGCTGCGATTCAAGAAGGAGAATTTAAACCAGACCGTAAATATCAATCGGGTTACAGAGATATTCAAGGTTCACGTATTTATGACTGGAATAAAAAAGGTTGGGGCGAAATTGATATGAGTCTCGGCTTTACGTATTCATCTAACACCTTGATGATGCGCCTTCAAGATCTTGTCGGAGCAGACAAAATGAAATCTTGGTATGAAAAATTCGGTTTTGGCAAGTCAACGGGAAGTTTGTTTGATGGTGAACAATCCGGTAATATTGCTTGGGAAAATGAATTGATGCAAAAGACATCTGCGTTCGGTCAATCGACAACAGTTACGCCGGCACAAATGTTGCAAGCCCAATCGGCATTTTTCAATAAAGGTGAAATGTTACGCCCATACTTTGTTCAATCCATTGTGAATCCTGTGACTAAAAACACGTATTATGAAGGTGAACGCGAAGTTACGGGCAAACCGATTAAAAATGATACAGCGAAGAAAGTGAACAAACAATTGGATGAAGTAGTGAACAGTGAAGATAGCCATGCAAAAAACTATCGTGTCGACGGTTACCGCATTGGTGGTAAAACAGGTACAGCACAGGTGGCTGATCCTGAAAATGGGGGCTACGTGAAAGGACCTAATCCATACTTTGTAAGCTTTATGGGTCATGCGCCAAGTAAAAACCCACGTGTTGTCGTCTATGCAGGTATGAGCTTAGCGCAAAAGAACGATCAAGAAGCATACGAATTGGGTGTCAGCAAAGCATTTAATCCGATTATGAAAAACACTTTACAATATTTAAATGTCGGCGATAATGAAGTAGATGACAGTAAAACGAAAATCAGCAATGTTCCAGATGTTCAAAATCGTAGTGTACAACGTGCTGAAGATGACATCAAAGGTAAAAAGCTGAACCCAATTGTCATCGGTAACGGTAAAAAAGTCGTCAGTCAATCGCCGTCATCAAACGGACAATTATTGCCGAACAGTAATGTCCTCTTGTTAACTGAAGGTGATCTAACAATGCCGGATATGACAGGATGGACAAGAGATGATATTGTGGCTTTCCAATCATTGACAGATATCAAAATAGATGTCAAAGGCAGTGGTTTTGTGAAGTCGCAATCGAAACCACCACAGTCAGCGATAGATAAAAACACTAAACTTGAAGTAACATTGGATTCCCAAAAAACAGAATGAGCAACGTGATAAACAAAAGCTGTACGAAGGGCTTGAATTGACATTATCACAGCACGTTTATGTTTATGACGCTGTGTAAATTGAAATGAACTGCCATAGAAACTATCACTTCAGTCGATGTATGCAAATACGCTCGGTGAAGTGATAGCGTCATGTGCAGAATGAATAAGAATGTGACCAAAAGAAGAGAAGATAAGGAGAATATTATGGGATTGATTAGCGCAATTATCGCATTTGTTATTACAGCAGTTTTAGTACCGATTTTGATTCCAACATTAAAAAGGATGAAATTTGGTCAGAGCATTCGTGAAGAAGGTCCACAAAGCCATATGAAAAAAACAGGTACACCAACGATGGGTGGATTAACATTTTTAATTGGTGCAATTGTTACAACGATAATCGCAAGTATTTTTGTAGAACCAGCAAGTCCATTGCTGTTACTGCTCTTTGTCACAATTGGTTTTGGTTTTATTGGCTTTATTGATGACTATATTATTGTAGTGAAGAAAAATAACCAAGGGCTCACAAGTAAGCAGAAATTTTTAGCACAAATCGCAATCGCAGTCATTTTCTTTATTGTCGCTAAAGGTTTTAACGCAGTTGATTTCTCCACAGATATTCACATTCCGTTTACAGATGTGAGTATTCCGTTATCATTTGCCTATGTGATTTTTATCGTTTTCTGGCAAGTTGGTTTTTCAAATGCAGTTAATTTAACAGACGGTCTTGATGGATTAGCGACAGGATTATCTATTATTGGTTTTACGATGTATGCCATTATGAGTTTTGCGCTCGAACAACCAGCAATTGGCGTATTTTGTATCATTATGGTCGCAGCTTTAGCCGGCTTTCTTCCATACAATATTAACCCAGCGAAAGTGTTCATGGGGGATACAGGAAGTTTAGCGCTTGGTGGTATTTTCGCGACAATTTCAATTATGTTAAACCAAGAAATATCATTGTTATTCATCGGCCTCGTTTTCGTCTTAGAAACATTGTCAGTGATGATTCAAGTGACATCGTTCAAGTTAACAGGAAAGCGTGTCTTTAAGATGAGTCCATTACATCATCATTTTGAATTAGTCGGTTGGAGTGAATGGAAAGTTGTCACTGTATTCTGGTCAGTAGGATTAATTACCGGTTTAATCGGTTTATGGATGGGAGTGAATTAATTGATACATTATACAGGGCTTAGAGGTAAAAAAGTACTCGTTATCGGCATGGCAAAAAGTGGCTATGAAGCAGCGAAATTATTACATCGTTTAGGCGCTGAGGTGACGGTGAACGACGGCAATGATTTATCTAACGATGCCCACGCGAAAGATTTAGAGGACTTGGGCATTAATGTCGTCAGTGGTGCACACCCGCTAGCGTTATTAGATGAAGCACCTATTATTTTCAAAAATCCAGGCATTCCATACACAGTGCCTATTATTCAAGAAGCACAAAAACAAGGGCTGAAAATTTTAACAGAAGTAGAATTAAGTTATTTAATTTCTGAAGCACCGATTATAGGGATTACTGGAACAAATGGTAAAACCACAGTGACGTCATTAATCGGTGACATGTTTAACAAAAGCCGTGAAAATGGGCGTTTGTCGGGAAATATTGGTTTCGTCGCATCAAAAGTCGCACAAGAAGTGAAGGCAGATGAATATTTAGTTACGGAACTGTCTTCGTTCCAATTGCTCGGTATTGAACATTATCGTCCGTACATCGCGATCATTACGAATCTTTATTCAGCGCATTTAGATTACCATGAAAATCTTGAAAACTATCAAAATGCGAAAAGGCGTATTTTCGAAAATCAAACTGAAAGCGACTATTTAATTTTTAATGATAAACAAAGACATCTCATAGATACATCAAAAATTCGCGCTAAAATTTTGTACTTTTCAACGCAACATCGCGTAGACGGTATTTATGTTGAAAAAGAGTATATCGTATATAACGGCGTACGTATCATTCATTTAGATGATATCGTGCTACCGGGTGAACACAATTTAGAAAACATTTTAGCAGCGGTCATAGCGGCGATTTTAGCAGGTGTGTCCATTAGTGCCATCGTCCAATCATTGTCTACGTTTTCAGGCATTGCACATCGTCTGCAATATATCGGCAATAACAAAACGAATAAATACTACAATGATTCTAAAGCAACGAACACATTGGCGACACAATTTGCGTTAAGTTCATTTAAGCAACCTGTCATCTGGTTGTGCGGTGGTTTAGACCGTGGGAATGGTTTTGATGAGCTGATTCCTTATATGATCAATGTGCGCGTTATGGTGACATTTGGTGAAACACAAGATAAATTTGTGAAGCTAGGTGAGAGTCAAGGAAAGTATGTGATTCGAGCGAACGATGTGACAGATGCAGTGGCTAAAGTCCAAGATGTCATCGAACCGAATGATGTCGTATTATTATCGCCTGCTTGTGCAAGTTGGGATCAATATGACACCTTTGAACAACGTGGAGAACGTTTTATTGAAGCTTTCAGAGCACATTTGCCATCACATTAAAGGATGTGACGATTGATGACAAAAGAAATACCCAAGATTAATAACGAATATTTAAAAGAAAAGAGAAAAAAACAGCGTATCCAGCAACGTCGTGTTCAACGTATTATTGTCGGGATACTCGTTGTGATTGTTTTATTGATCCTGGTTTATATGTTTACACCTATCAGTCACATTAAAAGTGCTGACATTAAAGGGAACCATTACGTGTCTAAGCAAGATATTTTGAAAGAGCTTGATATTCAAAACCATCCACGCATTTACGCTTATAGTTCTGATGATGCTGAGGCGCGTTTGAAAAAGAACGAATTGATTGATGAAGTGACGATTGAAAAAGGACTGTTCAATCCGATTGAAGTCAACGTGAAAGAACATGATATCATCGCAATAACGACAGAAAAGTCACGCGTGGTTCCTATGATTGAAAATGGCAAAGTGTTAAAAGATTATAAACAGGAAGTACCGAATGAAGCACCTTACATTGAAGGGTTTAAAGGAGCAGAAAAACGTCATCTCGTGGATGCTTTACAAAAAATGGGTCGAACGACACGTGCACAAATTTCAGAAATTGTGAGTGCACCACAAAAAGATCAGCCGCATTTAATTAAACTTTTCATGCGTGATGGGATTGAAGTCGTTGGGAATACGAATACCATTGCTGAAAAGTTGAAGTATTATCCAAGTATGTCACAAGCGTTAGAAAAAGATGAAACAGGCAAATTAAAAAAATCGGGCTTTATAGATCTATCAGTCGGTGCGACATTTATTCCTTATGATAATGTGAACAATGGACAAACAAGTTCGGCGAGCGCCAAAGAAGTCCAAAGTGGTACAGCGAGTGAAGACAAAGCTAAAGATGATTTACAGAAGGCTTTGAACAAGATTAAAGATGAAGAATCATCGGAATAGCAAGGGTGAGACTCAAAAATATTTTGATATGATAATGATTTTGAGCCTCCATCTTCCTTGCAAATAGATGATTGCGCATTACAAAAAGATTACATTAATATATAAATGTGATAAAAAGTTGAAATTCCACTGTGTTTATAGTTCACATTGATAGTGTGTTATTGTAAACTTAAAATAGCTTAATTATGTAAAGAAATGTCAGGAGGTGCCTATCTATGGAAGAGCATTATTATGTTAGTGTAGATATCGGCTCATCAAGCGTGAAAGCGATTGTTGGTGAAAAATTTCATAACGGAATTAATGTGATAGGTACAGGGCAGACCTATACAAATGGAATCAAGAATGGCTTGATTGATGATTTTGACCTTGCTAAACAGGCCATTAAAGATACGATAAAGAAAGCTTCAATCGCTTCAAGTGTGGATATTAAAGAAGTATTTTTAAAACTACCAATTATTAGTACTGAAGTTTTTGATGAAACAAATAAAATCGAATTTCATCAAGATACAGAAATTAACGGCACACATATTGAAGAGGTGCTTGAAGGGATTCGCGAAAAAAATACGGAACCTGAAACGGAAGTCATTGATACATTTCCTATTCGCTTTATTGTGGATGACAACAATGAAGTTTCAGATCCAAAAGAACTTGTCGCGCGTCACTCCTTACAAGTGGATGCAGGCGTCATTGCGATTAATCAATCGATTTTAATTAATATGATTAAATGTGTAGAAGCTTGTGGTGTGGATGTGTTAGACGTTTATTCTGATGCATTGAATTACCGTTCAGTATTTACTGCGACTGAAAGAGAACTCGGCGCCTGTGTTATTGATATTGGTGAAGATTTAACTCAGATTGCGTTTTATGAACGTGGAGAGCTAGTCGATGCGGATGTAGTCTTTATGGCAGGGCGTCACATCACAGAAGATATTGCACAATTTTTAAATACTACATATGATACAGCAGAAAAGATTAAGCAACAATACGGACATGCATTTTATGATTCAGCTTCAGACCAAGATGTGTTTACTGTAAACCAACTTGACTCTGATGAACCTGCACAATTTACTCAAAAAGAGCTGAGCGATGTCATTGAAGCACGTGTTGAAGACATTCTCATTAAAGTATTCGATGTTTTACAAGAGTTAGGTTTAACGAAAGTCAATGGTGGATTTGTAGTGACAGGGGGTTCCGCTAACTTACTTGGCGTGAAAGAATTACTTCTCGATATGGTGAATGAGAAAGTACGCATTCATACACCTTCACAAATGGGAGTAAGAAAACCAGAATTTTCTTCAGCAATTTCCACAATTTCTAGTAGTATTGCTTTCGATGAGCTATTGGATTATGTTACAATTAGTAATCATGATAATGAAGAAATTGAAGAAGAAATTATTGAAAGCGATTCAAAACGACAAGAACATAAATCAAGTGGTTTTGAGTCATTCTTCAAGAAAAAACCAAAAAAACAACAATCACAAGACACGGCAAATTCTGAATTTGTCGACGATGATACTTCGGAAGAGGTATATGAAGACATTGATGGACATGAAGACGGAGAACCTAAACAAGAAGAAAGTAAGTTCAAGAAGATTATGAAATCACTGTTTGATTGATTGGCTACAAAGATTAGGAGGAAATTTAAATGTTAGAATTTGAACAAGGATTTAATCATTTAGCGACACTTAAAGTCATCGGTGTCGGTGGTGGCGGTAATAATGCTGTTAACCGAATGATTGACCACGGTATGAACAATGTTGAATTTATTGCAATTAACACAGACGGACAAGCTTTAAACTTATCTAAAGCAGAATCTAAAATCCAAATTGGTGAAAAGTTAACACGTGGATTAGGTGCAGGTGCGAACCCTGAAATTGGTAAAAAAGCTGCAGAAGAATCACGTGAACAAATTGAAGATGCGATCCAAGGTGCAGACATGGTATTCGTTACTGCTGGTATGGGTGGCGGTACTGGTACAGGTGCAGCACCTGTTGTAGCCAAAATCGCTAAAGAAATGGGCGCTTTAACAGTGGGTGTTGTGACACGTCCATTCAGTTTCGAAGGTCGTAAACGTCAAACACAAGCTGCTGCGGGTGTTGAAGCAATGAAAGCCGCTGTTGATACTTTAATTGTCATTCCTAACGATCGCTTGTTAGACATTGTAGACAAATCTACACCAATGATGGAAGCATTTAAAGAAGCTGACAACGTATTACGTCAAGGTGTACAAGGTATTTCTGATTTAATTGCAGTATCTGGTGAAGTGAACCTCGACTTTGCTGACGTTAAAACAATCATGTCAAACCAAGGTTCTGCATTAATGGGTATCGGTGTATCATCTGGTGAAAACCGTGCAGTTGAAGCGGCTAAAAAAGCCATTTCTTCTCCTTTACTTGAAACATCAATCGTAGGTGCACAAGGTGTGTTAATGAACATTACTGGTGGCGAATCATTATCTTTATTCGAAGCACAAGAAGCTGCTGACATCGTACAAGATGCTGCAGATGAAGATGTGAACATGATCTTTGGTACAGTGATCAACCCAGAATTACAAGATGAAATTGTTGTCACTGTCATCGCAACAGGTTTTGAAGATAAACCTTCATCACAAGCACGTAAACAAGGTCACTCTGGCTTTGGTACAAGTGCTGCGCCAACAAGCTCAAAAGAATCTAGCTTCGGTGGTGGGCATACAGGTCAAGCTTCAACACAAGATAAAGAAGTTGAAAGTGGACGTAGCCATACTACAGCGGACGACGATATTCCAAGCTTTATTCGTAACAGAGAAGAAAGACGCTCAAGAAGAACACGTCGTTAATCGTGTGATATGTTGAAATATAAAGTACACCTATCAACAGGATAAAGTGTGATATTTATCTTACATAGGATGTCATGAACTGCTAGGACAATTGTCACTTCATCAATGTCCTAGCAGTTTTTAATAGATAAAAGAAAAAGGAGGGGTTAAGATGGAATTATTTACGAAAAAGGCACATCATTTGTCTTATCAGCCGAGTTTAGCACAAGGTGTTCAAATCGGCATCACGACGAGAGGTGATGGTGTGAGTGCGTATCCAACTGAAGCATTCAACATGGCAAGATATATTGATGATCAGCCGGAAAATATTACCCATCATCAGGAAGTATTGGCACAAGAAATCGGTATTCCGAGAGCACAATGGGTCTTTCCAATACAGACGCACGAAGCCCATGTCGTGGAAGTGACTCAAGCAGATCGTGGCAAAAATATCGATGCGCTTGCGAAAGACACACTTTATGGTATTGATGCGATGTTCACATACGATGATGATACGATGTTGACGATGTGTTATGCAGACTGTGTGCCGATTTACTTTTATAGCCCTTCTCATCACTTTATTGCTTTAGCACATGCAGGTTGGCGGGGGACTGTCGCAACCATTGTCCATCGTGTGTTAGATCAATTTACTTATGATTACAACGACTTATACGTGGTTATTGGTCCGGCAACATCCGATAGTTATGAAATCAATGATGATATTTTCAAGCAATTTCAACGACTGCCTATTGATAGTGCAGCATATATAGAGACGCGTGGCAAAGACCGTCATGGTATTGATTTGAAATATGCGAACCAATTATTGTTAGAACAATACGGCGTGCCACGTGACCATATTTATCGTACAGAATATACAACTTCTGAAGAATTGGATTTATTTTTCTCGTATCGTTTAGAAAAAGGTCATACGGGAAGAATGTTAGCATTTATTTCTCAATCATTGAATGAAAGTGGAGATGATTAAATGTCAGTGAAGACAAACTTAGAAGAAATAGAGCAAACCATTACTGAAAATGTGACTTTTCGTGAAGACCCAACAAGACCTCGCGTGATTGCTGTCACAAAATATGTTACAATAAACCGAGCAAAAGAAGCTTATGAAGCAGGCATTCGTCATTTTGGTGAAAACCGCATCGAAGGCTTTTTAGAGAAGAAAGCAGCTTTACCAGACGATGTTCACATGCATTTTATTGGCTCTTTGCAGTCACGTAAAGTGAAAGAAGTTATTAATGACATTGACTATTTACATGCATTAGACCGTCAAAGTTTGGCCAAAGAAATTAGTAAACGTGCAGAACATGAAATCAAATGTTTTGTCCAAGTGAACGTTTCAGGTGAAGCATCTAAACATGGCATTGCTTTAGAAGAGGTCATCCCCTTCATTGAAATGTTAGCGGACTATGACCGTATTCGTGTTGTAGGTCTGATGACGATGGCACCATACACAGATAATGAAGCTGAATTAGAAGACATTTTTGAAAAACTTAAAAATAAACGCGATGAAGTCCAATCATTGAACCTTACATATGCACCTTGTACAGAACTTTCGATGGGCATGAGTAATGATTATCATATTGCCACGAAAAAGGGTGCCACATTTGTTAGAATTGGAACGCGTCTTGTAGGAAAAGAGGAGTGAATCCATTGGCTATAAAAGATTTGTTCAACAATTTTTTCACAATTGAAGAAGATGAAGATGAAGATTTCATTCAAGAAGAAGAACGCCGTCGTGAACGTGAACAACAGCAGACGCAACAACAAGCGAACAAACAACAATCTGAGCGTCCAAGAGCAGTCCAATCCGTACCGAAACGTCAAGCTACACGTTCAAAATCTTCTCAAAATGATAAACAGTTGCAAGTTGCCCAAAAACAAGAGCAAGGGAATGTGGTGAACATGAGCCCAACACAAGATACTTATCAAAATGGCAGTTCTAAAATGTGTTTATTTGAACCACGTGTATTTTCTGATACACAAGATATTGCGGATGAATTGAAAAATCGTCGTGCCACACTTGTGAACCTTCAACGTATTGATCAAGTTTCTGCAAAACGTATTATCGACTTTTTAAGCGGTACCGTTTATGCGATTGGCGGCGATATTCAACGTGTCGGTGCAGATATTTTCTTATGTACACCTGACAATGTTGAGGTTGCGGGTAGTATTACCGATCATATCGAATCTATGGAAAATCATTATAAATAAGGGAGTATGCTATGAACATCGAGTTATTAACATCCATCCTTGAATTTCTATTATTCATTGTTAAAGCTTACACATTTGGAATGATTATTTATATTTTTATGTCGTGGTTACCAGGTGCAAGAGAAAGCGCAGTTGGACGATGGATGTCAAAAATTTATGAGCCATTTTTAGAACCATTTCGACGTATCATTCCGCCATTAGGTCTGGTTGATATTTCACCGATTGTAGCCTTTTTAGTGCTCAATTTGTTTGAACGTGGACTTGTAGCCATTTTTAATCTTATTTTGCATCAAATCTATTCATAAAATACAGTATGATTAATAGACTGTTCAGACGTTGTGATGGCGTGTTTGAACAGTCTATTTTTTTATGTGTGGTGGTGTTAAGAAATGTACGTTCGATTTTAATTTAACGAGGTATAAGTAGGGTGCAAATTTAAGTGCATCAGATCAACAGTAGCAACATCACACTACAAAAAAGCCCCTCCATCACGCAATCATAACGAACGCGTTGGAAGGGTTTTTTAAGATTGATTTAAAATGTCACGTTGGATTCTAAAATAATATTAGAAAACGGGGTGATTTTACCTGTGCGGATATTACCTTTATTCAATGGTTGTCTCAAATATGCTGTCATTTCTGAGTGCGGAATAAACGCAATATCAACATCTTGATCAATCAATGCTTTGATTTGTTTCAATTGTGTCGGGTTATGTGTTTTAATTTCTTCTGCTAGATAGTTTTTTGGATTTTTAATTCTTCTAACACTGTTGCTAATACATCGATAAAGAGCGGCAATTCTTTGGTTACAGCTAAATCGATTCTTCTTTCATCGTTAGAAATAGGTATCCCTGCATCATTGACGGTCAATAATTAGAAATGCTCCATTGTTGCAATGACTTGAGAAACGTGGCTGTTAAGTAAAGCTGCTTTTTTCATTCTCTTCACCCTGTCTATTATCTAATAAATACAGTTACTGTTGCTGCTGCTAAAATCAAAATTAAACCCATGATTGTGATAAACATTTCTTTTGAAGTTTTGCGCTGATTTAAGAAATAAATTCCTGTTAATGTAGCTAAAACAACTGAAGTTTGAGATAAGATGAAACCTGTTGCTAAACCATTCATATCAGGTTGCGCTGAGATTAAATATGTCAATGCCGCAAAAGCAAAGAAGAAACCTGAAATGATTTGTAACCAAGTGACTTTCTTGTTGAATGGATTATCTTTTTTTATTGTCATTAACCCGTAAATGACGGCAGCAAGTACCATTCCAATGGCTTGTGGTAAAAATGCAACTTCACCACCAATGTCAGTCGCTTGTGGTGCAGCAGAGTAGAGCCAATATCCAAATTCACCGATTAATAGGATAATGACTGCTTTTCTCAAGTGACTACTTTTTGTTTCTTGCGCATCTTCACTCCAAACAGTCATCCATGCCCCAATTAAAATTACGACTAAAGCTGCAAAACCAATCAGTTTATTTGTAAGACTTGGCCAGTTACCTAATGCGAATACACCCCAAAGTGATGCACCGAGTAATTGGAAAGCCGTTGTGATAGGCATTGCACGAGAAGAACCGATATATTCAAACGCTTTGAAAGTCATAATTTGGCCAAAACACCAACCGGCTCCTGATAGCAAAGCGAAAAATAAATCCATCCCTGTTGGAAATTGACGCCCTGAAAACATAAAAAATGCAATCGCGAAAATCAGTGTCCCAACAGTAGCGCCGATGATCTGATTGACTGGTTTACCTCCAATTTTTGATGCAATTGTAGGAAAAAGACCCCAACCAATGAGCGGTCCTAAACCAATTAATAGTGCGACCATGTTCATTATTTACACTCCTCTATTTCTATTAAATATTTTGTCTTTCATTAACAAGTTCACGTTTTAAAATATACCATTTCTATATCAATATATAAACTAACATTTACTAAAATTTAAAACTATTATTTGGGAAATTAAAAAATTGAAACAAACTTGTCACACAGATCAGTAAAGCAGAGGGGTTAGGATGGTACAATGAATTAACGTGTTAAAGATGAACCAAAAGTCAATCTAAAGAGTGGTTTCTAAGCGATATTGTCTCCTCTTTGAAACTTGTTTCTAAATTCATAGTATTGCTTGAAAAATAGAACATAACCGCATACAATTATTTGTGTAAACGCTTACAATAGCGAGGTGTGAACAATGAGATTTTATAAAGTACTTGTTCCTATGATTGAATCAAATCTTGAAAATATGACAACGACAGAAAAAGAGGTAGCACATTTTTTTCTGAAACAAGTTACTGTCGAGGATTTATCGTCTGAGATGTTTAGCCACCAACTGCATGTGTCTAAAGCAACATTAACACGATTTGCGAAAAAGTGTGGCTTCACGGGTTTTAGAGAATTTTTGTTCCATTATAGAGAAATGATGCGTGAAAAAGAGGATATTCTTGCATACAAAGACTTAACACAAAAAGTTCTGTTTGATTATGAAGAGATGCTCCGTAAAAATTATTCTATTCTCAATGAAAGTCAGTTAGAACGTATTAAAGAGATGATTAATCAAGCTGAACGTGTGTATCTTTATGGGAAGGGAAGTTCGGCACTGGCATTAAAAGAAATGAAAATGAGATTTATGAGACTCGGTATAATTTGTGAAGTGATTGAAGATAATGACATGTTCGTATGGAATAATTTATTAGTAGATACGTCATGTCTCGTGATTGGTGCTTCAATTTCAGGCAAAACGGAGGCGGTACTTACTGCATTGGCATCAGCTCACAAGAGGGGTGCTAGCACAGTACTTATGACGACAAAAAATTTTACAGAGCATGAGTTAATGTGTGATGAAATATTACTTTTGGCTGCGAACAAAAATTTAGCATACGGAAATATAATTTCACCACAATTTCCAATATTACTCATGACAGATTGTTTGTTTTCCTACTATTTGGAGGACCCTCATAGACGGATGTATTACGATCAAACTATTATAGATAAAGAAGAGCCGTAATCTCGTACATATTGTCCAAAAAAGGGAATTCACACCGTTTTATAAGCGTTGCACAATAATGATATAAATAATGCAATGAGTTTTGCATCAATGATTGAGAAGAGGAGAATGAATATGAGAGATTTAAGTCGATATCAAGGCATTATTCCGGCATTTTACGCATGCTACGACGAAAAAGGAGAAGTTAGTCAAGAACGTGTACGCCAACAAGTGCAATATTTGATTGATAAAGGCGTAAAAGGACTTTATGTGAATGGTTCTTCTGGGGAATGTATTTACTTAACTACTGAAGAGCGTAAACAGATTATTGAGGCAGTGATGGATGTCGCGAAAGGTAAAATAACAGTGATTAACCATGTTGCTTGTAACAACACAAAAGAGAGTACGATTTTAGCAGCACATTCTGAACAATTGGGTGTCGATGCGATTGCGGCCATTCCACCGATTTACTTTAAATTACCAGAATATTCAATCGAAAAATATTGGAATACGATCAGTGAAGCGGCACCGAATACCGATTTTGTGATATACAATATTCCACAATTAGCGGGTGTCGCGTTGACGAATAAGTTGTATGCGGCGATGCGTAAAAACCCACGTGTGATTGGTGTGAAAAACTCTTCTATGCCTGTACAAGATATTCAAACATTTGCGGCGGCAGCGGGTGAAGACTATATCGTATTCAACGGTCCAGATGAACAATTTGTCGGTGGTCGAACGATGGGAGCGCAAGCAGGCATTGGTGGTACATATGGTGTGATGCCAGACTTGTTTGTGAAATTGAACCAACTCATTATTGATCTAGATATGGCGCAAGCACAAGCACTTCAGTTTGCTATTAATGACATCATTTCAAAATTAGTATCTGGACATGGCAATATGTACGCAGTCGCGAAAGAGGTGCTCAGAATCAACGAAAATGTAGATTTAGGATCAGTACGTGCACCGTTAGAACCATTGACAGAGGAAGATAAAGTTATTGCACAACAAACAGCTGACATGATTGTTGCGACAAGAAAACAATTTCTCGTGTCTTAGTGAACGCATAATAAAGGAGTGTTGATGATGAAGACAACTGGTTTTACTTTAGTTGATTTATTGGTGTTAATTGTTTACTTACTCGCTGTTTTAGTAGCGGGGCTCTACTTCTCGAAAAAAGAAATGTCAGGGAAAGAATTCTTTAAAGGGGATGGGTCGGTCCCTTGGTATGTCACGTCAGTATCAATTTTTGCGACGATGTTAAGTCCGATTTCGTTTTTAGGGCTTGCAGGGAACTCTTATGCAGGCAGTTGGATTTTATGGTTTGCGCAATTAGGGATGGTCATTGCGATTCCATTAGCGATTAAATATGTATTGCCAATCTTTGCACGTATGGACATTGATACAGCTTACGATTATCTTGAACGCCGTTTCGAAGCGAAATCGTTACGTGTCATTTCCGCTTTACTGTTTATCGTGTATCAACTCGGTCGTATGTCGATTATCATGTATTTACCATCAGTAGGTTTAGCGAAATTAACAGGCATCGATATTAATATTTTAATTATTTTAATGGGTGTAATCGCGATTGTTTACTCTTATACAGGTGGTTTGAAATCTGTACTTTGGACGGACTTTATTCAAGGTGTCATCTTATCTGGTGGGGCATTGATCGCATTGTTCGTATTGATTAAAGATATCGATGGTGGTATGGGCGCGATTGCAGAACAATTGGCTCACGGAAAGTTTATTGCACCAACAGAAAAATGGTTTGATCCGAACATTTTATCAGGCTCGATTTTCTTAATTATTTTCGGTTCTGGTTTAACCATTTTCTCATCTTATGCCTCTTCTCAAGACTTAGTACAACGTTTTACAACGACACAAAATATTAAAAAGTTAAATAAAATGTTGTTTACAAATGGTGTCCTATCATTAGGTGTAGCAACAGTATTCTATTTAATTGGAACAGGCTTATATGTGTTTTATCAACTTCAAAATGTGAGTGAAGCAACAAAAGCGATTCCGCGTGACCAAATTTTTATTTACTTTATCGCATATCAGTTACCGGTTGGGGTGACAGGCATTATTTTAGCCGCGATTTATGCAGCAGCACAGTCAACAATTTCGACAGGTTTAAACTCAGTTGCGACATCATGGACTTTAGATATTCAAGAAGTTGTAGCGAAAGAAATGTCTGATAAAGTGCGTACACGAATTGCTCAAATCGTATCGTTACTTGTCGGTATTTTCTCAATTGTCGTTGCGATCGTGATGGCACATTCTGATATTAAATCAGCATACGAATGGTTTAACGGCTTTATGGGTCTCGTACTTGGTTTACTTGGTGGTATTTTCATTTTAGGATTTGTCACTAAAAAAGCGAATAAACAAGGGGCTTATGCGGCATTAATTGTTGCGACAATTGTGATGGTGTGCATTAAATACGTGTTACCTCCAGAAGCGGTGAACTACTGGGCATATTCATTCATTTCAATCAGTGTGTCTTTAGTGGTGGGCTACGTTGTGTCATTATTAACTGGAAATAAAGCATCAGCACCACAATTTACAACGATTCATGATATCCCAGAAATTCTTGCTGATAAGAGTTGGGAAAAACGTCATTAATTAAGGAGAGGTGTTCGGAATGATTGTTGCAGAACGCGAAGATTTGAAAAGATATATTGCAGTGAATCCTCATTTTAGTAAAGTAGTTGATTTTCTTCAGAATACGGATTTGACAAAGCTTGAACTCGGCAAAGTGGAGATTGATGGCGACAATGTGTTTGCGAATTGTATGTCCTATGTGGCAGATGGTGTTCCAGGACAACAATTTGAAAATCATCAAAAGTACATCGATATTCATTTAGTGCTTGAAAATACGGAAAAAATTGCGGTAACCTCACCACAATTTGTTGAACAGACGGCAGCTTATGATGAGGCGGATGATTTTGCGTTATTTAAAGGTGAACAATATCAATTAGTGGATATGACACCGTCGAATGTGTTGATTACATTTGAAGAAGATTTGCATCAACCGAAAATAAGCAATAACGATCAAACTGTCAAAAAACTTGTCATTAAAGTTTTGAACTAAAGAGGAGGAAAATATTATTAAAGCATTCAAACTATGTATTTATATACTGTCGTTATTGTTAATAATTGGACTCGTTACTCCAAATGCTTTCGCTCAAGTTATCGGACAGGAAAATGAAAATGGATCAAATGCGCTAGTTTTCGAAAGAGATAATATTCAGTTAACAGGTAATGGTATGAATGTAACATCTAGTGTCTTAAATAAATTAACTGGACCTGATTTTACAGTGATTATCAAATATCATCAATTGAACACTGATGGGATTCAAGCTTTATTTGGTATTTCGAATTCAAAAAAAGGTAATCAAAATAGTTATTTAGATATGTATGTAAGAGAAAATGGAGAACTAGGTATGGAAGCGCGTGACTCTTATACAAAAACAAATCATTTGGTATCAAGACCTGCTTCTGTATGGGGGAAATACAAAAATAAACCGGCAACAAATACAGTTGCATTTGTATCAAATCATCATAACAAAACTTATTCTTTATTTTCTAATGGGTATAAAATAGAAGAAAAGCAGATAAATCATTTTTTACAGTTTTCAGATATCAAGGGGTTAGACACATTTGTAATTGGTGGAGTGAATAGAGAAGGAAAAAATAGTTTTGGATTTAACGGTACAATTGAAAATATTAAAATCTTCAGTAATGCACTAGATGAAAATACAATAAAAAGCATGACAAAAAATGACATCACTCAACGGTTGGTTTATCAAGCAGATGATGAAACGCACTCAAATTATTTTAGAATACCATCTTTATATACATTGAGTAATGGTAGAGTTTTATCAAGTATTGACGCACGCTACGGCGGTACTCATGACTTTTTGAATAAAATTAATATTGCAACAAGTTATAGTGATGATGATGGTAACACATGGACTAAACCAAAGCTTACTTTATCTTTTGATGATTTTGCATCTGTATCTATGGAGTGGCCTCGTGATCCGGATAAACGTGATTGGCAAATTAGTGGCGGTGCGATATATATAGATTCGGTTTTATTGGAAAAAAGCAATAAACAGGTTATGCTTTTTGCTGATGTTATGCCTGCAGCGGTTAGTTTTAGGGATGCTGTAAGAAATGATTCAGGATTTAAAAAGATTAACGGAAAATACTATCTTAAATTGAAAAAAAGTGGAGAAAATGAGTATCAATATTCAGTTCGTGAAAATGGAATAATTTATGATGATAGAACGAATAAACCTACTGAGTATGCTTTAGATAAAAACTTTGCAATAAGTAAAAACAATGAAAAATTAAAGGTAGAGCAATATTCAGCAAAAGTTATGAATGGACAAAAGACTGAATTTAAAAATGGTAAGTTTGTTGATATGAATGTTTTTTATAAAGACGCTATATTCAAAGTAGAACCTACCAATTTTATAGCCTATTCTGTTAGCGATAACTTTGGAACAACTTGGTCTAAACCTACACTTATTCCACCATTACTTGGGGAAAAACATAATTTTCCATATTTAGGGCCTGGTCGAGGAATTGTAGAGCATAGTAAGGGGAGGATTCTAATTCCTTCTTATACTGGTAAGGATTCTGTGTTCATCTATAGTGATGATAATGGAAGAACTTGGAATACTAAAGTTATTCCTCTTCCTTCTAACTGGTCAGCAGAGGCACAATTAATAGAATTGAAACCAGGTGTTTTACAAGCTTATATGAGAACGAATAATGGGAAAATTGCATTCATTACTAGTAAAGATGCGGGTAATAATTGGAGTGATCCGGAGTATTTAGATTTTATTTCTAATCCTAATTACGGAACAGAACTATCTATTATTAATTATAGTCAGAAAATAGATGGTAAAAACGCCGTAATTCTTAGTACACCAAATTCAAAAAAAGGTAGAAGAAATGGTCAAATTTGGATTGGTTTAATAGGAGAAAATAACAAGATAGAGTGGCGCTATCACCATGATGTCGACTATAGTAAATACGGCTTTTCATACTCAACGTTAACAGAACTGCCTAATCATGATGTAGGATTGATGTATGAAAAATTCGACTCTTGGTCAAGAAATGAATTGCATATTAAAAATGTAGTTCCATACGTCAGTTATAAAATTGAAGATTTGAAAAATAATTAGAAAGAAAGTGAAAAAATAATGATTAGATATGGTATTGTTGGCACAGGATATTTTGGGGCGGATTTAGCAAGATCTATTAATAATATAGATGATGCAAAGGTTACTGCAGTTTTTGATCCACATAATGCAGAAGCAGTCGCAAATGAATTAAATGCAGAAGTTTCCGATAGTCTAAATGCGCTAGTTAGTAGGAAAGATGTGGACTGTGTCATTGTAGCATCACCGAGCTATTTACATCGTGAACCTGTTGTCAAGGCTGCTGAACATGGCAAACATGTTTTTTGTGAAAAACCAATTGCATTAAATTTTGAAGATTGTAAAGCTATGGTTGATGCATGTAAAGAACATAACGTTACATTTATGGCAGGACATATTATGAACTTCTTTAATGGGGTTCATCATGCAAAGAACTTGATAAATGAAGGTAAAATTGGAGAAGTTTTGTATTGTCACGCTGCACGTACTGGTTGGGAAGAGTCGCAGCCGACTGTCTCATGGAAAAAATTACGCGATCAGTCTGGTGGTCATCTGTATCATCACATTCATGAACTGGATTGCATTCAATTTATTATGGGCGGTCTACCCGAAAAAGTAACAATGGTGGGTGGCAATGTGTATCATCAAGGGGAACAGTTTGGTGATGAAGATGATATGTTACTCATCAATTTAGAATACGAAGATCAACGTTATGCAGTTTTAGAATATGGCAATGCGTTTCGTTGGGGCGAGCATTATGTTTTGATTGAAGGGACATTAGGTGCCATCAAATTAGACCTCTATCATACAGGTGGAACATTACGTGTGAAAGGTGAAGGCGAGTCTCATTTCCTCATTCATGAAACACAACAAGAAGATCACGAACGGACAGCCATTTACACAGGACGAGGTATGGATGGTGCAATCGCATATGGTAAACCCGGTGTGAGAACGCCACAATGGCTACAAACGTGTATTGATAAAGAAATGGCTTATTTGCACCGTATATTACAGGGTGGTGCAATAGATGAATCTTATGTGAAGTTAACGAATGGTGTGGCAGCGCTTGAATCGATTGCGACAGCTGATGCGTGTACGTTATCACTGAAAGAAGATCGCAAAGTCAAACTTTCAGAAATTGTAGCTCCAAAATAATGATGTGAAAAAAGCATGACACGCCATTAATTTTACATGTCAATATGCTCATTTGCTATATTCGTAAGGGAAAAGGCTGGGATGATATCTGTCTCAGTCTTTTCCTATTTGTGCGTGAACATTGTTATCGTGTCGTGCTTTAAAGTTTTTTCAAAGGCGTGTATACTGAAAGCGTTATCGTGTTTGTATTGCGTATTATCTCGCTATTCAATGATAATGTGGAGAAGGACGTCCAATGAATGCTTGCTTTTATTTTGAAGTTTGAGCCAATAAGGAGTTTATACATGGATATTTATCAACATTTTAGACCTGAAGAGTATGAACAAATTGATTATTTATTAGATAAAGTGCGCCAGGCTGAAACACAATATGCGCCTGTACTGACGCATTTTTTAGATCCTCGTGGACAATATATGTTGGAAGTGATTGTAGGCAGTTTCAACGATTTGCACGTCACATTTGATGGGGGACGTGACGCGGAGAGATGTCGTGCGGTCATTGCGCCAAGTTATTATGAACCGACGCGGGATGACTTTGAATTAACATTAATTGAAATCGATTATCCGGTAAAGTTTGTCACACTTCAACATCAACATGTACTTGGCACATTGATGTCACTAGGGATTGAACGTGAACAAGTCGGTGATATTATCGTAGCTGAACGCATTCAATTTGTTTTGACAAAGCAACTTGAATCATATATTATGTTAGAATTAACACGTATTAAAGGGGCAACAATTAAACTTAATGTTATCCCGTTTGAAGATATGATACAATCAGAAGAGTATTGGGAGACGCATGAAGCAACAGTGAGTGCAACCCGACTTGATGTGGTGTTAAAGGAAATGATTCGTAAGTCACGAACAATTGCGAAGACCCATATTCAACGTAAGCGCGTCAAGGTGAATCATACGCTCATTGAGGCAGCGGATTTCCAACTTGAAGCAGGCGATTTGTTGTCTATTCAAGGCTATGGTCGTGCTAAAATCACTGCTATTGGCGAGCGTACTAAGAAAGATAAATTAAGAATCACCTATCAAACTTTATTTAAATAGTGTATGATGGAGGAGGGCAAGGAATGGCTTTTACACCTAGCGAGATTAAAAACAAATCATTTACACGTATTAAAAATGGCTTTGAACCAACAGAAGTAGAACAGTATTTAGAACAGTTAAGCCATGAAATTGAGCGTTTAAAAGAAGATAAAAAGCAATTAGAAAAAGTGTTAGAAGAACGTGATGCACATATTCAATCCTTCAAAGATGTTGAAAAATCAGTTGGTGAAGCGATTGTCAGTGCCCAACGTGCTGCCGATGAAACAAAAGCAGCAGCACAAAAAGAGCGAGATGCGATTATTCAAAAAGCACAAGCAGAAGCGAGTCAAATTGTGAATGACGGTTTAGAAAAGGCACGTCGTTTATCATTCCAAACAGAAGATATGAAGCGTCAATCTAAAGTGTTCCGTTCACGTTTTAGAATGCTTGTAGAAGCTCAGCTCGACCTGTTGAAAAGTGATGACTGGGAATACTTGTTGAATTATGATTTAGATTCACAACAAGTGACAGAAGAAAACTTTCAACATTTAAATGAACAAGACATTACAGCACAAGAAAAACAACAAGCTGAGCAAGCGAACCAACAATCAAACGAAACAGACAAGTAAAAGAGATAATCATCCATACAGCGAGTTAGGGGACGGTGAGAGCCTAACAGATGACCTTGTTTTATATCACTGATTCGCCGTGTCATATTAAAATCAATGAGAGAACTCTAAGCTGAGTTAAGCAGGGTGGTACCGCGGCACGTCCGTCCCTGAATATCTGAGCTTAGAGTTCTTTTTTTAGTTAAAGGAGTGTAGTTTAAAATGGATTACAAAGATACGTTATTAATGCCAAAGACAAAATTCCCAATGCGCGGAGGACTTCCGAATAAGGAACCGCAAATTCAACAAGAGTGGAAAGAGAAAGATTTATATCGCAAAATGTTAGAAAAAAATGAAGGACAGCCTTCTTTTATCTTGCATGATGGTCCGCCATATGCAAACGGTAGCTTACATATGGGACATGCGTTGAATAAAATTTTAAAAGACTTTATCAACCGTTACAAAACGATGCAAGGGTTTTATACACCTTATGTTCCAGGTTGGGATACGCATGGGTTACCGATTGAGCAAGCGTTAACGAAAAAAGGTGTCAAACGTAAAGAAATGACAACTGCTGAATTTCGTGACAAATGTCAGGCATTTGCGATGGAACAAATCGACATTCAGAAAAAAGACTTCCTACGTTTAGGGGTCAATGGTGATTTTGACAACCCATACATTACGTTAAAACCTGAATACGAAGCAGCACAAATTCGCTTATTTGGTGAAATGGCCGACAAAGGTTTAATTTATAAAGGGAAAAAGCCGGTTTACTGGTCGCCTTCAAGTGAATCGTCATTAGCAGAAGCAGAAATCGAATACCACGACAAACGTTCAGCTTCAATTTATGTCGCATTTGACGTTAAAGACAGTAAAGGTATCGTTGCGGATGATGCGAAGTTTATCATTTGGACAACAACACCTTGGACATTACCGTCAAACGTAGCCATTACAGTACATCCTGAATTAACTTACGTTCAAATGAATGTGGACGGTACACGTTACATTATCGCTGAAGCGTTAGTCGATGCAGTTGCTGAACAATTAGGTTGGGATAAAGAAGCCGTTGTTCGTGAAAAAGATTTCAAAGGTTCAGAATTAGAGTATATCGAAGCACAGCATCCATTTATTGATCGTATTTCATTAATCATCAATGGTGAGCACGTAACAACAGATGCCGGTACAGGTTGTGTTCATACAGCGCCTGGACACGGTGAAGATGACTTTATCGTAGGTCAAAAATACGGTTTAGAAGTCATTAGCCCATTAGATGATAAAGGGGTCTTCACTGCTGAAGGTGGCCCATTTGAAGGTATGTTTTACGATAAAGCCAATCAAGCCGTTACGGAATTGTTAACTGAAAAAGGTGCTTTATTAAAATTAGACTTTATTACGCATAGTTATCCACATGACTGGCGTACGAAAAAACCAGTTATTTTCCGAGCGACACCACAATGGTTTGCGTCGATTTCTAAAGTGAGACAAGACATTTTAGATGCGATTGAAGATACAAAATTCAAAGTCGACTGGGGTAAAACACGTATTTACAACATGATTCGTGACCGTGGCGAATGGGTCATTTCTCGTCAACGTGTATGGGGTGTGCCATTACCAGTATTCTATGCTGAAAACGGCGACATCATTATGACGAAAGAAACAGTTTACCATGTAGCAGATTTATTCGAACAACATGGCTCTAACATTTGGTTCGAACGTGACGCGAAAGACTTATTACCAGAAGGCTTTACACACCCAGGTAGCCCGAACGGTGAATTTACAAAAGAACAAGACATTATGGACGTATGGTTCGACTCAGGTTCATCACATCGCGGTGTCCTTGAAACACGTCCAGAGCTAAGTTTCCCAGCAGATATGTATCTTGAAGGTAGTGACCAATATCGTGGTTGGTTCAACTCTTCAATTACAACATCAGTTGCGACGCGCGGCCGTTCACCATACAAAATGTTATTGTCACACGGCTTTGTCATGGATGGAGAAGGTAAGAAAATGAGTAAATCGTTAGGTAACGTCATCGTGCCAGATACGATTGTAAAACAAAAAGGTGCAGACATTGCGCGTTTATGGGTGAGCTCAGTAGACTATCTTGCTGACGTGCGTATCTCGGATGAAATTTTAAAACAAGTCGCTGACGTTTACCGTAAAATCCGTAACACTTTACGTTTCTTATTAGGTAACATCAACGACTACAATCCAGCAACAGACCGAATTGCTGAAGCGGATTTGTTAGAAGTAGACCGCTACATTTTAAACCGTTTACGCGAGTTCACAGCAAGCACGTTAGATCATTATGAGTCATTTGATTATTTAGATATTTACCAAGAAGTTCAAAACTTTATCAACGTTGAATTAAGTAACTTCTATTTAGATTACGGTAAAGACATTCTTTATATTGAAGAAAAAAATGCACATAAACGTCATAGTATGCAAACGGTATTGTTCGAAATTTTAGTGAACATGACTAAATTACTCGCACCAATCATTCCACATACTGCTGAAGAAGTTTGGTCACATATCGAACAAGTTGAAGAAGAAAGTGTTCATTTAACAAATATGCCGGTTAAAGAAGTAGTCGACCAAGCGTTATTAGACAAATGGAACACATTCATGGCTTTACGTGATGATGTCAACCGTGCATTAGAAGCGGCAAGAAACGAAAAAGTCATCGGTAAATCTTTAGAAGCCAAAGTGAAAATCGGTAAAAGCTCTTCATTTGATACCCTTGCATTTTTAGAAGGCTTTAACGATTTACATCAATTGTTTATCGTATCTCAAGTTGAATTAGTTGAAGATGCACAAGGTGAAGCATATCAACACGGTACAATCGAAATCGCAAAAGCAGATGGAGAGAAATGTGCCCGTTGTTGGAATTACAGCGAATCATTAGGCAGTGTTGGTGAATTAGATGATTTATGTCCACGCTGTCAAGAAGTAGTGAAAACGTTAGTATAATAGAATAAATGAAATGTTGAAGAAGGCAACGTTTACGCGTGATAAGTGCTAACGTTGCCTTTTTTGGTGTGATTTAAGCTGAGATTGCTGAACCGTGCGGCGCTTTCCCAGGAGCCAAAAGGGAAGTCCATACAATAAGCATACTTCGGCAAGGTGTTACCCAATCCCGAAATGTCCTCCCCAAAAATCTGCAATATTTCATACAATCAAAAGTTACAAATTACACCATATAAACAAATCCTTTCTAAACAGTCCAACACTGTATTATTAACAATCCTAGTATGTATTTCAAATGTAGTTATCATGAAATAATTACATAATCAAAATATATCGTGTTATAATGTAGCGGTGACTAACAGAAAGGACAAAAAGTATGAAACAACAATATTACATCGGCCTATCGCTCTTTATCGCACTCATCATCTTGATAGGCGACCAACTGACCAAATTCATCATCCGTACACAAATGACGATTGGTGAGTCATTTGCAGTACTTCCCAATTTTTTATATATTACTTCTCATCGCAATAATGGGGCCGCTTGGGGTATACTAAGTGGGAAGATGACATTCTTCTACATTATTACGGTGATCATTTTAGTTGCGCTCATCGTCTTTTATATTAAAGAAGCAAAAAATCACATGCTGATGCAAATTGCGATTAGTCTGTTATTTTCGGGGGCATTAGGTAACTTTATTGATCGTGTTAGTAGCGGTGAAGTGGTAGACTTTATAGATACAGTCATTTTCGGTTATGATTTTCCTATTTTTAATATTGCAGATGCGAGTTTGACAATAGGTGTGATCTTGTTGATTATTGTATTATTAAAAGATCAGAATCAAAAAGGTAAGGTGTCGTAATGGAAAAACATATATTTAATATTGAAGACGCAACGCATCATTTACAGCGTATTGATAAAATATTGCCTGAGTTCAATTCGGAGTGGTCGCGCAGCCAATTACAAGAGTGGATTAAAGAAGGATTAATTGAAGTCAATGGTAAAGCAGTCAAGTCGAACTATAAATTAAAATTAGGTGACCGTATAGAAATCACTGAAAAAGAAGTTGTAGAAGCAGATATTCAAGCAGAGAACTTAAATTTAGACATTTACTATGAAGATGACGATGTGGCGATTGTTTATAAACCTAAAGGCATGGTTGTTCATCCATCGCCTGGGCATTATACTGGAACGCTCGTGAATGGATTGATGTATCAAATCAAAAACTTATCAGGCATTAACGGTGAAATTCGTCCAGGTATCGTGCACCGTATTGATAAAGATACGTCAGGGTTACTGATGGTCGCGAAAAATGACGTGGCACATCGGAGTTTAGTTGAACAATTGATGGAAAAAACAGTGAAAAGAAAGTATATTGCGTTAGTTCATGGCCATATTCCACATGAGTTTGGAACGATTGATGCACCAATTGGACGAAATAAAAATGATCGTCAATCTATGGCTGTCGTTGATGATGGTAAAGAAGCTGTGACGCATTTTAATGTTATTGAAACGTTTAAAAAGCATACACTTGTTGAATGTGAATTAGAAACAGGGCGTACGCACCAAATTCGTGTGCATATGAAATATATCGGCTATCCGCTTGTAGGTGATTCGAAATATGGTCCGAAAAAGACGTTAGAAATTGGTGGACAAGCTTTACATGCGGGGCTTATCGGTTTTGAACATCCAAAGACAGGTGAATACATTGAACGTACTGCGCCGCTTCCTGCAGAATTTGAAGCTGTTATTGAACAAGTGCGCAAAGAAGATATTTAATTTAAACCAAAGTTTTTGAAAGAATGATCAGATTTGCTTTGACTTTTGGTGCTAAAAACGTTACCATAAGAACAAGTTAAAAAAGAATAAAAACGGAATCGTCTTTAAGAGGGAGTCCCGTGAGGCTCAAAAGACATGATATCAATCATTCAATTTAGAGAACTATCACACAGATACCGCACAGTGCGTACGAGAGACGTAATGGTACAGTTGTTGATAGTCTATACTGATAAATTGGCTAAAACTCATGTCTACTTAAAGGCATGAGTTTTTTGCTTAAGGAGTGAAATGATTGGCTGAACGTGTTGTATTAGACGAATCTGCAATTAAACGAACAGTAACACGCATCGCTCATGAAATTTTGGAATATAACAAAGGCACAGAAAATCTTGTATTACTTGGCATTAAAACACGTGGTGAGTATTTAGCGCAACGTATTCAACAAAAGATTCAACAAATTGAAGAAGTCGAAGTGCCAACGGGTGCGATTGATATTACAAGTTTTAGAGATGATATTGATTCACGTCAACCGCTTGAGACACCTGGCTTTGATATTGATACAGATTTGAATCATCAAGTGGTCATTATTGTAGATGATGTGCTATACACAGGACGTACCGTGCGTGCTTCCCTTGATGCGATTTTACTACATGCGAGACCGAAAAAGATTGGTTTAGCAACACTTGTGGATCGTGGTCACCGAGAGTTACCGATTCGCGCAGATTTTGTAGGGAAAAATATTCCCACATCACATGAAGAATCTGTCAATGTTTACTTAGAAGAAATAGATGATCGCAATGCGGTTGTCATCACATAATCACACCTTTTAATTCAGTACGAGAGACTGACAAAGGTACGATTTCAAACAGTATCCATGCATCCGATGCCGCTTTTAAGGCTAGCGTCTATGTGTATCGCTATTTGGAACCACCTCAGTCTCTTACCTTAATCGGTGAAGAGACTTTTTTTATGCGAAAGGAAGAAAATAATGGAAAATGAACAAATGTTTACGAGAACGGTTCAACCGGTACTCGATGTGAATGAAAAACCGAAAGCAGGCCAATGGGTATTTTTAAGTATTCAACATTTATTTGCGATGTTTGGCGCAACAGTATTAGTCCCCTTCTTAACAGGCTTACCTGTATCATCAGCGTTACTCGCATCAGGAGTAGGGACATTACTCTACATCTTGATTACAAAAGGAAAAATTCCAGCGTATCTCGGTTCAAGTTTTGCGTTTATTACACCGATTATTACCGGATTAAGTACGAATAGCTTAGGCGATATGCTCGTCGCGTTATTGATGAGTGGTGTCATGTACGTCATCATCGGGATTGCGATAAAAGTGAGTGGCACAAACTGGCTCATGCATTTACTCCCACCTGTCGTTGTCGGTCCAGTCATTATGGTTATCGGTTTAAGCTTAGCACCTACTGCTGTCAACATGGCGATGTTTGAAAGTTCAGCTGAGATGAAAGGATACAACTTAAGCTTTGTAGCAGTGGCAGGGATTACATTACTTGTGACATTGATTGTTCAAGGGTTTGCGAAAGGCTTTTTCTCGCTCATTCCAGTTTTAGTCGGTATTATCGTCGGCTACATTACAGCGATATTGTTTGGCATTGTAGATTTTAAACCTGTCTCAGAGGCAGCTTGGTTTCAGTTCCCAGACATTTACATTCCATTTGCAGATTATCAACCTTCTGTGCATCTCGGATTAATCGCAGTGATGCTCCCAATCGTGTTTGTAACGGTGAGTGAACATATCGGACACCAAATGGTTATCAATAAAATTGTCGGACGTAACTTCTTTAAAGATCCGGGACTACACCGTTCAATCATTGGTGACGGGGTATCGACAATGTTCTCAAGTATCATCGGGGGACCACCAAGTACGACTTACGGTGAAAATATCGGTGTGCTAGCAATTACGAAAATTTACAGTATTTACGTCATTGGTGGCGCGGCAGTTCTCGCGATTATGCTCGGCTTTGTCGGAAAGTTCACAGCACTGATTTCATCAATACCAACACCAGTTATGGGTGGCGTGTCAATCTTATTATTCGGAACCATCGCCGCAAGTGGTTTACGTATGATTGTCGAAAGTCAAGTCAACTTTGCGCAAAACCGTAACTTAGTCATAGCGTCAGTCATTCTCGTCATCGGTATCGGCAACATGATGTTAAATTTATCTGATTTAGGTGTACACCTTACAATCGAAGGGATGGCATTATCAGCAACAGCAGGGATTTTACTGAACTTAATTTTACCAAAAAGTTAATTATAGGAGGCCTTGATTATCATGCAACATGTCGTATCAATGGAACATTTATCTGTAGAAGAAATTGAAAACTTAATTCAAAAAGCGATGCAGTATAAAGCAGGAGAAACGGTACCGAATTTGCACGGACGCTACATTGCGAACTTATTTTTCGAAAATTCGACACGCACGAAATGTAGTTTTGAAATGGCAGAACACCGTTTGGATATAAAGCAAATCAACTTTGAATCAAGTGCCTCTTCTGTACAAAAAGGGGAATCACTGTATGACACGTGCCGAACGTTACAAACCATTGGCTGTGATGCACTCGTCATTCGCCACGAACAAAATCATTACTACGAAGCTCTGTTGAATATGGGCATTCCGATTATTAATGCAGGCGATGGCAGTGGTCAACATCCGACGCAAAGCTTACTGGATCTAATGACGATTTACGAAACATATGGTCGTTTTGAAGGATTAAAAGTGGTCATTTGCGGTGACATTAAAAATTCACGGGTGGCACGCAGTAATTATCATAGTTTAACTGCACTTGGCGCAAATGTCGTTTTCTCAAGTCCAGATGTTTGGAAAGACGACAGTATGGCCGCAGACTATGTCGAATTAGATGATGTCATTGATGAGGTCGACATTGTGATGCTGTTACGTGTCCAACATGAACGACATGATGGCAGTTCACAAGGTTTTGAAAAAGCAGATTATCACCGTCGTTATGGTTTGACTGAAGAACGATATGCCAAACTTCAAGATCATGCGATTGTGATGCACCCCGCACCAGTGAATCGAGATGTAGAAATTGCAGATGCATTAGTAGAAGCACCGAAGTCACGTATTTTTGAACAGATGTCGAACGGTGTGTACATAAGAATGGCAGTGTTGACTGAAATTTTAAAAGGTTAAGGAGCGATTACGATGATGAAATTAATTCAAAATGCAAAGATGTTAGAAGCAGGTACGTTGAAAAAGGTAGATGTATTAATCGAAGGTAAGACAGTGAAACAGATTGCAGAAACGATTGAACCAACTGAAAAAATGACGGTCATTGATGCAAAAGGTCATTTTTTAGCGCCAGGTTTCATCGATGTCCATGTGCATTTAAGAGAACCAGGTGGCGAATATAAAGAAACGATCGAAACAGGGACAAAAGCAGCGGCACGCGGGGGGTTCACTACGGTTTGTCCTATGCCGAATACGAAACCTGTTCCTGATTCATTGGAACATTTAACACGGCTAAATGAATTAATTGAGAAAAATGCACAAGTTCGTGTCCTTCCTTATGCCTCTATTACAGTACGACAAGCAGGAAAAGAACATGTGGATTTCAAAGCGTTAGCCGAAAATGGCGCATTTGCTTTTACAGATGATGGTGTCGGTGTTCAAGAAGCGGCGATGATGTATGAAGCGATGCAACAAGCAAAGGCACAAAATAAAGCAGTCGTCGCACACTGTGAAGATAACAGCCTCATTTATGGTGGTGCAATGCATGAAGGCCGTCGCAGTCAAGAACTCGGCATCCCAGGTATTCCAAATATTTGTGAATCCGTACAAATCGCGCGTGACGTGTTACTCAGTGAAGCAACAGGGTGTCATTATCATGTGTGCCACGTATCAACGAAAGAAAGTGTTCGCGTGATCCGTGATGCGAAAAGAGCGGGCATTTCAGTAACAGCGGAAGTGACGCCACACCATTTATTGCTCACAGAAGATGATGTGCCAGGAGATCATGCGATTTATAAAATGAATCCGCCTTTAAGAAGTCAAGAAGATAGAGCGGCGTTATTAGAAGGCTTACTTGACGGTACGATTGACTGTATTGCGACAGACCACGCGCCACATGCAGCAGACGAAAAAGCACAACCGATGACACGTGCACCATTCGGCATTGTCGGCAGTGAAACAGCTTTCCCATTACTTTATACACACTTTGTTAAAAATGGGGATTGGTCATTACAACAACTTGTTGATTACTTAACGACAAAACCAGCAGAAGTGTTCGGTCTCCCTTATGGCAAATTAGCAGAGGGTACGCTTGCAGATTTAACATTAATCAACTTAGACGATGCATACGAAATTAAAGCAGAAGATTTCTTATCAAAAGCGTCTAACACACCGTTCTTAGGTGAAAAAGTATTCGGCAATCCCATTTTAACCATGGTTGAAGGCGACATTCGTTATGAGGAGGCAAAATAAACATGTTTGAGAAACGTTACCTTGTTTTAGAAGATGGTTCCCATTATACAGGCTTTAAATTAGGGTCTGACAAATTAACACGCGGTGAAATTGTGTTCAATACTGCGATGACAGGTTATCAAGAAACAATTTCAGACCCGTCATACACAGGCCAAATTATTACATTTACGTATCCTTTAATCGGCAATTATGGCATTAACCGCGACGACTTTGAATCACTTACACCGAGCCTCAATGGTGTGGTCGTGAAAGAAGCATGCACGATGCCGAGTAACTTTAGAGCACAGAAATCATTTGATGACGTATTGAAAGAATATGATATTCCAGGTATTAGTGGTGTCGATACGCGCAGCATTACGAAAAAAATTCGTCAACATGGCGTGCTCAAAGCGGCATTTGTTGATGATCCATCTGAAATTGAAACAACCGTGACAGCGCTCAAAACAGCAGAGTTTCCAAGAACTGAAGTGCCAACCGTCTCTACCAAAACACCTTACGTCTCAACAGGCTTTGACTTGCATGTTGTACTTGTGGACTTTGGAAAGAAACAAAATATCGTCCGTGAGTTGAATTCACGTGGCTGTGAAGTGACTGTCGTACCGTATAATACCTCAGCAGATGCGATTATTAAAATGGCGCCAGACGGTGTAATGTTATCGAACGGCCCGGGTGATCCGGATGATGTGACAGTCGCACTCGATATGATTAACGGTATTTTAGGGCGCATTCCGTTTTTCGGAATTTGCCTCGGTCATCAACTTTTTGCACTCAGTCAAGGTGCGAAATCGTTCAAGATGAAATTTGGACATCGTGGTGCGAACCATCCTGTTAAAGATTTGGCAACAGGTAAAATCGCATTGACAAGTCAAAACCACGGCTATGCGATTGACGCAGATTCTGTTGCTGAAACAGATTTAGAAATTACGCACATCGCCTTAAATGATGGCACAGTTGAAGGATTGAAACACCGTAAGTTGCCAGCGTTTTCGGTACAATACCATCCAGAAGCTTGCCCAGGTCCGACAGATTCTAATTACTTATTTGATCAATTTGTAGAAATGATGCAACAAAATAAGCAAAAGGAGCGCGTTACACATGCCTAAAAGAAATGATATTCAAACGATTTTAGTGATTGGCTCAGGTCCTATCATCATTGGTCAAGCAGCAGAATTTGACTATGCAGGGACACAAGCATGTCTCGCACTCAAAGAAGAAGGTTACCGTGTCATTTTAGTCAACTCAAATCCTGCAACGATTATGACGGATAAAGAAATTGCTGACAAAGTTTACATCGAACCGCTCACGCACGATTTTATTGCACGCATTATCCGTAAAGAACAACCTGATGCGCTCTTACCGACACTCGGTGGACAAACAGGGCTCAACATGGCAATTGAACTGCATAACAGCGGTGTCTTAGCTGAAAATAACGTCACACTCCTCGGTACGAAACTGTCATCCATTGAACAAGCAGAAGACCGTGAATTGTTCCGCTCGTTAATGAATGACTTGAATGTGCCAGTACCTGAAAGTGACATCGTGAACACACTTGAACAAGCGTTTGCATTTAAAGAAGCAGTGGGTTATCCGTTAATTGTACGTCCGGCATTTACGATGGGCGGTACAGGAGGCGGCATCTGTCATAATGATGAAGAGCTCCGTGAAGTGGTATCTAACGGATTGAAATATAGTCCGGCCACGCAATGTTTAATTGAAAAATCTATCGCAGGCTTTAAAGAAATTGAATATGAAGTGATGCGTGACAAAAATGATAACGCGATTGTCGTATGTAACATGGAAAACATTGATCCGGTCGGTATCCATACGGGTGACTCAATCGTTGTTGCACCAAGCCAAACATTGTCAGACGTGGAATATCAAATGTTGCGTGACGTTTCATTAAAAGTCATTCGTGCGCTAGAAATTGAAGGGGGCTGTAACGTGCAGCTCGCGTTAGATCCACATTCGATGCAGTTTTACATTATCGAAGTGAATCCGCGTGTGTCCCGCTCGTCTGCACTCGCTTCAAAAGCAACAGGATATCCAATTGCGAAACTCGCGGCGAAAATTGCGGTAGGCCTCACGTTAGATGAGATGAAAAATCCAGTCACAGGTACGTCTTATGCGGCATTCGAACCAAGTTTAGACTATATCGTATCGAAAATTCCACGTTTCCCATTTGATAAGTTCGAAAAAGGCGAACGTGAACTTGGCACACAAATGAAAGCAACAGGGGAAGTGATGTCGATCGGTCGCACATACGAAGAATCTTTATTAAAAGCGATTCGTTCATTAGAATACGGCGTGCATCATCTTGGCTTACCAAAAGGTGAATCATTCGACTTAGACTACATTAAGTCACGTATTAAAGCGCAAGACGACGAAAGATTGTTCTTCATTGGTGAAGCGATTCGTCGTGGCACAACGCTCGAAGAATTACATGAAATGACGAAAATCGATTATTTTTTCTTAAATAAATTCAAAAATATTATCGATATGGAACATGCATTAAAGGCACATCCAGGTGATATTGATTACTTAAGATTTGCGAAACGGTTCGGCTTTAGCGACCGCGTCATTGCGCATCGTTTCGAAATGACAGAAGCAGAAGTGTATGATTTACGTCAACAGCACAACATTTGTCCTGTGTATAAAATGGTCGACACGTGTGCAGCAGAATTTGAATCAACAACACCATACTTTTATGGCACGTATGAAGAAGAAAATGAATCGCTCGTTACTGAAAAAGAGAAAATTATCGTACTCGGTTCAGGACCAATTCGTATCGGTCAAGGAGTAGAATTCGACTATGCGACAGTGCATGCTGTATGGGCAATTCAAAATGCCGGTTATGAAGCGATTATTATTAATAACAACCCTGAAACGGTATCGACAGACTTTTCAATTTCAGATAAGTTGTATTTCGAGCCACTCACAGAAGAAGATGTGATGAACATCATTAATCTGGAACAACCTAAAGGCGTCGTCGTACAATTCGGAGGCCAAACAGCGATCAACTTAGCGGACAAATTAGCGAAATACGGGGTGAAAATTTTAGGTACATCCCTTGAAGATTTAAATCGTGCTGAAGACCGTAAAGAATTTGAAGCGTTACTGAACAAGATTGACGTGCCTCAGCCGAAAGGAAAAACAGCGACATCGGCTCAAGAAGCACTCGACAATGCACGCGATATCGGTTATCCCGTAGTGGTCCGTCCATCATATGTCCTCGGTGGTCGTGCAATGGAAATTGTGTACAACGATGCAGAACTTGAAAACTATATGAATGAAGCGGTGAAAGCCAGTCCAGAACATCCCGTATTAGTTGACCGTTACTTAACAGGTAAAGAAATTGAAGTCGACGCGATTTCTGACGGAGAAACAGTCATTATTCCAGGTATTATGGAACATATTGAGCGTGCGGGTGTCCACTCAGGTGACTCTATCGCAGTGTACCCGCCACAAACGTTAAGTCAAGACGTCATTGATACGTTGGAAGCTTATACAATCAAATTGGCGAAAGGCCTCAACGTTATCGGCTTAATCAATATCCAATTCGTCCTCGCACATGATGGGGTTTATGTGCTAGAAGTGAATCCGCGAGCAAGCCGTACTGTGCCGTTTTTAAGTAAAATTACAGAAATTCAAATGGCACAACTCGCAATGCAAGCGATTATGGGTCAAAAACTGACAGATTTGGGCTATCAACCAGGCATTCAACCGTACAAAGAAGGGGTGTTTGTTAAAGCCCCTGTATTCAGCTTTAATAAATTGAAAAATGTCGACATTACACTTGGACCTGAAATGAAATCAACAGGAGAAGTGATGGGTCGCGACATTACGTTAGAAAAGGCGCTATACAAAGGGTTAACAGCAGCAGGGATGGAAGTGAAAGATTACGGTACAGCATTGATTACTGTCAGCGATAAAGATAAAGAAGAAATGGTCAAAATTGGGAAACGTTTAAGTGAAGTCGGCTACAAAATCGTGGCAACAGCAGGAACAGCCGCTACGTTGAAAGACAATGGCATCAACGTTGAAACGGTAGAAAAAATCGGGGGTCACGATGATTTAATTACAAAAATTCAAGACGGTTCAGTACAGCTTGTCATTAACACGATGACAAAAGGTAAAACCATTGAGCGTGACGGATTCCAAATTCGTCGTGCATCAGTTGAAAATGGGGTCCCTTGTCTCACTTCACTCGATACAGCGAACGCATTAACGAATGTCATTGAAAGCATGACATTTTCAATGAGAAATATGTAGGAGGTCAAAAGCGGTGGAAAAATTAACGGTGGTTTCAAATGCACCTATTGCAGAGCGCATTTATGAATTAACAGTCAAAGGACCGGTTGTTGAAAAACTTCAGCAACCTGGTCAGTTCGTGCATATTAAAACTGGAGAAGGCTCATTACACATGTTGCGTCGACCGATTTCGATTTGTCATATCGATCAAGCACAACAACAATTCACAATGCTATTTCGTGCTGAAGGAGAAGGCACAAAGCGTATTGCTGCCTTAAATGAAGGCGACGAAATTGATATTTTAGCACCACTGGGTAATGGTTTTCCAGTAGACAAAGCGAAGAAAAAAGCTTTACTTGTCGGAGGAGGCATTGGTGTTCCGCCGCTTTATGAACTTTCGAAACAACTCAATGAACGTGGCATTGAAACGGTACATGTACTCGGTTTCCGTTCAGCTAAAGATGTGTTTTATCAACAACAATTTGAAGCATTAGGAGAAACGCACATTGTGACAGAAGATGGCTCATTAGGTACAACAGGTTTTGTCACAACAGTCATTGATGCACTACCAGTCGATTATGACATTTTCTACACGTGTGGACCGCTACCCATGTTAAAGGCGTTAACACAGTTAGAAACGTTGAAAGATGTGCCGGGTTACATTTCTTTAGAGGAACGCATGGGCTGCGGAGTCGGTGCATGTTTTGCGTGTGTTTGTCACGTACCAGAAAGTCCGACAGATTATGTAAAAGTTTGTACAGATGGACCAGTATTCGAAAGAGGGGCGGTTGTACTATGAGTCGATTAGCAGTAGAAATTCCAGGATTATCGTTAAAAAATCCGATTATGCCGGCAAGTGGTTGTTTCGCTTTCGGTGCGGAATACGGTCAGTTTTACGATTTGTCTGAGTTAGGGGCGATGATGATTAAAGCCGCAACGAAAGAAGCACGTTTTGGTAACGAAACGCCACGTGTCGCGGAAACAGATAGTGGGATGTTGAATGCGATAGGACTGCAAAATCCAGGCGTCCATCACATTATTGATCATGAACTCAAAGCATTAGCGCAACACGATGTCCCAATTATTGCGAATGTGGCCGGTTCGATGGAAGAAGACTATGTATATGTGGCTGAACATATTTCAAAAGCCCCGAATGTGAAAGCGTTAGAACTGAACATCTCATGTCCAAACGTTAAAGAAGGCGGCATGCAGTTCGGTGTAGACCCGATAATTGCCTCTGAACTGACACGCAAAGTAAAAGCAGCGTCTGAAGTACCGGTTTATGTGAAATTGTCGCCTAATGTGACTAACATTGTAGAAATGGCTGAAGCAATCGCACAATATGCAGACGGTTTAACGATGATTAATACACTCGTCGGCATGAGAATTGACGCACGCACAGGCAAACCGATTATTTATAATGTCACGGGTGGCTTAAGTGGGCCAGCGATTAAACCGGTCGCTTTAAGAATGGTGCATGACGTCCGCAAAGCTTTACCTAATATTCCAATTATCGCAATGGGTGGCGTCCAAAATGCGCAAGACGTCATTGATTACGTGTCAGTTGGTGCAGATGCAGTGGCAGTCGGAACAGCAAACTTCCAAAATCCAATGGTCTGCAAGGAAATTATCGATACTTTACCTGAATATTTAGATGTACTAAATGTTCAACATATTTCAGAACTTAAAGGTCGTACTTTGAAAGGATTGCTGTAATATGAGACAAGATCCGATTATCGCCTTAGATTTTGCAACTGAAGCAGAAGTGATGTCATTTTTAGCGCAATTTGATGAACCGTTGTTCGTCAAAATAGGTATGGAATTGTTTTATCAGACAGGCCCAGCACTCATTGATCAAATTAAAGCACTTGGCCATGACATCTTTTTAGACTTAAAATTGCACGACATTCCGAATACGGTGGGGAAAGCGATGGAAGGTCTCGCAAAACTGAACGTGGATCTCGTCAATGTTCATGCGGCTGGCGGCACAATCATGATGCAACGTGCAGTAGAAGGGTTACGTCGACATAACAAAGACATTAAAATCATCGCCGTGACACAATTAACATCCACATCTGAACAACAGTTGCATGAGGAACAAAACATCCAAACATCGATGGAAACAGCCGTCTTAAACTATGCCAACCTTGCGCAACAAGCAGGATTAGACGGGGTCGTATGCTCGCCGTTAGAAACGACAATGATTCGCGAACATTGTGGCAACGATTTCTTAAAAGTAACACCAGGCATTCGTCTAGCCCACAGTGCAAAAGACGATCAGCAACGGATCACGACGCCAGAAAAAGCACGTCAACTCGGTTCGACACATATCGTTGTGGGTCGCCCGATTACACAAAGCGACAATCCAGTACAAAGTTATCATCAAATTAAAGAAAGTTGGTTAAATGCATGTCAAAATTAATCGCTAAAGCATTATTAGATATCGAAGCCGTATCATTATCACCGAATGAAATGTATACATGGAGTTCCGGCATTAAATCACCTATTTATTGTGATAACCGTGTCACACTCGGATATCCAGAAGTACGTACCGCGATTCGTGACGGCTTAATTGAATTGATTCAACAACATTTTGCTGATGTAGCAATCGTATCAGGAACAGCAACAGCCGGCATTCCACATGCGGCGTATATTTCAGATAAAATGAACTTGCCAATGAATTACGTACGTTCAAAAAGTAAAAGTCACGGCAAGCAAAACCAAATCGAAGGCGCGCGCAGTGAAGGCAAAAAAGTAGTGGTCATTGAAGATTTAATTTCAACAGGTGGCTCTTCTATCACAGCAGTCGAAGCATTACAAGAAACGGGTGCCGAAGTGTTAGGTGTCGTTGCGATTTTCACTTACGGTTTAAATAAAGCAGACGAGACGTTTAAAGTAGCAGGTGTTCCTTTTTATACGTTAAGCAACTATGATGAACTGATTGAAGTGGCACGTGAAGAAAGCAAAATTTCAGAAGATGACATTCAAACATTAGTCGAATGGCGTAATCAATTATAAGCAGAAAAAGAAGGTGGAGACGTAAAAAATTTTTGATGGCTATTGATGTAGTTTTTTACTTAACTTGCTCTTCCCTATGATTTGTGGTTTTGATTGCCCTCATGGCTTCGCGTTCCTAGGGGCTGGCCCTTCAACTAACTAACGCTTGATTTAACTGTTACATTTGTTGAGGCGTTAGTGGATTTTCCGGACTAGCTGATCCCTCAGGAGTCTCAGCCTTCTGGGCAATTTTACATCAAATGTAGACAACTAAGAGCAAGTTTACAAAATCAAGAAAATCAATAGCATCCAATTTTTTACGTCAAACTCATCTCCATTTTCAACTATTTTATCATCAATAATGGATAATAAGTCCATGTAGGATAGAGGATGGAAAAACTGAATGTTCCAGCTTCTTTTTCTACATATGCTTACTTTAGAATATTTTTAATTACCCCAAAAAGCATGTCATACACTTTGAAACACACTACTGTTTAGATTCATTAGGCATTTAAAATTAACTTCGATGTTTTAAAATAAATATATGACTTCTTTTAAACGAGTAAACGGTTATCTTAAATACCAGCGTAAAAAGAGCCAACCGCCAATTAAGATGAATAAAAATACTAGAAGAGGGATTAATAAATTGATACTAATCATAAAATAACCTCCAAAAATGATTTAACACTATTGTAACCGGTTATAATATAGAGTGAAAGCAAAAACAACAGAAAATCAAACAGTAACGGAAATAAATATTTCACATTATGATGCAACTGTATCTGTTAATTGTGAATTTCAAAATGAAAGCATCTCTTAACTTTTGAGGAGGACCAGTTATGAAAATACCTAAAATCACAACGTTTTTAATGTTTAATGGCGACGCTGAAGAAGCGATCCAACGTTATACATCATTATTTGAAGATAGCGAAATGATTACAATGGTGAAATACGATGACACCATTCCCGAACAGGCAGGGAAAGTGCAACATTCCATTTTTACATTAAACGGCCAAGTATTTATGGCGATTGATAATATGAATGGCACAGAGATTGAAATGAACCCAGCGATGTCATTATATGTGACAGTGAAAGACCAATTTGAAATGGATCAACTCTACAATGGGTTAAAAGAAGATGGCGCGATTTTAATGCCGAAAACTGATATGCCACCTCAATTTCGTGAATTCGCCTGGATTCAAGATAAATTCGGTGTGAACTTCCAACTCGCATTACCAGAATCAAAGAAATAACAATAGAATCATATGAGCTATACTTTTAGACCATTAAAAATCCGAAACTTTCGCTAAGCATTACGCAAAAGTCTCGGATTTTTATGTTGATATTTAATCTTTTACACTTCTTCAGCTTTCAACTGACGAATCATGTCATAATCCGGCGTCGCGTAAAGTGTTTTCTGGTTATCGTACGTTACAAATCCTGGTTTACTGCCACTCGGTTTATGTACATTACGAATTGTTGTATAATCCACTGGAATTTGTCCCGATTGTCCCGCTTTTGAAAAGTACGCTGCAATCATCGCCGCTTCTTCAATTGTTTTCTCACTCGGCGTATCATTTAAAATGACGACATGACTTCCTGGAATATCTTTCGTATGGAACCATAAATGCGATTTTTGTGCACGTTTATTCGTTAAATAATCATTTTGTTTATTATTTTTACCGACTAAAATCGTATCGCCATCCGTTGAAACATAGGACTGTAACTGAATTTTTTGTGTTTTCTTCTTTTTCTGCTGTTTCTTTTGCTTGATAAAGCCTTGTTCTGCCAATTCTTCACGAATATCGTCAATTTCATGGACTTGAATGTGTGACAACTGTTGCTCGATATTTTCAAAATAAGCGATATTTTCTTTTGTTAAAGTAATTTGGTGTGTCAATTCTCGCTCACGTGTTTTCATTCGGTTGTATTGTTTGTAATAGTATTGCGCATTTTCAGCGGGTGACTTTTGTGGATTTAACGGAATGGTCACTGTTTCGCCTGTGTAATAGTTCACTGTTTCTAATTGGCGGTCTCCAGGTTTCAATTGGTAAATATTTGCGGTGATTAATTCACCGTACAATTGTTGATTCTCTTTTTCTTCTGTTCCTGCTTGTTCATCGACGAGCTTACTCAATTTATTTTGATATTTTTGAAGCAATTGTTGGACGAGTTTGACTAAATCGTTCGCACGTTGCTTTACACGTTCACGTTCACCACGCGCATCATAAAAACGATCGAGCAGTTCATGCAGTGAATCGTACGTGACGCAATCATCGTAAAACTGATGCAACTTCATAAAGTAAAAGTCTTCTTTACCCGTTTCGTGATTTTTATGGAATACCGGTTGGGGTGCGGCTTTCGTTTCGGCCATCACTTCGTCAAATGCTTCAGGTAGAGTTTGCGTGGTCATAAAATGGCGTCTTGATGTGATTTCTTTTGTGATTAACGGTGAAAATCCTTCAAACGTTTGGAGCAGTTGACGATCAATTTTCCCCGCATTGAAATCAATATGTTGGAGTACTTGCGCGCCAGTGTATTCATAAGGATTGTGTTTATGTTGTGTTGGCGGCGCTTCATATTGAAAGCCTGGCATCACGGTTCTAAATTGATTTGTATTCGGTGTAAGGTGTTTAAAACCTTCTAAAATTTTCCGTTCTTCATTAACGAGAATGAGGTTACTATGTTTACCCATAATTTCTAAAATCACTGAACGATGAATCGTGTCGCCAATTTCATCTTTACTTTCCACGTCCATTTCGATGCGACGGTCATTTCCGATTTGGCGAATGGCAAGGATACGTCCGCCCTCTAAGTGCTTACGAAAGACGCGCGCAAACATCGGTGGTTCGAATGGATTATCATATTTTTTTGTAGTGAGATGAATTCGTGCAAAATTGGGGTGAATCGACAACAACAATTGATGGTTTTGGCGTTGCTGTCTTACAACCATGATGATCGTATCGTTTTCCGGTTGATTGATTTTATGAATACGTCCAGAAACGAGAAATTGTAAATCTTCTACCATTTTTCTTGTAAATACACCATCAAATGCCATAATTATCTGCCACCTTTAAAAATTTTCATTACATTATTATAACATGCCTATCCATGCACGTCAGAACTAAAGTTTTCGCTTGGCCCTCTATGCAATTCAATAAAAATTGTGGTAAGATATGTTAATAAATAGAAGAATAGCGAAGAAAGGTCGTAAGGCATGGATACTGAAAAAGGCTTACTAATAGTACTCTCAGGCCCTTCTGGTGTTGGCAAGGGCACAGTTAGAAAACGTATTTTTGATGATCCACACACATCTTATAAATATTCTATCTCGATGACAACGCGTCAAATGCGAGAAGGGGAACAAGATGGCGTTGATTATTTTTTCAAAACGAGAGATGAATTTGAAAAACTCATTGAAGCAGATGAGTTTATTGAATACGCAGAGTATGTAGGAAATTATTACGGCACACCCGTGCAATATGTTAAAGATACGATGAATGCAGGTCACGATGTATTTTTAGAGATTGAAGTTGAAGGGGCCAAGCAAGTGCGCAAAAAATTTCCAGATGCGCTATTTATCTTTTTAGCACCACCAAGCCTAGACCATTTAACAGAGCGTTTAATCGGTCGTGGTACAGAATCAAAAGAAAAAATTGAAAGTCGCGTAAAAGAAGCGAAAAAAGAAGTTGAGATGATGAATCTTTACGATTATGTTGTCGTAAACGATGAAGTGGATCTAGCGAAAGACCGCATTCAGTCCATTGTTGAAGCTGAACATTTAAAGCGAGAACGCATTGAAGCGAAATACAGAAAAATGTTATTGGAGGCCAAAAAATAATGTTATACCCACCGTTACACCAATTACAAGATAAAATTAACTCTAAATATTTAATTGCGACAACAGCCGCTAAACGTGCACGTGAGTTACAAGATGACCCTGATCATTTATTATTAGATCGTTATGAAAGCAAAAAAACAGTAGGCCGTGCGTTAGAAGAAATCGCAGCAAGCAAAATTCATCCACACGTTGATGAATCACACTTTTAATTCAATACCATCAATAAATGCATATGACATTTAAAATGCGCTTTTCAAAGTTGTCTCTATCCATTGAGATGATTTTGAAAGGCGCTTTTTAACATTGATTGTATATTTTGGTTCTTTATCAAACGTCGGTGAATGAGACGATAAAATGACATAGTCTATATCTATTATTAGTAGTTTCTAACGCATGATTTATTCTTACTATAATTCTATTTTAGTTTCATAATCCATAGATGTTTTAAGCCCGTTCCAAATTTGAACTATTCGATCATCTTTAACTATGATGATGTTTGCTCCAACACCTGATTTGTTGTTTGTATCAATTTTCCATTTTCCGTTACTATAAACTGGTTCTTGGAATTCTAATAAATCAGCATTGTCAATAGAGTTTTATACGTTTTATATGTAATAACTCCTAATTTTTCAACTCTTCTCAAATGATACTTTATTAAATTGGTATTGGAAGTTACTTTCTCTCTATCTTTAAAAAACATTGAGGCAAATGTTAAAGCTAAACTTTGAATATCCTGTTCAAAAACATTTAATTTATCTGATTTTACTTTGAAACCAGGAGTGTTGTTTTCAGTATAAGTAGTACTTTCACCAAAACCTGAATATTCTAAGTCTATAAAGTAAAGTTTATTGTCATTTTTATTGTACATAATATTAACTGACGAAATATCACCAATATAAAAGTTGATTTTATGAACGGATTTTACTTGCTCTATTAATTTAAATAGAAATTCTTCTTTTTTTTCTTTAGTTGGTAGATAGTGGTTTAAAAGATTATTATTTTCAAAGATATCAAATAAGGTATATCCATTTATATATTCAACTACAGTAAAAAAATGACCAGAATCAAAAAAGCTCTCTTTTGTTTTAGGTACGTTCAACAAATTTGACATATTATTAAAGTTGTTGAATTCATTCTTTCTATAAACAACACTATCATCTTTTAAATTTGCAGAATATCCAACATATGGTCTAGCTTCTTTAATAATATATTTTTCATTATTCTTATTTACTCCTAAATATACTCCTCCAGTATTTGATAGATGTATGCACTTTTCAATTTTATATGTTTTTAATAGATAATTACTCTCTTGATTATCAACAACTGGAAAAGGTTCTTCAATCCAATCAGGCAATTCATATAAAGAACGATTATTGTCTATATAAAATTTACCATTTTTAGTTATTTTATATGGTGCTTCTTCTTTCATGCGTCCATAGCTATAATATAAAGTGCTAGAACTAAATTTAATGTATTTAAATATTATCACACAAAAAAAGGAAGTCAATGAATTTTCAGATAATTATGAATGTAGGAATTTTAGAATTAATCTAACAATTTCCTATATACAATTAAATTCGTTTTTTTTTACTTATTTAACTTTTTCAACTTTGCAACAGAACCATCAAAATCAATTCAGTGTTTGGCTAAAAGAATATAATGTAAAATACAAGCATATTTCATGATTAGTATGGTGACAGAAATTTCTGGAATTTTAATGATTTCTAGGGTGTTTGTAAGTGAATATAAAAAACACACTAAACAACAAAAAACGTTGCTTAATGTGTTATCGTCTCACTAACCGATGTTGACACAGAACCTTGCGAAATCTTTGTTACATATGAGATTTCTGTACTGCTTAAACATCCAATTCGACTTCCATCAAATGTATATTTGAATCGAACCAAATTGAGTTGAGATAAGTCCCTAGAGCGTGATTTTATAATGACAATTGTGTAGAATTCAGAACAGTAATCAATGAAGCGTATCTGATTTAAAATATAATAATTTAAATCGCTGAAATTTTTATGTCTAAGCTGCGTATATTTGAAAAGCAACGTCATATGAAACAAAACGATAAATATATTATAATGCTTTTAAGAGTGAAAAAACAGGAGTGGAAATGATGAAAAATATTTTGCTAGCTGTAACGGGCGGTATCGCTGCATATAAAGCCATAGATTTAACAAGTAAACTGACACAAGGGGGTTATGATGTGCGCGTCATGTTGACAGAACATGCGCAACAATTTGTAACACCATTATCATTTCAAGCGATTAGTCGTAACGCGGTTTATACGAATACGTTTTTAGAAGAAAATCCAGCTGAAATCCAACATATTGCTTTAGGAGATTGGGCGGATGCGATTGTCGTTGTACCCGCGACAGCGAACATCATTTCAAAATTAAGTCACGGTATTGCGGACGATATGGTGACGACGACGTTACTAGCGACGACGACACCTAAATTTATGGCACCTGCAATGAATGTCCATATGTTTGAAAATCCACGAATTCAAGCTAATATTCAAACGTTAATAGACGATGGATATCATTTTATCGAACCTGGAGAAGGCTTTTTAGCATGTGGCTACGTGGCGAAAGGACGTATGGCGGAACCACTTGAAATTAAAGCGGTGATCGATCGACAAGGCCAGGAAAATACTGAGAAGTCACAATCAGCGTATTTTCACCATAAAAAAGTGCTCGTTACTGCAGGGCCCACTGTTGAAACGATTGACCCTGTCCGATTTGTATCGAATAGAGCGTCAGGGAAAATGGGATACGCCATAGCAGAGGCACTTCAAAAAGTCGGCGCGGATGTGACATTAGTGACAGGGCCTACGTCAATCGAGCCACCAAGTCAAGTCGAAGTTGTACAAGTGACAACGGCTGAAGAGATGTTTCAAGCGGTAAAGCAGCGTTTCGAGCAACAAGATATTATTTTCAAAACTGCTGCAGTATCGGATTACACACCGGTCGAGCCGTTGCCGCATAAAATGAAAAAACAAGACGGTGATGTGACTGTGACGTTCAAACGTACACAAGACATTCTGAAATATTTAGGTGAACACAAAACGACACAAAAACTTGTAGGCTTTGCGGCAGAAACACAAAATATGGAAAGTTACGCACAAGACAAACTCGCGCGTAAAAATGCAGATGTCATTATTGCGAACAATGTGGGAGATACGTCTATTGGTTTTAGTTCAGACAATAATGAAGTGTCGCTTTATTTTAAAGACGGGACATTTGAAACGCTTCAAAAAGACCCTAAAAAGAAATTAGCTTTCCAAATCTTATCAATTTTAGAAAGTAGATGGGATGTATGATCGCGCAAGTTATTGTAGGCGTTGCCTCGAAAAGTGTGGATAAAACGTTCGATTACGCAATACCTGCTGATTTAGAAAACGTCATTCAGCCAGGTATTCGTGTCATTGTGCCATTCGGTCCGCGTAAAATTCAAGGGTACGTCATGCGATGTGTACCGGATGAAGAAGCGGAATACGATTTAGATAAGTTGAGACCGATTATGGAAGTGAAAGATATTCAGCCAGAACTGACGGCAGAACTCGTCCAATTAAGTGAATGGTACAGTCGCTATTTTTTATCAAAACGTATTTCTATTCTTGAAGCGATGTTGCCCAGTGCGATTAAAGCGAAATATTCGAAAGCGTTCAAGTTAAAAGAGGATGCGGATTTACCTGATGAAGTGGTCGCGCATTTTAATAAAGAAGGGCTGTACTATTATAAAGAAGCGCAACAAGATGAAAATATTGAACAGCTCATGCCTTATTTGAAAGAAGGACACATTGAAGCCGTTACGATATTATCCCAAAATACGACGAAAAAAAAGCGACGTGCAGTCAGAGTTGTGTCTACAGAACTGGCTGAAGCGTATTTGGAAACCGCCCAAAAGAAACAAAAGCAGTATGAGGTACTCGCATTTTTGCTTGATGAACGCCACCGTGATGTATTGTTACAAGAATTATTAGAAATGGCATTTTCTACTTCAGCAATCAATACGTTAGAAAGACAAGGTGTGATCGAAAAATATGATGCGATTGTGGAACGAAATCCATACGAAGGACGTGTTTTTGAACAAGAACAAAAACGTGAACTTACGCCAGAACAACAAGTCGCGTATGATACTTTATGGCATTCGGTCCGTAAACAACAAGCTGAAACGTTTTTACTACACGGTGTAACGGGGTCTGGTAAAACGGAAGTGTATCTCCAAATTATTGAAGATGTCCTCGCACAAGGTAAAGAGGCGATGATGCTCGTGCCAGAAATCGCATTAACACCGCAAATGGTATTGCGATTTAAAAGACGCTTTGGTGATGAAGTGGCTGTCTTACATTCTGCTTTGTCGAACGGCGAACGTTATGATGAATGGCAAAAGATTCGTGATGGCCGTGCACGTGTCAGTGTTGGTGCACGTTCAAGTGTATTTGCGCCATTTAAAAATCTCGGCATGATTATTATTGATGAAGAGCACGAATCGACGTATAAGCAAGAAGATTATCCGCGATATCATGCGAAAGATATTGCAGAGTGGCGCAGTCGATATCATCAATGCCCACTCGTGTTAGGGAGTGCGACGCCAAGTTTGGAAAGTTATGCGCGTGCTGAAAAGGGCGTTTATACGTTGTTGTCTATGCCGTCACGTGTCAACCAACAGCCATTACCTGATGTTGAAATTTTAGATATGCGGGAAGAACTCGCAAATGGCAACCGTTCAATGTTTTCGGCACGTCTCGTTAAAGCGATTGAACAACGACTCGCGCGTAAAGAACAAGTCGTCCTCTTTTTAAACCGCCGAGGGTATGCATCATTTATGTTATGTCGCGACTGTGGGCATGTGCCACAATGTCCGAATTGTGATATTTCATTGACGTATCACAAATCGAGTGATCAACTGAAATGTCACTATTGTGGTTATCAAGAACAAGCGCCATTTCAATGTCCGAACTGCGAAAGTGAACATATTCGTCAAATGGGGACAGGGACGCAACGTGTAGAAGAGTTGCTGCAACAACAATTCCCTAACGCGCGAACGATTCGAATGGATGTTGATACAACGACCAAAAAAGGTAGTCATGAAAAATTTTTGAAACAGTTTGGTGAAGGCAATGGCGACATTTTGTTAGGCACACAGATGATTGCGAAAGGATTGGACTTTCCGAACATTACACTCGTCGGCGTACTCAATGCAGATACGATGTTGAATTTGCCTGATTTTCGCTCGAGTGAACGAACTTACCAAATTTTGACGCAAGTAGCAGGGCGTGCGGGACGTCATGAGAAAAAAGGTGAAGTCATCATTCAAACATATCATCCGGATCATTACGCGATTAAAGACGTTCAACAAAATGATTATTTGAACTTTTACCAAAAAGAAATGCAGTTTCGTAAGTTAGGCCAATATCCGCCTTACTATTATTTAATTAACTTTACAATCACGCATGAAAAAACGAAAGAAGTGTTACAAGCGGCAACACATATTCATCAAATTTTGTTGCAACATTTGACAGAAAAAGCGTTCGTGTTGGGGCCGTCACCGTCAGTCATCCCGCGTATTAACAATGAGTATCGCTTCCAAGTATTAGTGAAATACAAGAGTGAACCGTCACTCATCCATGCGTTGACGTATTTAGATGATTATTATCATGAAATGTTTTTGAAAAATAAGCTAGGACTCAAAATAGATATCAACCCTTACATGATGATGTGAAAAGTTCGGCTAAATATTAATATGCCACTGTTTCCAAAATGTTTGAATGTTAATCGAATACCATCGAGGGCAACAAAAGGGCAAATGGTTCAACGTGATAGATTTTTTAATTTATCAGTGAGCGATTTGGCCTTCTTTTTTGTGTATGAATAATGATGAATGACGACTTTTTTGTTATGATGACGATGATAGACTATCGCAATTTCGTTGAGAATAAGCTATAATGTAATGATAAATTTTCGTGAGGGGCGATGAAGGCGATGATCAGAAAAATTAAAACGCATGTGCATCCGATTTTGAGGAAAAAAGCAACGCCAGTAACAGCATTTGATGCGCATTTAAAAGACATCATTCAAGATTTGGAAGATACGTTATATGATGCAGAAGGTCAAGCGTTAGCGGCATCGCAAATTGGTGTGAGTGAGCGTGTCGCAATTGTCGATATGGAACAAGACGGCTTGTTACAGCTGATCAATCCTGAAGTCATTGCCCAATCAGATGAAACAGCGACGGAACTTGAAGGGTGCTTGAGTGTGCCAGGGCGTTTTGGTGAAGTGACGCGCAGTCGTATGATTACGGTTCGAAGTTATGATTTAAATGGCAATGAAGTTGAAATGACGGCTTATGATGATATTGCACGTATGATTTTACATGTCATTGATAATTTAAATGGCGTTTTATTTGTAGATATTATGGATCGAGAAATCTCAAATGCAGAATTGGAGGCTTATTTAGAAGATGAGTAAAATTATTTTTATGGGGACACCTGATTTTTCAACCGCAATTTTAGAAATGTTAATCGACACTGAAGAGGTGATGGCAGTTGTCACTCAACCCGACAGACCTGTAGGACGTAAACGGGTACTCACACCGCCTCCAGTGAAAAAGGTTGCTGTTGCACACGATATTCCTGTGTATCAACCTGAAAAGTTAAGTGGCTCAGCAGAACTTGAAACATTACTTCAAATGGAATGTGACTTGATTGTTACAGCGGCGTTTGGTCAATTATTACCTGAATCATTACTTGAACATCCAAAATTTGGCGCGGTCAATGTACATGCGTCATTATTGCCAAAATATCGTGGAGGTGCACCAATTCATCAAGCGATTATTGATGGTGAACCGGAAACAGGTGTGACGATTATGTACATGGTGAAGAAGTTAGATGCGGGTGATATCATTTCACAACGTGCGATTCCAATTGAAGATACTGATAATGTTGGGACAATGCATGATAAGTTAAGTGCACTCGGTACGGACTTATTAAAAGAAACGCTTCCTGCTATTTTAATTGGCACGAACGATCGCACGCCTCAAGATGAAGCACTAGTGAGCTTTGCATCAAATATTCAACGCGAAGATGAACGTATTGATTGGACACAAGATGCACGTACGATTTTCAACCATATTCGTGGTTTATCTCCATGGCCAGTTGCTTATACGACGTTTGAAGATAAAAATATGAAATTATATGAAGCACAATTCGTCTCAGGTCAATCTGGGCGTCCGGGTGAGATTATCGAAGTGACGAAAAAGGAAATCATTGTAGGAACGGGCTCTGATGATGCGATTGCACTGACAGAAATTCAATTAGCGGGTAAGAAAAGAATGCCTGTTGCACAATTTTTAAGTGGTTTCCAAACATCTCTAGTTGGAAAGGAACTCATCTAAATGGTCACAGTTCGTGAATTAAGTTTAATGACAATTGAAGCGGTGTTGAAAGACGGGGCTTACAGTAATTTAAAAATGAATGAGATGTTACAGATGTATCCATTAAATCCAGCTGACCGCCGTTTATATACGGAGCTCGTGTACGGGACGATTAAGCGTAAACTGACTTTAGATTATTATTTAAAGCCGTTCATTAAAACGAAAATCAAAGGTTGGGTTCGACGTTTATTATGGATGAGTCTTTATCAGTATCTGTATTTAGATAAAATCCCAACACACGCTTTAATTAACGAAGCCGTGAATATCGCAAAAAAACGTAGTGGTGCACAAACAGGAAATACGGTCAATGCGATTTTACGGCAAATGACTTCGCAGCCGCTTCCAGACATTACATCTATCCAAAAGCAACCTGAGCGCCTTTCTATTCAATATAGTATGCCGACTTGGATTATCAAACATTGGTTAACACATTTCGGGGCAGAAACGACAGAAGCGATTGCTGCGAACTTACTACGCCCTGCTACACAAACTGTGCGTGTGAACCGTACACAAATCACAGTAGATGATGCGATGGCACGTTTGATTTCTGAAGGATTCGATGTACAACGTGATGCGGCTATTGATGTTTGTCTACACGTATCAGGACATGGCGTGATGACTTCTGAACTGTTCCAAAATGGATTGATCAGTATTCAAGATAAAAGTTCTATGTTTGTAGCGGAATATATGGGATTACAACCTGGTGACAACGTGTTAGATAGTTGTAGTGCGCCTGGAGGTAAAGCTTGCCACATGGCTGAAATTTTAAACGGTCAAGGTACAGTGCTTGCAACAGATGTGCATGCGCATAAAATTCAACTGATTGACCATAATATCCGGAAATTACATCTTACAGGTATTCGTGCGACACAACATGATGCGACACAACCGTACGACCAGCAGTTTGACAAAATTTTACTTGATGCGCCGTGTAGTGGGCTAGGCGTCTTGAGACATAAACCAGAAATTAAATATATGATAACGCCACAAGATGTAGAGGGCTTAGTAGACTTACAATTACGCATTATCGACAATGTTTCAAAGCATCTTAAAGTAGGTGGGACATTGGTTTATTCGACATGTACGATTGAACAGCTTGAAAATGACAATGTGATTTATACTTTTTTGAAGTCACATCCTGATTTCGAATTTGATCCTATTGAAGACCCACGTACACATGAACCAGTAAAAACATTGCAACTATTGCCACAAGATATGCATGCAGATGGCTTTTTTATAACGAGAGTAAGGAAGAAAGGGTAGACGATATGATTACTGCAGAAAAGAAAAAGAAGAATAAATTTTTGCCAGACTTTGAGAAACAATCGATTTATTCACTCAGATTTGATGAATTGCAAGGTTGGTTGAAAGAGAATGGCCAACAAAGTTTCCGGGCTAAACAAATTTACGAATGGCTTTATGATAAACGTGTAGATACTTTTGAAGAAATGACGAATTTATCGAAAGAATTACGTCAACTTCTCGCTGACCACTTTACAATGACGACTTTGGAAACGGTCGTACGCCAAGAAAGTCGTGATGGCACAATCAAGTTTTTATTTGAATTACAAGATGGGTACACGATTGAAACGGTTTTAATGCGTCATGACTATGGGAATTCTGTATGTGTGACGACACAAGTGGGTTGTCGTATCGGTTGTACGTTTTGTGCGTCGACATTAGGTGGGCTTAAGCGTAACTTAGAAGCGGGTGAAATCGTATCACAAGTATTAACTGTTCAAAAAGCGTTAGATGAAACAGACGAACGTGTCTCTTCTATCGTCATCATGGGTATTGGTGAACCGTTTGAAAATTACGATGAAATGATGGACTTTTTGAAAATAGTGAACGATGATAACAGCTTAAATATTGGTGCACGTCATATTACTGTTTCAACGTCAGGTATTGTACCGAGAATTTATGATTTTGCGGACGAATCACTTCAAATTAACTTTGCGGTGAGCTTACACGCAGCGAATAATGAAATTCGTTCAAAATTAATGCCGATTAACAGAGCATATGATGTGGATAAATTGATGGAAGCGATTCAATATTATCAAGAAAAAACAAATCGTCGTATCACGTTTGAATATGGTTTGTTTGGTGGTGTAAACGATCAACTTGAACACGCGCGAGAACTGGCAAAATTGATTAAACCATTGAACTGTCATGTGAATTTAATTCCAGTGAACCATGTTCCAGAGCGTAATTATGTTAAAACGCCTAAAGATGACATTTTTAAATTTGAAAAAGAATTAAAAAAATTAGGCATTAATGCTACAATTAGACGTGAACAAGGCGCAGATATCGATGCAGCGTGTGGACAACTTAGAGCAAAGGAACGTCAAGCAGAAACGAGGTAGAACATAATGTTAAATGCAGAATTTTTTTCAGTAGCAGGAAATTTTCGTGAAAACAATGAAGATGCAGGTGGCGTGTTTTACAATAAAACAGATCAACAATTTTTAGTATTATGTGACGGTATGGGCGGTCATCAAGCAGGTGAAGTCGCATCTCGATTTGTTGTAGATGCTTTACAAGAAAGGTTTGAAGCGGAAAATTATATTGAACCTGAACAGGCAGAAGCTTGGTTGAAACATCAACTTCAAATCGTCAACCGTGATTTATACGATCAAGCACAACAAAATCCTGAGTACCATGGTATGGGGACGACGTGTGTATGTGTATTAGTATTTGATCATCATATTGTTGTCGCAAATGTAGGCGATTCACGTGCGTATTTAACGAATGGCAGAACGATGGACCAAATTACGATTGACCATACATTCGTCAATCAGCTCGTGATGTTAGGTGAAATTACTGAAGAAGAAGCTTTCGTACATCCGAGAAGACACATTATTACGAAAGTGATGGGCACAAATCGTTTTGTGACACCTGACATTTTCACTAAACGTACGCAATTTTACCAATATCTGATTTTAAATTCTGATGGTTTAACAGATTATGTGAAGCCGCATCAATTGCATGAACTGTTGAATGAAAGCAAGACAATTCAAGAGATTGGTGACAACATGCTCGCCGTCGCTGAAGAACAAGAAGCGAAAGATAATGTTTCATTTATACTCGCTGAAATTGCAGGTGAACCTGTATGATTGGGCGTTTAATAGATGATCGCTACGAGTTAAAGCAAATTCTTGGTGGCGGTGGCATGTCGAATGTTTATGTCGCAATGGATACCATTTTAAATCGCCAAGTCGCTGTGAAGCTCATTCATATTCCACCTAACGAAAAGCAAGCGACGATTCAACGCTTTGAAAGAGAAGTTCAAAATACCACGATACTGACACATCCAAACATTGTCAGTGTTTTAGACGTGGGTGAAGAAGTCGACTTTTTCTTTCTCGTGATGGAATATATTGAAGGGCCGACCTTAGCCGATTATATTAAAGCGAATGGGCCGTTAAAGCCTGAAAAAGCACTTTTTTTTATCGAGCAAATTTTAAGTGGAATTCGTCATGCGCATGAACGTGGCATTGTTCATCGTGATATTAAGCCGCAAAACGTAATGATCGACCGGAATCAAACGCTGAAAATTGTAGACTTTGGTATTGCGAAAGCGCTCAGCGAAACGACGATGACGCAAACGAATCACGTTGTCGGCACTGTCCAATACTTATCCCCTGAACAAGCAAAAGGTGAAAAAACAGGCGAACGTTCTGACATTTATTCAATCGGTATTGTATTGTATGAAATGTTGACGGGGCATCCGCCTTTTAGTGGCGAAACAGCAGTGAGTATTGCGATTAAACAAATACAAGAGTCTGTGCCGAATGTGACAGATACGAGAAGAGATGTGCCACAAGCGTTAAGTAATGTCATTTTAAAAGCGACAGAAAAAGATCAAAGTCATCGTTATCGTTCAGTATCTGAAATGGCGCATGATGTCATGTCCACTTTAGATTTGAGTCGTCAAAATGAAGCAATATACGAAGTGGACGGTACAGCAACGAAAACTGTGCCAATCAATAAAAATGCATTAAAAGCTGAACAAGCAAAACAAGGTCAAGCTGTTCAGGAAACGGCACAAATTCCAATTGTCACACCTGAGAAGCAACGTGAGGCACAACCTAAGCCTAAGCCGAAATCACAACCTGCTTATTATAGTCCACCACCGAAACGTTCGGGACGCAAAAAATGGATTTTCGGTGTGATTTTATTACTTTTGTTAGGAAGCTTGTTTATTTTTATGGGTGCAGCGATGACTGGAGATAAATATAGCCAAGTGCCTGAAGTACTCGGTAAATCGAAAGCTCAAGCTGAAAAACTATTAAAAGATAATAAATTGACTGTAGGTGACGTCACGTATGATTACAGTGACCGTTACAGTAAAGACCAAGTGATGACAGTCGATCCAGAAGAGGGCACTAAAGTGGAACAAGAAAGCAGTGTGGACCTTGTCATTTCGAAGGGGCAACATGTGGAAGCTATGCCAAACTTGGTAGGTATGACGAAACAAGATGCCGAACAAAGATTGAAGGAATTAGGTTTCACGCATGTGACATTCACGACGGCCTATACTGAAAATAATATTGAAAAAGGTCATATTGAGGGACAAAGTATTCCGGCAGGTCAAAACGTGGCAGTGACGCAAGATAAAGTTGAAGTCACAGAATCACTCGGCAAACGTCAAGTGTATGTCGGCGATTATACGAACAAAGACATAGATGACGTGAAAGCAGAATTAGAAGAAAAAGGACTTGTCGTCGAAATTGAAAAAGAACGTTCAGACCGTCGTGTGAAAAAACATCACATTATCAATCACTCGCCTAAAAAGACAAATGTAGAAGAGGGCGATACGGTGAGCTTTATCGTGTCAACAGGCGAGAAAGAAGATGATGAGGATAGTGATTCAGCAGTCAAGACGTACAGTGAGACGGTTAACATTCCTTATACAGGTACAAATGATAAGCCTCAAAAAGTAGAAGTTTTTATTACAGACAAAAATGATAATGGTCAAAGCCCTGCTGAAACGTTTAATATTACGAGAGATACGCCGCAAACGATGCAATTTGTGATTGAGAAAGATAAGTCGGCGAAGTATGTGATTAAAGTGGATGGTAAAACAGTGGCGAGAAAGACGATTGATTTTGATGATTTTTAAAAGATGAATGATTTAGTTTTGTTTTTGATTGATTTTCGGCATTTCGGTAACATGTGTGTGTTTCAATCTTACTAATTGTTGAACGATTCTTCGTTGTTAAATTGATTTAGCCTTATTGTTGCAATCTAGGGCTCGCGTTCCTAGGGGATGGTCCTCCAACTCACTAACGCTTGATTAAACTGTGACATTTGTTGAGGCGTTAGTGGATTTTGGGAGCAGTACAGAAATCTCATGTGTCACAAAGATTTCGTCGTACTGTCCCCGCAAGTCAGACAGCTACTGCGATAAACAGCAACCACTATTAAAGTAAAGAAGTGACTGTTAGCAGTATGCACTCATTCCCTCAGGAGTCTCGCTCAGATTGCGGTTCAATAAGGCTTTTTGTGTTTTTATGAAGAATCTTCTGGCAATCATTTTTTGTTTGGAGAAACGAAAGCGTCATTGTACTTTAACAAAAAACAAAAAATTATCTTTTCGCCACTTGTTTGTGCGGGTAAAGGGTGTTGGAGATTGTTAAACGTTTAACGGAATATAATTTATCAACTGTGAAAGTGGACGTGAGGTTCGTTTTGACGGTTGTTTTTTGTGTTGAACATCCATATCTTTTAGTTGAGGGAATGAAAACAGACTGATTTGCTAGGAAACCTTTTGAAAGTTTAGTTTTTGGATTACAATTCGCTTTTAACCACGTATAATGGTGGTTGAAGATTTAATTTTGTTTTCGGGGGGACTTACAGTGGCAAAGAAACTACCAAAAGATACGGGATTAGACAATACGCTTAAAATTATTAACGAAGCATATACTTATGTGCCTAAGCGTCTAGAAAAGTTTGGAACAAAAGCTTTTGAAACGCGTGCATTAGGGATGAAACCTGTTGTTGTGATCAGTGGTAAAGCAGCAGCAGAATTATTTTATGACAACGATAAGATTTCAAGAAAAGGGACATTGCCGAAACGTATTGTACATACTTTATTTGGAAAAGGTGCGATTCATACGACAGAAGGTAAAGTGCATGTCGATCGTAAAGCACTATTTATGTCTTTGATGACTGAGAAAAATTTGAAATATTTACGTGAATTGACACGAAATTATTGGTTTATGCATACAGAACGCATGCAAAATAGAGATGAAGTCAACGTCTATAAAGAAGCGGGATTGATTTTAACACAAGTCGGTTTTCGCTGGGCAGGTATAAAACAAACGGATGAACAAGCCGCGAAAAATGCGGAAGATATGAATATTATGATTGATTCGTTTAGCGGGCTCGGTCAATCTTTGAAAGGGTATCGTCAAGCGAAAAAGGCGCGCGCACGTGTTGAACAATTTTTACAAGATCAAATCGAAGCGGTGCGTACGGGTAAACAATATGCAGAACCGGGAACTGCTTTATACGAGTTTGCGCATTGGAAAGATTTGAATGACCAACCGATGGACCCTCACTTATGTGCAGTGGATTTAATGAATATTGTGCGTCCACTTGTTGCGGTGAATCGATTTGTGAGCTACGGTGTGAAAGCGTTGATTGAATTTGATCAAGAACGTAAAAAGTTACAAGTGACTCATGATCCGAATTATGCCTATAAATTCGCTCAAGAAGTGCGTCGTATTTTCCCATTTGTACCGTTTTTACCAGGTAGATTAAAGAAAACGGTTGAATTTGACGGTTTCAAACTTAAAAAAGGCACATTAACGGTATTGGATATTTTTGGAACGACACATGACCCTGAATTATTCGAAAACCCATATCAATTTAACCCAGACCGTTTCGACAACTGGGATGGCAGTCCGTTTGATTTAATTCCTCAAGGCGGTGGAGATTTCTATACGAACCATCGTTGTGCGGGTGAATGGATGACAGTGATTGTGATGGAAGAAACGATTCAATATTTTGCGAATAAAATTGATTTCGAAGCTTCTGCACAAGACTTGTCTGTAAAGTTAGATCAATTCCCTGGTAAAGTGACGAGTGGGACGATGATTAAAAATGTATATCCAAGAATTTAATTTGCGTGCATCAATAGGCTGAAATAAAACGAGATGAGATAATATTCTTCACGAGTATTATCTCTTTTTTAATTGGCATGGCATCAATTGAGATCAAAAGTTGTTGCAAGTATTAAATCATATCATTGTGTATAAGGCTTTGATATAATAATTGAGGATATTAACGAAAAAGAGGTGTGAATTTGAAAACAGGTCGAATTATTAAATCAATCAGCGGTGTCTATCGCGTTGATGTCAACGGTGAAATGTTTGATGCAAAACCACGCGGACTCTTCAGAAAAAAGCAAATTACGCCTATCGTTGGAGATATTGTGGATATTGATGTGGAAACGCACGCATCGGGCTATATTCAACATGTATATGAACGTCGTAATGAATTAAAAAGGCCGCCAGTGAGCAACATCGATTTACTCATTGTCGTGATGAGTGCGGTGTCTCCTGATTTTTCAACACAATTGTTAGATCGTTTTCTCGTGATTGGTCATTCATACGGATTGCAGCCGAGCATACTCATTACAAAAAAGGATCTTGCATCAAAAGAAGAACAAGCAACAATTGAAGAAGTTCTCAAATATTACGAAAAAATCGGTTATCAAACACAATTTATCGGTAAAGATGACGATGTTGCAGAAGTTTTTCAACAGTGGGCACCTGGACTTGCTGTATTGAGTGGACAGTCTGGTGTAGGAAAATCGACATTGCTTAATCGTTATGCGCCGAGTCTTGATTTGGAGACGAATGAAATTTCACAATCACTCAACCGAGGCAAGCACACGACACGCCATGTAGAACTTTATTCGCGTGAACATGGTCATATCGCTGACACACCTGGTTTTAGCGCGCTCGATTTTGATCATATTGAAAAAGAAGATTTGCGAAACTATTTTATTGATATTGCAGAATTAGGCGCGTACTGTAAATTTAGAGATTGTTATCATATCAATGAACCACGTTGTCACATCAAAGCGATGTTAGATGTAGGAGAATTGCCGGCATTTCGTTATGACCATTACGTACAACTATATAATGAAATATCAAATCGAAAGGTAAGATACTAATGACAAAAGTGTTTCCTTCTTTATTATCAGCTGATTTTTTAAACTTAAAACAAGAGTTATCAAAATTAGAAGAAAGTGGCATTGATGCGTTACATTTTGATGTGATGGATGGCCAATTCGTACCTAACATTTCAATTGGTTTTCCAGTGCTTGAAGCGATTCGTGCAGCAACGGATTTGCCAATTGATGCGCACTTGATGATTGAAACGCCGAATGACTATGTAGAAGTGTTTGCGGAAAAAGGTGTGAACAAAATTTCAGTGCATATGGAAGGCAATCCGCATATTCATAGAGTTATTCAAAATATTAAAAAACACGGTGTTGAAGCGGGTGTAGTCATCAATCCGGGCACACCTGTGCATGCGCTAGATGCGATTATTGAAGATGTAGATTTCGTTTTAGTCATGTCCGTGAATCCAGGTTTTGGTGGGCAAGCATTCCTTCCAGCTGCTGTAGATAAAATTAAACAATTAGATGAAATACGAAAAAATCGTCAACTTGACTTTAAAATCGAAGTCGACGGCGGTATTAATGATCAAACAGCGAAACAAGTCGTTGAAGCAGGCGCAGATTGGTTAGTCGCAGGTTCATATTTCTTTAGCCAAGCAGACTATAAAGAAGCGAACCAACGTTTAAAAGGTGAACTGTAATGAATGATAAAGTCATTGGCTTGCTCTGTAGTGAACGCGAATTACCAGAAGCATTGTTCGATATCAAACGTCATCAAACATGGGGTGGCGTAGATAGAGGCACGATGATTTTATTACAACAAAATATCACGCCGATCTTTGCTGTAGGCGATTTTGATTCAATTTCTCAAAGTGAACGCGAATGGGTGCAATCACGTATTGACATTGCCCCCGTACCAGCCGAAAAAGCCGATACAGACTTAGCGCTTGCTGTGCGCACTGCAGTGGAACAAGGGTATCGTCATATTCAAATATTTGGAGCAACAGGTGGGCGTTTAGATCATTTTATGGGCGCCATGCAACTCCTGCAACACCCTGATTTTGAAGCGGTTCGTATTCAACTCATTGATCAACAAAACGAAATCGAGTATTTAACTAAAGGTCAGCATTTCATACAAAATGATACAGCTTATCGCTATGTTTCGTTTATGCAAGGAACGGATCAAGTCGTACTTTCGTTAAAAGGATTTAAATATGAATTGTGCGAGCAGCAGTTGAATCGAGGCGAAACTTTAACAGTCTCAAACGAATTTGATGCAGAACAAGGAAAGGTCATCATTCATCAAGGTGGTGTCTATCTCATGAGAAGTCGAGATAAGTAAAAAGAAAAATAAAGGTTGGGGCATCGCGTAAACCCGAACCTTAAATAAAAAAACAGGTCTCCCACATAAAGACCTGTTTTTTTATTTTGATATATGTTGTTAATTATACACGAGTAACTTTACCTGATTTTAAAGCACGAGTTGAAACCCAAACTTTTTTAGGTTTACCATCAACAAGGATTCTAACTTTTTGTAAGTTAGCATTCCAACGACGTTTAGTTGAGTTTAACGCGTGTGAACGTCTGTTACCTGTTGAAGCTTTACGTCCTGTTACGAAACATTCTTTACCCATCATCGTACCTCCTTTAAGAAATACAAATACACTTTTCTACTACATACTAACGTAATATACCACATTAACAATTGACATGCAATAAAAAGTTGGGTTATATTTTCATAAATCACTTTTTGTATTATGCACTTTCTGATATAATTTGAAACTGTGATTAACTGAAATATGAGGAAAAGTAATCGTGCACAATGCGTTTATTGGCAACGACTTGTCAGATATAGTAATATAATATTATTAGAAATCAGAATGTTTTTAAATGATTGGCAATCAATTTTAACAAATATAAAGATAGATGATATAAAAGAGTGAATTTGTAAATAGGAGGCGAAAAGGATGGCTTTAGAAATTACAAATGATTACGGAAGTATCGATATCTCAAATGAAGTAATCGCGTCAATTGTAGGCGGTAAAGCTGTAGAATGTTATGGCATTGTTGGGATGGCTTCACGTCAACAAGTGAGAGACGGTATTGCTGAAATTTTAGGACATGAAAACTATGCGAAAGGGATCGTAGTGAGGGAAGATAATGGTGTGTTAGATGTAGATATGCACATTATTGTAAGTTACGGTGTGAAAATTTCAGAAGTTGCGCAAAATGTGCAATCGACTGTGAAATATACTTTAGAAAATACATTAAAACTTAAAGTCAACTCTGTGAATATTTTTGTTCAGGGCGTGCGCTTTAATAATGACGGGAAAGACAAATAGGAGGATATTTGCATGATAACGAAGATCAACGGTAATCTATTTGCCGACATGATTATACAAGGGGCACAAAATTTATCAAATAATGCTGACATGGTGGATGCATTAAATGTTTACCCTGTGCCTGACGGGGATACAGGTACAAACATGAATTTGTCAATGACTTCTGGACGTGAAGAAGTACAGGCGCATTTGACTGCTCATATTGGGAACTTAGGTAAAGCTTTTTCTAAAGGATTATTGATGGGCGCACGAGGCAATTCTGGTGTCATTCTATCTCAAATTTTCCGCGGATTTTCAAAAGCGTTAGAAGATAAACAAGAAATTGATGCCAAACAATTTGCGGAAAGTTTTGAAGCAGGTGTTAAAACAGCTTATAAAGCAGTCATGAAACCAGTGGAAGGTACGATTTTGACTGTCGCTAAAGATGCGGGTAAAGCAGCGGTTAAAAAAGCACAAGAAACAGACGATTGTTTGGAAGTAATGACGTACGTTTATGAAGAAGCGCAAAAGTCACTCGAAAACACGCCAAATTTATTGCCAGTACTTAAAGAAGTCGGCGTCGTGGATAGTGGTGGTAAAGGCCTTACATTAGTTTATGAAGGTTTTCTCAAAGCGATGAAAGGTGAAAAAATTGTCGCAGAAGCACCGAAAGTCGATCGTGAAGCTTTCTTTAATGATGTACATGATTTCCATGGTGTCATTGATACAGAAGATATCGTCTATGGTTATTGTACAGAAATGATGGTGCGTTTCGAAGTAGATAAAGCACCGTTTGATGAGGCGGATTTTAGACAAGAAATGAGCCAATTTGGAGATTCGCTATTGGTGATTAGTGACGACGAAATTGTGAAAGTTCATGTCCATACAGAAACACCAGGTGAAGTCTTCACATTCGGTCAAAAGTATGGTGAATTGATTAAAGTTAAAGCTGAAAATATGCGTGAACAACATCGTGAAGTATTACGTAAAGAAGCAGCACATCAATCTAAAACAAAAAATACAAATGATACAACAACACAAACTGTAGAAAAAGCAGTCATTACAATTTCAATGGGTGACGGCATTACAAAGCTGTTCAAATCAATGGGCGCGACACATGTCATTAGTGGCGGCCAAACGATGAACCCTTCAACTGAAGACATTGTCAAAGTGATTAACGACAGTGGTTGTAAGCGTGCCATTATTTTACCGAATAATAAAAATATTCAAATGGCAAGTCAGCAGGCGGCAAACATTGTTGAAGCTGAAACAATCATTATTCCAACACGTACTGTCCCACAAGGTATCGCAGCAATGTTCCATTATGACGAAAGTGCAGATCTAGCGACAAACGAAGAAGCTATGACTGCAGCCATCGACGACGTACAATCAGGTGCAATGACTTATGCGGTTAGAGATACGAAATTTGACGGTATCGAAATTGAAAAAGGTGCTTTCATGGGACTTGTAGAAGATAAAATCATCGCAAGTGACCGCGACAAGCAAACCGTATTAAAAGATACTTTAAATCACATGTTAAGTGAAGATAGTGAAATTTTAACGATTATCACAGGTGAAGAAGCGGATAGCGCGTTAACAGACTGGATTGAAACATTTGTAGGTGAGCACTATGAAGACGTTGAAGTTGAAGTTCAAGACGGTCAACAGCCAATTTATCCATACTTATTTGCAGTAGAATAGTTTGATTGATAGAACTTAAAAAGCATCAGACGACGTATCATCGTTGTTTGATGCTTTTTGATGGTCGTTGGATTTTTCATTTTACATATTGTTTTCGTTAGTAGATTGACGCACTTAGCCTTTGCTTTCATAGGGGCTGAAGTCGGAGTGCTTTTTCGTCTTCAGCTGCTGTCTTGGCAGCCTTGCACGGTTCATGCAATCTGAGGTGAAGAAAACACACAGTAGCAACGTGGGAAATTAACTTTCCAAAACTTGATATGATACGTCTCCTTGATAATCGAAAATCAAAAGGTAAGTATTGTTTTTTACTTTGCATCAGGTGTTTTTTTTAATCTAGTGAATGGTATCGGTACCGCAGATTTAGGTTTTTGAAACGATGATGATTGAAACATGGTGTTTTTGATTTTTTGATTTGTATCGGGTGTTTGTTTAATTTTAGTAATTGGTATAGACGCTGTAGATGTGACTTTTTGAAACTGTGATGTTAAATAGTACTTTTAGTTTTCTTCGGTGCTTTTTAATACAGAAGTGTACTTGTCTAGGAATTGAGTCTTATGAAAGGTTCTTAGACAACAAGTGGACATGCTGGTGATGTATCATGACAGTTAAAACCTATGACAGAGATTGCCAAAACCATCCGAGACTCCTGAGGCATAGAGGCGAAACTGAAAATCCAATTCGGCATCCACCGCATGTACACCACAATCAAGCCGAATTGAGTTGAAGTGAGCCACCTAGAACGCGAGGGTGATCAAGCAATCAAAACAACTGAAATGTCAAAAAGATTCATATCTCATGAGTCGGAATGTCTAAAGCAACGTATCTGATGTATTGAAATGTCAAAATCAATGTATCCAATGCACTGAAATGTATCAAACCCACATGCACCAAAACCATACATATCAAACCCACACATCAAAAACACCAAATGTTCAAAACCACAAAGGCAAAACACCACAATCAAACACAAAAATAAAAAATCAACAAAATGACATTATACAAAGAACATTGATATAATAAAGAGACACATTTGATGGTCAAAAACAGGGGGAGCAAAAATGAAATATAAAAGCGTATTTGATATTATCGGACCAACCATGGTAGGCCCGTCATCTTCACATACAGCAGGTGCTGTCAGAATCGGACTTGTCGCAAGAGATCTATTCGGCAAACAACCAGAACGCGCAGACATCTACCTATATGGCTCATTTATGGAAACATACAAAGGACATGGTACAGATGTCGCATTAGTCGGGGGATTACTCGGCTATGATACGGATGACGATCGCATTGAAACGAGTCTCGAAACTGCAAAAGAGGCCGGAATGCGCGTACACTTTATTGAAATGAGTGAAGAACGTTCACATCCGAACACAGCGATTATCGATATGACAGATGGAGAGAAAAATATTTCTGTCGAAGGTGTATCGATTGGTGGCGGTAAAATAGAAATTGTCGCGATAAACGGTTTTCCATTGGCAATTAGTGGTAACTATCCGACACTACTTGTATTTCACCAAGATACATTTGGCACGATTGGTAAAGTTGCCAATATTTTAGGTGATGACGGTATTAACGTCGGGAGTATGCAAGTGTCACGAAAAGAAAAAGGTGACCAAGCGTTAATGACATGTGAACTGGACGATGAAGTGAATGACAAGATTTTAGATTCAATTCGACAAGTTCCAGGTGTCGTAACAGTTTCGTTGATGGGGGATAATTAAATGATGACAGACGTGAAAATGTTTAAAAGTGTAAAAGAATTAATTGAGAGATGTGAAGCGGAGAATAAAGCGATCTATGAAGTGATGCTAGAACAAGAAATGGCTGTAACGGGCATGACAGCTGAAGAAGTGTATACGCACATGGATCACAATTTACAAACGATGGAGAATGCACTTGAAGAAGGATTGGCAGGTGTCACTTCAAAAACAGGATTAACGGGTGGCGATGCGGTCTTAATGAAACAATATATCGAAAGTGGTAACGCATTAGCAGGTAATTTGGTGTTAGATGCAGTAAGTAAAGCTGTTGCGACGAATGAAGTGAATGCGGCGATGGGTAAAATCTGTGCAACACCTACTGCGGGTTCTGCTGGCGTTGTTCCTGGCGTTTTATTTTCGCTTAAAAATAGATTACAATTAAACCGACAAGATATGTTGAACTTTTTACTGACGTCGGGTGCTTTTGGTTTCGTTGTTGCGAACAATGCGTCTATTTCTGGTGCGGCAGGTGGCTGTCAAGCAGAAGTCGGTTCAGCAAGCGCAATGGCAACAGCGGCAATCGTGGAAGCAGCTGGCGGGACACCGCAACAATCTGCGGAAGGTTTTGCGATTTGTCTTAAAAATATGTTAGGTCTCGTATGTGATCCAGTGGCAGGCTTAGTTGAAGTACCTTGTGTGAAACGTAATGCAGCTGGGGCGTCCAATGCGATTGTGTCAGCAGATATGGCGTTGGCAGGCATTACATCTCGCATTCCAACAGATGAAGTCATTGATGCGATGTATAAAATTGGTCAAACGATGCCGTCTGCTTTGCGTGAAACAGGTCGTGGTGGCTTAGCAGGTACACCAACAGGTCAGCGATTAAAACAACAGATTTTTGGTGATTAATAATGACAAAATTAAACCTCATTGAAAATCCTTATGCGCTTAAGGACATCAAAGGGTTAGGCCCAAAGCGGTTGGCCATTTTAAACGAAATGAATATTCATACCATTCAAGATTTGGTGCTCTATTTACCGACGCGTTATGAAGATAATACGTTGGTTGATTTGACGACGGCTGAAGATGAATCCAATGTGACAGTTCGCGGGGAAGTGTATTCGACCCCCACTGTCGCTTTTTTTGGAAGAAATCGTTCAAAATTGACAGTCCATTTAATGATTAATGGGATTGCGGTAAAAGTGGTGTTCTTCAATCAACCGTATTTGAAAAATAAAATTCAGTTGCATGAAACGGTCGGCATTAAAGGGAAATGGTCTCGCCGTAAACAAGAAATCAATGGTCAGAAAATGTTTTTTGATTTATCACAGTTAGCGGATGCGCAGTTTACACCCGTGTACCGTGTGAAAGAAGGGTTAAAACAAAAAACGTTACGAGATATGATAAAACAAACGCTGCAAGACATTACAATTCATGAATGGTTGCCGCCATCGATGCGCGAACAATACAAGTTAGAAACGTTACATGATACACTACATGCCCTTCATGAAGCGAAAGATCAGCAGTCATTATTGCGTGCACGTCGGACGTTTGCTTTTACAGAGTTTTTTATGTTTGAGCTTCGTATGCAGTGGCTCAATCGTATGGAAAAAATGTCAGAAGAAGCGATAGAAGTGCATTACGACATTCAGCAAGTTAAAGCGTTTATAGAGATGTTGCCCTTTGAACTAACAGAGGGCCAAAAACAAAGTGTGAATGAGATCTTTCGTGATTTGAAAGCACCGATACGTATGCACCGTTTATTACAAGGGGATGTGGGCTCTGGTAAAACGGTAGTAGCGGCAATTTGTATGTATGCGATGAAAACAGCTGGGTATCAGTCTGCATTAATGGTGCCGACAGAGATTTTAGCGGAACAACATGCGGAAAGTTTAGTCGAATTATTTGGACCGTTTATGAACGTAGCGCTGTTAACAGGCTCTGTCAAAGGGAAAAAACGTCAACTCCTACTTGAACAGTTAGCGAATGGTGAAATTGATTGTTTAATTGGCACACATGCGCTCATTCAAGATGATGTGGCGTTTCACAATGTCGGGCTTGTGATTACGGATGAACAGCATCGTTTTGGGGTGCAACAACGTCAAAAATTACGTGAAAAAGGCGCACTAAGCAATGTCCTCTTTATGACCGCAACACCTATTCCGAGAACGCTCGCCATTTCAGTATTTGGTGAGATGGATGTGTCATCAATTAAAAGTTTACCAAAAGGACGTAAACCGATTGAAACATACTGGGTAAAGCATGAGCAATATGTCCAAGTCATTGAACATATGGAACGCGAATTGCGACAAGGGAGACAGGCGTATGTGATTTCACCACTGATCGAAAGCTCGGAACATTTAGAAGACGTCCAAAATGCGATTGCACTGTATGAAAACTTACAAGCGGCGTTACCACAGCGTCGTATCGGCTTATTGCATGGGAAAATGAATGCAGATGAAAAAGATGACGTGATGCATCGGTATAGTGCACATAAACTCGATGTCCTTGTCGCAACGACCGTCGTCGAAGTAGGTGTGAACGTGCCAAATGCGACCTTTATGATGATTTATGATGCGGATCGTTTCGGTTTGTCGACGTTGCATCAATTGCGTGGTCGTGTTGGCCGTAGTGATTTTCAAAGTTATTGTGTGCTGATTGCTTCTCCTAAGACAGAAACAGGGATTGAGCGCATGCAAATTATGACACAAACGACGGATGGGTTTGAATTGAGTGAGAAAGATTTAGAAATGCGGGGCCCTGGTGATTTCTTTGGTGTAAAACAAAGTGGCTTGCCTGACTTTTTAGTGGGGAATTTGGTCGAGGATTATCGCATGTTAGAAGTAGCGAGAGATGAAGCGGCCCAACTAATGCAATCGGGGGCGTTTTTTACGGATGAATTTGAACGGTTGCGGACGTTTATTGAAGATAAAGTGTTGTACCAAAGCTTTGATTAATTGGTGGAAAATGTTATGACCCCCGCGTGTTGATGTGACATGAAATCATTTTGAACTGCGCTGTAAACATGTTAAAATGAAATGGAGTCAATTAAGACTTGGTACTAAATTTGGGTGGCGATGATGTGAAAAAGACGAAAGATGAAAGACGTACACTAATTGAAACTACCATCCAGCAAAATCCATTTATCACTGATCAAGCTTTGAGTGACATGTTTGAAGTGAGTATACAGACGATACGCCTTGATCGGAGTCAGTTACAAATTCCTGAACTTCGAGAGCGCGTTAAAAATGTAGCAAAAGATCAATATCAAAATATTAGTGCCCTTGAAGATCAAGACATTATAGGGGATATCGTATCTTTAGAACCTAATTTATCAGGGAAGTCGATTATGACGATTTCGAAAAAAGATGTCTTTACGAGAAATGCGATTGCACGTGGACATGTGTTGTTTGCACAAGCGAATTCATTATGTGTCGCAATAGTTAAACATGCATCCGTATTGACGAAAGAAAGTCATATCCACTTTGTCAAACCTGTACAATTAGGCGATGTCGTTGTTGCAGAAGCGGAAGTCCAATTTCATGATGATAAATATTATGAAATGTGTGTGACGTCATTCGTTGCGCAAGAAAAAGTCTTTGAAGGTCTATTTAAAATGTATTACATAAGCGAGGATGAATAAGATGGTAAAACTAGCTGTAGATATGATGGGTGGCGACGATGCCCCTCACATCGTACTTGAAGCTGTTGAAAAAGCGATTCAAGATTTCGATGATTTGGAGATTATTCTTTTCGGTGATGAAAAGCAATGTCATTTAAACCATCCAAGAGTCGAAATACGTCATACGACTGAAGAGATTTCAATGGAAGATGAGCCAGTACGTGCCATTAAACGTAAAAAAGATAGCTCGATGGTTCGTATGGCTGAAGCAGTGAAAAATGGAGAAGCAGACGGATGTGTCTCAGCAGGTAACACAGGTGCACTCATGTCGGTAGGCCTGTTTATTGTAGGTCGTTTGCCGGGGGTTGCGCGACCAGCGTTGGTCGTTACTTTGCCAACAGTGAGCGGTAATGGTGTCGTATTTTTAGATGTCGGTGCAAATGCCGATGCGAAAGCGGATCATTTGTATCAAAATGCGGTACTCGGTCATATTTATGCGCAAAAGTTAAGAGGCATTGCAGAACCGAGAGTGGCATTACTTAATATTGGGACAGAGGATAAAAAAGGAAATAGCTTAACAAAAGAAGCATTTCGCTTAATGTCTGAAACGGACCAATTCAAATTTACGGGCAATATTGAAGCAAAATCGATTATGGAAGATGAAGCTGACGTTATTGTGACAGATGGTTTTACAGGTAATATCGTGTTGAAAAACTTAGAAGGTACAGCCAAATCATTCGGTAAAATTTTGAAAAATGATTTGTTATCGAGCCTTAAAAATAAATTAGCAGCACTAGTCGTGAAAGATGACATTAAACGTATCGCAAAACAATTGGACTATTCCGAATATGGCGGTTCAGTGTTGTTAGGATTGGACGGTATCGTGGTCAAAGCGCACGGCAGTTCAAATGCAAAGGCGTTTTATTCAGCGATTCGTCAAGCGAAAATTGCTGGTGAAACGAAAATTGTCGAAAATATGAGAGCAAAGGTGGGCGACACTGATGAGTAAAACCGTGTTGATGTTCCCTGGACAAGGGGCACAAAAGGTAGGCATGGCACAAGATTTGTATCAACAAGATGAAGCAGCGACGAAAATTTTAGAAGCAGCTGCTGAACAAATGCCATTTAACATACTTGAGACGATGTTTGAAGACCCAAACCAAGTGTTAGGGCAAACTGAAAATACACAACCTGCACTGTTAACACATAGCATGGCACTTTATGCTGCGATGGGTCAACCGACTGCGGATTATACGATTGGTCACAGTTTAGGCGAGTATTCAAGCCTTGTGATGAGCGGTGTTTTAAAGTTTGAAGCTGCCGTAAAAATCGTTCGTAAACGTGGGGAATTGATGGCACAAGCATTTCCTAATGGTGTCGGCGGTATGGCTGCAGTATTAGGTTTATCATTTGATGAAGTGAAGGCCATTTGTGATCAAATCTCAATAGAAGATGCCGTCGTCGAGCCTGCCAATATTAATGCGCCAGGACAAATCGTTGTGTCAGGTCATAAAGTTGCTGTGGATCGTTTAGTGAGTGAAGGTAAATCACTTGGTGCGAAAAGAGTGATGCCATTAGACGTTTCTGGACCGTTTCATTCGTCTATGATGCAAGTGATTGAAGATGAATTTAAAACGTATATCGATCAATTTGAATGGCATGATGCGACAACGCCAGTCGTACAAAATGTTCATGCAAGACCTGAAACAGATGCAGAAACGATTAAACAACATATGGTGAAACAATTGTATTCGCCTGTGCAATTTATCGACTCTGTTCAATGGTTAATCAATCAAGGTGTGGATCATTTCATTGAAGTCGGTCCGAACAAAGTATTATCAGGTTTAGTTAAAAAAATGAGTAGAGATGTGAAAATAACTTCGATTCAAACGCTCGAAGATGTAAAGGAATGGATTGGAAATGAGTAAAGTTGCATTAGTTACAGGAGCTTCACGTGGGATTGGCCGTAGTATTGCATTACAACTTGCTGAAGAAGGTTACAATGTTGTCGTTAACTACGCTGGTAACCAAGAAAAAGCGGAGGCCGTCGTTGAAGAAATTAAAAATAAAGGTGTCGAAAGTGTTGCCATGCAAGCCAATGTCGCAAATGGCGATGAAGTGAAAGCGATGATTAAAGAAATCGTCAAAACTTTAGGTTCACTCGACGTTCTTGTCAACAACGCAGGTATTACGAGAGACAACTTGCTAATGAGAATGAAAGAACATGAGTGGGATGATGTGATTGATACAAACTTAAAAGGTGTCTTTAACTGTATCCAAAAAGCAACACCACAAATGTTGAAACAACGTGCTGGACGCATTATCAACTTAACAAGTGTTGTCGGTGCAGTGGGTAACCCAGGTCAAATTAACTATGTGGCCTCTAAAGCAGGTGTCATTGGGATGACAAAAACTGCAGCGCGCGAATTGGCGTCACGTAACATTACTGTCAATGCCGTCGCTCCAGGCTTTATCGTTTCAGATATGACTGACGCGTTAAACGATGACTTGAAAGAGACGATGAAGACACAAATTCCATTAGGTCGTTTCGGTCAAGATACAGACATCGCGCATACAGTAGCATTTTTAGCTTCAGATAAAGCGGCTTATATTACAGGCCAAACGATTCATGTCAATGGCGGTATGCATATGGAATAATCATGGCTGCGTTTTGAACATGAAATCCTGAGTTGAAACTAAGAATTTTGTTCACTGCGCATTTGATGTTAATGAAATGTATGTAGAACGCGGTGAACTTCATTGAAATGGGTTGTATTTAAGCCGATAAAATGGCAAAATATAACAGTCGAGTATTTCAATTCGATAAAAAAACGCGCAACATGCGTTACATAAACAGAGCATTTTTTTATAAGGAGGTGAAACAACGTGGAAAACTTCGATAAAGTCAAAGACATCATCGTTGACCGTTTAGGCGTAGACGCTGACAAAGTCACTGAAGATGCATCTTTCAAAGACGATCTAGGCGCTGATTCACTTGATATCGCTGAGTTAGTAATGGAATTAGAAGATGAATTCGGTACTGAAATTCCAGATGAAGAAGCCGAAAAAATCAACACAGTGGGAGACGCTGTTAATTACATTAATACACTTGAAAAATAATGATTATCGGAGCTGGGACATTAAGTTTCCTCAGCTCCTTTACTATATTTTGTTGTGTATGCCAAGGAATTGGGATGGGACATAAAAAATTTTGATGCTATTGATGCAATATTTTTGTTAAACTTGCCCTCCCTATGATTTGTGGCTTTAGATTGCCTTCATGGCTTCGCGTTCCTAGGGGCTGGCCCTTCAACTCACTAACGCTTGATTAAATTGTTACATTTGTTGATGCGTTAGTGGGTTTTGGGAGCAGTACAGAAATCTCATGTGCAACAAAGATTTCGTAGTACTGCCCCCGCAAGGCTGACTAGACTTCTCAAAAGCATGCGTATTGAGAAGTCAGACAGCTACTGCGATAAACAGCAACCACTATTAAAGTAAAGAAGTGGCACTCATTCCCTCAGGAGTCTCAGCCTTCTGGGGAATCTTATATCAAATACAGCGGAACTGAGGTCAAGTTTTTGAAATCAAGAAACAATAGTATCAAATTTTCTATCCCATTCACCCTCATTTTTCGACTACTTTAAAATCATTAATCAGTCAAAAATATATGAATGGATTGAGGCTTAAAATTTTTAAGTCCCAATCCCATCTCCATATGAACTTTAGAGTATGAGAAGTTTTAATGAATGGATAGGCTTCGGTTTTGATATCACGTATAATAGAAACAGGTATGGATTTTGGAAAGAAGGGTCTCACTTTTATTGAACACGATGACAATGTGATGTGCTCACTAAAAGTTTGGGAGCGTATACGAAAATATAGGTCGTCACAGCTTGTAGTATCAAATGCGAGTGTTAAAAATATGATGTACAACTGATGATGGCTGGATTATCAAATAAAAAATGTCCATGCATCTGATTGAAAGAAATAAAGGAGGAAATAATGGCATGACGAAAGTGCGTAAGGAAACGCTCGTCGCTGAGTTTCGAGAGAATTTTGCGAAAAAAATGAAAGCATTGAATTTGGCATATGAAAATATGTCACTTTATCAACAAGCTTTTTCACATTCTAGTTTTATTAATGACTTTAATATGGACCGTACTGAACATAATGAACGGTTAGAGTTTTTAGGAGATGCTGTACTCGAATTAACTGTATCACGTTATTTATTCGATGCATTTCCGAAATTGCCTGAAGGAGATTTGACGAAAATGCGTGCCAATATCGTTTGTGAACCATCGCTCGTTGTTTTCGCGCAACATATTGATTTAATGCCGCTCATCTTGCTCGGTAAAGGTGAAGAAAAAACAGGCGGTAGAACACGTCCGTCATTAGTCGCGGATGTCTTTGAAGCATTTGTAGGTGCACTGTATTTAGACCAAGGGCTTGAAGCGGTGTGGCACTTTGCAGAAGCTGTCATTTTTCCACACGTTAAAGGACGCCAACTGATTGGTGTTGTCGATTTTAAAACAAAATTTCAAGAATATGTTCATCAAAACTATTTAGGTGCTATCAAATATCGAATTGCGAAAGAAGAGGGACCTGCGCATAACAAAACGTTCACTTCCGAAATTTTATTAAATGGGGAAGCTGTCTCTCAAGGTGAAGGTCGTACGAAAAAAGAGTCTGAACAAAAAGCAGCCGAACAAGCATACTTATTGATGACACATAAGGAGTAGAATATGGTTTATTTAAAGTCAATTGATGCATATGGATTTAAATCATTTGCGGAAGCCACTCAAATTCAATTTGACAAAGGTGTCACAGCCATCGTTGGTCCGAATGGTAGTGGGAAGAGTAATATTACTGACGCAATTAAATGGGTGCTCGGTGAACAATCTGCGCGTTCATTGCGTGGCAGTAAAATGGAAGACATTATCTTTTCTGGTGCACAACATCGCAGTGCCCAAAACTTTGCTGAAGTGCAGTTGAAACTCGATAATAGTCGAGGCTTGTTGAATTTTGATGCGACAGAAGTCATTGTGACGAGACGACTTTATCGTAATGGTGACAGTGAGTTTTATGTCAATAATGAGCGCCGGCGTTTGAAAGATATACACGAGCTCTTTTTAGATTCAGGTCTTGGTAAAGAAGCGTTCAGTATTATTTCACAAGGACGCGTCGATGAAGTGCTTAACGCGAAACCGACTGATCGCCGTCAAATTATTGAAGAGTCTGCAGGGGTATTGAAGTATAAAAAACGTAAAGAAGCGTCGTTAGAAAAGCTGTCACATACTGAAGACAATTTAACGCGTGTGGAAGACATTTTGTACGATTTAGAAGGTCGCGTGGAACCGTTAAAAGAAGAAGCGGCGATTGCGAAAGAGTATTTGCAGTTGAGTGACATTTTAAAAGAAAGTGATATTCGTGTAACGGTGCATGACATCGCGTCGTATCAAACGCAAATTGAGGATCATGACACGTCATTGAATGAATTAAAGAGTCAGCAAGTCGATACGCATCATAAAAAGTCTCAAATTGCACATACGATGCAAAAGGCAAAAGGTGAACGTTTTGAAGTCGATCAGCAATTAGAAAAAGTCAACCAGCAACTGATTGAAACGACAGAACAAGTTGAGAAGTTGACAGGGCAATATCAATTAATTGAAGAACGTCAAAAGAACCAATCGCAATCTAATGCACGTATTGAAGAGGAACAGGCGTCTATTGCACAACATCAGCAACAATTAGATCAAGATGTGGCAGAAACTGAAAAAACGCTGAGTCAATTAAAAGAGAAGCGTCAACAATTAAATCAACACATTCAAACGCTCGAAGGACAATTGTATCAGTCTGACGAAACGATGGAAGAAGATGTTGAAACGTTAAAAGATACGTATTATCAATTAATGACTGAACAAGCGGATATTAACAATGACATTCGATTTTTGACGAAAACGATTGAAGAACATAAAGCGAAACAATCTCGTATCGATTCTAGATTGACTGAGGCTTATGCGCAGTTAAAAGATGCCCAACAACATATGCATGACATCGAGCAACGTCAACAACAAAAAAAGCGTCAAATGACGAAAGTCGAAAATGATTGTAAACAAATTAAAGCGTCATTATCAAAAGTGAAGTCTGAACAAACAGAGGCAGAATCACAACTGTATCAAGCGTACCGTTACAATGATAAGTTGAAGGCACGTATTGAAACGATGAAAATGCGTGAAGACGGTTTGAGTAGCTTCTATCAAGGTGTTAAAGCTGTCTTAAAAGCTAAAGATCAACAATTACAAGGCATTCACGGCGCAGTAGCCCAACAAATTGATGTCCCTTCAAAATATACGACAGCGATAGAAACGGCTTTAGGTGCGAGTATGCAACATGTCATCGTATCTGACGAAGCTGCAGCCCGCCAAGCGATTCAATTTTTGAAAACGAAAAAATTAGGACGCGCCACATTTTTACCACTGAACGTTATTAAAGGAAAAACATTAGATACACGCGTCGTTCAAACAGCTCAACAAATGGCGGGATTTGTTACTGTCGCAAGTGAAGCGGTACAAGTTGATGCGACATACAAAGCGATTATCGACAATTTATTAGGACGTACATTAATTGTAGACGGTTTGAAAAATGCGAATGAAATGGCCCGTGCGATTCAATACCAAACGCGCATCGTTACATTAGAAGGTGATGTCGTTAATCCAGGAGGTTCAATGACTGGGGGCGGTACACAACAACGTCAAAGTTTACTCGGACAAAAAGATGAACTGCAACAGTTACAAGCTCAGTTAGAGACGTATCTTGAAAAGACGAAGCAATTGGAAGTGTTTTGTCAAAATCAAAAGTCACAACAAGATACGTTGAGTGAACAATATGTTACAGCACAACAAGACTTCAATACGTATAAACAAGAACTTCACGATTTGTCATTAGAACATGATCGCTATCGTGAAATCGAACAACGCTTAAAAAATGAACATGAAGAGTTTGAGTTCGAAAAAAATGATGGGTATCAAAGTGATAAAAGTGAAGCGACATTAAAAGATAAACAAGCGCGCCAAGCTGAAATCGCTGAACAACTCGAACAAATGGACAAACAAATTAAAGCGATGACAGAACAACGAAAAGTGTCTCAAGCACAAGCATCACAATTACAACAACAACTCCATCAATACAAGTCTGATTTTGCGGTTGTCGTTGAACGTATTAAGACACAACAACAACAATTCAAACGTTTGGAAAAAGAACAACAACAAATCGATGCCCAACAACAAAAACTAACAGATCAATTGGCACTGATTAATTCAGATGAAGTGAATGATCGTTCGACACTTGAAAAGATTCAAGCACAAATTACAGAATATCAAGACGCCAAAATTCGTCATCTCGAAGAACAGCAACAATTACGACAACAGCGTCAAGATATTGAAGATTTGATTGAATCGAATGAACAAGCGTTAGAGTCCATTCATCAAAAATTGTTGGAAATTGAAAACCAGTATCAAAATATCAAGTCTGCACAATCAAGATTAGATGTACTCATTGATCAAGCGTTGAAACATTTGAATGAAAAATATCATATGACATTCGAACATGCGAAATCGTCTTATCCGTTAGCAGATGCGAACATTGATGCATTACGTCAAAAAGTGAAGCTCACACAAATGTCGATTGATGAATTAGGACATGTGAATTTGAATGCGATTGAGCAATATGAAGAAGTGTCTGCACGTTATACATTCTTATCTGAGCAGCGCAATGATTTAAGAGAAGCAAAAGCAACGTTAGAACAAATCATTCAAGAAATGGACGCAGAAGTGGCGGAACGTTTCAGTACGACATTCCATGCGATTCAAGACCATTTTGCGAGTGTGTTCAAAAACTTGTTCGGTGGCGGTCAAGCGGAACTCATATTGACGGAAAAAGACTACTTAACAGCAGGCGTCGATATTAAAGTACAGCCACCAGGAAAAAAATTACAACATTTGTCGCTATTAAGTGGGGGTGAACGTGCATTAAGTGCCATTGCGTTACTATTTGCGATATTGAAGGTGAGATCTGCACCATTTGTCATATTGGATGAAGTAGAAGCGGCATTGGACGAAGCAAATGTCATTCGATATGCGACATACTTAAAAACATTGTCTAAAGATACACAATTTATTGTCATTACCCACCGAAAAGGTACGATGGAAATGTGTGATTGTCTTTATGGCGTGACAATGCAAGAAATGGGCGTGTCGCGTCTCGTAAGCGTAAATTTAAATACAATAGATGAAGTATTGAAGGAGGAATAAGCGTAAAATGAGCTTTTTTAAACGATTAAAGGATAAATTTGCGAAACCTGATAAAGAACAACAACTAGAACAAGATTTACAACAAGATGCCGTTGAACACCAGGAGCCTGAACTAGCACAACAAGCAGCGCCGGGCGAAACAGTGCATCAAGACAATGATCTCACATCTGTAGAAGATGAATTTGATGACGGCTTAATGTCGATTGAAGAATTTGAAGAGCTCGAATCACAAAAAATCGGTGCGAAATTCCGTGAAGGTCTTGAAAAATCTCGCGAAAACTTTCAAAATCAACTAAACAATTTATTAGCCCATTACCGTAAAGTGGATGAAGATTTCTTTGAAGCATTAGAGGAAATGTTAATTCAAGCTGACGTCGGTTTCAACACAGTGATGGAACTTGTGGATGAATTACGTATGGAAGCGAAACGCCGTAATATTACTGAAACAGAAGATTTACGTGAAGCGATTGTTGAAAAAATTGTAGAAATATATCAACAAGACGATGAAAAATCAGAAGAGATGAATATTGAAGATGGCCGCTTGAATGTCATTTTAATGGTCGGCGTTAACGGTGTAGGTAAAACGACGACAATCGGTAAACTCGCGTACCGTTATCAAGCACAAGGTAAAAAAGTGATGTTAGCTGCAGGAGATACATTCCGTGCAGGTGCAATCGAACAACTTGAAGTTTGGGGACAACGTGTAGGTGTCGATGTCATTCGCCAAGGTGAAGGATCTGACCCAGCTGCTGTCATGTATGATGCGATTAACGCTGCGAAAAATAAAGGCGTTGACATTTTAATTTGTGATACAGCGGGTCGTTTACAAAACAAGCAAAACTTAATGAATGAACTTGAAAAAGTGAAACGTGTCATTAGCCGTTCAGTTCCAGATGCACCTCACGAAGTGTTACTCGCACTCGACGCAACAACAGGACAAAATGCATTGGCACAAGCGAAAGCATTTAAAGAAGTGACAGACGTGACAGGTATCGTCTTAACGAAACTTGATGGAACAGCTAAAGGTGGTATCGTCCTTGCCATCCGAAACGAATTGCACATTCCAGTGAAATATGTTGGCTTAGGTGAAAAACTGGATGATTTACAACCGTTCAACGCAGAAAGTTATGTTTACGGCTTATTTGCAGATATGATTGAACAAAATGTACCAGAAGCAGAGGAAAATCAACCGGAAAACGAGGGATAGCCCATGCACCATGACGATGATTTAATTAAAACGGTCCGAATGAATTATCTCTTTGACTTTTATCAGTCATTACTCACCGAAAAACAGCGCAACTATTTACGACTCTTTTACTTAGAAGACTATGCGCTTAGTGAAATTGCAGAGACATTTGAAGTGAGTCGTCAAGCAGTGTATGATAACATAAGAAGAACTGGCGATTTAGTGGAAGATTACGAACAAAAATTAGGGCTCTATCGCCGTTTTACCCGTAGACAAGAGATTTTTCAACAAATACGAGACCATATTCATGAACCAGAACACATTCAACAATATATCCAAGAACTTGAAGAACTAGAATAAGGAGGGTCACTTTATGGCTTTTGAAGGATTATCCGATCGACTGCAGGCAACGATGCAGAAAATAAAAGGTAAAGGTAAAGTGACTGAAGCTGATATCAAAGCAATGATGCGTGAAGTACGTCTTGCTTTACTCGAAGCGGACGTTAACTTTAAAGTCGTTAAAAACTTTGTCAAAACAGTTTCAGAACGTGCATTAGGTTCTGATGTGATGAAGTCATTGACACCTGGACAACAAGTCATCAAAATCGTACAAGAAGAACTGACAACATTAATGGGTGGGGACAACACGTCGATTACAATGTCTAAAAAACCACCAACTGTTGTCATGATGGTCGGCTTACAAGGTGCCGGTAAAACGACAACAGCAGGGAAACTTGCCTTATTAATGCGCAAAAAGTATAACAAAAAGCCGTTACTTGTAGCCGGCGACATTTACCGTCCAGCAGCGATTAACCAATTGCAAACGGTAGGGAAACAAATCGACATTCCTGTATATAGCGAAGGCGATCAAGTCCCACCTCAACAAATCGTCCAAAATGCGTTACAACATGCAAAAGATGAACATTTAGATTTCGTGATTATTGATACAGCCGGTCGTTTACACATTGACGAAGCATTGATGAACGAATTACAAGAAGTAAAAGAAATTTCTAAACCTAATGAAATCATGCTCGTTGTCGATGCGATGACAGGTCAAGATGCGGTTAACGTCGCAGAATCATTTGACCAACAGCTCGATGTAACTGGGGTGACATTGACGAAATTAGATGGGGATACACGTGGGGGTGCTGCACTTTCTATCCGCGCAGTCACAGACAAACCTATTAAATTTATCGGGATGAGCGAGAAGCTAGATGGACTAGAGTTATTCCATCCTGAACGTATGGCGTCACGTATTTTAGGCATGGGCGATGTGTTAAGCCTGATTGAAAAAGCACAACAAGATGTCGATGAAGAAAAAGCAAGAGATTTAGAGAAAAAAATGCGTACGTCTTCATTTACATTAGAAGATTTTTTAGAACAACTCGATCAAGTGAAAAATCTTGGACCACTGGATGACATTATGAAAATGATTCCAGGTATGAACAAGATGAAAGGGCTCGACAAACTGAATATGAGCGATAAACAAATCGATCATATTAAGGCAATCATTCAGTCCATGACACCTGAAGAACGTGAAAACCCAGATAAATTGAATGTTTCAAGAAAGCGTCGTATTGCCGCAGGTTCAGGGCGTACATTGCAAGAAGTGAACCGTTTATTGAAGCAGTTTAATGACATGAAGAAAATGATGAAGCAGTTTACAGGCGGCGGTAAAGGTAAAAAAGGGAAGCAAGCGCAATTGCAAAATATGTTAAAAGGTATGAATTTGCCATTTTAATTTTTGAGAACACTGGGATGTGTGGAGCATCTCGGTGTTTTTTTGCGGTTTTTTTGGGTTTTTGACATTTCAGTTGCATTGATTTTAGTGGGGAGATTTCAGATTGTGAACTTTAAGGATCACGTTCTTAGGGGCTTTGCTACAGCCCAGTTTTTTGTGTAATAATATATAATTAAGTTCAAAGTATACAAACAACCATTTTATGTTGGGCAAGTAAATTTTTAGTGTTAAAAAGTATTTTCATGCATTTGGAATGTGTGTATAATTAATTAACTAAGCAATATGGGGGATGAAAAATGGATCAAGAATATATCAATGAAATGATTGAGTCATTTAAAACAAGAGATGTTTCATCTATAATTAAGCAGATGAAAGCGACAAAAAGAGAAGGTAAATCTCTTTATGAATTAGTTGAAGAAAATGAAGGCCCTATTGGAAAGAAGGATAGAATACTTAAGGGTCTTGAAATGTTCAAAGAAGAACTGACTGCAATAATCTTTGAATACGATTATTTAAAGCCTTATAAATATTGCGCGTTATTCAATAGTATTGACGGTGAATATGAACAGGGCATTGAAAACCTAAGACAAAAAGTATCTGATAAAGAAGAAATTAGCAATATTAATGATGATTTAGCTAATCCCAAACTATATGAGCATGATGAATTTTCGATTTTAAAATTTAATTATTATTGCAAAGGTGCTACCCTCATCGATGGAAAAGCAAAAGAAATTACTAGTATTCTTCCTATGGTGGTTGTCATACATAAGGAATCTAAAATAATAGAATTTAGAGTAGCAAGAATCAACTCTAATCTAAAAAATAATGATCCTAACTTTTATGAAAAAAGAATCGATGAATTGATTGATTGGATTAACGATAATACAATTTTTAATATTAAAGAAATAAACGTTAAAGAAATCAACACATTAGCTAAACAAACCAATAGTATTGAAAATGGATTGATTAAATATAAAGATGGGAGTCATATAAAAGTATATGGTCAAAAAATGGAATTAAAAAGAGGTTCAAGTGCTACATTAGAGGCTGGGATTTCAGAGGATATTGTACTTCCAATATTGGGTGATTTAAAGCTATTAATTAAAGATAATGAAGATATTTTTGATCATACTCATAAATTTTACGATATTCTTATGGAGTTCATTGAGAATACAGAGGAAGAATCAACGTATCCATGGGTGCAATTAATCTGGTTGAATGAAGTTAAAGCTAAACAATTTACAGTAAAATTTCGATTTGACGTTTTGACTGAAAGAGGATATTCTATTATTGAATTTCATAAAAATACTGCTGAAAATAAGGAGATGATGAAAGTTGCAAAGTTTATTGACGATAAATGTAGAGAAAAACAAGAACTTTCAGAATCTGGATCAGCATAAAAAAAACAAATTTTTAAAAAAGATTACTAGATATAAAAAGAATGACTTTATACAATATTCGAATTTTTATGAAATTGATTTATCTACAACTGAGTTTTATACTATAATGCTAGATCTAGAAGAGAATCATTTAGTTGAAAAGATATTTGAAATATATTCCCCATATTCTCATCATAGCACCGGGTATACTCTTGATGAAATTAATATAAAGGATGAAATATACTGCGAAGAAACAGATGAAGCATTTACAATTAATCCTGATAATATCAAAGTTAAGTTTAAGGTGATAGTATGATTAAAGAAGGGGAAAGTCTAAGTGATTACTTGAAAGCGTTACCTAAAGATTTTATTCGTAAAGAGAAAAATTTAAAAGAAGAAGAGTTAAAAACACTTAGTGAATTGCTAAATGTAATTGAAACTACAACTGATAAATCTGGAAAAGCATTAGAAAAATTTGTGTCGCAACTTTTCGAGTATTTGAATTTACACTATATATATCTTAATAAAAGGACTAGTACCAATGAAATAGATTTATTTTTAAAAACTAATGATGTTTCAAGAACTTATTACAATAATACATTGCCAATATTATCAGAAGATTTTATTGTAGAATGTAAACAGTATCACCAAAAGGTTAAAGTAACTTGGGTTAATAAATTTTATTCTTTGTTAAGGTTTGGGAACTATAAATTAGGTATTATTTTTAGTGTAGAACCACTTACAGGCAAAAATGACTGGGATAGTTCTAAAGGTGTATGTAGCAAAGTGGCTCTAAAAGATAATATTTATATTATAAACTTACATTTGGAAGACATGAAAAATATTGTAGATGGGTATAATGTTATCGATATTATTGATGAAAAATATACTAAGCTAAAAGACAATATAGCTATTGATTTAATACCACATCCTCACCAAAAATATTTAAATCCGTAGAAATAGAAAGTCGACAAAAATATGATTTAACTAAGTTGACTTTTGGATATAATCACCACACCTCTAATGAGTGTGGTGTTTTTTTGGTGCGCCCAGCATGGATAACATCTTGACGGTGAAAGTTCGTTACAGGCTTGGTAGTAGGAACTGTTATCGAAAGAAAAGGGTGTCCACTGCGAAGAGGAATCTGAAGGAAGTCGGACGCAAACACTCACACTGACGAATAGAAACATCATACTAGGTCTATGTAGTATGGATGCATCTGCCAAACAAGATGAAGTCCTATACTACTCGAATTCTATATGGTAAATGATGCGGAGTATTTAACAAAGCTCGACGAAGAGGATGCGACCTTCTTGACGAACTAATAGCTCTTTCTAAGGGTATGACTCACGGACGCGGCAGAGGAATAATAGGATATAGATAAAGCTATAATGAAAAATTTACTACGGCAGTAAATAATTCGAAGGACACAAGGGAAAAGATTGAATCAACTAAGCATTTCACATAGCCAAGTATTAGCAACAATATATAGAATGTAAAATTTCTTCCCTCAAAAAATTTGATATTAAATAGTGTTGAGCGAAAAGACTCACGCTGCGTACTTTTGAGAATGATGAAAGAGTCAAGTTAATCGATAAACATACGATTAAGAATAAAATAGTTAGAGCTAATTTGAAGGTACTCACGCACGCAGTTAATGATACATACAATAGCATTATTAATAAAAAGAAGGGTCAGAAATAACCAATAAAAAATTGAAGAACATACAGAACTCATAACTGACTATTTGCTAATTGAGTGTAAGGGAGGTGAACGTTCCAATATACGAAATAATAAAAGCACTAACTAGTAGAGATGTACAAGTTGCGATTGTACTTATTCTACCATTAGTGCTAAGACATTAAATATATTGATTAATGATTTCGAGAGTCATTCGTGGCTCCCTCCGCTTATACTCACATTATATCTCGAAATAGGGAGGATTCCAAATGGGTTGAGTCAAGTGAGTCATGATAGTGTTCATTTTTCTAATCGCGCAAATCATTAAGTTAGCGAGAATCTTGCATATGCGAAAATTAGGCTATCGATATGAAGGTGAGAATATTGTCAGAATACAAAAAGACGATTGAACGTTTGATTAAACTTACCATCATGTTTAAAAATGTCCTAAACACAATATATCGTTTTCTAATGATTAAACCGCTAATAAATATAAAAATCCCACCACACAAATGCATAATATATTATAATAAGTTGTAAGAGAAACAAAGGTAGGGGATGTTATGGTTTACCAAAGTGAATACGCGTTAGAAAAAGAAATGATGGCACAATTAAAATCCAATGGCTATGAAATTGTAACCATTCGAGATGAACAGCAGTTATTGGATAATTTTCGTCAAATTTTAAACGAACGTCATGAAGATAAATTAGAAGGCAAACCGCTGTCAGATAAAGAGTTCCAACGCTTATTAACGATGATCAATGGTAAAGGTATTTTTGAAAGTGCGCGTATTTTACGTGATAAATTACCGTTAAAGCGTGATGATGAGTCTGAGGTGTATTTGTCATTTTTAGATACGCGCCACTGGTGTAAAAATACGTTTCAGATTACGAATCAAGTGTCAGTACAAGATACATATAAAGCGAGATATGATGTGACGATTTTGATTAATGGGTTGCCGCTCGTACAAATTGAGTTGAAGCGACGTGGTATTGATATCAACGAAGCGTTTAACCAAGTGATGCGTTATCGAAAACAAAATTACACAGGTTTGTTCCGTTATATTCAACTTTTTATTATTAGTAACGGTATTGAAACACGCTATATGTCGAATAATGATGGCGAAATTTTAAAAAGTCATATGTTTTATTGGAGTGACAAAGAAAATCACCGTATCAATACGTTAGGTGACTTTACGGATACATTTTTAAGACCGTGTCATTTAGCTAAAATGATTTCACGCTATATGATTTTAAATGAAACGGATCATGTTTTAATGGCGATGCGTCCCTACCAAGTGCATGCTGTGGAAGCTTTGATCCATCAAGCGACTGAAACGAATAGTAATGGTTATATTTGGCATACGACAGGGAGTGGTAAAACGTTAACTTCCTTTAAAGCGAGTCAAGTCCTGTCAGAACAAGAAAATATTAAAAAAGTGATTTTCCTTGTTGACCGAAAAGACTTAGATAGCCAAACTGAAGAAGAGTTTAATAAGTTTTCTAAAGGTTCGGTGGATAAAACGAACAATACGTCCCAGCTTGTGAAACAGTTGAATGATAAAAGTTTGCCGCTCATTGTGACGACGATTCAAAAGATGTCTAAAGCGGTAGCTAATAATGCGCAGGCGTTAGATCAATATAAGACGGATAAAGTCGTGTTTATTATAGATGAGTGTCACCGCAGTCAATTTGGCGACATGCATCGAATTGTGCGTCAACATTTTAACAATGCGCAATATTTTGGTTTTACAGGAACGCCACGTTTTGAAGAAAATAAAAGTATCGATGGTCGGAGTACGGCAGACATTTTTGGTAGAAACTTGCATTCTTATTTAATCAAAAATGCGATTCACGATGGTAATGTTTTAGGCTTTTCTGTCGATTACATTAATACGATTAAAGCGCAAAATATGAGAACAGATTCTGAAGATATGGTCGAAGGTATTAATAAAGATGAAGTGTGGTTGTCGGATAAGCGAATTGAATTAATCGTGCGCCATATTACAGATAATCACGATAAATATACGAGAAATAGACAGTATTCGGCTATTTTAACAGTACAAAGTATTCCAGCACTCATAAAATATTACGAAGCTTTTAAAAACGTTGGCAATAAATATAATCATCCATTAAAAGTTGCTGGTATTTATACGTACGCGGCCAATGAAAAGCAAAAAGAAGGGCAAGTGGATGACGTTCATTCAAGAGATAAATTAGAAAGTATCATGCAAGATTACAATGCGCACTTTGGGACAAACTTTACGACTGATACGTTCCAGGAATATTTTAATCACGTCTCGAAAAATGTGAAAAAAGGCGTAAAGGATAATAAAATTGACGTGCTTATCGTCGTGAATATGTTTTTAACGGGATTTGACAGTAAAGTATTGAACACGCTTTACGTCGATAAAAACTTGAAATATCATGATCTCATCCAAGCATACTCTCGTACGAACCGTGTTGAGAAAGAGACGAAGCCATTCGGCAAAATTGTGAATTACCGCAACTTAAAACGCAATACGGATAAAGCATTAAAACTGTTCTCGCAAACGGATGATACAGATCGTGTGCTCATGAAAAGTTATGAAGCATACAAAGCAGAATTTATCGAAGCGTTGGCAGCGTTAAAAGCCATTGCGCCAACACCTCAAGCGATGGATGAAGTGTTTGATGAAGAAGGAAAAAAGGCGTTTGTCGAAGCATTCCGTCTCGTATCAAAACTTGTGCTACGACTTAAAGCATTTGAAGAGTTCGAGTTTACAGTCGAAAATGTTGGCATGGATGGCCAAGAGTTTGAAGATTATAAGAGTAAATACTATGCCATTTATGATGAAGTGAAGTCCAAACGAGGCAATGTGGAACAAGTGTCTATTTTGGATGACATCGATTTTGAAATTGAAATTTTACGTAATGATCTGATTAATGTGTCTTATATTATGCATCTCATTCGTCAAATCGACTTGAAAGATACCGGCGAACAACAACGTAACCGTGAACAGATTCGACGTATTTTAGACAATGCGGACGACCCGGTATTACGTCTGAAGCGGGACTTAATTCGGGAATTTATTGATGAAGTGGTTCCTCAGTTAACAGAAGATGACAACATAGATGAAGCGTATATTTTATTTGAAAATGCGAAACGAGAAGCAGAATTTAATCAATTTGCACATCAACAAGCGGTCGACGAAGACATTTTGAAATCAATGACAGGCGAATTTGAATATAGTGGTATCGTGAACCAAGCGGACCTAAAAGATTTAGTCAGTGATAAAAAGTTGAGAGAAAAGCGTCAAACGAAAAAGGCAATTATTTCATTTATTGAAGAAGTCACAGAAAAATATAGTAGCTAGCACCCATCAAACCTTTGTGATTCCATTCGTTACAAAGGTTTTGATATTTCAGTGCGCGCATACACTTATTGAACTAACGGAGGAAAAGCAATGTCAATTACTGAAAAACAGCGTCAACAACAAGCGGAATTACATAAAAAATTGTGGTCTATCGCGAATGACTTAAGAGGGAACATGGATGCGAGCGAGTTCCGTAATTATATTTTAGGGCTCATTTTTTATCGTTTCTTATCCGAAAAAACAGAGGCGGAAGTGGCGGATGCGTTATCAGGCGAAGATAAAACATACGAAGAAGCTTGGGCAGATCCAGAATATCGAGAAGACTTAAAAGGTGAATTATTAGATACAGTCGGCTACTACATCGAACCACAAGATTTGTTTAGCACAATGGTGAAGGAAATTGAAAATCAACGTTTTGATATCGAACATTTAGCGAAAGCCATTCGCAAAGTCGAAACGTCAACGCTTGGTCAAGACAGCGAAGAAGACTTTATCGGGCTATTTAGTGATATGGATTTAAGTTCGACGCGCCTTGGTAATACAGTGAAAGATCGTACGGCGTTATTAAGCAAGGTGATGGTGAACTTAGCGGACTTGCCATTTGTACATAGCGACATGGAAATTGACATGTTAGGCGACGCATACGAATATTTAATCGGACGTTTCGCGGCGAGTGCAGGTAAAAAAGCAGGCGAATTCTATACGCCACAACAAGTATCGAAAATTTTAGCGCAAATCGTCACATTAGGAAAAGATAAGTTACGCAACGTGTACGACCCGACATGCGGTTCAGGTTCCTTACTGCTTCGTGTCGGTAAAGAAACGAAAGTGTACCGTTATAATGGACAAGAACGTAACAACACAACGTACAACTTAGCACGCATGAATATGTTGTTGCATGACGTCCGTTATGAAAACTTTGACATTCAAAATGACGATACACTTGAAAATCCAGCCTTTTTAGGTGAGAAATTCGACGCCGTGGTAGCCAATCCCCCATACAGTGCGAAATGGTCAGCCGACAGTAAATTCAATGACGATGACCGTTTCAGTGGTTACGGCAAACTTGCGCCGAAATCAAAAGCCGACTTCGCTTTTATCCAACATATGGTGCACTATTTAGATGATGAAGGAACGATGGCAGTCGTATTACCACATGGCGTCCTGTTCCGTGGTGCAGCAGAGGGTGTCATTCGACAATATCTTATTGAAGAGAAAAATTATTTAGACGCGGTTATTGGCTTACCGGCAAATATTTTCTATGGCACAAGCATTCCGACGTGTATTTTAGTGTTCAAAAAATGTCGTAAATCAGACCACGACGTGTTATTCATCGACGCATCTAACGCATTCGAAAAAGGTAAAAATCAAAACCACTTAAACGACGAACACGTTGAAAAAATCATCGACACATACAAAAACAGAGCAACCATCGATAAATACAGCTATGCCGCAACATTACAAGAAATTGAAGACAATGACTACAACCTCAATATTCCGAGATATGTCGACACTTTTGAAGAGGAAGCACCCATCGACCTCGACCAAATTCAACAAGACATCGTGAATATCGACAATGAAATCGCGCAAGTCGAACAAGAAATTAACAGCTATTTGAAAGAACTGGGAGTGTTGAAGCATGACTCATCCAAATAAAAATGTGCCGGAGTTAAGATTTCCTGAGTTTGAAGGTGAGTGGGAAGAGAATAGACTAGAGACACTTGTAAATTTTAGTAAAGGAAAATTATTAGGTAAGAAAGATTTAAGTGAAGATGGGAGCTATCCGTGCATTCTTTATGGAGAACTGTATACAAAATATGGAGCGATTATTAATACTATTCAAAGTAGAACAAATGTAAATCCAAATAAGTTGAAAAAAGCTGGAAATAACCAGGTTTTAATTCCATCTTCTGGAGAAACAGTAGAGGATATTGCTACGGCATCAGCCATAAATGTAAATGATGATGTTTATATCGGTGGAGATTTAAATATTCTAACTCCTAAAAAAGATGATGGTAGATTCATTTCTTTGTCTTTAAACAGTGTGAACAAATGGAATGTATCTAGATTTGCACAAGGTAAAACAGTGGTTCACCTTTATAATAGTGATTTAAAGAATTTGAAAATTAATATACCTGTTCAATTTGAAGAACAACAAAAAACAGGTGATTTCTTCAGTAAACTCGACCATCAAATTGAATTAGAAGAACAAAAATTAGCCTTGTTGGAAGAACAGAAAGAAGGTTATATGCAAAAGATTTTCTCTCAAGAACTTCGATTTAAAGATGACAATGGAAATGACTATCCGGAGTGGGCTATAAAAAGTTTTCAATTCTTTATGAATAAACCAAAAGAATTAGAAAAAGGAATGAATTTGAATAAAAACCAACTTCTTACTGTTAAATTAAATGTCAATGGAGTTAGTAATGCTAATACTAATAGAGCTCTTAAGATGGGGGCGACTGTTTATTATAAAAGATTTGCTTCTCAGTTTATTTACGGTAAACAGAACTTTTTTAATGGTGCATTTAGTATCATACCAAATGAATTTAATGGATTTTATTCATCAGGGGATGTTCCAGCTTTAGACATTGATTATTCAAAAATCAACGCCGATTATTTTATAAACTATATTTCAAGAAAAAATTATTATGAAAGAATGGAGTCTTTTTCATCTGGTACAGGTAGCAAACGAATTCATGAAGACACATTGTTAAGTTTCAAAATTAAATTACCTGTATTAGTAGAGCAACAGAAAATTGGTGAATTCTTCAATAAACTCGACCAACAAATTGAGGTACAATGCAAAAAAATTGGACTTTTAAAACAACGTAAACACGGCTTACTCCAAAAGATGTTTGTGTAATGTTGGATGTGTTTAGTCGAAGTGCTGGGGTGTTTGTGTTTCAATAACTTGTAAGCTGTAATAGCAATATGGAATGTCGAAATTTTACATTGGCGTATTCCATCGTATAAAACATGAAGCATTGATTAGAAACGGGATAAACCTATAAGTGAGTAGTTTACACATATGAATACGAGTTTTCTCGGTTTCGTACTATTTTTGTCGCTTTCGGGAGTTTCTAGCTTTCATTACATCTTTGTTTACTATAATATAAGTTGTGAGTACTGAAAAATTGAGGGATACAAATGAGAAAACGTGCGAGAATAATCTATAATCCTACGTCGGGTAAGGAAGTGTTTAAACGTGCATTACCTGATGTACTAATCAAAATGGAACAAGCTGGTTATGAGACGAGTGCCTATGCGACCCAAAAAGTTGGCGATGCGACAGAAGAAGCGGCGCGTGCAATTGAAGCTCAATACGATTTGTTAATTGTAGCTGGTGGGGACGGGACATTGAATGAAGTCGTGAATGGCATTGCTGAAAAACCGAATCGTCCTAAGTTAGGTTTAATACCTATGGGGACTGTGAATGATTTTGGTAGAGCACTTCATCTCCCAACTGATATTTTTGAAGCCCTGGATGTCATTTTAGATGGCAAAACAGTCCAGGTTGATATTGGTAAAATGAATAGTCGTTATTTTATTAACTTGGCTGGCGGTGGTAAAATTACTGAAGTTTCGTATGAAGCACCGAGCAAGTTAAAATCAATTGTCGGACCTTTTGCCTACTATATTAAAGGTTTTGAAATGTTGCCACAAATGCATGCGGTCGATGTGCGTATTGAGTTTGATTCGCAAGTCTTTGAAGGTGAAATCATGTTGTTCTTACTCGGATTAACCAATTCAATGGCTGGTTTTGAGAAATTAGTACCGGATGCGAAATTGGATGACGGTATGTTTACGCTTCTAATTGTTGAAAAGGCAAATATTGCAGAATTGGGGCACATTATGACGCTTGCCTCACGTGGTGAACATATTAAGCATCCGAAAGTGCATTATCATAAAGCGCAATCGGTGAATATTTCATCGTTTAGTGATATGCCTTTAAATGTAGATGGCGAGTACGGCGGGCAGTTACCAGCCAACTTTTTAAATTTAGTCCGTCATATTGAAGTTTTTTCTCCGGCACAAGAAGATAATGCGTTATTAATTGATGCGCCTACACAATCTGAGTAACGATGAATAGGTGTGCTGAAAATAAATAGGTAGTGTACGCGAAACCGCATGATGTAATGACGTTACTCTCGTGGGAGCGGGACGATGAAATCTGACTCATATGTTAAGTTTTCGGTCCTGCTCCTTTCCCTTTGAAGTAGATTCTGTTTATAAAAAAGTGAGATGAAATTGATGGTTTTAGTAAAGAAAAATGAAGTGTATGAGGGAAAAGTTGTAGATTTGACACATGAAGGTCATGGTGTGATTAAACAGGAGCGTTATCCGATATTTATCCCTCAAACATTGATTGATGAAGAAGTGCAATATAAAGTGATTAAAGTGAAAAAGAATTTTGCGATTGGTAAGCTGATGAATGTGAAAACTGCGAGCCCAGATCGTGTTACGCCGCCATGTGACTATTATCAACAATGTGGGGGATGCCAACTTCAACATTTGTCGTATCGTGCGCAATTAGAGATGAAGCGTAAACAAGTCATTAATTTGTTTCATCATAAAGGGAAAATGACAGAAGTGCCGATTCATGACACGATAGGTATGGATGATCCTTGGCGTTATCGAAACAAGTCTCAAATTCCGGTTGGGGTGAATCGGGAGGGTCAATTGCAGATGGGATTTTATCGTCAACGTAGCCACGATATTATTGATATGGACCATTGCTTGATTCAAAATGATGATCAAAATGGTATCATGAATGCGACGAAAAAAATATTCGCACAGTATCAAATTCCAGCTTATAACGAACAAAAACATCAAGGTCTCGTCCGTCATGTCGTGATTCGTAAAGGCTATTATACGAATGAACTGATGGTTATTTTTGTGCTTAACGGTAAAAAGTTACCCCATGAACATGAAATTGTGCATGCTTTAACGACTCAGTTTCCGCAAATTGTCAGTATCAAGTTGAATTTCCAAACGCATAAAACGAATGTCATTATGGGGCAGACGTCCAAAACGATTTACGGTGAAGATGTGATTCAAGATACCTTGGACGAATTAACATTTGACATCGGTGACTTATCATTTTATCAGATCAATGTAACGCAAACGCAAAAATTGTATCGTCAAGCTTTACAGTATGCGAATTTAACGGGCAATGAAGTGGTATTAGATGCCTATTGTGGGATTGGGACGATCAGTTTATTTATGGCGCCACACGCACAACATGTTTATGGTGTCGAAGTTGTACCGGAAGCGATAGAAGATGCGAAAAGCAATGCCCGCAACAATCATTTGAACAATACAACATTTGTGGCTGGCGCGGCTGAAGATGTCATATTACAATGGCAACAAGAGGGGATTCAGCCTGATGTCGTGACAGTTGACCCACCGCGTAAAGGCTGTGACGCGACATTTATTGAGACGTTGAATGCTTTAGCACCGAAACGTATCGTCTATGTATCATGTAATCCAAGTACACAATTACGCGATATTGAAATGTTGAAACCAGCTTATACACTTAAAGAAATCACACCTGTCGATATGTTCCCGCATACGACACATGTCGAAACAATCGCGTTGTTAGAAAGAAAATATTGATATGGGTTAATCACTTAAGGGTTTCTAGGAACATTTGTTTTAGAATGTGACTAGTGCCCTTTTTGTTTAGGTGATATTTAGGGAAGTGCATACTGGAATTGATTTGAAATATAGGTTTGTCGTTAATAGATCACTAGTGGTTTAAAAGTGTTGTTTAGACGGTCAGTTGTGAAATTGTAAAAATTATGAGATACATCATATATTTTTGCGTTTATTATCATTTCTTTAGGAATAATATTCAGAAAATTTAGAATAAAGCATTTAAATTTGTCTGCTTATCTGTTATATTAAGGGTGTAATATTAAGAGGGGGTGCCATTATGGGTGGCATTAGAGAAGGTTGTGAACATGGAAGTTTTGTTACCACTGTTTATGTTTGCTTCAACAGTTATAAGAGGTTTACTGTCACCTACGTTAGAATCATTGGTTCCATTTTTAGCCAGCAGTGATGAGGAACTTTTTCGTATTAACTCTGTCGTTTCGAGTTCAACACAGGTTGCATCGATTATGGCGATTGTTTTATCTGCAGTCTATATTTCATTTCTGTCTTTTACAACGATTGTTTTTGTGACATTTCTTATCACTGCCACCGCAACAATTTTACTTGTGGGACTGACGGTGGAAACGCTGTTGCAGTCTACTTCAGTCCTTAATAACATGAAGCAGGGGGCGAGTTATATCTTTAAAACGCCTTATACTCGTAACCTTATACCAGTCGCACTGGTCATGAATTTCTCGTTTTGGAGTATCTTTTTGCTCTTACCTAAAATCGCCAATGACAGTTTTTCATTTTTAAAAACCTCTTATAGTGGCATGGAGCTCTCCTTTGCCTTAGGTGGTGTCTTAGGTGGCATCATATTTGCGAAGTACTTCTATGATGTTAAAGATAAGTATCGTTTATTTAAGAGAACATTGTTTACACAGAGTTATGTCTTGTTGTTATTAGGCCTTGTTTTACTCATTCCTAATAGTGTACTTGCCTATGCGGGGATGCTATTGTGCTGGTTTTTGTATGCTTTGATCAACACGATTTTCTCTATTCTCTATTTTGGAAAGATTCAATTGAAAGTTCCAAGAGAAATGATTGGCAGTGTTTTTGGAGCAATCTTAACTCTCTTTTCATTAGTCAATCCCCTGGCAGCCATCATGTCAGGATTTCTCGTTTCGCTTTTTAAAATACCTCTGTTAATTGTATTGTTGTCTTCACTCATGTTGTTAGCTGCCTGGAGTATTCGCTTCCTAACAGATGTTGAAACGGTATTTGATTAAAGAGGGTGAATGATTTGTCAGTATTAACACGTAAAGACATCAGATGTGAGGTGTGGGGATTATGATTTGAAGCGGATGATTTAACGATTGAGGAAGGCGATGTCATTGGCCTCATTGGAAAGAACGGGCCGGAAAGACGTGTTTGTTAAAAATATTAGCAGGACAGTTGAGCAATGATTCAGGTCACAACTCAGGCAATCCTCTAACCTATTATAGTGAATGGTGTATAGATGAGTACTTCAGAATATCGCATTGCTGGTGTCAAAACGAAGATGGATGTGAAACAAAAGAAGCTCCAGAAGGGAATGGTATAACAAGAGTATTAGTGAGAACTATTAAAACACGCTATGTAAATTTAAATAGTGGTGATAAATTAGGAATTATCGGGAGAAATGGTGCAGTCAAAACAACTTATTTGAATGACATAGTTTCAGTTTTACCCTCTACCTATAAAGTATATTACTTTCATCAATAATCCTCCATTTTGATTTCACCGCATATACAAAGCTCAATAGCTCATATAAAAAATTTTTTTATTACGGAGGGAAAAATGATGTAAAATTTAATGTTCTTGATACAACGTAAACATTTATTCGTAATTTCTATATGAAGTGGAGGTATCATATGAATAATTACGGCAAAACTTTCAGAAAAATAAGAAAATCTAGAGGTGTAAAACTTAAAGATATTTCAAAGATGGGGGTTTCAGTCTCTCAATTATCTCGCTTTGAAAAAGGTGAGACGAACTTAACCATTTCGAAATTTATATTAATATTAAATGAAATTATGATCCCATTGGATGAATTTATGAATGAAGCACATGATCTCCGAAACAATAGTTTAAATGAACGATTCGAACATTTGAATTGTTTTATTATTGAGAATGATATTTCATGTATGAAACAGTTATTACTTGAAGAAATAAAGAAAAATACACATAGAAGTCGTTTTTATCAGTTAAACTTGATACTCATTAAGATTCGTCTACAAGTTTTGACAGGAGAATTGTATTATACAAAAGAAGATTTGGCGAATTTGATTGATTACCTTTTTAGCACGGAATACTGGGGATATTATGAACTACATCTCTTTACTAATACTTTAGACGTTATAAATCATGAGACAATGATGCTCTTATCACGAGAAATAGTATCACGAACAGAGTCGTATAATAAAATACTATTGCATCGTCGAATGTTTTCAGCAATGTTGTTACATGGATATATGACTTGCATTGAAAGAGGAAAAATGAAAGATGCTTATTTTTTTGAAAAATGTATAGAGAGATGTGTGTTTACTGAAACAGAAATTTACGAAAAGCTTGTTTTTCAATATGCTAAACAATTTTGTATTTATAGCAAGTCATCTAGTGAGGTCGCTATCAATGAAATGAAAAAAATCATTGAAGTTATGCGTTTAGTAGAAAGTAATCATATAGCTTCTGTCTATGAAGCACATTTAAAACGTATTTTATGTAAAAAAAATATGCATATACGGGACAGTTTATAAAATGCTCTTAATTGTATATTACAATATCATTGTAAGCTTACAATAAAATTAATAATATCAGAGGTGGATAATATGATTATTGAGTTCACAAAAGAAGAATTGTTACAAATGCAAGCTATTGATGCGATAATGAAATCCTCTAACAGAGAATTAAATGAAATGAATGCGAGTAAGTATATTACGCGACGTCGATACTAATAAAAAGGTGATGGAATATGATTTATGAATTAGAAGAAGGTGTACTACGAAAAATAGAGGAAAGTAACAATCTTGAATTGGTTCCACTTACAACGATCTATCAACAGTCTATTAATGATGAATTTACCCTTTTGATTAATTCATTTAAAAATAAAGTGTTGATAGTTGAAAGTAAAAAAATTAAGGATAACACGTTGGAAATTGATTATAGATTACGTGATTGGTTTGATACACCTTCTTCTAATAAAAATCAATTTTCGTCAGATACTCTATATAATAAGGAAATGTTATCATCCTCAAAAAAGAAAATACAAATTTCTTTAGCAATTACTTATTCTTGTAATTTAAGATGCAGTTATTGTTTTCAGCAGAAGTATGATGATCTCGTTAGAAAACCGATGTCTTTAGAAGCACTTGAAAAAATTTTAGATAAAATTTCATTAATCCTTAATCAAAATCCAGAAGTAGATGTTACTATTGGGTTATTTGGTGGAGAACCACTATTGCCACAAAATGAAAAAATTATTGATAGAATTTTTCAATATTGTGTTGAAAATAAATTGAAGATAGACATTACTACTAACGGGATTTTTTTGCCTTATTTTGTCAAAAAGATAGTGATATATAGAAGTATTATTTCTGTTATAGCAATTACTATTAATACATTACCGAATAAATATAATGAGACAATTAAAATAACGAAAGTTGCAAATAATGTTGAGAAATTATTAGTGATTACTGATTTATTATTAGATTATAATTTAGTTATAGACGTAGGAACAAATTTTGATAAGAATAACTTAAGTGAACTATTGCTAATCTATCATTATTTTAACGACAAAGGGTATTTTTCAAAATCGAATTTTCATTGGAATATCGGAAGGGTTGATGATCGTCTTTTTGATACTGGTTATGATGAGTATATTGTTTCTGAGACTGATATACTTCTAGAGTTAATGAAATTACCTAAACAAATTCCATCAAACCTTCATGCAGGCTTTATTCAAACGTGCAAGAACTTAACTGATAAGTTGGACTTGTCTTTTAATGAATCCCAAATTAAAGGTACATATAATTACTGCTGGAACGTATCCCCTTATGATAGAGTTTTTTACATTGACAATGAACTTAATTTGTTTAGATGTACTGTAACAGTAGGACGCCCTCAATATATTCTAGGAAACTTAAACGATATTGATTTAATGAACTACCAACATGAAACGAAAAGCTTTTTAGATTATAAAGATTGTCAGATTTGTCATATAGGTGGTTTTTGTTCTGGTGGGTGTAAGTTGTCTGCTGATATTGATTTTGTTAAACAATGTAAAATGGAAAAAAAGGAATTTGAAAAGTTTGTGGAGACAATTTTGATTCCACAAGTAAGGGAGAAACTGAAGAGAAATGACTAAGGCGATTAAACAATTATTAATCTCTCAAGCAGTTAGTAATTTAGCAGATGTGTTTTTTAGGGTTGCAATTATAGCAAATGTATTTGTAATCACAAAGTCGGTCATTGCGACATCAACAGTCCCTATTCTTATTGGTTTATCCTCTTTTATCGCTAGTTTTTTAGTCCCTTTAGTTACAAAGAAAATAGCATTAAATCGGGTGCTTTCATACACGCAATTGGGTAAAACAGTGTTGTTAGCGTTGCTATTAGTGATGTTGTATTTTGGTGAAATGATTGATATTCCAATATTGTACTTTTTTGTGATTATGATTTCTATACTTGATGGATTTGCAGCACCAGTATCTTATGCAATTGTTCCAATCTATGCAACAGATCTAGGGAAAACCAATGCAGCGCTTTCAATGAGTAATGAAGGCGTACAATTAGTGGGATGGGGGTTAGGTGGATTATTATATGCCACTTTAGGTTTGATAACAAGTACGATAATCATTTTATGTTTATATATTATCTCCACAATTCTGTTTTTTGCGTTACCAGCTGTCAAAACAAAAATGATAGAATCTGAGACAAGTATAGAAACGATAACGAGAGGATGGCGCTTGGTGATTGTTGAGCCTAAATTACGATTTTTACTACAAGCGAATCTTTTAGAAATATTGGCAAATACGATTTGGGTGTCATCGGTCATCCTTGTATTTGTGACTGAATACTTGCATAAAGATGAAAGCTATTGGGGTTATACTAATACAACTTATTCTATTGGTATTTTGTTAGGTGCTGCCATTGTCTTTCGATTATCAGACAAAATACTTCAATATAAATGGCAAAGCATCTTGTTTTCTTTAATATTCATGTCAATCGTAACAGTTTTAATTATTGAATATACAGATGCTGTGGCTTTTTTGTTTTTTTCTTTGTTTATTGGTGTGCTTTCTCAGTTGAAAGAAGTAGCAGAGAGCGTTTTTCTACAGGAGACGGTGGATGAAGCAGATCTCGTCAATGTATATTCTGTAATTGAGGTCATCTCAACACTCGCATTTTCAGGTTTTGTTTTTGTGATGAGTTCAATCACAGATGTTTTAGGGGTGACATTCAGTTTTTGGATTGTCTTCTTCTGTTTACTATTGGAGTGTTTGCTTGTATTCAAAAATAGAAAGCAAATCGTCTGACATTTCTTATAAGCTTATTCTTCTAGTATTTATCGGTCTCGCTGTAGATATATCCTAAAATAGAGTATTAAAAAGATAAGAATATGAACAAAAATAAACGCAATGCTTTAACTTGATTTGGCTAAAATCCGTCTTATTCTAGGATTTATAAATGTTAGAGCTGAATGTAAAGATTTTGAAATGCTTTTTCCTAATCTTAATACTCAAATACTTAGAGGTACTATTACAATGTTAAAATCACTTGAATTTTCTACAAATGTAATTATATCAAGAGATTGGGGACTAAAAGAAGGGTGATATGATGGAAATATTTACTAAGATTATAATTTTTGTTATGGCTCAATTTTCTAATTGGATAGGAATACAAGGTATGTCTTTAAAAAAAGATAATAAAAGAACATTAGAGAAAACGAAATTGAAGAGGTAACGTGTTATAACAAGTTTTATAGAATATTTTTATTCAACGGGTAGTACATTATGAGGTTTCCTAGAAGTCCTTGGTTTGCTTTTGCTACTTTTTACAGATTGACTGGTGCTAAAGCTTGGGTGTTTTGGATAATTTGAGGACATTTTTTATCTTGATCTATAAAGAAATAAGTTCAAGATAATTATAGAATAAAATGGTAGGATTGTTGTCTTCACTCATGTTGTTAGCTGCCTGGAGTATTCGCTTCCTAACAGATGTTGAAACGGTATTTGATTAAAGAGGGTGAATGATTTGTCAGTATTAACACGTAAAGACATCAGATGTGAGGTGTGGGGATTATGATTTGAAGCGGATGATTTAACGATTGAGGAAGGCGATGTCATTGGCCTCATTGGAAAGAACGGGCCGGAAAGACGTGTTTGTTAAAAATATTAGCAGGACAGTTGAGCAATGATTCAGGTCACAACTCAGGCAATCCTCTAACCTATTATAGTGAATGGTGTATAGATGAGTACTTCAGAATATCGCATTGCTGGTGTCAAAACGAAGATGGATGTGAAACAAAAGAAGCTCCAGAAGAGTATTGTGCAACTACAGAATAGGTTAGAAGAGTTAAAACAACCAAATCGTGTTGAGGATAAATATGATATTTCTTTTTTATCACAACTTCATCGTTTACCAAAAAGGAAGATGATCATTCCAAGTCATGAAGCGAAAATTGGACAGCAATACTTATGGCATACCCCAACTATCCATTTAAATAGTGGTGATAAATTAGGAATTATTGGGAGAAATGGTGCAGGCAAAACAACTTATTTGAATGACATAGTTTCAGTTATACCCCCTACCTATAAAATTTGTTATTTTTGACAAAATCATTTTCAATTTTCAGATCCAAAGATGACAGTGTATGAAACGATTGTCGAAGCTACGAATGGGCATTTAAGCGAACATCATATTAGAACTTTGTTGGCATTGTTAGATTTTAAAAGAGACAAGGTTTTTCGATTAGTAGGAGATTTAAGTCAAGGAGAGCGCGTGAAAGTTTCATTATTGTCTCTCTTGGTTTCTGAGTCTGATATTTTGATTTTAGATGAAATGACCAACTTCTTAGATTTAAAGGCTATCGAAGCAATAGAAAAAGTGCTTGTTTCATATTCTGGCATACTGATATTTGTGAGTCATGATCAGTATTTTGTGCAACATTTAGCCACTTCGATTCTAGACATTGATACTTTTAAGGATATTTAGAAGTTATAGGGAGATTTGAATTTCCTATAGATCATACAATTATATAATGAGACACTTATGCGTTGTAGGTGTCTTTTTTATTTAAGAAAAGAACCAAATTACCACAAATGAACTCAAATCAATATCTATGCGTGCATCCAAATATTATAGATAAGAAGGATGTTTGTATTTGAAACAACAAAAAGTGTGTGTAGTAAGATTGAAGCATTTCAAAAAATGATGAAAAATGCTAAACTAGAAGCTGAAATGTGTCTTCAACGCCTAATGAATATGGAAGTGAAATGTACAATCCGATCGATGGAATAAATATAGGGCTCAAGACGTACAATTTGCTTACATCGTTTGGGTATAATAAGCGTGACCATGAAGTTAAGCGATACATCATAAGAGGGTGAATGCATGTATAAAATTGATCTATTTCAAAATCAACAGATCATGAAACGTTTTTTATTACTTCAATTTATTGTCATTCTTGCGTTTATTGTATTAAGTTATAAATGGTCGATGACGGCAGTTTCATTACAAGAACAACACCTTTTTACGAATATCTTAATAGGGGTATTAGGATTTTTTGTGGTGGTGTTATGTCATGAAGGTATAAAGATGATGTTGCTTAAAATGATGTCAGTCCAGTTACGCACATATCAAGTGAAAAACGGTGTCTTATTAACAGTTTTACCGCATTATTACTTCAACCGTATGACATTTTCGACCATCATGTTAATGCCCATTGCCTTAGTAGGGATGTTGTTATTTATTGTTTTTATTAATATGCCATACACGTCGATTATTTTTACGTTTGCGATTTATATGGGATATAGCCTATTGTCGTTATACTTAGTCTTTATAGCGTTAAAAGATAAAAAAGCACAATATTTTGAAATGACTGAAGCAGGTTTAGTGATTTATCGAAAAAAACCATCAGAACATTCAGCGTAATCATAGGATGGATCTTCCACGTTTTACTTGCGTGTGAAGGTTCTTTGTTTTTGAAAGGATAAATAAAATATGTGTTGTGAGTGGGCTATGTCTAGAGAGGAGGTTTTAAAGTGAAAGAACGGCGTATTATTCATATTGATATGGATTTTTTCTTTGCACAAGTCGAAGTGAGAGATCATCCGAATTTACGTGGTAAGCCTGTCATTGTTGGTGGTAAAGCAAGTGGCCGTGGTGTTGTATCTACAGCATCTTATGAAGCGCGCGCTTTTGGAGTCCATTCGGCAATGCCCATGGCGCGTGCACATCAACTTTGCCCTAATGGTTATTATGTGACGCCACGCTTTGAAGTGTATAAAGAAGCCTCACAACAAATTATGGAAATATTTAAAAGTTATACAGAACTGGTTGAGCCGCTTTCACTTGATGAAGCCTATCTGGACATCACTGAACTCGTACGTCCAGATCTCCCAGCTTCAAAAATTGCCCAATATATTCGTCGTGATATTTACGATAAGACACAACTAACAGCAAGCGCAGGGGTGTCCTACAATAAATTTTTAGCAAAACTTGCAAGTGGGATGAACAAGCCAAATGGGCTGACGGTAATTGATTACCAAAATGTGCATGACATATTAATGCAACTCGATATTGGAGCTTTTCCAGGTATTGGCAAAGCGTCTAAAGAAAAAATGCATGCGAAAGGGATTTATAACGGTCAAGACTTGTATGAAAAGTCCGAACGAGAACTGGTCAATTTGTTCGGTAAACGAGGACATCAGCTATTTCAACGTGTACGTGGCTATGATGACAGAGAAGTGGACGCCGAAAGAATTCGCAAAACTGTAGGTGCTGAACGTACATTTTCACTCGATACAAACGATGATGAAGAGATTTTACAAAGAATTGAAATGTTAAGTGATATAATTGCACAGCGTCTCGAAAAAATGAACCAGGCAGGACACACGATCACTGTTAAAATTAAAACGCATCGTTTCGAAAATTTTTCTAAGCAACACAGTTTAATAACACCGGTTAGAGATGCAGATGAAATATATCAAATTGCGTATGAATTGTATTATGAATTAAAAGAAGCAGAAGTCCCGATTCGTTTAGTTGGTGTGACGGTAGGTGGTTTGCAAGATGCCTTTTTTAGAAATATGACGATATATGACTTTTTATAAAATATCTTTATCAGTCAGTTGTTTGCCATAAACTTGGAGTACATTTTCAAGACTAGGATAGTGTTTCAGCAAACGATACGTAATCATTGCACAGGCTTTCGCATCATTTAAAGCATCATGATGGCCATGAAAATTAAGTTTGAAATAAGACATCAAATGTTTTAAACCGTGACGACGTGCAGATACAGTACGTTTCGCGAGTTGGTATGAACAAAAGTAAGTCATTGGTGGTGTGATGAGCTTTTCTGCTTGGATGCTGGCGTGCAAGACTGACATATCAAAGGCAGCATTATGTGCAACAACTGGTAAGTCACCTATAAATTGCATCATATAAGGATAAACATACGCAAAATCTGGCGAATGTTTTACATCATGTGCATGTATACCGTGGATTTCAGTATGACGTAATCCAAAAAAGTCATTAGGATTCACTAATGTATAAAAAGTTTCTACAATCTCATTGTCAATGACTTTAACCATACCGACTGAGCAAATACTCGTTCGTTTATAGTTGGCAGTTTCAAAATCGAGAGCGACAAAACTATTTTTTACCATAGCCTTACATCCTTTCAAAATGATAGATAAATATTAGCACATTTGGGCGAGAGTTAAAAATAGATGATGCTGAAGCGGTTTGTGGAAAAATGAATTACTTTTCATTCAATACATTTGATAACAATCGAGAAATGAGGACAAGTTAAGCAACATCTCGTCCAGTTTTGAATTCAATTGGGGGGATTTTTGTCAGAAAGTCATGTTCTATATCTGTAGGAAGAAAGGTTAGGGTACAATTGAGATTCCCTAGCCTTTTATGCGGAAAGTTAAATTTAGTCTGTAATGATTGTTTAAAGGAATAGGTCCATAAAATTAAATTTTCATCGCTTTAAAAGTTTGCCCTCATTGATTCACAGTCTTTTATATCAGATTGCAAAAATGAACGAGACTCTTGAGGGATAAACCAAAGACTTAAATATGATTTCTGATATTTAACAGCGACCACTGTTTATCGCAGTAGCTGTCTGACTTCTCAATGCTTGTACTTTTGAGAAGTCTAGTCAGCCTTGCGGGGGCAGTACGACGAAATCTTTGTTGCACATGAGATTTCTGTACTGCTCCCAAAATCCATCAACGTGTCTGCAAATGTAAAAGTTTAATCATAGCGTTGGTTAGTTGTAGGATCAGCCCCTAAGAACGCGAGCCCATAATGGCAACCGTGAACTCCAGAATTGTTATCAATGAGGGCAATTTGATTCATATACGATTTAATTGAATTACAAATGTATTAAACAAATGTTTATGCTTCAACTTCAAATTTACGTGCCGCTAATTCTTTTTCATAAAGATAAAGCGCATTTGAATCATCACCAATACGTTTTAAATAATCGATGTGTGTTTCAAACATTGATTCTTCTTCAACTTGTTCATCTAGAAACCAATTTAAAAATGAAATCGTCGCATAATCTTTATGTTCATGTGCAATTTCGGATAAATCATAAAAGCGATGTGTCACGTCTTGTTCTTGTTTTAAACCATCTTCAAATGTTTCAAGAATACTGTTGAACTCGACTTTTGGTGCATCAACCTGACTAAACACAGCTTTTTCACCACGGTCATTAATGTAATCATAAATTTTTTGACCATGAAAACGTTCTTCTTTTGCCTGTTGGATGTAAAAATTCGCAAATCCCTCGTACGAATGATAATCACAGTAAGAAGCCATCGCCATATAAGCATGTGCTGCAAAAAATTCATGGTTCATTTGACGATTTAATGCATTTAATAATTTTTCATTTAACATATCAATCACCCCTAAAATCTTTGGTATTTATCCATTGTACCCTATATTGCGGACAATATTCAAAAGAACGTTGTATTGAAAGCTTTTTTTATCGAAATGTACAACGGTAATCAGTCCATGTTGAGCAGTTATCTTTTTATTTGGTAATTTGTGTCACCATGATATAATATTGTAGGAAATCGGAGGAGAATTTTGAATATGAGACAATGGACAGCAATTAATATGGCAAAGATCGCAAGAAAAGCAAGTCGCGCAACAGGGCGTAAAGGGACAGATTTACCAGGTCAAGTTGCGCGCAAAATTGATCAAAATATTTTACGTAAATTGGCTAGTCGAGTGGATGAAGTTGTGTTTGTCAGTGGTACAAATGGTAAAACAACGACATCTAACTTAATCGGTCATACGCTAAAAGCAAATGATATCAAAATTATTCATAACAATGAAGGTGCGAATATGGCTGCTGGTATTACATCAGCTTTCATCGTCCAATCGACACCTCAAACTCAAATTGCCATCATTGAAATTGATGAAGGCTCTATTCCACGTGTATTAAATGAAATGACACCTACAAAAATGGTGTTTACAAACTTTTTTAGAGACCAAATGGACCGTTTTGGTGAAATTGACATTATGGTAAATAGGATTATTTCAGCGATTCAAAATAAAGGGATTCAGCTGTTATTAAATGCCGATGATCCATTTGTCACACGCTTAAAAATCGCAAGTGATCATGTCACATATTATGGTATGCAAGCCCATGCATATGACTTTGAACAGTCAACGATGAATGAAAGTCGATATTGTCCGAACTGTGGGTCATTACTGAACTATTCCCACATTCATTACAATCAGCTCGGTCATTATACATGTCATTGTGGCTTTAAACGTGAAACACCACAATATGAAATTTCTTCATTTACTGTGGACCCGTTTATTGAAATGACGGTCAATGACACTACGTTTAATATGAAAATTGCAGGAGACTTTAACGCATATAATGCACTTGGAGCCTATACAGTATTAAGAGAATTAGGTCTCAACGATGAATCGATTCGTAAAGGCTTTGAATCATACACATCTGATAATGGGCGTATGCAGTATTTCGAAAAAGGACAGAAAAAAGCACTTATTAATTTGGCGAAAAATCCTGCTGGCATGAATGCATCAATTGCTATGGGAGAAAAGTTAGATGAATCAAAAATTTATGTTTTGAGCCTCAATGATTTTGCGGCTGATGGTAGAGATACGTCATGGATTTATGACGCTGACTTTGAAAAGCTGAATGAGCAAACGATAGAAGCAATTATTGTGACAGGCTCACGCGCAGAAGAATTGCAATTGCGATTAAAGCTTGCGGAAGTGACAGCACCTATCATTTTAGAAAAAGATATTCATAAAGCAACTGCGCTGACGATGGACTACAATAGCTTTACGGTTGCGATTCCGAACTACACATCTTTAGCACCAATGCTTGAACAACTGAACCGTTCATTTAAGGAGGTTGATTAAGATGCATGAACTCACTGTCTATCATTTTATGCCAGACAAACTCAATTTATATAGTGATATTGGCAACATTATGGCGTTGAAATATCGTGCCAAACAGCGTGGGATTCATCTTAACGTTGTCGATGTGAATGATACTGAAAATGTCGACCTTTCTAAAGCGGATATTTTCTTCATCGGTGGTGGAAGTGACCGTGAACAAAGTTTGGCTACGGAGTCATTGCGCAAAATTAAAACGGAATTGAAAGCAGCGATAGAAGATGGGTTACCTGGCCTCACAGTTTGTGGAGGGTACCAGTTTTTAGGTGAAAAATATATTACACCTGATGGCCAAGAACTCGAAGGCTTACACATTTTAGACTTTTATACAGAATCTAAAAAAGAACGTTTAACAGGTGATATCGTTATCGAAAGTGATACATTTGGAACTATCGTTGGTTTTGAAAATCATGGGGGCCGCACGTATCATGATTACGACACATTAGGTACTGTGACACACGGTTATGGTAATAATGATACTGACTTTAAAGAGGGTATTCATTATAAAAACTTGTTAGGGACGTATTTGCACGGTCCGATTTTACCGAAAAACCATGAGATGACGGACTATTTATTGAAAGCTGCTGCAGAACGAAAAGGCATTCCGTTCGAGCCACTCCATATTGATAATGCGGAAGAAGAACAAGCTAAACAAGTATTAGTAGACCGAGCGCGAAAAAATAAAAGCTAAAGAAAAAGACTGAATAAAAAATTTTTGTATCTTAAATTTTATATTTCAGTGATTGCCATTATGGGTTCGCGTTCTCAGGTGCTGATCCTACAACTAACCAACGCTATGATTAAACTTTTACATTTGCAGACGCGTTGGTGGATTTTGGGAGTAGTACAGCAATCTCATGTGCAACAAAGATTTCGTCGTACTGTCCCCGCAAGGCTGACTAGACTTCTCAAAAGTACAAGCATTGAGAAGTCAGACAGCTACTGCGATAAACAGTGGTCGCTGTTAAATATCAGAAATCATATTTAAGTCTTTGGTTTATCCCTCAAGAGTCTCGTTCATTTTTGAAATCATTTTGCCCATTCAATAAAAAAATAAATGAGGGGGGTTTTTTATATAAAGGAATATTTTCTTGTTCGCTAAAGTATATATTTTCTCTTGAGGAGTAATAAGACGCAATAAGGGTGCATTAATGCAACATGATGATATTGTAAATATAGTTATAAAAATATATAATATATGTGTAAATTTATTAAAAAGGGGGGAGTAACTATGAAAAACAAATTTTTAAGTACATTTGCTGCAGGGTTATTAGTGGTTTGTATTTGTGGCACAAGTATAGTTAGTGCAAAAACTATCTATACTGACGGAGGAAAATGGAGTTATGGGTAGGAAGCGAGTATGTTTGGTCATATTATAGCCAAAACCATAGATATCATAGTTCGACCGCAATAGGGAAGTATGAATCAGAAAGTGGATTTACTGAACCTAGAGAAGAAGCTAAACCATCGGCAGAAAAACGATGGTGGTGGAGTAATGAATCATATTATAATGTTTACTAGTTACCAAGTTTTTAGGAGGTGAGCGATGAAGTGGATGAAACACTTTTTAGATGTGGTCACGCTCACACTAATAAGCTTATTTTTAATTCTTGTACTGTATGAAGAGGATAGCGAAATACTTACTGGAAATCGCGTGAATCTTGAAGTTGAAAGTTGGAACTATGAACATTCGAAAGCAGAAGTTTTTGAAAAGTTTGAGAAGGTTGCGAAAGACGCAGCGCAGATATTGCGATTATTAAAGTCGTAATAGTTCATAAAGAACACCAAGTCGATAAAGCAATTTATGCGTTTAAAAAGGCAAATCATCACTCAATAACACCGATGGACACCAAATATAGTTATCACCATTTAACGCATGATGAATTGATGCAGCGAGATGTACGTGGTGATTATTTCATATTAGATGATATTGCTAATAAGGAACAATTGAAAACAGCTTTAGAAAGTGTCGGTCTTAAGTTGAGGATTGGACCTGTACAATCATGGATAATCTATGGGGATGTGCTCATTAATCGAGGCGTGTTACTTCCTTTTGTTACGTTATTAATCATTTACGCATTATACTATTTACATGATGGGAGCCAGAATTTTAAAACATACGCGACGATGCGTATGCATGGATATCGCTTTTACAACTTATTTTTTCTGAATATTAAGAGTATTTTGTTAAGATGGTTCTTATTAGCGGTAGGTATTGGACTCATTTCGATAGGATTGTTGAAATGGTTAGGATTGGATGGGCAACTCGAGTATTTTGTAAGTCGTCTCATCGTAGTGGATGTTCTATTGTGGATGATTTTATCTATCAGTTCATTACTATCTTATTTCTTACTTATCAATATGAATGTCCTTTTAATGATTAAAGGGCTTAAGCCGTATCGATTACTGCACTTTATCAATTATGCAACAAAATTGAGTATGCTATTTATGCTCACGTTTCTCATTTTGCCAAACGTTAATCAAATGAAAAAGTTAGAATAAATTCAAGAAACAGAAGCATGGTGGGGTAAACTAGATGATTATTACACAATTGAGTTGAAACCCATACGGCGTAGTATGAACGAAGAGATGGAATTTGCGAAACGATATCATCAAATGTTTATATACAGTGAGCAACATGAACAAGCATTATTGATGAATCAAAATGTATTGTATGAACCAAGTCAAACAAATTATACGCCAGACGAAGGAAATGTGCTGTTTGTCAATCAAAACTTTGTTGATTTTTTTAAGTCTCAATTACGAGATTTACCGAATTTAGAAGACCGACCTGGACAAATAGAGTTGTATTTACCTTCTCAAGCTAAAAATGAAGCCTCAGCCATACGTGCAGATTTTCAGGATTGGGTGAACTATCAACTTCCAAATCCAGAATCAAAGACAAAGGTGCAAGTGACGCAGTTGAAAAATCCTTACGAAATTTATGCCTTCGATGTGCGCACTGGATTATCTACAGTCTATTTGAAATCCCCTGCGATTTTAATGTTAAATGCCAAAGACTTAACGGATGATTTTTATTATTCCACATTATCACAAGGTGAATTGATTTTTAAAAATTATGAAAATATTGTCCGTAATATCGACCGCTTTAATTTGAAGGATGACGTGCAAGGTGTAACCAATTATAAAGACAGCGTTATGAAAATGTATCGAGAAGCACAAACGAAATGGATGGTGTATAGCTTTTCTAGCGCAATCGCTATGGCAGTCTTGTGTATCGTCACGTTATTAGATGTATTGCATTACTTTGAACAGCACCGTCAATGGTTGCTCATGCGAAAAATGTTTGGCTTCAGACGTTGGCAAAACTATCGCAACTATATCATATTAAGTGGTTTATTTACTGCTCTTATTGGCGCGTTCTTATTTGAAAAGACACAAAATAGCAATGTGCTATGGATATTTGGCGTGATTTTGCTGTTTCAATTCGTCATTCAATGGACTTACATCCATTATTTAGAAAAACAATTTAATGTATTAATTAGGGAGGTGTAGGTAGTGAAGAAACTTATTTTAGTTGCGTTTGCTATTATTGTAGTGGCAGTGGGGTTATTTTTAGCTTTTGCACGTATTCCCTATGTCGATTATTTTAATCCCTTTCTTAAAAAAGAGACCTCTTATGCAGTAGTGCCATTGGGAACACAAACATATGTGGATATTCAAGCATATGATGAATCGGGCGAACCACTCAAATATCGTTTGAATTTCGGTGGATATGATGCCCAGTCTGATCATGTAAAAGTGATTCACAAAGGTAAATACGTCTTTGAAATCGAATATATTCATGACCTTTCAAAATGGCCTAAAGAGGTGAAAGTGACAGAATGATTGAATTGAAAAATGTGACGATTCAAAAAGGGAAACGTAGAGTTAATAGACAAAAAGAAACTCAATGATTTAGAAAAACGATATCTTAAGTGAGGTTCTATAGAATCAAAAAATAAAAGAATATATTAATTGGATATCTTTAAAAATTTTTAACTCTCCTTTTTCAAATCTATAGAGTAGATGGATTACAAATACCTTCGCGTAAATATTCTATAAAAATATTAAATGTTTACTTCTAAATTTCATTTTTTATATAGCATTATTTCTTCTTTTAACAACTTTATTTATGTATATTATAACTAAAATTTCAAAAAATGCGCATATGTGCATATAACTATATGATAATAATTTTATATATTCAAAGAAATTTTATAAAGGGGTGAAATTATGAAAATGAAGTTATTTTTTTCTAAAAGTTACTATTGTTTTTTTATTACCGTAATAGCGTTTGGTAATCCGATTATAGGAAATCATTTATGGTAGTTTCTAGATTAAAAAAACACATAGCTATTGGCATCTTATAATAGGAGGAAGTAAAGGGATTGGAAAATCTATTGCTAAAGAACTATTAAATAAAGGTGAGAATGTAATAATTGTTTCTAGGAATTCTAAATCCATAACATGTAATACATTTTGCGAAGATAGCAATATTTTGTTACTTAATTATGATATGAGTGAAATTGATAGTGGGTTTAAGATAAAAGACTTTTTAATCAGTAATAATATTCAAATTAAATCACTTGTAAATTGCTTGCCGGGATCACAAAGTAATAGAATTGAAGATTTTGAAAAGAAACACTTGATAAGCGCAATAGAATCTAAATTATATCCATATATTCATATGGTCTTATTGCTAAAGGACTCTTTTTGGGGTAGCGGAAGTGTAGTTAATATTATAGGAACAAATTGGAAACATCCTGATTCAAATATGTTTATAAATAGTATGGTTAACTCGGCTATCGTTAATGCTACAAAAAATTTAGTTGTAGAATTAGCAGAATATAATGTGGTAATTAATAATATACATCCTGGATTTGTGAAAACAGAAAGATTTGGTATGTATATCGAGCATCATTCACGTATAAATAATTTAACTGAAGATGAAACAATTAATATTATAAAAAATAAAATTCCTTTAAAACAGATAGGGAAGACAGAGGAATTAGCCAAGTTAGCAGTTTTTTTAATAGAGAGTAAATATATTACCGGTCAAAATATTAATTTTGATGGAAGTTATAATAATTCACTATGAAAGAGAATGAAAAATATATAATTGCAACTTTAGGCCCTATGGGAAGTAGTTCGTATTATGTAGCTAATAAGTTACAAAAAGTGAAGGAGATTATCTTATTTGACACCTTTGAAGAGGCGTCTGATGCGTTATTAGATAACAAATGTGACAAATTATTAGTTCCACATGCTTATCCAAATATAAATAATTTTTATATGAATCCGAAACTTAGAGTAATTAAAACTTTTATTGAAAAAACTCCTGTTTATGGAATTGCTACTAGACTATCTAATAAGAATGACGATATAAGTAAAATAGTTACACATACTGCCCCCGTACCTTTACTAGACTATTACAATGTTCATTACAATGGCCAATTAGTACTAGCAAATTCAACAAGTGAAGCTGCTAAATTAGTAGCAAATAAAACTTATGATTATTGTATAACAAATGAAGAAGCATTGAATAGATATAATTTGAGGAACTATGCCTGTGAAAACAACGCTCTAACAGTACCATAAAAACGCAGTAAATGAGACCACCCAAATCGCATTTTCCAGTCGCATTAAAAACGCTAATTTGATACCACCTGAATAAACTCCTTACTGGAGTTTATTTTTTTACGCTTATTACTACTTTTTAATGATATAAAAATACTTGTACACTTTGTACAAATTTTTTTTGGAGGGATTTTATGCCTAATTATTTAGAAATTATTAGACTACATGAGTTGTCATTTAGTCAAAGGAAGATTTGTGAAAGCGTGGGTTCAGGTAGGACTTTGGTAAAACGAACAATTGATATTGCTAAGGAAAATCAATTATCGTATCAGATATTAAGAAATTGGGACATAGGAAGAATATCAGATATGTTTGATGTTAGAAAAAATCAATCAAAAATGAAATTTAAAGATAATGATTTTACGATGCCTGACTATAAAGAGCTTTCAAAATCATTATCCCAACCTGGTGTTACTATGAAATTACTTTGGGAGGAGTATGTGCATGCTTGTCGTTTAAATAATAGGGCTTACTATCAATTAACTCAGTTCAGAAAGTACTTTAATGAATACTTATCAAAACAATCTTTTTCAGAAATAATTCGTCATAAAGCTGGAGAAAGAGTTGAAGTTGATTGGGCTGGTTCTAAAATCCGTTGGATTGATCCTACAACAGGTGAAGTTATTTATGGGTATTTGTTCGTTGCTGTCTTACCTTTCAGTGGATATGCATTCGCCTATGGTTGTACCGATATGAAACAAGAAAATTGGATAAATGCACATGTGGAAATGTTTAATTATTTTAGAGGTGTTCCTACTTTACTTGTATCAGATAACTTAAAAACAGGAGTGATTAAAAACTCAAAAACAGGTATCATACTTAACCGTAGTTATGAGGATTTAGCCACTCACTTTAGAACAATCATAATGCCAACACGCGTTCGTAAACCAAAAGATAAAGCTACAGTAGAAAATACTGTTAAGCAATTAACAACTTATATCATTGCCAAGATGAGAAACTATCAATGTTTCAGTATAGAACAATATAACAATCTCCTGCTAGCAGAATTAGAGAAATTCAATAAGAAACCTTTTCAAAAGAAAAAAGGATCTAGATTTTCCTTGTTCGAAGAACATGAACGCAGTGCACTTCAGAGTTTACCAGCCTGTAAATATGAATTCTGTGAGTATAAAACAGCTAAAGTTTTTGCTAACTCACATATAACATATAAGAAGCATAACTATTCTGTTCCTCATCAATATATTGGCGATACTGTTCAACTTAAAATTTCAAAAAATACTATTAAGATATATAAAAATGAAACATTATTATGCGAACATTCAACTCTATATAAACATCCTGGTGGCTATACTTCTATTAACGACCACTTTCCTACTAATAGTAGCACACATGGTGAGTGGAACAGTAAGAGATATTTAAAATGGGCATCTAGAATCGGACCTAATACAAGAATTGTTGTGGAGAAAATGTTCGAGGAAGGTCCTGAGCAGCGTCACTATAAAAGAGTTCATTCCTTATTAAAATTGGCAGACAAATATACAGATCGCACTCTGGATAATGCCTGCCTAATCTCCTTAGAGAAATCAATGAATCCTGGATTTAACTTAATAAAAAATATATTATCAAGTGGAGCTTTCCAATTAAATTCTAACAGCGGTAATGCTCCTGAACAATCATTTTTAAGAGGAGCTAATTACTATGATAAATAATAAAGAAAGATTAAGTAACCTAACAAGATTATTAAGAGAAATGAAAATGTCTGTTATGGCAGATCATTTAAGTGATATCTATACTAATCAAAGTAATCAAAACCTATCCACTTTAGATATATTAGAAAAAATAATAATAGAAGAATCAGATACTAGATTAAGGAATAAAAAAGAGAGATATAGAAAAGCTGCGAATTTATCTGTGATTAATGCAAGATTAGAGAATTTAATCTATTCATCCAAAAGAAAATTGAAACCTGAAACGATTGAACAGCTATCTACTAATGACTATATTCTTTACAATAATAATGTCATTATTCAGGGCGCCACCGGCACTGGCAAAAGCTATCTAGCCTGCGCATTAATCAACCACGCAATTGACAATGGACATACAGGGTTATTTTTTAGAATGACTGATTTACTAAGTAAATTACAACAAGCTGAATATAATAATACGTTGGATAGATTATTAAAGAAACTTGGAAGAGCTGATATTTTAGTAATTGATGATTTCTTATTAACTAATACAACTGAACAAGAACAAAAGTATTTAATGGAAGTGTTTGAAATAAGAAGCCGCGAAAAGTCATTAATACTTTGTTCGCAAATGACTTCTGTAGAATGGCATAAGAAATTAGGCGGTGGAGCCATCGCAGATGCGATTTTAGATAGAGCTGTATCAAAGTCATATAAAATATTTTTAGAGGGTGAATCATTGAGAAAAATTAAATAGTAGTACTGGTACCAAATGGCCGATTTATGTGGTACTGAAAAACGCGATTTACATGGTCCCGTAAATCGCGTTTTTATGGTTCTATTAGCGCGTCGTATGCAGCCTGAACACAAACATAAGAATAAGCAAATAGGAGTGTGTATTGGTGGTGAATATGACATGTTTATAGAAAATGAAAAATGTCATATGAAGTTTGGGCAGGTATATTTCTGCGAATCTAGGGAAACGCATAGTGCTGTAAATAATGAAAATACTAATTCAAAATCAATTAATATTTTTATGCCTCCAAGATATAATCGAATTGAGAAGGATAAATAGTATGAATTTTCATGACAAAGTTGTAATAGTTACCGGTGGATGTTCAGGAATTGGTCTAGCTACCTCGATAAAGTATAAAGAAAATGGAGCAAAGGTGTATATATTAGACATAAATGAAGATAAAGGTAAAACTCTTGAAAAAGAATACCATAATATAAAGTTTATAAATACAGACTTAACGAACGAAAATCAATGTAAAAAAGCAGTAGATTATATTTTTAAGAATGAACGTCAAATTGATGTATTGGTTAATAATGTTGGAATAGAGATAGATGAAAGTATACATGAGAGTACCTATGAGAAATTTGACAGAGCAATGAAAGTCAATGTGTATAGTATGATTTATATGACAAAATTAGTAATAAAAATAATGATGAATCAAAAAATGGGTAACATAGTTAATGTTTGTTCAGTGGCGGGAAGGATAGCATGGCCACACATACCACTATACAATACAACTAAAGGTGCAGTTTTACAATTAACTAAATCTGCTGCATTAGAATATGCTAAGTACGGTATTAGAATAAATGGTGTTAGCCCGGGACTAATATTAACGCCGTTAAATGTAGAGTCATTTAAGAAACAAGGAAATTATAGTGAAGTCATAAAGGAAAAGTTGAAGGCAATACCGCTTGGTGTTATAGGAGAACCTAGTGATGTAGCAAATTCAATAATATTTTTATCAGATGATGAAATGTCAAGATATATTACGGGTACAGACTTAGTCATAGATGGAGGTTATTCTATTGTTTAAAAATCGAAAAAATATATTAGTATTAGCTGATTTAGGAGGATGTCCACCTCATTATTTTTATGAAAATATCGCGCAGAATTACAATATTGTATCTTACATTCCAAGACCATTTGCGATCACTAAAGACCATTTTGATTTAATTAACAAGTACTCTATAGCTGTTATTCAGGAAGAATCGTATTTTGAAAATATCTCATCATTTACAAAAACAAATGATGTATATTGGGCTATGGATGAACATAATTTTAGCTTAGAAGAAGTAGTGAATAAATTAATTGAGTTGTCTAAAATGTTCAATATACAAGCAATTACAACAAATAATGAACTATTTGTTGAGCCAGTAGCTGTGGCTAGTAAAAAGTTGGATTTAAAAGGTGCGGGGTCAAAAGGCGCGAAAAATGCAAGGGATAAATTTTTGATGAGGCAATGTTTTAATAATTCGAAAGCTAGGACGGTTAATTGCAAAAAAGTAGATGATCTTAATGACTTAATTATTGCCTCAAAAGAATTAGGATTCCCCTTTATATTGAAACCAACATACTTAGCCAGCTCTTTGGGTGTAACTTTGTTCAAGGATAGTAGCGAGTTAGAGCAAAAATTTAATGAATTAAAAAAGTTTGTAGATACTCTTACTGTTCCAAAATCGGTTAAGCCATCATGTATATTCATAGCTGAAGAGTATTTAGTAGGAAATTCTAGCGAATGGTATGGTGTGGAAGGGTATGGGGACTATGTAAGTATAGAAGGAATAATGAAAGATGGTCAATACTATCCCATAGCTATAACAGATAAATCACCTCAGATAGGATTTACTGAAACTTCACATATTAGCACAAGTGTATTAAGCGCAGATAAGCAAAAATTAATTATTGAAGCTGCAAAATATGCAAATGAAAGCTTAGATTTGGAAAACTGTGCTACTCATACAGAAATGAAACTGCTTCCTAATTTAGAAGTTGGTTTGATTGAAACAGCTGCTCGTTATGGTGGTTGGAATATAATTCCTAATACATCTAAAGTTCTTGATATTAATTATCCAAAACTACTAATAGATGTACTTACTTCAAATGTAAGTGATCAATATCTAGAAAATATAATAGCCAAAAAACCAAAAAAATTTATTTCTGATTTTCATATTTACCTAAAAGATGGTGAAAATGTAAATACAGATATTATATTTGAAGGCTTAGAAGATACAAGTCAATATATCAATCAAGATGTGAAAGTTAATAAATATGATGAGATACCTAAAAAGACAATTCTTAAATATGAAGATTTTACTGCATTTAATAGTGTTGCTTTTTATGAATTAGAGAGTGCAAATAGTAATTCATTAGTACAGACTATTAATAATATTAGAAAGAATATTAATTTTAAATGAGTAGGTGATTAAATGAAATATAATTCAAGGAATATGCTTTGGGGACAATCTTTGTCTTTTATGGGTGATTATTGTATACTTCCAGCATTACTCATTATGTCAACTTACTATGAAAATAAATGGATGACTTCTGGTGTGGTTATTGCCAGGAGTCTTCCCCTAATTATTCAGCCATTCGTTGGTCATTTTATTGATAGGATGGATAAAATAAAAATTATGGTTATAACAGACATAATCAGAGCTATATTATTTTCTATACTATTGGTAATACCATTAGGTGAAAATCCTATTCTATTTATATCCATACTGTTTCTATCGTATTTTGCGGGTATATTTTTTAATCCAAGTAGACTTGCGACCATGTCTCTACTAGGTGAGGATATTAAAATAGTTAATATATTATTTGCACGCTATACATGTGTATTTATAACTGTTGGAGCATTATTAGGTGTATTATTTGTCTATATTGGTAACATAAAGTTATCAATTTTGCTTAATGTAATAACATTTTTAATTTCAGCTTTTTTTCTATACAATATTAAAATACCAAAAACAAAAAATAGAATTGAGTCGATAACTTCTAGGGAATTATTTAAGGGGTTTAGCCATATTGTAAATAATAAATATATATTTAATGCTATATATACTATGTTTTTAATGGCATTAATGTGGGGGATTATATATAGTTGGTTTCCCATTATTGGTAGTAAATTAGATGAAGATATAGGAACTTTTCTAATAACTATAGCTATTGGAATTGGTGGTTTATTTGGATCTATAATTGTCTCTAAAATTGGGTTTAATTCTAAAAAAGGTATCATATTATTTTCACTATTTAGTATTGGATCGTTATTATTTTTTATATTAAGTCCAAATTTTTTGGTTGGGTTTTTAACGGCTATAATATTTTTCGCTAGTATGGAGTATGGTGAAGTAATTGCAAAGGTAAATGTTCAAGAAAATGCGGAAAGTATTTATCAAGGTAGAATATTTTCTGTTTCGGAATCTATAATAGGGATTTCTATTTCAATGGGTTCTATTCTGATAAATATATTTACGACTAAAATAGTAAGTATAATGGTTGTAATATTAGTGTTATTTTATTTAGTAAATTCAATCATTATATATAGAGAGAAGATTATAAATGAATAATTTAACATTTTCTGACTATTTTTATGAGATATCTTCAACTTCTTATGATGGAGAAAAAAAATTAATAAATTTAGGACAGGGTAATCCACATATTAATATTGAAAAAGAAGCATTGCAGTTGCTTAAAAGATTAATAGACAATCCTAAATCACATATATATCCTCAAGCAAGTGATGAGAATATATTAAGAGAATCTTTAATGAAAAGGTATAATAGCTTATATAATATAAATATAACTACCTAAAGATATAACAATAGTTAGTGGAGCTAAAAAAGCATTTTACTTAATATGTAATGTTTTATTGGACGACAGATCTAAAGTTTTACTTATAGATCCAGCATATCCTGATTATCAGAGAGCTATATTAAATTTCACTCAAAATATATATAAATTAGATGCCAATAATAGACTACCTAATGTATCTGATATTGAAGAAATGGTGAGATCTAAAGGAATAAACGTCATTATTTTTAACTATCCTAATAATCCAACAGGTACAATAGCTAATACAGATTTTTGGGAAAGAGTTCATAATTTATCAAAAATATATAACTTAAAAATAATAAATGACTTTACATATAGTGACTATGTCTATACAGATACATCTAGCAGTATGTTTAGTTCTTTAAATAATGTAAGCAATGATTATATGTATGAAATTTATTCATTTTCAAAGAATTTTACTATTCCTGGATGGCGAATAGCAGCAATAATATGCTCACAAAGAAATATAGAAAAAATTAATTTTTTAAACAATATAATGGAATCTGGGATATTCACACCAATGATTATAACTCTCAATCAAATGATCTTATCTAATCAAAAAAGAGTAAAAGTTAGTTTATACCATAAGAAAGCTAAGTTACTTTGTAAGAAAATACAAACACTAACAAATTGGGAATGTAGTGTACCTGATAGTGGAATGTTTCTATGGATAAAATTAAAAAATATTAATTCTTGGGAATTTTTTAAGGAAAAGATGGAAAATGAGAATTTAATTATATTACCAGGTATACTGTATGGTGAAAAATATATTAATTTTATAAGATTATCACTAAATTTTAATTTACACGAAATAGATGAAATTATCACTAGATTAGTAAATGGAGAAAAATATGATGAGATTAGCTAATATGAGAGAGAAAATAAATGAAATAGATGAGGGTATAATTCATTTGCTGAATGAAAGAATGAATATATCCAAGATGATTGGAATAGAAAAAAAGATAATAATATTAAAGTGGAAGGTAGATTTAGGGAAGATGCTATTATTGAAAAGCTTTTAAATATTAATAACTTAGATGATGATTTTATTAAAGATATCTATAAAGTCTTATTCAAATGTTAATAGCGGTTTGAATATGATGTTTTATGGCGGTTTGAAAATGTCGTTTTTTAGCGGTTTAAGAATGATGTATGTTTAAACTTTTTGCGCTTTTATAATCTTTAAGTCGGTATGAATCCCCTGTTATTTTAAATATTTTTGAATGATGAATGAGTCTATCAATTTAATAGTCAATGATAAATGATATGATTATCAAAAAGCACCACACTAATGAAATCATATCATCAAATACATCATAACACCTTATTCAAAAAAAGAAAATTGAACGGTATAGTTCAGTGATGTCAATTTTAATTAACATGCCCTTGACAAATCGTATTAAGAGACTGGGACATGACGCTATCCCAGTTTTTTATACATAGATTAAAATAATATTGATTTAATTTAGTGAAATATTTTGATGAATCTTATATCAGAACTAGCTTTCATTTGGTGTATTTGATGGCATGTTGCCTAATGGCTGAGACTCCTGAGGGATAAATCAAAGGCTTAAATGTGGTTTCTGATTATTAACAGAGACTACTGTTTAACGCAGTAGCTGCCTGACTTCTCAATGCTCGTGCTTTTGAGAAGTCTAGTCAGCCTTGCGGGGGCAGTACTACGAAATCTTTGTTACACATGAGATTTCTGTACTGCTCCCGAAAATCCAATTTGCCTTCACTTTAATTTATCAAACTTAGGCAAATCTAGTTGAAGCTTCAGCGCCTCGGAGAGCGAAGTCATAATGGTAATCATGAAAATCAAAATTGTTATGAGAGCAATTGCAGAAATATGAAACGTAAGATCATATAAATTTTTTATATCAACGCTGTTACTTCACTTTATAACGCAACAGTAAAATACGATAAATCAACAAAATCTCATAAATGGTATGACTTTTAACTTGGTTGTCATCAAACTCATTCAAACCTTTAACCGAATTCTTCAATGTCGAAGCTGCTTTTTTCTCCGGTTTAAACGTGCCGCAATTAAAAATTTGGTCCATCCGCTGTGATATCGAAATCATCGCTATTTTCTCTTCGTCTGTAAAAATCATCATCGCATCATTTGGTAAATAAATAATATTCGACAAATGTGTAATCATCAGTCGATTTTCATGCGCACGATTCGTCAAACGTCTTAAACGCAACCATTCATCGGATTGACTGCGACTTTTATGATAATTTAATTCATCTTTTTGATATCCCAGTAATTCTTCAATACGTGAGTTCAATACATGTAACTTTTGTACCGCTTGATCACTTTTTTTAGAGTGAAATAATCCGATGACAAGTTCTTTCATACGCGTATCAAATAAATGATAAATTTCACGTTCTGATTTTTCGATAAGGACATCGATTTGATCGTAGTATTTCGGTGGCAAAATGATAAAGTTCACCAGTCCGGCTGTACCTAATCCTATGAAGGCTGTTAATAAGCGTGAAAAAAAGTTAAAATAATAATCTTCGTGTATATCTGGAATCATTGCTAAAGCGGTAAGTGTCGCAACCGTTATCCCGACGTGTAAGTTCAAGCGAATACAAAGTAAGATTGTCAAAGTTGCAGTTAAACCATAAGTGAGCGCTGAGTCATCACCTAAAAAGTAAGTACAGACGACAGCGATAAATGCACCAATGACTGTTGCTGGAAGTCGTTTGTAACCTTTTCGAATGGAAGCTTTAACTGTAGGTTCTATTGTCACTACTGCTGATAATATAGCAAAAATGGGGTTAAGATTCAGTGATAAGCAAAATAATGCAGTTAAAAATGTAGCTAAACCGGTTTTAATCGTACGGGCACCTACTAAATTTTTGTACCATTTTTCCTTCATAATTCAAAATCTCCTGTTCCATACTTCATTATTAGTATATCAAAATTTTTTTGTTATAATAAGGACTGTATAAACTTTTAGAAGGAACGGGATAACAATGATAGTAAAAACAGACGAAGAATTACAGGCATTAAAAGAAATAGGCGCGATTTGTGCTGAGGTTCGTGATACAATGCGTGAAGCGACTAAGCCAGGCGTGACAACGAAGGAACTCGACCAAATCGCTAAAGATATGTTTGAACAAGCGGGTGCTATTTCTGCCCCGATTCATGATGAAAATTTCCCTGGACAGACATGTATTAGTGTTAATGAAGAAGTCGCACACGGGATTCCAAGTCAACGTGTCATTCGTGAAGGTGACTTGGTGAATATTGATGTATCAGCATTGAAAAACGGTTATTACGCGGATACAGGCATTTCTTTCGTTGTAGGTGAAACGAGTGAGCCGATGAAGCAAAAAGTATGTGACGTTGCAGAAGAAGCTTTTGAAGCCGCAATGAAAAAAATTAAGCCTGGATCTAAAATCAGTCAAATTGGTAAAGCAGTTCATGCTGTCGCGCGTAAAAATGATCTGACTGTTATTAAAAACTTAACAGGTCATGGTGTAGGTCAATCTTTACACGAAGCCCCTGCACACATTTTAAATTATTTCGATCCACATGAAAAAATGTTATTAAAAGAAGGGATGGTACTTGCCGTTGAGCCGTTCATTTCTTCTAATGCGACATATGTGACTGAAGGTAAAAATGAGTGGGCGTTTGAAACGAAAGATAAAAGTTATGTCGCTCAAATTGAACATACTGTCATTGTGACAAAAGACGGTCCTGTACTAACAACAAAAATCGACCGCGATGAATAGTTTCGGACTTAAGTCTTAATGGGAAATGGTTCTGTAGCCTATTATCAAGGTTATAGAACCATTTTATAATAGGGGTAACGTTAGAGGTGATTCTAAAATGTTACAACTATTAAAAAGCTATTTCGAAAGGTTTTTTCATGATGTTTATCAACAACTGTTTCATCAATACTTGAATCGATTAGATATAAAAATTCAAAACATTGACTGTGCTATGGCTTATATCGAACGCAAAAAATGTCAAATGCGGATGATGATTGACAGAAGAACGATTGAATTGGAAAATAAATATATCGACTTAATGAATGAATATCATCTCTCAAGTGCGAAAGTGATTGAGGGTGGAGACATCAATTCGATTAAAAGTGATTTGAATGACATTGAAAAAGAGTATGCGCAATTGGAAAATTACTTCCTCAAGTTAAGAGAAGATAAAGGTTTGATGAAAAAGGAATGTGATTTTGTTCAATCTTTAATGTATGCATACTAGAAAGGTGGAAATATGACACAAAAATATATTTCGACCGAATTACTCATTATTTTTACTGCACTGATGATTATTGCGAACCTTTACTATATCTTTTTTGAGAAAATTGGGTTCCTCTTCGTATTATTATTAGGCAGTATTTTAATGTATGTCGGTTATATTTACTTTCATAAAGTGCGTGGATTACTATTCTTTTGGATTGGCGCATTAATGATTTTATTTACATTATTATCAAATAAATACACACTCGTCATACTGTTCTTATTTATGATTATCGTTGCGGTGCGCTATGTGATTTACAAAAGACGACCACTTGAAATATTATCAACAGAAGACACTACGCAAACACCTTCATTCATAAAACAAAAATGGTTTGGCGAACAAAAAACACCAGTCTATGTTTATAAATGGGAAGATTTGCAAATTCAACATGGGATTGGTGATGTTGTTGTGGACATGACCAAAGCGGCGAATTTAAAAATGCAAAACCATGTCGTCATTCGTCATGTTGTAGGAAAAGTGCAAGTCGTGGTACCACTCAATTATAATGTGAATTTGAATGTGGCTGCATTTTACGGCAATGTCACTTTAGATCAACAGCGTTTTAAAGTTGAAAATAATAACATTTTGATGCAATCACGGTATAAACCAGAAAACTATACCGTCAACATCTTCGTCTCAACATTTATAGGTGATGTTGAGGTGGTTTATCGATGAATCACTACGTCCGAGCGATAGGTTCGATGCTAATTCTTGTATATAGTATGCTCACAGCGTTTTTCTTTATTGATAAAGTGTTTACAAATATTATTTTCTTTCAAGGCATGTTTTATACACAAATTTTAGGAATTCCTGTTTTTATCTTTTTGAATTTAGTCGTCATTTTTTTATGTATTATTGTGGGCAGTGTGTTAGCTTATAAAATCAATCAACAAAATGATTGGGTCAAGCAGCAAATCGTTCGTGCTTTTGAAGGCGAAACAGTAGGAATCAATGACCAACAACTTGAGCTGTACAATGAAACGATTGAATTGTATCAAGCACTCGTCCCATTGAATCAAGAATTGCATAAAATGCGGATTAAAACACAAAATTTAACGAATGAAACGTATAACTTAAATGATTTAAAGGTGAAAAAGATTATTGAAGATGAACGACAGCGTTTAGCACGAGAATTGCATGATAGTGTGTCGCAACAACTTTTCGCGGCAAGTATGATGTTGTCTGCAATCAAGGAAACGGATTTAGCATCACCGTTAGATCAACAAATTCCAACGTTAGAAAAAATGGTTCAAGACTCACAACTTGAAATGCGCGCACTGTTACTTCATTTGAGACCTATAGGATTGAAGGACAAATCGTTAGGTGAGGGGATTAAGTCGCTCGTGACGGATCTACAACGCAAAGTGCCCATTAAAGTTGTTCAAGAAATTGATGAGTTTGAAGTGCCTAAAGGAATTGAGGATCACCTCTTTAGAATTACCCAAGAAGCGATTTCCAATACGTTACGACACGCTGAGGGGACGCAAGTAACGGTAGAATTACTTAACCGCAATGATTATTTATTGTTGCGTATACAAGATGACGGCATTGGATTTGATGTCGATGATAAGTTAGAACAAAGTTACGGATTAAAAAATATGCGCGAACGTGCAATAGAGATTGGTGCCACGTTTCATATCGTCTCATTACCTGATGCAGGGACGAGAATAGAAGTGAAAGCACCACTTGAAAAGGAGGAACAGCATGACAATTAAAGTATTATTTGTTGATGATCATGAAATGGTACGTATAGGGATTTCAAGTTATTTATCAACACAACCCGATATCGAAGTTGTGGGGGAAGGCGCCTCAGGTAAAGAAGCGATCGCAAAAGCCCACGAACTCAAGCCTGACTTAATTTTAATGGATTTAGTGATGACTGATATGGACGGCGTTGAAGCGACAATGCAAATTAAGAAAGATTTGCCACATATTAAAGTCGTGATGCTGACAAGTTATATTGAAGATAAAGAAGTGTATCGTGCATTAGATGCCGGTGTAGATAGTTATATTTTAAAAACGACAAGTGCAAATGATATTGCGGAAGCAGTACGTAAAACGAGTCGTGGTGAGTCTGTATTTGAAGCGGAAGTATTAGTGAAAATGCGCAATCGAATGAAGCAACGCGCGGAGTTATATGAGTTGTTGACTGAGCGTGAGATGGAAATTTTATTATTGATTTCAAAAGGCTATTCGAACCAAGAGATTGCAAGTGCGTCACATATTACGATTAAGACGGTGAAGACGCATGTGAGTAATATTTTAAGTAAGCTTGAGGTGCAGGATCGTACGCAAGCGGTCATTTATGCTTTCCAACACGGCTTGATTGAGTAGGACAAATAAACAAAGGAGCTAGGATATGACGTCCCAGCTCCTGGTCTATATTATTTAATTTTGATATGTTTCAGCGCGTTCGTAACCGTTGTGCACAAGGTCTAATTCACCGGTATGCGGGTCAATGACAAGTCCATGAACAGGCACTTTATTATCAAATAGCGGATGTTCATAAATCATTTCAATGTTGTGCTTCACGTTATCATAAACATCGTCAAAGCCTTTTAAAAAGTTGGAAACATCGATGCCAGAGTAATTAAGAATATCGATCACTTGTTGGTCGACACCGCGCTCTTGCATCGTTGTCATCACTTCCTCGACATTAATATTCCCCATGCCGCAATCTTTATGTCCCATTATAATAATTTCTTCTGCACCTAAAGCATAGATGCCTACGAGTAAACTTCTCATTGTTGAACCGAATGGATGGCTAATCGTAGCCCCTGCATTTTTAACGACTTTTAAATCTCCATTATTGAAACCGAGTGCTTTAGTTGATAAATCTTGCAAACGTGTATCCATACAAGTGAGTAATACCGCTTTTTTTGAAGGTGTTTTACTTGTTGTATAAGCTTCGTACGCTTTATTCGCCACAAATTCTTCGTTGTATTCTAAAATGTGTTCTAGTAATGTCATTAGACTTCCTCCCAAGATTTGTACAGCGTTGATTAATCTTTTGTTGTTTTAATATGCTTTGAACGACCTGTATTCGTGCGTTCGACTTCTTCTGGTTCTTTGTATTGTGGTGCACGGTTTGTTGACGTTGTAGCTTCATGTTGTTCATGTATTGACTTAGAATCCGTGTCTTGTGCTTTATCGATATGGTGCGTGTCGTTCGTTTCTTTACGATCATCCACTTGTTTGTCTTCTTTTTCACCATAGTTATTATGCGCTTCGGCTAACGCTTCTTCATCTTGAGCTTCAAGTTCATCATATGTTTCTTCTTCAGGTGTTTTTCCTTTAATGACTTTACGTTGATGAACAATAGCGTTGATTTCAGCACCAATAATTAAAATAAAGCCAGTGATGTACAACCATAACATTAAGACGATAACGCCTCCGATACTGCCATATGTTTTAGAGTAGTTGGCAAAGTTTGATACGTAAAAACCAAATGCCAATGAACCTACAATCCATACAATCGTTGAGAACAGGGAACCAGGAATAACAGATTTAAATCTAATTTTCACATTTGGTGCTAGTGTATAAATAATTGTAAAGACAATAAGTACAGCTAATACAGGAAGGGCAGTACGTAACAGGCTAAAGACCCAACGGACTTGCTCGTCAAGGCCTAATGGTCCGAATAATAAGTTACCGATTTGCTCACCAAACGTAAATAAGACGAGTGTGAGTGGTAATGTCATACCAATTAATAATGTGAAGAAAATAGCTAACAATTTCGATACGACAAAGTTACGACTATCTTCTACATCATAAGCGACGTTAAAAGCGTTCATCATCGCAGTCATCCCATTAGATGCTGTCCACAATGCTAAGATCAACCCGACTGAGAGTAGACCACCACTTGCATTACCCATGACATCATCAATAATACCCGTAATGATGGAAGCCGTTTCTGCAGGTGCATTGTTTGAAATTTGTGCTGTAATCGTATCGCGATCAATGTTAAAGAGCGGTACGAGTGATAAGATGAAAATCAACATTGGGAATAGCGACAACATAAAATAATAAGCGAGTTGTGCGGCTAATCCAGATGCATCATCTTTTCCGATACGATAAATTAAATAGCTAAAAAAGCTCGGACGATCCGTATATTTGGCTGGTTTGTTAATTCTTGAAACGAAAAATGTTTGATTTTCTTTTGGCGCTTCTTTAGATTGAAACGGTTGAGGCTTTACGAATTTGTGTTTTTTGTCCGTTTCACCTGTAGCATCTCCTTTTCGATCAGGAGAGGGCGCTTCTTCTTTTTGATTTTGATCATTATCGTCATTAGAAATTGTATTTTTGATTTTATCAATGAAGCCTTCTGACTGTTGTTCGTTTTTAGACATAGCTAAACTCCTTATCTTAAAAATTAAAAGGGGGCAATCTACAAGGCATCATAAAATGTGCATTGAAATTGCCCCAGGGTATGACAGACGACATCAAACATATGAACGACATATAAAGTCAATGCATTGAAATGTTAACGTATCAATGTGAGTCATATCAGGTGCTCGTACTAAAGATGTCATTGTCATCCAACGATTAATCTAACAATGTTTAGATTAAAGACCAATTTGTTTGTTGTTTTTGCGTTCCATAAACGTATCTTTTGCATTGCGTAAAGAACGTTCTAATTCTGGATTATTACGACGAATTTCGTCAAACGTATTTTTCCAGTATAATACTTCATCTTTCACTTGAGTGAACTTAGAAGGTTGGCTTGAACGTTGACCCGTTTTAATGTTGTTCACTGAAGTTTTCACAGAACGGCGTGTGTTTTTGTCGATTAACGCAATCGCACCGCCAACTGTAGCCCCAATTAAGATTCCAGGTAATAATTTGTTTTGCATAATGATGTTACCCCTTTCGCGTGTCTTTAAGAATATGGTCTATTAAATGATCCGTTGATGATTGTATCATTTCATAAACGCCTTCAAAATTATTTGTGTAATATGGGTCTGGAACGTCTGTTTCATCCATATCACTGAATTCAAGCAATTTGTACAACTTCCCTTTAAGATGAGGATTAATATCTTTAATATTATCTACATTGCTTTGATCCATTGCAATAATGTAATCAAAATCATCCGTTTGTGTAAATAATTCGCTAATCATCCCATCGAAAGGAATGTCATGTGCTTTTAAAATATTTTGTGTACCTTGATGAGGGGGTTCACCTAAATTCCAGCGACCTGTCCCTCTCGAGTATACTTCAATGTCGTCAATATTGCGATTCTTTAGACGTTGGCGCATGATTGCCTCAGCCATAGGAGATCGACAAATATTACCTAAACATACAAAAGCAACTGTTGTCATGTAGATAACCTCCATGTTCTAATCTATATGCCCATTTTAGCCTTTTTTAAAACAATTCGAAAGTGATAGCGACAAAAATTTTTCAAATATTCATCACTTTGATAAAATATTGGAGACGAAAGGATGAGATAAATGTCAAAAACTATTGAAGAAATGATTATAGAAATACGCGATCGTTTGAATTTAGTTAACCCGGGATTAATTGATCCAGAAAACTATAGTGAAAATGATCGTGAAGATATAGAAGATATACACGCGTTTGTCACTTCGAAACGTGAATTTACACCACGTGAAATGACAGGTATTACTGAAGCATTAGGTGATATTCGCAAGTAATTCGAATGGGGAGGTTTTTATATGACAATTGAGAAACGATTACAACAATATGCTAAATTACTCGTACGTGTAGGGATGAACGTACAACAAGGTCAACCTGTATATATTCGTACATCTGTAGAAACTGTTGACTTCACACGTTTAATTGTAAAAGAAGCTTATGCAGCAGGGGCATCAGATGTAAGAGTGAAATATGAGGATCCTCAAGTTAAGCGTCTGACATACGAAAATGAGCCGACATCATTTTTTGAACAAGAGGTCAAAGGCTATGATGTGGATGAACGCATGGATTACGTGAACCGTGGTGCATGTATGCTAGCGTTGTTATCAGAAGATCCAGATTTGTTGAATGGCATTGATTCTGACAAATTAAAGGCGGCACAACGTCAATACGCAAAAGCTTTTAAACCTTATATGATTGCAGCACAAAAAAATAGTTTCCCGTGGCTTGTAGCAAGTTATCCTTCTCAAGCATGGGCAAACCGTGTGTATCCTGAGTTAAATGATGAAGAAGCGATGGCGCGATTTTTAGAAGATATTTTAAGTATTGTACGCGTTGATGGCAATGACCCAATCGAAAACTGGGAAAAGCATGCGAAAAACTTAAAATCACGTGCTGCGATGTTAAATGACAGAGCTTATACAGCGTTTCATTTCGTTTCAGAAGGGACGGACTTACATATTGGCTTACCAAAAGGCCATATTTGGGAAGAACCGATGAGCTATACAGAAAAAGGGCAAGGCTTTATTGCTAACATTCCAACTGAAGAAGTGTTCACTGCACCTGATTGCAACAACGTAAACGGCTATGTCACAAATAAATTACCGCTCAGTTATAATGGCACAATTATTGACGGTTTCACATTGACGTTTAAAGATGGTGCTGTTGTTGATTTTGAAGCAGCACAAGGAGAAGCAGTTTTAGCGGATTTACTCGATACAGACGAAGGTGCACGTCGTTTAGGTGAGGTCGCATTAGTGCCAGATGATTCACCGATTTCAAATAAAAACACTATTTTCTTTAATACATTGTTTGATGAAAATGCATCGTGCCATATCGCTTTAGGTGCCGCATATGCGTTTAATTTGCAAGGCGGGACTGAAATGACGGCAGAAGAACTGAAAGCCCACGGTTTGAACGATTCTTTAACACATGTGGACTTTATGATTGGTAGTAGTGATCTTAATATTTACGGCGTACTTGAGGATGGTACAGAAGAACAAGTATTTAAAGATGGAAATTGGGTTAATTAAACATATTGAGGTGACGACATGGCAAAAATAGATAAAAAAGCGATGCAAGATTCGAAAGTTTATAAATCGAGACAAGTGTTTCCACAAGATACAAATCATCTCGGGACGTTGTTCGGTGGTACGATGATGGCAAATATTGATGAAATTGCGGCAATTTGTGCAATGAAACATGCGAATCAAACTGTCGTGACGGCTTCTACAGATTCAGTAGACTTTTTAAAACCGATTCGTAACGGCGACATTTTAACGTATATCGCGATGGTTTCATATTCAGGTAGTTCATCAATGGAAGTTTGTGTTCAAATTTTAATTGAAGATATTCCGAACAATAAGCAAGAGTTAGCAGCACTCAGCTTTTTAACTTTTGTAGCATTGGATGATGATGGAAAGCCAACACAGGTGCCTGCAGTATATCCTGAAACAGATGCAGAAAAATGGTTTCATGAAACAGCTGAAGCACGTGTGGCACGCCGAAAAGCACGTCGTAAAGAAAGTAAACAAACACTGCAATTTATTTCAGAATTAGAATTTAAGCAATAATCAATAGAAAGGCTGGGAAACGTTGATATGCTCCCCAGCCTTTATCGTACTCATGTATTGATTATTCATGATTGATTAAAAAGTGTGTGCATGCGTGCTTCTTGTGCTTTAAAATCAACATTTGGATAGTACATATTTTTAACAAGAATGTTCGGTCCAAGACATTCAAATTTTGGACAATGACAATTAATCGCCTGAGCTAACGGACTATCCAACCATCTTTGGAATACATCAGTCAATTGATCATGACGAATATTAGAAATCGTTCCTGTTTCATCACCAAAGTCTGTCACAATGACGTTCCCTGTAAACACATTCACATTTAAACGACTGCGACCATCTGGATCATTACGTATCGTGACGTTCGGTGCTTGTTTTAACTTTTGACGTAACTTCGCATCTGCTTCATCTTGCAAACAAGGGAATATCGGCAGTGTTCCAAACAACATCCATGTATTTGGATTACGCACATCTAATAAATGCGAAATGGCTTCTTTCATCGTTTTCAAATCGAGTACTTCCAATTGGCTCGCAAAATCAGCAGGGTACATCGGATGAATTTCATGGCGTTGACATTTCATATCGTTCACGACTTCGCGATGAATAGACGTGAGATGTGGATAGGTACTTTTGTTTAACATCGTTTCTGCTGAGACGAACATGCCTTGCTCACTTAAAGTACGTGCGTTTGAAATCATTTGTTCATACAATTTCAATTTCGCTTTTAATGGCGGTTGCTTTTCCATCGCACCGAAGCCGACTTCAGTAAATGTATCAATCGTGCCCCAATTGTGTGAAATATGTAGCACATCAATATATTCTGCAATATCCAAGTAACGGTCTAACGGTAAAGTTAAATTCGAATTTAATTGGACGTATATGCCACGTTGATAAGCGTACTTTAATAATGGTTTAACCACTTCACGAATTGATTTTTTTGAAAACACGGGCTCGCCACCTGTAATAGAAATCGTACGTAACGTTGGAATCTCATCTAAACGTTGTAAAATTAATGACATCGGTAATGTATCGGGGTCTTTCGTTTGTAATGTATAGCCCACAGCACAATGACTACAGCGCATATTACACAGATTCGTTGTCGTGAATTCAACGTTGCTCAGCGTCAATTCATCGTATTGTTCTATATCTGTATAAGGCTCCCACGGGTCATTAAGTATTGAAATAGGCTCCTTTTGGGTCGTTAACATTATTAAAAACTCCTCATCTTAAAATACATGATCATTTGATATTTACCATTGAGGAAAATCAAATTCATGTTAATATAACTATGACAACTGCAATTATAAAGGAGAATCATAAAGTATGAAAGAGCCACAAACTATGAATCAAGTGAAAGAGAGACTTTCTCAATTTTTAGAAGAGATTGAACATGCGGATCCGAACGAGGTTGATGTCGCGGATATCGACGAATGGATTCACCTATTAGACCAACTTGAAGCGAAAGTGAATCAATTACGTAAATAAATATGGGTCAATATGTTTGAACGATATACTTTGGGGTATACAGTGAAATAGATATTGAAAAGAAAGGTGATGCAAATTATGGCAAAAGTAGCTGTATTATTAGCAGACGAATTTGAAGATGTTGAATTCACTAGCCCCAAAGAAGCACTTGAAGAAGCGGGCCATGAAACGGTAGTGATTGGTACAACTGCCAATGCTGAAATTGTAGGTAAACATGGGACTAAAGTGACTGTGGACCTATCTATTGCTGATGCAAAACCAGAAGATTACGATGGTTTATTATTACCAGGTGGATTCTCACCAGACTTATTGCGTGGTGATGCAGAACAAAGATTTGGTACTTTCGCGAAATATTTCTTAAAAGAAGATTTACCATCATTCGCAATTTGCCACGGACCACAAATTTTAATCGACACAGACGAGTTAAAAGGTCGTACTTTAACTGCTGTGCTTAATGTACGTAAAGACTTATCTAATGCAGGTGCAAACGTTGTTGACGAATCAGTTGTTGTAGATAAAAAATTAGTAACAAGTCGTACGCCTGATGATTTAGATGACTTTAACAGAGAAATTGTAAATCAATTTAAATAATAAATGGTTGATTGAGAGCGAGCGCTAGAGTTTCTAGTGTTCGCTTTTTTAGCTTTTTAATACATATCTTTACATCGGTATTGTATGAGGCATTTCCGAATGCAGAATTAACCCTCGCGTTCTTAGGAACCTAGCCTCAACTAAACTCAGCTTGATTGTAGTGTACATTAGAAGGAAGCTGAATTGGATTTTCGGGAGCTGTACAGAAATCTCATGTGTAACAAAGATTTCGTAGTACTGTCCCCGCAAGGCTGACTAGACATCTCAAAAGCGAACGCATTGAGATGTCAGACAGCTACTGCGTTAAACAATAGTCACTATCAAAGTGGAAAGTGATTACTTCAGTTAGCATATATCCCTCAAGAGTCTCGGAAAGTTCTTGCAATCTATAGTTACACCTCAAGTGTTAGATTTAAGCGTATTAAAAATACTCATTTCTCATTTTTAAATAGTCTCAAGAGCTTGCTAGGACTGTGTGATGTTTTACAGGTCGCTTAAATTTTGCCAGTTCTTACATTTTTGGTAAAGTCATATGAACATGAAATAATAAACTTTACGCTAACGCATACTTTCTTAAATATAAGATTAAACGTAAAAGTGGAAATCCGAACTCAAAACAGCCACAAAAAAACAGCACAGGTAATTTCACCCATACTGTTTGAATATGAAACGCTCTTATAAGAAACGTCTAACTGCAGTTGTTAATGATGGCATTTCGTTAAAGATAAATTTGCGATCTTCTGTTAAACTACGGTATGCCCATTTTGCATAATTAATCGCTTGTTCAGGTACGATTTTACCTGGAAGTGGCGCAGCATTTTTATCTACATACACATTGACGATTGTCGGTTTGTGTTGTTGTACAGCAGTTTGTACGATTGAATCGATGTCTTTCGGATCTTTCAATGTATAACCGACACCGCCACAAGCTTCTGCAAATTTCGCGAAGTCAATATCACTAAAGTCGATACCGTACTCTAATTCGCCAGCTTCTTGTTGTTCATATTTAATAAATGAAAGTTCGCTGTTATTAAGGACGAACAACACCATTGGTAAATTGTATTGTACCGCTGTTGAGAAGTCTTGCATAACCATTTCGAACGCACCGTCACCTGTAATACCAATCACTTGACGGCCAGGGAAGGCGATACGTGACGCAATAGCTGTTGGAAGCGCACAACCCATCGTACCGAGCCAGCTTGAAATGATGAAGTGGTTGTTCACACCTAAATTCAAGTAACGTGTTGACCAAACAGTTGATGTACCAACGTCAGCTGCAATGACCGTATCATCAGTCATGACTTTATTAATCGCATCCATCAATCGTTCAGGACGAATAGGTATAGCATCGTTATTTTTATCCTCAGTCATCCAACCTTTCCAAGTTTCACGATGGTCTAACATTTCATTTAAGAATGGTCGTTTTTCGACAGGTTGAATTGCGTCTGTTAATGCGCGTAATGCCAGTTGACTGTCCCCAACGATAGGTGCATCGACATCGAAGCGGTGACCGATTGCTTCTGGGTTTTCATCGATTTGAATCGCTGGAATGTTTTTCTTCGGTAAATAATCAATATACGGATAGTTCGTACCTGCTAAAATGAGCAAGTCCGCATTTTGCATTGCTTGGTAAGATGGTTTTGAACCAATTTTACCGAGGTTACCGAGATTATAAGGATGGTCATCACCTACAATAGTTTTGGATGGCAACGTCACGATAGTTGGAATTTTACCTTTTTCAATGAATTGACGTACTTCTGCTTTTGCATGGTCTGTCCCTTTACCGACTAAAATGACAGGGCGCTTACTTTCATTGAATAATTGTGCAGCGCGTTGAATTTCGTGATTTAAGGGTTGACGACGTTCTGGTACGTAAGGGTCAACTTCTGTAGGGAAATTGTCCTCAACTTTTGTATTTAAAATGTTGTTTGGTAAAGTCAGCACTGCAACACCTTTTTCACGGTATGCGGTACGAATCGCTTCGTCAACAATTTCGAAAATACGTGTAGCATCACTGTCTTTCAATTGATAGTTGTAAACCGCAACATCTTCAAACAATTTTGGTAAATCCACTTCTTGGAATGCTTTTGTGCCAAGTTTATGACTATCTGCTTGTCCTGACAATACAAGTTGTGGCACATTATCCATTTTTGCATCGTACATCCCGTTTAATAAATGGATGGCACCAGGTCCACCGATTGCAAGTGAGACTGCAATTTTACCAGTTAACTTAGTATAAGCGGCTGCTGCTAGACTTGCGACTTCTTCATGACGCACGTGAATAAAGTCAATATCGTTTTCAGCTGTTTTTAATCCATCGACAACAGCATCGATAGAGTCACCTGGAATACCATATACATGATCAATATCCCATGCTTTTAATGCTCTTACTAAAGCCATATTTGCTTTTACTTTTCCCATAATAATGATTACTCCTTCTGTTTCGATTCTCTTTATGACAGTTACATACCCATTTTTCCACGTTCAGTAACAATCTTCAATGTTCGTGCTCAAGCTCGTTCTACAGACTGATTTTTGCCGAAACATATAGCATATTTTTGAAGGACTTGGTAAACTCACATTATTAAGTGATTTGAAAATGAGAAAGTAGGTCATCATGTATGAAAAGAAGAGACCGAATAGCCAAGCAGTCCAAGCACTCACCTCACAATGAGCCGCATCACAATACGTATTACCAGCCTGTCGGACAACCGCCTAAGAAACAAAAGCCACGCCGTATTTTTCGCACGTTATTGTTGCTGATTGTTTTAGCGGGTGCGTTATTTATTGGCATGATGTATTTTATGGCACAGCGCGCGGATATAGATGCGTTAAAAAGTATCGAACAAAAAAGTGGTTATGTCAGTGCTTCCCAAATGCCAGATTATACAAAAGGGGCATTTATCGCTGTAGAAGATCGTCGTTTTTACAAACATTCAGGTGTAGATTATCGAGGAAGTTTACGTGCGATTTTTGCATCGGTACGTGACCGCGATCGTCTGCAAGGTGGGAGTACGATAACACAGCAACTTGCCAAAAACTATTATTATGACAATCAACAGACCGTGACGCGTAAGTTAAAAGAAATGTTTGTCGCAAAACGGATTGAACGTCATTACGATAAAGATGAAATTTTAAGTTACTATATGAATAATATTTATTATGGTGACAATCATTATACAATTGAATCTGCTGCGAATTATTATTTTGGTGTCACAACAAATGAACAAAATTATACATTACCGCATATTACTGTGTTACAAAGTGCAATATTAGCAAGTAAAGTCAATGCGCCTTCTGTATACAATGTGAATGACATGTCACCTTCATTTATTAATCGTACAAAAATGACGTTAGAAAAAATGAAGCAACAAGAATTTATTAATGAACAACAATATACTGAAGCGTTGCAACAACTTGGTGCTTAACGTATGAATATGGCATAATAAGGTCATGAAGTGTAGAGGGAATACGAGGCAACTTGTTATTTTTATGACTGCACAGCTTTAATGTTGGTCACGATGCTATCATCAGAGTGGGGTAGAGCATTGGAATCTAATTTCATTTTTAGATTTTAGCTCTACTCTTTTTGTTATTTAAAGGAGTGAAACGATGTCAAAAATCACTAAAATTGAAGTGCAAAAATATAATCATGAGCGTTTTAACATTTATATTGATAATGCATTTGCGTTGGGCATTTCAATAGATACGTTAGTGGCATTTAATATTAAAAAAGGCGATGAAATGGACACAGCGGAACTCAAAGCATTGGCCCAACGTGAGCATCAACAACAAGCGAACAATCATGCCATTCAATATTTGTCCTACCGTAAGAGAACACGTAAAGAAATTGCCACACAGCTGAGAAAAGAAGGTTTTGAAGAAGACATCATTCATGAAGCAATCGCCTATTGTGAGCGTCTCAAACTCATTGATCATCGCGATTATATAATCAGTTTAAAAAATACAATGCTACGTACGACGGATAAAGGACCGGAAGTATTTCGTCAAAAGTTACATCAAGCAGGGATTGAAGCGGATTTGATAGAAGAAGGAGTCCGTCTATACGAAGAAGAACAACCATTCGAACGTATTGTAGAAATTGGTCAAAAAATAATGGATCAAAAGAAAGGACCCACTTCAAAAGTAAGAGTGAAAGTACAACAATCTTTACAGCAAAAAGGATTCTCCCTAGACACGATATTTAAAGTGATTGATGCATTAGATTTTACACAAGACCCAGAAACTGTGGATAATTTATTGCAACGTGATTTAGAGAAAGTCTATAATAAATATCAGAAGAAATATGAAGGAAAGCCTTTATATATGAAAACGGTTGAGGCATTATTAAGAAAAGGGTATCCGTATGACGATATCCAACGAAAACTGACAGAAAGTGGTATTGATCATGATTGAAAAACGTTTAAGCGACATGGATAGACAAGAAATTTTACATGTCATCCAGACGAGTAAAGAGAAAATGCGAAAAGCTGAAATGAACGGCATCATGAATGAATATGATGTTTATGCGAATAAAGTAGTCATTGCAGAAAGCTATTTAATCGACACGAATGAAATTGAACTTGGTAAAATTTACCACCTAAAAGATGGAACAGGAAATGACTTTAAAGTCGAACGTCTCAAAGGCGTATTCGCATGGGGCTACCGCATTAATGGGGCGGAAGCTGAAGAAGGTTTACCAATTTCATTATTACAAATATAGAAGGGACTTTAGCGCATGGGGAGTTCAATTGTCTTGAAGATGATTAATGTCACACATTATTATCGTAATCAAAAAAAGCAAAATGTGCTTAAACCTTTTAGTTATCAACCAGAAGATATTGAGTTGAACAACATTTCTCTACATATTTATGAAGGTGAAGCGTTAGGGATTATCGGTGAGGCTGAATCATCTAAATCATTAATTGGTGAAATTTTAGCTGGAACTGTCGAACCTGATAAAGGAAGAATCGCACGTGCAGCATCAATGTTTTATGCGAATATGAATCAAAAATCAGTTGAAAATATTTTAGTGATTGACTATGTAAAAGATGTCATTCAACTGTATCCTTACGATGCACCTGAACATAAAGCAACACAAGTGATTAAGTATGCGCATTTAGATGGTGTGCAAAATCAACGGGTCAAAGATTTAACAGATACACAATATGCGCAGTTGTTATTCAGTTTAGCACGCGCATCAGAAGCGAAAATTGTGATTTTAAGTCATATATTGAGTGATTTAGATGAAGGTTTTTTTGAAAAAGCAAAAGTGATGGTAGAAGATTATATCGACCGCGAATGGACTTGGATTGCGATTGACAATGATGTAGAAAAAGTGAAAGCAGTGAGCAACTATTTAGCATGGATTTCACACGGTCAAGTGCGTAAAGAAGGCTCGATTAAACAAGTGCTGCCTTATTTTCTGTCACATCAACGTGATATGGCATCGTTAACGACAGCAGAAGAACGTGAACACTTTGATGAAGATTGGAAGCGGAATCGTTCACGCATGCCAGAACTTACATATAATTTTAGACGTATCGAACGTTATCGACACGCGCAACCCCCAGCCTTTTTATCGCGGATATGGACGTGGTTGGCACTGTTTTTTATTGGCATGTGTGTGGCAGGTGTATTGATTTTTACCAATTTAGGCAAAATTGCGAGCGCACCATTGGCCACACAAGCAACAATTTCGAAATCGACATCTGATCCATACGTTGATAAATTAGCTTATGGCATTGTAAACGACAGTGAAATGAATATTACGCCATTAGACAATAAAGGTAAAGAAGTGCAGTTACCACACTATGCAGTAGCGTCGATTACGGGTGAGAATAAAACGACGTACCGTATTGAAGTGGATGGCAAAAGTTATAAAGCAAACAAAGATAAATTTCTTTATTTAAATCCGGCAGCACTTTATAAAGAAGTCGATCGTAAACAGTTAGAACCTTATATGAAGGATAACTATATTAACTATGTCGATTACTTTAACAGTGCACTTCATCAATCACATAAAAAGGTGAATGAAACACTTGTGCCTGAACATCAACAACGATTTGTAGAACCGATTGTAGAACAGCCGATTTCAATGTTGTTTGATGACCGCGATCATTTACTCGGCTTTACATTTCCAATCGTGAAACAAGACAAATTTAGAGATGAATTTAATATTAAAACCGATATTTGGATGAGCAAAACAGATGCAGGTTATTTAATTGCCGATCTCAAACATTCCAAATGGATTTATATCGAATTGTAGGTGATGAGCGTGTTAGAAAACTTAATTCATTTTTTCCATAATCGAACAAGATTGTTTAGACACAGTAAATATCGCCTTCAAAAACATCGTAAATGGACAGCATTAACTTTTTTAATCGCATTCGGTTTAATGGTTTTCACCGCGATTGCTTTTCAATTTTTAGATATCGTGGAAGTGACACAAGCGACCTTTGATTATCGCCTGACAGGGCTCGTCGCTTTTGGTGTCATATGGGTTGCGATTTATATTCATTATCGCTTCTTTCCTAGAGATTATTATGTGACGCGTCACTTTAATATGAGTCCATTTTTCCATATTGTTTTGTCGAGCGTGATGAATACCGTCATATTAACTGTATTAATGAGCGTCATGGCTTGGTTAAAACCTTTGAATACAGATACGACGTGGGTAGGCGTATTCTTTTATAGTGCGATGTCGTTCATTTTTATCTTCATCATGTCATATTTACTTGGTTTAGTGTATGTGCTCTATCCAAAGTTAGACCGCGTTTTTATATTGATCATGATTTTGACATTTTTACTCGTGCCAATTCTTTATATTCCACCTAATAGTAACGGTTGGGTGACACATATTATGATGCTGAACCCGATGTATTATTTAGTCAATGGGATGCAACAAGCTGTTATCGTTGGCCATGAAGCCATGAATCATCTCGGTTATCATCTTTATTTCATGTGTTTCATTGGACTAATAATTGTCTTCTGTTATGCATTAAAAGATTATGTATCACAATTAAGACCAAACGAACACCATCAATCAGAAGGACAAAAAGAAAAAGCAGAGTAAAACAATAAGCTGTGAAACAACGACATCACATCGTTGAACACAGCTTTTGTTTGATGTTATATACATGATAGGGGGAGGCACATTTTTAATTATAAGATAAAGGGATATGAAGCTTTAACGAAGCACCATGAATACAAGTTGTTATTTGAATTAAATAAATGTGCATTGTTGCGATATTCAAAGATTGTAAGAACAATTCTTCAATTTCAAAATAAAAAGCCTTTTAAAATTGCAAATCAGGCGAGACTCCTGAGGGATAAACCAAAGACTTAAATATGATTTCTGATATTTAACAGCGACCACTGTGTATCGCAGTAGCTGTCTGACTTCTCAATGCTTGTACTTTTGAGAAGTCTAGTCAGCCTTGCGGGGGCAGTACGACGAAATCTTTGTTGCACACGAGATTGCTGTACTGCTCCCAAAATCCACCAACGCTTCAATTAATGTAACAGTAAAATCAAAGCGTTAGTTGAAGTTTCAGTGCCTAGGAATGCGAGCCTAAAATGGCAATTAAAAAAGGCTATGAATCGATATTGTAAAGAATTGTGCTTTCAATCGTAAGGTTGTATCTGAACATCATGCAACTTTAAATGATTCTATACGACTCTGTATTAATGTGCGAGTAATTTTTTCAATAACTTCTCCTCACTAAACACCCAGCCTGTATACGAATGCTTCACTTTCAACTCTTGATCAAGATGTAAAACCGCCACAAACTGATAATGACCATCCTTCAAATAACGCAAATCAATAAAACGCAACTCAGTCGTATAAGAATCAACCTGTCTCACATGCCAACGATAGATAGAAGAAAAGTTCAGAAAAGCTTTCACATTTTTATCATATTGCGCATATTTCATAATCGCATCACTTGGAAAAGGCTGACGCTCCACCTTGTCACTAAACACAATATTACGTCCATAACTGCGACCGACATAATCGTATTTTTCAGTTTGAATTGCAATACGCCATTGCATAAAGCGAAGGGTCGGCGCTACAAAAACTTTAATCGGTGTACCGAGATGTTCCACTTGATTTAAAGCTTGTTTTTTTAACCAACTGCGCATTTGAAATCTTAAGATATAATACACAATGAGAATGATTAAAACTGGAATAAATACGACATAAGGGTGTACACCTATGGCCCAAATGGCGATACCAATGAGCAAAATCATAAAAATAATCGGATCAAATGTATTAATGACACTCAGTTGAATCCATTTACTCGAAAAAGGCCGCAATGCCTGTGTGCCATATGAGTTGAAAATATCAACAAACACATGGAGAAATACAGCGAGTTGTGCCCATAACCATACATGTAAAGGGTCGACTTGTTTGAAAAAACTATAGACTAGTAAAGTTAACAATAATGGCCAAAGTAAAGTAAAAGGAATAGAATGTGTAATGCCTCTATGATTTGAAATATATGTTGCATTATCTTTTAATTTTAGTACAGTATCACTATCAGGAATTAATGAACTCGCAATCAGTACAGTTGCCGTTGCAGCGAAGTTTCCGCTCATGGCAGCATCCGTCGTTGCGATTGCTGTAAGTCCAACGCCTATCGCGATGTGTGTGGCTGTATCCATAATGTCTCACTCTTTTCAATATAACGTAACTTTATTATAGTCGATAATTGAAATGAACAAAAATCATTAATATGTACAAGGAGAATTGAAATGTTAGATGAACTTACATTCAAGCCACATTTATTGGAATGGTTTGAAAAGGAACAACGGCAAATGCCTTGGAGAGAAACGAAAAATCCATATTATATTTGGATCAGCGAAGTGATGTTACAACAAACACAAGTCGATACGGTCCGAGATTATTATCATCGTTTTGTTGAAGCGTTTCCGACAATTGAAGATTTGGCAAATGCGCATGAGGACGATGTATTAAAACTTTGGGAAGGTCTCGGATATTATAGTCGTGCACGTAATTTTCATACTGCCGCAAAAGAAGTCGTCGCATTTCATGATGGAAGCATGCCGCAACATCCGGAGACATTTTTGAAATTGAAAGGTGTCGGTCCATACACACAAGCAGCTGTGATGAGCATTGCTTTCGATTTACCGTTAGCGACAGTGGATGGGAATGTCTTTCGTGTATGGTCGCGTTTAAACGATGATGCACGTGATACAGCGCTTCAGTCGACAAGAAAAGCTTACGAAAATGAGTTGGCGCCTTATGTTGAACAGCAGTCAGGTGATTTTAATCAAGCGATGATGGAGTTAGGGGCACTCGTGTGTACACCTAAAGCGCCACTTTGTATATTTTGTCCAGTTCAAATGCATTGTGAAGCCTACGAACGCGGGACAGAATTAGAACGTCCTGTGAAAACGAAAAAGTTGAAGAAAAAAACATTGAATTTTGATGTGTATGTCATTCAAAATCAATCAGGAGACTATTTAATAGAACAGCGTACAGCGTCATTATTAAAAGGCATGTGGCAGTTTCCAATGGTTGAATATGGTGCGACTCAAGCTATAGAAAAAACGTTAGACGTCAATAATTTAACGATTCAACGTAAAAATGTTTTGAAAGTGAAACATCAATTTACACATTTGACATGGTATTTAACTGTACATACTGCAACGGTGGATGAAGCAGCATCGATCATCGCAAAAGGAAGACGATGGATGGCACCCGCTGAAAAGGATGACTACTCTTTTCCAGTTCCAATGACTAAAATATTTAACGCTATAAATGAATCGGAATAATTAAGTAATAGGATTGGAATATGATATAATAACGAGGTGAATTTTTAACAAGGTGGTGTGAGAAGTTGGTCAAATCGTGTATACCTCGCGAAGGGGAATCGATTAAAATTCAATCTTATAAACACGATGGCAATATACACCGTGTATGGTCCGAAACTACAATTTTAAAAGGAACAGCAGATGTCGTCATCGGTGGTAATGATCATACGCTTGTGACCGAAAGTGATGGCCGCACTTGGGTAACGCGCGAACCTGCAATTGTCTATTTCCATTCAGAATATTGGTTTAATGTCATTTGTATGTTTCGTGAAGATGGCGTTTATTATTATTGTAACTTATCGTCGCCTTTTGTTTGCGATGAAGAAGCTTTAAAATATATCGACTATGATTTAGATATTAAAGTTTATCCAAACGGCAAATATCATTTATTAGATGAAGATGAATATGAACAACATATGAATCAAATGAATTATCCAAAAGATATTGATATGATTTTAAGACGCAATGTTGATATTTTACAACAATGGATTGAGCAGAAAAAAGGACCATTTGCACCTGATTTTATTAAAGTGTGGCGTCAACGATTTCAAAAGGTGAAAAACTTTTAAAGTATCATGTCGTATGTAATTGAATAACAACACCGATTGGCAATGACAATGTAATACGGGAGTGAGACAACTGATATTGTTCTTACTCCCGTTCAATTCGTCATTCAAAGAGACGTGCGAAACTTATTTTATACATGATACATATGTGAGCAATGATGACGTAGGATAATACTGGGGGGCGTTTTTTTGATAAGACGATATTTAGAGTTTGTAAAGCCGTATAAATGGCTGATTGTTGGCACGATTATAGTCGGGATATTGAAGTTTGGTATTCCGTTGCTGATTCCATTATTAATCAAATATGTCATTGACGACGTGATTAATAATGCGGCTTTAACAGTAGATGATAAGTTAATGCGTTTAGCTGTGTCTATGCTCATTGCGGCGTTTATTTTTGTAGTGGTACGCCCACCGATTGAGTTTTTTAGACAATATTTAGCACAATGGACAAGTAACAAAATTTTATATGATATTCGAAAAAAATTGTATGATCATTTACAAGCATTAAGTTCAAAGTTTTATGCGAACAACAAAGCAGGTGAAGTGATTTCACGTGTCATTAATGATGTTGAACAAACGAAAGATTTCATTATGACGGGTCTCATGAATATTTGGCTTGACTGTATTACGATTATTATTGCGTTATCGGTCATGTTTTTCTTAGACGTTCAACTGACATTAGCAGCGATAGTCGTCTTACCTTTTTACATTTTAACGGTCTATTTCTTTTTCGGCCGTTTAAGAGCACTGACTCGTGAACGTTCACAAAAGCTCGCTGAAACACAAGGCTTCCTTCATGAACGTGTCAATGGGATGGCAGTCATTAAAAGTTTTGCGATTGAAGCGAACGAAGCGAAAAATTTCGATCAACGCAACACAAATTTTTTAAACAAGGCCTTTAAACATACACGTTGGAATGCTTATTCATTTTCGGCTATCAATACTGTGACAGATATTGGTCCATTAATTGTTATAGGTTACGGTGCTTATTTAGCCATTACGGGATCCGTGACAGTGGGGACACTTGCGGCATTTGTCAGTTATCTCGAACAACTTTACGGACCTTTACGCCGTCTCGTGTCTTCTTTTACAACATTAACGCAAAGTTTTGCATCAATGGACCGTGTTTTTCAATTGTTTGATGAGCCTTATGATATAAAAAACACACCACAAGCTAAAGCGATTCCGATTCGTGAAGGGCATATCGAAATAGAAAATGTGTCATTTAAATACAATCCAGAAGAGCGGAATGTACTGAACCATTTGAATTTAGATATACAGCATGGTGAAACAGTCGCATTTGTCGGTATGAGTGGGGGCGGAAAGTCAACCTTAATCCATCTTATCCCTCGCTTTTACGATGTGACAGAAGGATATATTAAAATTGATGGCCATGACATTAAAGATTTCGATACGGCAAGTTTAAGACGACAAATCGGCATGGTGCAGCAAGACAACATTTTATTTTCCGATACAGTGAAAGAAAATATTTTGCTCGGCCGTCCAGATGCGTCATTTGAAGAGGTCGTGGAAGCGGCGAAACTGGCAAATGCCCATGAGTTTATTATGGCATTGCCTCAAGGTTATGATACGGAAGTCGGTGAACGTGGTGTGAAGCTTTCAGGTGGGCAAAAACAACGATTATCGATTGCACGTATTTTCTTAAATGATCCGCCGATTCTGATTTTAGATGAAGCAACAAGTGCGTTAGATTTAGAAAGTGAAGCAATTATTCAAGAAGCGTTAGAAAAGCTGAGTCATGACCGGACAACGATTATTGTAGCGCATCGACTTTCAATGATTACCCATGCAGATAAAATTGTCGTCATTGAAAATGGTAAAATTGTTGAGCAAGGTTCTCATGAGGCGTTAATGCAACGAGAAGGCGCATACCGTCGACTTTACTCTATTCAAAATTTATAAATGAATCATAAATCTATGAGTAGTAGAGGCTGGCAAAACTTAATTTCTAGCCTCTTTTTTTGATATTTGTTATCTATAATGTGACTGCTAAAAGAAAATTGATAAAATTAAATTTGAAATCAAATGGAATAATCTGAATGCGCAACGCAATAAGAACAAACAAGTTTTAAAATTATCTTTATTAGAAAAATCAATAAATGGAATGTTTGAACTGAGCATGTGCCTAGCGGTTATCAATCAAGTTATTTCCAACTTAAATCGGTCATCTCAGTCAATGTCGTCCTATATTTCATGTATAATGACAGAAAAAGGGAGTGGGGGTTACAATGACTTTTTTAACTGTACTTCAATTAATTATCAATGCTTTATTAGTAGGTATATTAGTCATTGCATTTATCGCATTTATTGCGTTTTTAATTTTTGATAAACGACAAAAGCAGCACAGTGTATTACGTAATTATCCTGTGCTAGCACGTGTGAGATATTTTTTAGAACATATTGGACCAGAGATGCGTCAATATTTATTTTTAAATGATAATGAAGATAGGCCTTTTTCGAGAATGGAATATCAAAATATTGTCATTGCGGGCAAATACAACTCAAGAGGGGCGAGTTTTGGAACTCAGAAAAATTACGACACCGGTTATTTTATTAATAATGCCATGTTTCCAACGCAAAAGCATCAGTTAATGGTCGACAATGCGGAGTGGATTTCCACATTCATTTACCAAATTAAAAGTGAAACATTGTTTAATCGTTCAGAGCATATTCGTGCGAAAGAAATTGAACCTTTTTATTTGGCGCCCGAACATTATGTCAAAATAGGGGAACATGTAGCACATCCATTTTACGTTAAACGTTTAGTTGGACAGTCAGGCATGAGTTACGGTGCGCTAGGTAAAAATGCGATTACAGCACTTTCGAAAGGGTTAGGAATGGCAAATACTTGGATGAATACAGGTGAAGGGGGCTTATCCGACTATCATCTTGCCGGTGATGTTGATATTATTTTCCAAATTGGTCCTGGTTTGTTTGGTGTCAGGGACGAGCAGGGACAATTCGACCCGAATCATTTCATGGAAGTTGCACAACGTCCTCAAGTTAAAGCATTTGAAATTAAGCTGGCACAAGGGGCTAAAACACGAGGCGGTCATATTGAGGGTAAAAAAGTGACAGAAGAAATTGCCAAAATTCGTAAACTTAAACCTTATGAAACTGTCGACTCGCCGAACCGTTTTGACTTTATTAATAACGCGTACGATTTATTAAATTGGATTGATGAACTGCGAGAAATGAGTCAAAAACCAGTGGGCTTTAAAATGGTACTCGGTAGAAAAGACGACTTTAAACAATTGATTGATGCTATGCAAACATTAAACATTTATCCCGACTTTATTACAATTGACGGTGGTGAAGGTGGGACAGGTGCAACGTTCCAAGAATTGCAAGATGGCGTGGGATTGCCATTATTTACAGCCCTTCCTATCATTGACGGTTTACTAAAAGCGCATCAGTTAAGAGATAAAGTGAAAATTTTTGCATCTGGAAAATTAGTTACACCTGATAAAATTGCCATCGCGTTAGCATTAGGGGCTGACCTTGTGAATGTTGCAAGAGCGATGATGATTAGTGTCGGTTGTATTATGAGCCGTCAATGCCATAAAAATATTTGCCCAGTTGGTGTTGCAACGACGGATCCTAAAAAAGAAGAAGCCCTCGTAGTCGATGAAAAACAATATCGTGTAACGAACTATATTACGAGCTTGCATGAAGGGTTGTTTAATATCGCTGCAGCGGTCGGTGTGAAAAGTCCAACTGAAATCGGTCCTGAACATGTGACGATTAAATATCAGAACGGCGAAATTGAATCGATTCATCAATATCAATTAAAGTTGATTGATTAAATTTGAATATGAGACATAAAAATTTTTGATGCTATTGATGTAGCATTGTGTAACTTGCCCCTTCTTCCTTCGATTTGTGGGTTTTGATTGCTTCATGGCTTCGCGTTTCCTAGGGGCTGATCCTTCAACTCACTAACGCTTGATTAAACTTTTATATTTGTTGATGCGTTAGTGGATTTTGAGAGCAGTACAAAAATCTCATGTGCAACAAAGATTTCATCGTACTGCCCCGCAAGGCTGACTGGACTTCTCAAAAGCATGCTTTTGAGAAGTCCAGTCAGCTACTGCGTTAAACAGCACCCATTATTAAAGTAAAGAAGAGACTGTTAGCAGTATGCACACATTCCCTCAGGAGTCTCCATCTTCTGGGCAATCTTACATCGAAATATAGTAAACTAAGGGCAAGTTTATGAAATCAAGAAAAGTAATAGCATCAATTTTTGTCTCCAATTCATCCTCATTTTTCGACTGTTTTATAATCAATCATGAATCATAAGTATATGTGAAGATAGAGGCAGAGAAAAGTGAATCTCTCAGCCCTATCAATGTAGAAAAAGCTCGAACAAGGTGATGTTCAAATCATCTTGCTCGAGCTTTTAATGTTATAAATCAAAATCCTCTTCAATAATATCGATATCAGGATCAGTGTTATGGTATTTAAAATAACTGACACGTAAACGATCCAAATGCTCTATATTGTAGCGATACTCTTCTAAAGCTGAAATGATATGCATAATGTTAGCGTAAGAAAAGTTTTTAGGCTCTGAATCTGTCACGACTTCTTCTTTAAAAGCAGTCATGATGTCTTTTTTTAACGGATTGGGAACAAAACGTTGATCTAACGTGGCATCAAACTTCGCCTTTTTCGTAATACTAATTAAAATCTGTTCATGAAATTGTGTGAGTTCATCAATTTCTAATTTAATTTGTAGTAACAACGCATGATTTAAATGCACCAAATCATTTTGATAACGATTCATTCTTCTGAGCACGTCATATGCATCACGTGTCGACAAGACGATTTCTTTAAATAAAATCTTCTTACGTGTTTGTGCGAAGACTTGTTTCTTTGTATAGACACGTTCTTCTTTATAAAATTCAAGTAACTGCTCAAGTTTTACAATACGTTGACGTAAATTTTCTAAATCTTGCTTCACATAATTAAATTCTGTCGCATCATTTAACACTAAATTAAACCACTTAAAAATATCAGTCGAAATGTTCAATGAGTTGTAATATATTTTCGTCTCAAACTTTGGTGGTAGAAATGTGAGATTAACGATGAATGAGCTGATGACTCCAATCATCACAAGTGAAAATCGGTAAAAGGCTGAGATATAAAAAGAGCCGTCATGTTGTCCCATAATGACCAGTGCTGTCACTGTAGCTAACGTTGCAACATGCGCGATTTTCATTTTAAAGAGTAATGCGATTAACAAAATGACTGTCGCACCCATAATAATGATATTGTTACCGAAAATGGTCACCATAGCTACAGCGAGGAGGGCACCAATGACATTACCTTGGAATTGGTCGACAATCGTTTTAAACGTCCGGTAAACGCTAGGCTGCATGGCGACGACCGCTGCAATTCCTGCGACAGTCACCATCCCAGCGCTATGAGGTAACAGTGAGGCAATCGAAACCGCAAGTATAATGGCGATACCTGTTTTTAAAATTCTAGCTCCCAGTTTCAAATCATCGCGCTCCTTTGGTTAAATTAAATCCTGAATAGTGAATAGGTTTAATCATGTTATACACTGTTACATTGCAAATTTCAATAGCGAAGTTTACAATTGGCTAAATGCATAATCCGCAGCAGCAATCGTTTTGTCGATATCTGCTTCAGTATGCTCTGTCGTTAAGAACCACGCTTCATATTTCGATGGTGCTAGGTTAATACCTTGGTGTAACATCAGTTTGAAAAATTTCGCAAATTGTTCACCATCAGAAGCATCGGCTTGTTCATAGTGTGTAACTTTTCCATCTGTAAAGTATACTGTTAACGCACCGTATACACGATTGATAGTTGCTTTGACTTGATATTTATCAATGGCAGCTTGTAATCCGGCTTCTAATTTTTCACCGAGTTGATTTAATTTTTCATATACACCAGGTTGTTCTAACACTTCTAACAAGGCAATACCAGCTTTCATTGATAATGGATTACCTGCCATTGTCCCTGCTTGATAGGCGGGGCCGAGTGGTGCTACTTGTTCCATAATATCTTGACGACCGCCGTAACCACCGATTGGAAGGCCACCACCGACAATTTTACCGAAAGCTGTTAAATCAGGATAAACACCTAGTAAATCTTGTGCGGCACCGTAGTGAAAACGGAATGCAGTAATGACCTCATCGTAAATGACTAAGCCGCCATATTCATGCGTCACACGGTTTACTTCTTCTAAAAATCCAGGTTGAGGTTCGACCATACCAAAGTTACCAACAATTGGTTCAACTAACACGCCAGCTACTTGATTGCCCCAATGTTTCATTGCTTCTTTAAAAGATTCAATATCATTAAATGGCACCGTAATGACTTCTTGAGCCACACTTTTCGGTACACCTGCTGAATCAGGAGAACCAAGTTGAGACGGACCACTTCCTGCAGCAACAAGTACTAAATCAGAGTGACCGTGATAACAGCCAGCAAATTTGATGATTTTATCTCTATTTGTATAAGCACGTGCAACACGAATCGTAGTCATCACTGCTTCTGTCCCTGAGTTTACAAAGCGCATTTTTTCTAATGAAGGAATGGCAGCTCTCAATTTACGTGCAAACGCTATTTCTAATTCTGTTGGTGTACCGAATAACACACCAAGGGCAGCTTGTTCTTGGATTGCTTCAGTAATATGTGGATGGGCATGTCCAGTAATAATAGGACCATATGCTTGTAAGTAGTCGATATATTCATTGCCATCAACGTCGTATAAATAAGCCCCTTTACCAGACTTCATCACAACAGGCGCGCCACCACCGACAGCTTTATATGAACGAGACGGTGAATTGACACCCCCTAAAATATATTCATTGGATTGTTCTTGTAATTCTTCGCTTCGATTAAAATTCATAAATCAACCAACCTCTTTTAATTTAATATTTTTCTCTATTATCGTATCATAAAATGAGAAGATATTAGAAAGAAGGGTTGTTATGTTAAAAAAAGGTGACACATTTCCAGACTTCCAATTAGAAAATCAAAATAGCGAACAAATTTCAAAAGCTTCATTAAAAGGACAAAAAGTAATTCTCTATTTTTACCCACGAGATAACACACCCACATGTACTACAGAAGCATGTGACTTTAGAGATAATATTGCATACTTCAATGATTTAAATGTGCAAGTTTATGGTGTGAGTGGCGATTCAAAACGCAAACATCAAAATTTCATCGAGAAACACCAACTAAATTTTGATTTATTGGTCGATGAAGATTTTCAACTTTCAGAAGCGGTCGGTGTCTATCAACTGAAGAAATCTTTTGGTAAAGAATCAATGGGCATCGTACGGACAACTTTTGTCATAGATGAAGAAGGTAATATTATTGATGTCATCGAAAAAGTAAAAGTCAAAGAACAAATGGCACAGTTAAAAGAAATCTTGGAAGGGTGATCGTCCATGTTAGTCGTAAGCTTAATGCGTTTAGATGATCAAGAAGTAAAGTTACAAGAAGCATTTCCTAATGTTGACTTCAAATTTTATAAGCATCCCTCTCAACTGCCTGAAGAAGTACAACAACAAATGGATGTGCTGATTTCATATCATCCAGAAGTTGATGAGGCTTTTATCGAAAATGCACCACAATTAAAATGGATTGCTTGGTATGCGACAGGGGTCAATCCTTTACCATTTGAAATACTCAAGAAAAGAGAGATTCAATTGACCAATGCAGGTGGTGTACATGCACAACAACTTACGGAATTTCTGTTTGCGTACATATTAGATGATTACAAAGAACTGAAAGCAATTTATGAAGAACAGCAAGCGCGCATTTATAACCATAAGCGTGTTACACCATCCGTTAAAGATCAGCACATCTTATTTTTAGGTACCGGAAAGATTCCACAACGCGCAGCTCAAGTAGCGCAAACATTAGGAATGAAAACGATAGGATTAAATACAACAGGTCATGCGGCAGACCATTTTGACGAGACATATGCCATTTCAGAACGTCAACATGTCTATGAAAAAGCGGATATCGTTGTGAATTTGTTACCGGAAACTGTAGACACACGTTATTTATTAACAGCAGAAGATTTTAAAGCGATGAATCAACGTACATTATTTGTCAATTTAGGTCGAGGTACGATTGCAAAAGAAGCGGTCATTGTCGATGCCTTAAAAAATAAAATGATTCGTAAAGCATATTTAGATGTATTTGAAAAGGAGCCGCTTGAATCTAATTCAGAACTCTACCAGTTGGATAATGTATTTTTAACACCACATATTTCAGGCAGTCACGTAGATAACAAAAAATTAGCTACTGATATTTTTTCTAACAATTTAAAATCTTTTCTCAATAACGGCGATTTGATTGAGAATAATGTTAATATTGATAGAGGATATTAGATAAATATTGACAATAAAAAGGTAAACCATATATATTATTAAGTAAGAATTATTCTTAATAAGAAAGACGGGTGAACCTAATGACTGCTGGATTGGAATCTCATGATCATCAATTAAAAGAGTCAATAGCGTCTTTACGTGAAGCAGGCGTGCGTATTACACCGCAACGTCAAGCAATATTAAATTTCCTCATCAAAGCGGAATCACATCCGACTGCTGACGAAATTTATCAATCATTATCACCTGACTTCCCAAATATAAGTGTTGCAACAATTTACAATAACCTTAAAGTATTTAAAAAGACAGGCATTGTTAAAGAGTTAACATATGGTGATGCTTCAAGTCGTTTTGATTTCGACACACAGAATCATTATCATGTCATCTGTGAGAAATGTGGTAAGATTGTTGACTTCCACTATCCATTGCTCCATGAAGTTGAACAACTCGCGCAACATGTAACAGAATTTGACGTCACGCATCACAGAATGGAGATATATGGTGTTTGTCAATCGTGTAAAGAGGCTGAAAAAGAATTATAAGTGATTGAAGGCTTATTCAGAAAGCGTATGAATGATACGTTTTAATGAATAAGTCTTTTTTGTTTTTAAGTTTTGGTAATTATTTTCGGCTAATGATGAATTGATTGTCTTGAAAAGCGATTGTTGATTTAGATGATAAATCTTACAATGGCTGACAACATAGTGAAAATGTTTATGATTATGGTTGAAGAAAAATATAGGATATGTGAGTCAGCCGCTATAGAATTGGGTGGAGATATAATTGTTTAAATTGATTCAAAAGATAATACAATCACTGTTTAAAATGTTTTGATGTAAAAATAACTCTATACGTGTTAGTTTTCAAAAACATAGTAAATTTGATTAAAAATAACGGCTATTTTTGTGTTGACGATGGTGGTTCTACTTGGTAAGATAAGGAAGTCGTTTCAAGGAGATTGTTAAAAATAATTCTTCCATGTTGAACGCATGTAAATGAATGATTAAAAGTGTAAAATTAACGCTTGAAACTTTCTTCACAACATTATAAGATAATAAATGTTGAATAAGACAACAACTTATTAACAAAGAATTAAAAAAACTTTAAATTAAATCTTGACACAGAATTTTGTTTGAAGTATAATGAATTCTTGTAACAGCAAAAAGCGAACATTGAAAACTGAATGACAATATGTCAACGTTAATTCCGATAATTTGAGTACTTCAAAAGTACTTTCAAGAGTGATTGACTTAAACAATCAACGAGCTATATCAAGCTTACTTCTTTTATGGAGAGTTTGATCCTGGCTCAGGATGAACGCTGGCGGCGTGCCTAATACATGCAAGTCGAGCGAACAGATGAGGAGCTTGCTCCTTTGATGTTAGCGGCGGACGGGTGAGTAACACGTGGGTAACCTACCTATAAGACTGGAATAACTCCGGGAAACCGGGGCTAATGCCGGATAACATGTTGAACCGCATGGTTCTACAGTGAAAGACGGTCTTGCTGTCACTTATAGATGGACCCGCGCCGTATTAGCTAGTTGGTGGGGTAACGGCCTACCAAGGCGACGATACGTAGCCGACCTGAGAGGGTGATCGGCCACACTGGAACTGAGACACGGTCCAGACTCCTACGGGAGGCAGCAGTAGGGAATCTTCCGCAATGGGCGAAAGCCTGACGGAGCAACGCCGCGTGAGTGATGAAGGTCTTCGGATCGTAAAGCTCTGTTGTTAGGGAAGAACAAATGTGTAAGTAACTGTGCACATCTTGACGGTACCTAACCAGAAAGCCACGGCTAACTACGTGCCAGCAGCCGCGGTAATACGTAGGTGGCAAGCGTTATCCGGAATTATTGGGCGTAAAGCGCGCGTAGGCGGTTTTTTAAGTCTGATGTGAAAGCCCACGGCTCAACCGTGGAGGGTCATTGGAAACTGGAAAACTTGAGTGCAGAAGAGGAAAGTGGAATTCCATGTGTAGCGGTGAAATGCGCAGAGATATGGAGGAACACCAGTGGCGAAGGCGGCTTTCTGGTCTGTAACTGACGCTGATGTGCGAAAGCGTGGGGATCAAACAGGATTAGATACCCTGGTAGTCCACGCCGTAAACGATGAGTGCTAAGTGTTAGGGGGTTTCCGCCCCTTAGTGCTGCAGCTAACGCATTAAGCACTCCGCCTGGGGAGTACGGTCGCAAGACTGAAACTCAAAGGAATTGACGGGGACCCGCACAAGCGGTGGAGCATGTGGTTTAATTCGAAGCAACGCGAAGAACCTTACCAAATCTTGACATCCTTTGACCGCTCTAGAGATAGAGTTTTCCTCTTCGGAGGACAAAGTGACAGGTGGTGCATGGTTGTCGTCAGCTCGTGTCGTGAGATGTTGGGTTAAGTCCCGCAACGAGCGCAACCCTTGAGCTTAGTTGCCATCATTCAGTTGGGCACTCTAAGTTGACTGCCGGTGACAAACCGGAGGAAGGTGGGGATGACGTCAAATCATCATGCCCCTTATGATTTGGGCTACACACGTGCTACAATGGACAATACAAAGGGCAGCAAAACCGCGAGGTCAAGCAAATCCCATAAAGTTGTTCTCAGTTCGGATTGTAGTCTGCAACTCGACTACATGAAGCTGGAATCGCTAGTAATCGTAGATCAGCATGCTACGGTGAATACGTTCTCGGGTCTTGTACACACCGCCCGTCACACCACGAGAGTTTGTAACACCCGAAGCCGGTGGAGTAACCATTTGGAGCTAGCCGTCGAAGGTGGGACAAATGATTGGGGTGAAGTCGTAACAAGGTAGCCGTATCGGAAGGTGCGGCTGGATCACCTCCTTTCTAAGGATAATATACGGAATATCACCATTAGGTGATAAGCGGATTAACGTGACATATTGTATTCAGTTTTGAATGCTCGTTCATTGAGAATTCAAAATTCAAATGGGCCTATAGCTCAGCTGGTTAGAGCGCACGCCTGATAAGCGTGAGGTCGGTGGTTCGAGTCCACTTAGGCCCACCATTTAAAAGTTAAATAATATTTTGGGGGCTTAGCTCAGCTGGGAGAGCGCCTGCTTTGCACGCAGGAGGTCAGCGGTTCGATCCCGCTAGTCTCCACCATTTATATCATTTGTACATTGAAAACTAGATAAGTAAGTATAGATTTTACCAAGCAAAACCGAGTGACAAGCGTTTAAAAGCTTGAAACAAAAATTATCGCTAGTCGTCATTTGACGACTCACATAATTAATAACTGGTGATGGTAAGCATCGTATTTTGATTGCACAAACGTTGATGAAAACGCTTGTCAGTCAACGCATTTCTTGATGAGCGCAGTGAAGTTTACTTTTCGTAAATGAACAAGCAAAGAAAGAAATAAGGAAGAATGCGAGCGTTTATCATAACGTTTAGATTAAGTTATTAAGGGCGCACGGTGGATGCCTTGGCACTAGAAGCCGATGAAGGACGTTACTAACGACGATATGCTTTGGGGAGCTGTAAGTAAGCTTTGATCCAGAGATTTCCGAATGGGGAAACCCAGCACGAGTTATGTCGTGTTATCTGCATGTGAATACATAGCATGCAAGAAGGCAGACCCGGAGAACTGAAACATCTTAGTACCCGGAGGAAGAGAAAGAAAAATCGATTCCCTGAGTAGCGGCGAGCGAAACGGGAAGAGCCCAAACCAATAAGCTTGCTTATTGGGGTTGTAGGACACTCTGTACGGAGTTACAAAAGAATTTGTTAGACGAATAACCTGGAAAGGTTAATCATAGAAGGTAATAATCCTGTAGTCGAAAATGAATTCTCTCTTGAGTGGATCCTGAGTACGACGGAGCACGTGAAATTCCGTCGGAATCTGGGAGGACCATCTCCTAAGGCTAAATACTCTCTAGTGACCGATAGTGAACCAGTACCGTGAGGGAAAGGTGAAAAGTACCCCGGAAGGGGAGTGAAAGAGAACTTGAAACCGTGTGCTTACAAGTAGTCAGAGCCCGTTAATGGGTGATGGCGTGCCTTTTGTAGAATGAACCGGCGAGTTACGATCTGATGCAAGGTTAAGCAGAAAATGTGGAGCCGTAGCGAAAGCGAGTCTGAATAGGGCGAATGAGTATTTGGTCGTAGACCCGAAACCAGGTGATCTACCCTTGGTCAGGTTGAAGTTCAGGTAACACTGAATGGAGGACCGAACCGACTTACGTTGAAAAGTGAGCGGATGAACTGAGGGTAGCGGAGAAATTCCAATCGAACTTGGAGATAGCTGGTTCTCTCCGAAATAGCTTTAGGGCTAGCCTCAAGTGATGATTATTGGAGGTAGAGCACTGTTTGGACGAGGGGCCCCTCTCGGGTTACCGAATTCAGACAAACTCCGAATGCCAAATAATTTAACTTGGGAGTCAGAATGTGGGTGATAAGGTCCATATTCGAAAGGGAAACAGCCCAGACCACCAGCTAAGGTCCCAAAATATATGTTAAGTGGAAAAGGATGTGGCGTTGCCCAGACAACTAGGATGTTGGCTTAGAAGCAGCCATCATTTAAAGAGTGCGTAATAGCTCACTAGTCGAGTGACACTGCGCCGAAAATGTACCGGGGCTAAACATATTACCGAAGCTGTGGATTGTCCTTTGGACAATGGTAGGAGAGCGTTCTAAGGGCGTTGAAGCATGATCGCAAGGACATGTGGAGCGCTTAGAAGTGAGAATGCCGGTGTGAGTAGCGAAAGACGGGTGAGAATCCCGTCCACCGATTGACTAAGGTTTCCAGAGGAAGGCTCGTCCGCTCTGGGTTAGTCGGGTCCTAAGCTGAGGCCGACAGGCGTAGGCGATGGATAACAGGTTGATATTCCTGTACCACCATGATTCGTTTTAAGCGATGGGGGGACGCAGTAGGATAGGCGAAGCGTGCTGTTGGAGTGCACGTCCAAGCAGTGAGATTGAGTGTTAGGCAAATCCGGCACTCTTAAGATTGAGCTGTGATGGGGAGAGGAACTTGTTCCTCGAGTCGTTGATTTCACACTGCCGAGAAAAGCCTCTAGCTAGAATAATGGTGCCCGTACCGCAAACCGACACAGGTAGTCAAGATGAGAATTCTAAGGTGAGCGAGCGAACTCTCGTTAAGGAACTCGGCAAAATGACCCCGTAACTTCGGGAGAAGGGGTGCTCTTTGAGGTTCACGCTTCGAAGAGCCGCAGTGAATAGGCCCAAGCGACTGTTTATCAAAAACACAGGTCTCTGCTAAACCGTAAGGTGACGTATAGGGGCTGACGCCTGCCCGGTGCTGGAAGGTTAAGAGGAGTGGTTAGCGCAAGCGAAGCTACGAATCGAAGCCCCAGTAAACGGCGGCCGTAACTATAACGGTCCTAAGGTAGCGAAATTCCTTGTCGGGTAAGTTCCGACCCGCACGAAAGGCGTAACGATTTGGGCACTGTCTCAACGAGAGACTCGGTGAAATCATAGTACCGGTGAAGATGCCGGTTACCCGCGACAGGACGGAAAGACCCCGTGGAGCTTTACTGTAGCCTGATATTGAAATTCGGTACAGTTTGTACAGGATAGGTAGGAGCCTTAGAAGCGTGAGCGCTAGCTTACGTGGAGGCATTGGTGGGATACTACCCTAATTGTATTGGATTTCTAACCCGCAGCACTTATCGTGCTGGGAGACAGTGTCAGGCGGGCAGTTTGACTGGGGCGGTCGCCTCCTAAAGAGTAACGGAGGCGCTCAAAGGTTCCCTCAGAATGGTTGGAAATCATTCATAGAGTGTAAAGGCATAAGGGAGCTTGACTGCGAGACCTACAAGTCGAGCAGGGTCGAAAGACGGACTTAGTGATCCGGTGGTTCCGCATGGAAGGGCCATCGCTCAACGGATAAAAGCTACCCCGGGGATAACAGGCTTATCTCCCCCAAGAGTTCACATCGACGGGGAGGTTTGGCACCTCGATGTCGGCTCATCGCATCCTGGGGCTGTAGTCGGTCCCAAGGGTTGGGCTGTTCGCCCATTAAAGCGGTACGCGAGCTGGGTTCAGAACGTCGTGAGACAGTTCGGTCCCTATCCGTCGTGGGCGTAGGAAATTTGAGAGGAGCTGTCCTTAGTACGAGAGGACCGGGATGGACATACCTCTGGTGTACCAGTTGTCGTGCCAACGGCATAGCTGGGTAGCTATGTATGGACGGGATAAGTGCTGAAAGCATCTAAGCATGAAGCCCCCCTCGAGATGAGATTTCCCAACTTCGGTTATAAGATCCCTCAAAGATGATGAGGTTAATAGGTTCGAGGTGGAAGCGTAGCGATACGTGGAGCTGACGAATACTAATCGATCGAAGACTTAATCAAAATAATGGTTCATAAGGTAATGCTTGTGATAAATATACTTACTATCTAGTTTTGAATGTATAACATTCTACAACTTAATCTGGTGCCAATGGCAAAGAGGTCACACCTGTTCCCATGCCGAACACAGAAGTTAAGCTCTTTAGCGCCGATGGTAGTCGGACTTACGTTCCGCGAGAGTAGGACGGTGCCAGGTTAATACATAATCGGAGAATTAGCTCAGCTGGGAGAGCATCTGCCTTACAAGCAGAGGGTCGGCGGTTCGATCCCGTCATTCTCCACCATTTTAAAAAAATGAATATGAGTAGCCGGCCTAGCTCAATTGGTAGAGCAACTGACTTGTAATCAGTAGGTTGGGGGTTCAAGTCCTCTGGCCGGCACCATGATGAGCCATTAGCTCAGTTGGTAGAGCATCTGACTTTTAATCAGAGGGTCAGAGGTTCGAATCCTCTATGGCTCACTTTGCGGGTGTGGCGGAATTGGCAGACGCACTAGACTTAGGATCTAGCGCCTTACGGCGTGGGGGTTCGACTCCCTTCACCCGCATATGCAGAAGTAGTTCAGCGGTAGAATACAACCTTGCCAAGGTTGGGGTCGCGGGTTCGAATCCCGTCTTCTGCTCCATTATTTGCCGGGGTGGCGGAACTGGCAGACGCACAGGACTTAAAATCCTGCGGTGAGAGATCACCGTACCGGTTCGATTCCGGTCCTCGGCACCAATATGCGCCCGTAGCTCAACTGGATAGAGCGTTTGACTACGGATCAAAAGGTTATGGGTTCGACTCCTATCGGGCGCGCTACATTACCTTACGGGAAGTAGCTCAGCTTGGTAGAGCACTTGGTTTGGGACCAAGGGGTCGCAGGTTCAAATCCTGTCTTCCCGATATCTTTTAAAATTATTTATATGGGGGCTTAGCTCAGCTGGGAGAGCGCCTGCTTTGCACGCAGGAGGTCAGCGGTTCGATCCCGCTAGTCTCCACCATTTAAATTTAATACTAATACAATTTACAACTACATAAGGCGGCGTAGCTCAGCTGGCTAGAGCGTACGGTTCATACCCGTGAGGTCGGGGGTTCGATCCCCTCCGCCGCCACTAATTTTAGTTGAAAACATTATTAGGACCTTTAGCTCAGTTGGTTAGAGCTAACGGCTCATAACCGTTCGGTCGCAGGTTCGAGTCCTGCAAGGTCCATATAATTCGGAGGAATACCCAAGTCTGGCTGAAGGGATCGGTCTTGAAAACCGACAGGGGCTTAACGGCTCGCGGGGGTTCGAATCCCTCTTCCTCCGCCATTATTATTTTCTATTACCGCGGGATGGAGCAGTTCGGTAGCTCGTCGGGCTCATAACCCGAAGGTCGGTGGTTCAAATCCGCCTCCCGCAATATTATTTATAAGTGGTCCCGTAGTGGAGCGGTTTAACACGCCTGCCTGTCACGCAGGAGATCGCGGGTTCGATTCCCGTCGGGACCGCCATTATTAAAATGGTTCAGTAGCTCAGTCGGTAGAGCAAAGGACTGAAAATCCTTGTGTCGGCGGTTCGATTCCGTCCTGAACCACTTTTTTGCCGGCCTAGCTCAATTGGTAGAGCAACTGACTTGTAATCAGTAGGTTGGGGGTTCAAGTCCTCTGGCCGGCACCATGTCTTGGAGGGGTAGCGAAGTGGCTAAACGCGGCGGACTGTAAATCCGCTCCTTCGGGTTCGGCAGTTCGAATCTGCCCCCCTCCACCATATCAATAGGGGCATAGTTCAACGGTAGAATAGAGGTCTCCAAAACCTTTGATGTGGGTTCGATTCCTACTGCCCCTGCCATGGCGGTTGTGGCGAAGTGGTTAACGCATCGGATTGTGGTTCCGACATTCGTGGGTTCGATTCCCATCAACCGCCTTTATTTAAAATTAATGGGCTATAGCCAAGCGGTAAGGCAACGGACTTTGACTCCGTCACTCGCTGGTTCGAATCCAGCTAGCCCAGTTACTTTTGGCGGCATAGCCAAGTGGTAAGGCCGAGGTCTGCAAAACCTCTATTCACCGGTTCAAATCCGGTTGCCGCCTCCATTGATATGAAACATGCGGGAGTAGTTCAATTTTTAGAACACTTTCCTTCCCGGAAAGAGGTATAGGTGTAAGTCCTATCTTCCGCTCCATTTTTTCCAATAACATATTGGTTTTTTTTGTATTATGCCGGTGTGGCGGAATTGGCAGACGCGCGGGACTCAAAATCCCGTGTCTTCACAGACGTGTCGGTTCGACCCCGACCACCGGTATTCATAACCGTTATTTACACATCATAGCACATCAGAAACCCTGTTATTACGGGGTTTCTTTTTATGAGGCGGCACCCAAATGGCACAGGCTTGATTCTCCAATGGCACGTGCTAATCATTCACTCTTTCCCTTGTGGCAGTAAAGGCGAGAACTATTATGATTATGTAATGAATGAAGTCAATTTATTTCCTTTTTCTTGATCTTTCTTAAATATGTAGTGAAAAGATAGACGTACAAGGTCCGAGCAAGTTACCTACATGAACTTTTTTAGATAAACAACAATACACATCTTGGACACGTTAGCGATTTCGCATGTCCATGTGTCCAAAAAAACAATGTTTATTTAACCGTAGTTTCCATTATACATAGCAATCACATCGAATCCTGCTTTAAAACTTCTTAATTCTATGTCTAGTAAAGAACCAGTAGTAATTCTTGGTTTTAAATTTACTGCTACTAACATTAAACCCATTTCATTTTATCTTAAAAATCTCAATAAAAATAAACCATCAATCATAACCCTTTAAAGTATTGACGAATATTTTAAGAAATTTTCAGAATAATGTTGTGCCATAAGTTCACTTATATTATGATTAACCTATTCTTATAAGCGGAGGGTTGCGTAGATGGCGACAAATCAAATTAACAGCAAGCAATTTTTTAGCGTTATTTTAAATGCGGTAGGGGCTGGTGTTGTAATTGCGTTACTTCCTAATGCCTTTCTAGGTGAATTGTTGAAGTTTTTTAAAGACGGTCAACCAATTCTTGAAATGATTTATCAGGTTGTTTTGGTCATCCAATCATTTATGGCATTTATTATTGGGGCACTCGCTGCACATGCCTTCAAATTTTCTGGGCCAGGGGTAACATTTGTAGGAACTTCTGCGATGATTGGATCAGGTGCGTTACAGTTTAAGAATGGTGCGTTTGTATTACATGGTATTGGTGACATAATTAACGTCATGCTGATTGTTATGATAGCGTGTCTCATGTTTATTCTATTGTCAGGCAAATTAGGATCATTAGAGATTATCGTGTTACCCGCGTTAATTCCTGTGACTTCTGGAATGATTGGTCTCATGACATTACCTTATGTGAGTAAAGTGACACAATCATTAGGGCATTTAATTCATACGTTTACAGAACTTAATCCATTAATTATGAGTCTTTTAATTGCGATTACATACGCATTATTGATGGTGACACCGATTTCACTTGTAGCAATAGCAACGGCAATATCTTTAACAGGTTTGGGAAGTGGTGCTGGTAATATGGGTGTTGTAGCGGCTTGTGTTACGTTTTTAATGGGATCGATGAAGGTCAATAAACTGGGTGTGAATATCGTGTTATTGTTTGGTGCGGCTAAAATGATGATTCCTGTTTATTTCAAACATCCTATTATTATCATCCCGTTAATTGTTAATGGTTTCGTAGCGGGTCTGATTGCATACTTTGTGGGGATACAAGGCACACCGATGTCAGCAGGTTTTGGCTATTCAGGACTCGTTGGACCGATTAATGCGTTCAACCGTTTAGAAGGGGATCCAATCATGAATATTTTCTTATTATTGATTGCTTATTTCGTAATTCCTTTTACAGTGGGGTGGTTTGTGCATCAATTGAGTAAAAAAGTGTTACCAGGTTATCGAGATGACATTTATCATTTTGAAGTACTAAAAGAATAAATGTTGAATCGTCATACATGTATTTGAAATTAATAATAGCAAAATGAATAAAACATCAAGCAACGATACAAAGTTGTTTGATGTTTTTTTGATATTTACAAGGCTACCGAAAAATTTTCAAAATATTATTGCATAAACTTACATATAAATGTATAATAATCGATAATATAGGAAGGAGGCAATGTAATGAAGTATTTGGGGAAAATGATGACAATCATGTTAATAGTCGTATTTTGTATTTCGGGAATTCCCGCGAAGTATGATGCCCAAGCTGCAAGTGAGGATCAGTGGGATGTCATTAAAGATCGTGGAGAATTGAGAGTGGGGCTATCTGCAGACTATGCGCCGATGGAATTTGAAAGAACAGTGAATGGTGAACGAGAATATGCAGGTATCGATATTGAATTAGCCAAAAAAATTGCGAAAGATAATGGGGTTAAATTAAAAATCGTCAATATGCAATTTGATAGTTTGCTCGGTGCGTTAAAAACTGGAAAAATCGACATGATTATTTCTGGGATGACACCGACAGCTGAACGTAAAAAAGAAGTGGACTTTTCCGATAACTATATGACGGTAGATCAAAAAGTTGTTGTTCGAAAAAAGGATAAAGATAAATTTAAAACGTTGAAAGATTTAGCGCATCATCGTATTGGGGCGCAAAAACAAACGACACAAGAAGAATTAGCGCAAAAGGAAATTGAAGGTGCGGATATCCAATCGTTAACACGTTTGCCTGAAGTGATTTTATCTCTTAAAAGCAACAAAGTAGATGCGATTGTCATGGATAGTGCAGTAGGTAAAGCTTATTTAGCACAAAATGAAGAATTAACGTTCTCAGATGCTTCATTTGCAGATTCTGAAAAACCAACTGCCATTGCTGTTCCGAAAGATTCACCCAAGTTATTAAAACGTGTAAATCAATCCATTGCAGACGTCAATGATCACAATTTGATAGCGAAATATGAAAAAATCGCTGCTGATGCGATGCAAGATGATGGTAGCTTTTTAACAAAATATGGCGCATTTTTCTTAACAGGTATTAAAAGTACGATTGTCATTTCGCTTATCGGTGTGATATTAGGGGCAGTATTTGGTTCAATGTTTGCGTTGATGAAAATTAGTACAATTCGACCGTTAAAATGGTTTGCATCAGCGTATATCGAATTTTTACGTGGCACACCGTTACTTGTACAAGTCTTTTTAGTATTTTTTGGTACAACAGCAGTGTTAGGTTTAGATATTTCAGCATTTATTTGTGGAGCCATCGCATTGGTGATTAACTGTTCGGCCTACATTGCAGAAATTATTCGTGCAGGGATTAATGCCGTAGATAAAGGTCAAATGGAGGCGGCACGTAGTTTAGGTTTAAGCTACAGTCAAACGATGAAGTCAGTCATTATGCCTCAAGCGATTAAAAAGATTTTACCTGCATTAGGAAATGAGTTTGTGACAGTGATTAAAGAGTCTTCTATCGTCTCTGTGATTGGTGTCAGTGAAATTATGTTCAATGCACAAGTTGTACAAGGGGCGTCATTTGATCCATTCACACCATTATTAATTGCCGCTGTGCTGTACTTTATTTTAACATTCACGCTTTCACGTTTAATGAGCTTTTTAGAAGGGAGAATGAGTATCAGTGATTAAAATTTCAAAGTTAAATAAATCGTTTGGTCAAAATGAAGTGTTAACAGGTATTGATTTAGAAATTGCACAAGGTGAAGTGGTCGCTATCATTGGTCCTTCTGGAAGCGGGAAAAGTACATTATTACGATGTATGAATTTATTAGAAGTTCCTACATCAGGGCAAGTCATTTTCGAAGGACGTGATTTGACAGATAAGGGCACTAAAGTGGATGAATTACGTCAAAAAATGGGCATGGTATTTCAAAATTTCAATTTATTTCCACATAAAAAGGTCATTGATAACATTATGCTAGCGCCGCAATTATTGAAAAAAGGGGATGCACAACAATTAAAAACGCGTGCACTAGATTTATTATCGAAAGTAGGTTTGGAAGATAAAGCAGAAGCCTATCCGAATCAATTGTCGGGTGGACAAAAGCAAAGGGTTGCGATTGCTCGTGCGTTAGCGATGGATCCTGACGTGTTGTTATTTGACGAACCTACATCAGCATTAGATCCTGAAGTGGTAGGAGAGGTATTAGCAGTAATGAAATCACTCGCTAAAGAAGGGATGACAATGGTTGTGGTGACGCATGAAATGGATTTTGCGAAAAATGTGAGTGACCGCGTAGTATTTATGGCAGATGGTGTTGTCGTAGAAGATGGGCCACCGCATGAAATTTTTGAAAATCCACAACATCAACGTACACAAAACTTCTTGAAGCGTGTGTTAAACTAAATTTAAACGACAAAGAGCTAGGAATGTAATTGATTCCGGCTCTTTTTTAGTTGAAGTATCAAATGATGTTTATGAGTTTCCGAGCTTCAATGGAATAATTCCACGCAATGACAGTCAGATATGTTAAAATAACATGGTGATTTTAAAGAGGTGACATGATGAATGTACGGGCATTGAAAGAAGAGATAATCGCATATGCACATACAATAGGCATCAATAGTATTGGTTTTACCACAGCAGATCCTTTTGATGAATTGAAACAAAAGCTTGTCGATTATCATGCAAAAGGATATGCGTCAGGTTTTGAGCCGTCTGTTATCGCTTTACGCACAGCGCCGAAATTATCTTTACCGACTGCACGTTCAATTATTGCGATTGCTGTTGGATATCCGAATAAATTAAAAGGTGCGCCTAAAAGTGTTCGTGGTGATCGTCGAGGCATGTTTGCACGCGCTTCATGGGGGCAAGATTATCATTCGATTATGCGGCGACGTTTAGATGATTTGGCAGCTTTTATTCAAAGTAAAGTACCAGATGTAGAGCTCATGTCAATGGTGGATACTGGTGTGCTGTCTGACCGTGCCGTTGCAGAACGTGCGGGGCTTGGCTTTGTAGGACGCAACGGCTTTGTCATTAATCCTGATTTAGGTACGTGGTCGTATTTAGGAGAAATGTTAGTGAGTATTCCATTTCCACCTGATGATCCTATTATGGATAGTTGTGGCGATTGTACAATTTGTGTTGATCGTTGTCCTACTGGCGCGCTCGTTGGTAATGGGCAATTGAACAGCCAGAAGTGTATCAGCTTTTTAACACAAACGAAAGGCTATTTACCGGATGAATATCGTTATAAAATCGGTAATCGTCTGTACGGTTGTGATACGTGTCAACAAGTGTGTCCGAAAAATCGAGGTATTAATACGGAACAAGACGATATACATCTAGAGCCAGAAATTTTAAAACCACGATTAGTACCATTACTAAAAATGAATAATAAGACGTTTAAAAATACATTTGGACATCTTGCAGGCGCATGGAGAGGTAAAAAGCCGATTCAACGTAATGCGATTCTTGCACTGGCGCATTTTAAAGAAGAAACGGCAATACCAGACTTAAAAGATATGGCTGAAACGGATCCGAGACCTATGATTCGTGCAACGGCATTTTGGGCAATTGGTCAAATTTTAGGTGATGCAGCAAAAGATTATGTGATGTCACATTATGACAATGAACTTAAAGAAGTCCAAGTCGAGATGATTAAAGGATTAGAAATGAGGAGAGATGAATAATGCCAATTCATGTAGTTTTATATCAACCAGAAATTCCTGCTAATACAGGGAATATTGCACGTACATGTGCAGCGACTGACACACATTTACATTTAATTCGTCCGTTAGGTTTTAGTACTGACGATAAAATGTTGCGACGTGCTGGTTTAGATTATTGGAAATATGTATCGATTACATATTACGACAATATTGAATCATTTTTTGAACAAACAGAGGGCCAATACTTTTTACTTACAAAGTTTGGTTCTAAAAGTCATACGTCTCAAGATTTTTCAAATGTTGATGAAAACTATTATTTTATTTTTGGGAAAGAAACAACAGGATTACCAGACTGGGTGAAAGATAAGTATGATAATACAGCGTTACGTATCCCGATGAACGAAAATGTACGTGCATTGAACCTATCTAATACTGCAGCGATTTTAGTTTATGAGGTATTAAGACAGCAAAATTATCCAAATTTACAATAGATATGGACGAATTTCATAGCATTGTTCATAGTTTGGGGTTTGGACAAGAACAATTGCGTAAAAAAGGTTATAATTACGATAACGGAGAACCTTTCGAATGTTCCTCATTTTTTAATGTTTTAATTGATGTTTAAAATGGGTATGTAATTATTAATGTAAAAGACGAGTAGGACAATAGAGGAGTGTACGATAATGGCAATGAATTTTAAAGTATTTAAAGATGCAGAAACAGCAGCAACTTTCACAGCAGATATCTTAAGAAAACAGTTAAATAATAATCCGACATCCATTGTAGGCGTTCATTTAAATCAAGAAGAAGCACCGGTATTAGATGCATTAAAAAAAGATGTCGATCGTCATAGGGTTGATTTTAGTCAAATTCATGTATTGGATTACGATGCGCAACCATCATATTATCAAGCATTAGGTGTCCCAGAAAAACAAATTCACCACGTTCCAGAAGATGAAAAAGTGGAAGAATTTATTAAACATCACGCAAAAACAAAAGATAATAAAGGTAAATTGACGTTACAAGTCGTGACAATCGATACAGAAGGTCAAATTGGTATTCCTATGAATGATGCATTATTACCAGCGCGTGAAATTATTGTTGTCGTGACAGGTGCGGTGAAAGCGGAACAAGTGAAGAAATTATACGAAGAAAATGGTAATACGACATTTATTCCGTCAACATTAAAATCACATCGTATGGTTACTGTAGTCCTTGATGAAGCGGCTGCACAAGGTTTACCTGAAGATGTGCGCAATTACTTTACTTCATTGTATGCATAAGAGAAGAGGTGAAGGGCATAATGAAAGAAGAACAAAAGCATTATGACAATGAAATGGTTGATAGTTTTGATGATGTCGTGGAGCTCGGGAAAGAAATGGAACAAATTTCTGAAGCGAACGATGAAGACAAACTCGATCAATCACATGATTCAAAAGTGCGTTCTGATAAAGACACAAAATAGAAAAATAATGAGAAGGCTGGTTTATCATAATGATGGTCCAGTCTTTTTATTTTCTTTAGTGTACGTTGAGACAAATATGATAAAATGGGAGCGTGTTTAAAAAATGATGAAAGGTGACATACATGAAGTTACATCAGAAATGGATTATGTTAATTATTATTTCCACAATCATCAACTTGTTATCGATTAAAGCCTTCCCATTGGTGTTAGGGACGTTATATTTACCGGTATTATTTAAAATTGTGCAACTCCAACTGAACTTATCCAATGGTTTAGTCGACGATGCACAATCACACGTTCAAACCTTTGTGAAAACGAATCAAAAAGGTATCGTCATTAGTGTCATTTGTTGTATCGCGATGACTGTCGCATTGACGATTTATTTAGATGATTTTTACAATCAATTCAGTGGCTTTTTAGGTGTGTTAATCCGAATCAGTCCGGTCACAATGGTGATTGGCCTCATTTTGTATATTTTAGCAGCTATTGCAGTCGTACAAGCTGTGAAACACAAATTTATGCATACTGAAATGGAAAAAGTTAAAGAAACACCTTCAAATGAATAAATTATGGATTGTTTTCATTGAATCATGCCTTTGTAGAGACGATTGATTTTATATTTCAATATTTTACTTTCACTCATTGTAGGAATAAGACTGGGAAATTAAGTTTTCTCAGCCTTTTTTATTTAGAGAAAAAACGCAATTGCACGCCAATGTTCATTGAATGGCGATTTCGTTTAATGCTATAATTTAAGTGACAAGAATATTCAAAAATTAAAGGGGAGCGAGAGATATGTCAGTAAGAATTGAACATGATACATTTGGTGAAATTGAGGTACCTGCAGATAAATATTGGGGCGCTCAAACACAAAGAAGTAAACAAAATTTTCCAGTTGGCAAAGAAAAAATGCCAATTGAGGTTGTATATGGTTTCGCGCAATTAAAGCGTGCAGCTGCATTAGCCAACAATGAGTTAGGAAAGTTAAGCGATGCGAAAAAAGGTGCGATTGTATATGCTTGTGATCGTATTTTAGCAGGTGAATTAGATGAACATTTTCCATTAGTTGTATGGCAAACAGGAAGCGGTACACAAAGTAATATGAATGTGAATGAAGTTGTGAGCTATGTGGCGAATGAATACTTAAAAGAAAACGGTAGTAACGAAACAATTCACCCGAATGATGATGTCAACAAGTCACAAAGTTCTAATGATACATTCCCAACAGCAATGCACGTTGCACTGTATCATGAAGTGGAAAAACGTTTAGAACCTGCATTAAGAGGATTGCGTGAAACGTTCTACAAAAAAGAAAATGAGTTTAAAGACATCATTAAAATTGGTCGTACACACCTCCAAGATGCGACACCGATTACGTTAGGCCAAGAAATTAGTGGTTGGCGCTATATGTTAGACGTGTGTGAAAATTTATTGGCAGAATCTAAAAAACATATTTTAAACTTAGCCATTGGTGGCACTGCAGTCGGTACTGGCATTAATGCACACCCTGATTTTGGTACAAAAGTTGCAGGCTATATTGCAGAAAATACTGGTTATCCATTTGTATCATCTGAAAATAAATTCCATGCGTTAACTGCACATGATGAAGTGGTTCAATTACATGGTTCACTCAAAGCACTCGCGGGTGACTTAATGAAAATTGCGAATGATGTGAGATGGTTAGCTTCTGGCCCTCGTGCAGGTTTAGCAGAGATGTCTATTCCTGAAAACGAACCAGGTTCATCGATTATGCCAGGTAAAGTGAATCCAACACAATGCGAAATGTTAACAATGGTCGCTGTACAAGTCATGGGTAACGATACAGTAGTAGGATTCTCAAGCTCTCAAGGTAATTTCGAATTAAACGTCTTTAAACCTGTCATTTTGCATAATACGTTACAATCCATTTATTTATTAGCAGACGGTATGGAAACATTCAATCAAAACTGTGCAGTAGGTATCGAACCTATTCCTGAAAACATTGATAACTATTTGAACCGTTCATTGATGCTAGTGACTGCGCTTAACCCACATATCGGTTATGAAAAAGCAGCAGCCATTGCGAAAAAAGCGCATAAAGAAGGATTGACATTAAAAGAATCTGCAATTCAGTCAGGTTATGTGACAGAAGAACAATTTGAGGAATGGATTAAACCAGAAAATATGGTCCATCCGAAATAGTATGGAGGCAAGTTTTAAACATGGAACGTAACGGTTTAATAGATATAGGTTCAAACACGATTCGCTTAGTGATTTTTCAATACGATCCGAAAACAGGATTAAACGAAATTCAAAACATTAAAACACCGGCACGATTAAGTCAATATTTAGATGATGAACAAAATATGACGCAAGAAGGAATCGATGTTTTAACGACAGCACTTAGAAGTTTTAAAAAGGTAGCGACAGATTTTGAAGTAGAACATTTGTATCCGATTGCGACAGCAGCTATGCGTCAATCCAAAAACCAAAAAGCGATTTTAAAACATATTCAACAAGAACTTGACCTTGAAATTATTATGATTCCTGAAGAAGATGAAGCTTTTTATGGATCTTATGCAGTCACGCACACGACAAGTATTCGAAATGGGATTACTGTCGATATTGGTGGGGGCTCAACAGAGTTAACGCTATTTATAGATAAAAAAATTAAAGAAGCCATCAGTTTTCCGTTCGGTGTTGTGACATTAACGCGGCAGTTCTTTGAAGGAAAAGAGCATAATGATAAAGATGCGATTAAGAAAATGGAAAAGTTTTTGAAAAGTGAATTTGCCAAAGTGTCATGGATACAAAATCAGCACATTAATTTAGTCGGTATTGGTGGTTCTGCGCGTAACTGTGCTCGCATTCATCAGTCTTTACATCAGTATCCTATCGCGGGTGTCCATGGCTATACGATGGAACAAAGTGATTTAAAAGAAGTATTTCAAATGCTCAAAAAATTTTCACGTGATACTTTAACGACTTTAGATGGGTTGAGTCGTGATCGTGCAGACATCATTTTACCTGCCGTATCCGTATTTAATGTGTTATTCGACATGATTGATGCGACAGCGTTCACTTTTTCAAGAAAAGGGATACGTGAAGGTTTCATTATGAATCAAATTGCTAAAAAGTATCCAAAAGAATTTAATAAAACCAATGTTCTACAAGATGCGTTACGTCATTTAGCCAATGAGTATAAAATCGAGGAAAGTGGCGCCAATCAACGTGTGAAGCTAGCCGAATCACTATTAGAACAGTTGGCGAAAGAGAAAAAACTTAAAATTGATCAAGATTTAAAACAAGTTTTTCTTGAAGCGGCGTATATTTATTATTTAGGTCGATTTATTGATTCAGATTCGAGTTCACAACATACGTATTACATTATCGCAAATTCAGGGATTAACGGCTTATCACATAAAGAGCGTGTGCGACTGGCATTACTCGCAAGCTTTAAAAATAAAACGTTACTCAAATTGTATAGCGAAGAGACAAACTGGTTTTCTGATGGTGAACTGTCTGACATTCAAGCGTTAGGGGGCATTATCAAATTTGTAAATGCATTAAATATCTCTAATACGAACAGTGTCCAAGAAGTGAAATTACAGCCGTCAAAAGAAGGTTACGACTTGTTTGTCAATCATCATGATGAATCGATTGCCGAATCTTATCAATCTAATCGACAAAAGAAACATATCGAAAAAGTACTCAAAACAAAGGTTAATATTATTTTTACAAATGCTTAAATTATAGCCCATTTATTTTATGTTACGCTAAATAGGGACTTGCGCTATGTTTTGTAGAATATTAATGGGGTGACAATGAAAGTGACTATTGAAAAAGGAAATTTGGACCTGAACCATCCAGATTATTATAACAATCGTGAAGTCAGCTGGTTAGACTTCAATTACAGAGTATTACAAGAAGCCTGTGACGACCAAAACCCATTACTTGAGCAACTTAAGTTTATTGCGATTGGGAGTGCAAATTTAGATGAATTCTTTATGGTGCGCGTGGCAGGATTAAAAGACCAAGTTAAAATGGGATTCGATAAACCTGAAAATAAAGCGCAGTTAACACCGCAACAACAGTTAAAGACTATTGAACAGAAAAATTGCCAGAACGTTGCTTTTCAATACCATCGTTTCAATGCGTTAGTTGAAGCATTGAAAACGTATGATGTGTATTTATGTAAACCGGATGTATTAAATGAAGATATGCGGAAGCAACTTGAACGCATCTTCTTAAATGATATTTTGCCGACATTAACACCGTTAGGCATTGATGCATATCGACCATTTCCAAAACTGAACAATAAAACATTAAACATTTTTGTCGATATTGATACTGGTGATGAAATTAATTCAGCAATCGTTCAAATTCCGACATTATTAAACCGTTTTATTACAATTAATGAAGGAAATCGTCAATATATCGTTTTAATCGAGGATATGATTTCCTTTTTCATGGGTCATCTTTTTAAAGGATATGAAATTCTGAATACGTATGCGTTCAGAATTACAAGAAATGCCGATTTAACGATTCATGAAGATGGTGCCGAAGATTTGTTGATAGAAATTGAACGCTTTTTAAAAGAGCGTAAAAGTGGTGCAGCGGTGAGGTTAGAAATCGATTATCGTGAACAACAAGAGATGCAAATTGATTGGTTGATTGATACGTTAGAATTAGAACCTCAAGATGTATATTATACGAATGGTCCACTTGATTTAACGATGGTATTTGAGTTGGTTGATCATTTATCTCATAAATTGAAAGACTTGACATACGAGCGCTATACACCACAAGTGCCGCAATCTTTAGGTAATGACAATGTGTATGATTTGGCGTTGAAACGTGATATTTTCTTCCACCACCCGTATGAATCGTTTGATCCGATTGTTGATTTTATTACGGAAGCATCTGAAGATCCGGATACATTGGCAATTAAACAAACGTTATACCGTGTCAGCAGTGATTCGCCGATTATTGAAGCACTTAAAAATGCCGCTGAAAATGGTAAACAAGTCACGGTATTAGTGGAGTTAAAGGCGCGTTTTGATGAGGAAAACAATGTACACTGGGCAAAAATGTTGGAAGAAGCGGGTTGTCACGTCATGTATGGAATGACGCATTTAAAAACGCACAGTAAAATTACATTGGTCGTTAAACGTGTCAATGGTACGCTCGTTCCTTTTGTGCACTTAGGTACAGGGAATTACAATGATAAAACAGCCAAATTGTATACGGATATGGGAATTATTACAACAAATCGAGAAATTGGAGAAGACGCGATGAATTTCTTCAATTATTTGAGTGGTTATTCCATGAAACCGGATTATCAACAATTGATCGTGGCACCATACGAAATACGTGACTTATTTATTGAACGTATCGACGAAGAAATCGAAAGCCATCGTCAACACGGAAACGGTAAAATGATGATGAAAATGAATTCATTGACGGATAAAGCGTTGATTAAAAAGTTATATGAAGCATCACAAGCAGGTGTACAAGTTAAATTAATTATTCGTGGGATTTGTTGTTTGAAACCTGGCATTCCTGGTATTAGCGAAAATATTGAAGTCGTCAGTATCGTCGGACGCTTGTTAGAACATTCTCGTATTTATTACTTCTATAACAATGGCGATGAGAAAATATATTTATCTTCTGCCGACATGATGACGCGAAATATGATTAAACGTGTTGAAATTTTATTCCCAATTTTGGACAAACGTATTGCGAAAAGATTGGTAGATTTTATGCACTTACAACTTTCTGACAATCAAAAAGGGCGCTATCAAGATGCTTCAGGTGTGTATCATTATGTTAAAAATGATTTAGCACCGATCAATTCACAAAAATATTTAATGCGTGAAGCACAAGACTTTGGGTTAGCATTGTCCAAGCAAAATATGATTGAGACAGGACAACCCGTACGCGCAAAAAGAAATTGGATGGACCGTGTTAAAGGGCATCTGAAGCGGAAATAATGAACAGTATAAAAAGGGGCTTGGACATGGGCGTTGTCTAAGCCCCTAAAATATTTAAACCTTTGAAGATATAACAAAAAATGTGAAACCCTAATAGCAATTATTATTTTCAGAATTGTTATCAATAAGGCAATAGTCTAAAACGATAGCATGTAAAACAATTAAAACTTTTCACCTAGATTCATCATTTATTGTTCAATATCATCAATCGTCACAGAAATAGGCTGTTGTGTGATTGGATGCGTCATTTCAATTTGATAACTTTCAAGCTGTAATTGACGTAATTTCGAATCACTATATAATGGATCACCTAGTACAGGATAACCAATTTCAGCGAGATGCACACGAATTTGGTGTGTACGACCAGTATCTAACTTTAACATCACTTCACAAACACCTTCTTTAATCATTTCAGAAGACAAGATATGTGTGACTGCCCGCTGACCGGTAGGAGAGACACGACGCTTATTCGGATGGAATTTATCCTTGCCAATCGGTAAATCAATCGTTTGTGGTTTAATTGGCAACAAACTTTTCACTTGTGCTTTATAATTACGATGAATGTCATTATTTTCCAACATACGATCTAATATTTTTTTAATCATCGGATGTTTCGCCACAATAAGTAAGCCGACTGTCTCTTGGTCAAGACGATGAATAGGCTCAACATAGGGGTGATTCAAAGTATAAATGACATGATTCATTAATGTATTACTTTCTTTTAAATCGTTCGGATGTGTTTTAACGCCCTTAGGTTTGTAGACAATTGCTAAAAAGTCGTCTTCATAAGCGATTTGCGCATAACGATAGCTCGGTAAATATTGACTTTTTGCGTCTTCATCAGGAATATAAATTTCGTCACCTGTATGGACGATTGTTTGTAAATTTGCAGTTTCATCATTCACTGTGATAGATTTTGACATATTCAACGTATGCAACTCTTTTTTGGGCAATTGTAATGTTTTAAATATGTCACGAATGGATTGTTCATTAAATGTATCGGCAACTTTAAATTTCATAAAATCCTCCTTAATTTCTTTTATCATAACACAAATCGAATGGCTATTGATGGTTTTATTCATTGAAACAACGTGTATAATAGAGTTAAATGAACATTCATGCACGAATAGAAATAGGATGATTGATGTGAAGCAAAGAGTGGAGTGACAATAATGGAAAAACCAACAAGATTGGCGCTATTAAAGGAAATTGCCGAGTTCCTTAACGAAGAAACTGAATTACAATCCATGCTAGACGGCGCATTAGACTCTTTAATTAAAGGAAGCGATTTTACGACAGGATGGATATTTTTTATTGATGAAGAAGGTCACCATACATTAGAGTCACAGTATTCATTACCTTCAGCTTTAACGAATCGCCAATGCCATTATATGAAAGAGGGGACATGTTGGTGTGTGCAAGCGTACCATAACCACAAATTAACAAAAGCCTCCAACATCATCAACTGTTCGCGCATTAATTTAGCCAGTCGTGAATTTGTGATAGAAACTGAAGATATTACCCATCATGCGACGGTACCTTTACGATCTGGTAATGAACAATTTGGACTGTTGAATGTCGCAACGCCCTTTACAACACATTACTCGGATGAAGATCTCGAATTGTTAGAATCTGTCGCATTTCAAATCGGTTCTGCGATAAAACGAATTGATTTGAACAATCAAGAGAAAGAAGCGGCACGAATTAATGAACGTAACCGCTTAGCTCGAGATTTACACGATTCGGTTAATCAAATGTTGTTTTCTTTAAAATTAACCGCACACGCAGCAGGACAAATGACGCAAGAGGAAACGTCGCAACGTGCGTTTATGCAAATTGAACAAACGAGTCAAAACGCTGTGAATGAAATGCGCGCGTTAATTTGGCAGTTAAAACCTGTGGGCCTAGAAAAAGGGCTTGTTCATGCATTAAAAAATTACGCAAGTCTCATAGGTCTAGATATTGATGTGACGGTAAAAGGGCTCATTGACTTGGAAAATAAAATTGAGACCCATCTGTATCGTGTCATGCAAGAAGCGATGAATAATACAAAAAAGCATGCGGAAACGAATCATATGGATATTGTGCTGAACCAAACGGACGAATATCTGATTGTAGAATTAAAGGATAACGGTGTTGGTTTTGATGTGACTCAAATTGATTCAGCCGAAAAACACGGATTGTCGAATATGCGACAACGGATTAAATTTTTAAAAGGAACAATAAATATGACAAGTAATCAAGGAACAGAAATTACAATACGACTACCACTTCAACAGCCAAGGGAGGGACAATAATGCCTAAAATTGCACTTGTGGATGATCATTTTATAGTTAGGCAAGGATTAGAATTTTTACTTTCGACACAACCAGAGATAGAAGTTGTAGGAAGTTTTGGGGAAGGGCAAGCACTTTTAGATGCATTAGCAACAAATCAAATCGAACCAGAACTCATCCTTGTCGATTTGGTAATGCCTGAAATGAACGGAATTACGTTAATTCAAAAACTGAAGGAACAGCATGCAGACATTAAAATATTAGTACTCACAAGTTATGTAGATGAAGAGCATGTCATGTCGGCGATGCAAGCAGGTGCAGACGGTTATGAAATGAAGGATGTCGAACCGGAAGCATTAATGACCTCTATTGAGATGGTTTTACAAGGTGACAAAGTGATTCATAAAGATGCGCAACAGGTGATGGATACTGTCATTACGAAGCCTCATATGTTGAATAAATTGTCCAAACGGGAAACCGAAGTGCTGAAAGAAATGGCGAAAGGGAAGACGAATAAAGAAATTGCTGAAACATTGTTCGTATCAGAAAAGACGATTAAAACGCATGTGAGTCATATTTTCTCTAAATTGGAAGTGACTGATCGTACACAAGCAGCCATATATGCCATGGAGAATCATTTAGTGTAATGAAAAAGCATTTATCTAAAATTAAAAAGCAGCTATCTTAAAAAGTTGTCGTTAATTTTGTTTTTGTCAAATAGCGTTAATAAATTTTTCTCCCAATATAAAAGGAGTAAATTAAAAAACCAACATTTCTAGTTATCTTTAGAAACGTTGGTTCTTGTATTATTTTATTCTACATGCATATTGCCTTTAAGTTTTTTACCTTCACGTTCTGATAAAATCAACGCACATGCTGCATCACCAGTAATGTTTACTGCTGTACGTGTCATATCTAATAAACGGTCAATCCCTAAGATAATACCAATAGCGGCAGGATTTAAACCTACTGCAGTCAACACCATCGCTAACATGATGAGTCCTACACCAGGGACGCCGGCTGTTCCGACAGATGCAATAACGGCTACAGCAACAACGGTAATGAGTTGTAGAACTGTTAAATCCGCACCAGATAATTGCGCAATGAAAATCGTAGCGACACCTTGCATAATGGCTGTTCCGTCCATATTAATTGTTGCCCCTAAAGGTTGAACGAAAGATGCAATTTCTGGTTTTACACCCATTTTTTTCGTACATTCCATTGAAACAGGAAGTGCTGCGTTTGAACTTGAGCCCCCGAAACCAACTGTAATTGCTGGGAAGAAACCTTTGAAAAATTCAATTGGGCTACGACCCGCTAAAAACTTCACTGCGCCACCATATACGACAAAGAAATGAATAAAGAGCGCGGCTAATACAACGATAAAGTATAAACCGAGTTGTCTGATTGCACCAAAACCTGCTCCAGTAAATGCATGTGCCACGAGTCCAAATGTACCGATTGGCGCAAAAACATTCATTACCATTGATATAATATACATCAGGACTTCATTAAATTGTTCGAAAAACTGATGTACAATTCGTCCTTTTTCACCTACCATCATAATACCGATACCGATGAAAATCGCAAATGTGATAATCTGAAGCATATTTCCTGTTGTCATTGACTGAATCGCATTTTTCGGGAAGAAATTAATTAAAGTTTGATCAAATGTTTGGTTGATTGGAGAAGCCCCGGTCGCCTTTTGATCATCCAATTTCTTTTGATATGTCGTAACTTCCTCTGTCTTTAATAAGTCTGAATGGCCAGCACCTGGTTTAACTACTAATGCTAAACACATCGCTAAAGTTATCGCAATAGCTGTTGTCGATAAGAAAAAGACTAGCGTTTTTAAGCCAATGCCGCCTAATAATTTTGGATCACCGACACCAATCACACCGAGTACAATCGACACGAATACAACTGGTACTACAAGCATAAAGATCAGATTTAAAAAGATTTGACCGATTACATTAAAAATATATTGATCGATAAATCCGACAACCTTAGATCCGACATAGAAATTGAAAATCGAACCTAACGCAATCCCTAAAATTAATGCTATAATAATTTTCACTGTTAATCCTTTAAATTTCATATTCACTATCCCCTTTATTGTTATAACAACATTATAGTCTGAAAATTAACAATATTGCAATCATTATTTTATAGTTTTTACTAGATTTATCCCACTTTTCATAGGATAATAGAAAAGTTAGAGAATTACAGTTTTAAAACTTTATCAATTATTTTTAGAGGTGTTTTCGTTGCAATTAGAATATAAAATTTCTCAAGCTAAAAAAGGCGCAACACTAAGCATCATTACTTATACATTTTTAACAATATTAAAAATTGCATACGGATGGTTAGCAAATAGTCATGGTTTAGTGGCTGATGGTGTTAACAACGCGACAGATGTTATTAGTTCTATTGCTATACTTATCGCACTTCAAATTTCCATGAAGCCCGTGGATAAAAATCATCCTTATGGTCATTATCGTGCGGAATTTATCGCATCACTCATTGCTTCATTCATTATGTTTGCGGTGAGTATTCAAGTTATTATTACCGGAGTAAAGCATTTTTACCTAGGAGAATTCGTTCAGCCAAGCCAATCTGCCATTATCGTCGGTATGATTTCAAGTATTGTCATGTTTGCTGTATTTATTTTTAATCGTAATCTTTCTAAAAAAGTAAACAGTAGTGCTTTGAGAGCAGCAAGTTATGATAACCTTTCGGATGCGCTTGTGTCGATGGGTACAGTGATAGGCGTTTTAGGCGTTTATATGGGGGTGCCAATGCTCGATACGATTGCAGCGATTGTGATTGGTTTGCTCATTATGAAAGCGAGTATCGATATTTTTAAAGAGACGGCTGTCACGCTCACTGATGGCTATGATGAGGAAGAACTGGCACAAATTCAACATATCATTTCTTCAATTCCTGGCATTAAAGAGATTCGTGATATTAAAGCGAGAAGTCACGGTGTTATTTCATTTATTGACGTCACGATAGCTGTTGATCCAAATTTAAATGTCATCGAAAGTCATGAAATATCAGATCATATTGAGTCAAAATTACAGGCACGGCTAGGTGAGGTTGAAACGATTGTACATATTGAGCCTTATTTAATCACTGATGTTGAGAAAAAGAATATTCATAATCGAGAGTTATAAGCAAAGTGAACCATTTTTAATAGCAAAATGAAGGGCCTAGCGAATTGAGTTGTTAGAGCCCTTTTTTATTGTATTTTAACGAAGAATCGTATAAGGAAGCTCTTCATTTTTAGAATGTATTTGAGTTCGACTGTTGTTGAGCTAGCCCTTTATTTATCTGCTTATACAAGTTTATATTCACTATTTTAACGAGTTTACTTTTGAAAAGAAGCGGTATATACTATAAAAATTAGTTATCACAAGCAAGAAATAGGATAATAAGTTTAACTAAAGATTTCCTAATACTTTTACGATATAACTGAATCTTGTATGATCACATCTTAGTCACTACTTATATCTTAAGTTAAATATGTGTAATAAATCGTAATCCCTCCAAATTTTCAATAGCAGTACACTCGATTTGTGGTATACTATAATTCTTGAACTCATATTTACGGTACAAGCCTGTTTTATTAATCATATTCATCTATCGTACACGGATACACATATTCATCATTGAAATCTAATAAAAATACATAAAACTATTTTAATATAGATTTGATTGTCTTATTAAAATAACACTGGTTATTGTAAATTGTGTTTAAGAAATGAATTAAATGTGAGATAAAGCATTCTTGATTTTTTAAGCTTTATGGTGCATTAAAACGCTTTGATTTACTGTTTAAGTGTTCTAATAAAATAAGTTGAATTTTTGCGACAATTGCGCATTTTTCTGATTTGAGATGGTTTTTTTAAATGTCACTTTTCATTTGTCGCATTTTGTATTAATATGTAATTTGTGTTTCAAGAATTGTGTAGAATTGCAATGCTTGTGTGCGGATAAATTTTTATTTAAGAAAGGTAGTCATAATAAATGGATAGACAAAGTTTTACTGAATTAATTCAAAGCAAGTTCAAGATGGTACGTATTGAGGCAGGTTATACACAAGATACAATGGCTCAAACGATCGGCCTATCTAAAAAAACATTAGTACAAATTGAAAAAGAGCGTGTGTTACCAAATTGGACAACATGTGTATCTATTTGTGCATTATTTAGAGATTCTGAAGTATTGAACGGTACATTCGGTTGCGATCCTTTAGAAATCGTTCAAACTATTTCAAGAAACCAAGCAGCTTACCCTAGATATTCAACAGTAAGTGATATTTATTGGGATACACTTGCAAGCAAAAATGGTTACATCTTACAAACAAACAAAGTAAGCGAACTTTACCGTATTCTAGATGCAGATAAACAACCTATTTTTGCATCACCAAAATTGAGAGAAGCTGAAACTTACTTCCAACGCAACGTGAAAGAAGAGCTTATTCGTGCATAATTTAAAATAAATGATAAAATGTGGGAGCATCAACAAACGAACTGTTGCGTGCTCCTTTTTTAGTGCGCTCGGCATGGGTAACACCTTGACGGTGAAAGTCCGTTACAGGCTTGGTAGTAGGAACTGTTAGCGAAAGACAAGGGTGTCCATTGTGAAGTGGAATCTGAAGGAAGTCGGACGCAAACACTCGCACTGACGAACAGAAACATCATACTAAGGCTATGTGGAATGGATGAATCTGCTAAACAAGATGAAGTCCTATACTACCCGAGTTCTATATAGTAAATGATGCGGTGACATGAGTGGAAAGGGGTTACACCTTACCCGGGGAGGTCTCATCAGCGGTATTTCTACCGTAGTAACAACGAATGATGAGAAGTCAGCAGAAGTCATAGTAGGGAAAATGTACCGAAGGACTGAACAATATTCAATACAAAGTAAAGATTGGAGGTTATAGATTTACGACGTACAGAATACGGTCTTAACCGGCAACTTATGGAAGGATAAGTAGTGGAACGAAAAAGAATACATAAGTGTGTACAGTAAATCTTAGGTGAAATGAAAGAAATGTATCGTAAGTCTTCATCTCTGATGGAGCTTGTTGTAAGACCTGACAACATAGAAAAAGCTATCAAGAAGGTAAAGAAAAACAAAGGTGCTCCTGGAATTGACGGCATGAAAGTCAGTGAACTCCATGCCCACTTTGCGCAATACTTTTCGCAGATAAAAAAGAAACTGCTTGATGGTACTTATCAACCTCAAGCAGTTCGAAAAGTTCAAATTCCCAAACCAAACGGGAAAATGCGTGTGCTTGGTATTCCTGTCGCTAGAGACAGAGTGATACAACAAGCGATTAGACAAGTGATTGAACCCGGCATCGACCGAACATTTTCAAATCATAGCCATGGTTTCAGACCTCATCGTAGCACAGGAACAGCACTTAAGCAATGTGCTGCCTATTACGAAGAAGGCTATAAAATAGCTGTGGATTGTGATTTGAAACAGTGCTTTGACATGTTGAATCATGATAAGCTCATGTATTTGTTCGAACGCCACGTTCAAGATAAGTCAATTTCTAAATTTATCCGTAGAAGTTTACAAGTGGGTGCTATTGACCTATCTGGCGAAGTCGCAGAAAGAAAGATAGGTGCGCCACAAGGGGGCGTTATCTCTCCCTTACTATGTAATATCTATCTACATGAACTGGATAAAGAACTCGAAAAGCGTGGACACCGTTTTGTACGATATGCCGATGATTTTGTTATCTTTGTACGCACAAAACGTGCAGGTGAACGCGTAATGACGAGTGTAACGAAATTTATTGAAAAGCAACTGAAGTTGGTTGTCAATGAAGAGAAAAGTAGAGTCGGAGCAGTTACACGTTTAAAGTTTTTGAGTTGTCTAATAACCAAGGTCAATGGGGTTTATTGTTTCAGACCGACTACGGAAGCAAAAAGAAATTTAATACGCGCCTTAAGGAAAATAACGAAACGAAATAGACCTGGTACCTTTAAAGAGATTATCACTGAAATCAACCAAGTAACACGAGGTTGGATAAATTACTTTGGCAGAGGTTTTATCAAAGGATTTATTGAAACTACGCAATCTTGGCTAAACCGCCGACTTAGACAACTCATTCTTAAACGGTGGAAAAGAGTAAGAACTCAATATAAGATGTTACGCCAATATGGTCTTGACCATAGAAGTGCAATGAAAATCGCACAGTCTCGCAAAAAGTACTGGCGATTATCGAATACGCATGAGGTTCATCGTGCACTTACAACAAAACAACTCTACAAGTGGGGACTGATACCATTAGCCCAGCTTGCAGAGTTGGCTTACGCAAGGTATTGAACCGCCGAGTACGGAACCGTATGCTCGGTGGTGTGAGAGGACGAATAGTTAGTTAATGGCTATTCTCCTACTCGATTAAGGAAATGATGTTTAACCCAGTTGTTTTTGGGTCATATGGTTAGATATGTATGTGACTGGGGAGCAACAATGACTGGATAGGTCTATTATTGTTTGATTCCAGTTGAAATTTAGAGGAGAGATGTATATATGCAAGCGATTTTAGTCGTATTGTTTATGATCGTGATTGGCGCTGTTATTGGTGGCGTCACGAATATGATTGCTGTCAAAATGTTATTCCATCCATTTAAGGCTTATCACATTTTTGGTAAGCGTGTGCCTTTCACTCCGGGGCTGATCCCGAAAAGAAGAGCGGAAATTGCTGAAAAAATTGGACAAGTTGTTGAAGACCATTTATTAACTGAGTCTTTAATGAGAGAAAAGTTAGAAACGCCTGATATGCGAGCGACTGTGCATCGTGCCGTTTCACAACAAGTGACAGCGTTAGAAAAAGATCATGTGACGGTGCAATCTTTAGTGGAACGATTTGATATTGATGTCGTTAAAGATGGCGAAAACTTTGTTGAACGTTTTACGAAACAAAAGTTGAACGAGAAATATCAAAAATATCAAACAGACAAAATTGCAGAACTGATTCCTGCAAAAGTGATGGCTGAGATAGATCATAAAGTGAGCACATTAGATACTTTGTTACTAGAGAGAGTGCGTATTTATTTAGAATCTGAAAAAGGTTATGACGATATTTTAGAAATGTTAGAGACGTTCTTTGTTGAAAAAGGTAAAATTGTGTCGATGCTCCAAATGTTTATGACTAAAGAAGCGATAGCAGAACGGATTCAGAGAGAATTAATTCGTTTAACGACACATTCTAAGGCGCGAAGTATTTTGGCAACACAAATTCAAGCAGAATATGAAAAATTAAAGCATGACACGTTACAAGAATGGATTAAACCAGAACATATGGCTGATATCGAAGCACAAGTGAGTGCATTTGTGTTAAAGCAAATGGATTTAACACAACGCGCACATATGCCGCTTAAATCGCTTGTACCACACCTGTTTGAGATGTTGCATGATAGAGGCATCGATCGTATTACAGATTTGATTCTCGATACTTTAGCACAACGTCTATCAACCATTTTGAAACAAGTGAATATTCGCGGATTAATTGAAGAGCAAATTAATCGTTTTGACCTAGATTATATTGAACGTTTAATTTTTGAAATTGCGAATAAGGAATTGAAATTGATTATGTTACTTGGCTTTATTTTGGGAGGATTGATTGGATTTTTCCAAGGATTAATAGCAATCTTTGTATAACACTATAAAATGTGGTATCGTAAGCTAGGAAAGAGGTTGAAAGAGACAGAATTCAATCTTAAACTACACAACTCAAGGAGAGATTAAAATGGCTGTAAATTTATATGATTACGCAAACAAATTAGAGCAAGCTTTACGTGAAAGTGATGAGTACAATGCAATTAAAGATGCATACGCTAAAGTAGAAGCTGATGAAAATTCTAAAAAATTATTTGATGCGTTCCGTGAAACACAAATGAACTTCCAACAAAAACAAATGCAAGGTGAAGAAATTAGCGAAGAAGATTTACAAAAAGCGCAAGAACAAGCGCAACAAATCGAAAAAGATAGTAATATTTCTGAGTTAATGAATGCTGAGCAAAAAATGAGCCAAGTATTCCAAGAAATCAACCAAATTATTGTTAAACCTTTAGACGAAATTTACGCTGACTAATAAAAATAAATTATTGTAGAAACGAGTTTGAGATGGTATGTCTCAAGCTCGTTTTTTTTAGATTAACCGAATTAGTGATGCACCATTCATATTTTTTATCTCATTTACCTTTATATTCAATTCTACGGTGCTAAAAAAAGTTAACCATTTCAATAATACTTAAATGAGACGCGCTTTAAATTACGAAAATATGATAAAATAAATGAATACGAAACATGCATACATAGATGAAATTTGATGATAAAAGGAGAATGCTTGAATGGTTAAGTTTTTGCATTGTGCAGATTTGCATCTCGATAGTCCATTTGCATCCAAGCGCTATTTAAATCCGACAATTTTGAAAGATGTTGAAAATAGTGCATACGAAAGTTTTAAGAATATTATTGACCTTGCGTTAAGAGAAGAGGTCGATTTTGTCATAATTAGTGGAGATTTGTTTGACCAACACAATCGTACTTTAAAGACGGAAGTGTTTTTAAAATCTCAATTTGAACGTTTGCAGAAAGAACAAATTTTTGTCTACATTGTACATGGAAATCACGATCCTTTATCGGATGAAACTAAAACGAAATGGCCTGAAAATGTGACTGTATTTTCAAATCAGGTCGAAACATACCAAGCGATTACGAAAACGGGTGAAACGGTGCATCTTCATGGTTTTAGTTATGAAAAACGTGAAAGTTACGAAAATAAAATTGATGCCTATCCGACGAATGAAAATCGCAATGTTGTACATATTGGCGTATTGCACGGGACTTATAGTAAATCTGAAGCTTCAGATCGTTATACGGAGTTTCGATTGGAAGATTTAAATGCGAAATTATACCATTATTGGGCTTTGGGTCACATTCATTTAAGACAACAACTGAGTGATCTGCCTGAAATTCATTATCCTGGCAATATTCAAGGTCGTCATTTTAAAGAACAAGGCGAAAAAGGCTGTTTAATTGTGGAAGGCGACCATGTTGCGTTAAAGACACGCTTTGTACCGACACAATTCATCCGTTTTGAATCGGCAACGTTAGAAACGGAAGATGTAAGCCAACAAGCGTTATTCGAACTTATTCAAGACTTTAAAGATAGTGTCAGACATCAAGGTCGTGCGTTTTATCGATTACAGCTGAATATACGCGGCGATGAAATGATTTCACCTCAAGTTTTAGAACAGCTAAAAGTGTTATCCACAGAATATGAAGAAAATGAACGTCACTTTGTCTTAATTGATGAATGGGATGTCCGTTACATTGATATTCGTCAAAAATCTATTATTCAAGAGTTTCCTGTAGAGTTACTTGAGCAAGATGATGTGTATGAGCGTGCAGTAAAAGATTTGTATATGAATCCGAAAGCCTCAAAATATTTAGAGAGCTATCAACAGCATGATCGTAAAGCGTTGGTTGCACGTGCAGAAGCCATCATTGAAGCCGAGTTAAAGGGGGGCGATTAACCGATGAAAATTAAATCAGTTGAAATTTATGGTTATGGTCAATTTGTCCAACGAAAAGTGGAATTCGATCAATATTTTACTGAAATATTTGGACAAAATGAGGCAGGTAAATCGACACTTCAAGCATTTATACATTCGATTTTATTTGGCTTCCCAACGAAAAAGGAAAACGAACCGCGTCTTGAACCACGTATGGGCAATCATTATGGTGGGCGTGTGACGTTAATTTTAGATGACGGTATGGAAGTGGATGTGGAACGTGTCAAAGGCCGTGCCCAAGGGGATGTCAAAGTTTACATGCCTAATGGAACGATTAAAGATGAAGAGTGGTTAAAAGCGCAGTTGAATTACATCAATAAAAAGACGTATCAAGCGATTTTCTCTTTTAACGTTCTAGGGCTTCAAGACATTCATAAGCATATGAGTGAGGTCCAATTACAAAACTTTTTAATGCAAGCAGGTGCACTCGGTTCTACAGAATTTATCGGTATGCGTGAACTGATCAATCAAAAGAAGCAAGAACTTTATAAAAAGTCAGGTCAAAATCCTGAAATCAACCGTAAAATTGAAGAAGTTCGTAACTTGGAGTATCAAATCCGCGAAGAATCAGCAAAAATGGAATCGTATCAACGTTTGACTGAAGACCATGAAAAGGCGACACGACGTCTTGACACATTAAAACAAAACCTGGGCCAATTAACAGCATTGTTTGAAGAAAAGCAAAAAGAAGTGGCTTTAATCGATCAAGTTCAAGAATGGAAAGGATTAGAAGCGGATTTAAATATTGAACCGTTAGAGTTTCCAGAAAAAGGGATTGATCGCTATGAATTGGCGAAAGTTCAAGTGGATCATTTAGAACGTGATATCGGTTTACGTGTTGAAAAACAACAACAATTACAAAATGAGAATGAGCAGTTGTTTGTGCCTGAAAAATCACTTTATCAAAACTTTGAATCCATCGCGAAACAAGAAGATCGTGTGAAGCAGCAGGACATGGAATTGAAACAAAATGAGCGAGAATTCAATCAACATGAGATGGAAATTGAAAGTTTGAAGTCTCATATCGGCTGGCAAGAGCTGCATGATGATGTCGATTCGAGTGAGGCACAAAAAAGTTTTGCGAGTGAGACGTTAAAGCAAAAGCAAGAAAATTTACAGACCTTACAACAACTGAAAAAGATGCAGGATGATTATCAAATTGAAACGGTGTCTTTTGAGGAAGAACTGCAACATTTAACTGGTCAGTTAGTTGATGACGAAAACTTCGAAAAGAAAAAAGTCTATGATCAACGGCTGTTAGAATTGAACGAAAAGCGCAATCTGTTTGATAAGATGAAGGCGTCTTTTGAACAAGAAACGGAACAAAAACAACAGCAACAACGACGCATTAGAGGAGCATCACTCTTCCTAGCTATCATTTCTATTGCGTTTGCCATCTGGATGTTCGTCACAGAAGCGATGGTGGCAGGTATTGTGTTAACTGTAATGGCCATAGTGTTTATCATTGGTATGACATTATTCCGTTCCAAACCAGTTGGATATGATACACAATTTTCTGAAGAGCTCGCCCAACTAGAACAAGAAGTCGAACAACTTGAAGCGGAATATGATTTAGACTTTGATTTATCGACACAATATCAGTTGCGTGATCAAATTGCACAACGTCAACAACAATTGGCAATTTTAAAAACAAAAGTACGACACGCAAATACACAATATGAAGATACACATACTGCATGGATAAATGCAACGAACAAGTTACAACAATTGAAAGCGTCACTTCACTTGTCTGAAAACTTGTCAGATGAACTCCTTGTCGATGCGATTCAGACGATTCAAAAGATCAAAGACCATCAACAATATCTCGTAAAATTGCATGAAACGTACTTAAAATTAAGTGAATCATTGGAAACATTTTATACAGAAGTGAATGACAAAATTGGTTCAGTATTTAAAGAATTTGATAGAAACACACTGTTCCATGATGTGCGAGAATGGTTAAAAACAACGAGTCAAGATATGACGCGTCATGAACATAATACTGAACAATTAAACTTGTTAGAAAATGAACTGAAACATTTGAAGCATCGTTTAAATGAAAATCACCAAGAAATTCAAACTTTGTTCGGTGCGATTGGTGCGCTAGATGAGGAAAGTTATTATAAACATCACGAACGCTATCAACGCTATCATGAACGTTTAGCACGTTTTAATGACTTGACACACTTCCTTGATAACCAAAACTACGGCTATGAAAAGAGTTCTAAATTAAGCGAGAAAACAACGGCGCAACTTGATGAAGAATATCAAAAGTTATCTCAACAAATCGATACTTACAACGAACGCTTTTTGGAAGTACAAAGCGAAGTGAGCGACTTATTAGCGCAAATGAATCATATGGAAACGGATGATACATTGAGACATTTACGTCATCAATATCAACTTTTAAGAAATCAATTAAATGAAAGTGCTGAAGATTGGGCGGCGTTAAGCTATCTCGAAGCATTAGTAGATGAACATATTAAACAAATTAAAGATAAACGATTGCCGCAAGTTGTAAATATTGCGACAGATATTTATAATGATTTAACGAGCGGTCAATATGTACAAGTTACTTATGCGAATGAGCAAGTCATGGTGCGTCACCAAGATGGTCAAATGTACCACCCAATTGAATTGAGTCAGTCGACGAAAGAGTTGCTTTACATTGCACTCCGCTTAAGCCTTATTCAAACATTGAAGCCGTACTATTCGTTACCGATTATTATCGATGACGCTTTTGTACACTTTGATGCTGAACGTAGAGTGAAAATGATGAAATATTTAAGAGACATGTCTGAAGAGTATCAAATTCTTTACTTTACATGTTCACGTGATACCAATATTCCAGCAAAACAGCTTGTCACGTTAAATAAGATAGATAAATAGAATGGGAAGGCGTTAAAATGAGAAATATTGAAAAGCTACAACCTGGAGACACGGTGAATCACTTTTTTCTCATCCATCGTGCGACTCAAGGCGTAACTGCGCAAGGTAAAGATTATATGACGCTTCACTTACAAGATAAAAGTGGTGAAGTAGAAGCGAAAGTTTGGACAATTACAAAAGAAGGTATGAATCAATTAAAGCCTGAGCGTATTGTGCATATTAAAGGCGATATGATCAATTACCGCGGTCGCAAACAAATGAAAGTGAATCAGTTTCGACTTGCGACTGAAGAAGACGGGTTACGTACGCAAGACTTTATCGATGGGGCACCGATGTCTCCTGAAGAAATAAAAGATGCGATGCAAGATTACATTTTCGAAATAGAAAACGCACCTTTACAACGTGTGACGCGTTATTTACTGAATAAACATGAAGATAGTTATTTTGTGTATCCAGCAGCGAGTACACATCATCACAACTTTGTAAGTGGTTTAAGTTATCACGTTTTGACGATGTTAGAAATTGCCCGTCAATTATGTATCATTTATCCAGAACTGAACAAAAGTTTGTTGTACAGCGGTATTATTTTACATGATATGGGGAAAGTAAGAGAGTTGTCCGGTCCGATTGCGACATCATACACATTGGAAGGGAATTTACTCGGTCATATTTCAATCGCAAGTGATGAAGTGGCAGATGCAGCTCGTGAGTTGAATGTAGATGGTGAAGAAATTCTGTTACTCCGTCATCTCATTTTGTCACATCATGGTAAATTAGAATATGGCTCACCTAAATTGCCTTATGTGAAAGAAGCGGAAATTCTAAACTTTATTGATAACATTGATGCACGTATGAATATGTTTGAAAAAGCGTTTAAGAAGATTGATAAAGGTCAATTCACGGAGCGCATTTTCGGATTAGAAGGACGTCAATTTTATAAACCTGAAAAGTTGGATTAATCAATAAATGTTTTGACGCGCTCATGCATCGTATTTGAATATAGTTCTCCTTATTCCTTTTTAAATTTTAACAATTGCCATCATGGATTCGCGTTCCTAGGGGCTAATCCTTCAATTAAATTCGGCTTGATTGAAGTGTAAACACTGGATAGATGCCGAATTGGATTTTGAGAGCAGTACAGAAATCTCATGTGTAACAAAGATTTCGAGGTACTGCCCCCCGCAAGGCTGACTAGACTTCTCAAAAGCATGCGCATTGAGAAGTCAGACAGCTACTGCGATGAACAGTAACCACTATCAAAGTGATTAGACGTGATATTGTTTTTTACCTTTCCCTCAGGAGTCTCGCCCATTTGAGCAATTGAACTTCAAAGACAGTAAATGAGGGCAAACTTAATTGCACCCGAGCCTCGTTTTATCAGTTGTAATTTCCAAAGTAACTCAATTTTTATAGGAGAGATATTCGGGTGAGAGGAAACTCAGCCAAGTTTGAAATCTATACTAAAAAGGTGCGGAGACTAAAATAGTTGTCTCGCACCTTTCCTTTTTCGCGCAATTACATGCCTAATTGACCGCCTTGTGATGATTGTTTTTTCAACGCATCTGGATTTAAAATATTATCCTTGATGGCTTTTTCCACATCACGATCTTTATAATCAACATTATATTCGTCAAGCAAATCTTTATAAGCGTCTGTTAAGATTTTAGGGTCTTTTTGTAATTTATTTTGAATGATTGTTTCTTTTAGTTTAGATTTCTCTTTATCAAAATCATCTTCTTTATCTGCACGAATGATATGGTAACCATATTCAGTTTTAACGACATCTGAAATTTGGCCATCTTTCAATTTGAACAGTGCTTCTTCAAACGGTTTAACCATTTGTCCTTTGATGACATAACCAAGGCTACCATTTTTATCTTTTGTTGAATCCATCGACTCTTCTTTTGCTAACTTGTCGAAGTCTTTAGGATTTTTATCGAGCTTCTCTTTAATCTCATCAATTTTTTTCTTAGCGTCTTTATCTGATAAGCCTTCTTTATCGTCTTTATCTTGTTTGACTTTAATTAAAATATGAGATGCTTTTTTCGTATTATCTTTAATTTCTTTATCTGAAACTTTGACTTTTTCATTTAACAACTCTTTTTGGTAGCTAACCAATTTACGTTGTTCTTTATAATCGTCAATCGTCATACCTTGTTGTTTCAGTAAACTTTCAAATTGCTTTTTACCACCATATTTTTCAATTTCTTCGTCAGTTTCTTTATCGATTTGTTTTTGATCGACCTTATCGTTATATTTTTTCTCTAAAATTTTATTCAATAATACTTTAAATGATTGGCTTGCGATTTGATCATTACCAATTTCTTTTAAAACGTCTTCCACTTTAACGTCTCCCGCTTTAGAAGTAATTAAGGTTTGATCTTTTGAAGTAGGGGCATCATTTCCACATGCTCCGAGTAATACTGCACTTGCTGTAATAGGAATAAATAATTTTTGTATGCCTTTCTTCATCTTATGAGCTCCTTTATATGTAATTAACACACATAAATATTACCATAATGTCTTTCAGCAACCAATGAAGAAGGGCAAAAATACGACTAAAAGATGAGCACGTGTTCATATTTATAACATTTTTAATGAATAATTGTGTTATTCCATGCCAATGATGATGTAGTGTTCATGCCTTATCTCAAATTATGATGATTGTGCATTTGCTGATGTTCATTGCTCTCTTAACAATAATGTTGCTGAAAAACCTACAAGTAGTAAGAGTGCTGCAAGATAGAAATCGATTGCCATGGAACCAGTCACATCCGTTAAAAAAACCAGTGATATATGGTGCGAGAATAGAAGCAGTCATACCGATAAAGTTGTAAACACTAAGCGATGTCCCTAATGCATTTTTAGGCGCATTATTTGCTACGACTGCAATTAACACCGGATTTGTACTAATCTTTCCGAAATACCGGTTTTCGTCTTCCTAATTTATCTGAAAGCCAACTAAAGAATAAAGATCCTGAAATTGCTGCCCATGGTACGAGTGATGCGACAAAAGCAACTTGTGCGCCGCTAATCCCTCTTTATGATTCTAAGTAATAATCAGAAAAAACCTTAAATTGAACAAAAGATAATGATATACGTTAAATTCAGATTGCGATTTTTAAGCAAGTTCGACAATTTAAAAGGTGCTAAGTTGTCTTCTTGTTGCACTTGATGTCGAGGGTGCTCTTTAATAATGTGATACATTAAAAATGCGATGATTAAAATAGGATAGCCACAATGAAAAATGGTGTTCTCAAACTCATCCCCATTTCAGAAACGGTAATGCTTGAGATGAAATAGCCGATAGATGTTCCGAAAGCCATGCCACTATTAATTAAAGCATGCCTAATGTTCCGGTATCGCTTCTGAAGATAGTGCATATTGTGGACTGTAGAACATCTCTTAAGCTAATCCAACAATGACCCATGCGATGACCAATAAGATATAACTCGGCATCAATCCTGTAATAACCATAAAAATAAAAAGAGGGGAGTAATATTTTTTCTGCCTATTTTATCTCCCATGATACCTGTGGGAATTTGGGTCGCTGTATAACCAATAAAGAATAAACTCATTATTAAACCTAATTATGCATTGTTTAACGTGAATTCTGTTTTAATATGACCCCTAAGCGAATTTAAAATTGTTCGTGCTGCATAAATAACTAACCAACCTAATGTAAAAACGGCAACAAGACTCATCTAATAGCGTGGCTGAACTTGATTTGCTTTGTCATGATTCATAATCATCACTCCTTCAAAAAACTTTCACCTAAAGGGTAACGAATCATGCACGCCTAAGCATTATCAAAGCTACCCATTTTTACGTCATTTTTTAATCATTTTAGCCAAATTTTGATATGGCAGCATACAGAAAAGTATGGGGGAGATACATTTATTGACGCAAAACAAAAAAGACTGATACATTTCAAAAAGTGAAAATGTATCAGCCCATATTGATATGTTTTGAATGTTCATTGTGTACTAACAATAGGAAACCATTTTGATGTTCTTCGACGTAATGCCCTTGACGAACTGAAAGGATAACTTTTAAGTAGAGTATGTCCATTACAGAATAACCAGCATTCAATGCTAATAAAAACATAAAGTAATGGCCATACTCAGGGTTTGCGCGTGCTACAAGGATACAAATGATTGTAATCACTATGAGTGGCATGATGAGACATATACAAAAAAAAGACTTGCGTATTGGACGATCAAGATAAATATTGTATAATGGCAGCCACGATTGACGTATTAACTTGTGAACTCTTAAATATTTCAAGTAAGGCAATATCGTAATAATATGAATAAGTTTGTGAATGGGATATAAAAATAACATTAAGACAATAAACAATAGAAAGTTTTGATCTGTAAATGGTACATCAGAATAATAATGAAACATTTCAAAACTAACAAAAAATGTGATAACAACCGTTACAAAACTTATAAAAGCAATACGAGGTAAACCAAATCTTGAATGGACATCAATTGAACGCAAACAGTTTAACATTTACAAGCTCCTTTGCTATCAGTAATATAACGTATTATCTACCTGAAATTACTGTTCGTCAAGCAAATTTTCTCGAATATGATTTTGACATAAATTCACGTCATTAATAAAGTCTTTACCGTGCAATTTAGCAACGAGATAGTGAACATCACTAAAGCTTGGAAGGTGGAACATTTCAGTTTGGAAATCTTTTGAAGCATTGTAGATTTTATTTTGTTCTTCGTCATATTGTTCGAAAATTTCATCTACTAAAGCTTTACCTTTATCCGTTAAAGTAATGTACGTATTCCTCTTGTCATTGTGGTCTTTCTCCATGTTAAGCAATGCTTGTTGTTCTAGGCGCTTTGCAAAATTATATGCTGTTGAAACGTGCATTACACCGTATTTAGATATGTCTGAAATAGTTGCGCGACCAAAAGCGTATAGAGTTAATAAAATCAGATGTTCATTCATGGCGATACCCGATTTTTTTAACCAACGCTGCCAATCGCTTTCGGCATTTTTCCATAGAACTTTAGATAACATGGCAATTTTATGTGTGTAAAGCATTCCCTCAATTTGTGCTTGTCTGTCATTCATAATGCTAGACTCCTTTCTTAGACTATAAAAAAGCATGATACTGTATTGTACCATGCTTTAACGTCATTATATCGAATTATGTTCTTTCAAACACTAAAAAATTATTTTTTTGTTGGAAAATTTGTCATTTCTTCGCCACGATTTTGTAGATTTTCGATATGTGATTGAAGTTGTTTAATATTTGGATCGATGTCAGCTTTAAATTCACCAATCATCGTTTTCACTTCATCACCAATTGAGCTAGCAAAACTTTGGCTTTCATTTTTAATTTGAGCGATATAACGTTTAATATCATGGATACTATTTTTCATCGTATCGACTTCAAGTTCAAGTTCTGTTTTAGGTCGTGCCGCTTTTGGATTGGCGATACGCGTTTGACCATCTCTCGCAACTAAAGCTACACCTAAACCTGTTGCCACACCAGCAACAACGCCTAATGTCATTCGAACGATTTTCATAATTTTCCTCCTCGGACAATTTTCTTTTATATATACCCATTTGTTTATAAAATATGCGGTTTAAGAATAATTTAATCTTATTCGATGTTTGAAGCAATTTGAGTAGCAATGTCTGCCTTTTGTGCATCATCAATTTGAGATTCATTTGTTTCCCAATGATAACCGAAGCCATCGATGTCATTTTCATAACGTGGAATTAAATGAAAATGAATATGGAAAACGGATTGTGATGCATATTCGCCATTGTTTTGAATGACGTTTAAGCCGTCTGGGTTAAATGTTTTCTTAATCGCATTCGCCACAATCGGCAATGCTTCTCCGATATGTTTCATCGTTTCAGCATCTGTTTCATAAATGTTTGGTGACGGCTTTTTAGGAATGAGTAATGTATGGCCTTTAGAAACTTGAGAAATATCTAAAAATGCATAGACATAATCATTTTCGTAAACTTTAAAACTTGGAATGTCGCCGGCAATAATCTTTGAGAATATCGTTTCAGTCATATAGATTCCCTCATTTCTTGATTTAGTTTTATTATAGCACGTGTGACTGTTCATGTAACGATATTATCAAATGTCTATTAAATAGCAATGGCAATAGTATTTTTGATACAATAACAGTTATGGAGGTGCAGATGAATGACTGTACAAATTAAAAATTTAACAGGCGGTTATGGTAAAAAGCCTGTCATTAAAAATATAAATTTTGAACTCACAGATGGAGAAATTGTTGGTTTAATCGGCTTAAATGGTGCGGGTAAAAGTACAACAATCAAACATATTTTAGGATTGTTGACGCCGACTGAAGGTGACATGTCGATTTCAGGCATTCATATTAAAGATGATATACATGCATATCGACAACATTTATCGTATATTCCAGAAGCACCTGTCATTTATGATGCGCTTACGTTAAAAGAACACCTTGAAATGACAGCGATGGCTTATGGTATTGACTACGATACAGCGATGGAACGCGCAATGCCCTTATTGAAGGTGTTTCGATTAGAAGATCAATTACACATTTTTCCGAGTCATTTTTCTAAAGGGATGAAGCAAAAAGTAATGATTATTTGCGCGTTTATTGTAGAACCAGATTTTTACATTATAGACGAGCCATTTTTGGGCCTTGATCCGATTGGAATACAGTCGATGCTTGATTTGATGGCATCTAAAAAAGAAGAAGGTCGTACAGTGTTGATGAGTACACATATTTTAGCGACTGCTGAACGTTATTGTGACCGTTTTATTATATTAGATCAAGGTGAAATCGTCGCGATGGGGGATTTGGATGCGTTACGTCAACAAACAGCGATGCCACATGCGACGTTAGATGAAATCTACATTCATGTCACTAAAGGAGCACAATCCTCATGAAAACGGCAAGACAACTTTTTCGAGAGCGTTTAAATGCACAACGAAAAGAAAAAAATTACTATAACAAATTTATTTTCAACGGCCATTTTTCAGTGTTTCTCGTCATATTATTAGGTGCGTTTATATTGGGATATGGTCAATGGTTAAAGCATGTACCTGAAGGAATCAATTACATGCTGTGGGTATCCATTGTGTTGTCCATCACATCCATCTTTCCATTAAAAACTTTGTTAGAAGATGCTGACCGCTTATTTTTACTTCCGTTCGAACGTCAAATGAAAGTGTACATACGTGACAGTATCATTTTTAGTTATTTATCAAGATTGCCATTACAAATTTTAATGCTTATTGTGTTTTACCCATTAATAAACACGGTTTATCCAGAACGTATGGCGAACTTCATTGTGACCATTGTTTTAGCCATCATTTTACCGTTAGCAGGATTATGCTTAAAGTGGGAATGGTACCGCTTTAGACTTGAAAACTGGTCTGTTCAACTCGTACTGTTCATTTTCAACCTTGGTGGCTACTATGTCATGTTGTCGGCCTTTGATTTGTCAGTTGTCATCGCAGTCATGGGCATTATCGTTTTATGTTTATTGCTGAACAGATTGAATGTTAATCAGCTGTTTCCATGGGAGGCAATGATTAAGCAAGCCCATCAACATCGTATCAACTATTATAAATTTGTGAACATGTTTACCGACGTCAAAGGAATGCAAGAACAAGCAGTCCGTCGCCGTTATCTTGATTTCATGTTAAAAACGCCGAAACCATTTGATGCGACACAACTCTATCCATTTCTATTTAAACGTAACTTTTTACGTGGCAAAGACGCATTAAACATGACATTGCGTTTAGTGATTATATGTACATTAATCATGGTCTGGCTAAACCATCCATGGGTCAATGCGGTCATTGGTAGTTTGGCGATGTATATTATCGTGTTACAAATGTCACAATTTTATACTCAAGAAGCGTATAGTTTATGGCCGCAAGTTTGGCCGGTGTCAGAATTGTATGTCATAGAAGGTTACCGAAAGTTTTTACAACAAACTGTACTTATCATAGGTATCTTATTCAGTATCGTATATGTGTTACTACATGTGACTCAGTTTTATTTCGTCATCTTCTTTTTTATCGTCGGTTATTTAACCATCCGCAGTACGATTAAGAAATTAAAATATCAAGAAAGTTTATTGAAGGATTAAATAAAATGGTTAAACGTAGAAACAGGCTGTGACATAATAATTTTTGATGCTTTTGATGCAGTGTTTTGTTTAACTTGCCCTTTCCCTACAATTTGTGTTTTTTGATTGCCCTCATAGCTTCTCGTTCTTCTAGGAGCTGAACCAATAACTAACCAACGCTTTGATTTTAATATTACATTTGTTGAAGCGTTGGTGGATTTTGGGAGCAGTACAGAAATCTTATGTGTAATAAAGATTTCGTAGTAATACCTCCGAAAGGCTGACTAGACTTCTCAAAAGCATGCGGTCAGACAGCTACTGCAATAAACAGTAATCACTATTTAAAGTAAAGAAGTGACTGTTAGCAGTATGCACTGATTCTTCAGGAGTCTCAGTCTTTGGGCAATCTTACTTCAAATCGTAGGAAACTGAGGGCAAGTTTATGAAATCAAGAAAACCAATAGCATCCATTTTTATGTCCCATTCATCTTCATTTTTCGACTGTTCTATCATTTTTAATGAATCATAAATCCAAGAATAGGATAAAGGCTGGGAAAACTTAATGTCCCAGCCTTTATGTCCTAGACTGTTTTTTTAACATTCCTCTTTAGAAATTGGATAAAAGAATTGTTCTAAATATGAAGCGTGTGTACTTGATGATCCTGCAAGTGGGCGAACAGCTTCTTTAGAAAAATGTTCACGGAATGCAGAAGATTTTTTGTAGTCTTCATATGCTTTACGTGACGAAAATCCTAACAATACTTTATAAATATTGCTTTGTAAAGGTTTTAATAATCGGTAAGTATTGAAACCATCATATTCATCTAAATGAGGAAGGTAACTCTCTAGTTTCTTTTCCAACTGATATTTATGATCTTCAGTCGTCGGTATTGATATTAACGCATGAAAATCATCATTTGAAATTGAACCAAAGCGTGTTAAGACGCGAAACTTTTTAGGCTGTTGAAAAATAGTCTCGCCATTTGTCTCCTCAATCATGACAGATTGGTCGTTACCAGAAAAAATAAATAAGTCATGGTTTTCGTTGTTGAGTTGGATTTGATTTAAATATCCGTAAGTACCATATGTGATATAAAATTTCATGGTGTTTTCCTCCTTGTTTCATTTATTATAAGTTTTTCTCACTTAAATCACCACTAAAAAATACCTAATTCCCCTTAACTTAAGCGACTATTTTTGTACGATTTATTCATGTCATATGATTCATAAAATACGCTCTAAATATACATGAATAAGGGCAAGAAAATCATGTCAAAATTGCAAGGCAGCATTGTCGACATCTCTCAGTCAAATGTACATTTTAAATTTTTATGACATTTGAGCCAGATACTGATGGTAGGGGGACTTGATATGATATATTAATGAAGAATGACGTTGTTTAAGGAGGAACATATGGGTACGACAAAAAACGATACAATTTTGCGTGCGATTAAAGGAGAAGCAGTCTCTCATACCCCTGTTTGGTTTATGAGACAGGCGGGACGTTCACAACCAGAATATCGCAAATTAAAAGAAAAATACTCACTTTTCGACATTACACATCAACCAGAATTATGTGCTTATGTCACTGCACTACCGGTTGAACAATACAACACAGATGCAGCGGTATTATATAAAGATATAATGACACCACTAAAATCAATCGGTGTAGACGTTGATATTAAATCTGGCATTGGACCCGTGATCGCTAATCCGATTCGACAAATGTCTGATGTGGAAGCATTAGGTCAAATCAATCCAGAGCGCGATATCCCTTATGTTTTAGACACAATCAAATTATTGACTGAAGAAAAATTAAATGTCCCATTGATTGGTTTTACAGGTGCGCCATTCACTTTAGCGAGTTATATGATTGAAGGTGGCCCATCTAAAAACTATAATCAGACGAAAGCACTTATGTATAGTGATGAAGCGACATGGTTTAAATTAATGGACGTGTTGACAGACATGTCGATTCGTTATGTCGGTGCACAAGTGAAAGCGGGTGCACAACTCATTCAAGTGTTTGATTCATGGGTAGGGACTTTGAATCAACCGGACTATGACTACTATATTAAGCCGTGTATGGAAAAACTGATCACAGGGATTAAAGCTTACAACGTCCCTGTCATTATGTTTGGCGTTGGGGCAAGCCATTTAATAGAGTCGTGGAATGCTTTACCTATCGATGTCTTAGGGCTAGATTGGCGTACATCGATTAATGAAGAACGTGCCAAAGGGGTTTCAAAAGCATTACAAGGCAATTTAGACCCAAGCATTTTATTAGCACCGTGGGAAGTCATTGAAGCACGCTTGAAACCAATTTTAGATCAAGGGATGGCACACGGGCGACACATTTTCAATTTAGGTCACGGCGTCTTTCCTGAAGTGAAACCGGAAACGTTAAAAAGCGTGACTCAATTTGTGCATGACTATACAAAGCGTTAATTTGCAAGAATCGAGTATATAAAGGACGGATTAAAAGATGAAAAAACAAATAGGATTATTAGTGATGGCATACGGGACACCTTACCAAAAGAGTGACATCGAACCGTATTATACCGACATTAGACACGGTAGAAAACCATCCGAAGAAGAGTTGAACGATCTCATTTTACGCTATGAGGCGATTGGGGGGCTGTCGCCGTTAGCAGGAACGACTGAACGTCAAGCAGAAGCAATTCAGAAGGCGTTAAATGAGACTTATGAAGATGTTGAATTCAAGTTGTATATCGGATTGAAACATATTCACCCATTTATTGAAGATGCTGTTACACAAATGAATGAGGATGGTATTAAAGAAGCAGTAACAGTCGTTTTAGCACCGCATTTTTCTAATTTCTCAATAGCATCATATAATCGTCGTGCTAAAGAAAAAGCCGATACGTTTGGCATTCAGTTGCATCATGTTCAACATTATTATCAACAGCAACAATTTATCGATTATTGGACGATGCGTGTTAATGAAACTTTAGAAAATATTCCACAAGAAGAACGTGCAAAAACAGTTCTCGTCATATCAGCACACAGCTTGCCTGAAAAAATGATTAAAGAAAGTAATGACCCGTATCCATTTGAACTTGAAGATACAGCGCGTTTAATTCAAGAACAGTCAGCGATTGAACATGTTGCGGTCGGTTGGCAATCAGAAGGCAACACAGGTACACCATGGTTAGGACCTGATGTTCAAGATTTAACACGTGACTTATTCGAACAAGAAGGGTATCAACATTTCATTTATACGCCAGTTGGTTTTGTTGCAGAACATTTAGAAGTGTTATACGACAATGATTATGAATGTAAAGTTGTTTGTGATGCGGTCGGCGCAACATATCATCGCCCACCTATGCCTGACACGCACCCATTGTTTATCGGTGCAATTGTGAGTGAAATTACAAAAATTTTCCCGAAAGCGTGAGAAACATGACAAATGTAGCAATCATTGGTGCGGGTATTACAGGTTTATCGAGTGCGTACTTTATTAAACAAACGTATCCGCATGTGAATGTAACGATTTATGAAGCAACAGATCGACCTGGTGGCAAAATTAAAACGGTGCAACGCGATGGCTATACGATAGAACTTGGGCCCGAATCTTATTTAGGTCGCAAAACGATAATGACTGAAGTGGCCAAAGCAGTAGGGATGACAGATGATGATATAGTGACTAATAAAACAGGCCAGTCTTATATTTTTGCCAATGATACATTATATCCGATTCCAGGTGGTGCCATTTTAGGTGTACCGACTGATATCAAACCATTCATGTCAACAAAACTCATCTCAATGAAAGGGAAGTTTCGCGCATTAAAAGACTTAACGATTAAACCGATTGAGATGGAAAATGAAGACATGTCGGTAGGTGAATTTTTTAGAACACGTCTCGGTGACGAAGTACTCGAAAATTTAATTGAACCGTTACTGAGTGGTATTTATGGTACAGACATTGATGCGTTAAGTTTAATGAGCACGTTTCCGAACTTTAAAGCATTAGAAGAAGAACACGGCAGTATCATTAAAGGGATGCAGCACGTCAAAAAGGAACGTCAACAACAGGCACAACATAATCAACAGGGCCCACAAGGCCAGTTTAAGCAATTTAGAAATGGTTTGAATGACTTTGTGAACAAACTTGAAAAATGGCTTAAAGCGCATGATGTGACATTTCATTTTGAAACACCCGTGCATGATTTAATTGGGACACAAAAGGGGTATTATGTTGAGTTAAATGACGAAACGCGTACATTTTATGATGGCGTCATTGTAGCAACCCCACATCAAGTGTTTAGAGAGTGGTTTAGTACTGATCCGATGTTTGATTATTTTTCTGAATTAGAAGCATCGTCTGTCGCCACAATAGTCTTTGCGTTTGATGAAGCCAATATTGAAAATACGTATGATGGCACAGGATTTGTGATTGCGAGAACGAGTGCGACGGATATTACTGCATGTACATGGACTACCAAAAAATGGCCACATACGACACCAGAGGGCAAAGTACTCATTCGCGCATATGTAGGCAAACAAGGTGACAACATCGTCAATGAAAAAACTGATGAAGAACTGGTAGCAATCGCCAAAAATGACTTACAACAAATGATGACATTTCATGGGGATCCTGACTTTACAATTGTGAATAAAATGTCATTTGCGAGTCCTCAATATCATGTCGGTCATATTGCTCGAATTAAAGCAATACAACAACATATTTGTGACAATTATCAGCATTTGCAAATAACAGGTGCACCGTTTGAAGCGGTTGGATTGCCAGACTGTATTCGACAAGCAGAAACTGCAGTCAAACAATTGTTGTCACGAATTGGATAAATGATAAGAAAAAGCTGCGAGATGTTGCAGCTTTTTTCATTTATTACATTTTAACGCTGATTGTGACTGATCATATTTTTAATACGTATAAAAGCATTTGTGGTCTTTGTGTATGACTTAACTCAAATGTGAACTTAATTTTTAAAGTTTTGTGATAGCACTCTATTATTTGACGATTTTAAAAATTTATGTTTTAAAATGGATATCTCTATTTATGATATGATAATGATGTTGAATCTATAGAAAGAAGGCGTATTGTATCATGACAAAGCTATATATTGTGCATGGTTACCAAGCCGATGCATCGAAGCATTGGTTTCCTTGGTTAAAGGAAACACTTGAAATTGAAGGCCATGATGTGGAAGTACTCAACTTACCTAATTCACATGAACCTAATGTTGAAGAATGGCTTACATATATGCAACAAGCAATTCCAGAAGTTGATGCTGATACCATTTTCGTTGCACATAGTTTAGGTGTCATTACAACTTTGAAATTTTTAAACGATCTGGACGTATCGAAAGTAGGGGGCTTAGCGATTGTTTCTGGCTTCAAAGATAAGTTAGAAGGGATAGAAACTTTAGATGACTTTATCGAACAAGACATCGATTTTGAAAAGCTTAAGCATAAGATTATTAAACGTTTTGGGATTGCTTCTAAAACAGACGATATCGTGCCGTATACATTAACAGCTGAATTGTGTGAGGCACTTGATGCTAAATTTTATTTACAAGAAGAGGGTGGTCATTTTATTGAACAAGATGGCTATGATACATTTCTGTTCTTGAGAAATAAAATATTAAAGAATTTCGATTAAAATATGGCAAATTCGTAAATGTATACCAATTCGCTTGCTTTTTTAGGTGAGCCTAAATATAATGTAGGTGTAGGATACAATTCTACATAATATTTGTATTCTCCTAATCATGTTTAAGATTCCATTTACTCTCAAGGTCCTCCTTTCGCCTTGAGAGTCTTTTTTTAGTGCGCCCGGCATGGGTAACACCTTGACGGTGAAAGTCCGTTACAGGCTTGGTAGTAGGAACTGTTAGCGAAAGACAAGGGTGTCCATTGTGAAGTGGAATCTGAAGGAAGTCGGACGCAAACACTCGCACTGACGAACAGAAACATCATACTAAGGCTATGTGGAATGGATGAATCTGCTAAACAAGATGAAGTCCTATACTACCCGAGTTCTATATAGTAAATGATGCGGTGACATGAGTGGAAAGAGGTTATACCTTACCCGGGGAGGTCTCATCAGCGGTATTTCTACCGTAGTAACAACGAATGATGAGAAGTCAGCAGAAGTCATAGTAGGGAAAATGTACCGAAGGACTGAACAATATTCAATACAAAGTAAAGATTGGAGGTTATAGATTTACGACGTACAGAATACGGTCTTAACCGGCAACTTATGGAAGGATAAGTAGTGGAACGAAAAAGAATACATAAGTGTGTACAGTAAATCTTAGGTGAAATGAAAGAAATGTATCGTAAGTCTTCATCTCTGATGGAGCTTGTTGTAAGACCTGACAACATAGAAAAAGCTATCAAGAAGGTAAAGAAAAACAAAGGTGCTCCTGGAATTGACGGCATGAAAGTCAGTGAACTCCATGCCCACTTTGCGCAATACTTTTCGCAGATAAAAAAGAAACTGCTTGATGGTACTTATCAACCTCAAGCAGTTCGAAAAGTTCAAATTCCCAAACCAAACGGGAAAATGCGTGTGCTTGGTATTCCTGTCGCTAGAGACAGAGTGATACAACAAGCGATTAGACAAGTGATTGAACCAGGCATCGACCGAACATTTTCAAATCATAGCCATGGTTTCAGACCGCATCGTAGCACAGGAACAGCACTTAAGCAATGTGTTGCCTATTACGAAGAAGGCTATAAAATAGCTGTGGATTGTGATTTGAAACAGTGCTTTGACATGTTGAATCATGATAAGCTCATGTATTTGTTCGAACGCCACGTTCAAGATAAGTCAATTTCTAAATTTATCCGTAGAAGTTTACAAGTGGGTGCTATTGACCTATCTGGCGAAGTCGCAGAAAGAAAGATAGGTGCACCACAAGGGGGCGTTATCTCTCCCTTACTATGTAATATCTATCTACATGAACTGGATAAAGAACTCGAAAAGCGTGGACACCGTTTTGTACGATATGCCGATGATTTTGTTATCTTTGTACGCACAAAACGTGCAGGTGAACGCGTAATGACGAGTGTAACGAAATTTATTGAAAAGCAACTGAAGTTGGTTGTCAATGAAGAGAAAAGTAGAGTCGGAGCAGTTACACGTTTAAAGTTTTTGAGTTGTCTAATAACCAAGGTCAATGGGGTTTATCGTTTCAGACCGACTACGGAAGCAAAAAGAAATTTAATACGCGCCTTAAGGAAAATAACGAAACGAAATAGACCTGGTACCTTTAAAGAGATTATCACTGAAATCAACCAAGTAACACGAGGTTGGATAAATTACTTTGGCAGAGGTTTTATCAAAGGATTTATTGAAACCACGCAATCTTGGCTAAACCGCCGACTTAGACAACTCATTCTTAAACGGTGGAAAAGAGTAAGAACTCAATATAAGATGTTACGCCAATATGGTCTTGACCATAGAAGTGCAATGAAAATCGCACAGTCTCGCAAAAAGTACTGGCGATTATCGAATACGCATGAGGTTCATCGTGCACTTACAACAAAACAACTCTACAAGTGGGGACTGATACCATTAGCCCAGCTTGCAGAGTTGGCTTACGCAAGATATTGAACCCCCGAGTACGGAACTGTATGCTCGGTGGTGTGAGAGGACGAATAGTCAGTTAATGACTATTCTCCTACTCGATTGGTTGTTTGAGTGGTGATTTTAACTCGTATGACGGGTGGAAGGGAAGTTAATTCATCACTTTAGGTATGTTTTTGCTAAAAAGTATTTAAATTACACATATTTTTAATGGGAAGATGTTGACGTTTTTAATGGTTAAATATATACTTAAAAAGTCCTTTACAATTCTAATGATTTGGCTCCTTGGTCAAGCGGTTAAGACACCGCCCTTTCACGGCGGTAACACGGGTTCGAGTCCCGTAGGAGTCATCACAACTTTTTAATTTGAAATTTTTATTTTAAAAAAATTAAAAAATTGTTGACATTAGATTGATAGTTTGTTATGATGGTTAAGTAAGTGATTTACAAATACTATTATCGCGGGATGGAGCAGTTCGGTAGCTCGTCGGGCTCATAACCCGAAGGTCGGTGGTTCAAATCCGCCTCCCGCAATTTTTATAAGTGGTCCCGTAGTGGAGCGGTTTAACACGCCTGCCTGTCACGCAGGAGATCGCGGGTTCGATTCCCGTCGGGACCGCCATTATTAAAATGGTTCAGTAGCTCAGTCGGTAGAGCAAAGGACTGAAAATCCTTGTGTCGGCGGTTCGATTCCGTCCTGAACCACTTCTTAAATCACGGCGGTTGTGGCGAAGTGGTTAACGCATCGGATTGTGGTTCCGACATTCGTGGGTTCGATTCCCATCAACCGCCTATATCGTTTAATTTTTATGCGGGTGTAGTTTAATGGCAAAACCTCAGCCTTCCAAGCTGATGTTGTGGGTTCGATTCCCATCACCCGCTTCATTGTTATTCCACAGTAGCTCAGTGGTAGAGCTATCGGCTGTTAACCGATCGGTCGTAGGTTCGAGTCCTACCTGTGGAGCCACGGCCCCTTGGTCAAGCGGTTAAGACACCGCCCTTTCACGGCGGTAACACGGGTTCGAGTCCCGTAGGGGTCATACAATCAGAAGTGAAATATCGCTTCTGATTTTTTATATTTTATAAGGTGGAGAGTTGTCCGAGTTGGCCGAAGGAGCACGCCTGGAACGCGTGTAGGCGCCAAAAGCGTCTCGAGGGTTCGAATCCCTCACTCTCCGTAAACTATAGCTTGAAACCATTGGTTTAATGAGATTTATGAAAAGCAAGTGTCAAATATGTGTCAAGAAAATAATTCTCTGACACGTTGACCTTGCTCTTTTTTATGTTCGTCGAGCAGATGGGAATAAATATCAAGAGTAATAGATATTTTATAATGTCCTAATCTTTTACTTATATACTCGATTGGTATTCCTTTCGAAAGTAAATACGATGTGTGAGTGTGTCTTAATGCATAAGGTGTTATTGAATCGTCTTTTAAACCTACTTCTTTTTTTGCATGATTAAATGCTTTAGATACAGCACTATGACTTAATTTGAACAGTTTACCATCAACACGCTTAGGTAACTTAGCCAACTTAGATTTAATAAGTTTTATGTCTTTTTGAGCAACTTCTACAAAGCGATCAGCATTGGCTGATTTAGTACCTCGTAAATGTATAATGCCTTCTTTCTCATTTAAATCTATATCTATCATATTTATTGCATCGCTATATCTAGCTCCAGTAATTGCTAAAATAAAAAGAAAAATATAACTTTCTTCATTTCGTTTTTTAAAATATTCAATCAAATTTTCGTATTGTTTTATTGTCATAAATTTTGTAGCTTCTTCTTTTGATTTTTTCGTTCCTTTGACTTCCACATTATAGGTAGGGTCCTTTTTTAAATAACCATCATATAATGCATCACGCAAACAACGAGATAAACAGCCATGCACTTTTCGTACAGTTTCATCAGTATGACCCTCACCGTAATCATTTAAAAATTTCTGATACTCTGTTCGAATAATATTTTTTATTAACATACCTGCACCGAAATATTTTTCAAACAAAATAATAGAACGTTCATACCAATAATATTGGCGCTTAGATAAATTTTTCTTATTTTTTATCACAAGCCAATCATTGTAATACTCCTTAAATGTTTTATCGTCAATTGCATTTCCATCTTCTAAATCGCGTATCAATTGTTGTGCTGCATTAACCGCCTCAGCTTTAGTTTTGAATCCTGATTTACGTTTCTTGCCTGATTTAAAAGAGGGGTGTTTGACGTCGTATTGCCAGGACGATGACGTTTTATTTTTACGTTTTGTTACTGTAAATGATGCCATTTTGTAGTTCCTCCTCAAAAAAAGTAAAAAATAATAAGGGTACGGCAAGGTACCCATGTATATTATTCGAAACTTGAAACTATAAGACTTTTCACTTTACCCTCATCGTCTAGTGATAAAGTGACGTAATAATCCTTATTTAAAGTAAGATATTTCCAATTTTAAACCATAATTTTTTTCTTTTGTTACTATCTTTTCTTCAATATAATCAAATTCTTTATATTTTCCACCATAAATATAGGCTGTACAATCAACTATGTTATCTAAATAATCGTTTAAGGATTCTGCATTCTCTTTAGGAATATATCCAACAGTGAATTTACCGTACTCGTTAGAAATCATAACCTTTATAGCATTAGAATCATAAATGTTATTTGGTTCTTTTTTTAAATAAACTCCCGGAACACTTTCGTAACTAGCTATTTCAAATAATTCACCGCCTAATTCCAGTTCCTCTATTAATTCGTTTCCTCTTAAATCTTCATACAAGAAAATAAATTCTTCGTTCTTTTTCATAGAATTTATCATTTTTTTCAATTTATTACGTCTATTATCGTAATTTAAACCAACTACGATAAAGGATTCACGAAGAATGTTGTCGGTCGTTTTCTCGTCATTTATTGAATCATGGTTTTCCACATTGTTTTGTGTTACAACAGGGGAATTGTCTTTTATTTGTTGAAATTCTGAATGGTTAGTATATAAGTTTGTCGCTAACGAATCTTTGTTTGATTTTAAGTTATTTAATTCTTCTTTTAATAATTCGATTTCTTTTTCTTTAGTACGTAATAAATCTTTTTGTGTTTCTAGAGTTGTTTTTTGTTCGTCCAGCGCTTGAGATAAAACTTCTATAGCTATCACAGATTCAACATTAGTAAATTTAAAAATTAAATCCTTAGATGAATTGTCATAAGTTAAATAGATGTTATTAGATGTGAAAGTTTTTTTAGATGTCACAGAATTTATATCAGACCATGGAATTACATATATAAAATCCTTTTTCTCACACACGAAGGCTATCTCTTTAAGAGAAGATATAATCGAACCGCTATATTCAACTCCCTGGAAATTTGTTGTTCCCGTTGTTTCTATAATAGTTTTAAAATCAGCGAATTTATCCAAAAAATATTTCTTATCCCTTTGTTTAGCTTTCATAAATGACCATCTCCTTACAGTATAACTTTTCCCGCTACTTTAATATCGTGACTACTATCAAAATGTAAGTCAGGATATTTTGAGTTCAACGAAACTAAACGTATTCCTTTTTCGTTGATAAATACCTTTTTTAAATAAGCTTCACCATCAATAACAAAGATACCGATTTGACCACTATTAATTTGTTTCGTTTTATCAACAAAGATAATCTCTTTATCTTCAAACATAGGCTCCATTGAATCACCGTTGACCTGCAATGCAAAGTCGTGATTAGGTATGTGTCCGTTGTACTGTGTTGTGAACTCTACACCATCTATTAACGTTTCTCCGGTACCTGCTGAAGCATAACCATAAACGGCGACCTCTTCTGATACTATGTTGTTTGAATTGATATGTAAGACTTTGTTGTTTTGTTCATCTAATTGTTCAGTAGCGTAGTCTAATACACGCTTTTGACGGGAAGGTGTGAGTTGGATTAATGTAGTTATTGAGTCGCTAACTAACGTATCATCAATCCCCATCAAGTTTTCTGGTTTAATATTTAACCCTTTACAAATTTTAATTATATTTTCTACTTTAGCATTGAACACTCCTCTTTCTAATATAGAACGAACTGTCGTATAAGCTAACCCTATTTCTTCTGAAAAAGCTTTAACCGAACCGGATTTTAATTCCATTAAATGTTTTAAATGTTTTTCTTTTTCCAATTTTGGTTACCTCATTTCTAAAATATACTTATATAATAACATGCGAAAAATCGTATATCAAGGCAAAGGAAATAAAAAAATACGAAAATTAGTATTGACTAGGCACGAAATTTCGTATATAGTGTACTTAAGCACTTCGGCAGTGCTAATTTTTAAAATTTCAAATACGAAAATTCGTATAATTGGAGGAGGTACAATGTTGACCAATTTAGAAAAAGTTAGAAAACAGAATAAAGTATCTCTGGTGGATATCGCAGACTTATTAGAGGTTCGATATCAAACGGTATCAGATAAGATTAACGGTATTTCTGATTTCAAATTTGGAGAAGCGTTACTTATTAAAAATACTTTCTTTCCAGAGTATGAAATTGAATATCTGTTTTCAAGAGAAAAAGAAAAAGTCACAACTTAAAGGAGGACACTATGAACGAAGAAGAAAAAAATAAATTTCTATCAATATTGAATGACAGCAATTATCGAATGACCATTGCAAGTTTACTGATAATAGCAATGGAAGAAAGAGATTCTAATTTCAATCGGTCAGTCGGCTATCTCATAAATTCTTTAAACGAAAATAACCGACCAACAGAAGAGGCTAAAACAAAATCGATATTACCAACGCTGTTATCGATACTAGCAATGACAATGTCGATAGTAGCAGTGGTATTGCAAATTTTAAATTAAAGTTTTCGAAGAATTCTCTACCTTCATCAGAGATATAGACGTAATCGTCATGAATAGGAAAATAACCGTCAAAATCCACAATTTTTTGATAGATGTAATTTTTGTTTAATAAACGATCAGTAGTTCTATTATCTTTGTATTTCAATTGGCCTTTAAGGTAAAGCGAAAACAAGTAACAGTACATTTTAAAACTCATACTTCTCACCTCCTTTCGCCAGGAGATAAGAAAAGTATAGCACAACGAAATTTAAATAAGGAGAAAAGAAAAATGGAATTTATCGGATTTGCAGATGCACAAGAATTTATCAAAATTAGCGGTATTTCTGAATGGCATCTTGAACATGAAGTATATGCAAATGCAGATTTCAGAAAGACGTGTATGTTCAGATTCGGAAAAGGCGGTAAACGCTATATCGAGATTGAACCAGCGCTTAAATTTATTAAAGAAAACATTTTAATCAGAGAAACGGACTTATAAGGAGGTGATTAAAATGAAAAACATTATTGCATGGTTCATGACGGTTGCCGTCGCATTTGTACTAGGTACAGCGCTTGCTTTTGTAGGTGTGTACTTTACCACAATCTTATTTGTGCTAACTGTGGTTGAAATCATCACATACTACGGTACCTACTACACAATCGAAGCATTAAAAAAGACTGAGTGCTAGCTGCAACTAGCAAACAGTCGAAGTAATAAAAAATATTTTTTTATGGATTAATTATACCACAAATCATAGGAGGAACCATCATGTCAGAAAAAATCAAAGTATCCTACACAGAATTTAAAAATTTAATCGCTTCTGAAACTAAATTAGAACAGGAAAATCAGGAGCTTAAAGAAAGAATTGAGATTTTAGAGGGTCTTTATAAATTTAAGTCCGAAGAAGCCGAAAAATTAAAGAGAGAATTAGACAATTGGACTCTCGAAGATCACGAGGAGGAACCCGTATTTTGACTAAATCAGAAGCTTTAAAAATAGCAAATCACATCAACAAGTTGATTTATAAATCCAACAAAACAGCTTCATTAAGATTTTCAATGAGAAACGGAAAACCCGAAATTTCATTCATATATGTCGTCGAATTTGGACGTGCTAAACATATAAAAATTTCAAAATGGTTCACCGAAGAACTCGTTGAAGAAGCAATTAAAGAAATTGAAAGAATTTTGAAAGAGGAGGCGTCATTTGATGAGTAATTTATTTGACCTTAATCAAAACGAACTCACAATTTTAGAAATGCTGGAAAATGAAGAATTAAGTTTTGATGATGTAAAAGACACATTAGACGCAATTCAAGACGAGCAAAAACGTAAATATGATTCTATGCAAAAGATGGTTCTATCGTTAAAAGGTGATGTAAATACATTAAAAGAACGTGAGACGGCACTTAATAAACGTCGTAAATCATATGAAAACAAAATCAAATCACTTCAAAATTATATGCTTGAATCAATGAAGTTTAAAGGCGAAACGAACTTTAAAACTCAGGAATTCACATACTTCATTCGTAAATCTGACTTAACTCAGATTGATGACGAAAGTGCAATACCTGATAAGTACAAAGTAGAACAAGCGCCTAAAATAAACAAAACGCAAATAAAGAAAGACATTAAAGCAGGAATTGAAGTTAAAGGTGCATCGCTCATCGAGAATGAAAGTTTAGGGGTGAGATGATTGGAAGTATGGAAACCAATTTTAAACTATGAGGGTTTATATGAAGTGAGTAATACAGGAAAAATAAAGAGTTTAAAGAAAAGTATCATCATGAAACCACCTACAAATAACAGTGGTTATAAAACAAAGGTCAACTGTGGGGTTGGTTACAGGAGGATGCATCATGACATTTAACATAAAACCAGCATCAGAAATACAAAAAAAGAAAATAACTTATTTATTATATGCACCTCCTGGAACCGGTAAAACACATACGATCAATTTTTTAGAAGGTAAAACATTATATATATCTGTAGATAAAACAGAATACCCACTAAGAAATAATCCGGATGTAGATATTTTAGATTTTAATACTCACGAGGCTTGGAATGAATATGCTGAACTAGCAAAGTTTTTAAAAGAATCAGACTTATCGAAGTACGAAAATATAGTAATAGATAACATTTCTGAATTGTTTAGAGCGATGTTAGCAAATTTAGGAAGAGACGGACGAAATCAAAGAGTCCCAGAAATGAGACATTATCAACAAGTAGATTTCTTCATAATTGACAGTTTTAGATTTATGCAATCACTGGGCAAGCGTCTCGTTTTTTTAGCGTGGGAAACCACAGAAGAATTTCATTCGGAGGGTGGTCAAATTCTCACTAAAACTGTGCCGGATATTCGGAAAACTATACGTGATAATATCGCAGGACTGTGTCAAGTAGTTGCAAAATTGAAGTATAACGAAAAGACAGAAACAAGAGGTTTTTACTTACAAGCTACAAATAGTATTTACGCTAAAAATCAGTTAGATAGCAGAAAACATTGTCTGCAAGATGAATTATTTAACGTTGGCGGGGAGGTGGTCAACAATGGCGACTAACTTCCAACTGAGAGATTACCAAATTGAATTAATTAATGGATTATATGATTCGATTGGAAAAGGTAATCAAAACATTATGGTACAGTCGCCTGCCTGAATGCAGGAAGCGGTAAGTCTGTCACCATGTCAGAGGTAGCAAGGCGTGCGACTGACAAAGGCAATAGAGTGCTGTTTTGCGTACACAGGATAGAGTTAGTGAACCAAATCAAAAACACGTTTCGATTAAACAATGTTGACATGGATCTATGTCATGTCGGAATGGTTCAAACAATCAAGAATCGTGTCAAACGTGGTGCAGAACCTGAACCGTCAATCATCTTAGTGGACGAAGCGCACCACTCATTAGCAAAAACGTATCTCGATATATTCGAGGCGTTTCCCGACGCGTATGTGTTTGGCTTCAGCGCAACACCATGTAGATTAAACGGTAGAGGTTTTACAGACGTGTTCACTGATTTAATACCTGGTAAAACAGTTAAATGGTTAATCGACAACAAACGATTAGCACCGTTTAAATATTATTCGGTGAATTTGCTCGACGCTAATCAATTAAAAACAGCTAGCACAGGTGACTACCGTTCTGATTCAATTACAAACGCGATGAAAACGACAATTTATGGTGATGCCGTTGAAAACTATAAGAAGTTTGCTGACGGTAAGAAAACTATTATCTACACTCACAATGTTGAATCGAGTAAGCAGGTTGCAGAAAAGTTTAATCAATCAGGTTATAAAGCGTTGCAAGTTGATGGTAAAACACCTAAATCTGAACGTGATGCAGCAATGGCAAAATTCAGAAATAACGAGGTTAATATACTCGTTAATGCCGAGTTGTACGGCGAAGGTGTAGACGTGCCAGATTGTCACTGTGTCATACTGCTACGCCCTACTAAATCACTGACGTTATTCATTCAGCAGACTATGCGTGCGATGCGTTATCAAGAAAACAAGACAGCAATCATCATAGATCATGTAGGCAATTATCTTACACATGGGTTACCTACAACCGAGCATGACTGGCATGAGCATTTTAAAGGCGTTGATAAAAAGAAGCGTGAAGAGAATACTGTTATGGCTAAACAATGCCCAGAATGTTTTAGTGTAGTAGCTTCTACACACTCGGAATGTCCATATTGCGGGCATGAATGGAAATCAGAAGAGCAAGCATTACAACAAGATTCAGAAACAGAATTAGAAGAAATTACAGAAGAAACATTTATCAAATTAAATTTTAAAGAACCTAAAGACTGCAAGAGTATGAAAGAGTTATACGAATTAGCTAAAAACAGGGGTTATAAACCTGGTTGGGCATACTTTCAAGGCAAACATTTAGGACTAATCAAATAAAAAGGAGATTTTAAATTATGACAAACTTTACTTTAAATATGGAGGATACTTTCGATGGAGGTATCCAAGATGGGACTTATGAAACGGTGATTACAAAGTGTGAGGAAAATGTAACGCCAGGTGGAGCAGAACACGTAGACATGCGCTTAACAATCAGAAATGACGTAAATCAAAAATATAAAAATAACGTTATTTTCCATAAGATTTGGAAAGCAAAAGCAACTGGTAAATACGACATGCGATTTTTCAACACAATCGGTGCAGCGGCACAATTGCAACAAGGTAAAGCATATTCGTCAATTGAAGAATTATTCAATGACTACTTAGGCAAACCAGTTAAAGTCACAGTTAAAAACGAAACTTCAGAATATAACGGCAACACTTATGAAAATCTAAACGTTAAACGTTGGGATAAAACAGCGTTACCGGAAATGACACATCAATTTAAAACTACCGAAGACGGTGAGAATCCATTTGCAGGTGGAGAAGTTAATGTTGATGATGACGACTTACCATTTTAATTCGTAAATAAAAACAAGGAGGGTTATTATGTACGACAATATACCTTACGAATTAAAAGAATTAGATCGTTGGTGTTGCTTCAAGATTGAGCAAGGTACAAACGGGCGTAAAACAAAACGCCCTTATAACCCCCTTACCAATCAAATGGCGAAGTCCAACGACGAAAATACATGGGTATCGTTCGAAGATGCCGCAAGTCTATCTATCAATTATGACGGTATTGGTTTTTTCTTCAAAGAACCATATATCGGTGTCGACCTAGATGGTGTCGGTAAAGAAATTACCGAATATTTAGAAAATGAAGAAGCCGAAAACATTGTTTCGGAATTTATAGAGATACTCGAAACCTATGCAGAAATCAGTCCATCGGGAAGCGGTATTCACTTAATTGTTAAAGGTGAATTACCTGCAAAAGGTCGCAGACGTGGCAATGTAGAAATTTATAATCATGGTCGATTCTTCACGATGACAGGCAAACACATTGGTGGATATAACCGCATTAACGAAGATGAGATGAATAAACTATCCTACTTACACAGTAAATACATTCTAAAGCCTGATACAGAAAAGAAAATTATTAACACCAACAAAGGATTCGGCAATGATTTATCAATAGAACAGATTATCGATATTGCTAAAAAATCTAAAAATGGTTTACGTTTTACTACTCTATACGAGGGGGATTGGTCACAATTCTACTCATCACAATCAGAAGCGGACCTCGCATTCTGTAACGACCTAGCGTTTTGGACCGCACGTGATCCACACAAGATGGACGCGATTTTCAGAAAATCAGTGTTATACCGTGATAAATGGGATGAAACTCGTGGTGAAGATACGTACGGCAATATCACAATTTCAAGAGCAATAGAAAGTTGCAGCAACGAGTTTATTCCTGAAGTTTCACCCGATAACGATTTTCAGATTTATGTCATGGAGCAAGACGTTAAGCCTGCAAAGAAAGACAAGCGTTATTCATACGATGACACGGGCAACGCTGAACGATTACGTGATTATTACGGCGATTACATTCGATACAACTACACAGCAAATGCATGGTTTTACTATGACGGCAAGCGTTGGAAAAAAGACGATGCAGGTAAGATGAAGCATCTTGTGGATAAAGTTGTGAATAAGTTGAAAGACGAAAAATTGTACATCAGTGATGATGTGGACGAAGAAGATATGAAGAAGTACCGATATCGACACTGGAAAGATTCACGTAACCACAGTAAAAAAGTGAACATGATGAAAGAATGTCAGCACTTGTTGCCGATTCATCATCATAATTTTGATACGGATTTCACACTTTTTAATACTCAAAACGGTTATATCGATTTAGCTACCGGAATGCTACACGAACATGAGAAAAACAAATTCTTTACAAAAATGAGTAACACAGAATACACAGATAATGCTGATTGTCCGATATGGTTAGACTTCCTAAATGACATATTTTTAGGAAGACAAGAATTAATTGATTATATCCAACGAGCAGTCGGTTACTCATTATCAGGTTTCACATCAGAACAAGTGCTATTTGTTTTATACGGTAATGGTCGAAATGGTAAATCAGTATTTTTAGACATCATGAATGAAGTTTTTGGAGATTATGCAACGAACATTCGACCACAAGCAATCATGGCCGGTAAAAATAATTCTGACGCATCACCTGAAATCGCCAAACTCGATGGCGCTCGATTCGTTACTACTACAGAACCGAATGAGGGTGACCGATTTGACGAGGGATTATTAAAACAATTAACCGGTGGTGACAAGGTGTCAGCACGACGATTATACGAAAACGAATTCGAGTTTACACCACAGTTGAAACTTTGGATGGCAACGAACCATAAGCCATATGTTAGAGGCACTGACGAGGGAATATGGCGAAGATTCGTCATCATACCATTCGAAAAGCAAATACCGCTTCATGAAGTTGATAAGGATCTAACACAGAAACTTAAAAAGGAACTGCCTGCAATCATTAAGTGGTGTGTTGACGGTTACCTTGAGTGGCAACGTCTCGGACTTGCTGAACCAAAAATCATCAGAGAGCAGAGAGAAGAATACCGTACAGAAATGGACCCTATTGAGATGTTTTTAGATGAGTGTTGTAGAAAAAGAAGCGAAACATCAAGAGTCAAAGGTAGTTTACTATTTCAGGCTTACGATATGTGGGCGAAAGAGAATCATCAGTACCGTATGACTAGTACTAAATTCGGTAAAGAAATGAAGAAAAAAATAAAATGGAAGCCCTCAAACGGAATTCAATATTTAGGAATAGAACTTTTGAAAGAGTACAACCCTAATTTTATAAAACTCAACTTGTAATTTTACATTGTGGAAGGGTTATTGGAATAGTTTTGGAAGAGTTTTAGAAAAACCCTTCCAGTCTTAAAACGTTGGTATAAAGCCTTTTATATTACTTTTATTTCTTATTTGGAAGAGTTGGAAGAGTAATAAAAGAAAAGTAAATAGATAAAAAGAAATAGAAATAGTATTTAAAAAGTTTCCTGAAACCCTTCCAACTAATAAAAACTCTTCCAAACCATTGGGAGAGTAAGGAAGTAGCGATATTTTAACTACTCCTAAACCCTTCCAACTATTACGGAGGATACAAATGACAGAACAAGACATTCAAAACTTAATCAGAATCGCAGTGTCAAAAAATAATATGATTTTCAGGGCTAATGTTGGAAAAGTAAAAACAGCAGATGGAAGAATCTTTGATACAGGGTTGCCGCCAGGTTTTTGTGACCTATTCGGTTTTAGACCAGACGGAAGAATATTTTTTATTGAAGTAAAAAAACCAGGTGGCAAAGTTAGAGAGGTGCAAAAACACTTTATAGAAGTTGTTAAACGTAACGGTGCTATTGCAGGCGTCGCATACAGTGTGGAAGATGCCCTGAAAATTATCGAGGAGGGCTAATCATGAATTGTATTTTTGGAAAGAAAGCACAGAAGTATACAGAAACAACAGTTGACTACTATGACGAGCTGAAAACAAAAAGCGCTTATCGAAAATATAAAAACAGTCGCAAAGATAAATCGCACTTAGATAAATATCCGCAGTTCGTTAAACCAAGCAGATTTTACAATTATTTACTTAGCAAGGTGATGTGGAGATGAAAATTAGAAGCGTAGACAGACGAATTGTATTAACTGATGACCAAGTTAAAGCTATGGAAAAGAACGGATTAAAACGCAGCGACGTATACAACAGGATATTTGGGTTAAATTGGCCTGTTGATAAAGCAGTCAGTAAACCGGTAAGGGGGCGTAATTAATGGAAATTAAAGAATTGAAAATCGGTGATGAGGTGCAAGTTGTATTTGGTTCACAACGTATGAGAGATGCAGATGATGAGAAATGGGTTTATGAGCCATATTTTGAGAATGGAACAGTTGCCAGCGTGGGCGAATACGGTAAAAATGCGAAAGTCGAATTTAAAGACGGTAGCTTTACTATTATCGATGAAGACACAGAGTGGTACCTGATTCCAAGCAGCACGGAAGTTGCTACACACGAAGCATCGGAAATAAAGAAACCACATCATTATATGTTCGAAAATGGTACTGAGGCCATCAAAATTATCAATATGATTGTGAAAAGGTATAAACAATCGATTGTCGCAGCACAAATCTATAACGCAATAAAATACATCATTAGAGCGCCTTTTAAAAATGGGATTAAAGATTTGAAAAAAGCAAAAGAAAGTATAAATTTTGCTATCAAATTTTGGGATAACAAAGAGATGGAGTATAAAGAATGACAGACAAGCCACAAGCAAAATCTTACTTAAAACAATACTTTGGTACAAAGCGTTATTTATATCAAGACGGGCGTAAAGTAGCGCATATGCACGTTGTTAATGGTGTGTATTTGTTGCATGGTCATTTCAAAACTAAATTCACAAGATTGAAATTAGAGTTTGATAATAAGCAAGAATTTTATGACTATCTTAAAAAACATGAATTACATTTTGAAGAATCTAAACAGTTAAGTTTTTTTGAGGTGTGATAAATGATTTTATCTAACAGTGTAAGACAACGCTATCGCACTGATACAGCAGGCAAATCAGCGACAGAAATTAATCAGGAATTATGCAAACGTGGCGTAAAAGGTTTTGTTGTTAATGTGAATCACAATCGCGTAACGATGTTAGTAGAGAGACGTGATGTAAAACGGAATAAGGAGTGTATGAGATGAGTACCAATTTAGAACAAGCGTTTTTAGGTCGTGTTGAGTTAATCGAGAATAAACCGTTGTTTGATGGTGTTCAATATATCTTTAAGACAGTTACAGGTAAAAAGCTAAGTGTGGTTAGACACAAATTTTCACACGGAAATGAGATTGGGCAAGGATTATATGAACTTGCAGATATAACGAACGGAAAAGTTGATGTCGTTCAAGGTTATTTGACACCAGAAAGAGTGATTGAAATTTTAAAGGAGGAACGATGATGAAAATTAAAACTAAAAAGCAAATGACGTTACCACAGTCGATTGAATGGGCGTGGGAGAACGGTATTAAGAATAAAGGTTTTGTTGGAAGTAAAGGTGGGAGAGTGGAATTTGACTCTAAAGGTTGGTTCAAAACTTTAATGATTGTAGAACCGGACGAAATTTTTACTATCGAAGTCGAGGAAGAAATCACGGAGAGAACTATAATCCCTAATTTATTAGAAGTGTATGAGTTTGAGGGAGAATTAGTTTTTTTACCTCAAAAAGAAAAGACTATAAAAGACCTGCTAGAAGAATCTGCCCTTGAAGAAAATGTTACTACTAAAACTTTCTACCTTATACACGATGATGGGACGCTAACGTTAGTTTGGAAAGACGGAAAATTGGTGGAATAAACATGAAAAAATTATTAGGCAGACTCTCAAAAATGGAATATACAATCGAACAGGTTAAATCAGAACGAGATTCACTTATAAAAGACATAGCTAACCTGCGTATGCAGCGTGATGACTTGCGCAAAGAATGCGATGAGCTTATTGTAAGTAACCACAAAATTATTCAAGATAATGCTAAGTTACAACAACAGAAAGAACATTATAAGGAAATTTGGGGCTCTTTAAGGAAGGAATATTTTGAATCATACAAGCGTGATATTTCACTGCCTACGCATGAAAGAAATGTAGTAAAAGAACAACAAAAATTATCATTCTTGTATATGATGGATATTTTGGAAGATACTACACACCTACAAGAGTTTTTAGATGAAATGGAGGACGAGTGAGATGGAAGAATTTGCCACTAATGATTTAAACATTCACATTCAACAATTAAAGGAAAAAAATATAATCAGTACAGAAGACATATCAGACGGTTATCATACTTTCGGACAATTGTATCACGATAGAGCAGTTCTATTTGCAGTAATCCTGAACACATATAAAGGAAAAGCTTGGAAATCGAAACAACATGATGACGGAACAATGTTTGACGGAATGTTTATTGTTGGCATCACAACACCACAAGGACATTACACATATCACTATGATTTAGAGTATTGGGATATTTACAATGTTAAGGAAGTAGAAAAAGCGCCAAAATGGGACGGACATACTCATGAAGATATTAATAGATTATTCGGACTAATTAACAATTAAAACAAGGAGGAAACAAACAATGACTAATCAATTAACAGTAGAACAGTTAGAAGAATTACTAACGATACAAAACGAATTCGACGATAGAATACCGACATTAAACCTAGATGATAGCAAGATTGCATACGTGGTTGAGTTTTTCGAATGGTTTAACACGTTGGAGACGTTTAAAAATTGGAAAAAGAAACCAGGCAAACCTTTAGAAACACAACTTGATGAACTTGCTGACTTGTTAGCATTTGGGTTGAGCATTGCGAATCAACAAGTAAGCGATATTAATCATATTTTAGATTATATCGAAGATGGGGATTATCACGAATATATTGAAAATATAGATGTAAACTTCAATGATAAAGATATTGTTTATGAATTTATGAATGGTATAGATGCATTATATACTGGGTGGTTTAATGTCCAATTATTTTTACCGTTTGCAATTGCAATCCAATACTACACTATCGACGACCTTATCACAGCATACAAAAAGAAAATGGAGCGTAACCATGCAAGACAAGACGGAACAGCAGACGCAGACAAAGGATACGTCTAAACAGGTCGAATTCGACCACTTTAAAAAAGACATACTAACTAGAGTGAAAGAGGTGCTTGGGAAGTGACACAGTATTTAATTACTACATTCACAGACTCAACAGGTCAAAGCTTTACTGAAGTGACTAAAGCTAGGGAGAATCAGAAGTTTACAGTTGTGTTAGCAGAAAGTAAAGAGGAAGCGTTAAGGACGTATAGACGACAGATTTTATTTGACGCTCTTCGATTAGTGTCAAAGGGTTTCAAAGATTTTAGAAATGAATTTAAAAATTGGAAAGGTGACAAGCAATGAAATACATCATCACAAGCGCAGTGATTCTCTATGTCGCTTATCAATACTATATCAAACGTACTGCTAATGACGACATAGACACATTTAACCTATACGATCATATCGATTTAAATAATATTCGTGCGGAGGTGTCGTACTAATGTGGATTATCATATCGGTAATACTCGGATTAATAGTATTGATAGTATTGGCAGACAATAGTCTGTTACGTAAAGAGAACGAGACCCTAAAGTATACCAATATCTATTTAAGCGTTAAGTTTAAAGACGATGTCGATGCTAAAGAGTTTGAACGCTTTATTAAAAAATATAAATAACGGAGGAGAACATGACTGATATTAAACCTGGAACATTTCGCTATATAGAATCAGAAATATATAATCTTGAACATACAAAGCAAGACATTCAACGGTTGCGATTAGAAATACTTAATCCAACTCAACCCGTCGATAATAATATCATCTATGGTCCGCTTCAGTCAGGAGAACCTGCAAGAACAACAGAAATTATGGCAACGCGGTTAATGACTAATAAGATGCTGCGTAACCAAGAAGAGATGGTACAAGCAATCGAACGCACGTATAGCAAACTATCAGATGAATACAAGAAAGTTATTTATCTGAAATACTGGGCATCTAAAAAGTATAAGATGGAACACATTGCTGATGAATGTCATATGCATAGAAATACAGCTGGTAAGATAAGAAAGAACTTTGTAAAGGCTGTCGCATTGGAAGTAGGAATGAAATAACTGTGTGCGTAGCGTGTGCATAGAGCGTATTATTTAATGATATTATAGTAGTGTGGAAATCAAAGACATACTATATTATTCGAGGACTGGGATATATTCCTGGTCCTTTTTGTTTGGAGGTAAACAATGGAGCTGAACAAATACCAATCACTTAAGAAACCGTCAGACAAACAATCACACTTGCTTTTGTTGATGCATTCGGTTGGTGAGTTATCTAATGTATATCAATTAGATGATAACGATATAGATCGTTTAACGTTAGTACTAGGTGATGCGTTAGAACATATCACATGTATAGCTACATTAAATAACATCTCGCTAGATACTGTTGCAGGATTGAATGTGAATAGCTATCAACCTGAGTTACACAAAGTGATTAACAAAGGTGATGCGGTTACTTTTAATAAACAGAAGTATATCGTACATGATGTGATTGGTAATCAAGTATTAATTGCTAACCAAACAAACGATTTAGTAGTAGATATTAAAGACATTGGAAGGTGATTGTATTGGCAATCATGAGACGGTGTAATCACCCAACATGCAATACATTAATTAGTCACAACGAACGTTATTGTGATAAGCACAAAACGTACACAAACGATAAATACAACGATGTACGACAGCGTAATGATCCAGAATATTTAAGGTTCTATAAATCAAAACAGTGGCAGAATATGCGTGAATTAGTGATGATAGAAAATCATTACTTATGTAAATCGTGTGGGCGACAAGCGGACGTTGTAGACCATATTATACCGACAAAAGTAGATTGGTCGAAAAGATTAGACAAAAACAATTTACAACCATTGTGCAACGAATGCCACAACAAGAAAACGAAGAGAGAAGTCCCCCGCAGCAATTGACGGGGGTGGGGTGAAAGGGACAAGAGAACGGCGCCCACTCTTCTTCTCAAAGATTTCCCAATATTATTTAATTTTTAGTAGGAGGTGCTAATTTATGGCCGGTAGACCTAAAAAACTGCTCAATAATTCAACTAGAAATAACACCAAAGAAGAAATTTTAGAAAAAGAAAAGCAAGAAGCCGAATTAAGTAAGTTTTCAAAGATAAACGCTGAACCACCCGACTTTTTAGACGATATTGCAAAAGAAGAATATCGACGTGTAATTCCTTACATGCAAGAATTGCCTATTTCTAATTTAGATCAAGCACAACTAGCACAGTATTGTAGTTTCTATAGTGATTTTGTACAAGCGAGTGAGTTGATAACTAGAACAGGCGGTGTGGTTATTGAAACGGAAAAGGGTTCAAAGGTCAATCCTGCATTCACTGCAAAAGAAAAAGCAGGAACTCGAATGCAACAAGCAGCAAACACATTAGGATTAACGATTGATAGTCGTTTGCGTATCGTTGTGCCTGAAGAAAAAGAAGATGATGACCCATTTAAAGAATTTGTGAGTGATGACTAATGATTGACTACACGACTCTTTACGCACAAAAAGTTGTTAATGGCGATATATTAGCCAGTAAAAAGAATATAGCTGTTGCTAAACGCCATTTAAATGATTTGAAAAACCCGCCAGAGGGTTGTTATTGGGACGTTGAGAAAGCGAACAAAGCTATTAAGTTTATTGAGATGTTACCAGACCCTAAAACGAACGAACCTATGCCACTAATGCTATTTCAAAAATTTATTGTAGGTAGTATTTATGGTTGGCGTCGTAATGGGAGATACAGACGATATACAAAGGGCTATATTAGTATGTCGAGGAAACAGGGAAAGTCACTTACTGTTAGCGGAATTTCATTAAACGAATTACTTTTTGGACAATATCCTAAGTATAACCGGCAAATTTACGTATCATCTTCTACTTATAAGCAAGCACAAACTATTTTTAAAATGGCTAGTCAACAAATCAAGTTATTGCGTTCGCAAAGTGATTATATCCGTAAATCTACTGACGTTCGTAAAACTGATTTAGCACACATTGCGTCAGAAAGCGTATTTGAGCCACTATCAAACAATCCTGATGCTGTGGACGGTAAAGACCCAACTGTCGCAATTTTAGACGAGCTGGCGAGTATGCCGGACGATGAGATGTATTCACGTTTTAAAACAGGTATGACATTACAGAAGAACCCTCTCACTCTCTTAATTTCGACAGCGGGCGACAATTTGAATAGTCAGATGTACCAAGAATATAAGTACATTGCTAAAATTCTTTCAGGAGAAGTTAAAGCTGACAATTACTTTGTTTATTGCGCTGAAATGGACTCGGAGGAAGAAGTTAACGATGAATCACTGTGGGTTAAAGCGATGCCGTTACTTGAATCTGATGAGCATAGGGATACAATTCTACGTAATATTAAATCAGATATTCAAGATGAGTTAGAAAAAGGCACATCATTCCACAAGATACTGATTAAAAACTTTAACTTATGGCAGGCAAATAAAGAAGATAGTTTGATTAATATTAGCGAATGGGAATCAGTCGAAATTAATAAAAATGACTATAACCTTTACGGGCGTGATGTTTATATTGGTGTCGATTTATCACGTTTAGATGACTTGACTTCTGTTGGTTTTATTTTCCCAAACGATAATGAATCGGTTTTAATCGATAGTTATTCGTTCATAGGTTTACGAACCACATTAGAACAAAAAGCAAAGCGAGATAAGATTAATTATGAATATATAGTTAATCAAGGAGAAGCGGAAACGACGACATCAGAAAGTGGCATGATTGATTATAAACGTGTGATTGAATACATTTTGCAAGTTGTTGAGGAATATGACTTAAATGTTATTGCTGTTTGTTATGATCCATGGAATGCGCAGTCGTTTATCACAAGTTTGGAAACAATGATGATTGACTGGCCATTGATCGAAGTTGGGCAAAGCTTTAAAAGTCTATCGCAAACTATCAAGCAATTTAGAATGTGGGTAGCAGATAAAAAGGTACGTCATTTTGGAAATCATCTTCTTACTGTTGCAGTTAATAACGCGGTATTGATGTACGATGGTGAAGATAATGTAAAAATCAATAAGAAATTGAACAGGCAAAAGATTGACCCTATTATTTCGGTCATTACTGCATTTAGTGAGGCGAGAATGCATGAGTTCGAGACGGATTGGTCATCTATTTATGAAAGTGATGAGTTTGGTTTTTAGGAGGTGGCATCATGAATTTTGATAAAATATATACGTTTTTAAAGTTACTGGTTGCTAACATTGTTGGTATCCTTTTTTTATTGGGATTGATTACGGTTAATATTGCAGTTTATTTTGGTTATGGACTTGTAATTGGTTTAATTGTTACAGGTTCGTTCCTTATTTTAATCGCGCTGATTATTGACCGTGAATCTAAAGAAAGGAGGTAAATTGATTGGGTATTTTCTACAGAGAAAAACGTGAATTACAGTATAACGAAGATGATTTGCAGATGATGGTACAAACTTTACCAGGCTTTCAAGGGCAACCGATACGGAGCTATACAGACGTTGAAGCTATACAACACAGTGATATTTTTACCGCTGTCATGATGATTGCATCTGATTTAGCGCGTATGCCGATTCGCTTAACGAATAATGGCGAGATTGATTTTAATAACAAAATCACAAAACTTTTAAATATACGTCCTAATCCTTTTTATAACGGCTATATTTTTAAGTTAGTCGTGTTTGCTAACTCTCTACTTACATCGCATGGATATGTCGAAATATCGAGAGATAACAAAGGGAACCCAGTTAATCTTGCGTTTCGTAAGACATCTGAAATCGAGTTGAAATTGAGTCCATCTGGTCGTTATTTTTATGAATTTAAAAAAATAGATGATAACGGAAAATCGACATCACGCAAAATCAAATTCGAAGATATGCTTGATATTAAATTCTACTCGCTAGATGGTATTAACGGATTGTCGTTACTTGATACATTGAGCAAGACTATTGATTCTGATAATAACGGTAAAGACTTTCTAAACAACTTTTTAAGAAACGGTACACATGCAGGCGGAATACTCAAGATGAAAGGTGTGCTTAATGATAAAAAAGCACGCGAGAGAGCTAGAACAGAGTTTCACAAAGCATTTAGTGGTACAAAACAAGCAGGTAAGGTTGTTGTATTAGATGAATCGATGACTTTTGATCAATTAGAAGTTGATACTGAAGTTTTGAAATTGATTCGTGAAAATAAATCATCCACACGTGAGATTGCAGGCGTGTTTGGCATACCGTTGCATAAATTTGGTATTGAAACAACGAATATGAGCATTACAGACGCAAATTTAGACTATCTATCCACACTTAAACCTTATACAACGTGTGTATGTGCCGAGTTGAACTTCAAGTTTAACGATGAATTTACTGACGTTATACGAGAGTTCAAGTTTGATACAACTGAAATACGTGTTGTTGATGAGAAAACACAAGCTGAGATTGATAAGATTAATCTTGATAGTGGTAAAACGAATATCGATGAAGTGCGTATACGTGATGGATTACCACCCGTTCCAGGCGGTTATGGTAGTATCCACCGTGTTGATTTAAATCACGTCAACATTGAAATGGTTGATGATTATCAGATGAATAAATCACGTGGCACTGATAATAAATTGAAAGGTGGTGAGGAAAATGGAGAAGGAGACGAGAACAGGTAATATCGTTGAGGTTCGTTCTAATGATGATAATGACATGTTTATCGAGGGCTATGCTTTAAAATTCGACACATGGTCAGAAAATTTAGGTGGTTTTAAAGAAACTATCTCAAAACAAGCATTAGAAAACACTGATTTATCAGACGTACGTTGTTTAGTCGACCACTTACCATCTCAAATTATCGGTAGGACGACGGCGGGTACACTCGATTTAACTATTGATGACACAGGTTTGAAATATCGTTGTAAGTTACCAAACACAACATTTGCGCGTGATCTATATGAAAACATGCGAGTGGGCAATATTAACCAATGTTCATTTGGTTTTATGCTTGATAGCGACGGCGATGAAATGCGTTTCGATGAAAAAGAAGGTATTTACAAACGTACATTAAAGGCAATCCGAGAACTTACAGATGTGTCTGTTGTAACTTATCCCGCTTATAAAGATACAGACGTAAAACCTGCATTGAGAAGCATTGAGAACTTCGAACATGAAAAACGCAAAAACGAAATTAGACAAAGAATTGAAAAATTAAAAATTCGGTGAAGTTGAACACCGTAAAAAATACAACCATAAGACGTTTTAGACGTCTATTTTTTATGCAAAATTTTAGGAGGAAAATAAATGGACAAAATTCAAATCTTGCTTGGAAAAATTGAAGATACCAAGCGTCAAATTGATTTAAAAGTTAAATTTGCAACACGCGCACTTGATAATGATGAATTGGAGAAAGCTGAACAGTTGGAAGAAGAAATCTCTAACTTACGTTCAGAATTAAAAGCGAAAGAAGAAGAACTTGCCTCATTAAAAGACGAGGACGATAACACAGAATCAGATACAGTAACGGCTACTGACGAACGTTCTACTCGCTCACAAAATTTCAACGCTTTTGATTTAGGTGTTATTCCCGAAACTAAAGTAACGTCACAAGAAGTTCGTGATTTTACAGCTTATCTTGAATCACGTAACGACATTAAAGGTGGTTCATTAAAAACTGACTCAGGCTTTGTAGTAATCCCCGAAGAAATCGTTACAGACATCTTAAAGTTGAAAGAAGTTGAATTCAACTTAGATAAGTATGTAACAATTAAAAAAGTTACTAATGGATCAGGTAAATATCCAGTAGTACGTCAATCAGAAGTTGCAGCGTTACCGGAAGTTGAAGAACTTGCAGAAAACCCTGAACTTGCTGTAAAACCTTTCTTTGAGTTAGCTTACGACATCAAAACACGTCGTGGATATTTCCGAATTTCTCGAGAAGCAATCGAAGATAGCAAAATCAACGTGTTACAAGAATTGAAATTGTGGTTAGCACGTACAATCGCAGCAACACGTAACAAAGCAATCATCGATGTAATCCAAAAAGGTGGTAAAGGTGAAAAAGGCGAACAAACTAAATTAGAAACAATCCCTGCTACTGGTATCGATGGATTAAAAGACGCTGTTAACTTACACATCAAACCGAATTACGAACACAACGTTGCAATCGTATCACAAACAATGTTCGCAAAATTAGACAAAGCGAAAGACTTGTTAGGTAACTACTTAATCCAACCTGATGTGAAAGAGAAATCTCAACAACGCTTATTAGGCGCTAAAATTGAGATTTTACCAGATGAAATGCTTGGAGAAAAAGGTAACGAAAAACTTATTTTCGGTAACTTAAAAGACGCATTAGTGTTATTCGACCGTTCTCAATATCAAGCGGCTTGGACAGATTACATGCACTTTGGTGAGTGTTTAATGGTTGCAGTGCGTCAAGACGTACGTATTTTAGATTACAAATCCGCAATTGTTATTGATTATAAAGACCCTAAACCGCAAGAAGAAGAAGTTCAATCAATCTAAAGGAGTGGCTAAACAATGGCTAAATACAAAGTATTGACTAGCTATAAAGACAAACAGCTCTCTCGTGTTCTGAATGTAAATGATGTGGTTGAAATGACTGTAAAGCGTGCAAAAGAAGTCAATGAGAATTTGAAACCTAAAAACGGCATTCTAGAACGCATTGATAATAAGTAGGTGATTGCAGTGATTGATCTCGAACTATTAAAAAAGCATTGTAAAATCGACCATAATTTTGAAAACGACTTACTGGAAATGTATTACGAGTGGGCAAAACAGGATATAGCAGCAGCAATCACTGATGACCTTAATTGGTTAGAAACGCAACCGCTTTTTAAAGCTGCTATATTCCCGCTCACTGCTTATTATTATGAAAATCGAATCGCTTATACTGAGCGGAAATTAGACTATGCACCGCATATGGTTTTGAGTGTAGTGCATAAATTGAGGGACGCATATGCGGTTCGATTCGAATAGATTAAATGAGCGTGTAACGTTTTATGAAGATATCAGTAAGTCGATAAAAGGATTACCGCAAAAACCAATTACAAAAGAGTTATATAGTTGTTATGCATCTGTACAAGACGCGAAAGAGTCTGACACACAGACGAGTATTCAAAACAGTACAGAATTCATCAAAACAATTATTATACGCGATCCACGCGGTGATTATAATCCAACAAATAAGCATTACGTATTGCATGATGGTAATCGTTATGATGTGGTTTATGTCAAAAAGGATTATCAAGATAAATCATTCATACGTATTTATTGTAAGGTCGTGATTTGATGCCCGCAAAAATTAGTAGAAACGATATAGAACAAGGTCTTATGCGTCAACAACTTAATTTCAAGGCTAATCAAAAGCGTGTATTGCTTGCAGGAGCAATGTCATTGATACCCGCTTTAAGAAAAAACACGCCATTGAGCGATAGAAATAAACACGCTAAAGACCATATATCAGTATCTAATGTAAAAACAGATAAAGACAGCGGAGAAAGTTATGTGACGATCGGTTATACAAAAGGTTATGCGCATCGTATACATGCGACAGAGTTTGGAACAATGTATCAACAACCACAGTTATTCATTACAAAAACAGAAAAAGCAAACAGAGATACAGTATTTAAAGCGATGTCTACTGCTTTTAGGAGGTTGAATAAATGAATATTACAGAACTGATTTACGATACCATTGTTCAAAACGAAGATATAACCATTGATGATAATGTTTTTAGGTATGTCGTACCTCAAAACTTCCACACACATACTGACAAGCCTATTGTAAGGATTGTTCCGCTACCCTATCACTCTGATGAATATGCTGATGATACCGAATTAACGAGAGAGTATGACTTTCAAATAGACATTTGGTGGTCATCAGACGAGCCATACGAGCAAGCAGAATTGATTGTACAAGCATTAAAAGATATAAATTTCAAAACTTATTATAGAGAACCTTTGTACGAAGTCGAGACTCAGACGTTTCGGGAAATTATTCGTGCAAACGGTTCTCTTTTAATTTAGGAGGAAGATTAATGGAAAAATTAAAATTAAACTTGCAACATTTTGCAGAATCAACTGGCGTATCTGGTATCGCTATTGGTGTAACTAACTTTTATTGGGCGCCGATCGAAACTGATACAGATAAAGAATGGGAAGTTAAAGGCGGACATCGCACACGATTCTTGAAAGAAATCGAAGTTGACCGTCCACAAGAGACTGAAGAAGAGTACGGTGACAACATTGTTGCTGCAACTGCCGTTTCAAACGGTAAATTATCAGTTAAAACGACGTTCGTATCGATTCCGGCTGAGCAAAAAGCGTTTTTGGCAGGTGCTAAAAAAGGTGAAGGCGGTTTTAAATATGGTGCAAACGATATTCCGCCAGACGTGGCAGTTGTGTTTGAACGTACAAATCACGATGGTTCATCTGAATGGGTCGGTTTATTCAAAGGTAAATTCACACGCCCGTCATTAAGCGGACAAACTAAACAAGACAAAGTTGAATTCCAAAATGATGAGGTTGAAGGCTCATTTGTTGACCGTTTGTTTGATGAATCATCACATGTAACTGGATTCGACAAAAAAGGCGAACATAAAGGACGCGACTACGTTTTCACTGAAACATTTGGTAAAACGTTTGATGAATTTATCAAAGATTTGAATCAGGATCTAGAAATGGAATCGGTGGAAAAAGCGATGCCGGGAAAGCAGAATGAGGAAAGCGTTAGAAGTGTAACACTTTCCAAAGAATCTACTACAATTAAGAAAGGTAAAACTGAACAATTAGTAGTTACTACTGCTCCTGTGGGCAAAACAGTTACTTATCGAGTAACGGAAGGTAGTCAGTTCATCAGTGTGAATAACAGTGGTTTAGTTACGGCTAAAGCAGTAGGACGCGGTGTAGTTACAGCTACATCAGGTAACCAAAGTGACACTATTAGTGTCGAAGTACAAGACGAAGTACAATCTATCTAATTTAAGAGGGGGCTACCCCTCTTTTATTTTTGCGCAAAAATAAAAAAATGAAAGTAGGAATCTAATATGGCGAGACCATCAATTGAATTAATTACTGGATACACAAAAGCAGGTAAACCACAGACAAAAAAATACTTAGCAAAACCAATCATTACACTATTCGACACAATTCAAGGGACTAAATTAGCAAAAAAAATGCAAAACTTTTACGCGGATTCTGATTTTAAAGAGTTGACGGAAGAAGAATACGCAAGTTTATCAGAAACAGAAAAAGCAGAATACAACGACAAGTTGCAAGAACAAGAGAAGAGAATGCTTGAAATGTTTGATGCGATTGAAGAAATTACGACTTTTATTGCAGAAATGTTTGGCAATCAATTCACATCAGAAGAATTACAAAAAGGTTTAGAAAGCGGGGATAAAGGTTTTGAGACGCTTTCTGAAGTTCTAGGCTCACTAATTGCAGGAGATGTGGACGAAACAAAAAAGTTCGTGACCGAGAACACGAAATAGACCCTGATGACCTTACACCAGAGGGACAATATAAAAATTATATGAAACTAGCAAAGAAGTTAATTGAAGAAGGCATGGACCCCGATAAAGTCGCGAACATGCCTATTCACTTCTTTTTAAATATTGTCGCGTCGGAAGTAGAAACAAAGAAAAAGGCTAAAAGTTTTGCAGAAATATTTGGCTAGAAAGGAGGTTACGCTATGGCAAATCCTATAGGTAATATGGTCATACGTGTTGACTTGGACGGCTCAGGCTTTAATAAAGGCATTGCAGGTTTAAACCGTCAAATGCGAATGGTCTCGCGTGAGATGAGCGCTAATTTATCACAGTTTGGACGCTATGATAAATCTTTAGAGAAATCAAGGTTGAAAGTTGAGGGATTAACTAAGCGTCAACAATTGCAAACACAAAAAGTTAAAGAATTAAAGGCACAATATAATCGTCTATCCGCTGAAACCGGAGAAAATAGCGCTAAAACACAAGCTGCTGCTGCTAAATACAATCAAGCTTATGCAGAGTTAAATAAGTATGAGCGAGAGTTACAAGAAGCAACGAACGAAATGAAAAAGATGGAAACGCAACAACGTGCTTTGAATACTTCTATGGGAAAAATCGGTTCAAATTTATCGAAATGGGGACCGAAATTCCAAGAAATCGGACGTAGTATGCAGTCCATTGGTCGTAACATGAGTTTGTATGTAACTGCTCCAGTTGTAGCCGGTTTTGGTGCGGCAGCAAAGAAAAGCATAGACTTTGACGACTCTATGCGTAAAGTTAAAGCCACATCGGGTGCAACAAGCGGAGAATTCCAACAACTCCGCGATAAAGCGTTGGAAATGGGTGCAAAAACTAAGTTTAGTGCCAGTCAATCAGCAGAAGCTTTGAATTACATGGCCTTAGCCGGGTGGGATACCAAAGATATGCTTAACGGTATCGATGGCGTCATGCAGTTAGCGGCAGCTTCAGGCGAAGATTTAGGACAAGTGAGCGATATCGTAACTGACTCGTTAACAGCATTCGGTTTGAAAGCTAAAGATAGCGGTCACTTTGCTGATGTGTTAGCACAAACAAGCTCTAAAGCAAATACTGACGTTCGCGGTATGGGTGAAGCCTTCAAATATGCAGCACCAGTAGCAGGGGCGTTAGGATACACTGTGGAAGATACATCAATAGCCATTGGTTTAATGAGTAATGCGGGTATAAATATGCTCGAACACACAGTAATGTGTGCGTAGAAATCGGTGAATTCGGTAGAGGTTAAGGTGGTAAAACACTATATTAATACCGAGCCAAGCGTGTGAACGTTCAAAAAGTAACACGAAGGTGTAGAGACTAAAAGTTGAACTAGAACAAGTAATAATACTTTCACGAGCGCCGATTATCCTATTAGGATAAAGATATAGTCCGACACTCAAAGGAAACTTTGAGATTATAGGGTAAACTCCTATAAATAACTGTTGATTAAAGGTGAAAAAGCAGGTACAGCATTACGTACTATGTTTACTAACCTAGCAAAACCTACAAAAGCGATGAAAAACCAAATGGACGAGTTAGGTATATCCATTACAGACAGTCAAGGTAACATGTTACCTATGCGCGACGTTATGGATCAATTGCGTGGTAAGTTTAAAGGCTTGTCTAAAGACCAACAAGCAAGCGCAGCAGCTACGATTTTCGGTAAGGAAGCGATGAGTGGTGCATTAGCTGTTATTAATGCTTCTGATGAGGATTACAAAAAATTGACGAAGTCTATCGATAATTCAACAGGTGCATCTAAACGAATGTCCGATGAAATGGAAGGCGGTATTGGTGGCTCTATTCGAAAGATGAAATCAGCTTTTGAGTCACTCGCGATTAGTATTGGTGATGTGTTAGCCCCTCATATACGTAGATTAGCTGACCTTTTAGCAGCATTAGCAACAAACTTTACTAATATGCCTGGTTTTGTAAAAACGGCAGTTGTTGGTTTTGGTTTGTTTGCAGCTGCATTAGGACCGGTCATTCTAGCAACTGGTTTATTCACTTCAGCAATAGGAAGTATCGCAGGTGTTGTAGGACCTGCGATGTTAGCGGTGTCTAAAGCGGGCGGAGTTATGGCTTTATTAGGTACCAAAGCGCCATTAGCAGCGAAAGGTTTAACGCTTGTCGGCGGTGCGTTTAAATTTATGCTTGGTCCAGTCGGATTAGCAATTTCCGCAATTTTTGCTATCGGTACAGCGTTCGTTATTGCTTATAAAAAATCTGAAACATTCAGAAGCATTGTAAATAAAGTAATCAATCCAGTTGTTTCAGGTTTCAAAGGTCTTTGGAATGTAGCAAAAAACGTTTTTGATTCATTGAAAAATCTCTTCTCAGGAAATTCCTTACCTACAGTCGATTTACTATCCAAAATCATGCCTAAAGAAACAGCAACCAAAGTCTCAGCAACTTTAATGCAAGTGAGACAAACATTCATCAACGCATTCAGTGATATATGGAATTTTGGTCAGGAAATAGGTCGAAAACTTACTTCTTTCTGGAAAGAAAATGGTGATGATCTAATTCAAGCATTCGTGAATATTGGCAACTTTTTTAAAGGTTTCTTTGTTGAACTTAAAAATTTAATAGGTCCTAATTTACGTGAATTAGGTACTTTAGTTAAAACGGTATTCATGAATGTAATTGTGCCGACAATCAAAATAGCAATGCAGATTATTTGGAGTGTCATGAAATTTTTATGGCCACTTATAAAGACATTGATTGTGGATACTTGGAATAATATCAAGGGGATTATAAAAGGCGCATTAGACGTTATATTGGGTATTGTTAAAGTTTTTAGTGGCATTTTTACAGGTCAATGGGGCAAAGCATGGTCCGGTGTCAAACAGATTTTCAGTGGTGCATTAACGCTAATTTGGAATTTGATTCAATTATGGTTAATAGGTAAGATTCTCAAAGTGGTAAAAGTATTTGCAGGATTGTTTAAAGGTGCATTCAGTGCTCTATTCAAAGGCGCAAAAAATATTGTAACATCATCACTTAAATTTATTTGGTCGATAGTTAGCAATATTTTTGGAAAAATTTCTTCATTCACACGTAATATTTTCGGTAAACTTTCTAATTTTATAAAAAATATATGGAGTTCGATTCGTGATTCAGTGGTGAATATAGTAAAATCGCTTTGGTCTCGAATACGAAATATCTGGAATTCTTTATATAAAGGTTCTCGCAATACTTTTAATAATCTGAAAAAATGGTTAACGAATTTGTGGTCATCGTTAAGGAATAGGGTTGTTGACACAGTATCGAATATGTGGTCTCGAATCAAAGGAATTTTTAACAATTTATATAGCGGGACACGCAATATTTTTGATCGCGTCAGAAATTCGATAGTTGATAAGTGGCGCTCCATTAGAAAATCCGTAACTGATATTGTCTCAAAATTATGGGGTTCGGTGCGACGAACTTTTAATAATATGTCTGATGGTTTACGTAATATCATAGGAAAAATTAAAGACCATATAGGTGGTATGACAGGTGCCGTTAAAAAAGGGATAAATGGTTTGATTGATGGTCTAAATGGTATTGGTAAACATTTAAGTCTACCTAAGATACCTAGATTGTCAACCGGTACACAACGTATTAACAGACACGTCAAAACAACTCATGACGGACGATTAAAAGAAGGTACTATGGCAGTTGTAGGTGACAGAGGTCGAGGAAATGGTAAAGGTATTGATGGTCGACGCGAGTTGATTCAATATCCGAATGGACGCACAGTACTCACACCTGCAAAAGATACAACGACATGGCTTCCTAAAGGGTCACGCGTTATTAGTGGTAGTCAAAGACAAGGTATGACTGGTATACCTAAATTAAATATAGGTACTTGGTTCGGTAATGCTAAAAACTGGTTGTCAGAAAAGGCGAGCTTTATTGGTGGCAAGGTTGGAGATGTAAGTAAATGGATTACAGATAAAATCGGTGACGTTATGGACTTCATTGACAATCCAGGAAAACTACTAAATAAAGTGTTAAGTGGTTTAGGTATTAACTTCGATTCCATTACTAAAGGCATGGGCATTGTTGGCGACATTACTCGCGGTGCTTGGAAAAATATTAAAAAGGCAGCAACGAAATGGATTGAAGAAGGCTTCAACTCAATAGGCGGAGAGTTTGTCGGTGGTGTTTTAGACCCTGATAAAATCAATTACCATTATGGTCATACTGCTGCGTACACAGCTGCAACTGGTCGTCCTTTCCATGAAGGTGTCGACTTCCCGTTTGTTTATCAAACTGTACGTACACCTATGGGCGGACGTGTGGCTAGACAAGCATTTATGCCAGGCGGATATGGTAACTGGGTTAAAGTTATTGGTGGAGCAATGGAATTAATCTTTGCTCACCTCAAAAACTTCAGCAAAACACCAGCAAGTGGAAAAACTGTCAAAGCTGGTGACGTTATCGGTTTAACTGGTAATACAGGTTTTAGTACAGGGCCACACTTGCATTTCGGTATTAGAAAAAACGGAAGAGACATTGACCCTGAGCCTATTTTGAGAGAAGCAAAACGGAAAGGTAAATTAGGTGGCATGGGTGGCGGTAAAGGTTATCCTGCCGGCTCAGGTGCAGCATATGCAAGTCGTGTTATCAGTCAAGCGCAGAGTATTCTTGGTGGTCGATATAAGTCACGTTACATTCACGAACAAATGATGCGTGTGGCTAAACGTGAGTCAAACTATCAACCTAACGTAGTAAACAACTGGGATATCAATGCTTTACGTGGCGATCCATCACGTGGGTTGTTCCAAATTATTGGAAGTACATTCCGTGCTAATGCAAAACCTGGTTACAATAATTTTAGCAATCCATTGCATCAAGCAATCTCAGCAATGCGATATATCGTTGCTCGTTATGGTTGGGGTGGATTCAAACGCGCTGGTGACTATGCTTACGCGACAGGTGGATTAGTTCACAAAGGATTATATCAATTAGGAGAAGAAGGTTACCCCGAATGGATTATTCCAACTGATCCATCACGTGCTAGTGACGCAGCAAAATTATTAGCGTTAGCTAGTAAGGATATTAGCAAAAATAAACGTCCGAAAAACTTTAATAACACTACTATCGGAAATGACAACGACAGTAACAGTAAACTTGAAAGCAAGCTAGATACTATGATTGGCTTACTGATTAAGCTAGTCGGAAGTAATGAGGAAATCGCAGACAAAGACTATACTCCTATTATTGACAATTTCGGATTGAAAGACTTTATCAATGTAATAATGGATAAGCGTGAACGTGATAAGTCACGTAAAGGTAGATATGGCGGAGGTGCTTTAATTTAATGAATGACACAATTTTAGTTAATGGTAAGTCACTTCCGTGGCTTTATGTACAAAGAGGGTTTAAAATACCCTCTTTTAATTATGAAGTGAAAACAGATGCAGTAAGTGGACGAGCAGGCAGTGTGTTCAAATCTAGGGAATTATCAGAACATAGATTTGATTTGCCGTTAGTCATACACAATGATTATCTTGCTCATAGCGGCATAAAATCGCATGACGATATTTTAAGTGAATTAGTTGAGTTTTTCGATTTTGATAAATCTGTAAAACTCCAATTTAAATCAAAAAAATGGTACTGGAACGTTTACTTTGAGGGTCCATTAGAAATAAACAGTAAAACTGAAAACAATATTAATGTTGTAACAATCAAAGTCGTTCTCGCTGATCCATACAAATATGCTGTTGAAGGAAGTCAAAACACAGCGATTAGCGACGCCGTTTCAGTAGTTAATTCTGGAACGACAGACACACCAATTATTGTGGAAGCAAGAGCGTTACAGAATTCCAATTATTTTATGATTTCAAAAGGCGACGAGGATTATTTCATGATTGGTGATGACGACTTAGATAAGCCGTTAAAAGATTATTCGCCTTTGATTTTGGAGGATGAATTCAAAACTTTAAACGGTTGGACAAGGATAGCAAATGGTAACATCGTCGATAATATTTTAGGTGGCATTGTTGGAGGCACATATAAGCTTGAAAAAAATAAAGAAGGCTTTGAATTAGCAAGTTTTCCCGAAGGTAAAGATTGGGTCGGAGCGCAGTATAAAAAAGGTTTTTCTAAAAGCCTTATCGATTTTAAGATAATTGTTAAAGGGATAATTTATCAAAAAATTAAAGGGGCTGGTAAGATAGCTTACCACATTTACGACACCGATAACCGTTTAATAGCTGTACTAGGCTATTTAAATTCTGCTGAGACGTCGGCTAATGGTAAATTTATAGTTAGTTTGTTTAATCAGAGCGGTGACATGATTAAAATTTTTGAAGCAAGAAACGTACCTCTCGTTAATAAAATGGAAACGTTAATTATATATATGTCATTAGAACGTATCTCCACCAATTTCAGAATAAAGGTGTGGTTATATCATCATGAAAAAGACGCTAATCGTACCAAACCACTACAAATTGCCGATAAAACGTATACAGATTCAGGAAATTTTTATCAACGTCCTGTAGCATCAATTGGTGTTTATGAAGCTAAAAATGGAGCATCACCACGTATGATGAGAATGCATCCTTTAGGCATTTATCTTTATCAAAAACTACCTAAACCCCCAAGTGCTCGTGACATGATTATAAAGAAAGGCGATCTAATAAGAATTGATACTCATACACAAAATGTACTTGTCAACGAAGAGTCGTTCTTGTCCGAAAAAATGTTTGGTAGTAATTATTTCAATGTTGATAAAGGACATACAGAACTCGTTATTAATCCGCCTGGAATTTTTGATACAACTGTGAAATGGCAAGACAGATTCTTATAGAAAGGAGGTTATACATTGATTCATGTAATGAATTTCAAAGGTGAAATCGTTGATTTTATATCACAATCAGATAGTGCGGTAATTCAAGCGGTGCATAAACGTGATATTAACGAACGTATGGAAACGTTTGATTTTACGATTTTATCTGAACGTACAACTCACATGCAAGAGCGTAATCGGATTATCATACAAGATAAAAACGGACAATACCGTGAATTCATTATCGACAGAATTTCGGCCGATATAGACGGTTATACTGAGGTTGAAACGGTCGCGTCATATCTTGAAGATATAACGAAAGCACGTCCGTATACACCTGGTAAACTAGAAAAGATGACAACAAAACAAGCGTTATCCGATGTATTGAAAGATACGGGTTGGGAAGTGTCTGACGCTACTGAATATGGTGGATTACGTACAACATCATGGACATCTTATCAGACACGTTATGACGTGTTGCTTCAATTGTGTACGACATATGGCATGATGGCAGACTTTTATATAGAAGTTGGTTCGAATCGCGTAGACAAACGTCTTGTCGTACTACGGAAACGCAATCCTTTATTTAAAGGCAAAGAAATAACATACGGCAAAGACTTAACAGGTTTAAAACGTATTGTCGACTTCTCAGAAATCAAGACAGCATTGTTGTGTGTTGGTCCCGAACCCGAAGAGGGAAAAAAGCGTGTTGAATTAGTCGTTAAAGATGACGAATCTCAAGCGAAATACGGCTTACCTGGTCGATATAATTGGGGAATATACGAACCTGAAACAGAAGACCAGAACATGACTGAAAAACGTTTGCGAACTTTAGGTACAACAGAACTCAATAAACGTAAGTCAGAGGGCATCAGTTATGAAGTAACTGCAATAGATATTGAAAAAGAGTATAAACACGAAATCGTTAATCTAGGTGACTTAGTACGTATTAAAAACCGAGATTTCACACCACCTCTTTATGTAGAAGCTGAAGTTATATCAGAAGAATATGACTTAATCAGCAAAGATGTGACGTATGGCTTCGGTACGTATAAAGAATTTAAAGAAAGTGATTTAAGAAGCTCATTCGACAGAAAAATAGACGCTATTCGACAAAAGTTAAGCGATGGTTTATCAAACGTTAATACAATTGTTAAAGAATCGATCGAAGGCGAATTACAGTATTTTGAACGTAAGATATTAAAAGGCGATACACCACCAGAAAAACCAGTTAATGACTTACTTTGGTTAGACACAAGTAATCCTAAAGTAGCTGTATTACGTCGTTACTGGAACGGTGAATGGATTAAGTCATCAGCTGAAAATGCTTCTGATGTTGGCGCTGTTACTCGTGAGCAAGCACTATATAGTGAATTAAGTAATACATTCGTAAACTTAACGATACAACATAGTCGACTGATACATGAAGTGTCTGACGTTTTAGAATCTGAATATCTTGTTGATACCGACATAAAAGCAAAAGTAAATAGCAAATTGAACGATACAATTGGTGTATTCAACGAGATTAAGCAGAGTTTAGATAGTATGACGAGTGAAACGGCCACAATCGGAAAACTTGTTGATACACAAGCGCTATTTCTTCAATATCGCGAAAAAATGCAAGCATTATACAACACGATTGAAAACGCAAAAATCGCGATTGATGAGCGTTTTAAACTTTTGCAATCACAATATACAGATGAGAAATACAACGAAGCTATGGAGAAAATTGCAAGTGCTTTACCAGGTGGCAACTGGAACGCTGAAACAGGTCAGCTGACTGGAGATATCCCGAATGAGGAACGTTTAAACGAACTTGAAATCGGACTACAAGAAACTTTTGCATCTCAAATTAACGGCGCTAATCAGCTTTTAAAAAATCAAGTCGACGCAGAGTTGTTACAGTTAAAAGATGAAATTACATTGTCAGTTCATTCTGTTAATGAAAAAATTGATGGTTTAGGTGACGGTGTGAATTTGCTTGATTCGTATAACTCAAGCCGTCCGGTTTCTATAAATAAAGACATCGTTTCAACAAAATCTTTTCAAGGAGAATACTATGCTACAAAATTATATACCGCTGATTATCTAAAAACCATATTAATCCCAGGCGAAACCTACACATATTCTTATGAAATGGAAATTGTAGGACTATCTGAAAAAGAGGTCCCTTATACTAAAAAACACGGGATTATTTTTTATAGCAGTTCAGTTGCTAAAGATAGAATTATGTCTTATCAAGATGTTGAGAGGACGATTGGAAATAAAATCAAGTATACTCGCACATTTGTAGCGCCTGTAATAACAGACCATAGATTCGTTGCTTATGCAGGTTTTTACACTGACGACGGTACGCTTAAATATCCAATAAGTTCGAACTTAGTAGAAATAACAAATTTTAAACTCGAACGAGGTACTAAGGCAACACCTTACACCGAATCGATTAATGACAGATTAGAACCTATCAAAATACGCACGACAGAAGCTGAAAACAGCATTAAAGTGTTACAAGATAGTTTACTACTCACAGCAACAAAAGAGGACGTACAACGCACGTTAGACGACCAGTTAAAGCCATTAAAAAATGAAGTGAATGAACAAAAAGCACAACTACAAATCATGTCTGATTCAATTGACAGTAAAGTAAGTCAATCAGACTATACAACAGATAGGAACGGTATTGTTGAACGTTTAAACAGCGCTGATTCTCAAAGACAACAATTAAGCAATCAGATTAGTGATAGAGTGACGATTAGTGAGTATCAAAGTGGTATTGAGGACACTAAACAACAAATTAACAGCAAGATAGACTCAATAAGTATCGGTGGGGAGAATATTCTTGATGGAACTAAAAATTTTACAGCACCGTTTTTAACTAACCTTATTGAAAAGTATGGGCTGAGAACAAACGGAGAACTTATCTCTTTAGATTATGACTCTGAAAATAATCGCATTGCTTGGACTACAAGACAATTAAACATTGATGTGCTACCAAACACTGATTACACATTAAGTTATGATGCTAAAACACACGATGGAATCGAACAAGGTGTAGCATATACACCTATTATGCGATTACAAGACGATGGTTCTCAGTTTAATCCTTCAAAATATATTGCTACTGGAGATACCTATAAAAATACAACAAACGAATTTAAACGTTATTCTTTCACATTCAATACTGGAGAAACTAAAAAAATAAATATTTATTATACTTCTAAGAATGTTAATTCCTTAGTTCAAATCAAAAAAGTCAAATTAGAACAAGGAAATAAAGTAACGTCATATTCTGAATCGCAAAATGATATTAATGAACGTATTGTTAAAGTACAATCTGATGCAGAAATGTCCGCAAAAGCATACGCAGACGCACAAGACGCGTTACGTAAAACGGAAGCACAAGCATATGTCGATGGCATTGTTTCAGCAGAGGAACAACGAGCGATAGCTGATGCGCAAGCGAAGTTAGAACAAGCAAAAAAAGACGCTAAAGCTAAAGCGGATAATGCCGAAAATCTTGCTAAGCAACACGCTAATACCGTATCGACTAACGCTGAGACCAAAGCGAAAGCATATGCAGATAGCAAAGTACAACAAGTAAATCAAACACTTACAACTCACGAAACACGCTTAACTCAAAATGGTAAAGATATTGCGTTAAGAGCAACACAAGAAGAGCTCAATGCAAGTAAAAAAACATTATCACGTGTAATTGCTGATTTAACTGTAAACACCACAACAGGATTAACGCTATCATATGACGAAAATGGTTCGATACAATCGCACACGGTTGGGCCTGATGGGATTAAACTCGACACCTCAAAATTCGTTATTAATGACGGTGATGTTATCGTTCAAAATGGTATCACAACAATTAAAGATGCATATATCGATAAGCTATTTAGCAAACAAGCTACAATTGAGTATTTAAAAGCAACTGACATTGACTTAAATCGTGCTACAATAAGTGGCTCAAAAGACGGGGAATCAACCGTTTTAAGTGGTGGAAAAATACGTTCTACAGGTTCATTTGCACGTACTTTTCCACAAGGTAGTGTTACTTATGAAGCCTTCACGGAATCTTGGAATGGGGTTTACCGTTCAGGATTGATTTCTAAACAATTTGGAAATCGAAAATTAACAAATATTGAGCGTTGGCTTGCTTTAACCGATAAAACAATAACAACTCAAAGGGAAATACACAGCATGTCTCCGGACAAGCGTGGCGCCCGTTTTATCGATTTTTTTGCGGAAGAAACATATAGCAGTGATGTGTTTGGTCAAGGTATGCACGTTTATTCTGGACAAGATTTAAAGATTGAAGCAGGTTATCGTTTATCTTTTGAATCTTCAAATTCATGGTATACACAATTTTTAAGCGGAGGTGTGGAAGTTGTTAATGATGGTGCTAGCTTAGTTTTAAAACGTCAAAGCGGGTTTACTTCTCAAGCAGGTATCGGTGGACAATATATTATATTACAAGCTTATGATGGTGCTGAACATGGGCATTTAGGTATTCTTTCTAACAATAGACATCTAAGTTTAAAATCGTCTTTTGGAGAAGTGCATTTAAGAGGCAACCAAGTAAAAGCACTTAATTCTGAGGGTACATCACTTACATCGATTACTGCATCGGATTTTGATATTTCTGGCGTAGGACGGGTCGCTTTTGAAAACGGAGATGCGTATTTACAAGGTCAAACAGGAGTGAGGTTTACGAGATATAAATCGAACACTTTTATTACTGCACAAGCAAAAGATTTTGTAAAAGCATCTTCTAGATATTTAAAAACTAACATCGAAGATTTAAAAGATGGATTAGAAACAATAAAAAAACTAACCCCCGTGAAATACGATTATATTAGCGATTTACAAGAGGGTAATACAGATGGTGACATTGGTTTTATTGCTGAGGATAGCCCCTCTATTTCAGTAAATAATGGCAAAGCGATTAGTGTTCAGAAAATTGCTACATGGGCGATTTTAGGAATACAAGAATTGTCAAAAGAAAATAAGGAATTACAAGAAGAAATTGCAGATTTGAAAAGTAAATTTGATATTTTGTCAGAGGTGATTAAATGAATTTAGAAAACATGGATAAAAACCAACTATTGAACGAAGTAAAATATTTAAATGCCTTAATTCAAACTTTAGTAAGCAAAAATGCTGAATTAACATTAAGTGTGGCAAATTATGAAACACAAGCAAGATTGAATACAGATAATGAAGCGTCTGACGAATAAGTTAGGCGTTTTTATTATATATAAAATTATTTAGGAGGAATTTATTATGGAACAATTTACAGAATTTTATTTAGTAGAGGTTAACAAATCAGGAGAAGAAAGCGCATTAATGCAGAACTATTCAAACAGCTTCGTTCGTGGTGCATCACCTGCAAATGCGTATAAGTTTAAAGACGAAGAGCAAGTTAAAAAAGTATGTGCAATGCAAAACATGCTTGCTGGAATTTTTAACAACGGTACAAAAACATACTATGTTAAGCAAGATGTGACACGTGAAAAATTTAAAGAAGATGGTCAGAAATACGAAGAACTATCAACGAGAGAAGAAACAAAATAAACCTCTAAAAAATTAGAGATAGAGGAGGTATCGTTATTTGAAAAAGCAAACTTTTAGTGAAACGATTGCATTTGTTTTAATTTTCGGCTTAGGCGCTTTTACTTTTGTAAGGGCGCTTTTTTGGTCTTATGAACAAAACGAAGTGCTCAACGACTCCGAGTTTTATACCAAATTAAATGAAGTGATGCCGATTTGGCTTTGGGGCGTGTTGTTAATGATTGCGTCGTTGATTTTGATGTTGTCAGTATTCTTTTTGCCTAAACAACCATATAACAACGTCTGTAATTACTTGCTTATGTTCGGTGGTTTTTCAACTGCTATCATGTATTTTTTGATGACAAGTGCAAGTATATTCAATGCGATTAATTGGCTTACATGGGCGCAATTTGCTGTCTTAACGGTTGTGTGTGGTGCGATTGGTTTTCTTGGAGGTGCGGCGATTTATGAGCGTAGAAGATAAATTCGTGTTACGGCACGAATGGGAAAAGTCTCGTGGAAAGATTTACGAAAAGATTAATGAAAACGATCGTAAACACACAGAAGCACTGAATAAATTAGAAAAAACAGTTGATAGACAGGTTTTATTACAACAAAGTGCATTTGAATCACAAAAGCGCTCAGAAAAACACCTCGAAACATTAAACGAGACAATGCTCAAATTTGGCAATGACTTTACGGAGATTAGATTTAAAGTGCAAACACACGATGAAAAGTTAGAAGATATTTCAAACGACATCTCAGAAAAACAAAAAGGAAATGTTCAAATTACAACGACGATAATTACAGGCATTTTTGGCGTTATCATGGCAGCACTAGGCATAGCGCATTACTTTTTTTAAGGTCGGCACTGATGTGTCGGCTTTTTATTTTAGGAGGATTAAATATGGAAGATAAAATCAAACAATTTATAGCGCTAATAGGTGGCTTTGTAGGTGCTTTATATCTGGCGTTACAAGCTAGTGGAATCAGTGCGGAATGGATTAATCCGCAAGCAGTAGATGCGTGGATTAACGTATTAAATACAGGTGTGCCATTAACTTTAGTGGCGTATGGCGTGTGGAAGAATACATTTATCGTTAAAAAGTCAGCGCGTGAACAAGAGGAATACTTGAAAGAGAAAGGGCTGAAATAGCATGTTAACAGCTATTGACTATCTAACTAAAAGAGGTTGGAAAATATCGTCTGACCCTCGCGCATACGACGGCTATCCTAAAAATTATGGATACCGCAATTATCAAGAAAACGGTATTAATTACGATGAATTTTGCGGTGGGTATCATAGAGCATTTGACGTGTATTCTAACGTGACTGATGATGTGCCAGCTGTAACGAGCGGAACAGTTACGGAAGCAAATGACTACGGTAATTTTGGCGGTACATTTGTCATTAAAGATGACAACGGCAATGAATGGATTTACGGGCATCTCGTAAGGGGTTCAATGCGTTTCGTTGTTGGTGACAAGGTGAATCAAGGTGACATTGTTGGTTTGCAAGGCAACAGTAACTATTACGACAATCCTATGAGTGCGCATTTACATTTACAATTACGTCCTAAAGATGCGAATAAAGATAAAAAATCTCAAGTGTGTAGCGGATTAGCGATGGAGAAGTACGACATTACAAAATTAAATGCAAAACAAGATAAATCTAAAAATGGGAGCGTGAAAGAATTGAAACACATTTATTCAAATCACATTAAAGGTAATAAGATTACAGCGCCGAAGCCTAGTATTCAAGGGGCGGTTATTCATAATGACTATGGAAGCATGACACCGAGTCAATACCTACCTTGGCTTTATGCACGTGAAAATAACGGTACACACGTTAATGGTTGGGCAAGCGTGTATGTGAATCGTAATGAAGTTTTATGGTATCACCCAACCGACTATATCGAATGGCATTGTGGTAACCAATGGGCAAATTCTAATTTAATTGGTTTTGAAGTGTGTGAGTCATATCCTGGGCGAATCTCAGACGCGTTATTTTTAGAAAACGAAGAAGCAACGTTAAAAGTAGCTGCGGACGTGATGAAATCGTACGGATTACCAGTAAACAGAAACACGGTTAACTTACACAATCAGTATTTTGGTACTTCATGCCCACACAGATCATGGGAATTGCATGTAGGTAAAAACGCACCATATACTACTGCAAATAAAAACAAACTGAAAGATTATTTTATTAAACGTATTAAGCATTATTATGATGGTGGCAAGTTAGAAGTAAGCAAAGCAGAAACTATCAAACAATCTGACGTTAAAAAAGAAGTTAAAAAACAAGAAACAAAACAAGTTGTTAAGTCAACAGATTGGAAGCAAAATAAAGACGGTATTTGGTACAAAGCTGAACATGCTTCATTTACAGTGACAGCAAATGAGGGAATCGTTACGCGTTACAAAGGTCCTTGGACTGGCCACCCACAAGCAGGCGTATTACAAAAAGGTCAAACGATTAAGTATGATGAAGTCCAAAAATTTGATGGTCACGTGTGGGTATCGTGGGAAACATTCGAGGGTGAAACGGTATATATGCCAGTGCGCACATGGGACGCTAAAACTGGTAAGGTCGGCAAATTATGGGGAACAATTAAATAAAGCATGATATACTATGTATATCCACGACATGAAAGGGTAGCCGTAATGGTTACCCTCTTTTTTTGTGTTCTGAAATTAGAAAAAACAGCAAAGCGTGAGAGTAGCTAATAACTCGCTACTTTTTTGAACTTTTAATGTTAACATCTTCATTGGAGAGTTTACTTACAAAGTCAGCATGTTTCAATAAGTCACTGTTAATTTTTTTGTTTCCAATTTTAATTAGTCTAATTTGTATTCCTTCACGTCTTGCTTGTTTTAAAGCCGGAACAAAGTCGGCATCGCCTGTAACTAAATAGATTCTATCAACTATATTATTATTTGATAACCAAGCTACGTCTAAACCGATTTTAATATCTACCCCTTTTTGCTGAAAATCTGGAGCAAAGTCGTTATCAGTAAGTTTTAATGTATCTTTTATTGTACCTTCTCTTATCTTTTTCAATACTGGTTCTTTTAGCTTCCAGCCTCTAAACATTGTTTCTCCTAATCTCATAGCAATATAATCAAGTTGCGAAAGATCTTGTATCAATTCACTAGAATATTTATTTATTTTTGATTCGGAAAAATCAATTTTCTCTTTGGAAATAGGCTTTTCAACAGTTTGTTTATTTGGGCTACCTTGATAATAAAAAATCCTAAAAAGTTCTTCCTCTTTTTCATTAATCAAATTAGTTAAGAAGTTATACTGTGAACTTAAATCAGGATATTGCGTTGTATTTTGAGCGTCTCTTATTCGGTGTAATAAGAATTGGCCATCAACTATTATTGCTACTTTTTTCATTTTTTCCCCCTTGTCTACAGAAAAAGCTCTGCCCACGTATAAAAGTTTGGCAGAGCTATAGGTATTTTATTGTTTTGAGGTCTGTATGCGTGACCTTTATATAAATATAAGGAATAATAAGTTTTTTGTCAACAATTTATATCCCCTTTCTAATTTATCTATACGTGTCACTGAATGGTTTTGTTATAATTAAATTGAAATAGCGGTACACATCTGCGGAGTGTACTTGAGGTCAACTGTTGCGACGGTTACCTATTTACCCGCCACACCCTAACCGGTGTGGTATTTTTTATGAGAAAAATCAAAAAATTAGTGAAAAAGGGGTTGTGTTGTCACGGTTCTCGTGATATAATGAATATAGAAATTAGGAAAGGGGTGAAGAAATGAACCGAGTCGAGAGAGAGGAAGCTCTCAAAGAAAAAAAGATAAGGCGTTATAAGGACATTACAGAAATTGTGCGAAATGTAATGGCTATCCTCATAAGCCTTATCACAATAATCAAAATGATAGTCGGGGGTTAATCCCCCCCCTCGACTTCATTATATAATGAGGTGATAAAAATGACAAATAAACAGAAAGATATTATTGCGATATTCTTTAACATAGTAATAATCTTGTTATGCTTCTTTGGCATTGTGTATATGTTAAGTAATTAATTATCGACTCGGTTCATTTTAAAATATGGAAAAAGAAATATTGACAAAAGTTAAACAACTTCTTGAGAATCAAACAAGCTATAAGATTTCTAAAGAAACAAAGCTACCATACCAAACAATTCAGGATATAAAAAACGGTAAAACTAAATTATTAGAATCAAAGTTTAAAACTGTAATACGTTTATACAACTATCAAAAACGCCTCGAGAAAGAAAAAGAATAATAAAACACCCCGCCTGCAATAGGTGGGGTGAAAGTGTCAAACGCGTGTCAATTTAGTCTATTTTTGTCTAGTTTAGTCACAAAGTTAAAGTGATGAAAAGCCGATAATCACGCTGTTTCAGTGCTAAACACAATATAAAGGTTTTCCCTCACTCTCCGTAAAGAGCCGAAAAAGTTTAAACTACTTTTTCGGCTCTCTTTTTACATATAAGCTCAAAACGCTGTCATATCAAGTATTTGAGACTACTTCATTAAATACATAGAAAACAAAATTTAACTATACTTAACTTAGTTTTTAAAATTTTTGGTCACAATGTGGTTAATGGCAGGCATAAAAACCGCGAATTTAGTCACAAGGTTTGTATAATTTAGTCACAAGAGGTGAATTACCTCATTTTTTAACAATATCGGTAAGTTGGAAACCAGTTGAACAAGTAATATTTTGTATTAGATTTACATAAGCATTTCAAAGTACTTATGAAGTATTCACAAGTCACATCAGATCTTAGATGTTGCCTTGTGCCAGCTTGCATGAGTACATTTATCAATGCAGTAAATCCAATATACAAACCATTACTCAAAATTATTAGCACTTAATCACTTCGAAAAGGGGGAAGTGATTAAGTGCTTTTTAATGTTAGTAACCAGTTTATTCTTAATTGATTTCAGTTAAATTGATTAAGCACCATCCTATAACAACAAAGTGATTGTAATGTCTATTGACATATACAAACAATCACTACATAAGCCTGCTAAGGGTCAAGATGAACGAATTACATTCGCCCTGCACGCTTCTTCTTGTTGTTATTTGGATTAAGCAAATCAATAAATAACTGAAATCAAAACAAATTATTAAAAAAACTGGAGGGGTTCAGCATGAACACAACACAATTCATTATTTATTCCGTAAATGACGTTAAGAAGGTAGCAGAAAATATCTCACTGTTTCAGAAAAAAGAATATGGAGATAATTCAAACGTCATAGAAATCATTGATGAATTAATGAATAAAGGAAGATGCGATATTGCATATACGGAACTTGAAAATGGAGAAGGGGAAATTCAAGTATATTTAGACTTTAAAAACTTTAGACTTGTTAGGGAAATCACTTTTTATGAACTCCCTTTACCGATGATGATTAAAGAAATTCAAGATTTAGAATCGATAGAAGAAATGATATTAGAATCCGAAAATTTGAATTTTGATGAATTAGTATCATGTAATGTTGATTATGCTGAATTGAATATAGAAGAATTGAAAAGTCTCACATTGTGAGGCTTTTTTTATTTGCACTTAATCCTTCCATCCGATGATTGAAAGGATTAAGTGCTTTTCGTTATGGTAACCAGTTTATCCTTAATTGATTTCAGTTAAATTGATTAAGCACCATCGTATAGCAACAAAGTGATTGTAATGTCTATAGTCATAAACAAACAATCACTACATAAGCTCGCTAAGGGTCAAGATGAACTCATTGCATTCGCCCTGCACGCTTCTTCTTGTGGCTATTTTGATTAAGCAAATCAATAAATAACTGAAATCAAAATCAAATTATTAAAAAAATGGAGGGGTTCACCATGAACTATCAAGAAATTAAAAACATTTTAGAAAATAGTGAGGTCAAGGAAGTAGTGAAAGCTATATTTGCATATGAAACAGGTGAAAAAGATGAATCTTGTTTAAACTACTTAACAAATTATTTTTTTGAGGGGGATATGGAAAGCTTTCTAGATTGTGAGATTAGAGAGTTACAAATGGAGTGGAACTGGCAACGAGCTGTAAATAAACAATAAAAAATTTTTAAATTTAATGAAAGGGGGTGATGCCTATGCTGATAAAAAATATATAAAGAAAGGGGGTGTTATCGGTGAACAGACTTGAACGAAAGAAGCGAGAACAAGATGAACAGTTTGAAAAAATAAAAGTCGTATTGAAAATTATCAATACGACTTAATAACAATCTGTAACTTCTTATTTCATGTTACACATGGATAGGTTCTCACACATAGGGGTTGCCCCCCTATGTGTTCTTTCTTCATTATATCAAAGGAGGGATACGATGAAAAGTGATTCAAAAAAAGTTTTAGTTATAATGGTAATATTAACTGTCATCAATGTTATTTTAGCGTTTTTATAAATTACAAAATATTTGAAAAGCACTTAATTCATGTATAAATAAATAGACTAAGTGCTTTTCGTTATGGTAACCAGTTAATTCTTAATTGCTTTCAGTTAGATTGATTAAGCACCATCCTATAACAACAAAGTGATTGTAATGTCTATTGTCATATACAAACAATCACTACATAAGCTTGCTAAGGGTCAAGATGAACGAATTACATTCGCCCTGCATGCTTATTGTTGTTGTTATGTGGATTAAGCAAATCAATAAATAACTGAAAACAAAACAAAATTATTAAAAAAATGGAGGTCAAAATAATGTTAGTTACTAAAGAAGAATTTAAAGCCTTAGATATCAAATCAGTATTTGAGAGTGGGAATAACTTCATTAAAATAAAAGACGGTAAGCATGCAATCTATCATGTCAATGGGAAATATCAAGTTGTAGAAAGCGATAAACTTTATCCAACAAAGCGAATACCAAAATATATTAAAACAAAATTAGCTTAAAATAGTAAGGAGGAAATTAAAATGAAAAAGTGGTCTCAATCAATAATAAATCAAAAAATAACCATCACTAGCTTTGGAGAATGTGATGGTTATTTAACAGCCAAATATTAATCCACCGTCTTTTTAACGGTCTCACCAAGGCAAGGCACTTAATGTGTGTTGCCTTTTCTATTTATAAATTACCATATCAACTTCATTTTGTCTAATACATTAGATGAACCAATTCGAAAACAGCTTTCTACAATAGTATATGTAAAGTGATTTTTCGATGCACGAGAATGCTGTATATACAATAAACAAAACTCAAGAATAATTATTTAAAAAAGAAGGATTCAGATGATGAATAAAAATGTTGCATAACGTAACAGGGTTTGATATAATTTTTTTGTAATGAAGAGACGGCCACTCGGGGCAGTCATAAAACAATATACCAGAGTTACAAGAGACGGCCACTCGGGGCAGTCATAAAACAATATACCAGAGCGAAAAGAATCAATGATTATTGAAATATCATAATCATTGATTTAAGAAAAAGAGACGTTCATAGCGTCTCTTTTTTTATATAATTGGAGGATTATTATGGATATTTTTTCTTTAAATCAAGCTTTTTTTAGTGAAAAATTTAAAAACAAATCCGAAGTAGAGCACAATAAAAATGGAACACGCCCTTATTACTATTCATTTAAGTATAACAATCAAAATATATGTATACCTTTAAGGTCAAACGCTAAAAAAACACCAAAACGTTTTAAATTGGGATTAAAACATCTGGAAAAAAATAGAATTGCTCCAGCTGTAGATTCAACTAAAATGATAATTTTAAGTGATCAGGAAATAGAGGAAAATAAAAGAGAAGTAGTAATGAATAGACGGACATATAGATTTTTAGAAAAAAATGAAAGTTTAATAAAACAAAAGTTTAAAAACCACATAGACGATTATGTATCAACTGTTGCAAATGGAAATAGAGATGTCAATAGCGGTTTGAAAATGTTGTTTTATGGCGGTTTGAAAATGTCGTTTTTTAGCGGTTTAATAATGACGTATGTTTAAACTTTTTTCACTTTTATAGTCTTTAAGTCGGTAGGAATCCCCTGTAATTTTAAATATTTTTGAATGGTGAATGAGTCTATCAATAATGGCTGCTGACGCTATTTTGTTACTAAATGAATCCCCCCAACTAGAAAAGGGGATATTCGTCGTTATGATTGTGGATTTCATTTCATATCTGAGTGACATCAATTGATAGAAGAGATCCGCCTGTTCTTTTGAGATGGGTGTATAGCCTATCTCATCAATGATAAGCAGTTCAATTCTGTTTAATTGTTTTAAAGTTTTATTGATTATTCCTTTCTTCTCTAGAAAATGCATGGATTTTAATGTAAGTACTTCTTGTTTATTAATACTTGGTTGAAACGTAAAATCAAAGTCACTTAAATATTTAATCTTAGGGAAACGTGCTAACTGAATAGCACGTTTAAATTTTTGTTCAGCTTGATATTCTACTTCCTTTTCCGTCAACTCAAGTAAAATTTCAGTTAAAGATTTTTGATTCTTGGATAGTGATTCTAAATACTTCGGATAATAGTCTTTAATCATTTTTAGATTGAGCTGTTGAAAGTTTTCTAATAGTTTTTGATGGTCTGTATACATATCTGTTCTCCTATACCTCGTCATATTTTAATAATGAATCTTCGATATAACTAAGAATTTCTTGATCGTCTTTATGCTTGAGTACATCAGACTTCAAGATCTCACACATATCTTCGGTAACATAATTGAATTTCTTTTCCGATAAATGATGCGTTCTAATTAACTCGGCATCAAAGTAGATTGATAACTCGTCAGTCAATTCATTAAAGATTAATTGAACCTCCTCTCCAATGAATTTTGTAGGTACTGAATATTTACCTTTTCTAAAATTAACCATCGACTCTTTAGAAACGATTCGAATGCATTCATCTTCGACATAGGTGTCTAATAACTGCATATTAAACGGGTTCAATAGATGTTTTTCTTCAGAATTGAATAAATCAATGGGATAGCAGTCAGTTGCTTGGGACATTTCGTTATGGTTCATTTCATGACAAAAGTGATTGACAAGACTGATAAGTTCAACAGCGTCATAAAATTCATAATCTTAGGGCCTTAAACGCTGTTCCACAAATTTAGCTAAAGATTCAACAGAGCCCTTGGTTTGTGGTCTATAAGGCCTACACGCGATGGGTTCAAAGTTTGCATCTTTACTAAATTGATGGAAAAGGGTGTTAAATACAACTTTTCTATATTGCGTTCTAGGACGATCAACGACCGTTTTCATATTATCAAACCATATCTCCTTAGGAACGCCCCCGGTGTACTCAAATGATTCTTTCAAACATTGAAATAGTGTATCTTGTTTTCTATCCCAAGTTAATGTGATATACTTCATTTTTGAATAGTGTAGAACGTAAAGAAAGATATTGAATTGATAACGTTTGCCAAATTTATCATGCATGACCATATCTTCTTTCCAGTCTACTTGAGCAGCTATACCAGGGCGTGTTTCTACCCGTATAGTTGCTTTTTTAATTTCCTTCTCTTTCTTATTCTTACAATATTCTCTAAGAATCGTATACTTGCCTTCATATCCTTTTTTAGAAATATATTTAAAAATCGCCATAGCCGTACAACCCAACTCTAATTTTTCGTCTATGAGCGTTTTATAAGGTTCTAATTTTGATACTCTCTTTGTCGTTTTCCTTGTTTTTAATTTTTTCAACTCATTTTCTTTCCCAGCCTCGTAATATTTTTTGACTGTCCTTGGATCGCAATGATACTGTCTACCTAGCTCAGCGTAATTTGGTTTTATGCCTTTCATAATGTAAAATGACACTCCTTCGTATATATCATGTCTCAATCAAACAACCTCCATTCAAAGATTGAGTTAAGACATGATTATATATTTTAGAAAATAAAAAATGTAGGAAAAACAGCATTTTCATTCCGCCATTTTCCTACATTTTATAACCGCCATTTACAATTGGCGCTCAGATAAATTTTTCTTATTTTTTATCACAAGCCAATCATTGTAATACTCCTTAAATGTTTTATCATCAATTGCATTACCATCTTCTAAATCACGTATTAATTGTTGCGCTGCATTGACTGCTTCAGCTTTCGTTTTGAATCCTGATTTTCGTTTTTTTCCTGACCTAAAAGAGGGGTGTTTGACGTCATATTGCCAAGACGATGTCGTTTTATTTTTACGTTTTGTTACTGTAAATGATGCCATTTTGTAGTTCCTCCTAAAAAAAGTAAAAAAATAAACATACTAAGATTAGCTGTGAAGAAATTTATGACGATAGATTTCTTCACAGCTATTTTTTAGTGCGCCCGGCATGGGTAACACCTTGACGGTGAAAGTCCGTTACAGGCTTGGTAGTAGGAACTGTTAGCGAAAGACAAGGGTGTCCATTGTGAAGTGGAATCTGAAGGAAGTCGGACGCAAACACTCGCACTGACGAACAGAAACATCATACTAAGGCTATGTGGAATGGATGAATCTGCTAAACAAGATGAAGTCCTATACTACCCGAGTTCTATATAGTAAATGATGCGGTGACATGAGTGGAAAGGGGTTACACCTTACCCGGGGAGGTCTCATCAGCGGTATTTCTACCGTAGTAACAACGAATGATGAGAAGTCAGCAGAAGTCATAGTAGGGAAAATGTACCGAAGGACTGAACAATATTCAATACAAAGTAAAGATTGGAGGTTATAGATTTACGACGTACAGAATACGGTCTTAACCGGCAACTTATGGAAGGATAAGTAGTGGAACGAAAAAGAATACATAAGTGTGTACAGTAAATCTTAGGTGAAATGAAAGAAATGTATCGTAAGTCTTCATCTCTGATGGAGCTTGTTGTAAGACCTGACAACATAGAAAAAGCTATCAAGAAGGTAAAGAAAAACAAAGGTGCTCCTGGAATTGACGGCATGAAAGTCAGTGAACTCCATGCCCACTTTGCGCAATACTTTTCGCAGATAAAAAAGAAACTGCTTGATGGTACTTATCAACCTCAAGCAGTTCGAAAAGTTCAAATTCCCAAACCAAACGGGAAAATGCGTGTGCTTGGTATTCCTGTCGCTAGAGACAGAGTGATACAACAAGCGATTAGACAAGTGATTGAACCCGGCATCGACCGAACATTTTCAAATCATAGCCATGGTTTCAGACCTCATCGTAGCACAGGAACAGCACTTAAGCAATGTGCTGCCTATTACGAAGAAGGCTATAAAATAGCTGTGGATTGTGATTTGAAACAGTGCTTTGACATGTTGAATCATGATAAGCTCATGTATTTGTTCGAACGCCACGTTCAAGATAAGTCAATTTCTAAATTTATCCGTAGAAGTTTACAAGTGGGTGCTATTGACCTATCTGGCGAAGTCGCAGAAAGAAAGATAGGTGCGCCACAAGGGGGCGTTATCTCTCCCTTACTATGTAATATCTATCTACATGAACTGGATAAAGAACTCGAAAAGCGTGGACACCGTTTTGTACGATATGCCGATGATTTTGTTATCTTTGTACGCACAAAACGTGCAGGCGAACGCGTAATGACGAGTGTAACGAAATTTATTGAAAAGCAACTGAAGTTGGTTGTCAATGAAGAGAAAAGTAGAGTCGGAGCAGTTACACGTTTAAAGTTTTTGAGTTGTCTAATAACCAAGGTCAATGGGGTTTATCGTTTCAGACCGACTACGGAAGCAAAAAGAAATTTAATACGCGCCTTAAGGAAAATAACGAAACGAAATAGACCCGGTACCTTTAAAGAGATTATCACTGAAATCAACCAAGTAACACGAGGTTGGATAAATTACTTTGGCAGAGGTTTTATCAAAGGATTTATTGAAACTACGCAATCTTGGCTAAACCGCCGACTTAGACAACTCATTCTTAAACGGTGGAAAAGAGTAAGAACTAAATATAAGATGTTACGCCAATATGGTCTTGACCATAGAAGTGCAATGAAAATCGCACAGTCTCGCAAAAAGTACTGGCGATTATCGAATACGCATGAGGTTCATCGTGCACTTACAACAAAACAACTCTACAAGTGGGGACTGATACCATTAGCCCAGCTTGCAGAGTTGGCTTACGCAAGGTATTGAACCGCCGAGTACGGAACCGTATGCTCGGTGGTGTGAGAGGACGAATAGTCAGTTAATGGCTATTCTCCTACTCGATTAGTTGTAGAGAGAAGTAGATCGCGCAGTCCCTTGGATCTTTGAATCCGTAATGTAAACTGATCAGCTTTACTCTCCTTTTGAAATTCGATTGAAGTATGTTGGGTTTTAGAAACCGTGTATAGGAAAATGAAATGAAAAAGGCTAAGTAAAGTTAAAATCTTCTCAATTCAATAGAGAAAGGTATGATTTTTATTAACTGTTTAGGTATTGATATCAGTAAGTCAGAAAGTGTGGTCGCACATTATAAGGATGAAGTTTTCGTTAAAGAATTGGTCATTCAAAATAATCAAAATGGCTATCGTTATCTTAAAAATTATATCAAGCATCTTGATTCCCTGTTTATCCTCTTTGAATCAACAGGTGTTTATTCAAGAGGTATGAAACACTTTTGTGAAATTCACAAAATAAATTACTTAGAAATGAACCCCCTAGAAGCCAAGTTTAAAACAAATTCGTTAAGATCATGGAAAACAGATAAGTCAGACGCACATAAACTCGCACTTCTTGCCTTTAGAATGAAAGATTCAAAGGTACAACGTCATCCTGAAGAGATCTACTTTGAACTGAGAGAACGTGCGCGCTTTCACTTAGAAATGGAGATCAACCAAAATTGTCTCAAAGTTGAGTTAGTCGAAACACTACATCAAACATTTCCAGGGTTAGAAAAGTTATTTACTAACAGATATTCAAAAATCGCATTAAATATAGCTAAAGCATTTCCTCATCCTGATTATGTAAGTATTTTGACTCATGATGAATTGGTGGAAAAAGTACTTCATTCAACTGATAAAGGCATTTCAATTAAAAAAGCGCACAAGTATGCCAAAAAATTAATTGAAATAAAGAATAATAGTTTTCCGAATGTGCGCAAGTCTTCTTTCCTCCTACAAAAAGTCCAATACTTATGCGACAAACTGCTTATTGGGATAGAAGAAATGAAAGCATTTAATCAGGAAATGATTGATTTAGCTAAAAATACAACTGAGTTTGAAAATATTATTTCAATTCCTGGCATCGGAGAACTCACAGCTACATTGCTTATTGGGGAACTTGGAGATATTAGAGAATTCAAAACAAATAAACAACTGAATGCATTTGTAGGCATTGATATTAAACGTTACCAATCAGGAACTTCAAAGAGTCGAGATACGATTAATAAAAGAGGAAATAAAAAAGCAAGGCGTTTATTGTATTTAATCACTATGAACATTCTTAGGGGAAGAAATCATTATCAAAGCCATATTGTGGATTATTATTATAAATTAAGAGAGCAGCCTCATGGGAAACCCCACAAGACTGCCGTAATAGCGAGTATCAATCGCTTATTAAAGACCATTCACTACTTGATAGTCAATGATAAATTATATGATTATCAGAAAGCACCACACTAACGAAACCACATAATCATATACATCATAACACCTTATTCAAAAAAGTAAAAATTGGACGGTCTAGTTCAGTAATGTCAATTTCACTTATTGAACCCTTGACAAATCGTAGGAATAAGGGGCTGGGACGTAATTCCTGCCCTCTTCGCTAAAAAAGCTCTGATTAGATGTAAAAAAACATTTAATCAGAGCTTTTTTAGATATTATTTAAAAAAATAAAGCACTTCCTGTATAATTATTAATAACGACAAAAATAATAGACAGGGGTGCTTTATATGTATAAAAATTATAACATGTTTCAACTTACACTTCCAATAGAAACTGAGATGTCTTTTCCAGAAAATGATATTGTATTTATTATTAACAAACTTGTAGAATCTATCCCCCAAGAAGCGTTTAATCCATATTATAGCCAAAGAGGTCCTTCATCATACCATCCAAAAATGATGTTAAAAATCATACTTTATAGTTATGCCCATTCTGTTTTTTCAGGACGAAGAATCGAGCATCTGTTAAAAGATAGTTGCCGAATGATGTGGCTTGCGCAAGGTCAAACGCCAACTTATAGAACCATCAATCGCTTTAGAGTGAACCCCCATATGATGGAATTTCTACATATTTTATTTGTCGGTTTAAGAGCACAGTTATTAGAAGATAAACTCATAACAGAGGATGTCATTTATATTGATGGCACAAAAATAGAAGCAAATGCGAATAAGTACACATTCCAGTGGCTGGCTAATACGAAGCGTTTTAGTCAGTCTGTCATTGAAAAATCAACGGCTTTATATGAGCAACTCGTTTCTGAAGAGATTATTCCTGAAATCAAACGTGAATCTGGGCATGAATTAACAAGTGAAGAACTGAATCAAATAGAGACGCATTTAGGTCATAAAAATGATGCGCTCACGTCTGAAATTGAAACGACTCAAGATGTAGAGACAAGAAAAACCCTTAGAAAAGAAAGAAGTAAGGTGAGACAAAGTAAGAAAGCCATCCAAGATTTTAAAGACCGTAAAATCAAATATGACAAGCAAATGGAAATTTATGGTGACAGAAAAAGTTATTCAAAGACCGACCACGATGCGACCTTCATGAGAATGAAAGATGATCATATGAGAAACGGCCAATTGAAACCGGGTTATAACCTACAAATCGCAACCCATAATCAATTCGTTTTAGCTTTTGGTGTTTACAGTTATCCAGGTGATACAAGAACGCTCGAACCATTTTTAAAATCCATCCACAATTTATATGGTGACATTCCAGAGTATATTGTGGCAGATGCGGGTTACGGAAGTGAATACAACTATACCATGATACTCGATGAATTTGAGAAAACACCTTTAATCACTTATAGTATGTATCTCAAAGAGAAGCAGCGCAAATATAAAAACAATCCATTGATTACTGCTAACTGGGAATACCGTGAGATAGATGATTACTATATATGTCCTAACAAAAAGGAATTACATTTCCAAAGTTACAGAAAGAAAAGAGATGGATACGGTATTCAAAGAGATTTTAAATTATATGCATGTGAAGAGTGTGTGGGCTGTCCATTACGAAGTCAATGTATGAAGCAAAGTACGAACCCCAACACAAATAAACGCTTATTTAGAAATTTAACTTGGGACTATTTTAAAGCCTTCACAAATCAACAGCTTTCAGATCCAAAGACGAAACACATTTATCAAAAGAGAAAGATAGATGTTGAATCAACTTTTGGAAATCTGAAGGCTAATTTGGGTTTCCAAAGATTATCGGTTCGCACAAAATCAAAGGTTGAGTGTGAACTTGGCATCGCACTCATGGCAGTAAATATACGAAAACTAGCTAAAATAAGTGCTCGTTTTCGTTCGTTAATAAGAAAAAAGCCGTCAAATTCTAAAAAAATGAATTTTGACGTCTTTTTCTTAAAGGAGCTGAAGGTCTATGTCCCAGCCCCTAAAATATTAAGATTTTAAAGTTGAAATAATTTTTTCTTTATCTGACCAATATAATATCGAAAGATTTTCATGTTCTGCAGCCTGGAGAGCTTTATCACTAATAGTGTGGTCTATATCATTAGCTATAATAAACATTCTTGGCAATAAATTATTCCTAGATGGTCTATTATCTTTTACATCTCTATACATATAAACATCGTTGGTAACTTTATTGAAGTCTAAATTATTTGCGAAGTTAATGAGTTTTTCTGATTGGGATTTCGTTCCCGGTAAAATGTAATCGATAGAATACTTTATACCTGATTCACCGGCTACTGACACTTCAGCAGATCCTGCTATATCTTCTTCGTATAGAAAGTTAAACACATCTTCATAAAACATGGATGAAACATTATTTCTAGAGGTTATGGTAAGATCATAAATTTTTAGAATACCTTGAATTAAATCGTGTTTAGATTGAGCGAAACTCTCATTTTTAACATGAGCGATAATTTCCTCGTTTTTTAAACTTAAATTAAATTGATTTAATATGCTTTGTATTATTCTATTTCTAGCTTTAGTATTTGTGTTTACATTAGACATCTTTAGTTCGTTTAAAGTTAAACCATCATCTGATAATATGATTGAGCCATCAGGACAAAAATCAGCATATATTCTTATGAAATCATTTAAGTGGTTTCTAAACGGCGTGGTAATTTCTGTAGTACTATCTAACTCTTTATATTTATAACTTTGTTTTAACCAGTTAAAATAATCATTCATCATTTGTTCGATAGTTTCCATTATTTATCCCTCCGTTTCATTCTACAATAAGCTTGGTTCTATTATAACATTATCACGCTTTATATTAGTGTAATCCATAAAAAATTCCAATGAGTCTATAAGCTCATCTACTAAATTTATATTTTCAATTTCTTTTAATGGAATAGCTATACCACCATTATCATATTCATCAGTAATAATATGTATATGTGGCGTGGGTATTCTTTCGTAATTCGGTGGGTTAGCGTGATCGCTTCCATTAACATCAAATCTGATCATATTACTTTTATAGTTATTACTATTTAATATTATAGTTAAATTATGAGGGTTTCTATGACCACCTTTATTAATTATAAGTGTAAATTTCTCTGTATCATCAATAATGTGAAACAGCTTATGTTTAGTTTGTTCGCCAACAACAGGTATATTAACTATATTATTTTCGAAAACTTTTATTTTTTTAAGTAACTTTTCATATAATTCTCTTTCCATCCCTCAACCTCCATTTAAAAAGGGTAGGCGTACTACCCCTGAATAGTTAATCTTTTAAACTCGATATAATAACGCTTAGAACTTGCCCTTTATCACCTAGAACATAACTGACATAGTAGTCTTTATTTAATGATTTTGAGTGATATTTTTGTTTAATATCACTGATATTTGAAACAAATTCTGCATCATCTGCCATATAATCACGCGCATGTTGATTCAAAAATTCTTTATCTATGTTTCTATCTACAGGAAATTTACCAAAAGACTTTTCTGCCTGAAGTATGTTGTCAGTATCTCCTAAAAGGTAGGTTGTGCCGTTTATCACCACCATGCTTTTTTCCGCGTCGTGTGGCTCAGTTAATTTTCCATACACGGTATTGTCCTGTGGTGTTGCTGCTACTGTTTCAGTCGACTCTTTTTCTTCTTTTTCTGACTCTTTTTCTACTTTCTCAGCTTTTTCAGATTCTTTTTCGGTTTCTTTTTTATCGCTCTCTGTTACTTTTGTGTCTTCAGTTTCGTCATCATCTGAATGGCTGCCACATGAGCCAAACAATAATAGTAATACGATGACGCAAGATGAATTGAAACAGATACCGATGAAACAATATTTTTGTGGTGTTGACTGGGGATATGAGCATTATGGTGTGATTGTTGTGTTTGGTATGGGCTATGATGATAGATTTTATTTAATTGAGGAGCACGCAAAGCAGCACGCTTTCATTGAAGAATGGGTACGTATCGCGCATGACATTAAAGCGCGGTATGGTGATATTCCTTTTTATTGCGACTCAGCGCGTCCGGAACACGTAGCTAAGTTTCAAGATGAGGGCATCAATGCGGTATATGCAGATAAGCGGATTATGCGCGGTGTGGAGTTAGTGGCGCATTACTTTAAAAATGATAAGCTTAGAATTTTATACGACGCTTGTCCTCGATTTGCCTCAGAGATTTATAACTATGCGTGGGACACTAAAAAAGATTTACCGATGAAAGAATACGATGACGTGATGGATGCGATGCGTTATGCGTTACTCACGTTTGTAGAAACATTCGAACAAAGAAGTGTTGAAGATGAAATTGATTTAATTCAACAATTAGGAATTTAGGTGATAGAATGCGGTTTAAACCTGACAGTAATTTAATATTTACGTGTAAAGACGTTGATGATTTGTTAGCCAAAAATGGTGAAAAATTGTTAACGTTTTTTAATTTACATCGAGATCAGCAACGTCCTCGATTACAAGAGCTGCTCGATTATTATTTGACGAATAATAAGGGAATCAATCAACGTCCGGGACGTGATGAACCATACGCGGATTATCGTATTGCGCACGCGTTTGTGAAGAATGGTACGGACTTTATTCGCGGTTATATCGGTGGGAATGAAATCACATTCCGCGATGAGCAATATGCTGATGAGATTCAACACATTAATGACATTAACGATGCACATGTTGTTAACGTTGAGATTTTAGAAGACTGTATTATTTATGGACGCGCTTATGAGATTGTGTATCGTAATACGGACAATCAAGACATCTTTAAGCGGTTAGATCCAAAAAATGTGTTTGTGATCTACAGTGACGACATTGAAGTTGAACCTCTTGCAGCAGTACGGTATCGGTCTGAAAAAATAAACGGTAAAGATGTGACGCTGATTGATTTCTATACCGCTGATTATCGTGCTTATTTTTACGTGGATAATAACCGTTTAAGAGAACGTGCAGATATGCCACAAGAGCTGAATATGCATCATATGCTACAGATTCATGAGTATAATGCGAATCGGTTCCGACAGGGTGTGTTTGAAAATGTACTCGATTTAATCGATGCGTATGATTATGCGGAATCTGATACGGCTAACTATATGACGGACTTGAATGATGCGATGCTAAAAATTGAGGGGCATTTAGACTTAGATATTGAAGAGGCTAAAAAGATGCGGAAGTCCCGTATTATTTTAGCAAAAACAAAACCTGATGCATCCGGCCGTATCGGTAATGCGAATGTCGATTATATTTATAAGCAGTATGACGTTGCTGGCGTTGAAGCATACAAGAAGCGTATTCAAAAAGACATCCACAAGTTTACGAATACGCCTGATTTATCCGATGAACATTTCGGTGGGGTGCAGTCGGGTGAGGCAATGAAATATAAGTTATTCGGACTTGAACAGTTACGCGTGACGATTGAAAGACAACTGACGAAAGGCTTTAAACGTCGGTTTGCGATTATTCAAAGTGTGCGGAATCACTTGAATGATAATGTCGATTTTACGGATATGCGTATTGAGTTTAAGCCTAACATCCCGCAATCCTTAGCAGAATATGCAGATATCTTTATTAAGCTTGGCGGTCGCGTGAGTCAAGAAACGTTGTTATCGTGGTTACCGAATATTGAGAATCCTAAAGAAGAACTTGAAAAAGTGAAAGCGGAGGAGCAAGAGACATCGGATAGTCATCATTACCACGACGCCATGCCTGTGCAACAAGAGAAAGCGGATATAAACAATGTCGAACTTGAGTGATTACTGGTTAGAGCGCGCAAAAATGTTCATCCAGTCTGAAACATTAGAAGATGCTGCAAAGGTTGCTGAAATTGAGCGCATTGTGGCGATGATGTTTGCGGATATCTACAAAAACTTGTTGGCCTATTATGGGAAGCTTGCGACAGCTGAAGGGATTGACTGGCGAGAAGCGAAAAAGATTGTGGATGCGTTCGATGTTGAAATGTTTCAAATGCAAGCAAAAGCCTATGTTGAAAATAAAGACTTTAGTGAAAAAGCGAATGAAGAGCTGAAGCGTTATAACACGACCATGTATGTGAATCGTGAGCAGTTGTTAAAGCATGAGCTCGGTTTGATTGTGACGAAAGCCTATGCGGAACAAGAGAAAGTGGTGAATCATCACTTACAAGATAGCGTGACACGTACACTGAAACATCAAGCAGGTATTTTAGGTGCGGATGTGCATGTAAAGCAGTCAGATGTTGAAGCGATTGTGTATTCTAACTTTGGCAAGCTGAATTGGTCTGAGCGACTCTGGAATAATCAAGATGAACTCAGAAAAGATGTTGAGCGGATGGCAAGCCATGTGATGTTACGTGGGCGTCATCCGTATGAGTTTGTGCCGGAGATACGTAAGAAGCAGAAGCAGACAGTCGCTAATACAAAAAGGCTATTGATTACCGAAGCTGCACGCGTCCAAACGGAAGCACAGAAAATGCACTATTTAGAAACGATGGGCGACGATGCCGAATATGAGTTTGTGGCGAAACGTGATGAAAAGACGTCTAAAATCTGTCGTCATTATGATAAAAAAGTTTTTAAAGTGAAAGACATGGTACCTGGTGTCAATGCCCCGCCGATGCATCCCCATTGTCGAAGTACGACAGTGCCACATGTAGGCAACTGGCGTGATAAGTTTTTCAAAGATAGACAAGGGAAGTACAGGGTTGAGTACAAAGAAGTTTTACAAAAATTAGCTAAAGAAGACATGACGGAAGCTCTTGAAAATGGTAAAATAAAAAAAGAATTAAACGTAGATAAACAGAACCGACACCAGTTAGGTCATCAATTGTATGAAGCATATAAGAAAAAGAATTTACAAAAAGGGCTTCCAATACCAAGCTTTACGATATTAGACAATGATGAACTCAATGCGTTAATAATTCAAAAAGCTGGTAAGGGTCGTTTAATCACTAGTGACACAGGTGAATGGAAGAACAAAGAAGTCATTGATTTTGGCAGGGTTATAGGAAAAGATTATATGGACGGTAGATTTATAGAAACAAGATTAGGGACTGTACACTATTCAAAAACAGGCACCCATGTTATACCGAACGGAAAGGATGAGGCACAATGAAATTGTGGACATATGTAGGAGAAAATGCAATTGTAGAATTGATGAATGGTAAAAAATTTGTGGGTAAAGTTACAAATTTTGAAGATGAAATAGCTAATAACAGTGGAGAGAATTCTATACACTTCGATGATGGTATAGGGTTATATGATTTCGATGAAAGTGAAATTAAATCAATTGAAATTTTAGAATAAGCACCGGATGAAACAGTAAATCAATCATCCTGGTGCTCTTTTTATACTCAATTTTAAGCTACTGTGCTGCAGTGGCTATTTTTTATGCCCAAACCATGCTTATGGCGTTAAAAGATGCAAGTGTAGTCCAAACCATGCAATGACATTAAACTTGCAAGAGTAGATTTAAATGAGGTGCGAAAATATGAAAGAACAATGGTTCAAGTTGAAGTTACAATTTTTTAATGATGCGGGTACTGAAGAAAATACGGAAACAGATAATACTGTAGAAAATAGCGATTCGACTGAGGAAACGAAAGATACGGAACAGTTGACTGAAGCGCAATTGAAGTTAGTGAATGATCGTGTGAATGCAGAGATGCAACGACGTACGAAAGAGATGCGTCAACAGATTCAAGATGAGTTAGCTGAGAAGCAAAAAGAAGCTGATAAATTGCGTAAGATGAACGCCGAACAAAAGCATCAATACGAGCTTGAAAAGGCTGAAAAAGAACGTGATGCATATAAGCAACAACTTGAGTCATACAAGATGCGTCAAGAAGCGATGGCGATGTTTAGTGAGGCAGGCATGCAAGCCCCTGAATCTTTATTGAATATGGTCGTTCAAGATACAGCTGAAGCAACAAAAGAAGCTGTAGATAGCTTTGTTTCGATGGTGAATCAAGAAGTACAGCGTCAGTTAGAAAGTAAAGCGACACAAAGCCATGTTGTTGGGAATCATGTGACGACACCGAAGCTTGAAACTGATGAAGCGTGGAAAACATTTTTAAATTAAGAAAGGTTGATTTGATGATGAAATTCAATTTACAATTTTTTGCTGATACGGGTACAGGCGGGACTGCAACACCTGCAGCAGCAACACAAACGAAAGTGGCACTGGGTGAAACGAAATTAAAGGACAAACACACTGGCATTGTAAAAACTGTGACAGATGCGAAGTCGTATGCGACACCTGCATTGATTACGGATGATGCGATTTATATGGAGGGGCGTTCATTCACTGTGATGAAAGGTGATGTGGCTGAATTACGCGACTACGACCGCACGCAAGCGAACCATATGGACAGCCCGAAAATTACTGAACGCACGTACTTCTTAGACCAAGAGAAGTATTGGGGTCGTTTTATCGATAAGCTTGATAAACGTGATACTGAAGGTAATATCGATGTGAACTATGTGGTTGCACGTCAATCGGCTGAAGTGGTCGCGCCTTATTTGGATAACTTACGCTTTAAAAACATTGCTCAGAATGCGAAAGAACACATTGCGGTTGCTGCGAATCGTGAGTACGATGCGGTTTTATCAGTCACTGAAAAGATGACGGACGATATTGCGCCTGCAAACCGAACATTATTCGTAACGCCTGCTTTCTACACTAAAATTAAACAGCTTGTCATTCAATTGCCACAAGGGGATAACAAGCAACAAGTGTTAAGTCAAGGTGTACAAGGTAAGTTAGATGGCTTTGTTGTTGTCGTTGTACCGACTAAGTTCTTACAGGGCGTTGAGGCGATTGCGGTTGCAGGTCAAGTGTGTGCGTCACCGCTTCAAGTGAACGAGACGAAAACAAACAGTAACATTCCTGGTCGCTTTGGCGAATCAGTTGAACAATTGCTTTACACTGGTGCGTTTGTACCGGAAGAGTTACAAAAATTCATCTACACACTTGGTGGTACTGCTGTAGCGCCTAAAAAAGACGGTAAAGACGCTCATAAAAAATAATTAGTGGGTGATTGAGATGAAGGCTTTTGTGGATAAAGTCAAAAACCGTATTGGCATTGATGATCACTTACAAGACAAGTTGCTTTATGAAATCGTCACCAACGTTGTTGACGAGTTGAAATTACGTTTACCGAAAGAACAAGCGTTTATTCCGCAACCCCTTTACTTTATTGTGATTGAGGTTGCGGTGAAGCGTTATAACAAGGTAGGTTCTGAAGGTATGGTGTCGGAAAGTGTTGAAGGTCGTTCAATGTCGTATGAAGAAGACGACTTCAAGCAATATGACAGCTTCATTAATAAGTTTTTTGATGATGGCTGCGGTGAGGTGTTGTTCTTTTGAGGTTTTCAAATCGTGTCATGTTGGTGACAAAAAGACGAAAGCGGTACAACCCTGACACCAATCAATATGAGCGTGAGACTGTGAGACATGAAACGCTTGTTTGTAATATCAACCCATTGTCGCCATCAAGGACATCACTGTTATTCGGTGATGTCTATAAGGCGATAAATGTGATTCGTTTGAATACGGTTGTGGATTATAAACCGACACATGCTTTAATAGACGGGGTGTGCTATGCAATAAAAAAGCGTGTGGATAGTAGGAGACAAACGACCTTTTATGTTGAGGAGGTTGTGAATGATGAAAATCACGGGCGTTGATGATTTAAAACGTGTACTTAAAAACATGTCTGACATTGATGATGATGTGAATTTGATTATGACTGAAACTTGTAAAGAAGCGCCGGGAATCGCCGTTGAAAATGCACGTGCTGTCATGGTGAAAGGCTATTGGACGGGGAATTTAGCGCGTGAAATAGAGAGTGACATGCTTGATTCGCTGTCCTTTATGCTCATCTCAAACGCAGCTTATTCGGGATTTGTGGAATACGGTACGCGTTACATGGAGGCTGAACCGTTTATGCGTCCGACGAGTAAACAGATGGGTGAACAGTTGCGTGATGATTTTATGCGCTTGTTGAAAGGTTAGGTGATGTGATGTTATCACCACAATTACAACTATATAACAAAGTGTTTAAGCAATTATTGAAGTATGGTGTACCAGTGATTGATGTAAAGGATATCGGACAAACCCTCCCGTATCCTTTTTTTGTTGTGCAACGGATGAATGTGAAAAAGTCGTTTTTGGCGTTTGACCGTTTTTCAAGTGAAGCGACCTTGTTAATTCACGTGTGGAGTGTTGCGGACGACGAAAGTGTGCATGATGATGCTGTTAGTTTTGCAGAAAGTGTCGTGTCAACGCCGATTGAGTTAGACGGCTATGATGCGATGCCTGACAATATCGATACACGTTTTATTGTTGATACGACAACGAATCAATTACTGAATCATACGGTGATAACTGCAGATTATAAAATTTATTAAGAATGGAGTGTTTATGAATGGCTGATTTAGTAAAAGGTAAAGACCTTTTAATTTTGTTACGTGAAAAGGGAAAAGCTGAAGCTGCTAAGAAGTTGATGCTCGGTAAAGAGTACAAAAAGAGTGTTGAGAGCGATGGCGATACTGTTGACACGTTTGACGGCTCATTTACGACTGGCGGGACGAAAAAGACGACATTTAGTGTAACGGTGTTAATGTCGCGTGAAGATTCACTACCTGAAGAAATCGAGAAGGGATTAGGTGAAACGGTTTATGAGATTTGGCTTGCGGATAGTAAGAACGTTGGGCGTGAGACAAATGCGAATAAATATAAATCGGAGTATATGCAAGGTGTCTTTAAGAAGTTTGATTTAAAAGGTGAAGTCGGTGGCATTGTGGAGTATGAAGTGGAATTTAATGAATCGGGTGGCGGTACAAAATACGGTTATGCGACGTTACCTGAAGAGATGAAAGCGAAATTGACGGCTGCAGGTTATCGATTCCACGATACCACTGCTGCAGACGCAGTGACAAATAGTACTGGCAATGCAGAAGTTGAAAATGAATAACGAGACGGGTTTAATGCCCGTCTTTTTTATTAAATTTATGAGGTGAAAGCAATATGGTATCTGTTTTAGTTGATAATAATGAGGTTGTTTTACATTTTGGTTTAGGTGAGTTAATGGCGTTAGACCGTGATTTAGGTTTTGAAGTGAAAAAGGTAAAACTTGGCTCAGGTTTAGGTTTTTTAGTGCCTAAACTTGAAGAAGGCGATGTCGTTGGATTAGCAATAATGTTGAAAGCAGCAACATCAAGACAGCCGTATCCTTTAAAAACAGAAGCACAATTGGAAAGTGCGTTAGTGTATGCACATGAAACATACGGCTCATTTGAAGCATTTGGTAAAGTTGTTATCGAGGAAATGGGGAAGCATGTTTTAACCCAAGACCTCATCAAAAAACACCAAAAAGACTAAGTCATGATGATGATGTTTCAGAACAACATGCTATCGTCGCAACGTATGACTATATTGTCGTGACGTGTATGAGTACATTGGGCATAAAGCGGTTGGATGAAATTAACGATATGACATTAGCAGAATATCATTACCGCGTTTTTGCCCAAGAATTCATTGAACTAAAAAGAGAGTATGAGCGTGTGAAGCAGGCTTTTTTAATTCGATATGCGAATGCGACCAAAAATGTCGGGACGAAAGATAAGCCGAAAGAAGAATATTACTTTAAAAGTGAAGATGACATTTTGAACTACAAAGCATGTTATTACAAACTTTGGAATGGTGAAAATTGGGGATACACGCAAGAGGTTGAAAACGTGTCTGAAGATGATTACAAGTTACTCTCTGTGATTTCAGACATTAACAATATGCTGTAAGGAGGTGGAGAGATGGCAGAAGATGTATATAAGGTTAAGGCGATATTTGAAGCGCACACAGAAAGATTTAAAAAAGCGATTGATTCGGCTTTAAATACGATTGAGCGTTTTGAAAAAGTATCAAAAGCGATTGATGATGTCACGCTAGATGCTGACGCAAGCCGTTTGAATGAAGTGGTCGACAGAGTAAATGCAAAACTTGAAGCGCTCGAACACGAAAAAGCAACGGCGCATCTTGATGCAAAGGATAAAGTAAATGAAAAAGTTAATAAAGCTAAGTTAGCACTTGACTTTATTAATAATAAACGTGCTCAGGCGGCATTATATTTGAAAGATCGTTTGTTTAATTCGAAAATCGCAAAAGTAAAAACTGCACTCAAAAAGTTAGATGCTTCAAATATTAGTATTAAACTTAATATTGATAATGGAGTGGCCACTGCTAAAGTGCTTGCTTTTAAAGCGCGTTTAAGAAGTATTCCAAATCGTATTAAGTCAAAGATTATTGTAGATGTCGATAATAAAAAAACGACTATCTTTGCGTTAACTTTAAAAAAGATGAATGAAAGAGCTAATAATTTTAATCAACGTATGGATGCGCTCGCAAATTCAATTCGTACTTTTGGAACAGTGGGTCAATATGTGGTGCGTGGGATGATGATTTCTTCTTTTTCGGCACTTATTCCTGTTATCGCAAGTGCGATACCGGTTGTTATGGCAGTAGGTAATGCACTTGGTGTCGTAGGTGGCGGCGCATTAGGTATGGCAGGTGCTTTTGGTGTTGCTGGAATCGGGCTTGTTGGTTTTGCTGCAATGGCAAAGACAGCTACAAAAATGCTCGAAAAAGGGACAATCGCAGCGAGTGAAGCGACATTCGGCTATCAATCAGCATTAAAAAATTTAAAATCGGTTTGGCAAAGTATTATTCGACAAAATGCGACACACATTTTTGGTGCAATGCGCAATGCTCTTAACGGAGTATCGTCAGCAGTTCAGCAGCTAGAGCCATTTTTGAGCCGTGTTGCAAGTGTTGTTGATAAGAATACAGAAGCAATGAATAACTGGATTCAAAAATCAGATACTGCCAAAAAAGCTTTTAAAGAGATAGACTCAACAGGTGTTAAAATCTTTTCGAATTTATTGAGTGCTGTTGGCCGTTTTGGTGACGGGTTGGTCAACATATTTACACAATTTATGCCTTTGTTTCAATGGGTATCTGAAGGGTTCAATAATATGGGGCAAGCGTTCCAGAAATGGGCAAATAAGGTGTCTACTGAAAAAGGTATTCAAAGGTTTATTGCTTACACTGAAAAGAATCTGCCTGTGATTGGGAAGATATTTGGCGATACGTTTTTAGCTATTATCAATCTATTTAGGGCGTTTAGTGGTAATTCACAAGACTTATTTAAAACGTTATCTGAAATGACGGGGCGTTTTAAAGCTTGGAGTGAGACAGTAGGTCAATCTAAGGCGTTTAATGATTTTATGGAGTACATTAAAACAAATGGTCCTATTGTTGCATCCTTAATTGTTAACATTATCAATGCGTTGCTGAAGTTTGGAGAAGCAATGGCTCCTATTGGCGCTGTCGTGTTACAGATTATTAATACTATCGTTCAGTTTATATCCAATTTATTTGAAGCACATCCTGTGATTGCTCAAATTATTGGTGTCCTTATCAGTTTGTTTGGTGCTTTCATGTCACTTTATCCTGCTGTTGAAGGGATTGTGCTTGCGGTAATGGATATGATGGACGTCATCTCCCTATTGACCGGGCCGATTGGTATAGTAGTTGCTGCAATTGTTGCTTTGGTCGCTGTTTTTGTTTATCTGTTTAATACTAACGAGACTTTCAGAGCAAAAGTGATGGAAGTTTGGAATCATATTGTGACGCTTATCACTGATGCAATAAATATTGTGTGGGAATTTGTGATGAATATTTTTGGCACTTTAGTGGCGTGGTGGAATGAAAACCATGATTTGATTTTACAAACTGCATTAACGGTTTGGGGTTGGATTAGTACGTATATTATGGTCATGCTTGAAGCCGTGCAAGTGGTCGTTCAAGCGGTTTGGCCGATAATTACTACGGTGATTTCGACTGCGATGGATGTTATTTTGAGTGTCATTAAATTAGTGATGCAGCTGATAACAGGTGACTGGTCAGGTGCTTGGGAGACGATTAAGAGTATTGGTTCTAAGCTTGTATCAGGCATTGTGAGTTTAATTACTAATATTTTTAATGGTTTTGTAAGTATTGTGTCATTTATTTGGAATCGTCTTTTATCACTTGCGCATAGCATTTTTACGAAACTTCGAGATAAGATTGTTGAAAAAGTTGAAAAGGCTGTTTCTGATGCGCGAAACAAACTTCATGATTTTGTCGAAAAATTTAAAGAAGCGGGAAGTAATTTAATTAAGGGGCTTGTCGATGGTGTTAAAAATGCGGCAGGAAAATTGATTGAAGCTGTCGGTGGTGCTGTTGGTGGTGCAATTGATAAGGCGAAAAAGCTACTTCATATGAAATCGCCATCTCGTGTGTTTAGGCAAATCGGTGAGTTTATGATGGACGGTGCGACTATTGGTGTTGCAGCGCGTGCAGATCAATTTATCGATTCTGTTGGCGATGCTGCAAAGCGTGCGGTGGATGTGTTTAATCCGAACTTAGATGTTGGTGATATGGTTGGTGATTTGTCTGGCACGGATGCACGTCTTGTGTCTAATGTTGTGCACAAACATGAATTTGACGCACGTCCGCATCAGCGTGTGGTACGTGTTGAGGTGCAACTGGATAATGATGCGATGACTGCTATTGTCAATGGTAAAAATGCGGATAATGATGCGACATTCGAATTTTAAGGAGGTGGTTTTGTGGATGTTCAGATTACAAAACTTGATGGGACGTCCTATTTTTTAAGTGATTATGACATTCATGTGTTGGATTTTGTAGTTGAAAGTATGGAGTATGAAGATAAATATGCCAAAATTGACGGGTTACATGGTCGATACCTTGTAGATTCTGTGTTTGATAAGCGTAAGATTGGTATTCCGTGCATTTTCATTACAGAGAATAACTCAGATTATGTTAAACAAAGGACGATGCTTTATAGTATTGTGCAAGATACTGAGCCTTTTTATATTCGAGAGTTGCGTAAGCGTGTTAAAAATCAATACCATTTTCATGATACGGTTGCAGCTGATCGCGCTGATTCAATGGGTGATGCTGAACATTTTGAGCAGTTTGTTGATGGCAAGCGGTATTTGGTGAAGTTGAGTAACGTGTTAAAGCCGACGCAGACAAAATTTTCAGGTCGTGTTGAACTGGAATTTGAGACGGTTAAATTGCCGTTTGCTGAATCAATTGGAACGAGTAATGATTTAGAAAAACGAGAATTTAATGACATGTGGTCAGAAGACATGAAAATTAATTTTGATGACCTATCATACACGAAGTATACTTTTAAGCATGTCAATGACGGTGAGGTATACTATCACGGTAATGTTGCATTAGACCAATTCAATATGTATTCTGTTGTAACGATAATTATCGGTGAACGTACTGATTATTTTAAATGGTCGTTGAATAATGGAACGGTCATGTACATTCGTGGTATCACATTAAATCCTGGCGATATTATTACGTATGACGGTGTACGTGTCTATCGTAATGGTGAGCCTATATTACAATATGCGGGGATAGAGATTCCTCGTTTTAAACCTGGTTTTAATCACTTTAAATTTAATCAACTTGTTGCGCATGTCAATTTTGATATGCGCTTTTATTTTAAGTAAAAGGAGGGCTCATATTGTTTGATGATATTGATGGGGTTAGATATTTTAACCGGCGTTGCGAAGGCGCTAAAAAATAAGAATTTATGGAGTCATGCTTCGTTTTTTGGTTATGCTAGGAAGCTATTGATTTTCTGTATTGTTATTTTAGCTAATATGATTGATCAAATTATTGGTACGAACGGCGGTATTGTGATGGTGACGTTATTCTTTTACATTGCCAATGAAGGACTGTCTATTGTAGAGAATTGTGCTGAGATGGGTGTTTTAATTCCTAAACAGATTGCTGAGAAGTTAGCAATAATTGGGAATGATGAGCATAAGTCAATTATGCATGAGTTAAAAGAAGAAATGTCGGATACAACTAAAAAATGATAAGAAGGAGGTTACAAAATGGTTAAAGAAAAAATCGGTACATGGAACGGTGTACCCGTATATACGGATTTTTTGCCAATTGGGACACGTCGAAGCGGTCAAAGGCTCGTAAGTGGGAATCCTAAATTTGCGGTGTTTCATGATACAGGAAATAGGGATAGCACCGCTCAAAATAATGTCGATTATTATCGAAATACGTATAATATCGATTGGGCTTATACTGCATCAGCGCATGTGTTTGTGGACGATAAAGAGTGTATTATCTGTATTCCAGTGACTGAAAAGGCATGGCATGTATTGTATGATACGCCTATCGACAATAATTGGTACGGTGATGATGCGAATGATATCGCTTTTGGGTTAGAAGCTTGTTACTTTTCTGATAGGAATAGAACACGTAAGTCATTAGACAATGCGTGTCGTATTATGGGTGCGTTGTGTAATTCTTGGGATATTAACCCACGTAATGAAATGCCAGGCCATCAAGATATTCAGTACGATAAGCAAGATCCAGGCAATATTTTGGAAGCAGCGGGTTATGGCAGGCACGACATGCATATTATTGATGATTTGGTCGTTAAGTATATGAATGGAGATGCACCAGTGCCGAAAGTAGCCAAAACAGTGAGTCAGCCGAAGCAAGGTAAACCGCCTAAAACGGTGTGGGCATGGCATGGTATTTTCACTGCTTATGAAGATAACGACGATGCGATTGTCGTACGTCGCGCATTTGGAATGGATAAGGAAGAAGTGGACAGTGGTTCATGGATTTATCCAGGTGAATATGTAGTATTTGATCAAGTGATTAAAGATGTTAAAAACAAGATGTGGTGGATTCGCTTTAAGTATCAAGCGGATGGGGCTAATAAGAAGGATAATTTTTATATGCCGATTGGAAAAATTACTGATAAAGAAGGAAAATTGTTGAAAGAAAAAGCATTGTGGGGAAAATTAGAGGTTAAATAATACGTTAAAAAGTTCATACTATATTATATTTAAGGGTAGTCATTGCGGCTGCCCTGTTTTTTTATGCGTCAAGAAAGTAAATAGTGTTTTAGTTTCTTAACGCTATACATATTTCGGTGATAAATCATGGAACATTAAATTATTTAATTATTATTTCAAGTGCGCCCACGCCAATAAATTACTTGTAATAAGATTAAACTATGTTATGGTTAGAATCGGGATGTTATTAAAACTTGGGAGTAAAATTAAAACTAAGGAGTTTTTAAATTTGAAACTAAGAAAAACATTTGGATCATTGTTAGTGAGTGCAGTTTTATTAATGGAGATAAGTCCATTAGCAGATGCTAAGGCAAGCAATGTGAACAGTCAGACTTTTAAAACAGCCAATGATAGTACGGAAGCCAGATATGTAAGTGTCGATGGAGTTAAAATAAATAAAAATCCTGATTTGCCTATTAACCCAGAAGCGCAAAATCGAATTGGGGCTACAAAGATTGTTAAGACCGCTATTAAATTAATTATTAACAATAAAAGCAAGGCGGTTGCAGTGGTAGAAAAAGTAGGTGGAAAAAAAGCGGCTAATGCTTTTAATAAAGCATACACTCCTTTAGTAAAAGAGTTAAAGCCTTTGTTGAAATGGAGTGAAGTCCCTGCTAATGCAGTTAGGGATGCTGCTATTAGAGCGGGTCGTGCAGCTGGTTTATCTGAGTCACAAACCCATACTTTAGGAGTGACTTTAAAGGAAGCCATATCTTGGTTATTTTAATATATTTAGGAGGTTTATATGTTAAAAGAAAAAGAAAGTTTTAGATTACTTTATCAAGCTATACGCGAACTAGCAAATAAAATTGGAGATAATCAATTAGAAACTAATTCTGTTAGCTTATTATTGCTAGATTTCGATTTCGATCATGACGTTTTCGATAAATTATATTCGTCATTTTTAAAATATCTAGATAAAGTTAACTTGGATAGTATAAGTCACGGTGAACTTGTAGATTTAATAGATACTGCTCTTCCTGAAGGTAGAGAACTTAATACATTTATAAAGAATAAAATAATAATTGGTTTTGCTAATAATTATTTTCCAGAACTACAAGTATTAGCAGATAATATAAAATCTGATATGGGAAGTTTATTAAATCAATAATTCGATTTCTAAACAGTATTTAAGGTCAACTGTTGCGACGGTTGTCTATTTACCACCACACCCTAACAGGTGTGGTATTTTTTATGAGAAAAATCAGAAAAAGCTTGTGAAAAGGGGTTGTGTTGTCACGGTTCTCGTGATATAATGAATATAGAAATTAGGAAAGGGGTGAAGAAATGAACCGAGTCGAGAGAGAGGAAGCTCTCAAAGAAAAAAAGATAAGGCGTTATAAGGACATTACAGAAATTGTGCGAAATGTAATGGCTATCCTCATAAGCCTTATCACAATAATCAAAATGATAGTCGGGGGTTAATCCCTCCCTCGACTTCATTATATAATGAGGTGATAAAAATGACAAATAAACAGAAAGATATTATTGCGATATTCTTTAACATAGTAATAATCTTGTTATGCTTCTTTGGCATTGTGTATATGTTAAGTAATTAATTATCGACTCGGTTCATTTTAAAATATGGAAAAAGAAATATTGACAAAAGTTAAACAACTTCTTGAGAATCAAACAAGCTATAAGATTTCTAAAGAAACAAAGCTACCATACCAAACAATTCAGGATATAAAAAACGGTAAAACTAAATTATTAGAATCAAAGTTTAAAACTGTAATACGTTTATACAACTACCAAAAACAACTCGAGAAAGAGAATGAATAAAACCACCCCGCCTGCAATAGGTGGGGAGGGCGGTCAACCTAAATTCTGCACCCACTTTTCTGAAATTTCGTTTTTGGGTGCAGAGAAATAATTCTCAATATGTTTGTATGTGTTAAAACATTGATTTCACTAGCTTTTAATACCTAAAAAAATGTTATATATCCCAAACAGAACTATCAAGCTTAATTCTAGTGATGATAAGTCAAAGGAGGGGAAAGTTTATGATCGCAAAAAGAACGATAAAAATAAATTACAATAAAGATTCTGACACACTTTATATAAACTTTGAAAGACCTCTTAGTAGCACACATGATGAAGTCGACACAGAAGAAATTATTTTAGGTGTATACAGGGTTTATAATGAAATTATACCCTCTGTAACTTATCGATATGTAATACTTGACTACTCTTATCAAAACAAGGAAGAACTTGAAAGTCTGATTGGAATACAGTTGCCGCTAAACTTCAATTAAGTATATTTTTTTATAAATAATTGAAAATAATTGGCTGTATCTAATAAATGAAAGCAAGAAACTGTTGCGACGGTTACCTATTTACCCGCCACACCCTAACCGGTGTGGTATTTTTTATGAGAAAAATCAAAAAATTAGTAAAAAAGGGGTTGACTACGTTAGTAATCTAACGTATAATATAAGTATACCAAATAGAAAGGAGGGAAAAATAAATGAAGAAACAAAAAAAGCTCAAAAGCTTTAAGTTCTCGATAAAACTTAACTTGGCGGTTATCGTAATCGAGATAGCTTTTGAACTAAACTAAATAGCGGGAGGGTAACCTCCCTTTCAAATTTAGTATATAATGTTCTTCGTTTATTTGCAAACTATGAAGATAAAATATAGTGTTAGAAAAACGAGCAGAAAAGAAAAATTCGAATTTATAGCAGGTTTGCTATTTGCAGTATTGTTGATATGTATAGTAAAGGCGGTGTTTTGAATGAGAAATGAAATCATAAAACTACTTAATTCTAATATTAGTGCATACAAAATTAGTAAAGACACAGGCGTGAATGAAGCGACTATTAAGCAATTAAGATTAGGGAAGTCTAAATTAGATCGGTTAGGTTTATTGAACGCTGAAAAACTTTACAACTACCAAAAACAACTCGAACGAGAAAATGAATAAAATTACCCCGCCTGCAATAGGTGGGGTGAAAGTGTCAAACGCGTGTCAATTTAGTCTATTTTTGTCTAGTTTAGTCACAAAGTTAAAGCGTTGAAAATGCGATAATCACGCTGTTTCAGTGCTAAACACAATATAAAGGTTTTCCCTTGCTCTCCGTAATGAGCCGAAAAAGTTTAAACAACTTTTTCGGTGTTTTTTTGTTTTAAGTCTCAAAACGCAGTCATATCAAGGGTTTAACGCTACTAAATTAAATAAATAGAAAACAAAATTCAACTATACTAAACTTAGTTTTTAAAATTTTTTGGTCACAATTTGGCTAATAACGAGCGTGAAAAACGCAAATTTATTCACAAGATTCGTATCATTTAGTCACAAGCAATAAGCATAAGAAAGAGTGTATGAGGATTATGAATGAAAATCTATAAAGAAAAGAAACTTCAAAACCTATTGAAAAAATCTAATATGAAAGATATAGATAGAATGCGTGGATTAGATTTTGAGCTTTATTTAAAAGTTTTATTTAAAGAAATAGGTTATAAAGCGATAACTACAAGTGGCATTCATGATTATGGCGCAGATTTAATCTTAAAGAAAAATAACCATAAAAGAGTAGTTCAGGCCAAAAGATATGATTATAAAAAGAACGTATCTATATCGGCTATCCAAGAAATATTTGCTTCACGTTATTATCATCAAGCGTATGAGTGTTGGGTAGTAACAAATAGCTTTTTTACCAAAAGTGCTGTTAAATTAGCCAAAGCGTGTAATGTGCATTTGAAAGATAGGTACCAACTAGCACAATGGATTAATCAAATCAACCTGAACCAAACTCCAAAGCAAATCGTTACTAAAAATATTGATAATAGACATTGCCCAAAATGTGGAGGGAAAATGAAAATGCGAAAAAATAAACTAGGTAATTCGTTTGTTGGTTGTTCAAATTATCCAAATTGTATGTATACAGAATCTTTATGAATGAGTAGTGAAATTGTGTGTTGTTTTGATAATATAATTTAAAAACCAACTCAATATTAATTATTTGAAGATGGAATTAAATATAATTTTGTAGACAAATTATTGAGACCACTATAAAATAAAGAGGTGAGAAAGTTAGATAGATGGTGGCTAATCTCTTGATAAAGGGGTGATGCCTATGGTTATAGTTGTTACTCCTCGAAAGGATTAGCATGTCTGATTTTGAAATGCTGATGGTTGTATTAACAATCATTGGCTTAGTATTAATCAACAATAAAAACCAAAAAAAATAACCATCACTAACTTTGACGAGTATGATGGTTATTTTATAATCATTAAATTACAGCCACCGTCTTTTTAACGGTCTCACTGAGGCAATGCACTTAATGTGTGTTGTCTTTTCTATTTATAAATTAACATATGAGCATCATTTTGTCTAATACATTAGATGAACCAATTCGAAAACAGCTTTCTACAATATACATTCTGGTGCATTGATACACATATAGTTTATTGTAAAGTGATTTTTCGATGCACGAGAATGATAATCTCAGCGTGGTATTAAACAAATGTTAGAGAAATAACTCTATATGAACTACCGTTACCGATAATGATTAAAGAAATTTTTGATGATTAAGTGGCATGCAACGCTGATTATGATGAATTAAATATAGAAGAATTGAAAAGTCTCACATTGTGAGGCTTTTTTTATTGCACTTAATCCCTCCGATTAATGTAGGGATTAAGTGTTTTTCATTATGATAACCAGTTGAATTACTAATTGAGTTATGGTTTGTCATTGATTTACTGACGCATTTTAAATCACTCATTTCGCTTTTGCAAGTGTAAATGCACAAAATCTGATCTCATTGAAGGGGAGATATCAGATATTGCACTTGCTCAAGCTCTCATGAGCGCTTTTTGTCAATGCTGTAAATACAATTTACAAACCAACTCAATAATTATTAAAAAAACTGGAGGGGCTCAATATGAACTATCAAGAAATTAAAAAAATCCTAGAAAATAGTGAAGTCGAGGAAGTGGTAAAAGCTATATTTGCATATGAAACAGGTGAAGAAGATGAATCTTGTTTAAACTACTTAACAAATTATTACCTTGAGGGTGATATGGAAAGTTTATTAGATTGTGAGATTAGAGAATTACAAATGGAATGGAACTGGCAACGAGCAGTAAATAAACAATAAAAATCATTAAATTTAAGGAAAGGGGGTGATGCCTATGCTGTTCAAAAGTTTTTAAAGGGAGGGGGTGTTATCGGTGAATAGGATTGAACGAAAGAAGCGAGAACGAGATGAAAAAACTGTAAAAGCTAATTTGATACTTTTGTATCTAAACATAGCTCATACAGTTTTAGAAACTATAAGTTTATTAACTTGTTCTCACACATAGGGATTCCCCCCCCCTATGTGTTCTTTCTTCATTTTATCACAGGAGGGATACAATGAAAAGTGATTCAAAAAAAGTACTAGTCATAATGGTAATATTAACTGTCATCAATGTTATTTTAGCGTTTTTATAAATTACAAAATATTTGAAAAGCACTTAATCCATCTGGAAATGAGTGGACTAAGTGCTTTTTATTGTGATAACCAGTTTATTCTTAATTGTTTTCAGTTAAATTGATTAAGAAAGCGCTTAATACAAAAATATGATTAGGTGCTTTTCTATTTATAACCAAGTACGATGAGTAAAGTTTTATAATTGATTTACTGATGCATTTCAAAGCGCTCTCGATGCATCCACAAGTCACATCAGATTTCAGATGTTAACTTGCGCCAGCACGCAAAGCTTATTTATCAATGCTGTAAATGCAATATACAAAACATTACTTAAATTTTTAAGCACTTAACCATTCCTAAAAACAAAGTGGTTAAGTGCTTTTTAAATATTGCTAAAAAACGAACGTAAGTAGAGATTCTATATATCATATTTACGAGAGTTTAAAAAGAAATCCTAAACATTGCATAACATGACAGGTATTGATATAATATAGTCAAGAAAAGAATCGGCGTTGTGGCGCAGATATAAAAATTAATACTGCACGAACTAGAATCGGCGTTGTGGCGCAGATATAAAAATTAATACTGCACCGAAAGAAACAACTATTATTGTTTTAAGGAGGCGTATTTTACGCCTCTTTTTTATTAAATTTATGGAGTGAATAACAATGGAAGTTGTTCGTTTAAATCAAAACCTATTTAATAAATTACGAGGTAAGGAAATATCAAGCAATAAAAATGGTTCAAGACCATATTATTATTCTTTCAAACGCAATAATAATAGAGTTTGTATACCTTTTAGAACAAATGCACAAAAGGTACCTAATAAATATAAAGTTAATTTAGGAGGCGAACAGCCCGATAAACTCAATTCGGCTATCGATTTAACAAAATCTATAGTAATTAGTAATGATGAATATCTTAATAACAGGTCAAAAGCCAAAATACCACAAAATGTTAATAATTTTTTAAAGCAGCAAGCACTAGCTATTGAATAAAAATACGATACTATGTCTAAAGATTACATAAAAGCAAAAGCTAGTTTAAGTCAGATACCTTTAGTTAAATATTCAACTATGCAATACTTTCACAAAGAATTAAATATTCAAGATAGTATTGATAATCAACAAACTAAAAATGCTATTAATGAATTGATAACTAATGGAAGATCAAATAGATATAATAAATTACAATCTTCTCTGCCTAATGAAAAATTAGATTTGCTAGATGATTATGAAACTCTATACGAGTTTAAAAGTTTAACAGACTACCCAGCTAAAATAAATTTTAATGATATTGATAATCCTTATTTAGAAGTTGAGAAAAATAACAATCACTTTACTTTGTCTGCGTTAACTATTAAAAATGAACCTGAAAAGTATGTCAAAGTCTTTTTGAATTATGATATAGAGAATCAAAAAAATAATGATGTTGATTTAGATTTGTAAGGCCTAAGATTTTTGATAATGCCCTGTTTATTAGCGACAAAAGTAAGATCAATATTATATGAATAATCAAGGTCAAAAAGATAGAATCCAGCTAGTCAAAGAGTTTTACAACATACAAAAATAACACATACCTAAAAAAGCACTTAATCCATTGGATATTCTGTATTAAGTGCTTTTTGATAACCAGCTGGATCTGTTGGTAATTATGCCAGCAACCATGAATTAGAAACCAACCCAGTATCAATTGTTGAAAAGGGTATTAAATATAATTTTGTAGACAAATTATTGAGACCACTATAAAATAAAGAGGTGAAAAAGTTAGATAGATGGTGGCTAATCTCTTGATAAAGGGGTGATGCCTATGGTTATAGTTGTTACTCCTCGAAAGGATTAGCATGTCTGATTTTGAAATGCTGATGGTTGTATTAACAATCATTGGCTTAGTATTAATCAACAATAAAAACCAAAAAAAATAACCATCACTAACTTTGGCCGGTTAGATGGTTATTTTTTAATGTCAAACTATAGCTACCGTCTTTTTAACGGTCTCATCAAGGCAATGCACGCAGTGTGTTGCCTTTTCTATTTATAAATTAACATATGAGCATCATTTTGTCTAATACATTAGATTGAACACCGAAAAATAGCTTCCTGCAATAAGTAATATGGTGCATTAAAATGTACAACTGGTCCGTAAATTGATATCTCAATGCACGAGAATGATAATCTCAGCGTGATTTTTCATAAACTGAAATAAAAAAGACTCTACAATACATAATTAGCATTGTAGAGGAAAAAAAGACTGGGTATGACTTATATGAATACAAATATAATTTATCATAATATGCATTTTAAAGCAATTTTATTTAACTATCAGATAGTCCTTGAAGGTGTTGTATAAGTGATTCATCTTCAGCATCTTCATATTCTTTTAATAGATGTGAATAAATAGTGAGTGTTGTATGTATATCCGCATGACCAACTCTTTTAGATATATATTGAATCGTCATCCCTTGTGCCAGCAAGTAGCTACAATGTGTATGTCTTAATGATTTAAGCGTATAATGCTGTAACTTATTTTTGATGCAGAAATTTTTTAGTACATCATTAACTGCCTTATAAGATATAAAATTGACTTTGTTATGGAATATGTAACCATTTTGATTTTTGGGATGCTCTTCAAGTATTTCGGAGATGTACTTCAAGTCATCAAGCGGAACTTTGATTTTACGTTGAGAGTACTTATTCTTTCTATCATCAAGAAAGATTGTACTATTTTCTAAATCAAGATGTTCATATCGTAATTCACGCACGGGTCTAAAGCGTGATCCTGTGATAATGAGGATAAAAATACATAAATAGGAGAGATGCTTTTTTCCTTTCACATGTTTTAACAATAATTTTAATTCTTCTAAAGTCATGAATTTTTCATCCACAACCTGAGATGCTTTAAATCCTAGTGGTTTTGCGTTTTTTGTAGGATTGACTTTAATAAGCCCCTGATCGATGGCAGATTCAAATGCTTGTAATACTGTACAAAAGATATTTTCTGGCCAACATCAAACCCCTCAACTAATTCAGTTTGTTTAAGGCTCATTGCAGTCATTGCTAATTTTTTTGATATATAACCGCCTTTTCTATATCTTTTTCCTTTGTAGTAAAAGTCGTATTGGTATGTGTTGCCTCTTTTCGTTACTCTCATAGAATCACCTTTTATAGACATAATTTTGTTGATAAGTATATATAATACATTTTTCGCGTTCAAGTATATTTTAAAATTTAATTTGTAATAACATTTAAAATGCACGAACAAATACAAACGAAAGAAATTCAAAAATGAGCACATTCGTTCATATTTTTAAGAAGCGAAAGCAAATGAAAATCAATAAAAAAATTGCACAATATTTTTGATACGCATGCTAAAAGGGGTGTTTTTCACGTGATTTGAAATCTGCAAGAGAAATAAAAACTGGAATATGTCCTAATTTGCGTTTTAAGGTACCTACAATTTTATTAAATCGGTCTTTTTAAACCTTGGATTTAGCCAACTAGAAATGAATACGAAGAAGATTAATGAATGAAGTGGAGGAGAAGCGACTAAACTTAGTATTGCCAGATTGTTATTAGAACCTTCCAATGTATTAATTTTAGATGAACCTACTAATTTCTTGGATATTTTCACGATAGAAGCGCTTGAAAACCTTTTAATCAGCTACAAGGGCACAGTCATCTTTACAACACATGACCAAGCCTTTGTCGACAAAGTAGCCACACAAGTTTGGGAGATTAAAAATGGTCGCCTACATAGAAAATAAGTTCTAGTCTCAGCAGAAAATCACTTATTCTCATCACCATGCTTTGAAGTTTTAGATGATGGTAGCGTCATAAGTGATTTTTTAATGAGTACATTAGAAGAATAAGAAATAGGAAAATAAAATATACCCCATAAAGTGAGTAATAGTCTCATTTTGGGGGTATATTCCAATGCGTTACTTTCAATAATGATTTGATGTTTTAACTCATTAAAAATAAGCTATGGAAGAAAGATTTATTTCTAAAAAGTATAGATTATTGATAAATCTAATGCACGTTATGCAGGATTTTTCTCATGCGTTTTTGTGTCGATCAGATTGACTGTATGTGCTTTCCAGTCAACTTCATAAATCGAAGTGAATATAGCATTTCTTTGATTTTTATAGTTCTGACCTGTCCAATGAAAGCCATTCCAGTAATCTGTATAATTATCTAATTCTCTTTGATAAATGATTGTGATTTTTGATTTTTTAGCATCACTAGGTTTATGTGACAATACACTTAAAAATTCAGGATTAAAATTACCTCTTGCTAAAATTGGCATTTGATATGTTGGTAAGAAGTTTTGACCCGCGTTTAATTTACTTTGTCTGCCACCTAAAAATAATTCATTGCCGTAAATTTCATGGTAGCTATCTCGACCATATGGGCCCCAACCGCTGTTCATTATTTTATTTGCTTCAACATCCCAACCAATTGTTTTGTTATCAGTGTGTTTATTGATAGTTGTTCTATAACTTTCTTGTTTATAATTAATTGTTTCTGAAAATGACTCATTTCCATTTAACCCACCTGCTAAGCCTTTCGAGATACCAATATCTCCTCCAAAAGAGTAGCCTAGTGTATTTTGAACTTGAAACTCCTCATTTTGATTTTTAGGTGCATAGTCAACAACATTGACACCTTTTGCATCTGTATTGATTAAGATTGTATATTTAGCGCCCCAATAAAAATTTGAAAAGTTATAATCGTTGGGGTTAGGAGCTTGATAGCCTGAGTTAATATTACCTGCAGCTTTTAGGACGAGAGTATCCTTATCATAGTTTTTATCTTCAATAAAATTAAAAGTTAAAAGTTGAGAAATATTTAATTTATCAGAATCTGAAGTCGCAGTTGTCTTATACAAAGTGATTTTGTCGTCTACTTTTTCCTTAGATACAGGCGTAATTTGATTAGCAGCATAAGCAGAATTAGAAAATAACATAAATGCCACAGATGTTGCTGTAACGACTTTTATCAATTTGTCCATTTTCATTTTAATTATGCCCCTTTACTTTAATTTCGTGTGTTTTCCAATTCACTTCATATTTAATGACAAGGTTTCTATTCACCAATGCATTATGACGTCTTTCAGCGAATATGCCAGTTCGTGTGAAGAAAGTTGCGTAAGTAATGTCTAGGTTTCGACCATAAGCAATTTCGAATTCACTTGTGTCGCCTTTATCTTTTTCATGAGAGACAGTTGCGATAAACGATGGATTAAAACCACTATGAATTAATGGTGGTAAGTTATCGTCTGATACAAAAAAGTCTCTCGCATTAGGACCAATTGGACTTCTTACAAACAAGTGACTGTCGTATGCAGATAATTGTCCATCTTCAGAATTAAATGCATTTGCTTTAACTTCCCATTTAATATTTTTTGAATTTTGTTGAACGACTTCACTAATATAATTTTGTTGATTATAGCTAATTTTTTTTGCATAGTTAAATGCGCCTTTACCATTAATTGATGGTGCACTTTGGAAATTACCGCCAATCGTATAACCTAGTGTTTGACTTACATCTATGGTCTCAATTTTATTCTTTGGAAGATAATTAATTAATGAGACGTTCGGATCACTTGTTTTTAAAGCGATATTATATTGAAAAGGCCAAAGCAATCTTTTCGTAGCTTCATATCCTTTTCCTTTTACATCAGTGAAACTCGTTCTCGAATTGATAAACCCTTGCATTTTAATAATTAATGCATCTTTGTTATATTTGGGGTCTTTAACAAAGTCGAATTGAATGTTTTGAGTCACACCCCATTTTTTACTACTCACATCCTCTGTTCTTTTAATGATTTGTGCTCCTTCGCCGATCTCTTCTATATTGCTTGCGGCTGTGGCTCCTTCACTGTAAGGGGTAATCAGTGGAAGAACTAAGCTTATAGATAGTGTTGCGGCTAATAATTTGTTTTTTACCATATGAACCACTTTCTTTCTATTATGTACTTTTGATGCAATTTCATAATAATATATTTGTCTGAAATTTAAAATTAACTATTTATTAAAAGAATAGTAAACAAAATATATGTAAAATAGACACATTTTATACAATTTGATGAAAACACGTTCGTTAAAGGAAAGCGAGGTTTTGAAGGTCTAAATCAACTACGGTATTATCAATATATGCGGATAGCAAAATTTTGCTTAATGGTCAATTAATGAACTATAGTTTTTACTATTATCATAAATTTCGTTTTTGAAAATTGATACATGATTTACGGAAATATTAATTATTTATTAACTCTACACATATTTAATATTGAGTTGCCACATTTTCTCAAATAGGAAGTTTGATGTTAACGATTTAAACTTTCTTATCAGCAAAGAATATTTGAGGCAACCTTTCTTAAGTGAAAAATATAATACATTATATAACATGGAAGTAGAGGCAAAAGTATTTATGAAAAGGGACATCAATATGGTAAAAACAGTTTATTTTGTAAGACATGCGACGAGGGATCATACGGTGAAGTCAGATACGGCGCCACTATCAGAAATAGGGAGACGAGAAGCGGAAAGACTTGTGGATTGGTTTGAAGGGAAGTGCATCGATGCCATTTACTCGAGTCCGTATGCGCGTACGATTGAAACTGTAGTACCGCTTGCAAGTGTTGCTAACTTAGATATTCAAATAGTAGAAGGTTTGAGAGAACGCGTCATCGGTGAATGGGTGGATGATTTTTATACATATGCTGCCAAACAATGGATGAATTTTGATTATCGATTACATGGTGGGGAGTCGTTGAAACATGTACAGCAACACATCGTACCGAGTTTTCAAGACATTTTGTCACAAGAGACAGGTGAGACAATTGTGATCAGTGGTCATGGTACGTCACTCGCTGTGCTCTTTCATTCATTGACGGATGGGGCATTTGCTTATGAACAGTTCAAACAGATGACAATGCCTGATGTTTATACTTATAAGGTTGATAAGAAAGCTTTAAAACGTGCATATTTGAACTAATGTATGCTTAAAATTGAATATTTTTATACGCGAACAGTCCAGTGATGTACATGTTTTTTGTGCATATATTGGACTTTTTCTTTTATAACAATAGGCATAAACTGAGAACAAGTAAGCGTTTACATATTTTGAAAGGAGTGCATGACTTTGAATCATATTAATGAAGTAACGAAGGAAAAGTGGATTTTGAGTACTTTTCCGGAATGGGGCACTTGGCTCAACGAAGAAATAGAAAACGAGGTTGTGGAAGAAAATACTTTTGCAATGTGGTGGTTAGGTTGTACGGGAATTTGGTTGAAATCTCACGAGAACACGAATATTTTGTGCGATATGTGGTGCGGAACAGGTAAGCGTACACAAAAAGTTGGGAAAATGAAAAAAGGTCATCAGATGCAACGAATGAGTGGTTGTCAAAATCTACAACCGAATTTACGTGCGCAACCTTTTGTCATTGATCCGTTTGAGATTAAAAATGTGGATGCTTTAGTGGTGACGCATATTCATTCAGATCATTTGGACATCAATACAGCGGCTGCAGTGATGCAAAATACTCATGAAGATGTACCATTTATTGGTCCTCAAGAAGTGGTCAACACATGGAAAAAATGGGGTGTGCCTGAAGAGCGATGTATCGTCGTTAAGCCGGGTGATTCCGTACAAGTGAAAAGCATTGAAATTCAAGTGTTAGAAGCGTTTGACCGTACCGCACTTGTAACAGCCGATCCTTCTGTAACATTGAAAGGTAAGTTACCTGTTGATATGGACGAAATTGCGGTGAACTACTTATTCAAAACGTCTGGCGGCTCACTGTACCATGCGGGTGATTCACATTATTCGAATACGTTTGCGAAACACGGTAATGCACACGATGTCAACGTAGTCATTGGTGCATTTGGTGAAAATCCAAGAGGTATTACGGATAAAGTAACGTCTGTCGATATGCTTAGAATGGCGGAAAGTTTAAAAGCGGATGTTGTCATTCCAGTGCATCATGACATTTGGACGAATTTCCAAGCCGATCCTAAAGAGTTGTTATTACTATGGGAGTTTAAACGTAAAGTATTAAAGTATCAATTTAAGCCTTACATTTGGCAAGTTGGTGGTAAATTTGTATTCCCGAAAGATAAAGATGATTTAGAGTACCATTATCCACGTGGTTTTGATGATGTATTCTCTACAGATACCGATTTACCATTCCCATCATTTTTATAAGCCATATGCATGATAGGAGGGAATCACATGCAAATATTTATGAATGGGTTTACGTGGTTTAGTAACAATATTTTATCTAAACCGGAATTTTTCATAGGCATTATTGTATTTATTGGTTACGCATTATTGAAAAAGAAACTTTATGAATGTTTTGCGGGCTTTATTAAGGCAACAGTGGGTTACATGATTTTAACGGTAGGTGCAGGGGGATTAGTTGCGACTTTCCGACCGATTCTTGCAGGTTTAGGGGAACGCTTTGGTTTGAAAGCGGCAGTTATTGACCCTTACTTTGGCTTAAATGCAGTTGATGGTGCGTTGAAGTCAATTGGCTTAACGACGTCATACACGATGTTAGCGCTATTGGTTGGCTTTTTACTCAATATCGTTGTCGTGTTATTACGTAAATTTACTAAAATTAGAACGCTATTTATTACAGGGCACGTCATGGTACAACAAGCTTCGACGGTAACTTGGATTATTTTCTTAGCATTTCCAGAGTATCGCAACTTTGTCGGTGCGATTTTAGTCGGTATTATCGTAGGGCTATATTGGGCTGTAGGTTCAAACTTAACTGTTGGTCCGACACAACGTTTAACGAATCATTCAGGGTTTGCGATTGGTCATCAACAAATGTTTGCGATTTGGCTCGTTGATAAAATTGCGCCTAAAATCGGTAATAAAGAGAAGAACTTGGATAATATTAAACTGCCAAAGTGGTTGTCTATTTTCCATGACAATATCGTTGCTACAGGGACACTGATGTTACTTTTCTTTGGTACGATTTTAGTCATTTTAGGTGAAGACTTCTTGCGTCATTTAGATCCTAAAAAGTTCCCAGAGACTTTATCTTTTATGACTTATGTCGTTTCAAGTTCGTTATCGTTTGCAGTATATCTTGCAATTTTAATGATGGGTGTGCGGATGTTCGTTGCCGAGTTAACACAGTCTTTTCAAGGTATTTCAAACAAAATCCTGCCTGGTTCACTCCCGGCAGTTGACTGTGCAGCGTCCTATAACTTTACACCTCAAAATGCGATTTTATTTGGTTTTATTTTCGGCTCTATCGGACAATTTTTAACGATTCTCGGTTTACTTGTGTTCCATTCACCAGTGTTAATTATTACCGGATTCGTACCTGTGTTCTTTGACAATGCCACAATAGCAGTGTTTGCGAATAAAGTCGGTGGCACACGAGCTGCCATGATTTGTTCGTTTATTTCTGGTGTTTGTCAAGTCGCGATAGGTGCCATTGCAGTTGTCATTTTTCAACTGTACAAATTTGGAGGATGGCATGGCAATATCGACTTTGAATTAATTTGGCCAGGTTTTGGTGCGTTGATGCAACATTTTGGTTTGGTTGGTTATGTGGCGATTGTCATTATTTTATTAATCATTCCACAGTTACAATATCGTCGTGCTAAAGATAAAGCAGCTTATGATACAGGGTTCGAATAAGATGAAGAAATGAGGGAAATATCATGTTGAAAATTTTAGCAGCTTGCGGTAATGGTATGGGGAGTTCGATGGTCATTAAGATGAAAATTGAAAAATGTTTACGCGAATTAAATGTCAATGACTTTGTTGTAGATTATTGCAGTGTAGGTGAAGCGAAATCACAAGCGAGTAGTTATGATGTCGTTTTTGCGAGCAAACATTTGATTCACGAGTTAGAAGGGCGTACTTCTAGCAAATTGCTCGGTTTAGAAAATTTAATGGATGATGAAGAAATTAAAGAGAACTTAAAAACTGTCATTTAAAGGTGATGTGCGATGTTATCGTTTAAAGAAAGCTTAATTACAGAAAAATCGATTTTGTTAAATCAACATGCGGACTCATGGGAAGAAGCGGTGCGAATTGCGACGCGTCCATTAGTTGAAAGTGAAGCGGTGAAACCAGAATACGTTGATGCCATTATTAAAAGTACGCATCATTATGGGCCATATTACTTATTAATGGAAGGGATGGCAATGCCACATGCGCGTCCTGAAGATGGTGTGAACAGAAATGCCTTTTCATTGGTAACATTTGATACGCCGATTCCATTTTCGGATGGCAAGCCTGCACAAGTGTTTGTCGTACTTGCGGCGACGTCTGCGGAAATTCATACAAGCATTGCGATACCTCAAATCGTTGCGGTTTTTGAAATTGAGAACATTATTGAAAAATTAACTTCGGCGACTTCAGTTGAGGATGTATTCGCCATTATTGATCAAGCTGACATGAGTCAATATTTATAAAATTGGAGGTCTAGCAATGGGATTACCGTTATTACAAATTGCTTTAGATAATCAAAATATTCCAGATGCGATTACAACAATTCAACAACTTGGTGATGTCGTTGATATTGTAGAAGTGGGAACGATTTTATGTTTACAAGAAGGAAAAGCAGCTATTGAAGTGATGCGTGCGCTTTATCCTGATAAGTGCATACTTGCCGATACGAAATGTGCAGATGCGGGTAAAACAGTCGCTCAAAACTGCAAAGATGCCGGTGCAAACTGGATGACGGTCATTTGTTCAGCAACACTACCTACTATGGTGGCTGCACGCAAAGTGATGGATGACTTACAAGTTGAACTATATGGCGACTGGACATTTGAACAAGCACAACAATGGTTGGACAATGATATTCAACAAGTCGTCTATCATCAAAGTCGAGATGCATTGTTAGCAGGCGGAACGTGGTCAGATGCAGACTTGGATAAAATTCGTCGACTGATTGAGATGGGCTTTAAAGTTTCTGTTACGGGTGGATTAGAACTTGATACGATTGAAAAATTTAAAGGCTTAGATGTGTATGCATTTATAGCGGGTCGCAGTTTAAGAGAAGCAGCTTCACCACATCAAGCGGCTTTAGATTTTAAAGCGGAAATTCAAAGGGTGTTTGGATAATGATTTATTTAGGCATTTATGAAAAAGCATTACCCAATCAAGTCGACATTGAGGACCAATTAAAAATGGCTGAGGATTTAGGATTTCAATTTTTTGAGTTGTCTATTGATGAGACGGATCACCGGTTGGCACGTTTAGACTGGGGACAAGATAAAATTAACAGCATTGTGAAGGCACAAATCGACACAGGTGTTGCCATTCAAAGTATGTGCTTAAGTGGTCACCGCCGTTTTCCGTTTGGTTCCGCTGATGCATCTAAGCGTGAAGAAGCGATGGTCATCATGAAAAAAGCTGTCCAACTTGCACATCAACTCGGCATTCGTGTGATTCAGTTAGCAGGCTATGATGTGTATTATGAGACGAAAACAGCAACTTCGAGACGTTTGTTTATCGAAGGTGTACGTGAAGCATTAAAAATAGCTGCAGAAAAGCAAATCATACTGGCTATCGAAATTATGGACGATCCATTTATGTCGAGTTTAACGAAATATATGGGGATTAAAAACGAAATCCAACATCCGTTATTGAAAGTGTATCCAGATATCGGTAATTTGTCAGCGTGGCCCGAAAACGATGTGAAGAAAGAGTTAGCATTAGCGGCGCATGAAATTGTAGCGGTTCATTTGAAAGATACACGTGCGGTGACAGAAACTTTCGAAGGTCAGTTTAAAAATGTCCCTTTTGGAGAAGGTTGTGTTGATTTTGTGAATGCATTTCGTGAGTTAGAGGCAATTCAATATCATGGACCATTTTTAATTGAGATGTGGTCAGAAAATGCAGCCGATCCACTAGCAGAAATTCAAAAAGCTAAAAACTTTATTATGGAACAATTAAAAGAGAGTGGTGCATATCAACATGAATGATGCAATTATCAAACAACATGTTTATGAAGCGAATATGCAATTACCTAAAAATAATTTGGTAAAATTGACTTGGGGAAACGTCAGTGTGATTGACCGTGAAAAAGGTATCATCTGTATTAAACCAAGTGGTGTGCCGTATTCAAAAATGAGACCTGAAGATATGGTGATAACTGATTTAGATGGGAAACCTTTTGATAATCAATTAAAGCCGTCATCAGATTTAGCGACACATGTCTACTTATACAATCATATGGACAATGTTCAAAGTATCGTCCACACTCATTCGTTACATGCGGTGGCTTATGCACAAGCCGGGCGTGATATTCCGGCATATGGCACGACACACGCAGATACGTTTTATGGTCCGGTACCGTGTACGAGAAGTTTGACTAAAGAAGAAGTAGCGACGGATTATGAATTGAATACAGGCAAAGTCATCGTAGAAACATTTGAACAAAGACAAATTGATCCGGTAGCAATACCAGCAGTGATTGTGAATCAACATGGCCCATTTATTTTTGGCACATCTTTAAAGAAAGCAGTAGAACATACGATTATTTTAGAAGAAGTTGCTGAAATGGCAATGAAATCTGAAGTGTTAAAGCAAGATATGAATGAAATAGATGGGTTTCTATTAGACAAACATTATTTTAGAAAACATGGTGCCACTGCTTATTACGGTCAATAAAACAATTAAGACATTCCTTTTCACATATAAAGTCTGATGATATTGAAGGAAGTGTGATTTCTGATGGTTGATTTCGATAAAAAATTGTTGTGCTTTTTAGATTACTTTAAAAAGCGACAAAAGTTTAAAAGTGTGAGTCAAACTGCGAAGGCCATTGGTGTATCGCGACGTATGATTTATTACTATATTAACAAATTGAATGACATTCTAAAGTTGTCAGACATGTCTCCAATATCAAAAGATGACGAAGGATACTTTTATATTGAACCGTTGCAGTCTACAGTGATTGAAACTTATTTTCATCATAAAGCATCCACGACGAATTACATTTTTAAGAGGGCAGAACGTATTATTTTGATAGCATCCGCCATTTTGTTAAGTCAAAAAGTGCTCAGGGTGAAAACGTTTGAAGACTATTTTGATGTGAGTAAAAATACAGTCATTAGCGATTTGAATGAAGTGAAAAAATGGTTGGCTCGCTATCAAATCCCTCTTTTAAATGATAAAAAGCAAGGGTACTATGTCGATACAGCTGTTAATTTTGAACGCAATGTCATTTATGAAATGATTAAAATGATCGAAATTGAAGATTATCATGCGTTATTTGAAAATATGCTGACATTCAATCAAGAAGCTTGTCTTATTCATCAATATCAGTCGTTTGAATATGAATTTTATCGTGCTTTTGATCAGTATGAACATATGTTACATAAAAAGATATCGTTATCTAATAAGCGGATTTTATGTCGATGTTTATTTTTAACGCTCATTTTTCATTCGGAGCGACCCATTGCATTGGAAATTCATCAAGGTCAAATGATTGAGAAACGTTTAGAATATTATATTAGCCAACAGTTAGTCGAGAAATTGAAAGACAATATGCCGACGATAGCGACCGAAGTCCATTTTATTGCGATTCAACTGCTTTGTATTAGTAAAGATTATGATTTTTATTATGATAGTGAAAGTTTTAAAGATTTGATGTGCATTAGTGAGATGTTTATTGATGCATTTGAACGTCAAACTGAAATTCATTTTAATGATAGAGCTGTATTTGTCGAGCTGATTCAAACGTTGATGAAAGTTGTTTATTACAGACAATTTTTTGGTTATGCGGATCGTTGTAATGTGACAGGGGAAATGGATAAGGAAATTAAAAATTGGTCGAAACTAACCGCACAAATTATGGAACAACTGTCGCAAACGCAGCAGTTTCAACAAAAATTTAGAAGACCTTTAAGTGTGTCAGATTTATCAGAGTTTGCTTATACGATTCAATCATTATATATTGAACATCAAACGCCTGAACATCATATGGACATTATAGTCGTGACGAATATTTCTAAAGTGGAACAACGTATTTTGTATACGAAATTAAACGACTTGTTGCCGATTGGTCATTTTCATGGGCCATATTCTGAACGTGAAGCGACATTGTTGTCTCAAAACTTTGATTTATGTATTACGACATCTACGTATTACAATCATCCGAACTGCCAAACGATACATATCCATAAATATTTGACTTTGAAAGATTATGAGACACTTTATCAATTGAAACAATATCGCTTGTCTTTGCAACAACGTAAATCCGAAATATTTCAGATTATTGATAATGAACAATTGTCGAAAGAGGAAAAATTTAAATATATCGAACAGTTATACGAAACGAAAATGCGATTGCAAAAGGAAATGTAGTGATTGCGTTGAACAACTGAATGACATTGATTTGAGGTGTGAACAACGACTTTACTCAAGTAGTGAAGCATCGTTGTTTTTTATGTCAATTTGATAACTCAATTTTATACGATGCAAGTTTATAGGATAAGGTCTATAATAGATGTAATGAATCTTTGTTTTTGGGGGGACACATATGGAACACTGGCTCGTTCAAAAGGCCAAACAACATCCAAACAAGATAGCAATCCAAACGATGAATGAAACAATCACATTTCAATCGTTATTGCACCGAGCGACGATAAAAGGAGTGCAACTCAAACAATTACAACGTACACGGCTCGGTTTATATTTAGATAATTCATTGGAAGCGGTGATTTTAATTCACGGCGCTTGGTTATATGATATCGAAATAGCACTCATCAATAACCGTTTAACACCATTTGAAATTGATCGTCAAATGGCGTCGATTGGTGTCGATTTAATTGTGAGTACAGCAGAGCCACAAACATTAAACACATCAACCCTTGTGATACAATCTGATAATCTTGAAATGCCAACAACGGATTTAAATATGGCAGTAGACACGTTTGATTTTCATCTACAAAAGATTGCTTCGATTATGTTTACATCTGGGACGACTGGCCCGCAAAAAGCAGTACCACAAACGTTTGAAAACCATCGTATGAGTGCAGCGTCATGTCGGGAAAGTTTAGGTTTCTCTCATGATTCCAAATGGCTGGCGGTGTTACCGATTTATCATATTTCTGGGTTAAGTATTTTATTGAGAAGCGTCCAATACGGTTTTACGGTCTTTTTACTCGAAAAATTCAATACGGAGACTGTGATGGAACTGTTTCGAACTGAAAGGATTACACACGTATCGTTAGTGCCGATTACGTTAATGCGACTCATGGAACAAGGTTTGGATCAACCTTATGATTTGGAAAAAGTTTTGTTAGGTGGCGCAAAACTCGACGGGCAGTTTATTCGTCAAGCGTTAGACCGACAATTGCCTATATATAATTCGTTCGGGATGACGGAAACGTGTTCACAATTTTTAACTGCTGATCCGACGATGTTACAACGCAATCCGAATACAGTAGGGCATGCAAGTTCGGACATTGCACTTAAAGTAGTTACACCAGATGCCAATGGTCACGGGGAACTCTATGTTAAAGGTGGCAACGTGATGCAGGGTTATTTGTATCCTGAAAATATGAACCATGTGTTTGATGAAGAGGGCTATTTCAAAACAGGGGATATTGCGAGTGTCGATGAACATGGTGACGTTGTGATTTATGACCGCCGTAAAGATTTGATTATTAGTGGTGGAGAGAATATTTATCCTTATGAAATTGAGTCTGTCGCGAAGTCACATCCGTTTATTGCCGATGCGATGTGTACAAGTATTACGGATTCGGCATGGGGGCAACGGCCTATTTTATATGTTGTCACAAGGCAATGGGTGTCAGATATTGAATCATTTCTTGAAGCCCGTTTAGCGAAATATAAATTACCCGTGCATATTTATTTTGTGAAGGCATTACCTTATACAAGCACTGGGAAACTTCAAAGACGGATATTAAATGAGGGATGACCATGCAATTAACTGACATGCAATTTTATCTTTATGAACCATCATTCATCTATCCGATTCATACGCCGAAAGTGACAATGACACACCGAAAAACATTGTTTGTGAAATGGACGGATGATCTGCAACAATCATGGTTTGGGGAATGTAATGCGTTTGACACAGCTTGGTATCATCATGAGACGATTAACGATGTGATGCATGTATTAAAGATATGGTTTGAAGATGTACGAGGTCTTGATTTGAAGTCATTTGTAGAGGCGCAACAGTGTGTGGCAAGGTTAGATCCATACCCGGCTGCTCGTGCGACAGTGATGATGGCATTGTACCAAATGTTTCACAGCCTCGAATCGTTTCACGTGCCAATGACGCTGACGATTAATGGCGACTTCACGCAACGGATGATGCGACTCGATGGTGTAGGTCGGATTAAAATCAAATGGACGCCACAAATCATGGACCAAGTGAAAATGTTAGCGACGATGTATCCAGATATTCCGATTTCGACTGATGCGAATCAAACGTTAACAGAATTGGATACCGAGACGTTAAAGCGATTAAAACCGTATCTTGCATTCATTGAAGAGCCTTTCGAAACATTGGATGTCGAAGCGGATTATACCCATTTTCCATCGATTGCACTCGATGAACATGCGACAAGTCTCATAACGACAGAACAGCTCATTCAAAATGCACATATTCAAACCGTCGTATTAAAACCATTTCGTTTAGGTGGGATGGATCGTGTGTTAGACGCAATGCAAGTGTTGCAAGATAAAGGGATTCGTGTCGTGATAGGTGGTATGTATGAATGTGGCTTGAGTCGATATTTTACAGCATGGCTTAGTCAACGGGGCGATTACGCAGGAGATGTGACGCCGGAAGGGTTTTATTTTGAGCAAGATGTGACAAACAATGCAGGCCGGTTGCACAACGGACAGTTATATTTCGAACCGCCCGTAGTGAATCAGTCTTTATTATTACCGTTATGATGATGAGATGATTTTTTTAATGGTACAGGATCAAAGCCGCCTTTATGAAACGGATGACATTTTAAAATGCGTTTCAAACCGAGCCAACTTCCTTTAAGTGCACCGTGAACTTGTATCGCTTCTAATGTATAATTGGAACATGTTGGATAAAAACGACACGAAGGCGGTGTCAGTGGCGAAATGAAACGCTGATAAAAACGGATAGCGTAAATAAACAGTGTTTTCATAGTCCAATCCTCCTTCAATCAATCATATTGTAACACAGAAAGAAAGGGCGTATGGGGCGTGAAGTTTACAGATGAAAATCAGCAAACCGTCATTTTAACGTTTAAAAATGATGCTGATGAAAAAGATGGGGGTCATGTGCTAGCGTTACCTATTTATGAACAACAATTGGTATTAACACAACATCAACAACGCGGCATTGAATTTCCAGGTGGTAAACGTGAAGCAGGTGAATCAAGTTTAGATGCATTAAAGCGCGAGTTGTATGAAGAAACGGGCGCTTTAGCTGAACATATTTATTATATTGCGCAGTATGAAGTGCAAGGAGAACATGATTGTTTTAAAAAAGATGTTTATGTCGTCATCGTTAATGCGATAGATTGCGATGTGCACTATCACGAAACGATGGGTCCTATTTTAACCCGTTCGATAGATGCGATTGATGAAGCGGATAAAAGTTATTTATTAAAGGATCCTGCCATATTACGATGTGTCGAAAGGATGAGAGCACTTGGCTTTTATCAAGAGTAAAAAAATGCCAGTCTTTATAGAAAATCACAAAATAGAAGAATGGACGTACGAGGTCAATGGCTTACATGTGAAAGGTCTAAATGTAGCACCTCATCAACCTGTGAAACGAATTGTCATGTATTTGCGTGGCGGTAAAGGTCAAGTCGGTCGTGTACGTCTTGCGAGAATGTTGCAATTTATTACGCCAGATACCTTGGTGTTTGCGCCGTATTATCGTGGTAACAACGGGAGTGAAGGGAACGATGATTTTGCAGGTGCGGATTTGGCGGATGTCACGGTTGCAGCAGACATGTTAAAAGCACGTTATCCAGAAGCTTCATTACATCTCGTCGGTTTTTCACGTGGCGGAATCCAAGGGTTGTTGACATTCCAAACCGTTTCGGCAGATAGTTATATCATTTGGGGTGGTGTGACAGATTTACATTTAATGTATGAAGAGCGCGTGGATTTAAGAGGGATGCTCAGAAGAATGATTGGTCACCCTAAAAAAGATATCGCAGCTTATGAGTCGCGGAATGCATTGAGAGACATTCACGCGGATGCGCCACCCATTTTCATTGTTCATGGTGGAAAGGATATACAAGTTGGCATTCATCAAGCTTACTTTTTAGAAGAACATCTGAAAAATGTGGGTGCACGGTATGATACTTTCTATCAGATGAAAGAAGGGCATGTGCCCCGTCCGCCAGCGATGAAACATGTTCTAGAACGTATTCAACAATGGATGACTGATATCGAAAAAGGCACAAAATTTTAAAATATACACGTCATGTGAATGTCGTAAAATGAGCAGAGAAACTGAGCGGCTCATTTGAAAAGACAGGGGCATGACGTGTTTTATTTTGAGATGTAAAGGTTACGAGCATGGTTTAGCGCATTAAATTGAGATTCGATATTGCTAACAGGTGTTGCCTTGTTATAATAATATTGAGTAAAATATTATTTTGAAGTGGATTGATATTGTCAGTTGCATCATCACACATTGCGTGCGATGGCCAAGTGAGTATCGTCAATTTCGTATTGTCTCGAATCGTTTTGGTGTCGATATGAGTCTGCTTGGAGGTTATGATGAGGAGAAAACAACAAAACTATATTAGTGATGTACATACGCTTAAGACCTATTTGAAAACAGTGAATGGGTTTCGTGATTACTGGATTGGAACGGCTTTTTGGGACATAAAAAATTCAAAAAGAATTATTACAATTGAGGCTCCGCGTTTCGACTCAAATGAAAAGAACGATGTCACCTTAGTATGGGAGTTGACTGTATATGATAGTGGTTCTTCTAGTCAAATGATAGAAGACATCTACGCACAGCCTTTAACTGAATTGATTTTGGATGGCAACAGAATAAAGTTTCAGTTTGCTGACGGCTATTATAGTTTTAAGTTTGGTGCTTTAGGTTTAAGAATTCCAATTAGATCTAAAGAGGATTCTTATTTAGAAATTCAACGAGTTAATCTAGAATATTTTATAAATTTATTGAATAATGGTATGAAACTTGATAATTTGGCTTTTTCATTTAAAAGCGATAATAATGATGTTTGCTATTTTATCGGCTGTATAAATGGGGAAGAAAACCCTTATTCGGAATTTTTTTCCGACTATTCAGAACTAAAAACATTTGAAAACGTTGAAGAACTGTTTAATTCGAATATTTTTAATGGGAAGTCGTTGAAAGAACGATGGACAGAAGTGTTAATTGACAGTATAAATGGTATTCAATTTGGTGATTGGTTGACACAATTTAATGAGGGCTTAAAAATCAATCTTTATGAAGCAAATGACAAAATAATAATCAATGGTGTGGAATTAGATGGTTGGATTGATCAAAGTAAAATTTGTCATACTTGTGGAGTAAGCTCATGCTATTTCTTTGATTTTGATGCATATTGTTGTCCTACATGTAATATTTGGTTGACTAATGATGTTGGTGTTGAGAAGCGACCACTTGAGCCGGAGTTATTATGGAAACCGCATAAACTACTACCGTTTTGTCAAGTAAGGTTTTCTCCATATGAAAAGGTTTATATGTATTATAGTCCAAAACAAAACCTTTCTCCTTGGGAATGGGTTTTAGTCCCAGTAGGTAAAAAACACATTGAAAGAGAAGCACAAGTGATTAAAGCTTTTAAAAGTCCAGCTCACCAACTGCCAATTTCACTCAATAAGGTGAAGACAGTTTTGCAAAAATTACCGAATCTTGCTGATGAAGTGTCGGAAACTTTAAATGAATTACTTGAAAAGGGGAAGGTATGTAATCTTTCGAGTAAAAAGAATTTAGTGGATGTCAATGTCGCTTATGATGTTTTAAAAACACCTTTAGGGCATTTTTGGTTAGAGTTAAATAATCAGCCAATTCAAATGTCTATTAACACTGTATATCCGAAACCGAATACGATACTTTTTGTTGAAGGTGTTTATCGGATGAAACCTTACCGACATGAATTTGAGGATTTTCAACACCTCAAAATTTGTACAGATGTCAATATTAGAAAAGCCAGATACATTGACCGATTTGGAGATAATATAAACGATGGTGCTCGTTGGCAAATAGGAAAATATGATATAGGAATAGCGGCACGAGTTGAAGATTGTGTAAAAAGTGATGTAAAAACAACTGCTATGAAAATACCTTATTATTTTAAATGGAATAAAAAATATAAGGAAATGTATGGATTTACAGTTGTTTGGAAATATTACAAGTCAGATATCAATTACAACTTTATGTGGCATTTTTATTGGTTTTAGAATTATTTAAGTACATTGCTAGCATCAGAAGAATAGATAGGCACTAAAATACGACAGCTCCAACCAAATAAAAAGTAGTGTCATCTCTTGTCTAACAAGAAATGAACACTGCTTTTTTTAATGACTATTCTGCTGATTGACCTTTAAATCCACCTGCTGCTTCTAATTGTTGGGCATCCTCGCCAAATTTTTTGAAGTTCTCTTTAAAGCGATTGACAAGGTTTTGTGCTTGTTCTTCGTATGCAGTTGGGTCTGTCCATGCGTTTTTAGGTTGTAAAATTGTTGTTGGGACATCTTCAATTTCAGTTGGAATCGATAAACCGAAAATGTCGTCTTTTTCAAATGTAGCTGTTTTTAATTTACCGTTAATCGCTTCATTCACCATTTTACGTGTGTATTTTAATTGGATACGGTTACCGACACCAAATTGGCCACCTGTCCAACCTGTGTTTACAAGGTATACATCAACATCGTGCTTGTCGATTAAGTCACCTAATAATTCAGCGTAGACTTCTGCACGTAATGGTAAGAATGGTGCACCAAAGCATGTTGAGAATGATGGTTGCGGCTCTGTAATACCACGTTCTGTACCTGCCAATTTAGATGTGAAACCACTTAAGAAATGATACATCGCTTGGTCTTTATCTAATTTTGAAATCGGTGGCAGTACGCCGAACGCATCTGCTGTTAAGAAAATAATGGTATTTGGATGTGACGCTTTGGAAGGTAACACAATGTTATCGATATAGTTGATAGGGTATGCGGCACGTGTATTTTCAGTGTATTTGTTGTCATCAAAATCAATGTGACCGTGCTCATCAACGACTAAGTTTTCTAACACTGTTCCGTAACGGATAGCGTCAAAAATTTGTGGTTCTTTTTCTGCAGAGAGGTTGATTGCTTTCGCATAGCAACCTCCTTCAATATTAAATACACCATTTTCATTCCAACCGTGCTCGTCATCACCAATTAATTTACGATTTGGGTCTGCTGAAAGTGTTGTTTTACCTGTACCAGAAAGGCCGAAGAATAATGCGACGTCTCCTTTGTCACCTACATTGGCAGAGCAGTGCATACTCATAATACCTTGTTGTGGCAATAAATAGTTCATAATAGAGAACACAGATTTTTTCATTTCTCCAGCGTATTCTGTACCACCAATTAAAATGATTTTATGTTTGAATGAAATGATGACAAATGTTTCAGAACGCGTGCCATCTACTTCAGGATCTGCTTTAAAGCGTGGTGCAGAAATAATCGTGAAGTCCGCTTTAATTTTTGATGCTTCTTCTTTTGAACTTGGCTTAATAAACAAGTTTTGAGCAAATAGATTATGCCATGCAAATTCGTTGATGACTGTGAGTTTCAGTTGTGATTCTTGGTCACTCCCTGCATAACCGTTGAATACGAACAATTCGTCTCTTTCATCTAAGTACTTCACAACTTTTTCATAAAGATTTAAGAATTTTTCTTCTGAGATCGGTTGGTTAATGGAACCCCAATCGATATCGTCTTTAATTTGTGGATTATCAACAATGAATTTATCTTTTGGAGAACGCCCCGTATACTCTCCAGTTTTCGCATTGATTGCACCTAATTCTGTCAGTTCGGCTTCATTTCTCTTTAAAATTTTGTTGTACAATTCAGTCGTTGTGAGTTGAAAATGTGAACTCGGCTTGTTAGCTACTGTTTCAATCGCATGTTTGTCGAATGACATGATAATATCCCTCCAAAGTAGTTTCGGCAATGTAAGCCTTTACAATTAAAGAGTATAACATATTCGTTAAATAATCCCTACTCAATGAAGAAAAAAATTAAGATAAAATAAAGAAAGTAAAGTAATGTTACATCAAAGTAGAAAAATAAATGTAAACGACAAAGATGTTTCACGCATCATTTTGAAAAGGGCGGTAAGATGAAATTGACATCGGTATTAAAGTTTTGTAATATGATTTTAACGGATTCTCTTATCCTGAGTGGTGGAGGGACATGGACCCTATGAAACCCAGCAACCTCTTTTAACGAAGAAAGGTGCCAAACCGTTTGCAGACACAATACTTGTCTGAACGATAAGAGCGAATGGACGTTAGAGCCTTCACTCTATTTTATAGTGTTGAAAGGCTCTTTTTTATTGAGCTCAGATAGAGAATGTTCGTAATACATAACAAAAAGGAGTTTATTATGACTTATAACAGACGTTTATTCACTTCAGAATCAGTTACTGAAGGTCATCCAGACAAAATTGCTGACCAAATTTCAGACGCAATTTTAGATGAAATTTTAAAAGGAGACCCGAATGCGCGCGTGGCTTGTGAGACGACGGTAACGACAGGGATGGCTTTAATCGTTGGTGAGATTACAACTTCAACTTATGTTGATATTCCAAAAGTCGTTCGTGAAACAGTAAAAGAAATTGGATACACACGTGCGAAATATGGTTATGACTACAAAACGATGTCTGTCTTAACAGCGATTGATGAACAATCACCTGATATTGCACAAGGGGTCGACCGTGCTTTAGAATACCGTGAAGCAGGAAACGAAGAAGTATTAAACACAGGTGCAGGTGACCAAGGTTTAATGTTTGGTTTCGCGACGAATGAAACAGACACATTCATGCCATTACCGATTGACTTGTCTCATAAATTATCGAAACGTTTATCAGAAGTACGTAAAAATGGTACTTTAGATTATTTACGTCCAGATGGTAAAGTCCAAGTCACAGTGGAATATGATGAAAATAATCAACCGAAACGTATTGATACGATCGTAATTTCAACGCAGCATCACGAAGAAATTGAACTTGAAAAAATTCAAAATGATATTAAAGAATTCGTTATTTATCCGACTGTAGATAAACAATTGTTAGATGAAGAAACAAAATTTTTCATCAACCCTACAGGCCGTTTCGTTATCGGTGGACCTCAAGGAGACGCAGGTTTAACAGGTCGTAAAATTATTGTTGATACTTACGGGGGGTATGCGCGTCACGGCGGCGGTGCATTCTCTGGTAAAGATCCGACAAAAGTAGACCGTTCAGCTGCGTATGCGGCACGTTATGTCGCTAAAAATATTGTAGCAGCTAACTTCGCTGATAAATGTGAAGTCCAATTGGCATATGCGATTGGGGTGGCACAACCTGTTTCGATTGCCATTGACACATTTAACACTGGTAAAGTAAGTGAAAATGTATTAATTGAAGCCGTAAGACAAAATTTTGATTTACGCCCAGCAGGTATTATTCAAATGTTAGATTTACAAAAGCCGATTTATAAACAAACTGCGGCATACGGTCACTTTGGACGTAATGATGTGCAATTGCCATGGGAACGTACAGATAAAGTTGAAGTTTTACAAGAAACAGTCAATGCATTAAAATAAATTTCTTGATGATAACTATCGCTAATTTTATAGTTATTTAATATAATAGAAATAACTGTAGAAAAGTGATAAAGGAAGGTATTGCTCATGACACAATTTGGTCCAATGGAAATCGGCCTCATTGCTGCGATTGTTGTAGCAGCATTATTCTTTATTTTGTTTTTAGTGGCATTGAAAAGCAAAAAGAAAGCGAAAGAAACTTATGCGAATCAATATCAAACAAAACAAGATAAATTAACACACGAACATCAAGAAGAACTTGAAAAAGTCCGCATCGACAAGAAAAAAGCAGAAACGCGTCATAAAGAAGAATACGAAACAATGGTATCTTCAAAAAACAGAGAAATCGATGCACTGAAACTATTCTCTAAAAATCATAGTGAATATGTGACAGATATGCGTTTACTTGGCATTCGTGAGCGTTTAGTCAAAGAAAAGAGAATCCGTCCAGAAGATATGCATATCATGGCGAATATCTTTTTACCAACGAATGACTTAGAAGACATTACACGTGTCAGTCATCTCGTTTTAACACGCACAGGCCTTTATGTAATTGATTCAGAATTGTTAAAAGGGCATGTTTATCAAGGCATCAGTCAACAGCAATTTTCTGACAATCCAATGATGGAACAAGTGTTTAAAACGTTGAACTTAAGCCCACAAACGCCGCAAACAGTTGTTTTAGATCAAAGTGAAGCATCTCAAAATGCATTGTCAGTTGTGGATTACACAGACCGTTTAGCCCATGTGGAAGCTTTAGCTGTGAAGTTACAGCACGAGTTAGATTTGAAATATACACCAACACCTATTTTATATTTCAATCCGCGTCATGAAGATGATGTCACAATTTCAAATTATGCGTCACAAGGTGTTACAAAAGTATTGGTAGGTCCGGAACAACTGAATGAGTTTTTCAATCGCTTTGTGTTCCACGGACGGATTCAATATGATGTGAACGATTTACAATATATTATGGACGAAATTGAATCATTTAATTAAATATCATTAGGGCTGGAGTGTTATCTCCGGCTCTTTTTGTTTTGTTGAGACGGATTTAAGTGTAAAGATTCAAAAGTATGGGTCATCATGTATATTTGTAGGGTGTATTGATTGCGCAATGGCGTCACGATTCGATACGATAAGGTTAGATTACAAAGGAGCGATGACATATGAAACATGTAACGTTTTACAATGGCAATCAAATGCCTCAAGTGGGTTTAGGAGTCTTTAGAGTTGAAAACAATGATACTGCAAAAGAAGCTGTCAAACATGCGATTAAAAGTGGCTATCGTAGTATTGATACTGCGATGATTTATCAAAATGAAGAAAAAGTGGGCGAGGGGATTCGTGAAGCTTTAGCAGAAACGGGTTTAACGCGCAAAGATTTGTTTATTACTTCAAAATTATGGTTAACTGATTACGGTCGTGAAAATGTTGCAGCGGCATATCAAGCTTCATTAGACCGCCTTGGACTCGACTATTTAGATTTGTATTTAGTGCATTGGCCAGGATTAGATGAAGATGTCATGATTGATACGTGGAAAGGTATGGAAGATTTATATCACGATCAAAAAGTGAAAAATATTGGTGTAAGTAACTTTAATGTGGAACATTTGGATAAGTTATTAGCAACTTCACGTATTAAACCAGTCATTAACCAAGTGGAATTCCACCCATATTTAACACAAAAACGTTTACGCGTGTATTTAGAAGCGCAAAATATCCATTTGGAATCTTGGTCGCCATTAATGAATGCACAAATTTTAGAAGATGATACTGTAAAACAAGTGGCTACCGAAGTTGGAAAGTCACCCGCACAAGTCATTATTCGTTGGAACGTGCAACATGGTGTTGTAACAATTCCTAAATCAATCACACCAAGTCGTATTGAAGAGAATTTAAACGTATTTGACTTTGAATTATCACTTGGTCAAATGGAAGCATTAGATGGATTGAATGAAGATCGTCGTATCGGACATGATCCGTTACATTTTGATGGGAAGTAATTTTCGACGTTTCGTAAATATAAATTTGTGATACATCAAAAGCAACGTTGCATCAATACAGTAACGTTGCTTTATCTTTTATGCATAAGTATTTAAATGACTACAACTGCATGCCGATGAAACAGAGTACAAAACAGCCGACAAATTGGAGGGTACTATACAAGATCAATCGGCCCCACATTTTTGTATTCAACATATAGAGCAGTTCCAAAGTTAATGTTGAAAATGTCGTGAAACCACCGAGTAAACCTGTAATCATCAATAGCTTTAATTCAGGTGATAACAATGTGAGGTGATTGAAATAACCGATACAAAACGAACCCATAAGATTAACGATTAAGGTCGCGATAGGGAATGACGTGTTCATATAACGTGATGTTGTCGCACTGATGAAGGCGCGTAATACAGCTCCGATTCCACCACCTAATGCCACTAATAACATATTCATGCATGCACACCCCCTAATTTGTACCCTAAGAAACAACAGATGAGACCGCCAGAATAACTGAACAATCCATATATGATTAAAGTCAACCAGTCTAACTGTTGTGCGAGTGTGACAAGTTCTAATTGAAAAGTGGAAAATGTCGTTAAAGCGCCTAAAAATCCTGTTGTCAGACCTTGTTTAAGCTTCGGATGGTTTGTGTTCCAATGATGAAGGCGTTCTGTGAAATAGCCCATTAAAAAGGCACCTACCAAATTTGCAATGAAGGTGCCTATCGGTAAATGATATCCAATTGTTATGAAGCTCGTTTGCCATCTCAATAGTGCACCTATGCAACCACCTAAAAAGATTAAAATATACTTCAAAATATCACCATTTCTCTTCAAATTTCTTTATTTTAAATGATGCCAAATGTGTAAAGTGAAGCAAGAAGATGTAACACTAATACGATGAGTAGTAACAATGGTTGAATTTTAGAGGCTTTATGGATCCAATTTCGACGCTCTGGTAAATGTTTAATAGATTTGTCAGCAAAACGAATGGCTAACAATAATATTAAACAATTGACGACACTACATACAAAAATGAGTTTAATAATAGATGTGAAGTGTGCGTTAAGTAACGGATTAAGCGTATTAAAATAGAGACTGATTAACATTAACAACACGGATAAGTAAAAGTATTTCTTAGATTTAGACATCGTATGCCTCCTTTTCGTATCGCTTGTTATCATATCACATTTTTGAATTCATTTGCATCTGGTTAAAAATATTGTAAGCGTAAAAATGGCATTGAGGACATAAAAAATGTTATAACTTTAGTATGATAATAATATCAAGGAGGCACAATTAAATGGCTGATTTAAAAGTACGCGTGTTTGCTGATGGTGCAGACATCGAACAAATGAAGAAAGCATATCAAAATAAAGAAGTAGACGGTTTTACTACAAACCCAAGCTTAATGGCGAAAGCAGGCGTGAAAGATTACGTTGAATTCGCTAAAGAAGCAGTTGAAGCGATTCCTGATGCTTCTATTTCATTCGAAGTATTCGGCGACGACATGGAAACAATGGAAAAAGAAGCTGAAATCATCCAACAATTTGGTGAAAACATCTTCGTTAAAATCCCTGTTGTGAACACTAAAGGGGAGTCAATGATTCCACTTATCAAAAACTTATCAGCTAAAGGCGTAAAACTTAACGTTACAGCTGTATACACTATCGAACAAGTTAAAGAAATCACTGAAGCTGTAACTGCTGGTGTTGAAACATATGTATCAGTATTCGCAGGTCGTATTGCTGACACAGGTGTAGACCCAATGCCATTAATGAAAGAATCAGTTGAAGTGACTCACAGCAAGGAAGGCGTTCAACTATTGTGGGCAAGCTGTCGTGAATTATTCAACGTCATCCAAGCTGATGAAATTGGTGCAGACATCATTACTTGTCCTTCAGATGTTGTTAAAAAAGTATCAAACATCGGACGTGACATCAATGAATTATCTGTAGACACAGTTCAAGGTTTTGCTAAAGACATTAAAGCTTCAGGTCTTAGCATTTTATAATCTGACAGTCACATCATTTACAAGTATAAAATAAAGCACATGTGCGTGGGCTGAAATCTAGTCAAGTGTAGATTTCAAAACCCACACGCATGTGCTTTTTTTAGGTGAATGGCGCTTGAAATACATCTCAATTTTAGCTATGCTTTGTGAAGTAAAACGACATAAAGGAGTCTATTATGCGAAAAGACGTATTTGAGTATAAAGTGAACAAAGAGTTGTGGTATCTCAATCGACGCGAAAAAAATACGTTAACACAATATTTTGAAAAGCATCGTGTTGAGACAATTCAACAACAATTTTCGACACCACGACGTTTTGTGAATCATTATTTGCAACATGAAATTTTTGGGACGCGTATCGTTTCATCGGGTCATTTAGTGACATCATTAGTCGGCTTGCTTGTTTCGAATATTTTGTTACTAGGTTTATTGATTACTGGCTTGCTACTCAGTTTAAGTGCGGTGAATTACTTTATCCAACCTCAAGTGACCCTATCTATGGGTACCGTGATCGCTATTTTATTCGGTGCGATAGTATTAATGATTGCGACGGTTTATTTTATGAAACGTGTTAATGCTTTTTTCACCAAAAGATTGTTATTGTATAAATTTAATAAAGTGAATTAAAGTTACATTAATGCTGTGAGTAAATAACCATCTTTCCATTTTCGAACGAATTGATTTAAAGGCATTGGGACAATGAGTGACAAGTTGTTGTTAAAATGAATGCGTGTGTCTTGTTGATGTGATGAAGCGGCGATGACTTGTGTGACATTAATATAATATTGAATGGCTGCGCGTTGTGATTGGAGGGGGCAAAGAATCAGTGACTTGCTTAAAAATATGGGAATCATTTGATGTACCTTCAACGTCTCGCTCGCAATTTTTTGTTGCGTACGCACGTCTCTTTGAAATCGATAAGCCAGTTGATCAATAAACTGTTTCATCGACATTTGGCTTTGTTGTTCATGTGTGAGATGTTGAATGACCAACTGATGTTCTAACGATTCCGACGATTTAATATAAAGTATGTTTTCATATTGTGGTTGTGTTACAGTCATGGTTAAAATCCTTTCTTTAAATCATCTTGTGTTAATGCTTGTTTGATATGGCGAAAGGTGGCAATTTTATATTTACGAATCGTGGTAGCTGACACTTGCATCAACTGTTGAATTTCTTTTTGCTGATAACCTTGCAAATAGAAGCGAAACCAAGTGCGATGTGTCGGCTTTAATGTTTGAACGACATCATCAAGTAACCAATACAAATGTGATGATGACATTGCCTTCAGTTCATTCGCTGACATATCAAGCGGTATCGTTGTAAATTGCGTATGTGCCGAGCGTAATAAATCAATCAAATAATATTTCAGTTGATAATTGATATACGTTTTAAAAGATTGATTAAAAGTCGCATCATATGTCATTGAGAGTTCCCATAACCGTATCAACAACAATTGGAAGTATTCATCATAATTATACGAAATTTGATGCTGATGTAGTAAAAAATGTATGAATTTATAGTATTGGGCATAAAGTGTATCAAAAACGATATGAATCACTCCTTTCCTGATTTGACCGGTCAATGGAGTTATACCATAGCGAAATGATTGTGACATTTTACTTTTTGTGCTATTTTATGTTTAATACAAGAATTAGACATCGTTTTATAGCTATTTTTTTAATGAAATGATGTATAAGTAATCAATTACAACATTTCGAACATAACAAATGAATAGAGGAGGTTATTATGGATTACGAACATTTAAACTTAGAGCATTTTTTTGCGCGTAATGACGATTTGGACATCATTAGAGATCGTTCAGAGTTCGTCATGATTAATAATATGACAAAAGAAATGATGTATCGTGACGGCGATGTAGAAGGTACGATAAACCTTGCACGATATTACTATAAAAATCGTTCTCAGGCAGCAAGTTTCATTATGATGGATTACCACCGTGAAGAAAAATAGTAATGAATTAGTTTACATATTCATTACTATTTTTTTATGAATTTGTAACAAGAGATGAAACCAATTGTACAGAGTCGTGTAAGGTGGTAAAATTTGAAGTCAAGCGAGTAAATTTAATTTATGTAACAATATGAAACATTCTGAAGAGGTGTGTTTATGAGAAAGCACAAGAAAGGTTCCATCCTTGCTGTCCTTGCATCTTTAATTATTGCTGCAGCTGCAGGTTTTTTCTTTTTCAAGATGATTGAAGATCAAATATTCTTTAAAAGTGTTGACCAAGTTGAAAGAGTTGAAAAGTTAGATGTGACGTTAAAACAAGCATCTGAAAAGCAAATTGACAACTACACTAGCCAGCAAGTTTCAAATAAAGATCATACAAATTGGCGTGACGCTTCAGATTCGGAAATTCGTAAAGCGATGGATAGTTCATCTTTTATGGATGACAAGCGTCAGAAATATCAATTTTTAAATTTGTCAAAGTATCAAGGTATTGATAAAAATAGAATTAAACGGATGTTACGAGACCATCCGACATTGTTAGCGCATACTGATGATTTTGTGAATGCGGCGAAAGAAAAACAAGTCAATGAAGTGTATTTGATTTCACATGCACTTTTAGAGACAGGTTCAGTCGTTTCTGAATTGTCAAATGGTGTTGAAATCGATGGAAAAAAATATTATAACTTTTATGGTGTCGGTGCATTAGATGAAGCGCCTGTTAAAACAGGTGCAGAATATGCGAAGAAAAAAGGTTGGGATACACCAGAAAAAGCAATTAATGGTGGTGCGGCGTTTATTCACGACCACTACTTATCCAATCCGAACCAAAACACGTTATATAGTATGCGATGGAATCCAAAAAATCCTGGTGAACATCAATATGCTACAGACATTAACTGGGCTAAAAGTAACGCGGTGATTATGGCGGATTTCTATAAAGATATGAAAACGGAAGGTAAATATTTTAACTGGTACGTTTACAAAGATGATAAAAAGCATCAAGATGGTCATAACTATTAGATACGTCTTTATTAAAAATTGAATGAAAAGGTTGAGTTGTCACGGTATTCGTGTGAGCGACTCAACCTTTTTTATTATGCACTCATATGAGATTACTCAGCTTTATTGTTACGACCGAGTACAAAAAATAATATGATAGTTGAAATGATAACTTTTACAATCATTTTTAACATAGTACGCACTCCTTTATGTCTCAAGTGTACTATGAGTGTGAATCGTAATCAAAATAATTGCGTGATGTCAACAATCTCTACTGTTCAAACTTTGATGCGCGCTCCTTGTCATACATCATTCACTAGTCAAACTGAATCGATGTGATAGTAAAACGTAAAATAATTAATTAATAGGTGTCATTCAGGGTATAATAGAGAGGAAATGTACAAATTAGAGTAAGGATGGTGCAAAATGAGAGTAGCCATTGTTGGAATGGGAACAGCAGGTGTGAGCGTTTTGCGACAGCTCGTTAAATATAAGCAATTTAAGAAAATTGAAGTAGATTTATATGATAATGCTTATAATATGGGACAAGGTGAACCTTTTCAAAATGATAGTGAGGACTTTTTAATTAATGTGCCTGTTGACCATTTATCATTAAACATCGATAACATACTAGAATTTAGAGAATGGTATAACGAACAAGACACTTTTGATTACGGTGATGCTGATTATTTGCCGAGATATGTATTTGGTCACTATATGAAAAGTTATTTAGAACAATTTGACACAACATTTGATAATGTCAATGTTATTAAACATGAAGTGACGCATATGTATATTGAAGAGCAAGAAAGTGAAATTATCCCTAAACGTATTGTCGTATGTACAGGGGACGATGTAGATTCATGTCAAAAATATGATTATGTATTCTTTACGATTGGTACGATGTCTTACAATGATCCATTTGGTTTGAAAGGACAAAAAGGTTACATTCATTCACCTTATCCTGCCAATCAAACGTTAGCTGAAGTAGATGATGACGATGCTGTGGCGATTATTGGGACAGGATTAGCGAGTCTAGATGTCGTACGTCACGCTTTAAGTCATCATCAGCGTATGCCGATTGTGATGGCGAGTCGTAGCGGTAAATTGCCAAGTGTGCGTGGAACGATGCAGGATATTACCTTTCAATTTTTAACGGTCGAAAATTTTGATGCGTTGAAGGCAAAAAACATGGGCATCGTTCCTTTAGAAGACGCGGTTGCATTGTTTAAAAAAGAGTTTGAAGTGCGAGACATTCCATTAGAAAAATTATTGAAACGCCGTAAATATGATACGATTCGTGACTTGAATTATGATTTGAACCATCCAGAAGAAGTCGGTGCATTACAAAGTGTATTTGAAACGTTAAAAGAAAATATGGATTGGATTTGGAATAGTTTAAGTCGTGAAGATCAAGAACAATTTATTAATAAATACCATCGCTACATGAAAGAAAATACAAATCCAATGCCTAGAGAAACAGCACAATTGTTAGTGGAAGAAATCAAAGCTGGCCATTTACAAGTGTTGTCTGGTTTGGAGCATGTGCGTCATTTTTATGGTAAATATCGTTTGCGCTTTAAAAATGTTCATGAAGAAATGAAAATGGATGTCATCATTAATGCGACGGGTCCGAAAAAATATTTGAGTCAATTAGATGATGACGATGCATTACTTCTAGATGTGGCGAACCGTCAAATCGTCCAAGCGCATCCTCTTGGTGGGATTCAAATCGTGCCGTCAACGAATGAAGTCATCAGTCCATTGTACGGCACATTGAACAACATGCGTGCGATTGGACAAATGACAAACGGTGTCAACTTTGAACGTAATGGTGTGACCATGATTATTCAACAGGCGGTCAGTGCGGTAGAAAACTTATATGACACCTATAAAGCAAAAAAGGCATTAGAAAAAGAAGCACGCAAACAACAGAAGAAAGCGGAAGAAAAAGCAAAAAAGAAAAAAGAGAAGAAGAAAAAGAAGAAAAAGTAAGCGCTCTGTTTAGGACGAGCAGTGCTTCAATGTTGAGTTAAAACACAATATTTTTAATTGATGATGATGATAATTTGATGTTCAATCAATTGTAAATTTAAAAGAGATACGATACTATAGACGCATGGACTTTTTACAGGTCCATGCGTATCTTTTATGCACAATACAATTTCATATATTCTTTCGGGGCTGGGTGAAATTCCCAACCGGCAGTAAAACATAAGCCTGCGACCCGTATCATTGATTTGATATGGCTGATCTAGTGAGAATCTAGAGCCGACAGTGAAAGTCTGGATGGGAGGAAGAATAGTGACGACATTTTTTCACATACGATATGTGAGTTTATTTGTCGTATCCAAATTTTGAATGAAAAAGAATCAATGTGTTTTGATCACTTTTCATACATCCTACCACTCGAAGTCGACAATCGAGTGTTTTTTATTGAGGTGAAAGTATGAACCATTATTTAGACTATGCGATACAATTGGCTGAAATGACGCAAGGCCAAACTGGAACGAATCCAGCAGTTGGTGCGGTCATTGTGAAACATGGGCGCATCATCGGTTTCGGTGCACATTTAAAAAAGGGTGAGCGCCATGCAGAAATTCAAGCGATTGATATGGCAGGTGCACAACATGTCAAAGGCACAACGATTTACGTCTCACTCGAACCTTGTTCACATTACGGCAGTACACCACCATGTGTACAACGTATCATTGACACTGGCATTGCGAAAGTTGTCTATGCTGCCAAAGATACGACGCTACAAGAAACAGGTCATGGCATGATGGTGCAACATGGCATTGAGGTGGAATATCGTCCACATCCACGTGCTGAACAATTGTATGCCGATTTTTATAACAGTAAAGAAGAAGCATTGCCCATTGTGACAGTTAAGGTGAGCGCCAGTTTAGATGGCAAACAAGCGACGGATGATTTTGAAAGTCAATGGATTACTTCTAAACAGGTAAAGTCGGATGTTTTCCAATTAAGACATTCACATGATGCAATATTAACTGGCAATGGCACACTGACACACGATAATCCAAGTTTAACGACACGCATAGAAGACGGTCATCATCCAGCGAAAGTGATTTTATCGCGCTCTGGTAAAATCAACTGGGATGCACAGCTCTTCCAAGATCGCGTGACACCGATTTATATTTATACAGAAAATCAAGCACTCACTTCATCATTGAATCATGTTGAAATTATTCAGCAAGCCGAAATTCAAATTGAAGATGTGCTCAAAGATTTATATCAAAAAGGTTATGGTCATGTCCTTGTCGAAGCAGGCCCTAACGTAACTTCACAATTTTTAGCGTCTCGTTTTGTGACGCACTTCATCCTATATTTAGCCCCGAAAATCATAGGTGGTCAAGGTGTGAATCAATTTTATCGAACAGAATTTGTGACCCCTTTAAACCAACTACCACAATTTGAAATTGTACAAACTGACATAATAGGTACCGATTTGAAACTGCAAATGCAAAGGAAGTGACAACATGTTCACAGGTATCGTTGAAGAGGTAGGTACAATTCAACACATTCAAAAACGTAACCCTACAACAGCACTGACAATTCAATGCAAAAAAATATTAGACGATATGCACGTTGGTGACTCAATTAGTGTGAATGGTGTATGTCTAACTGTGACGCGTTTTGATCAACATAGCTTTACAGTGGATGTCATTCATGGAACAGAAAATAAAACCTATTTAGCAGATTTAAAAACGAATGATTCGGTTAATTTAGAGCGTGCATTATTAGCTACTGGCAGATTAGGTGGCCATTTTGTACAAGGTCACGTCGATGGTAAAGGCGTGATTCAACACATTCAAACATCTCAAAATGAATGGATTTATACAATTAAAGCTGAACCTTATTTACTTGATCAAATGATTCCACAAGGGTCGATTGCTGTAGATGGTATCAGTTTAACGGTTTTTAAAAAATATCGAGATCGTTTTGATATTCATTTAATTCCAGAAACACGTAAAGCAACAATTCTTGCTAATAAAAAACAAGGTGATTCGGTGCATTTAGAAACAGATATGCTTTTTAAATATGTCCAAGCCATCACAAAAGAAAAATCACAGCTGTCAGTAGAAGAATTATTGAATGCAGGTTTTTAAGGAGGGGCGTTACATGCAATTAGACAAAATTGAAGAAGCGTTAGAAGCATTGAAAAAGGGCGACATGATTATTGTCATTGATGATGAAGACCGCGAAAATGAAGGCGACCTCGTTGCGATTACAGAGTGGATGGATGATAACACAATTAATTTTATGGCGACACATGGTAGAGGCCTCATTTGTACACCAATTACAGCAGAGATTGCTGAACAAGCTGGTCTCGATAGTATGGTCAAACATAATCGTGATCCCCATGGCACAGCGTTTACACAAAGTATTGACCACGTGCAATCGACAACGGGTATTAGTGCTTTTGAGAGAACAGCAACAGCGAGAGCATTGATAGATGATACGATGACTGCTGAGACATTTCATCAACCAGGTCATATTTTTCCATTAATCGCTAAAAAGCATGGTGTCCTTGAACGTCGGGGCCACACAGAAGCGACAATTGATTTAGCGAAGTTAACAGGTGCACGTCCAGCCGGTGTGATATGTGAAATTATGAATGATGACGGGACGATGGCAAAAGGTGAACAATTAGAGCAGTTTAAAGAGCAACACCATTTGAAAATGATCTCAATTGAAGACCTTGTTGTTTATATTAAAGCGCAACGTCCATTGATTTCAGTGGAAGCGAAAATTAAATTGCCAACCCAATTTGGTGAATTCGACATGTACGGTTTTACTTCAAATATCGACGGTGAAGAACATTTAGCACTGGTCAAAGGTGACATCCAACCCACGATGAATGTCCGTGTCCATTCCGCTTGCGCAACAGGTGATATTTTTCATAGTGAACGTTGTGACTGTGGTGAACAGTTAGAAGCGTCAATGGCATATATCCAACAACACGGTGGCATGTTGCTGTATTTGCCTCAAGAAGGGCGTGGCATTGGCTTAATAAACAAACTAAAAGCTTATGAATTGATTGAACAAGGTTATGATACCGTTTCAGCGAATGAAGCACTTGGTTTTGAGCCGGATTTACGTGATTATGGCATGGCAGCTCAAATATTAAAATATTTTAATATTACAACCGTCAATTTATTAAGCAATAACCCTGAAAAATTATTGGGATTACAACGCTATGGTATTCAAATTGGCGAACGTATACCCGTCATCACTGAAACAAATGTGCATAACTATGATTATATGCAAGTGAAAAAATTACAAATGGGTCATTTAATTTAAATAGAGGAGGAATTATGATGAAATTCGAAGGTCAATTAAATGGTAAAGGTTTAAAAATTGGAGTTGTGGTGAGTCGTTTTAATGATTTAATTACAGGTCGTTTATTAGATGGTGCACAAGATGCGTTGAGAAGACATCAAGTAGCAGAAGATGATGTGGATGTTGCATACGTACCAGGCGCATTTGAACTCCCTATCGTCGCTAAAAAAATGGCGCAAACAGGCAAATATGATGCTGTCGTGACATTAGGATGTGTCATTCGTGGCGCAACATCTCACTATGATTATGTTTGTAATGAAGCAGCAAAAGGCATTGCGAAAGCGAGTGATGATACGGGGGTACCAGTCATTTTCGGTGTATTGACGACAGAAAATATTGAACAAGCGATTGAGCGAGCGGGTACAAAAGCGGGCAATAAAGGTGCTGAATCAGCAGTTGGTGCAATCGAAATGGCGAACTTACTACGACAAATGTACGCTTAATCGACGTCAAATGCGCTTATTTAAAATAGACGAGTGACGTCTTTGCAGATAAAACCAAGATAAAAAAAGGAAAGGGGGGATGGGACATAAAAATTTTGATGCTATTGATGCAATATTTTTGTTAAACTTGTCCTCCCTATGATTTGTGGTTTTTGATTGCCTTCATGGCATCGCTTTCCGAGGGGCTGACTCTTCAACTCAATACGCCTTGATTGAAATGAACACTTGATGGAAGCCGAATTGGATTTTGGGAGCAGTACAGAAATCTCATGTGTCACAAAGATTTTGTAGTACTCCCCCCGCAAGGCTAACTAGACTTCTCAAAAGCCTACGTATTGAGAAGTCAGACAGCTACTGCGATAAACAGTAATCGCTATTTAAAGTAAAGACGTGACTGTTGACAATATGCACTCATTCCCTCAGGAGTCTCAGCCTTCTGGGCAATCTTAGACCCAATACAGCGAAACTGAGTGCAAGTTGATGAATTCAAGAAAATCAATAGCATCATTTTTTTATATCCCATTCACCCTCATTTTCCGACTGCTTTAAAGTCATGAATGAATCATAAATCTCTGAATGGATTAAGGCTTAAAATTTTCTACGTCCCAACCCTTTTTCTATGATAAGCGACAATCATAATAATGAAATGTTAGATTTATTAATGTTTGCGTTTCAAAATTTTACATAATGTAAGCGCACCTAATGTCACGCCTGCAACAGAAATTAACGCTTTTGGCTTCACAAACTCTTTAAGCGCCAATGTGATATTTTGAGGTCTTTCTGCCAAACGACGCATGAAATAACCAAACCAATCATCACCAAAAGGTACATAAATAGTGAAATTGTAACCTTCTTTTGCGATTTCTTCAGCGAGTTCAGATCTAAAGCCATAAAGCATTTGGAACTCAAATTTTGATTTATCAATATTATGTTTTTCAACAAAATCTTTAACATGATTAATAATGTGATGATCATGTGTTGCAATCGACGTAAAGTTTTTCGCAGTATGTAACCGTTTTTCAATTAAGCGAATATAATTTTCATCGATTTCTTCTTTTGCTTGATATGCAATGTAAGGTGATTCTTTATATGCCCCTTTAACGAGTCGTAAGCGTAAGTCTGGATATTTATCAATCAATACGTCTGCTTTAAATAAATAAGATTGAATTACAGTACCGACATTGTTGAACTCAGGCTTTAAACGATCTAATGTTTGTGTAATATCAAATAAACTATCATATTTTTCTGTGTCAATGTTGATATGCATGTGATCGTATTCTTGCGCTTTAGAAACGATTTGATGTATGTTGCGATATGAAAGGGCACGGTCAAATTCACTACCGAGCTGACTCAGTTTGACCGACATGTGTGCGTCTAATTGATGTTCATGAATCGCTTCCATCACTTTTAATATATTATTTTTCGCTTCAATAGCATCTCGTTCGTTATTCACAAATTCACCGAGATTATCTACTGTAACTGAAATATTTTTCTCGTTCAGTCGTTTAATCGTTTTAATCACATCATCAATTGTATTCCCCGCGACCACTCTGTTTGCCCCTAGTGAAGGCCCAATGGTTTTCGCTACTGAATTTAAAAATGCATTATTAGACAATGCGATAAAAAAGTGTTTGACTAAGGCCATGCTAAATTCCTCCCATTATGTTTCTGTTGTAATATCAGTGTATCATGAACAGATAAGGGAAGAAAACGTTTTCATATCAAAAGGTGCGAATTTTATAAAGTCGAGTGGTTACGCTATCATTCAGTCATCATTCAATGTGAAAAAAGTTATAAAAAGAGTATTCATAATGCATGATTCACTGGTGTACTTCTATCGTAATAGGCTCTTGAGCGATCGCTGCGATAAGTGGTGTACATAAGAAAAGAATGATGCATAACAAACATTTATAAACGAGCTTCATCATGAACTCCTTTAATCTGACTTTGTTTATTTACAATATAGCACGACGATGTCAAGTTTTGATGAAATCACTGTGAAGTTCTTCTAAAGATAATAAAATACAGTTATGAATATTAATATAGTGTAAATGGCGTGACTGAATCTTTACGATATCTTTAAATGACGGGCAAGTAAATCATGGTAAAATAAAGTGAAATCTTTTTAAGGGAGATAGACAATGTTTAGAGATATGACATTCTACATTTTTGGGACGCAGTTAGACACATTTGTGCAGTATTTTATATTTGAACTGATTGTATTGGTCGTTATCGGATTAATTATAGGTATTTTAACAAAGAAAATTTGGCCAGTTATTGTCGTAATTGTGGGTTTGAATGTAATAGATGTAGGAGTTTTAGCGCAATTTAATGTAAGCCAAGGCGAGGGAACATTCTTTGGACAATTGATGTTACTCTTAGTGGCAAAATTTTTCCCTACATTTTATGAGATTTTATTAACTATATTATTATTACGTGTGAGTTGGATGCGTAAAACATTTAAACTTGTATAAAATGAACGCAACACGTGAAATGGTTGTGGCGATATGTCATGACGGATTCACGTGTTTTTTATGTTTTTAGTCGCGATGAATGGGGGAGTCACGCTATAATAGATGTTATAATACATAGAATTAAAGGAAGGATAATGGAGTATGTGGAAATGGGAAACTGAAGGTGAGGCTAAAGGGGTCATCGTCATTGTACACAATATGCTAGAACATACAGGACGTTATGCCTATGTCATTACTCATTTGAAACGCAATGGCTACCATGTCATTATGGGCGATTTGCCAGGACAAGGCCAAACTTCGCGTATGAATAAAGGGCAAATCCAAAACTTTGAAGTCTACCAAGAGCGCGTGTTGGAATGGGTTGAAATCGCTGAAGAATATCATTTGCCTATTTTTATGATTGGCGTCGGATTAGGTGGTTTGATTTGTTTAAACTTATTAGAAAAAGTGCAATTGGATATAGAAGGTTTAATTTTACTTTCGCCACTCCTAGCATTTCAAAAACATTATAAAACGCGTAAAAATATTTTAGTGTCCAACATTGGTGACGTTTCAAAAGGGACAAAGTTTGATATAGGTATTGAAGCTGAGGCACTGACACGAAATTCAGAAGTACAAGAAGAAACTCGAAATGACCCGATGATGTTAAAAAAAGTGAGCTATCATTGGTATAAAGAAGTTGTACGTACAATGAAAGATACAGCTGATCATCTTCATAAATTAACGGCCAAACCGATGTGCATTATGTACGGGACAGCTGATCAAATTTCGGATACTGAAGTGACACATCAATTATTGCAATCATTGAATTTAGATGAAGTTTATTTTAAAGCGTGGCCTGAGCTTGCACATGAAATTCATAATGAACCTGAACGTGAAGCCGTAATGCGTTATATTTTGAGCTTTTTAAACAATCGGGTGTATGCGGCAGGCTATTTAGTTGAAGATGAAAATAGCCTTAAATAAGTAAAAAATATACAAAAAGTATAGGATGAACGATTAATTTTCGTTTGTCCTAAAAATTCATCGTTGAAAGAAAATGGAAAACGTGTTAAATTATATATGTGAAAATAATCACAAGTAATAAATAGTGAACAAATTTGGCATAGTTAGGAGAGTGTTTTTCATGAAGACAAAAGGTAATAAAGTGGTATTAGTAGGTAATGGTGCAGTGGGTGCAAGCTATGCCTTTACAATGATGAGTCAAGGTGTAGCTGATGAACTTGTTATTATCGATATCAATAAAGATAAAGTACTTGGAGATGTATTAGATTTAAACCACGGTGCACCGTATGCAGATTCCCCAGTTAAAGTCGTAGCAGGTGAATATTCTGACTGTGGTGATGCAGATTTAGTCGTGATTTGTGCGGGTGCGCCTCAAAAAGTTGGTGAAACACGTTTAGACTTAGTAGAAAAAAATGCAAAAATTTATAAAGATATCGTGACATCAATTATGGATAGTGGCTTCGATGGTATTTTCTTAATCGCAGCGAACCCAGTAGATATTTTAACTTACGTCACTTTAAAATATTCGGGCTTACCAAAACACAAAGTTATCGGTTCAGGTACAATTTTAGATACAGCACGTTTCAGACATTTAATTAGTGAAGCGTTCGATGTAGCTCCAGCAAGTATTCATGGTTATATCATTGGGGAACACGGTGACTCAGAAGTACCAGTATGGTCAGGTGCAACAATTGCAGGTGTTTCAATTTATGATCAATTGAAAAATGATCCTGAAAAAGCACATTTAATTGAAGATATTTATGTGAATACACGTGATGCAGCATATGACATCATTAAAGCAAAAGGTGCGACATACTACGGCGTGGCAATGGGATTAATGCATATCTCAAAAGCTATCTTAAAAAATCAAAACATCGTATTAACAGTGTCAAGTTACTTAGAAGGTGAATACGGTCATGAAGGTGTATACACTGGTGTGCCAACAGTGATTAACGGTGAGGGTGCTTCACGCGTCATTGAAACACCATTAAATGACGAAGAAAAAGAAAAATTCGCTAAATCTGTTAAAATCTTAAAAGATATGCAAGATTCTATTTCTCACCTTTTCTAATAAAAATAATAAATAAAGCAACTTTTAAATGGTCCTATCTCTTCTTGTAGAGAGTAGGGCCATTTTATTTGCTGAGAATAAATCCCCACAACTTTAGTATATGAATAATTGCTTTTATTTCGAACTCAGTAATGCACTACAAAATAGGGCTATAACTTAAATAAGCGATTGCAAAAGTAAATAATTTGAAGAAAATGTTCTACAACTTCAAATTTTAAAATAACAAAGTATTACTAATATATTAAATATGATTAGTTTTCTATTTTGTGGGTACAAATAAACGATAGGTAGCAAAGAATGGGGGGGTATTATGATTGAAAAAAATAATTATAAAGTGAGCGATATCATGCTCCTTGACCAACTGCAAAAAGAAGTTGAAGACATTTTTGAAGAAATTGAGGGAAAATATCGTTTATCAAAAGAAGAGTTTTTGATTTTACTGACACTTTGGGATCAAGGTTCGATGACATTAAAAGAAATGGATAACTACGTGAAAGTTAAGACTTACAAACGTACAAGAACTTACAACAATTTGGTAGAAATGAAATGGATTATTAAAGAGCGCCCGACAAACGATGAAAGAACCGTTATTATTCATTTTAATGAGGATAAAGAAGCGGACAAACAAGACTTAATTAATTTTACATGTATGGAAATCGAAAAAAGAGATGCACATTTGAGAACATTATTAAATGATATTGTAAACGGCTGTGATATTTAAGGACTAATGCTACTCTCATTTGACATCTAGATTTAATCCACCCATTCTGATCAAAGCTAATAAGAATTGAAGAGGTACAAAAGCCCGCAATTCCAGGCATCACCAAAGACAACATTGAATTAAAAAGAGAGTGCAAATGAAAATAAAATATTCATACTACCTATCATAAAACCAACGCTTCCCAAATGGGTACTGTCGTTGGTTTTTACTCGTAGTGATTAACGTAAATTTAAAATAAAATACATATGCTTTAATTCACCACATTCACATCTCACTCACACTGTCATATGAGAGAAGTGATAGATAGATTGTTGTTTATGTTTACTTGAAGCGGTATGTTCAATTTAGAAAGAAAAAAGGATGCTTCCCTCTACTTATAAAAGTAGCGCAATAGAAAAGGAATCGGGTCAAGACTCCTGAGGGATGAGCTGATCCGGAAAATCCACCAACGCTTCCGCTACAAATGTAACAGTAAAATTAAAGCGTTGGTTAATTAGAGGGGCAGCCCCTAAGAAGCGCGAGACCCAGATATCCATCTATTGAGCGTTACATCAAAAGGAGTGGCGCATCGTTTTACAATTTAAATATGCAATCCTTCTACAAATTTAAAATTCTTCACATCTTCTACAACACTTCAATCTCAAATGACACTAAGCTCTTTTCTCAAGCGCAATCACATATGGCGGTCGATTTTGTTGATTAATAAACTCATACTTCAAAACATGTGCACGTTGTTGATCAAACGCTGCCAATTGCTTCAACAAAGTCTCACTTTCTTCCGCACCTTCTTCATGGCCAGGATAAACGACTAAAACGATAATGCCTTCAGGTTGTAATACAGCAAAAATCGTTTGTACAGCAGCGAGGGTTGTCGCTGATTGTGTGACGATAGATTTGTCGCCTTTCGGTAAATAACCTAAATTAAAAATGGCCGCATGTACTTGTGTAAGATGTTCGTCTCTAATATATTGTGTAATCCATTCGTGCCCCGTTAGAAATAGGGAAACATTGTTGTAATCTTGAACACGTTGTTTTGTATTTTCTATTGCTTCTTGTTGAATGTCACAGCCATAAACATGACCATTTGGGACAAGGTCTGCTAAAAATTGGGTGTCATGTCCGTTACCACATGTTGCATCAATGACAACACTTTCTGGTGTGGTATGACTACGAATTAATGTTTTGGCGAAAGGTAAAATACGTTCGACTATCATATGCGCACCTGAGAACTATAAGATTCGCCTTGAACAGTACCACGACGTTCAAGTTCTGCGTCAATATCATTTAATACTTCCCATTTATTGACACTCCACATTGGACCGACCATTAAATCGATAGGACCATCACCTGTAATACGGTGGACGATCATTTCTGGTGGCAATTGTTCGAGCTGATCGCAAACGAGTTGAATGTATTGTTCTTTCGTCATAAATTCGAGTAAACCTTTATCATATTGCTTCATCATGGGTGTGCCTTTTAATAGATGTAACAAATGAATTTTAATACCTTGGACATCCATTTGAGCAACAGCTTTTGCAGTTTCCATCATCATGTCATAATCTTCACCAGGCAACCCATTTATAATATGTGAACATACATTAATGTTGTGACGGCGTAATTTTGCGACCCCTTCGTAATAACAGTCCATATCATGTGCCCGGTTGATTAAGTCAGATGTTTCTTGGTGAATGGTCTGTAAACCTAACTCCACCCATAAATATGTACGTTTATTTAATTCGGCTAAATAGTCCACAACGTCATCTGGTAAGCAATCTGGACGTGTACCGATAGATAATCCGACAACACCCGGTTCTTTTAATGCAGCTTCAAATTTTTCTCGTAATACAGCAACGGGTGCATGTGTATTAGTAAAGGCTTGGAAATATGCAATGTATTGACCTTCATGCCATTTTTCGTGCATTTTATTTTTAATCTCTTTAAATTGCACTTCGATAGCGTCGGCACGGTTACCAGCAAAGTCACCACTCCCTGCTGCTGAACAAAAAGTACAACCGCCATGTGCAACAGTACCGTCTCTATTAGGGCAATCAAAACCACCATCTAAAGCAACTTTAAATATTTTTTGACCAAATTTATTTTTCAGATGATAATTTAAAGTGTGATATCGTTTCTTTTCAAAAGCATATGGGAAATAAGTGCCCATCACAATCTTCCTTTCGACTTTCTATGTTTAAACTGTTTTTATCATATCGTATTCGTCATTTTTCTTAAACAGTATTTGAAGATTTTAACATATTTTCATCATAACGTGTTATAGTGTGAGCTAGAGAGAAAAGGAGTGAAACATCAGTGAATATGCCTAGAGAAATATGGTGGCTCGTCATTGGGATGGCGATTAATATCACAGGTGCGAGTTTTTTATGGCCGTTGAATACGATTTATATGAATGAGGAACTCGGCAAATCATTAAGTACTGCCGGACTGGTACTGATGGTCAATTCATTTGGAATGATTGTAGGAAATTTACTTGGTGGGACATTGTTCGATAAACTTGGAGGCTATCGGACAATTATGTTAGGCACGATCGTGAGTTTGTGTGCCACCATTTTATTAAATTTCTTTCACGGTTGGCCTTGGTATGCTATTTGGCTCATTATGCTCGGTTTTGGCGGTGGTATGATTATCCCTGCTATATATGCGATGGCTGGAGCAGTGTGGCCGCAAGGGGGAAGACAAACGTTTAATGCGATTTACTTAGCACAAAATATCGGTGTTGCATTAGGTGCAGCGCTAGGTGGTTTTGTTGCTGAACTGAGCTTTAATTACATTTTTATGGCGAATTTGGCGATGTATGTTATTTTCTTCTTTATCGCGTTATTTCAATTTAAAATAGATTATCAAGCGACGGTTAAACATCAAGAAACGTTGGAAAATGTGGCGCATATTCAAAACAAGAAACATTTCACAGCACTCATTTTATTATGTGTGATGTTTGCGTTATGTTGGATTGCTTACGTACAATGGCAAACAACCATTGCTTCATTTACACAAAGTATCGGTATTTCTATGAGTCAATATAGTTTGTTATGGACAGTTAACGGTGTGCTCATTTTAGTGGGACAACCTTTAATATTACCGATTATTCACCTCATTAAAGGGCAACTGAAAAAGCAACTTTACTTTGGATTAGTCGTGTTCATACTGTCATTTTTCGTGACAAGTTTTGCGACATCATTTTCAATTTTCGTTGTAGGGATGGTCATTATGACATTTGCAGAAATGTTCGTTTGGCCTGCTGTACCGACGATTGCTAACAATTTAGCGCCTAAAGGTAGAAAAGGGGTCTATCAAGGGATTGTGAATTCCGCGTCAACAGTGGGAAAAGCTTTCGGTCCGTTAGTTGGTGGGATACTCGTCGATGTATTCAATATGCAAATCATGTTTTTGTCTATGATAGGTTTACTCCTAATCGCCATGGTATTCCTTTCGATTTATGATAGAAAAGTTGATCAGAAAACGTTATATCGTTAATCACAGTAAATGACACTTGCATCTTTGTGCTAAATTGCATAATATAGTAGTTGATTATGAATTAAGCATGTGGTCGTGCTGTACTGGAGTAGTATCTTAAAAGGGTTTCCACAGAGAGTTAGTGGTGGTGCGAACTAACGAAAAACTTTAAGTGAACTTGCCGATAAATAATGAAAAATAAATGACATCTCTTACTATTTAAAATGAAGTGCACTTCCAGGAGTGAATGAGGGTGGTACCGCGGCAAAAGTCGTCCCTTAGCATATATGAATAGTTTGAGGTGTCTTTTTATGAATGAGGAGGATTTAATTGTGAGTTACAATCATCAAGAAGTCGAAAAAAAGTGGCAAACGTATTGGCTAGAGAACAAAACGTTTAAAACAGAAGATAATATCGGGCAGAAGAAATTTTATGCGTTAGATATGTTCCCTTATCCATCAGGTGCAGGGCTACATGTGGGGCATCCAGAAGGTTATACAGCAACAGACATTTTGTCACGTTATAAACGTATGCAAGGTTACAACGTGTTACATCCTATGGGGTGGGATGCGTTTGGATTACCTGCTGAACAGTATGCACTTGATACTGGAAATGACCCATCGGCATTTACAAAACGTAACATTCAAACATTTAAGCGTCAAATTCAAGAACTTGGCTTTAGTTATGATTGGGATCGTGAAGTAAGTACGACAGACCCTGAATATTATAAATGGACACAATGGATTTTTATTCAACTTTATAAAAAAGGATTAGCTTATATTGATGAAATTCCGGTGAACTGGTGTGAAGCGTTAGGTACAGTTCTATCTAATGAAGAAGTGGTAGATGGTGTATCAGAACGTGGTGGCTATCCTGTTGTTCGACGCCCGATGAAACAATGGGTATTGAAAATTACAGAATATGCGGATCGTTTACTTGAAGACTTAGATACACTCGATTGGCCTGAGTCGATTAAAGACATGCAACGTAACTGGATTGGCCGTTCTGAAGGGGCAAAAGTGAACTTTAAAGTCGAAAATATTGACACACCGATTGAAGTATTTACAACACGTCCAGATACGATTTACGGTGCAACATTTTTAGTGTTAAGTCCTGAACATGCTTTAGTGAACCGGATTACGACACCGCAACAATATGAAAAAGTAAAGCATTATCAAGATGAAGCTGCGAAAAAATCGGACTTAGAACGTACAGATCTTGCGAAAGAAAAGACAGGTGTCTTCACAGGGGCCTATGCGATTCATCCATTTACAGGTGAGCAAGTTCCTATTTGGATTGCTGATTATGTGTTAGCTTCATATGGTACAGGGGCTGTGATGGCAGTTCCAGCACATGATGAAAGAGACTACGAATTTGCAACAACATTTGATTTACCAGTTGTGACAGTCATTGAAAACGATGCAGAGACACCATATTACACAGGTGACGGTCCACATGTTCAGTCTGGTGAATTAGACGGTCTGAACAATGAAGCGGCGATTGCAAAAGCCATTGCGCTATTAGAAGCTAAAGGTCTTGGAGAGAAGAAAGTGAATTATAAACTCCGTGACTGGTTATTTAGTCGCCAACGTTATTGGGGTGAACCGATTCCGATTATTCATTGGGAAAACGGCTCAATGACAACTGTACCGGAAAACGAATTGCCATTATTACTTCCTAAAACAGATGAAATTAAGCCTTCAGGTACAGGTGAATCACCACTTGCAAATATTGATGATTTTGTGAATGTCGTTGATCCTGAAACAGGTATGAAAGGTCGTCGTGAAACTAACACAATGCCACAATGGGCGGGTAGCTGTTGGTATTACTTGCGTTATATCGACCCTAATAATGATCAAATGTTAGCTGACCCTGAAAAGCTCAAACATTGGTTGCCTGTTGACCTTTATATCGGTGGTGTTGAGCATGCCGTGTTGCACTTATTATATGCACGTTTCTGGCACAAAGTTCTTTATGATTTAGGAGTTGTCCCTACATCTGAGCCTTTCCAAAAATTATTCAACCAAGGTATGATTTTAGGTGAAGGTAACGAAAAAATGAGCAAATCAAAAGGTAATGTTGTGAATCCAGACGATATCGTTCGTTCACACGGTGCCGATACTTTACGTTTATACGAAATGTTTATGGGACCGTTAGAAGCTTCAATTGCTTGGAGTGAAAATGGTTTAGATGGTTCACGTCGATTCTTAGATCGTATATGGCGTTTATTTTTAACTGAAGCAGGACAGTTAACGGCTAAAGTGATTGAAGATGACACACCAGCATTACAAACGGTGTACCATCAAACAGTTAAAAAGGTCACTGAAGATTTCGAATCATTGAGCTTCAATACGGCGATTAGTCAATTGATGGTCTTTATTAATGAATGTTATAAGGTTGAACACATTTCTAAAGCCTATGCAGAAGGTTTTGTGAAAATGTTAGCACCTATCGCACCGCATATCGGTGAGGAAATATGGTCAATTTTAGGACACGACACAACGATTACTTATCAACCATGGCCAAGTTTCGATCCATCGTTATTAGAAGAAGATGTCGTGGAAATCGTCGTTCAAGTGAATGGTAAAGTACGTGCTAAAATCGAAATCCCGAAAGATATGAGTAAAGAGGATATGGAAGCGACAGCGCTAGCCAATGACAACATTAAAGCTGCAATTGAGGGTAAAGAGATTAAGAAAGTCATTGCAGTTCCACAAAAATTGGTGAATATTGTCGCAAAATAATGATGAATAAGGGAGCGTAGAGGATAATGAAAGAAATGACTACAGATGAATTAAAAGAGATTGTTTTAAGTTCAGAACCGGTAAATATTATCGATGTACGCGAAGATGAAGAAGTTGCAATGGGGATGATTCCTAATGCTGAACATATTCCGATGAATGACATTCCGGATCATGTAGATGATTTCAAAAAGGACACGACGTATTACATCGTTTGTGCTGGCGGTGTGAGAAGTGCGAAAGTGGTTGAATTTTTGAATGATCATGGGATTGATGCGGTGAATGTTGAAGGTGGTATGCGTGCTTGGGGCAATGAAGGGTTAGAGTTTAAGCGTATTTAAGATATGATGATGCACTGTTATTGTCGTATGGGGGGACCATGCGATGATAGCAGTGTTTTTTTGTGTTTTGGATTTGTTAAACATTTCGAAATCTTTAGTTTTAAATTTCTTGATTGCAGCACTTGCCTTCGAGGGGCTAAACCTTTAACTAACGCTCGATTTAACTGTTACATTTGTTGAGGCATGAATGGATTTTCGGGAGCAGTACAGAAATCTCATGTGCAACAAAGATTTCGTTGTACTGCCTCCGCAATACTAACTAGACTTCTCAACAGCAAGTGCATTGAGAAGTCAGACAGCTACTGCGTTAAACAGCAGCCACTTTTAAAAATAAAAGTTATAATTTTGTTTTCAACTTTACCCCACAGGAGTCTTGCAATCTTCTTGGTATGAGAGGAACGGAAGTATCAACAACAACAAACCACCTCATCATATCTCTTTTAACTAAGGGGGGAGGGAGTATGTGAAGGTGCAATCATGTTTGCGTTTCAATGGATATATGAATAAAAACACCCCATCTCGTTAGCTATTTTGAGATGGGGTGAATGCTATGGTGTATGGTTAATTTTTATTCTGCAAGGCCGGCGAAATAGCCTGCGACGAAGCCTGTGACAAGGGCACTCGTAATATTGTAACCGCCCGTATATCCATGAATATCCAATACTTCACCACATAAATACAGACCAGGTGTGATTTTAGATTCCATAGTTGTTGGAACGATTTCTTTGATTGAAACGCCACCACCAGTCACGAAAGCTTTTTCTAACGGTAACGTGCCGTAAACTTCGAAAGTAAATGCTTTGAATTGATGTGCGAGTGTACTGAGTTGTTGTGCGCTGATATGATGATACGTCGTTTCAAATGGAATATTTGTACTTTCAATCATGAGTGTTAAGTAGCGTTCTTCAATCAAACCTTTTAGTGCATTTTTAATATGTTTATCGGGCTGTGATTTGAGCTGTTTCGTGATTTTTTGTTTGAGTTCTTCTTCATTGATTTCGGGAAAGGCATCAATTTGCATTTGAATGTTTTGTTGTTTCTGACTTTTTTGCTCTTGATAAATAAATTGACTACATCTCAATGCAGCAGGCCCACTAATACCGAAATGCGTGAATAGCATGTCCATTTGGTGGGTAATACGTTTTTTGCCATTTTTCTTTAAGACGGATAGGCCGACATTTTTTAAACTCAAACCTTTAAGTGACTGATTTTTAATAAATGGTGCGTTAGATTTAATCGGAACTTCTGTAGGGAACAGTTCTGTGATGTAATGGCCTAATGATTGTGCAAATCGATAGCCATCACCCGTTGAACCGGTTTGGGGGACACTTGTGCCACCAGTCGCAATGATGACTGTTTTTGCTTCATACGTATCACCATTTTGGAGTTGTACTTGAAAATGGTCTGCATCAACTTTTTTCACGTCTACGACAGTTTGTTCTTCTTTTACTGTAACGTCATTTTGTTTCAATTCACAGATCAATGCATCGAGTACATCTTGTGACTGATTTGATACAGGAAACATACGGCCATGATCTTCCTCTTTTAATGCAACACCACGCGATTCAAAAAATTCGATAATAGATTGGTTATCGAAAATTGAAAAAGGACTGTATAAAAATTTTCCATTTCCAGGGATGTGTTTGATAATTTCAGCATAAGGCAAGTTATTAGTCACATTACAACGACCACCGCCGGATATTTTTAATTTACGACCTAAGCCTTTCTTTTTTTCTAATAGGAGTACGGATTGCCCGTTTTGACTTGATGAAATGGCAGCCATTAATCCACTCGGTCCGCCACCGATCACAATTGTTTGATACATTTTATAAAAACCCCTTAAAATTGATATTTTGATTTTAACATATTCTCAATCAGTGTATAATATCCGTATTGTGTTATAATTAAATCTTGAAAAAATGTAGAGTAGGTAGGTTATCTATGAGTGAAAACAAGGAATTAGTAAGGGGAACCTTTTTACTAACTTTAAGTATTTTAATTACAAAAGTTTTAGGAATTATTTACATTATTCCGTTTTACCAAATCATAGGAGGCGCAGATAATCTTGCACCTTTTAACTATGCTTATGGACCATACAATGTTGCGATAGCTGTTGCCACTGCGGGTGTGCCTCTTGCGGCGTCGAAATACGTTGCGAAATACAATACATTAGGCGCATATCGTGTTAGTCAAAAACTGTATAAATCAAGCTTTATCGTGATGAGTATCACAGGAATATTAGGCTTTGTCGTTTTATATCTCTTGTCTCCGATGATTGCGTCAGTAACGATTGCCCATAATATGGATAAAAATGCGGGTTGGACAGTCGATCAAATTACTGCCATCATTCGTACGATTAGCTTTGTTGTCATTTTTATCCCAGTGTTAGCAACTTGGCGAGGAGTGTTCCAAGGTTACAAATCGATGGGACCTACAGCCTTATCAGAAGTTACTGAACAAATTGGACGTATCATTTTCATTTTAGTCGGCAGCTATCTCGTATTAAATGTCTTTAATGGCTCTGTATTATTAGCGAATGGTATTGCGACGTTCGGTGCTGCAATTGGTGCGATTGCAGGTATCTTGACGCTTTGGTGGTATTGGATTAAGCGTCGTCGTGGCATACAGGAAATGGTTGCTCATGATATGACAGGGATTGATGTGTCATATTCGAAAATGTACAAAGAAATTCTCTCGTACAGTATTCCGTTCGTCATTGTAAGTCTTAACTTCCCACTGTTTATGATTGTGGACCAATTGACGCATAATAATGCATTATCTATAGTAGGTGTGGAAACAAGTTTACAAGGTACGTTCTTTACGATGCTCAATATGACAACGAACAAAATTGTTATGATTCCAACGTCTTTAGCGGCTGGATTTGCGATTAGTTTAATTCCATTTATCACTAAAACATACGAAAAGGGCGATTATGTTGAAATGCATCGTCAAATTCGCACGGCATTAGGTGTATTGATGTACATTACAGTGCCGGCAAGTTTAGGGATTATGGCATTAGCTGTTCCACTATATACGGTGTTTTATGAATACAGTATGGATGGTAGCCGTCTGTTGTTCTACTATGCACCTGTCGCTATTTTGATTTCACTATTGAGTGTAACGGCATCGATGTTACAAGGTATTGATAAGCAAAAATTAACAGTGTTCGTCATTGTCGGTTCAGTAGTGTTGAAATTAATTTTAAACATGCCTTTAATTATTATGTTTGAAACAGCTGGTGCGATTTTAAGTACAGCGATTGCATTAACTTTTGCGATTGTATGTAACTTTTTCATTCTTAAAAAATACGCACGCTTCAAATTTAACGAAACGATTATCGATGTATGTAAAATCTTATTATATAGCTTTATTATGATGATTTTTGTTGAAGTCATTTATTTTGGTTTGCAATTCGTGATTTCACCAGCAAGTCACGTCGGCGCATTGATCATTACAGTCATTTGTGCAATCGTGGGTGTCATTATTTATGCAGTATTAACAATGAAAACACGTTTGGCAGATAAGTTTTTAGGCGAGATTCCAAACAAAATTAGACGTAAAGTGAGCTTTTTATAATGCGTATTGATAAATTTTTAGCGCAAATGGGTGTCGGTACACGCACAGAAGTTAAAGCGCTGTTGAAAAAAGGTCGTGTATTGCATAATGGCGTGAAAATCAAATCTGCTAAAACACAAATTGATTCAGAGCATGATGTTGTCGAAGTGGATGGTCAATTTATTGCTTATGAACCGTTTGTGTATTTGATGATGAATAAACCGCAAAACTTCATATCTGCAACGGTGGATGATCAACATCAAACAGTGATTGATTTAATTGAAGACTACCAACATTTAGACTTATTTCCAGTTGGACGTCTTGATAAAGATACAGAAGGGCTTTTGTTAATTACGAATGATGGTCAATTTAACCATGAGTTGATGAGTCCGAATAAGCATGTGTCGAAAACGTATTGGGTTAAAGCGAAGTATGCATTAAAAGCAAGTGATCCAAAACGTTTTGAAGAAGGCATCACATTAAAAGAGGGGCAACTACAACCTGCACATCTTGAAATTTTGGATGAGCCAACGACTGCATTCGTCACGATTCAAGAAGGGAAGTATCATCAAGTGAAGCGGATGTTTCACGCGATTGATAATGATGTTGTCGCGCTAAAAAGAATGTCTATTGGTGCGCTTACGTTAGATTCATCGTTACAGCCAGGTGCTTATCGACCTTTAACAGAAGACGAGCTGAAATTGCTGAATTATCGTTAATTGTTCAAATATTTAAATGAAAAAGGTTTAACTTGTTCATCTGCCGGGTAACCTTACATTAAAAGTATTTGAGGTGATTAAAGATGGCAAAATCAGGAAAACTGTTTAAAGCGATTCTTGGTATTGGAGGTGCAGTGGCAGCCGTTGTACTTTCAAATAAACAAAACCGTGAAAACTTGAAGCAAGAATATCAAAAATATAAAGAAAATCCGGAAGACTACAAAAAACGCGCACAAGAAAAAGCAGCACAAGTGAGTGAGGCTGCAACGCAAGAGTTTAATAAAGTGAAAGAAGATCCAAAAGCTTATATTAACAAAGCGAAACAAGATCCGAAATCATTTATTAACGAGAAAAAAGAACGGTTATTGAACGGTGAACAACGTGATAACTTAGATGATAGAGAAGCGTTGTTTGATGATGAAGGCGGCGGAGATCCTTCACACAATTTACATGTTGTGCGTGATAATGAACCGAATAAGTAATCATTTTAAAACCAGACGTTAAGGTGTCATGCTGATGACCTTAGCATCTGGTTTTTAATTTGTGAGCGATTTTTTTACTTCATATGTCGCTGTAACGTATTTCTTCTTGCTGCATATTGACGTCTATCTCAACGTATCTATTAGGATTTTATCCATATGCTTGATGTTTTTTATGATAATATTAAAAGAATTTCCATGAGTTAATCGATATTTTAAAACGAAGGACAACATTTTGTTAGAAAGATTAAAAAAGTGTACAGAAATATTACTGTTGTTTAATGGATAATTCATGTAAAATAAGAAATACAATCATGAAAAAAAGGATGTTGATCAGCATGTGGAGAGAAAAAGTACAAGAATATGAAACGCAAATGATCGAAGACTTAAAAGGACTTTTAGCTATCAAATCAGTCCGCAATGATGCAGAAGCTACTGAAGACGCGCCAGTGGGTCCAGGTCCTAAGGCAGCACTTGAATATATGTATCAGTTAGCTGAGCGCGATGGATTTAATACATTTGATACTGATCATTTAGCTGGCCGTATCGAGATCGGTAAAGGTGAAAAACTTTTTGGTATTTTAGGTCATGTTGATGTTGTGCCAGCGGGTGATGGTTGGGATTCAGATCCATTTGACCCTGTTGAAACGGACGACCGTATTATTGCACGCGGAACATTGGATGACAAAGGACCTACAATCGCAGCTTATTATGCGGTAAAAATTCTTAATGATATGAATGTAGATTGGAAAAAGAGAATACATATTATTATCGGAACAGATGAAGAGTCTGAATGGAAATGTACAGAACGTTATTTCAAAACTGAAGAAATGCCGACGATTGGTATTGCACCTGATGCGGAATTCCCACTGATTCATGGTGAAAAAGGGATTACAACATTTACGATTAAACAGCAAACTTTAACGTTAGACGATGATGAACCTGAAATCGAATTGAAGCAGTTTGTTTCTGGTGAACGTTTCAACATGGTGCCAGACGTTGCCAATGCGGATATTTTAGTGAAAGAAAATATGACTGATACGATTCAACGTTTTGAAGCATTTTTATCAGAACATCAATTAGAAGGACAACACGAAATTGATAGTGGCATTTTGAAATTAACTGTTTTTGGTAAGGCTGTACATGGTATGGATCCATCTATTGGTGTGAATGCCGGTTTATTTTTAATTCATTTCTTAAACACGTTAAATTTAAATCAATCTGCACAATCATGGACAGCTTTTGGTGAAAAATACTTATTTGATTCTCACTTTGGCGAAAAAATGGGCATGAAATTCCATTCAGATTCGATGGGCGATGTAACGACAAATATCGGTGTTATTCGCTATGACATAGATGAAGGTGGTTCGTTCGGTATTAATTTACGTTATCCAGAAGGTTTTGATTTTGACCGCGCCATCAATGACTTTACTGCCGAAATTCAAGCATTAGGTTTTGACATTGAAGGCCTTAAAGTACAAACACCTCATTTTGTGAATCCTGAAGATCCATTTGTTCAAAAATTGTTAACAGCTTATCGCAACCAAACGGGAGATATGCGCCCATCATTTACGATTGGCGGAGGGACTTATGCCCGCAATTTAGACAAAGGTGTCGCGTTCGGTGCGATGTTTGAGGACTCTGAAGATTTAATGCACCAAAAAAATGAATACATCACGAAAAAACAACTATTTAACGCAACGAGCATCTATTTAGAAGCGATTTATGCGGTTTGTGTGGAGGGATAAATTATGACAAAAGTACTGATTAATGAAAGTTTTGTAGAAGAAAGCGAGGCAAAAGTCGCTTTTAATGACCGTGGATACAATTTTGGAGACGGTATTTATGAATATGTACGTATTTATGACAACAAGTTATTTACAGCTAAAGAACACTTCGAACGTTTATTACGCAGTGCGAACGAAATCGGTTTAGAATTGAATTACACAGTGGAATCATTGACGGAACTTGTCCGTGAACTCGCACAAGTGAACGATGTGATAAATGGTGGGGTATATATGCAAGTAACGCGTGGTGCTGCACCGCGTGACCATGCTTTTCCAACGCCATCAGTAGAACCTGTATTAACAGCTTTCGTGAAATCATACGATCGTCCGTTTAAAGCGCTTGAAGAGGGTGTGTCAGTCGTTACTACGGATGATATTCGTTGGTTGCGTTGCGATATTAAAAGTTTAAACTTATTAGGTAACGTATTAGCGAAAGAATATGCGACAAAATACAATGCGACTGAAGCGGTTCAACATCGTGATGGTACGGTGACAGAGGGTGCTTCAAGTAATGTTTATGCGATTAAAGATGGTGTCGTATACACACATCCAGCGAACAATTTAATTTTAAACGGGATTACACGTCAAGTGATTAAATGGATTTGTGATGATGAGCAAATTACATTTAAAGACGAAGCATTCTCATTAGCATTTTTGAAGGACGCTGATGAAGTGATCATTTCAAGTACGTCTGCCGAAGTAATGCCAGTCGTTAAAATCGATGGTGAACTGGTTAAGGACGGTAAAGTGGGGCCGATTACAAGACGTTTACAAGAAGGTTTTGAAAGATACATTCGTTCACATTCACACTAAATAGGGTGATTTGACAGTATTATGAAGAGTTTGTGAAACTTTCAAAACGGATAAAGGTAAAAAGTCACATTTTGTGTTTCATTTTTGGTTGAAAAAAAGGCTCAATAATTATAAAATCTTAAATGAGTGCAAAACATGAACGTGAATTTAAAATCATTGAAAAATGATTTAAATATGGCTCTTGAAAAAATTTCATGAGCCTTTTCTATTTGAAAGTGAGGTGAGCGAGTTGTGGAGCAGTTTTATCAGTTAGGATGGACGCTTGACTCGGCTGGTGGTGCATCTGGTGAAGCTTATATGGCTGAGCAAGATGGTCAAAAGTTGTTTTTGAAACGTAATTCCAATCCATTTATCGCTGCATTATCAGCAGAAGGCATCGTACCTAAGCTGGTTTGGACGAAACGTATCGAAACAGGCGAAGTTGTGACGGCCCAACATTGGAAAAATGGGCGTGAACTTGAATCGCAAGAAATGGCCCAAGATCGTGTGGCACATTTGTTGAAAAAAATTCATCAGTCAAAACCATTGTTAACGATGTTGAAGCGTATGGAGATGGCGCCTATCACCCCTGAAATTATGTTGCATAAAATTAATGCCTCATTGTCTCGTGATGTGTTGACGCATCATATCGTGAGAAAGGCTTTAACGTATCTTGAAGACCATATGCCGGAGTTTGATCCTCGTTTTTATACGGTTGTTCACGGTGATGTCAATCATAATAACTGGCTTTTATCAGATAAAGATGAACTCTTTCTTGTCGATTGGGAAGGCGCGATGATTGCTGACCCTGCCATTGACATCGGTATGCTGCTCTACAACTACGTGCCTGAAACGCAATGGTCGAGTTGGTTTGACACGTATGAAGTGAAAGAAACGATGAATTTAAAAAAACGTATGAAATGGTATACGGTGATTCAGTCTATTGGTATGATTCAGTGGAACGAAGAGCATAAACGTTATAAAGATATGAATACTTGGCTCAAATTCTTAAATGAAGTCATGAAGAGTAATGTATTTATTTAAGGAGTATGAATAATCATGAGAATGAGAAATAAACCGTGGGCTGAGTCTTACTTAACTGCGCATAACGATATTGTGGATTTAGAAGCAGTGCATGCCCATAAAGTGAGTGAATGGTTTGAACAACAACAGCCGATTCACATTGAAGTGGGATCTGGCATGGGTAAGTTTATTACGACGTTAGCTCAGCAAAATCCACATATTAATTATGTTGCCATTGAAAGAGATAAAAATGTGATGATTCGCGTGCTGGATAAAGTACGTGAACTCAACTTAACGAATATTAAATTATTATGTAACGATGCGGTCATTTTAACAGACTATTTTCGTCAAGGTGAAGTGGACCGAATTTATTTAAACTTTTCTGATCCATGGCCGAAAAAACGACATGCCAAACGTCGATTAACGTATCGGACTTTTTTAGCACTCTATCAACAAATCCTTCGTGAAGATGGCGAGCTTCATTTTAAAACAGATAATCGTGGCTTGTTCGCATACAGCCTTGAAAGTATGTCTCAATTTGGTATGTATTTTACAAAAATCAACTTGAATCTCCATCAAGAAGATGAAGGGAGTAATATTCCGACCGAGTATGAACATAAATTTTCTGAAAAAGGGTCACGTATTTATCGAATGGAAGCAAAATTTCATTCTAAACATACAACCGAATAAATTAAAAAGCAATGTGAGTGACTAAAAATCACACCCATTGCTTTTTTGTTGCACTTATTAATGTTAAATGAACACTTGAGTGCTCAGACTTGAAACGCTACTAAGCTTTCGTTGATAATGGAAATGCGTAAAATGAAATTGAGGTGTTCAACATGCAATTAGGCAAGTTTCAAATTGATTCATTAAACGGAGGATTTACACAGATGGACGGCGGGGCTATTTTTGGTGTCGTTCCTAAACCGTTATGGGAACGTCAATATCCAGTGAATGATAAGAACCAAGTCCCATTAACGACTTACCCCATACTCATTCGAACTGGAGATAAAAATATTTTAATCGATACAGGGATTGGCAATGGAAAATTAACCGAAAAGCAATTGCGAAATTACGGTGTACGATATGAATCGGACATTGATGCATCACTCGCACAATTCTCTCTAACACGTGAGGATATTGATATCGTGTTGATGACGCATATGCATTTTGATCATGCGACAGGTTTAACAGATGCGAATGGTCAAGCCCAATTTCCTAATGCGTGGCACTATGTTCAACAAGATGAATGGCATGAATTTATTGCCCCTAATATTCGGAGTCAAGCGACGTATTGGCCGATGAATAGAGGAACATATGAAGCAAAATTGATTCTGTTTGAAGATGACATAGAACCTTATCCAGGAATTAAAATGAAACATACAGGTGGCCATAGTTTCGGTCATGCAGTCATCGAGATTGAAAGTGAAGGCGAAAAGGCTGTGCATATGGCTGATATTTTAAGTACGACCGCACATCGCAATCCATTATGGGTATCTGCTTATGATGATTATCCTATGCAATCTATCCGTGAAAAAGAGCGACTCACACATTATTATGTCGCGCATCAATATTGGTTTTTGTTTTATCACGATGTCCAACATTTTGCGGCGAAATTGAGTCATGACTTAAAAAGTGTCGAAGCGTCTATTTTACGTGAGAATGTTGATTAAAAAGAAAGTGAACCAGCATACCACTGTAAATGTGGCTATGCTAGTTCACCTTTGAGATGAGCAACGTTAGATTTCTATAATATCAATGATTTGGCCATTATATGCATCTGCAATAAATTCATAGTTAAATGTTTTTCCGTGTCGCTCAGCAGTGATGCCGCCTTTATAAACCTCATATTCAATACCGAATTTACGATATGTCGTGGGTTCATACAAAATATAAGAACCTGTGACATGTCTGAAATAGCCCTTCACAGATTGGATGACTTTATCAGCTGATATGTATTTTTGTTTGTTCATATTCAGCACGTAAAAATAACTTCCTGCTAAAAGGCTAAGGATTAAAATGGGAATCAATAAAGGCCAGTTTTTTTTCGATATCATTTTCCACATCTCCTTGTTGAAGACTTAATTATAGTTTACCACAACAAAGATGATATACTAAGTAAAGAGAATAAAAATTCAGAGGAGTGTGTGTCATGTCGAATAATACAATAGATAAAATCAAAACATTAACGGAAATGCACGGTGCTCCTAACTTTGAGCATCATATCCGTGAATATATGAAGAAAATGATGGCACCTTACGTAGATGCGTTTGTAGATGATCGTATGGGTGGTTTTTATGGCGTGAAAAAAAGTGGTAAGCCGAATGCGAAACGTGTCATGGTCGCGGCACATATGGACGAAATCGGTTTTATGATTACTGAGGTGACACCACAAGGCTTCATCAAGTTTACTGCACTTGGTGGTGTCGCAAATGACATTTGGCAAGGTCAACGCTTAAAAATTATGACGCAACAAGACGAAGAAATCATCGGTGTCGTTGCGAATATCCCAAAACATTTTAGAAGTGGAAAGGAACAAGCACCTCGAATTGAAGACTTACTCCTCGATATTGGAGAAAGCGATGCTGACGCTGTATACAATAGAGGCATTCAAATTGGAGATGCGATTGTGCCTCATACAGAACTCTTACAATTATCAGAGTATCGATATGCCACAAAGGCTTGGGATAATCGTTATGGTTGTGTCATCGCGTTAGAGTTGTTAGAACAGTTAAAAGATGTGACATTAGACTTTGATTTGTACGTCGGTGCGAATGTTCAGGAAGAAGTCGGTCTCCGTGGCGCAGAAGCAGCAGCGCGTCTAGTGGATCCGGATGTGGCATTCGTTGTTGACTGCTCCCCTGCGAATGACATGAAAGGACGTCAAGGTTTATCCGGCGTGCTCGGAGAAGGGGCATTATTACGTATTAAAGATGGCACGATGTTGTTGAAACCGGCATTTAAAACATTTTTACTAGACGTTGCGTTACGTCATGGTGTCGCGTATCAACATTACATTTCACCGGGCGGTACTGATGGTGGTGCAATTCATAAAGCGAATATCGGTGTCCCTACAGCTGTCATCGGTGTATGCGCACGTTATATTCATAGCACTGATGCTGTATTTGATATTCGAGATTATCAAGCAGCCAAAACATGGTTAACGGCATCCATTCAAACATTAAATCTTGAAACGATAGAACAATTACAATATCAATAGGAGTGACGAAGATGATTCAATTAGAAAGCGAACAACAATTTAAAGACTTTGCCAACGACAATACTGTATTTTTATTTAGCGCAAATTGGTGTGGTGACTGTCGTGTCATTGAACCAGGATTGCCTGAGTTAGAAGAGAAATATGCACATTTTAAATTCGTGAAAGTCGACCGCGATGAATTTATTGATTTAGCGATTGAACACGATATTATGGGCATTCCAAGCTTCCTTGTATATCAAAATGGACAACAAGTCGGTTCATACATTGGTAAAGAAAGAAAAACAATTGAACAGATTGACGCATTCCTCAGTCAATTTTAATGAGATTTTAACCCTTAGGACATGGTTTTTTTCTAGTCCTAAGGGTATATTTATTGTAAACTAATATAAGGCGTGCAATTAGGAGTGAAAACATGAATGTCTTTAAAATGAGAGACTTAATCAAATCGCGATTAACACATTTAGACGTCGATTATCAATTTAATCGTGACGAAGAATCATTAAGAATTTATCGACAAGATAATCATAAAGGGATCACTGTTAAACTTTCGCCGGTTGTTGCAAAGTACAATAAAGGACAGGAAAATATTGTTGATGAGATTATTTATTATGTAGAAGAAACGATTCAACAAATGAAAGATGAATCACATAAGACATTAGATGAAATTCGTGTCATGCCTGTGATTCGTGCGACAAGTTTTGATCGACAGACGAAAGAGGGGAAGGCGTTTATTACTGAACCTCACACAGCTGAAACACGCGTGTATTATGCACTCGATCTTGGTAAATCATATCGTTTGATTGATGAAGATTTAATGCAGTCTTTAAATTTGTCCCAGCAACAGCTTAAAGAAATGGCGATGTTTAATGTTAGAAAATTAGAAAATTCATTTACGACTGATGAAGTCAAAGGGAACATTTTTTATTTCATTAATAAAAATGATGGCTATGATGCGAGTCGGATTATGAATGCGAAATTGTTAGCTGAATTTGAAGAACGGTGTGAAGGGGAAATGCTTGTTGCGGTCCCTCATCAAGATGTGTTGCTGATTGCAGATATTCGTAATAAAACAGGTTACGATATTATGGCGCATTTGACGATGGAATTTTTCGCACAAGGGCTTGTTCCGATTACTTCACTCTCTTTTGCTTATGAGAACGGTCATTTCGAACCGATATTTATTTTAGGTAAAAACAACAAGCAGAAACCTAATGAAAATCCAAACGTTGTCCATCATTTGCGAGCAACGAAAGATATTAACAATAATAATGAGGAGTAATGAAGATGAATTTGTTTTTTAATCCAACTGGTGTAGGAAATGTGGCATTTTTACAACTTGAACAAGGCGAAGGACCATTTGAGTATGAACGTCATGGTGATGTCATCGCTATTAAAAACAATCAAAAAATTGTAGGTTTTAATTTATTTGAAGCGACAAATCATTTAAATATTGATGGTGTCGGGCATATTAAATTAACGGAGACATTGCTTGCAGAGATTCAAAAAATGATTGATAACACCGACCTTGATTATCAAATTGAGGCAGACTTGTCACCAAAGTTTGTAGTAGGTTATGTTCAATCGAAAGAAAAACACCCAAATGCGGATAAATTAAGTATTGTTCAAGTAGATGTAGGCACTGAAACATTGCAAATCGTTTGCGGTGCACCTAATATTGATCAAGGTCAAAAGGTCGTTGTCGCAAAAGTTGGCGCGGTCATGCCAAGTGGTATGATCATTAAAGATGCAGAATTAAGAGGTGTCCCTTCAAGTGGGATGGTATGTTCAATGAAAGAGTTGAATTTACCGAATGCGCCACAAGAGAAAGGGATTATGGTATTAGATGATCATTATCGAGTAGGTCAACCATTTTTTGATGAATAGAGGAAGGTTGTGAAAATAAATGAGCTGGTTTGATCAATTATTTGGTGAGGATGATAAAGATCAATCGTCACAACGTTCAACACGAAGAAGAAAAAGTGAAGCATCTCGTGAACAGAAACACGCATCTTTTGTCCAACAAAGTCAAGATGTTTATCAACGACCTCGTGGAAAATTCCGGTTTCCAATTGAGATGCATGACGAAGAGATGGAACGTCAGCATCAACAGACAAATACGACTCAAGAACACGATGTGACAATGCATACACCATCACATCATCGTCGTCCTTCCTTTACTGTTGATCGTCAACATCGTAGACATCGGGGTGTGCAACAAGTGCATTACTATGAACAACAGCAAACATGTGATACAAGTCCAACGCATCGAAGTCATCATCAGAACGACTATACATTCAATGCGCAATCTTCACAGCGTTCAAAAAAAACAAAACGGAACAGTGATGATTTTGTCGTTAAGGCGAATTATCATCAAAAACCATTCCAAGCGAGTGAAGTACCGTCTGCCATTTTTGGTACGAAGCAACCGAAAAAAATTGAAAACAGTGGATTGAATCAACCACCAGGAGCACGTAAATCAAAGCATCAGACACAAAAAAGTGAACAGGCAGTACAACAATCAATATCAAAAGCTCGGTCAACAGCGTCGACACAAAACCAAACAACAGCACGTACTGGAAAATCCAAATCACCTTCACGTCGTCAAAATACGATTCATTTCGAAAACATTTATGCTTCTCAAATAGTTGAGGAGATACGTCGAGAACGTGAGAAGAAAATGTTACAGAAGAAAAACTTCAAAGAGGCGCTTAAAAAGAAACGAGAATCCTATGAACAACATGCGAATCCTGATATTCAAAAAGCGATTGACGAAATGTATTCTGCACAAGCACGTCAACTGCTAGGTGATCAATATGCTGAGTCCGCTGATGAAAAAATCTCTGAGGATACACACTACGGAGGGACATTAGGTGCAACGACTGAACAAAATGATGATGCCTCTACATTTGATCCCGGTTTTGAATATGAAGAGGTCGATTTATCGGAAGTGGTGTCAGAAAACGATGTTGACAGCAATATGTTGACAAATGAAGAGATTGCTGAAAATGGATTTGATATTGAAGAGGTGCCGCTTGACAATGTGTCTCAATCATCTCAAGAGGATGAGGTACAACAACATCATGATACCCATGAACAAGTAGCATCAGCTTCTAAACAAACGACAGAATACAATTCTGAAACTGACGCTTCGGATATTGAATTTGAAGTCGTTGAAGTTGAAAATGATGCATCACTTGATGAAATGGAGACTGACGAAACGGTTAGTGAACAGGTTGATAATGCAGATGATAGTGATTCAACGGGTGAAGTTGTACAAGATGATGACATAGACGAACAATTAGCACAACAAGCTGTTACAATGCCGAAACTTGAGCCTGAGTTGAAGCCAGAGTTTGTACCATCAGATGAAACATTTGAAAAAACTGATGAAAATGACGATAAACCTCAAGACGATGCGCTAAAAACTGAACAACCATCTGTGGAACTAAAACTGTCACAACAAATCGAACAACCAAAATCGTATAAACTGCCGATTCGAAAAGGAAGTAAACCATTTAACGTTGTCATGACACCTTCAGATAAAAAGAGATTAATGTCACGCCAACAACAGGCAAAAAAAGAGGAAACAATAGTTCAATCTTCACAAACCGCAACTGAGCAACCAGTGTGTCCTGAACAACCTGTTGAACAACAACAATCGTCACCTCAAACGGCAACTGAACATGTACATAGAGACACACAAACGGAAGCCAGTCAGCAGTCACAACCACAACAAGAAGTGAAAACTATTCGTCGTGGACCGAATTTGAAGTTGCCGAGTCTTGATTTACTTGAAGCACCTGAAGAACATGAACAAGATGAAAATTGGATTGCTGAGAAAAAAGAAGAACTCAATAACGCATTCTACTACTTTAATGTACCAGCAGAAGTCGTGAATGTTGTCGAGGGACCAAGTGTGACGCGTTTTGAATTGTCGGTGGAGCGTGGCGTTAAAGTTTCACGAATTACAGCATTACAAGACGATATTAAAATGGCACTTGCAGCAAAAGATATTCGTATAGAAGCCCCAATTCCTGGCACAAGTTTAGTCGGCATTGAAGTCCCTAACCCACAAACGGCGAAAGTCAATATAAGTTCTTTATTAAGTCATACGGCATTCAAAAATGCTGAATCCAAATTGACCGTAGCGATGGGGAATCGTATCAATAATGACCCATTGTTGATGGATATTGCGAAAACACCACATGCCTTAATTGCGGGTGCGACAGGCTCAGGTAAATCTGTGTCAATTAACAGTATTTTAATTTCATTATTGTATCGCAATCATCCAGAAGAGCTGAGACTTTTACTCATTGACCCTAAAATGGTAGAGCTTGCACCGTATAATGGCTTGCCACATTTAGTTGCACCTGTCATTACAGACGTAAAAGCTGCTACACAAAGTTTGAAATGGGCTGTCGATGAAATGGAACGTCGTTTTAAATTGTTTGCACATCATCACGTTCGAAACATTTCTGCCTTCAATAAAAAAGTAAGTTATGATCAACGTATACCTAAAATTGTCATCGTGATTGATGAATTGGCTGACTTGATGATGATGGCACCACAAGATGTTGAACAATCCATTGCACGATTAGCTCAAAAGGCACGTGCTTGTGGTATTCATATGCTTGTCGCGACACAACGTCCATCAGTGAACGTCATCACGGGATTAATTAAAGCAAATATTCCAACTCGTATTGCATTTATGGTATCATCTAGTGTGGACTCTAGAACAATACTGGATAGTGGCGGTGCTGAACGTTTACTTGGCTATGGCGATATGCTGTATTTAGGAAGTGGTATGAACAAACCTATCAGAGTACAAGGAACATTTGTGTCAGATGAAGAAATTGATCAAGTTGTTGAATTCATCCGTGCTCAACGCGAGCCAGAATACTTATTTCAAGAAAAAGAGTTGTTAGAAAAAAATGAGGCACCTAGCAGAGATGAACGCTTTGATGAAGTGTGCCAATTTATGGTGCGAGAACAACATATTTCAACGTCATTAATTCAACGCCATTTCCAAATCGGTTATAACCGTGCAGCACGCATTATTGATCAACTCGAACAATTAGGTTATATCTCAGGCGCAAATGGTTCTAAACCACGTGATGTTTATTTGACAGAGTCGGAATTAAGTGAGCTTTAATGGAAATAGAGAAAGGAGCGATGACACAATGACACGATACCATTTTGTTGGTATAAAAGGTGCTGGTATGAGCTCATTAGCACAGATTATTTATGATCTTGGTTATGAAGTTCAAGGATCAGACATCGACCAGTACGTTTTTACTGAAATTGCATTAAAAAATAAAGGCATTCAAATTTTACCTTTTGATGCGGACAATATTAAAGAAGGGCTAACGATCATTCAAGGTAATGCCTTCAAAGATACACATGAAGAAATCGCTCGCGCACATGAACACGGATTAAAAGTCATTCGCTATCATGATTTTTTAAGTGAAGTGATTAATGAATATGTTTCTGTGGCAGTAACAGGTGCCCATGGTAAAACTTCGACAACAGGGCTACTTTCTCATGTTATGAATGGGGATAAAAAGACATCCTTTTTAATTGGTGATGGGACTGGTATGGGCTTGCCACAAAGTGAATATTTTGCATTTGAAGCGTGTGAATATCGGCGTCACTTTTTAAGTTATTCACCAGATTACGCCATTATTACGAACATTGATTTCGATCATCCAGACTACTTTAAAGATGTAGATGATGTCATCAATGCATTCCAAGGCATGGCGAAAAATGTGAAAAAGGCGATTATTGCATGGGGCGATGATCCATACGTTAAAAATATCGAAGTAGATATTCCAGTGTATTACTATGGTTTTGATGCGTCGATGGATGTTTATGCGCAAAATATTGAAGTTACAGGCCGCGGTACAGAATTCGATGTGTATGTCAAAGGCGAATTCTATGGCCATTTTATTTCACCGCAATATGGCGATCACAATATTTTGAATGCATTAGCCGTATTAACGATTAGTTATCTTGAAAACTTAAATATTGATAACATTAAAGAAGCATTAATCACATTTGGTGGTGTGAAACGTCGCTTTAATGAAACATTTGCTCAAAATCAAGTGTTAGTTGATGATTATGCACACCATCCAAGGGAAATTAGTGCTACAATTGAGACAGCTAGAAAAAAATATCCAAATAAAGAAGTAGTGGCTATATTCCAGCCACATACTTTCTCTAGAACGAAAGCATTTTTACAAGAGTTTGCAGATGTGTTAAACCTTGCAGATCAAACGTATCTTTGTGATATATTTGGTTCCATTCGTGAAAATCAAGGCGAGTTATCTATTAATGATTTATTAAAATTAGTCGATGGCGCGTATTTGATTGATGAGGATAGCGTGGAACAACTGCAAAGGCACGACAACGCTGTACTTTTATTTATGGGTGCGGGAGATATTCAAAAAATTCTTAAAGCCTACATGGAAAAAATTGGCGTTGAACAGCAGTTTTAATGTTTGAGTTCGAATAGGTTGGGTATTTAATTAAAATAAATAGCATATCATTTTAAAGTCAATTAGGAGGCGTTTAGGAATGGAATGGATTTTACCTATCGCGGGAATCATCGCAGCAATTGCTTTTCTTATTTTAGCAATCGGTATCGTTGTAGTATTGGTTTCTGTTAAAAAGAACTTGGATCATGTGGCTAAAACACTTGATGGCGTAGAAGGACAGATTCAAGGGATTACGCGTGAGTCAACAGACTTGCTACACAAAGCGAATCGTTTAACCGAAGACGTACAAGACAAAGCCAATCGCTTAAACTCTGTTGTAGATGCGGTTAAAGGTATTGGTGATTCAGTACAAACATTAAATGGTTCTGTTGATCGAGTAACACACTCAATCACGCATAACATTTCTCAAAATGAAGACAAAATTTCACAAGTTGTTCAATGGTCAAACGTTGCAATGGAAATCGCTGACAAATGGCAAAATAGAAAAAGCCGTCGCGGTAGTGCAGCTTACAAAACGAACAACGTAGCAGCTGATGCAAATCGTAATGCAAACCATAATGGTCAACCTTTATCTAATGAAGAATTAGTAAACAACCAATATGAAAACAAAAACATTAACGATTTTGCAACAAATCCTAGTGATGTAAACACAAAATACACAACATTGAATGACACAGATTCAAAATAAGTGTTGTCATGTTAAATAAGCTTTAAACAGAATGCACTTAAATGAGTTTTCATACTTGATTTAAGTGTATTTATTATAGGAGGCGCAAATTGAAGATGGAAAAATATAACCGTGATTTGTATACGAAAGGTTTAGAAAGCTATGAGGTTCCTCAATACGAACCAGGATATAAACCTTTAGACTTTGTATTTGGATTTATCGCTGGAGCTGTTTTAGGGAGTGCATTAGGCTTAATTTTAAAGCAAGGTTCTGCGCAACAACGTAAAAGTTCACAACAGGCCGCAAATGTTGAACCTTCTTCTGCACTTAAGGAAGAAGCAATTCGTAAAGCAGAAGCATTAAAAGCACAAGCGCGCCGTGTGAGAGAAGAATCAAAAATAGCCAAGGACGAACCGACAACTGATGAACGATCTGCACAACAACGCGCAATTCGTAATGAAGTGGATTCAGATCGATTAGAAGCCCAAACACCACGTGAACAATCTGCTTCACAAGCATCTGTTGCGATATCAACGACAGAAGCTGTGACAGCAACAGGTTTAGCTCAAGCAGCAAAACAAAGACAGTCTCAAAAGCAACAAGAGACTGAAGCATCAACGCCATCAACAGAGAACAGTACAGTAGCTGCACAACAACGTGCGATTCAAAATGAAGTGGAATCAGATCGTTTGCAAGATACGTCTGTACGTGGAAAAGATGCAAATGTAAAAGTGAATGATAAAGGCGAATCTGAAGCACAGTCAACTAAAGACAGTACAGTCCAAGCACAACAACGCGCAATTCGAAGTGAAGTCGATTCGGACCGCTTACAAGACAAAGGTCAAAGTACGAATGCACAAGTCAATGACCAAGGGAAAACAGTCGGTGCTGTAAAAGCAAACGCAACAGTTCCAAAAAATTCTCACGGTGAAGCAACATTTGAAAATGGTTTGATTACGCATGATCGTCAAGGTACGACAACACAATCAACATCAACGTTACAAAAGGATGCACCAAAAGCTACAAGTGAAGAACAAACAGCTGACAAAACTAAAGCACCAGCTTCAACGCCAAAATCGAACAGCACTTCAAATGCCAAAAAAGCAACGACATCAAATAAAGCAAATCGCAGTAAAAAAGTAACGGAAAAAGCTAAAAAAACAAATCAAAAAGTAGAAAAACATACATTTAACGATTAATTGTAAAGTGTATTATACAATGATTGCTTTATATCTAATTGGGCTTGTGAGTGATATATCATCTCACAAGCTCAACTTTTTACAATGATAAGTTATATTAATTTTCAAAATATATAGCGCTAGAATTAAACAACATAGTTTCTATTCATTGACATATGACAATGGATACTTTACATTTTATAACATACTAGAAAATATTTTTAATCGAATTAGACTTAAAAGGTTGAAATTGCTACATATTATTGTTAGTATACTCAATATCTACTTTTAAATTTTACTACTTTAAAGCGAGTTAGAAAAATGGTTGGGGTGAAAAATGATGACAAGTAAATTAGAAACGTACAGAAAACAGATTGAAGACATTAACGATCAAATATTGGACTTATTATCAAAACGAGGTGAATTAGCACAAAAAATCGGTGAGGAAAAACGTAAACAAAGCACTGTAATTTATGATCCTCAACGTGAAAAAGAAATGCTAAACACACTGATTGATAAAAACCAAGGCCCATTTAATGATAATGTAATTAAACAACTGTTTAAAGAAATTTTTAAAGCCTCAACAGATTTACAAAAATCAGATAATGAAAAACATTTGTATGTCTCACGTAAGTTAAAGCCTGAAGATACGATTGTACACTTTGAAAATGGTGGCATTATTGGTGAAGGCCAAAAATCTTTTGTCTTCGGTCCATGTTCGGTTGAATCTTATGATCAAATCGATGCAGTGGCTAAAGATTTGAAAGCGAAAGGCGAAAAATTCATTCGTGGTGGTGCATTCAAACCACGTACATCACCATATGACTTCCAAGGCCTAGGTGAAGAAGGATTAAAAATACTTAAACAAATGAAAGATAAATATGACCTCAATGTTGTGAGTGAAATTGTTCATCCAAACGACTTTGAACTGGCTGATCAATACTTGGATGTTTTCCAAATTGGTGCACGTAACATGCAAAACTTCGAATTATTAAAAGAAGCAGGTCGTACGCGTAAACCAATTTTATTAAAGCGTGGTTTATCTGCAACTATTGAAGAGTTTGTATACGCTGCAGAATACATTGCATCAGAAGGGAACCAAAATATTATTTTATGTGAACGTGGTATTCGAACTTACGAAAAAGCGACACGTAACACATTAGATATTTCAGCAGTACCGATCTTAAAACAAGGTACGCATTTACCAGTCATGGTTGATGTGACGCACAGTACAGGTCGCAAAGACATTATGTTACCAGCAGCGAAAGCAGCACTTGCAGTAGGGGCTGATGGCGTAATGGCAGAAGTACATCCTGAACCTGCAGTCGCTTTAAGTGATAGCGGTCAACAAATGGACTTAAATGAGTTCAATGAATTCTACAACGTCATCAAACCTTTAGCTGATATGTACAATAACAAGAAATTGAAATAATAGATTAATCGTAAAAAGGGCAAAATCCTACAATGTAAGTAGGGGCTTGCCTTTTTATTGTATCTTGATATGTAGACTAAGCCTCCGTTACAAACGATTTCGATACCTATTTTATGATTGACGCCATATCCCCAATTGCAGATACATTATTTCAAATCATACGACATTCCGTTTATTCACATCAATTGCACAAACTTTTATAAGCAATCAAGTATTTATATCATCCGTATGCTCATTGGTTAATATTTGTATCCATCGTCATTATTTAAAATGAAGTTGCTAAAAAAATATTTGATATAAATTTGACAAATCAATGACAAGAAAGCGTTTTAGATGTTTTGGTCGTTAAAATTATGATACACTTTGAAAATGACATGAAAACTTATTATAATACTAAATAAAGCGTTTTCTAGGAGGAACGATTATGACTGTAACCATTTATGATGTGGCGAGAGAAGCAAGAGTATCTATGGCGACGGTATCACGTGTAGTGAATGGTAATCAAAACGTGAAACCCGAAACAAGAGATAAAGTGAATGAAGTAATTAAACGTTTAAACTATCGTCCAAATGCTGTAGCAAGAGGGTTAGCAAGTAAAAAAACGACTACAGTAGGTGTGATTATTCCGGATATTTCTAACATCTACTACTCACAATTAGCAAGAGGATTAGAAGATATTGCGACGATGTATAAATATCATACGATTATTTCTAACTCTGATGATGATCCTGAGAAAGAAAAAGAAATCTTTAATAATTTATTAAGTAAACAAGTTGACGGTATCATTTTCCTCGGTGGCACACTTACTGATGAGATTAAAGAGCAAATTAGCCGTGCATCTATTCCTGTTGTCGTATCAGGAACAAATGGTAAAGACGACGGTATTGCATCCGTTAACATTGATTTCGTACAAGCAAGTAAAGAAGTGACAGAGCAATTAGTTAATACAGGTTCTAAAAAGTTTGCTTTCGTTGGCGGTGGTTATTCTAAAAAAGCACAAGAAGATGTCTATGAAGGGCTTAAAGAAGTGTTAGAACAACATCAACTTGCGGTCGATGAACATTTATTATATGTCGGTAATGAAACGTATAAAGATGGTTTACGTGCATATGAAAAGTTAAGTCACTATCAACCAGATGCGGTATTATCTATTAGTGATGAACAAGCGATTGGTATTGTTCACGGTGCGTTAGATCATGGTTTAGAAGTACCTAAAGACATTCAAGTGGTCAGCTTCAACAACACACGTTTAGTTGAAATGGTAAGACCGCAATTATCAAGTGTCATTCAACCTTTATATGATATCGGTGCGGTAGGGATGCGTCTGTTAACGAAATATATGAATAATGAAGATATCGAAAATCCAAATGTGATTTTGCCACATAAAATTCAATATCGTGGCACAACACGTTAATCATGAATTGAACATACGAAAAGGTATAAATATTAAGAAAGGCTAAGATTACGTTAATGTCTCAGCCTTTCTTTTTTTGAGGCGTAAGTAGTGACCCCATGACAGTGGTTTTTTATTCAATTCCTAATGGTTCTTAAAACCAACTTAATATTTTTTCAGCGACTTGGTTATTTTGTTTTGTAATTTCTGAACGTCGGGGTATTTCTTGATAATCGTCATACTGTTCTTCCCAATATTCAGGGATGGGGACAGGGCTGTAATGACGCCATTTGTTCAACCAGTCTTCAGGTAAGCGCCCGTGAAGTCGGGGTTGGTGGATTAAGCTGAGGTAAATATGGCTCCAAGCTCTTGGTACAACACGCCAAATATTGTAACCGCCGCCACCTAACATGATTTGCTTGCCACCACAATATTTTTCAGCGACTTCGGTAATGATATAAGGAATTTCATACAGTGTATTTAAATCGCAACTCATATGCGTTAATGGATCTAAATAATGAATATCTGAACCATTCACACTGACAATAAAATCAGGTTGAAATGATTCAGCGACTTGATTCAACGTCTTTTTAAGAACCTCTAAAAATGAGTCGTGTTCTGTATACGGTTCGAGTGGGACATTGATTGAATAGCCAAAACCCTGGTCTGTGCCTCTCTCAGTATAATGACCAGAACCTGGAAATAAAAATTTACCCGTTTCATGAATGGAATAGTTCATCACTTGATTGGATGTATAAAACGTCCATTGCACGCCGTCACCGTGATGCGCATCAGTATCGATATATAGTACGCGTTGTTGATATTTTTCGTTCAAATATTTAATATAAATCGCTGCATCATTGTACACACAAAAACCACTCGCGCGTCCTTCATGTGCATGGTGTAAACCGCCACCTAAATGACAGCCATTGCGAAACTTGCCTTCCATAATGGCATCAACTAAATTTAAGCCACCACCGATAATGGTCGCAGTGCTCCGATGAATGCGAGAAAAGACATGTGTATCTTCGTCATCTAAACCGTATTTTTGTTGTTCATCAGGAGCGAGTAGATTTTTTTCACCACGCATCACCGCTTGTATGTAATCATATTTATGAACCATCGCAATTTCATCAATGGTCGCTTGTCTTGGTTTAATAATTTGTGCTTTAGATAAATAACCTGTCGATAGTAATAATTCAGTCGTCAGTTTGACCCGCATTTGATTGAATGGGTGTTTATTATGGAAGCGATAGCGCAGTAATGCATCAGAATAAACATATCCCGTTTCTCGTTGTGAATGATTTGTCATATCACATCCCCCCTTAGAAAAAGAAACGATTCATAAACCTAATATCATCAAAAGCTTCCATTTGGTCGACTGTGATGTTCTTGCCAATACGTGCCATTAAACAGTTAGCAGGATGACTTGTAATTTCTGGGTCGTCGGTTGCAAATACTTCTAGGCCACCATTCGACATCATCCGCTGCATTAATTTCTTGTATTCGAAAACGTCTAATTTTGAGTTTTTCAAATCCCAATGCCAATAGTATTCAGTCGTAATGATAATATAATCTTCTAATTCAGGACTACGTGTGCTCACTTTTAACAACATGCGTCCTAATCCTAATCCTCGGTAGGCTAAACTGATTTCTATCGCACCGAGCTCCAACAAATAGGGGAGTTGACCTTCAGACCACCTTTCCATCGGGTCCGGATATAAATACGTCACGTAACCGATGATGTGATTTTCCTTTCGAATGATGTAAATGCGCCCCTCGTCTAACGTACTGATATCCTGTATGGCCTCAAATTGCTCAATAGGAATTCGAAATGCGTCGAGACCCTCGTCAAAAGTATAAGTTTGTAATTGTGTTTTAGAAACAGGGCCTTCAATGATAAAAGTTTGTCCGTCAACAGTATAGCTTTCATGTTCATAAGTTTTAATATGTTTCATGGGCACATCTCCTTTCTTACATATTGCACTATTGTTATTATATGATAACGCTTACTTAATTTCACCTTAAATTCCGAATAAGTATAATTTTTTGAAAACAATACGCGCATAAGGTATAATGATATTAGTTTTGAAAGCGATTACACAATACAAGGGGGTACTTGTGATGAAAGTCGAAGTTTACAAAGGGGATCAAGGCAACTTCAATTTAACTGATTATCAAGCAACATATGACAAGTTTGATTGGAAAGAAGTAGAGAAAGTATTTTCTTGGTACGAAACTGGAAAAATCAACATGGCATATGAATGCATTGATCGGCATGTAAATGAAGGTAAAGCAGATAAAATCGCTTTGAATTATAAAGATAATCGACGAAAAGAAAGTTATACATTTAAAGATTTACAAGAAAAATCAAACCAAGCTGCCAATGTGTTGAAAGATAAGGCGAATGTACAAAAAGGGGATCGTGTCTTCATTTTCATGCCTCGTACACCAGAACTTTATTTTGCATTTTTTGGCATTTTAAAATTGGGCGGTATTGTAGGCCCTTTATTTGAAGCATTTATGGAAAAGGCAGTGAAAGACCGTTTAGAAAATAGTGATGCGAAAGTCATTATTACGACGAATAGTTTATTATCGCGTATACCTCAAGAGCAACTGCCAAATTTAGAAACGATTGTCGTCGTTGATGATGAAGTTGATGCGCAATATGTAGACTTTAATCATGAGTTGGCAACAGCATCGACATCGTTTGATATGGAATGGTTAGACCGTGAAGATGGCTTAATTTTGCATTATACATCTGGTTCAACAGGTCAGCCAAAAGGGGTATTGCATGTTCAAGAAGCGATGTTACTGCACTACATTTCGGGTAAATATGTACTTGATTTTCAAGAAGATGACGTTTATTGGTGTACTGCCGATCCCGGTTGGGTGACAGGCACATCTTATGGTATTTTCTCGCCATGGCTTCACGGTGTAACGAACTGTATCGCTGGAGGTCGCTTTTCACCAGAGAACTGGTACGCAATGATTGAAGACTTTAAAGTAACGATTTGGTATACTGCACCGACTGCGTTACGTATGCTCATGAGTGCAGGTGATGACTTAGTCGAAAAGTATGATTTATCGTCTGTACGTAGCATTTTATCCGTTGGGGAGCCCCTCAATCCAGAAGTGATCAAATGGGCGAAAAAGGTCTATGGCAAACGTGTACTTGATACGTGGTGGATGACTGAAACAGGTGGTCATATGATTGTGAACTACTTGGCAGAAGATATTAAGCTCGGTTCAATGGGTAAACCACTGCCTGGTATTGAAGCAGCAATTATCGATAATGAAGGCAACGTTTTACCACCGAATCGCATGGGTAACTTAGCGGTTAAAAAGGGATGGCCTTCAATGATGCGTCAAGTTTGGAAAAATCCTGAAAAGTATCAATCTTACTTTATTGGTGATTGGTATGTATCCGGCGACTCAGCTTACCAAGATGAAGATGGTTACTTCTGGTTCCAGGGTCGTGTCGATGATGTGATTATGACTGCTGGTGAACGTGTCGGTCCATTTGAAGTAGAATCTAAATTAGTAGAACATGAAGCAGTGGCAGAAGCGGGTGTCATTGGTAAACCTGATCCAGTGCGTGGTGAAATCATTAAAGCATTCGTCGCGTTACGTCAAGGTTATGAGCCTTCTGATGAATTAAAAGAAGATATTCGTAAATTTGTTAAAGAAGGATTAGCTGCTCATGCTGCACCGAGAGAAATTGAATTTAAAGATAAATTACCGAAAACACGTTCAGGTAAAATTATGCGCCGTGTGTTAAAAGCATGGGAGCTCGATTTACCAACTGGTGACCTAAGTACAATGGAAGATTAAAGCAAAACAACTACGAAAAGGCTTGGACAATTGGATGTCTAGGCCTTTTAAAATTGTTAAAAGATTAATCATCAATAGCGCAATTTGATTTCATAGGTCAACACAGTAACTTTAAATTCAAATGCTGCTTCAACGCATGTCACTGTTCAATAAAGACTCAAATCAATAGTCTGAAAAAGTCACTGAATTACAAATATGTCTACCTGTTTTTGTTCGACAATCACCCCATTGTTCGTTATGATAAAGATTGAAACAGCTTGATATATTTTATTTGTATGCGTTTACATAACGTCATCATTTCTCAAATTGATTAAGGGGTTGAATAATGTGAGTCATTTATCAGATTTAGAAATTGCAAATCAATCGACATTAAAACCAATTAAGGAGATTGCTGAAAAAGCAGGTATTTCCGAAGATGCGCTCGAGCAATATGGACACTACAAAGCGAAAATTGACATTTCCAAAATTCAAACTAAAAATGAAAAAGGAAAAGTCGTTCTTGTGACAGCCATGAGCCCGACACCTGCTGGAGAAGGGAAATCCACAGTGACAGTCGGCCTAGCTGATGCATTCCAACACATCAATCAAAATGTGATGGTTGCTTTACGTGAGCCAGCACTTGGGCCAACATTTGGCATTAAAGGTGGGGCAACAGGCGGTGGATACGCGCAAGTGCTCCCAATGGAAGATATTAATTTGCACTTTAATGGTGATTTCCATGCAATTACAACAGCTAATAATGCACTCTCAGCTTTTATAGATAACCATATTCATCAAGGTAACGAACTCGGCATTGATCAACGTCGTATTGAGTGGAAACGTGTATTAGACATGAACGACCGTGCTTTACGTCAAGTGATTGTCGGCATTGGTGGACCTACACAAGGGGTGCCTCGTGAAGATGGTTTTAATATTACTGTAGCGTCAGAAATTATGGCGATTCTTTGTTTAAGTACAGGTATTAAAGACCTTAAAGAAAGTATTTCGAAAATTACGATAGGTTATACACGTGATCGTCAACCTGTCACTGTTAAAGATTTAGGTGTAGAAGGCGCATTAGCCATGATTTTAAAAGATGCGATTAAACCGAACCTCGTACAAACAATCGAAGGCACACCTGCATTGATTCACGGTGGACCTTTTGCGAACATTGCACACGGCTGTAACTCAATTATCGCAACAGAAACAGCACGTGATTTGGCAGATATCGTCGTGACAGAGGCTGGTTTTGGTTCTGATTTAGGGGCTGAAAAATTCTTGAATATTAAATCACGTAAAGCAAATTTTGAACCGGATGCAGTCGTGATTGTTGCAACGATTCGTGCGCTAAAAATGCACGGTGGTGTCGCTAAAGATCAGCTAAAAGAAGAAAATGTAGTTGCGCTTAAAGCAGGGATCAAAAACTTAGAACGTCACGTCCAAAATATTCGCAAATTCGGTGTTGAACCTGTAGTTGCATTAAATGCATTTATTCATGATACGGATGCTGAATTTGAATTCGTACAACAATGGGCAAAAGAGAATGGTGTGCGTTTATCGTTGACAGAAGTATGGGAAAAAGGTGGTAAAGGCGGTACGGATTTAGCAGAAAAAGTACTTGAAGTCATCCGCGAACCTAAACAATTCAAACGCTTATATGAACTCGAAATGCCACTTGAAGAGAAAATTGAGAAAATCGTTAAAGTGATTTACGGTGGTTCTAAAGTGACGTTTACATCAAAAGCACAAAAACAATTAGCGCAGTTTAAAGCGAACGGTTGGGATCATTATCCAGTATGTATGGCAAAAACACAATATTCATTCTCAGATGATCAAACACAACTCGGTGCACCATCTGATTTCGAAATTACGATTCGTGAACTTGAAGCTAAAACAGGTGCGGGCTTTATCGTCGCGCTAACAGGTGCAATTATGACGATGCCAGGATTACCGAAAAAACCAGCTGCGTTAAAAATGGACGTAACAGAAGACGGCCATGCGATAGGATTATTCTAATTCGTAGCATTGATGATTTTTAAATAAAATGACAGGTCTGGGGCACATTCATCCCAGACCTTTTCTTTATAAAATTGGCGTATCATGACGACTTATATTAATCATACAAATGTGCATAAATATCGTAATTGAGTGCTTTGTCATACGCATCTTTAGAAATCATCTGTTCCACTAACATTCGTTTCAATACGTAATGTTGACGGTGAATTGAAAAAGAGACGTCATCTTCATCTTTAAGTGAACCGTCATGATTGAACGGTGTATAAGCGTATGGACTTTGCAATAATCCGATAAGATAAGCAGATTCAGCTAAGTTCAATGTTTTAGGAGGTTTGCCGAATAAACCGTATGACGCTGAAGTGATACCTGTCACATTTTGGCCGTTCGTATCGAGTCCAAAAGGCACGAGATTCAAATACGTATAAATGATTTCATCTTTAGTTAAAATGTGTTCAATTCTCATCGCATACATAATCTCTTTTGCTTTACGATCATATGTCCGTTCTTTTGTGAGGACTTGGTTTTTGATCAGTTGTTGTGTAATCGTACTGCCACCTGTTGGGAACTGTGTATCAAAAATATCTTGGAACATCGCTCTTAATATCGCTTTAGGCAACACGCCATTATGTACATAAAAATCAGCGTCTTCTGAAGCGACCAATGCTTTTGTAACATAGGGCGAAACTTCTGCTGGCCCTGCGATTAAGCTAGGTTCTTGTTCGTTATATAGAGCAATGTAATCCGTGTCGTCAGGTTGGTCATTATCAAGTTCTGGGAGGCGAGTGACTTGTTGGACTAAGTCATGATCATTGAGTGATTTTGAATCTGACACAATACTCGCAAAATAGCCAAGCAATAAACCGCACACAAAAATTAATCCGATGAGCATGAAAAGAACGAACGAGATGATGAATTGCTTCATTTTTCGCATGTAAAAGTCGTAGCGATCGAATGAAGTATGCGTCGTTAATTCACGTCGTTCTTTCGTCTTCATCAGTCACAAACCTCCATTGATTTTTATCAATAGTATAGCATATTTAAAAATGTGAGTAGAAGTAGATTATCATTTGATGATTGACTTTAAAAATATAAATCTATATAATGAATAGCAATCACATTAAGCATTGAAATCGAGAACAAGTAGTAAATTTGTAGATTTTAAGAGAGTCAGTGGTCGCTGTGAACTGATAATCGCATGTTTATGAATACACCTCAGCAACAGATTTCAACGTTAGCAATGAACGTATCATTGTAAGAGTCCCAAGTATGGTGGTACCGTGCAAATTGCGCCCTTACGTAGATGTAAGTGGTGTTTTTTTATTTTTTAAGGAGGTTATTTTATGGCAAATGCATTGTTAGAAGAATTAAGTTGGAGAGGTCTCGTCTACCAGCAAACAGATGAAGAGGGAATCGAAGCACTTTTAAATAAAGAAGAAGTAAAAATTTATTGTGGCGCGGATCCAACGGCTGATAGTTTACATATCGGACATTTATTACCTTATTTAACATTGCGTCGCTTTCAAGAAGCAGGTCACCGTCCAATTGTGTTAGTAGGTGGCGGTACAGGAATGATTGGTGATCCGTCTGGTAAATCTGAAGAACGTGTGCTCCAAACTGAAGCGCAAATTGACAAAAATGTGCGTGGTATTCAAAAGCAAATGGAGCAATTGTTTGATTTCAATGTTGAAAATGGTCCGATTTTAGTTAATAACTATGATTGGTTAAGCCAAATTTCGTTAATCGAATTTTTACGTGATTACGGTAAACATGTCGGCGTGAATTACATGCTCGGTAAAGATTCAATTCAATCACGTCTTGAAAATGGTATTTCGTACACTGAATTTACGTATACAATTTTGCAAGCGATCGACTTTGGTCATCTCAATCGCGTACATGACTGTAAAATTCAAATTGGTGGTTCAGATCAATGGGGTAACATTACGAGTGGTATCGAATTAATGCGTCGTATGTACGGGGTTACGGATGCTTACGGTTTTACGATTCCATTGGTGACGAAAGCTGACGGTAAAAAGTTCGGAAAATCTGAATCAGGTGCGGTATGGTTAGATCCTGAAAAAACAAGTCCATACGAATTCTATCAATTTTGGATTAATACAAGTGACGATGACGTGATCAAGTTCTTAAAATACTTTACATTTTTATCTAAAGCAGACATCGAAGCTTTAGAAAAATCTGTTGAAGAAGAACCGCATTTAAGAAAAGCACAAACGACACTTGCTGAACATGTGACACGTTTCATTCATGGTGAAGACGCGTTAACCGAAGCACAACGAATTTCACAAGCATTATTCAAAGGTGACTTGAAATCATTATCAGCTGAAGAGATTAAAGCAGGTTTCAAAGACGTCCCACAAGTGACATTATCCAATGAGACGACAAATTTAGTGGATGCGTTAGTGGAGACAAAAATTTCTTCTTCAAAACGTCAAGCCCGTGAAGATATTGCGAATGGTGCGATTTATATTAATGGTGAACGTCAACAAGATTTAGATTATACATTATCAAGTGATGACCGTTACGATGATACATTTACGATTATTCGTCGTGGTAAGAAAAAATATTTCATGGTGAATTATCAATAATCATTTAAAAAAGAGATTAGGCAATGTTCGGTTGCTTAATCTCTTTTACTTTAAACTTATGACGATGTGTTTGATTCTGTTAATGTGACATTGACGTCTTTTGTTTTACCATTGCGGTTGACTTTGAGTGTAATATGATCTCCAGGTTTTTTATCTTTGTAGAGATAAGATCTTAAATCTGTGTCATTTTCAACTTTATGTCCGTCAATGGCAACGATGATGTCGCCTTTTTCAATATCAATGCCACGTCGTTGTACTTGAGCGACATACACACCAGAATCTACGCCACTATTTGTTTTATATTGTTCTGGAATATCCGCAACGTTAATCATGCCGATACCGATAGAAGGGCGTTTCACTTCGCCGTGTTTCACGAGTTCGCCAATAATTAATTTCACTTCGTTACTTGGAATCGCAAATCCAATACCTTCAACTTGTGGTGCTGCAATTTTCATCGAGTTAATACCTACAAGGTTACCGTCTATATCAACTAACGCACCACCTGAGTTACCAGGGTTAATCGCTGCATCTGTTTGAAGTACTGTTACTTTGTTTGCACCTGCAGACGTATCAGCTTCAATTGTACGTTCGCTTGCAGAAATAATACCTGAAGTGACTGTGTTCGCAAATTCGAGTCCAAGTGGATTACCCATAGCGAAAACAGTATCACCTGTTTTAACTTTTGATGAATCGCCAAATGTGATCGCTTTAATATCATCTCTGTCTTTAATTTTAAGAACAGCAATATCTGTCAGTGGGTCAGTGCCGACAAGTTTTGCATCGACTTGTTTAGAATTGCGTAAATGTACTTTAATTGAAGAAGCACCTTCAATCACGTGGTTGTTTGTAACAATAAAGGCATCTCCATTATTTTTTTGATAAACGACACCCGAACCGATGCCTGTTGGTTCAGCTTTAGCAGATTTACCTTGTAATAAATCATCTAAATTTTGGGCACGTTGCTCGTTGATAACACCTACAATGGATGGTGCTTGGTCATTAATCATCTCGTGCACTGATTTGTATTTATGACTTTTGCCATCAAGGGAATTACCGCCTTTTTGATCGCTTGCCACTTTGACATCCGAACCATTTTGATTGCCCCAAGGAAAGATGTTAGAAAACCCGCCCGTAGCCCCGACTACAATGAGTGCACCTAAAATACCAGCAAGTAGTGAAACGAGAATCACTTTAAGCCATGGGAAATGAGGTTGCCTTGGAGGGGTTGACGTACGATAAGGTGAAGCACGTTGACCATCATCTCTGTGTTTATTTTGATGCATTTCTTGTTGTTCTTTTGGTTGTTGTTCATTATCGTTTTCTCGCATAAAATTCCTCCTTTATTCATATTATGATAAATTTTTCAATGATTTACCAGTAGGATACTATCCAACTTTAGACTGATTTTAGAGAATGCTTGTTGAAAAGATAAGGAGATGATAGAATTTAAAGGATTAATCTAAAATAAAAGCAGGTGTGAACATGTTATATCATATTATCGGGAAAATCATTGAGCTTATCGTAGTGAAAGTATTAAAAAATTTAGAGGTGATAGGGCGAGGATATCAACCTAAGACGAATCGTTATGTCGTGACGTGTAATCATGAAAGTTATAACGAAATCTTATTGTTAAGTGTATCATTATTGCCAAATCAAATTCACTACATGGCAAAGCAAGAGTTATTTAAAAACAAATGGTTTGGCGGATTATTAACACGATTAAATGCCTTTCCAGTGAATCGTGAAAATCCAGGGCCAAGTACTTTGAAAACACCGGTAAAATTGTTAAAAGACAATAAAATTGTAGGTATTTTTCCACAAGGTCATCGTACGACAGGAGAAACACCTTTAAAACGTGGTGCTGCAACGATTGCGATCCTAGCGAAACAACCGATTTTACCAGCTGCCTATGTCGGCCCAACAAAATTGATCGGTTTATTTACTGGCAAAGCTTACATTAAATTTGGTGAACCGATTGATACGACAGATTTTCCAAAAGATTTGAATCGTCAAGAGAAAGTGGACTATGTGACGCAGCAAATTAGTGCGCGTACGAAGCAGTTGCAAGAAGAATTAAATGCTTTTGTAAGAAGTAAATAAGATGAAAAAGCGATATGAGTTGTGATGACTTGTATCGCTATTTTATTTTTCGATGCAATATCAAATTTGATTGTGCTGTAGTTTCACATGAATGATTGTACCGTAACAAGGTGGAAAGTGTTGTGTGTGTACAATCGTGTTTAGGCATCTCAAGTAATTCATGTTATAATGTTTTTATCTGAATTTTCTGCAATGGAGGGTCTAGGTATGACGAAAGCGATACTTTTTGACGTAGATGGCGTGTTTTTAGATGAATCACGTTGTTTCGATGTTTCAGCTTTAACGGTGTATGAACTATTATATAGTACGGATTATTTGGGGTTAAAGTCACATGTAGATTTAGCACAATTAACGGATGCGCAAATTACTGAAATTCGTGCGACCTTATTTAAAAACGATGTGATTTTAAACCGATTAAAATCAATGGGGATAAATTCAAACTGGGATATGTTATTTGTTGTGTTTTCGGTACATTTCATTGAATGTTTAAAACAGTTAACAGACGAGGCACGTTTAAATGTTTTAAATAACGCACAATTTGATGAAACAACTTTGCGTAAAGTCGGTCAACAGCTTACTAATAGCGATATCGATCATGAGCGACCACTTCAATTTATTGAAAATGCTACAGAAGGGCGTTCACAAATTTATCAATCACTACAAAGTTATGCGATGACAGAACTTAATGTGGACGAAGCAACACTTTTTGATATTAGCAGTCCGTTATGGCAGCTATCACAAGAGATTTATCAAGAGTGGTATTTAGGGACAGCACTCTATGAAGAAGTTGAGCAGAAAGCAGCGAAAACAGATTATAAGAGCGGATACATATATCATGAAATCGCATTGGCACCGATAGAGGCAATTAAACAATTGTTAACAGATTTAAAAACGGCAGGTTATCAACTGGCTATTGCGACAGGGCGACCACGAACAGAAACGCTTGTTCCTTTTGAAACATTGGATTTATTGTCATATTTTGATGATACTTTTATCGTTTCAGCGAGTGAAGTGTTAGAGGTGGAATCGCGATATCCGGAATTAAAACCATTAGGAAAGCCGAATCCATTTAGTTATATTGCAGCATTCAACGGTAATCAAAAGCAAGATTATTATGATTATGCTACAAAACAAACGAACCGAATGAATCCCGAAACAGTCACGATTGTAGGCGACTCGCTTGCGGATTTGTTCAGTGCGCAAACAGTTAATGCGCAATTTATCGGGACATTGACAGGATTGAAAGGGAAGTCCGCCGAAGCAGAATTAAGGGAACACGGCGCAGAAATAATTGTCGACAATGTGTTAGACATTAGAGCAATATTATTATAAAAATAGGAAGAGGTTGGGACACAAGTTTTCCCAGCCTCTATCTATTCATGGATTTATGATTCATCTAAAGTGACTTGTAAAACGTTTTGGAAGCCGTCAATTTCTAATAATGCTTCACGAACAGCCTCGTTAATCGGATGGTCGATGGATAAAATCATCATCGCATCGCCACCAATTTGAGAACGGCCTAAATGCATAGAAGCAATGTTGACATCGTGCTCACCTAAAATTTGTCCTGTTTTACCGACAATACCAGGACGGTCAAAATGATGAATGACGAGCTGATAACGTTCCGGTTTAAAGTCAACAGGATAATCATTAATCCGTACAATACGTGGACCAAAACCGTTTAATACGGTTGCACCAATTTTCACCACATCACCTTTATTGATGAGTTCTAGCTCGATATAGTTACTGAATCCTTTTTTCTTTTTCGTTTTTTCGATTGTATACGTCACGTTTTGTTCATTTAATAACACGAGTGCGTTAATTAAGTTCACGTGATCGCCCATATCTTGTTCGAGTACACCTTTAACGAGTGTTCGCGTGATGAGACTTGTATCATCTAACGCAATATCGCCCGCATATGTAATTTTAAGCGTACGAGGGGCTTTTGGAAGGAGTTGAATGCCGACTTTACCTGTTGTTTTAGCCAAATCGACAAACGGTTTAAGTTCTTCATCTTCATTAAATACACCACTTGGCGCATTGACCGCATTGGCGACATTTTCATGTTTGATAATGTCGATAATTTCTTGCGCGACAGACACTGCCACTTTTTCTTGCGCCTCAAGTGTAGAAGCACCTAAATGAGGCGTGACAATGATTTTTGGGTGTTTCGTTACAGGTGAATCAATAGCAGGTTCGTTTTCAAAGACATCCAAAGCAGCACCGGCAATTTTATTTTGATCTAACGCTTCAATTAATGCATTTTCATCAATGATTCCCCCGCGTGCCACGTTAATAATTTGCAAATTTGGTTTTGCTTGATTGAAAAAGTTGGCGTTAACGATACCTCTTGTTTTTTCAGTAAGGGGTGTATGCACTGTCACAAAGTCTGCTTGTTGTGCGATTTCATCCACTGTTGCTCTCGTAAATTCTAACTCTTTCGCTTTTTCTTCACTTAAATAGGGATCATATGCTAAAACACGCATCCCAAAGCTTTGCAAACGTTTCGCAACACCAGTACCGATACGCCCTGTACCAATGACACCGAGCGTTTTTTGATACAATTCAGTCCCACGAAATGTTTTACGATCCCATTCACCATTACTGAGTGAAGCGTGGGCTTGTGGAATATTTCGTGCCATACTTAAAATCATTGCAACTGAATGCTCGGTTGCTGAAATTGTATTGCCATCAGGGGCGTTAATGACGATAATGCCTTCTTTTGTCGCAGTTTCCGTATCGATATTATCAACACCGACACCCGCACGTGCAACGACTTTCAATTTTTGGCCTGCTTTCAAAATGTCGGCAGTTACAGTCGTTTGGCTTCGAACAATTAAAGCATCATAGTCTTGAATAGTATCGATTAATTCTGTTTCAGATAAACCTGTTTGGTGGACGACTTCAAAATCTGCATCGTCATTTAAACTTTTTAAACCTTCTACTGAAATGGGATCCGCGACTAAAACTTTATAACTCATGATGAATAACCTCCAAAAATACTTTTGTTGCAGTACCGATATACGAATGCTGACGATACTGAGTTAAAATAACTTCGAGTGCTGCGATAAAAGGTAATAAATCAAAAGGCGAGATAAAGCCCATGTGACCGACGCGCAAAATGCGGCCTTTTAATTTGCCTTGGCCCCCTGCAATCGTAATGTTGAATTGAGACTTTAATTCATTTTTAATCTGTTTTAATTCTGCTTCGTCTTTCGGTATAAAGGCTGTGACAGTAGGGGATGCATAATCATCGGCAACAAGTAAATCTAAATCTAATTGTCGTAATGCCGCACGCACGGCATCTCTAATCAAGTAGTGTCGTTGAATGACGTGTTCAAATCCTTCTTCTTCAACCATGTGGCCATATTCAACGACCCCTCTGAAAGTCGATACGTTAGGCGTGAATGGCGTTGAATGTGCGCCTAATGAAGCGTGATGTTTCGCTAAGTCTAAATAAAAACGTGGTGTCGTTACTGATTTAAAACGTGCCAATGCGCGATCATTATACGCTACAAATGCGACACCCGGAGGCAACATAAGCGCTTTTTGACTACCAGAAACGAGGACATCGATTTGATCGCGTTCAAGGTCAACATCCACTGCACCGATACAACTTACACCATCAACGACGAAATAAATGTTGTCATCGAGTGCTTTCAACGCATGCCCGAGTTCAGCTACAGGGTGAAGGACAGCTGTCGATGTTTCACAATATTGTGTGAATACCGCAGTAATTGGCACATCAAGATTTTCAATCGTTGTAATCACTTCGTTGACATCGAGCGCTTGACCCCATTCAACTTGAAGGACATGTACGTGTTCGTAATACGTTTCTGCAATTTGTTTGAAACGATGACCAAATGCACCCGACACAATAACGACAATATGATCATCAGGATTGACAATGTTCAACATGCTCGCTTCTAGTGCACTCGTACCACTCGACGTTAAAATCATGACATCATGTTGGCTGCCGAAAATCGGTTTTAATGAACGAAATGCAGTTTCAGCAATTTGTTCAAAGTCAGGTGAACGATGCCCCACCATGGGTAAATTCATTGCGGCTTGGATACGTTGGGGGATAGGGGTAGGACCAGGTGTTAATAGTAATGAATGATGGGTATACATAGAAAACCTCCTACAGTAATATTTTTACATTTTACCAAATTTTCTGACATATTAATAGATAGAAGATGTGAAAATTTTGTAAATCATCATGCAATTTGAAGAAAAATGCTTTTAAAGGCACCATACTGAGCATACGAAACATCACTCAGTATGGTTTGAAATTAATGTTTAGCGGCTACAATGACAGTAGGATGCACTTCGATGTCGACATTACCTCTGATACAGTTGGAGATCATACAATTTTTATCCGCAGTCGCAATCAGTTTCGGTAAGCGTTTTTTTAGTTGCGCTTGTTGCGTGACATCTTGCACATCAATCGTAGGCTCATGTACAATACGTTTCATTTTAAAACGTTGCCCATCAAATTGTGCTTCGCCGTAACTGTTCATTTGAATTTTTACCGCAGTGAGATGGGCGCGTTCTAACGTAGCCGCTAAAGAAATCGTCATACAACTTGCTGCGGCGCTCACGAGTAGTTCGTCAGGATTCGTTCCTGTCCCGACCCCACCGAGTGAAGCGGGAATTGAGACGGGATGTTGAATAACGTCACCTTGCACTTGGCCGACTTCATTGCGGCCACCTTGCCATGTGACTTGTACTGGAAATTGGTGTTCAATCAAAATACTTCACTCCTTCATCATATATGTTAAGTTAAGTGTAGTAGAAAGAAGATAGAATTGAAAGGAAGACTCTTATGACCAAATTGACGAAACCAACGAAAGACTTTCAAGTGATTGCGCATCGTGGTCTTTCAAACATATATCCCGAAAACACGCGTTCAGCTTATCAAGCCGCGTTAGGGAAGCATATCGACATGTTAGAAATAGATTTACATATGACTAAAGATCAAGTTCTCGTGGCTATCCATGATGATACAATTGACCGTACTTCTAACCATTCAGGTGCCATTCGTGATTTTACACTAGATGAATTACGTACGTATGATTTTGGAAGTTGGAAAGAAGGGTGTCAACCTGAAGCCATTATGACATTTGATGAGGTGTTGACGTTAGCGAAAAATTATTCTAAAACATTGCTCATCGAAATAAAAAAACCAAAGCAATATCCAGGTATAGAGGAAGAGATTATTGCGACGATTAAGCAACATCACTTTCCATTTAACCGGATTATTTTACAATCATTCGATCAACAAAGTGTTCAAAAGCTTCACCAAATGGTCCCGTATATTCGATTAGGTGTGTTACTCAGTTTACGACAATATCGTTTTAAACAACCGCCATTTGAGGAATTTGTGACGTATGCAGATTTTGCCAATCCAAACTATAAATTGATTAATAAAAAGTTTATGAAGCGGGCGCATCAGCAAGGGTTAAAGGTGATGCCTTACACCGTGAATCGTGTGGAAGATGCGAAACGGCTCATTACATTGGGGGTAGACGGACTGATTTCCGATGCCCCGAATAGATTATTTAAGTTATAATAAAACAAGGGCGACACATCGGATTAAAAGATGCGTTGCCCTTGAATCATTATTGTTGAATTAAGCGTTCGTATGCACCCAATGCGACAGCAAGGTCAAAATAAGCTGCACCTACGCATTTGAAAACTGTAATACTCTCATCGTCTGTACGTTGGAGTTTGCCATTTAGTGACAATGCTTTTAAATCACCATCAACATCTTCAAATTTAAAAATGCCTTTTTCATTGGCTTCAATGATTTCACCAGCTTCTTCTTTGACACCTTCAATATCATCAAAAAAGACTTTATCTGCTTTCGGTAAAATGCGATTGTCGATTTCTTTCATATCAGGTCTGTATGAACCGATACCATTAATATGTGTACCCGGTTGAATCGTGTCCGCATCAAATACTGGTTCAGAAGATTGCGTTTGACAGTTGATAATATCAGCTTGTTCAACTAAAGATTTAACATCGTCCACTACTTCAACTTTGAGATTTGGAAACGCCTCGGTAATACGCGTTTTAAAATCTTCTGCTTTAGCTGTTGTACGGTTATATAGTACGACATGATCAATGTTACGTACTTCAATATTAGCGAGGAGTTGTTCATACGCCATACCACCTGTACCAATCATACCTAAAGTAGTAGCGTTTTCACGGCTCAAATATTTGGTCGCAATCCCACTGAGCGCGCCTGTACGTAGACGAGTTAAATAACTCCCATCCAAACTTGCCACATGTTCGCCAGTTTCAAGGTCAGTCACAATAATGTTACCTTGTGTCGTTGGACGGCCATTTTGTGGATTTTCTGGCGTAATCGAAGTGATTTTCACAATACCAAGTTGACGTCCTGTATGGACACAAGGCATGTAGAGCATCGATTTTGCACCTTCACCCGTTGGAATCACTGTTCGTTGAGCGAGATTTATGCCATCCATATCTGTAAATAATTGTTCAATGTCATTAATCGCATTAGACATATGATACGTATTTTTCACTGTTGCTTCATTAAAAACTTTCATCAGTCCTGCAAGCCTCCTTTATTAAGTTAATTATCAGTATAGAGGAAATAGAGCGTGATGTAAAAAGAGCACATTCTATATGGGGATTTAAATTTGTAGGTTAAGTCATGAGGTACTCGTATTAAAACTATATTTGAATCGAACATTGCGGTTTCATATTTATAAATCGCACACGAAAACGAGAGTTAATGATGCTCATAGTTTATGGCGTTAAAAGGTGCAAGTGTAGTCCAAACCATGCAATGACATTAAACTTGCAAGAGTAGATTTAAATGAGGTGCGAGAATATGGAAGAACAATGGTTAAAGTTAAGCTTACAATTGAGGGGATTGACTGGCGAGAAGCGAAAAAGATTGTGGATGCGTTCGATGTTGAAATGTTTCAAATGCAAGCAAAAGCCTATGTGGAGAATAAAGACTTTAGTGAAAAAGCGAATGAAGAGCTAAAGCGTTATAACACGACCATGTATGTGAATCGTGAGCAGTTGTTAAAGCATGAGCTCGGTTTGATTGTGACGAAAGCCTATGCGGAACAAGAGAAAGTGGTGAATCATCACTTACAAGATAGCGTGACACGTACACTGAAACATCAAGCAGGTATTTTAGGTGCGGATGTGCATGTGAAGCAGTCAGATGTTGAAGCGATTGTGTATTCTAACTTTGGCAAGCTGAATTGGTCTGAGCGACTTTGGAATAATCAAGATGAACTCAGAAAAGATGTTGAGCGGATGGCAAGCCATGTGATGTTACGTGGGCGTCATCCGTATGAGTTTGTGCCGGAGATACGTAAGAAACAGAAGCAGACAGTCGCTAATACAAAAAGGCTATTGATTACCGAAGCTGCACGCGTCCAAACGGAAGCACAGAAAATGCACTATTTAGAAACGATGGGCGACGATGCGGAATATGAGTTTGTGGCGAAACGTGATGAAAAGACGTCTAAAATCTGTCGTCATTATGATAAAAAAGTTTTTAAAGTGAAAGACATGGTGCCTGGTGTCAATGCCCCGCCGATGCATCCCCATTGTCGAAGTACGACAGTGCCACATGTAGGGAACTGGCGTGACAAGTTCTTCAAGGATAGACAAGGGAAGTACAGGGTTGAGTACAAAGAAGTTTTACAAAAATTAGCTAAAGAAGACATGACGGAAGCTCTTGAAAATGGTAAAATAAAAAAAGAATTAAACGTAGATAAACAGAACCGACACCAGTTAGGTCATCAATTGTATGAAGCATATAAGAAAAAGAATTTACAAAAAGGGCTTCCAATACCAAGCTTTACGATATTAGACAATGATGAACTCAATGCGTTAATAATTCAAAAAGCTGGTAAGGGTCGTTTAATCACTAGTGACACAGGTGAATGGAAGAACAAAGAAGTCATTGATTTTGGCAGGGTTATAGGAAAAGATTATATGGACGGTAGATTTATAGAAACAAGATTAGGGACTGTACACTATTCAAAAACAGGCACCCATGTTATACCGAACGGAAAGGATGAGGCACAATGAAATTGTGGACATATGTAGGAGAAAATGCAATTGTAGAATTGATGAATGGTAAAAAATTTGTGGGTAAAGTTACAAATTTTGAAGATGAAATAGCTAATAACAGTGGAGAGAATTCTATACACTTCGATGATGGTATAGGGTTATATGATTTCGATGAAAGTGAAATTAAATCAATTGAAATTTTAGAATAAGCACCGGATGAAACAGTAAATCAATCATCCTGGTGCTCTTTTTAGTGCGCTCGGCATGGGTAACACCTTGACGGTGAAAGTCCGTTACAGGCTTGGTAGTAGGAACTGTTAGCGAAAGACAAGGGTGTCCATTGTGAAGTGGAATCTGAAGGAAGTCGGACGCAAACACTCGCACTGACGAACAGAAACATCATACTAAGGCTATGTGGAATGGATGAATCTGCTAAACAAGATGAAGTCCTATACTACCCGAGTTCTATATAGTAAATGATGCGGTGACATGAGTGGAAAGGGGTTACACCTTACCCGGGGAGGTCTCATCAGCGGTATTTCTACCGTAGTAACAACGAATGATGAGAAGTCAGCAGAAGTCATAGTAGGGAAAATGTACCGAAGGACTGAACAATATTCAATACAAAGTAAAGATTGGAGGTTATAGATTTACGACGTACAGAATACGGTCTTAACCGGCAACTTATGGAAGGATAAGTAGTGGAACGAAAAAGAATACATAAGTGTGTACAGTAAATCTTAGGTGAAATGAAAGAAATGTATCGTAAGTCTTCATCTCTGATGGAGCTTGTTGTAAGACCTGACAACATAGAAAAAGCTATCAAGAAGGTAAAGAAAAACAAAGGTGCTCCTGGAATTGACGGCATGAAAGTCAGTGAACTCCATGCCCACTTTGCGCAATACTTTTCGCAGATAAAAAAGAAACTGCTTGATGGTACTTATCAACCTCAAGCAGTTCGAAAAGTTCAAATTCCCAAACCAAACGGGAAAATGCGTGTGCTTGGTATTCCTGTCGCTAGAGACAGAGTGATACAACAAGCGATTAGACAAGTGATTGAACCCGGCATCGACCGAACATTTTCAAATCATAGCCATGGTTTCAGACCTCATCGTAGCACAGGAACAGCACTTAAGCAATGTGCTGCCTATTACGAAGAAGGCTATAAAATAGCTGTGGATTGTGATTTGAAACAGTGCTTTGACATGTTGAATCATGATAAGCTCATGTATTTGTTCGAACGCCACGTTCAAGATAAGTCAATTTCTAAATTTATCCGTAGAAGTTTACAAGTGGGTGCTATTGACCTATCTGGCGAAGTCGCAGAAAGAAAGATAGGTGCGCCACAAGGGGGCGTTATCTCTCCCTTACTATGTAATATCTATCTACATGAACTGGATAAAGAACTCGAAAAGCGTGGACACCGTTTTGTACGATATGCCGATGATTTTGTTATCTTTGTACGCACAAAACGTGCAGGTGAACGCGTAATGACGAGTGTAACGAAATTTATTGAAAAGCAACTGAAGTTGGTTGTCAATGAAGAGAAAAGTAGAGTCGGAGCAGTTACACGTTTAAAGTTTTTGAGTTGTCTAATAACCAAGGTCAATGGGGTTTATTGTTTCAGACCGACTACGGAAGCAAAAAGAAATTTAATACGCGCCTTAAGGAAAATAACGAAACGAAATAGACCTGGTACCTTTAAAGAGATTATCACTGAAATCAACCAAGTAACACGAGGTTGGATAAATTACTTTGGCAGAGGTTTTATCAAAGGATTTATTGAAACTACGCAATCTTGGCTAAACCGCCGACTTAGACAACTCATTCTTAAACGGTGGAAAAGAGTAAGAACTCAATATAAGATGTTACGCCAATATGGTCTTGACCATAGAAGTGCAATGAAAATCGCACAGTCTCGCAAAAAGTACTGGCGATTATCGAATACGCATGAGGTTCATCGTGCACTTACAACAAAACAACTCTACAAGTGGGGACTGATACCATTAGCCCAGCTTGCAGAGTTGGCTTACGCAAGGTATTGAACCGCCGAGTACGGAACCGTATGCTCGGTGGTGTGAGAGGACGAATAGTTAGTTAATGGCTATTCTCCTACTCGATTACTCAATTTTAAGCGACTGTGCTGCAGTGGCTATTTTTTATGCCCAAACCATGCTTATGGCGTTAAAAGATGCAAGTGTAGTCCAAACCATGCAATGACATAAAACTTGCAAGAGTAGATTTAAATGAGGTGCGAAATATGAAAGAACAATGGTTAAAGTTAAGCTTACAGTTTTTTAGTGATGCAGGTACAGAAGGCGAAGCAGTGGCAGAACAAGCTAATGTGAGTGACGCTCCGGCTGAAGATGTCGAAGATACCGAACAACTGACTGAAGTGCAATTGAAGTTAGTGAATGACCGTGTGAATGAAGAAATGGCACGTCGTACGAAAGAGATGCGTCAAGAAGCGATGGCGATGTTTAGTGAGGCAGGCATGCAAGCCCCTGAATCTTTATTGAATATGGTCGTTCAAGATACAGCTGAAGCAACAAAAGAAGCTGTAGATAGCTTTGTTTCGATGGTGAATCAAGAAGTACAGCGTCAGTTAGAAAGTAAAGCGACACAAAGCCATGTTGTTGGGAATCATGTGACGACACCGAAGCTTGAAACTGATGAAGCGTGGAAAACATTTTTAAATTAAGAAAGGTTGATTTGATGATGAAATTCAATTTACAATTTTTTGCTGATACGGGTACGGGCGGGACTGCAACACCTGCAGCAGCACAAACGAAAGTGGCACTGGGTGAAACGAAATTAAAGGACAAACACACTGGCATTGTAAAAATTGTGACAGATGCGAAGTCGTATGCGACACCTGCATTGATTACGGATGATGCGATTTATATGGAGGGGCGTTCAATGTCATATGAAGAAGATGACTTCAAGCAATATGACAGTTTCATTAATAAGTTTTTTGATGATGGTTGTGGTGAGGTGTTGTTCTTTTGAGGTTTTCAAATCGTGTCATGTTGGTGACAAAAAGACGTAAGCAACCCTGACACTAACCAATTTAAACGTGAAACTGAGACGCATGAGCGACTTGTTTGTAATGTCAATCCATTGTCCCCATCAGAGAGGGGTCTTTTTGCTAGACGTCTTTCTATACATTTTCAGACGCAAAAAAACACCAAGCATAAATATATACTTGGTGTCCGAAAAATGACAGATTAACGTGAGTAGTACTCAACGATTAATTGTTCATTGATTTCAGCTGGTAACTCGCTACGTTCTGGAAGGCGAACGAAAGTACCTGTTAAGTTATCAGCATCGAAGTCTAAGTAGTCAGGAACGAAATTGTTGATTTCAACTGATTCTTCGATGATTGCTAATTTACGTGATTTTTCACGAACAGTAACAACTTGACCTGGTTTTAATGTGTATGATGGAATGTCAACACGTTTACCGTCAACTTCTACGTGACCGTGACCAACTAATTGACGTGCTTGACGACGTGTACGCGCTAAACCTAAAGCATAAACAACTGCGTCTAAACGGCTAGCAAGTAAGATCATAAAGTTTTCACCATGAATACCGCCTTGTTTTCCAGCAGTTTGGAAAGTGTTACGGAATTGACGTTCAGTCATACCATATAAGTAACGTAATTTTTGTTTTTCACGTAATTGTAATCCATACTCAGATAATTTTTTACGTTGAGTTGGACCGTGTTGTCCTGGTGCGTAAGGACGTTTGTCTAATTCTTTACCAGTACCTGATAATGAGATACCTAAACGACGAGATTTTTTCCAGCTTGAACCTCTGAATCGAGCCATAATGTGACTCCTCCTTTTTCTTTTTTGTTGTTATGAAAAAACAAAAAAGAGTGTTGAATGCCCAATAGGATATAATGTTTTATGTGTCTTCACCTCATAGCTCCGGTTACACGACACGTCCGCTTTGGGAACATCATAGCGCCTATCAATATTCAACTGCTATTTTCGTTTATTCACACAAAGGATATTGTATCATTTTATACGCAAAAGTCAAACATATTTTGAATTAATGGCTTAAAGATGTGTTTCCAGCACTTTTACGACGTCTTCTAAACCTGCTTCGTCTGTTTCAGAAAAACGTGCAGTGATAGGGGCGTCGATATCTAATACACCTATTACTTCACCGTCTTTATGAATTGGAATAACGATTTCAGATTGACTGTTCGCATCACATGCAATATGTCCGGGGAAAGCATGCACATCAGCGACACGTTGGGTTTGATTTTCTGCAACAGCTGTACCGCATACGCCTTTTCCGACTTCGATATGAACACATGCCGGTTTACCTTGAAAAGGCCCTAAAATTAAAGCGCCGTTTTTTATTAAGTAAAAACCCACCCAGTTAATTTGGGCTAAATTTTCATTTAATAGCGCAGAAGCATTACTTAAATTTGCGATTAAATCTGTTTCTCCATCTAACATCGCATCAAGTTGACGAGATAAGAGATGATAGTCTGTTGTTTCTGTCATTCAATTCACTCACTTTCTTATCAATTTACCCCATATTATAAGCTATCTCTTGAATACGACGCAATTTTCTGAGATATTTTGATAGAACTGCAAAAAACTGCAATTAATTTTAAGATTTTATTTTAATGCATCCTTAAATTACGTTATAATAGTTTTATGTATTTAGGAGGAGACGAGTGGACATGGCATTATATATTATACTAGCGATTATCATTGTTATTTTGATTGCAATCGGTGTTTTATTTTACATGCGATCAAACAAAAGGTCGATTATTCAATCTGCTGAAGAGAGAAGAGAAAAGTTAAATGCATTGTCGTATGATGAAAGTTTGGAGAAATTGAAAACGTTACACTTATCTGGTGAAACAAAAAATCAATACGATACATTAAACCAATCATGGACTGACACAACAAATAACTATTTGGCACCTGTAGATGAAAAAATCCATGAAGCAGAAATGAATCTAGATAAATTCAAGTTTTCATTAGCTCAAACGGATATTAATGATGCACATGCGTTAATGGATCAGTACGAAGCGAAACATCAAGAGTTGATTAGTCAAGCGGATGAAGTGTACGACATACATCAACAGAGCGATGAGATTTATGAAAGAAGTAAAGATGAATACCGTAAATTAAAGCGCGATGTCCTTGCAAACCGTCATCAATATGGTGAAGCAGCAAGTTTATTGGAAAAAGAAATTGAAAGTTTTGAACCAGAATTTGAAGTGTATGAGACGTTAAAAGCTGAAGGTAACTACCAAGAGGCACATACGCATATTCAAGGTTTAGATCAAGATATTGCGTATTTAAAAGAGGATATGAGTGAAATTCCTGATTTAATGCGTGAAGCACAAAAAGAACTTCCGGGTCAATTTCAAGATATTAAATATGGCGTACGTGATTTGAAAGTAGAAGGTTATGATTTAGATCATGTGAAAGTCGATAGTACATTACAAGACTTAAAGACGGAGCTCAGTTTTGTTGAACCGATGATCAGTCGCCTTGAGTTAGATGAAGCAAATGACAAATTGTTACAAATTAATGACCGCCTTGATGATATGTATGACTTAATCGAGCATGAAGTGAAATCAAAAAATGCCGTAGAAGAATCTAAAGAACGTATTACAAATGATTTGTTCCATGCCAAAGATATGAATTACACGTTACAAACTGAAATTGAATATGTGCGTGAAAATTATTATATCAATGAAAGTGATGTTCAAAGCGTTCGCCAGTTTGAAAATGAGATTCAAAACTTAATTTCAGTGTATGACGAAATTTTATCTGAAATGGCGAAATCATCGGTGCGTTACAGCGAAGTCCAAGATAACTTGAAATATATTGAAGACCATGTTGAAGTGATTAATGCGAAACAAGAAAAGTTACAAAATCACCTCGTGTCACTAAGAGAAGATGAAGCAGAGGCAGAAGAACATATTTTACGTGTCCAAAGTAAAAAAGAAGAAATTTATCGTCGATTACTTGCTTCAAACTTAACGAGTGTGCCAGAGCGTTTCATTATTTTGAAAAATGAAATTGATTATGAAGTACGTGACGTCAATAAACGATTTAGTGAGCGACCAATTAATGTGCAACAATTGAAAGATAAAGTGAACAAAGTCGTGCTTCAAATGAATAAATTTGAAGATGAAGCGAACGATGTGCTCATTAATGCGGTATACGCTGAACGTTTAATTCAATACGGTAACCGCTATCGAAAAGACAACCATGATTTAGATAAGAGCTTGAACGAGGCAGAACGTTTATTCAAAAACAACCGCTACAAACGTTCAAGTGAAATTTCAGAACAGGCGCTCGAACAACTTGAGCCAGGTATCGCGCAACACATTGAACGAGAAGTGTTAGAACAACAATCTTAATATATAAATGTATTATTGAAGTAACCCGTGCATCTATCGTAGTGTCCTTAACTATGATAGATGCACTTTTTTATGATTAGACATTTTAAAAAAGTGCGTTGAAGCCATTCAATCCGAAAAGTTGACCGGAATGATAAAATTTTAGAAAATATCGAATGGATATGACATCAAACCCACGACTTATAGTACAATGTAAAATGATATTTAAAGAGAGGAAGTCTGCACATGTTATATTTTGATAACGCAGCGACAACGAAACCCGATTCATCCGTGTTATCGAGTTTTATGAAAGTGAACGAGAAGTTTTTCTATAATCCGAATAGTCCGCATGAAAAAGGGCAAGAAGTTGAACGTTTATTACAAAATGCGAGAGACCAAATTAAAACGACGCTGAAATTAAATGATGAAACGCTCATTTTTACAAGCGGGGCAACAGAGTCGAATAATATGGCTTTAAAAGGGGCAGCACATCAGAAAAAACATTTTGGACGCACAATAATCACGTCGTTACTCGAACATCCGTCTGTATTAGAAGTCATGCGTGAACTTGAACGAGAAGGTTTTATATTAAAGTATGTCAATGTGACAGCTGAGGGGCGTATTGACATTGACCATTTCAAGTCACTGTTATCCAATGATGTAGTTTTGGTGACGTGCATGCAAGTGAATAATATTATGGGGCAAATTCAACCTATTGAAGAGATTGTTGAAAGCTTAAAACCTTATCCGAAAGTGCATTTTCATGTTGATGCGGTGCAAGCACTTGGGAAATGGCCGATTCAAATGAATGGGATTGACAGTATATCGTTGAGCGGTCACAAGTTTAATGGATTGAAAGGTCAAGGTTTACTCATTTTAAAAAACTTACATCAAATTTATCCGATGATTCAAGGTGGTGGTCAAGAATTTGGTTTGCGTAGTGGGACGGTCAATGTCGCAAGTGATGTTGCGTTAGCGAAAGCCATTCGATTGGCAGAAGATCAACGTGTCGCCTTAATACAAACGTTATCGACATTTACAACTGCATTGCGTGAGATGATTCAAGATTATCCAGGTGTCGTGATTAATTCGCCGGTTGATGCATCTCCACATATTTTAAATGTGGCATTCCCAGGTGTACGTGGTGAAGTATTAGTCAATGCCTTTTCGAAACAAGGGATTATGATTTCGACGACGAGTGCATGTTCATCCAAACATTCAAATGTCAATGAAGTATTAAAAGCGATGAACATTTCTGTGTCGCGTATTTTAGGAAGTATTCGTTTGTCATTTGACCGACATACGACAATGCAAGATATTGAGACGTTTAAAGCATCGTTTCATCAAGTATATAGAGAAGTTGAGGAGTTGTTAGAAAAATGATTTATGACCATATATTAGTACGTTACGGAGAATTAACCTTAAAAGGTGGCAATCGTAAAACATTTGTCAGCCAGTTGCGTTCCAATGTAAAACGCGCATTGATGCCATTAAAAGGGTATGAAGTGAAGGCGAATCGTGACCGTATGTATATTCAAGTAGAGTCAGAAGCAGATATTGAAGAAATGATGACACGTATTTCGAAAGTGTTCGGTGTGCATTCGATTAGTCCGGTCTTAAAATTAGAAAAATCGATGGATGCGGTGTATGAACACGCTCGATTATTCGCTCAAAATTATGAAGCAGGAGACAGTTTCAAAATTGAAGTCAAACGTTCTGACAAAAATTTCGAATATGAAACATTTGCGATTCAACGTATGGTCGGTGGCGAAGTACTTAAAAGTAATGAATCACTCCACGTGGATGTTCGCCAACCTGACCATGAAATTAAAGTTGAAGTCCGCCTTGATGCGATTTATATGTATGACCGCATTATTCCAGCGATTGGTGGCTTACCAGTCGGGACAGGAGGGAAGGCGCTGTTAATGTTATCAGGTGGTATTGATTCACCGGTTGCAGGGATGGAAGTGATGCGTCGTGGTGTGACGATTGAAGCGATTCATTTCCATAGTCCACCATTTACAAGTGAAAAAGCGAAAGAAAAAGTGATTGAACTGACGCGAATTATGGCTGAAAGAGTCGGTTCGATACGTTTACACATTGTACCGTTCACAGAAGTGCAAAAACAAATTCATAAAGTTGTGCATGAACGTTATACGATGACTTCAACACGTCGCATGATGTTAAGAATTGCGGATAAAGTCGTGCATCAAATTGAGGCTGACGCTATTGTGAACGGTGAAAACTTAGGACAAGTAGCCAGTCAAACATTGAAAAGTATGTATGCGATTAATGCAGTAACGAACACGCCAATTTTACGTCCGCTATTGTCATTAGATAAAGAAGAAATTGTGAAAAAGGCAAAAGATATTGGCACGTTTGAAACTTCTATTCAACCATATGAAGATTGTTGTACGATTTTTACACCAAAAAACCCAGTGACAGAACCGCAATTTGAAAAAGTATTGCAATATGAATCTGGTTTTGATTTTGAAGAGATGATTGATAGAGCGGTAGACAATATTGAAACGATGGTGATCGATAAAAACTATCAAATCCATCAAAATGAACAAAACGCATGGGATGATGACTTGTTCTAAAAGGGGGATAAACAATGATCATAGAATGGGATGGGACGCTAATTTTAATTATCATTGGTTTAGGCTTTTTAGCGGCATTTATTGATGCTGTGGTTGGTGGTGGCGGTTTAATATCAATCCCCGCATTGCTTGCCATTGGTATGCCACCCGCTGCTGCATTAGGGACGAATAAATTAGCGAGCGCATTCGGATCTTTGACGAGTGCGATTCGTTTTATTCGTTCGGGTAAAGTGGATCTACCTATTGTTGTTAAACTGTTCCCTTTATCCTTTATTGCCTCGATTTTAGGTGCAATCGTAGCTGTTTATTTGCCTGCTGAACTTTTAAAGCCACTTGTGATTGTAGTTTTGTCAATTGTTCTCATTTATACGTTATTGAAAAAAGAATGGGGAAGTATTCGTACATATACCACGTTCCATTTATACAAAATGGTGTTATTTACGTGCCTCATTGTTGTCATCGGCTTTTATGATGGTTTTCTTGGTGGCGGGACAGGATCATTTCTGCTCTTCGTCTTTTTATTATTAGGCTTTGATTTTTTAAGTGCTGCTGGGAATGCGAAAGTATTGAATTTTGCCTCAAACTTAGGCGCGTTACTATTGTTTATTTATTTAGGCCGTGTCGATTACGTTTATGGGTTAATCATGGGCGTTAGTATGATTGCGGGTTCTTATGCTGGTGCCATGTTTGCACTCAAAAAAGGTGTCGGTTATGTCAGAATTTTATTTGTTATCGTCACTGTCGTTCTTATTTTAAAAAATGTATGGGATTACATCTCTACACATTAACCAGGGAACGATTGCATGTACCTAAGATGAGTGTCGTTTAAAAATTTTTGCTTTACGCTCTACTTTAAATTTCAAATGATTTCTTACAGTTATTTGACCTAAAGACTATATTTTTTGTTATGATAAATTTGAAAAACATTCGAAAGGAAGTTGATTATGTCAAAAAGGATCATAGCGATTATATTAGCAAGCGTCATCGTACTAGGCGGTATTTTAATGAGTGCCATGACATCAGTTGTATCCTCTTTTATGAGTGGAGATTTTAATACCACTGAGGAAGCGACAAGTACCGTTCTTGAAGAGGGCGATAGCAATAAAAAGATTGCAGAAATTGTCGTAGAAGGTGAAATTATCGACACAGGTGCGAGCGGTAGCCTTTTCGGTGGTGGCGCAGGTTATAATCATCAAGCGGCTTTAAAACAACTTGAAACGATTAAAAATGATGATTCCATCAAAGGTGTGCTGCTCAGCGTCAATAGCCCAGGAGGCGGTACATATGAGAGTGATGAATTTTATCAAAAAATAAAAGAAGTAAAAGATTCAGGTAAAAAGATTTACGTCCAAATGGAAAATTTAGCGGCATCTGGTGGCTACTACATTTCAGCGCCAGCCGATAAAATTTATGCAGGCCCTCAATCTTTAACAGGTTCAATTGGTGTCATCTCTGAGTCAAAAGATTATTCAGAGCTTTTGGACAACTTAGGCATTAAAACAAACACGATTAAATCGGGTGCACATAAAGATATTTTAAGTAGTTCTCGTAAAATGACAGACGAAGAAAGAGAGATTTTACAGTCTATCAATAAAGATAGTTTCGATCAATTTGTCAATGTCGTTAAAGAGGGGCGTCATATGTCCGAGTCAAAAGTGCGTGAATTAGCAGATGGACGTATTTATAGTGCGCAACAAGCGAAAAGTAATGGTTTGATTGACGCTATTGGTTATAAAGATAAAGCTTTAAAAGACTTAAAGAAAGCGATTAAAGTTGACAACCCAGAAATTATTACGTTCGATGCTGAAGAAAGTAGTTTAACGAGCTTTTTAGGTATGAAATCATTCATTAATGGTTTGCGTGCAGATTTGAAAGATGTGAAATCAATTATTAATAATGATTCACAAACACGACCAATGTACAAATATGAAGGGTAGGTGATTGAGATGCAACATTCAAATGAATTTAACTATAATCCGTCTCAACCCCGCCTAGAGATTTCGCGACCAGTGAATGGTCATCAGGCAGAAGGACGTGCAACTCAAACGATTGACAAACATCGGTATGAACTGGATGCGTTTTTCTATGCAGGTTTCGGCAGACGGTTTTTAAGTTATATCATTGACCTTGCGATATTATGGGGTGTAACACAAATCGTTTTAAACCCTATTTATGGACTGACAGGTATTGACAGCTGGAAATTATGGATTGACAAATTTAGCGTAGGACATATTCTAGATGTACTCATTTATTTTGCTTACTTTGTATTGATGACGAAATACTTTCAACAAACAGTCGGCAAAATGATTCTCGGCATTAAAGTGTATCATCGAAATTTAACGCGATTGAACTGGTCAGATGTATTAATGAGAGAATGGGTCGGCCGTATCATTTCGAATGTCTTTTTCGGTTTGCCATACTTAGCTGTACTGTTCACGCCTAAACATATCGGTGTGCATGATTACTTTGCGGATACAGTCGTCGTTAAAAATAAATACCTTCATTATATTAAAGAAACTGAAGGTATATGACGTGATTACAAGCTATTAACGCGATATAATAGTCAAGTAATCTATTTAAGGGAGGCACTATTGATGGCACAAATTACATTTAAACAAAAACCTGTTGAATTATTAGGTCAAGAAGTTAACGTTGGGGAGCAAGCTCCAGATTTCACGGTAGTAGACAATAGTTTACAACCTGTAACACTTGCAACATATGAGGGCAAGAAAAAATTAGTCAACGTTGTTCCTTCTCTTGACACAGGTGTATGTGATCAACAAACACGTAAGTTCAATGAAGAAGCAAGTACTGAAGATGGTTATGTATTAACCATTTCTATGGACTTACCATTTGCGCAACAAAGATGGTGTGCATCAAGTGGATTAGACAACGTGATTACATTAAGTGATTATCAAAGTCGTTCATTTGGTCAAAACTACGGTGTGATTATGGACGGTTTACAATTATTAGCACGTTCAGTATTTGTATTAGACGGAAATAATAAGGTCGTATATAAAGAGATTGTAGCAGAGGGTACGGATTTTCCTAACTTTGAAGCAGCACTTGAAGCTTATCGCAACATTTAATTGATGATGAATGACCAAGTTAAGTGGAGATTCGGTATATCAGAATTAACCTACTTTTAACATGTTTTTTCTGGCACGTCATATCTCTGTTAACATGTCAATCAATGAATGCTGATGAAATGAACAAAGGGAGGTTCAGAAGCCACATTTGTAACGTGTGCTTCTGAAGCGCTCCCTTATTTTTATGAAAGGATGATGAATGATGACTGAAAGCACCTCTATTATGGAGACATTATTCCATCAACTCGATAAAAGAACACAAAAATTAAATGAAGAAAATGGTCAAAGCTTTATTGAGAACTTGGGCTTGGCAATGGAACAACTTTATACGTCTGAGCGTGATTTATTAGAACAAGCAACACTTCAAGATAGAAGAAAAGCATTTCAATTTGCGTATTTGAATCAACTGCATAAAGAAGAAATACAAGCCAATCATCAAATTACTCCCGATTCTATTGGACTTATTTTAGGTTTTTTAGTGTCGCAATTTAAAGAGGGCACAAAAGAATTGCATATTGCAGATTTAGGCAGCGGTACAGGGCATTTAAGCGCTACTGTTCATGAAGTGATGACAGACTATACAATCATGCATCATTTAGTTGAAGTTGACCCAGTACTTTCTAGAGTGAGTGTACACCTTGCTAACTTTTTAGAAATTCCATTTGATGTGTATCCTCAAGATGCTATCATGCCATTACCTTTTGATGGTGCGGATGTTGTCATTGGTGATTTGCCAATTGGATATTACCCGAATGATACGCGTAGTGAACAGCTACAGTTAGGTTTTGATGAGGGACACAGTTTTGCACACCACTTATTTATCGAACAAGCAATTGAAGCCGCGAAGCCATCAGGGTACGTTTTTCTCGTTGTGCCGAGTCAACTATTTGAAGGCGACTATGTAAAACAGTTGGAAAATTTTATTGCTACAGAAACAGAAATGCAAGCTTTTCTGAACTTGCCGAAAACATTATTTAAAAGTGAACGTGCACAAAAATCGATTCTCATTTTGCAACGTAAAGAACAGAATGTGACGAAGCCTGTAGAAGTTTTGCTCGCTAATATTCCAGATTTTAAAAACCCGCAAAACTTCCAACAATTTTTATCCGAACTTAAAACTTGGTTGTCACAAAATCAACCTAAAAATTAGGCTGTTACACTCTTGAAATCAAACTGTATTAATGGTTAAATAGATGTGAATAAAATATATATTGGAGGCCGTTGACATGTCAAAATTAATTTTGGCGATTAACGCTGGTAGTTCGTCATTGAAATTTCAATTAATCGAAATGCCAGAAGAAAAATTAATCACTAAAGGTTTAGTTGAACGTATTGGATTAAAGGATTCGATTTTCACAATTGAAGTGAATGGTGAAAAAATCAAAGAAGTACAAGATATTAAAGATCACGAACAAGCGGTAAACATGATGTTAGACAGTTTACAAAAACATGGCGTGATTAATGACATTAACGAAATCGATGGTACAGGTCATCGTGTCGTACATGGTGGCGAATTATTCCCTGAGTCTGCTTTAGTTACTGATGAAGTGATTAAAGATATTGAAAAATTAACAGACTTAGCACCACTTCACAACCCAGCAAACTTAATGGGTATTCAAGCATTTAGAAAATTGCTTCCTGAAATTCCACATGTTGCTGTATTTGATACATCATTCCATCAAACAATGCCTGAATCAGCATATTTATATAGCTTACCTTATGAATACTATAAAAAATATGGTATCCGTAAATATGGTTTCCACGGCACGAGCCATAAATATGTATCGCAACGTGCAGCTGAAATGTTAGGTAAACCAATTGAAGAATTACGTATTATCTCATGTCATATTGGTAACGGTGCTTCAATTGCTGCAATCGATGGCGGTAAATCAATCGACACGTCCATGGGCTTTACACCATTAGCGGGTGTGACAATGGGTACACGATCAGGTAATATTGACCCTGCATTAATTCCATTCTTGATGGAGAAAACAGGTAAAACGGCTGATGAAGTACTTAATATTTTAAATAAAGAATCAGGTTTATTAGGTATCACTGGAACGTCTTCAGATTTACGTGATATCGAAGGCGATGCGAAAAATGGAGAAGAACGTGCAGAGTTAGCGTTAGAAGTATTCGCATCACGTATTCACAAATACATGGGTTCATATGCAACACGTATGCATGGTGTAGATGTGATTATCTTTACTGCTGGTGTAGGTGAAAATTCAGATGCAGTTCGTGCTCGTGTATTAGAAGGTTTAGAATTTATGGGTGTATATTGGGATCCACGTAAAAATGAAGCTTTACGCGGCAAAGAAGCTGAGCTCAACTACCCACATTCACCTGTAAAAGTATTAGTCATCCCTACAAATGAAGAAGTGATGATTGCACGCGACGTTATGACTTTTGGTGAGTTAGAAGGCTAAGCTTGAAATTGCGTAAGATAACAAACAGTATGAGTTGCGATATATTCGCGACTTGTACGGTTTGTTTTTTTGTAGGTGTAAAAAAGGGGAGCGTCAGTAAATAAGTAACAAAGAGACAAGGAAAGCGAATTTCCAAGCCTCTTTGTTACTCATGAAGGAAGGAGGGACAGGAACATGGCAAGTTAAATAAAACGCTGCAAGAATAGCATCAAAAATTTTATGTCCCATTTCCATTCGAATGTTCGATATAGGGTTTAATTAAATGCTGAAATCTTTCAGTAGTTCGTCTGTTGCTACTTTTGGTTCAAAGTTTTCTGGAATTTGCTCAGTACGTACAACTAATACATCACATGCTGAATGACGTACAATGGCTTCAGATACCGAACCTACGATAAAACGTTCTACCGCATTAAGGCCTGAAGTACCACACATCACAAGGTCAACATCTGAATTTTCGTCACTTGCTAATTTTGGAAGTACAGATTTAGGTGATCCAAATTCTAAGCGTGTTTCCACATTTTGAATGCCTTCATCTTGTGCCACTTGACGGTAGCCATCCAACAATTTTTCTGCAAATGATTTAGACTTTTCAGTGAAGTGTGAATCGTAAACTTCAAAAGATGTGTAAGTTCTTGAATCGATGACATTCACGATAATCAGTTTGGCATTATTACGCTTTGCAACTGCAACTGCTTTGTTAAATGCCCACTCCGCTTCATGAGAACCATCAACAGCAATTAAAATATTTTTGTACATATACATGGCTAAAACCCCTTTCTTATTTCACCTTTATTATAACATATCATTTCCAAATTTAAGTGAAATTTATATGAACTAAAAAATCAAAAATTGTTATGATTGCGCTTACATGTTGTATACGTTATGATTAATTTTGGAGGTGCAAGGAGTATGAGAATTGGAATTCCGAAAGAGATTAAAAATAATGAAAATCGTGTCGGCTTATCCCCAAGTGGTGTACATGCACTTGTAGAAGCTGGACATGAAGTGTTAGTTGAAACAACAGCAGGTGAGGGCTCTTATTTCGAAGACACGGATTATGTTCAAGCAGGGGCAACCATTGTTAATAGTCAAGATGATGTTTGGGATGTCGACATGGTGCTCAAAGTTAAAGAGCCATTAAAAGAAGAATATGGATACTTTAGAGAGGGACTCATTTTATTCACATATCTTCACTTGGCAAATGAACCTGAATTAACAAAAACGCTCATCGACAAAAAAGTTGTAGCTATCGCATATGAAACGGTACAACTTGGTGATCGCTCGTTACCTTTACTCACACCAATGAGCGAAGTGGCAGGACGTATGTCTACACAAATTGGGGCACAATTTTTACAACGCTTCAATGGGGGTATAGGTATTTTACTTGGAGGAATTCCGGGTGTACAAAAAGGTAAAGTGACAATTATCGGTGGAGGTCAAGCTGGGACAAATGCGGCGCGCATTGCTTTAGGGCTTGGCGCAGATGTAACGATTCTTGATGTGAATCCGAAACGTTTACAAGAACTTGAAGACCTTTTTGATGGTCGCGTGCATACAATTATGTCAAATCCTTTAAACATTGAATCACATGTAGTAGAAAGTGACCTTGTTATAGGGGCAGTCTTGATTCCGGGGGCAAAAGCACCGAAATTAGTCACTGAAGATATGATTAAGAAAATGAAATCTGGTTCTGTAGTGGTTGATATCGCGATTGACCAAGGCGGTATTTTCGAAACGACAGATAAAATTTCGACACACGACGATCCAACTTATATTAAACACGGTGTCGTTCATTATGCCGTTGCAAACATGCCTGGCGCAGTGCCGCGTACGTCAACAATCGGTTTAAATAATGCGACATTACCATATGCATTACAAATTGCAAATAAAGGTTATCAACGTGCATTAACAGAAAACGTACCACTTTCACACGGTTTAAACGTGTTCGATGGTTACGTGACAAATAAAGCTGTTGCTGAAGCGTTCAATTATGACTATACGCCAGTGACGCAAGTATTAACTGAAGCATAAGCAAACATTTTTAAGATATGAAAAAGACGAGTCAGGGATATAATATGTTTCCCGAGTCTCGTCTTTTTTTCGAATATATAAACAAATTATACGATGAATTTAAGTTTTTACAATATGTGTCCCATGCACTTCTTGAAAAGGAAATAATTCCAATAACGTATCTAAATTCTCATCATTTAAACCGCCACCCGGCATAATTTCAATTTGACCTTCAGATTGTCGAACCCACTTGGCGAGTTGCAGCAAGTTGTCAAATAAATTCGATTGTGCAGGTCCACCATGCGTCAGTAATCGTGTTACACCTAAATCAATCAACTGTTGTAATGCTTTCGATTGGCCGGCAGGATAAATACTGTCAAATGCCATATGACAAACGACACGTATCGGAGCCGCAAGTTGAATCAATGTTTGCATTTGAAACTGATGTAATGTGTCTTCAGCCGTCAAACAACCGAACACGAAATAATCGACGGGTAACGTTTTGAGTTGTTGAATGTCAGTTTGCATCGATTCGAACTCATACCAATTGTAAACAAACGACCCACCTCGAGGTCGAATCATAACAGCAAGTTCTGCATCATACATTTGGCACATGTCACTGGCGATTTTAACCATGCCATAACTCGGTGTCGTGCCACTTTCATGCATATTTTCACAAAGTTCAATTCGATTGGCGCCTGCTTTTAGTTTAGCTTCAACTTCTATTAATGAGGATGCAACAGCTTCTTTAATCATTTCGTATAACCTGAAAGTGATTCGTAGCCATCTTCTGTGACTAAAATATCATCTTCTATACGGACACCTGCAACATTCGGTACATAAATTCCAGGTTCAATTGTCAGTACCATACCGACTTCAAGAGGATTTTTATTCGTACTTGAAATATCTTGGTATTCATGTGCTTCAAGACCTAAGCCGTGTCCTAAACGATGAGGGAAATAGTCACCGTACCCTGCTTCAGTAATGATCCCTCGTGCAATATCATCAAGCTCGCTAATCGTTACACCTGGTTTGATATGTTGGATCGCTGTTTGTTCTGCTTTTAATACGATGTTGTAGATGTCTTGTGCTTTGTCATCAGGTTGTCCAAAAGCGACAGTACGTGTAATATCGCTGCAGTAATGGTTGTAAATGACACCTAAGTCAAACAATACATATTCGTTATTTTTGAGTTGGCGGTCTCCTGGTGTGCCGTGTGGTGCCGCTGCATGGTCGCCAAATAATACCATTGTGTCAAAACTCATTTCATTGACACCGTATTTTTTAATTTCATTTTCAATATGATTCACAACTTCTCGTTCTGTGACACCTTCTTTTAAAAATGCCACACCGATTTCCATACATTTATCCGCTAATTTTGCCGCTTGTCTTAAAGTATCGATTTCGTCTGCTGTTTTAACGTTACGTAACGCACGAATGACAGGGTCAGCAGCTTCAAAAGTATGTACAGAAAAGGTATTTTGTAGTGCGTGATAGCGATGTACAGTTAAATGATTTTCTTCAATCAATAATTTTCCATACGTTTCACGGTGTTTGTCGAATGGATTTTCAGTGTCTAAGTATCCGATGATGTCACCTGTAAATGGAGAGGCTTTTACTTCTTCTACCTCGAGTTGAGGGCAGAATAAAATTTGTTGGCCGTCTGCTCGAACAAGCAATGCAAATAATCGTTCGTGTGGTTCAGATTTATAGCCTGTAAAATAGAAGATGTTGATAGGATTGGATACCCACATCGCATCTGCTTGTTGCTCTTTTAACGTTTGTACGAGTTGTTCTATTTTTGACATAATAACGCCTCCTTTATTTCTTCATATTTATTTTAAGTCAGTTGATTTAAGAATGCAAAGTGCATACGCTTTGATGTTTAAATCGTAATTATGAAGTGAATAAAATTAGCAGAAGTTATTTTGTTTTTCGAAATAAGTATTAGAAACATCGCTTTAACTTAGGGCTTTTGGTAGTCGCAATTTTTAGATTTATGATGAAGACCCTGTTAATATAAAGTTAGGAATCTGCATTACATATGATGAAGGAGGATGCGAACATGAAATTATCTTTTCATGGTCAATCGACTGTATATTTTGAAGCAAATGGGAAATCAGGTATTATTGATCCATTTATTACAGGAAATGGGCAAACAGATTTAAATATTGAGGACTTAAAAGTAGACTACGTGATTTTAACACACGGTCACGAAGATCATTTTGGAGATACGATTGAAATCGCCAAGCGTAATAACGCAACAGTAATTGGCTCAGCTGAAATGGCGAATTATTTATCCACAAACCAAGGCATCGAAAACGTGCATCCAATGAATATCGGAGGAAAATGGACATTTGATTTTGGTGTCGTTAAATTTGTTCAAGCGTTTCATAGTTCAAGTTTAACAGATGATAATGGTATTCCAATGTACTTAGGTATGCCAATGGGTGTCATTTTAGAATTAGAAGGTAAGACGATTTATCATACAGGTGATACAGGTTTATTCAGCGATATGAAGTTAATTGCTGATTGTCACCCTGTTGATGTATGTTTTGTGCCAATTGGTGATAATTTTACGATGGGTATTGAAGATGCGAGTTATGCGATTAATGAATTCATTCAGCCAAAATTGACTGTTCCAATTCATTACAACACGTTCCCATTGATTGAACAAGATCCAGAAGCGTTTAAAAAGCTTGTGCATGTGGGGGAAGTTCAAATTGTAAAACCTGGTGGCGTTGTTGAACTATAGGGGTTGTTTTTGTACAGATTTTCGATACAACCCTTTATTTATTTAGAATTTATTTGAAAGATTGTGAAACTATTCTTCTTTACTTAAAGTATGGTCTGACTTATGGATATGTTTTTTAGGCTCGCGTTCCCAGGGACCTTGGCTCAACTCAATTTGGCTTGATTAAAATGTACAGTTGAGGAAGCCGAATTGGTTTTTCGGGAGCAGTACAGAAATCTCATATGTAATCAAGATTTCGTAATACTGCCCCCGCAAGGCTGACTAGACTTCTCAAAAGTGGATGCATTGAGACATCAGGTAGCCACTGCGTTAAACAGTAGCCGCTGTTAACATCAGAAAACGCATTTTAGCTTTTTTGTTTTATCCCTCAGGAGTCTCGCCTAAGTGAAATGCCATAAGTCAAACGTTATGGTGAAATTTAAGAATAGTTGTCACAGTCTTTTTATTTGAGGTTCGTAAACTTAGCGTAGTTTAGAAAATGCTAGTTATAAAACAATTCGAATATGTGTGACTACGACCAAGTTTTCTACTGAAGAAGTCTTTTACAGATATAGATCATTGGTTTTAAAACGCATTTGCTGCACAAGTAAATTGATACATAATTAAAAGGGGCTGGACGTTGATTTGTCGGAGCCCCTTGATTGATTGTTACTCATGATATTGCGCATAAGAATAATACAGTTCTTGTCGACTGAATGGATTGCGTCAGTCAGCTATTTTTTATTTTACTTTACGATTAACACTGGAATTTTGGCGCGTTTTGCTACTTTATGGCTCACGCTACCTAATACGAATTTTTTCGCCGCTTCTGCTTTACGGTTACTGAGTACGACGATATCGTATTGACCGCTATTCGCATAGTTTACGATTTTTTCTTTTGGATTGCCACGTTCGATAATTTCTTCATATTGCAAACCATTTTGTTCTAATGTGTCACGTGTCGGTTGCATTTGTTCGTGACGCATTTGTTTAAGTTCTTCATAATGTGTCCCCATTTTGACAGATGCTTGGACGTCTTGTTCTCCGATGATATTGAGCAATGTCACAACGGAGCTGTCGCCTGAAATTTTAACAACTTCTTGGAGCGCCTTCGCATTTTTTAAATCTGTATCCACTGCAAGTAAAATATTTTGATGCATCTCTATCATCCTCCTTAAAAGTAGTGTAACAAAAATATCGGTAAAAGTGATTCAATACATATGAGACAATTTGTTTTAACATCGAACATCTTAAACCGTCACTATTTTAACCGCTTTAAAAAGGACTTAAACATTTATTGGTTATCACTTCGCATTACGATTTGAAAAACGTTATAATAAAAGAAATAAAATTGATGATATGGGGATTTAGAAGTAGCTCACAAATCAATCAAGGGGTATCTACTTTAGGATGAATCACTATCTTTTATTCAGAGGCATCACACACATTTCAGTGATATGACATAACAATAGAGGGAGATACATGACAAAGCACGAACAAATTATTAAACATATTGAATCATTATCTGTAGGTCAAAAAATTTCAGTCCGTAAAATTGCGAAAGATTTGGACGTTTCAGAAGGGACGGCATATCGTGCGATTAAAGATGCGGGGCAACGTGGGTTAGTGGCTTCGATTTATCGGGTCGGCACAGTCCGTATTGAAAAGAAAGCGCGTGCCAAAGTTGATCATCTGACATTTGGAGAAATTGCGAAAATTGTAGATGGTCATTTAATTGGTGGTAAAGGCGGTCAGTTCAATTCGCTGACTAAATTTGCGATAGGGGCGATGGAGGTAGACAATGTCGTCAACTATGTTTCTAAAAATACGTTACTGATTGTCGGAAATCGCCTTGATGTACAAAAAGCTGCGTTAGAACGTGGCAGTGCAGTCTTGATTACAGGTGGTTTTGATACGACGGACGAAATTAAGAAAATGGCGGATGAACAAAATCTACCAATCATTTCTTCCAATTATGATACATTTATGGTTGCGAATATTATTAATAGAGCGATGTACAATCAGATGATTAAAAAAGAGATTTTAGTCGTTGAAGATATTGTTATTCCGATTGAACAGACTTCTTTCTTATACGATGAAATGACTGTTGCAGATGTGGGCAAAAAATCCCGAGAAACGTCACATTCTCGTTTTCCAATCGTAGACCGTCAAAACAAATTAGCTGGTTTGATTACAAGTAAAGACATTATCGGTAAAGATTTGGATGAAAAACTTTATCGTGTGATGACGAAACCCGCAATTAGTGTCCAGCTGAATACGACTGTTGCGAGTTGTGCACATTTGATGATCTGGGAAGGGATTGAATTGTTGCCAGTTACGGGGAATCAAAAACAACTTGTCGGCGTTATTTCACGTGAAGATGTACTGAAAGCGATGCAAATTGTCGGACGCCAGCCACAAGTGGGTGAAACGATTAATGATCAAGTGGCGAAACATATTGAGATTCGCAATCAACAAATCATTGTCGAAATAACACCGCAACTGACGAATCAATTCGGAACATTGAGTAAATCTGTATCGGTCGCTATCATTGAAGAAACGATTAAATCTGTGATGCGCAAACATAAAAAGTTAGAAGTGATGATTGAGAGTTTAAATATTTTTTATATTCGGACTGTACAAATTGAAAGTGAAGTGGAAGTGGATTATACCATTTTAGATATGGGGCGTAATTTTGCGAAGTTAGAAGTAACAATGTTCAGTGCGAACCAGCCTGTTGCAAAAGCATTAATTATGTGCCAATTATTAGATCATTAAGGAGCGTTGAGTATGAAATTTATTCCAGAAATTCAAGAACAAATTCAACAATATGACACAATTATTATTCACCGTCATGTACGACCTGACCCGGATGCGTTAGGTTCACAGTTTGGATTGAAAGAATACCTTAAAGCGAAATATCCAACTAAAAATGTATATGCTGTTGGAACGGAAGAACCGACACTTGGATTTATGGGAACGTTTGATACGATTGACGATGCGCAATATGATGATGCACTTGTCATTGTATGCGACACAGCAAACGCCGCTCGCATTGACGATGCCCGTTACGATTGTGGCAATGCATTAATTAAAATTGACCATCATCCCCCTGTAGATTCATATGCGGAAATCAATGATGTTGACGTGACAGCTTCATCTACAAGTGAGATGATTTTCGATTTCATACAAGGTTCAAATGATTTAGCGTTAATGAACAACAAAATCGCGAGTGCGTTATATTTAGGTATTGTCGGCGATACAGGTCGCTTTTTCTTCAACAATACGTCGCCGAAAACGATGACAATCGCAAGTCAGTTACTACAATATGATATTCAACACAACCGTCTATTGAATCAGCTTGGTGAAAAGGATCCGCGGTTAATGCCGTTTCATGGCTATGTACTACAAAATTTCCAACTTTTTGAAGATGGTTTTTGCCAAGTGAAAATTACGCATGATGTGTTAGAAAAATTTGACATCCAGCCGAATGAAGCATCGTTGTATGTGAATGCGATTGCCGATTTAAAAGGCTTGAAAATTTGGGTATTTGCGGTAGACGAAGGTGAAGAAATTCGTTGTCGCATCCGTTCAAAAGAAATTACGATTAATGATGTTGCGGCTGATTTTGGTGGTGGTGGGCATCCTAATGCTTCAGGTGTGTCTGTAAATACATGGGATGAATTTGAGTTACTTACTCAAGCACTACGCCAAAAACTATAACAGGTTAAAGAAGGTGGCTTAACGATGGTTGCACATTTAAATATTCATACGGCTTATGATCTTTTGAATTCAAGCATTACAATCGAAGGGGCCGTTCAGCGCACAATTGAATTAGGATATTCAGCCATCGCGATTACCGACTTAAATGTCATGTATGGCGTGCCGCAGTTTTATGATGCGTGTATTCAGCATGGCATTAAACCTTTACTAGGGATAACCGTTTACCTCACTGATCAATTGAATGTGTTAGAAGCGGTAGTTATTGCTAAAAATAATGAAGGGTTGAAAAACTTATTCAAATTGTCATCTGATATTAAAGTGAATCGTATCCAACACGTATCCATTTATGAAAAGAAAGATTTGTTTAATGATACTGTCGTTATTTTTAAGCAGATGACGAACCAGGAAAAACATTGGCAAGCTGAAATGCCTGACGGAGCAACATGTTTTATCGACCATCAATCAGCCGAGGATTGTGAGTTGCCAAAAGTTTTGATGCAGGTGGCTTATTATGAAAAGGCAGAAGATAAAAATACGTTAAAAGTGTTACATGCGATTCGTGATAATACGAAAGTCAATTTGGTGGATTCGTATGAAACGCCGACTGAACATATATATGATGTCGATGCATTGTATGAGGCGCAGTATGCGGAAGAATGGCTCGCACGTACTGATGAAATTGCGAATATGTGCGATGCAAAACTCGAGTATCATCAAGCATTGTTACCTGAATTTGTGACGCCAGACGGTAGTTCAGCAAATGCTTACTTATGGGCAGAGTTAGAACGTGCACTTGCGGATTTTGGGCTGACAGAAGCGCCATATCGTGAACGTTTAAAATATGAATATGATGTCATAACACAGATGGGGTACGCAGATTACTTTTTAATCGTTAGTGATTTAATTCGTTACGCAAAATCAAATGGTGTCATGGTCGGTCCTGGACGGGGTTCTTCAGCGGGTTCGTTAGTGAGTTATTTATTAAATATCACGACAATTGACCCGCTTCAATATGATTTACTGTTTGAAAGATTCCTAAATCCTGAGCGTGTGACGATGCCGGATATCGATATAGACTTTGAAGATACGCAACGTGAAAAAGTTATTCATTATGTCCAACAAAAGTATGGCGACTACCGTGTTGCTGGGATTGTGACGTTTGGTCATTTACTTGCGAAAGCAGTCGCGCGAGATGTTGGTCGAGTGATGGGCTTTGATGAAACGACATTAAGTGAAGCGTCTAAATTAATTCCTAGTAAACTCGGAGTCACATTGGATGACGCTTATAAAGAAGAACGTTTCAAAGCGTTTGTACATCGCAACCATCGTCATGAACGGTGGTTTGAGTATTGTAAAAGATTAGAAGGGTTACCACGAAATACGTCGACGCATGCGGCAGGGGTCATTGTGAACGATCAACCTCTATATCAATCTATCCCTTTAACTGAAGGCGAGACAGGTTTGCTGACACAATGGACGATGACTGAAGCAGAACGAATTGGCTTATTGAAAATCGACTTTTTAGGACTGCGGAACTTAACGATTATTCATCAAATTATCAAACAAGTGGCGCGTGATTTGAAAGTCGACATCGATGTTGAACAAATTCCTTTTGATGATGCTCACGTCTTTGAGCTGTTATCTCGCGGTGATACGACAGGCATTTTCCAACTCGAGTCTGAAGGTGTGCGACGTGTATTACAAAAATTACAGCCTGAACATTTTGAAGATATCGTTGCGGTGACGTCACTTTATCGACCGGGGCCAATGGAAGAAATCCCGACGTACATTCGTCGTCGTCACGATCCGAATCAGGTGACATATTTACATCCAGATTTGGAGCCGATTTTGAAACGCACATACGGAGTGATTATTTACCAAGAACAGATCATGCAGATTGCGAGTCAGTTTGCAGGGTTTTCTTACGGTGAAGCGGATATTTTACGTCGTGCGATGAGTAAGAAGAATAGAGAAGTCCTTGAAAATGAACGCCAACATTTTATTGATGGTGCAAAAGAAAAAGGCTATGCCAAGGCGTTAAGTGGTCAAATTTTTGATTTAATATTAAAGTTTGCGGACTACGGTTTTCCACGTGCGCACGCGGTAAGTTATTCTAAGATTGCCTACATCATGACCTATTTAAAAGTGCATTATCCTGCTTATTTTTACGCGAATATATTAAGCAATGTGATTGGTAATGACACGAAAACGAACATGATGATTCAAGAGGCGAAACAGCAACACATTACGATTCACGGTCCGCATATTAACAAAAGTCAATGGCGTTATGTTGCGACGCATGAAGGGGTCTATATTTCATTAGGAGCGATTAAAGGTGTTGGTTATCAAACGGTACAAACGATTATGAGTGAAAGACGTGAACATGGTCCGTTTAAAGACTTCTTTGATTTCTGTAATCGTATTCCTGGACGCTTAAGAACACGTCGCACATTAGAAGCGTTGATCTTGACAGGAGCGATGGACTGTTTTGGGAAAAATCGCGCGACCTTATTACAATCGATTGATAAAGTGTCAGATACAGACGTCAGTATTGATACGGATCTTCTTGCCAGTGTTGCGACCATCAAACAAGAATATGCGGAAACTGAAGAAATGCCGAATCAACAATTAAGTGATTATGAAAAGCAATATTTAGGCTTTTATGTAACTGCGCATCCCGTTGAAAAGGCATTTAAGCAAAAGCAATATCTCGGTATTTTTCAACTTCAAGCACATGTAACGCACCAGCCGATACTGATTACATTAGATGCTGTACGGGTCATTCGAACGAAGCAAGGTCAGCAGATGGCATTTGTAGAGTTAAATGACGGCATAACAACGATAGACGGTGTCATATTTCCAAAAACGTATCAGCAGTTAACTGGAACTTTGGAGACATCAAAGTTTTATATCATTTGGGGCAAGTTTGAAAAAAGAAACGATAAACTTCAATTGATTATCAACAGATTGATTACTTTAGAAGCCTTTGAAATAGAAAAAAGACAGCAGACGCGTAAAATTGTCATTAGAGAAGGTATGACAGATACACTCCAACAACAATTTTTAACACAGACGTCATCGAACAATAGTATCGCCGTGTATCAATATCAAGAAAGCAACAATCTATTTCTATTTAAAGGTTATTTAATACAACCTAATCTCTATTTAGATACACTTTTAGAATCGATTGAACCTGAACATATCCGTTTGTTATAATGAGATGGTATTTTGCGCGAGTAAGCGATGATGTAAGCGTTAAACCTGACTTTGATATGCAGATATAATGTGCTATAGTATAATGGCGATTAAAAGAGGACTTAAAAAATAATTGGAATTTGAAAATGGGAGATGATTATGAATGTCCTTAAGAGATGATGCACTGCAAATGCATAAAGAAAATCATGGCAAATTAGCCGTTAGTCCAAAAGTTAAGGTAACGAATAAAGAGGAATTAAGCTTAGCCTATTCTCCAGGTGTAGCTGAACCTTGTAAAGATATACATGAAAGACCGAGTCGTGTTTACGATTATACAATGAAAAGTAACATGGTAGCCGTCATTTCAGATGGTACTGCTGTTCTCGGACTTGGAAATATTGGTGCTGAAGCGAGTATCCCGGTAATGGAGGGGAAAGCGGTACTGTTCAAAAGTTTCGCAGGCGTTGATGCCTTCCCATTGTCACTTGCAACTAATGATACAGAAGAAATTATCCGTACAGTGAAACTCGTGGAACCTAACTTTGGTGGTGTCAATTTAGAGGACATTTCTGCACCGCGCTGTTTTGAAATTGAAGAACGCCTGAAAAAAGAAACGAAAATACCAGTTTTTCATGATGATCAACACGGTACTGCTATCGTAACAGTGGCAGGTTTAGTTAATGCGTTACGTATTGTTGATAAAGACTTAGCAAATATTAAAGTCGTGCTTAACGGTGCGGGTGCTGCAGGTATTGCGATTGTTAAATTACTTTATTCATACGGTGTACGTCATATGATTATGTGTGATTCTAAAGGTGCGATTTATGAAGGGCGGCCATATGGTATGAATGAAACGAAAGATACTGTAGCGAAATGGACGAATAAAGATAAAGTCGAAGGAAAACTGGTAGATGTCATCGAAGGCGCGGATGTTTTCATCGGTGTTTCAGTAGCAGATGCACTCTCTGAAGAAATGGTACAGTCTATGAATAATGACGCCATTATTTTTGCAATGGCGAATCCAAATCCTGAAATTACTCCAGACAAAGCTAAGCATGCAGGAGCTAAAGTTATCGGTACAGGACGTTCAGACTTTCCAAACCAAATTAATAATGTATTGGCATTCCCAGGTATTTTCCGTGGTGCATTAGATGTGCGTGCGACACATATCAATGAAGAAATGAAACATGCAGCTGTTGAAGCGATTGCTAACTTAATTACGGATGAAGAGCGTAACCCAGATTACGTTATTCCTGGTCCGTTCGATTATCGTGTAGCGCCGTCTGTAGCGCGAGAAGTGGCACGTGCTGCAATGGAATCAGGAGTAGCACGTATTGAAGTCGATCCAGATGATGTATACGAGAAGACGTTATCACTCACAGATTTAAAGAAATAACACAAACTTGATTGATAGCCGATGGAAAAGTGGAGGTAATAAAGATGTTTAAAGACTTTTTTAACCGTAATTCTAAAAAGAAAAAATATGTTACGGTTCAAGATTCGAAACAAAATGAAGTTCCTGAAGGCATAATGACAAAATGTCCAAACTGTAAAAAAATTATGTACACAAAAGAGCTCACTGAGAATTTAAATGTATGTTTTAATTGTGATCATCATATTCAATTATCAGCTTATGGTCGTATTGAAGCAATTGCCGATAATGGAACTTTTGAAGAATTTGATAAAGGGATGACCTCTGCAAATCCATTAAACTTTCCTGGCTATGAAGAAAAGGTTGAAAAAGACCAAGAAAAAACAGGATTAAATGAAGCAATCGTCACAGGAACTGCAGAACTCAATGGCATTAAGTTTGGTATTGGCGTCATGGACCCAAGATTTAGAATGGGAAGTATGGGTTCCGTAGTGGGTGAAAAAATTTGTCGTATTGTCGATTATTGTACAGAAGAGCGACTCCCGTTCGTCTTATTTACAGCATCAGGCGGGGCACGTATGCAAGAAGGAATCATTTCTCTCATGCAGATGGCTAAAACAAGTGTATCGTTAGAAAGACATTCTGATGCGGGTCTGTTATTCATTTCCTATATGACGCATCCGACAACAGGTGGCGTATCTGCAAGTTTTGCATCAGTAGGAGATATCAACTTGGCAGAACCGAAAGCCTTAATAGGATTTGCAGGACGACGTGTCATCGAGCAGACAATTAATGAAAAATTACCTGATGATTTCCAAACGGCTGAATTTTTATTAGAACATGGTCAGCTCGACAAAGTTGTGCATCGTAGTGAAATGAAGAAAACGTTAGCGACGTTATTTGATATGCATCGTGAGGTGGAAAAGTAATGCTTGATTTTGAAAAACCGATTCAAGATATACAAACTAAAATTGAATCATTGAAAGAAACGCAAGCGAAAAATGATGTCGATTTGTCAGATGAAATCGAAATACTTGAAGCCGCATTGCAAACAGAAAAAGAGAAAATTTACACTTCCTTAAAACCGTGGGATCGTGTTCAAATAGCAAGATTACCTGAAAGACCAACTGTGCTAGACTATATTCCATACATTTTTGATGATTTTATCGAATTACATGGCGATCGTAACTTTAGAGATGATCCTGCAATTGTAGGGGGATTAGCGTATTTCAATGGTCAACCTGTGACAGTGATTGGCCAACAACGCGGTAAAGATACGAAAGATAATATTTACCGTAACTTCGGTATGGCGCATCCTGAAGGTTATCGTAAAGCGTTAAGATTGATGAAAGAAGCTGAGAAGTTTAACCGTCCTATTTTTACGTTCATTGATACGAAAGGAGCGTATCCAGGTAAAGCTGCCGAAGAACGTGGTCAAAGTGAGTCGATTGCACGTAATCTCGTTTCAATGGCAGGTTTAACAGTGCCTGTCATTTCAATTGTTATCGGTGAAGGTGGAAGCGGTGGCGCATTAGGCCTTGGTGTGAGCAATCGTTTATTGATGTTAGAAAACAGTACATATTCTGTCATTTCACCAGAAGGCGCTGCTGGTATTTTATGGAAAGACAGTTCTCTTGCTAAAATTGCTGCAGAAACGATGAAAATTACGGCTTATGATTTACTAGAATTGAACATTATTGACGAAGTGGTGAAAGAGCCTTTAGGTGGTGCGCATCACGACGTTGAGATGTTAGCGAAACGCATTAAGCAAAAGTTTACAAAGCATTTAGCATCGTTTGAACATATGACACCTGCTGATATTAAAGAAGATCGTTTTGAAAAATTTCGTAATATCGGTGCGTTTGTTGAATAAGTGTGCGTAAAAAGCATAGTATGAAGTCTTTGAATAATGAGGCTTCATACTATTTTTTTGGATACGATTGATTTGATTAAAGAGACCATTATCTTTTTAATTTAACTGTATGATGAAAGGGCAGTCAGGTCATATGGTTAGTTAATGAATGCACTAAATAGGTATATCCTACACTGTTCATTACTTTCAATATTGTAATGAATCGTCATATTCAATAATGATATACAAAAATTGTTGCGTCATCTATAATAGTATGTGAAGAAATAAGCAAGGTTGTTAGTTGAAAATCACTATTGAACAATTTTTTGAATTTTTAGTTGAATAATATCAAAAAATCTTAAAATGCTCATTTTGGGGTATATCAATTATACAGCATAGATGCAACAGAGTGTGTTTTAAATTGCTTTTACAATTGAATGAAAGTGCTATGAAAACGTGAAATATGGCGGATTGATGAATTCATTTGAATAAACCGTTTTCATTTGTTTTTGTATCTTTTTTTGATGGAATGCGCAATGAAATTGTGGTATTTTTAACATAACAACTATGCAAGAAAGGGTATGTCTACATGAAAAAAATTGCAGTTTTAACAAGTGGCGGAGATTCTCCGGGGATGAATGCAGCAATTCGAGCAGTTGTAAGAAAAGCGCTTTATCACAATATTGAAGTCTATGGTGTGTATCAAGGTTATCAAGGTCTTATCAATGACGATATTCGCAAACTCGAATTAGGTTCAGTTGGCGATATTATTCAACGCGGGGGTACTTTCTTATATTCAGCACGTTGCCCAGAATTTAAAGAAAAAGAAGTACGCCAAAAAGGGATTGAAAACCTTAGAAAGCATGGAATTGAAGGCTTAGTCGTTATTGGTGGTGACGGAAGTTACCGTGGTGCACAACGTATTAGTGAAGAATGTAAAGAAATTCAAACGATAGGTATTCCAGGTACAATTGATAACGATATTAATGGTACTGATTTTACAATCGGTTTTGATACAGCGTTAAATACAATTATTGAATCTGTGGACAAAATCCGAGATACTGCTTCAAGCCACGCACGCACTTTTATCATAGAAGTTATGGGCCGTGACTGCGGAGACTTGGCATTATGGTCAGGTTTAGCTGTAGGCGCTGAAACAATCATTTTACCCGAAACAGAAACAGATATTAAAGATATCGCTGAAAAAATTCAACACGGTATCGATAGAGGTAAAAAGCATTCTATCATCATCGTTGCAGAAGGGTGTATGACTGGTGATATGTGCGCATCAGAATTAACAAAATATATTAATGTTGATGCACGCGTATCTGTTCTCGGTCATATTCAACGTGGTGGTAGCCCAACAGGTGCAGACCGTGTACTTGCATCACGTTTAGGGGGCTATGCTGTTGAGCTTTTACTTAACGGCGAAACGGCTAAAGGTGTCGGAATTAAAGACAACCGCTTAGTTGCGACTAATTTTGATGAGATTTTCAACACATCAGAACGTCAAATTAACCAACGTATGTTAGGTTTAACTGAAGAATTATCTATATAATTATAGGAGGCATTTCCAATGAAAAAAACTAAAATCGTTTGTACGATTGGACCAGCATCAGAATCAGAAGATATGTTAGAAAAGTTAATGAAAGCAGGTATGAACGTTGCGCGATTAAACTTTTCACATGGCTCACATGATGAACATGCAGCACGTATTCGTTCAATTCGTAAAATAGCGAAAAAGTTAGAGAAAAATATTGGTATTTTACTTGATACTAAAGGACCTGAAATCCGTACACATGACATGAAAGATGGCATCATTACACTTGAAAAAGGATCACATGTCATCGTGAGCATGCAGGAAGTTGAAGGTACAGCGGAAAAGTTCTCTGTCACATATGAAAACTTAATTAACGATGTTGAGGTCGGTTCATTTATTTTATTAGATGATGGATTGATTGAATTAGAAGTAGAATCTATTGATCATGAAGCAGGCGAAGTTCACTGTAAAATTTTAAATACGGGAGAACTTAAAAATAAAAAAGGAGTCAACTTACCGGGTGTACGTGTCAACTTACCGGGTATTACAGATAAAGATGCGCAAGATATTCGTTTTGGTATCGAACAAGACGTTGACTTCATTGCGGCAAGTTTCGTTCGTCGTGCAAGTGACGTTTTAGAAATCCGTAAAATTTTAGAAGAAGTGGGCAACCGTACAATTAGCATTATCCCTAAAATCGAAAACCAAGAAGGTATCGATAATATTGAGGAAATTCTTGAAGTTTCTGATGGCTTAATGGTAGCCAGAGGGGATATGGGTGTTGAAATTCCACCAGAAGCAGTGCCGATTGTACAAAAAGATTTAATCCGTAAATGTAATAAGCTTGGAAAACCAGTTATTACTGCAACACAAATGTTAGACTCAATGCAACGTAATCCTCGTGCGACACGTGCAGAAGCGTCTGACGTAGCTAACGCAATTTACGATGGTACAGATGCAGTCATGCTTTCAGGTGAAACTGCAGCAGGGGCTTATCCAGAAGAAGCGGTTAAAGCAATGCATGATATCGCAGTAGCTGCAGAACAAGCTCAAAACTATAAACAACTGTTATCAGATCGTACAAAACTTGTTGAAACATCACTAGTAAACGCAATTGGTGTATCTGCTGCACACACAGCTTTAAACCTAAGTGTTAAAGCGATTGTGGCTGCAACAGAAAGTGGTAAAACTGCACGTACCATTTCTAAATACAGACCCAAATCTGATATTATCGCAGTGACACCATTCGAAACAACTGCGCGTCAATGTACACTTGTATGGGGTGTTTACCCAGTCGTTCGTGAAGGTAACTTTACTACAGACGAATTATTGAACAATTCTGTAGCAACAGCAATCGAAAGCGAACGTGTTGAAAACGGTGATTTACTCATTATCATTGCAGGTGTACCAACAGGTGAGTCTGGTACAACAAACTTAATGAAATTACATCTTGTTGGTGAAGACTTAGCAAGTGGTCAAGGAATTGGTCGTAACTCTGCAGTAGGTCGTACAGTCGTTGTGAACAATGGTTCTGAATTAAAAGGCCGCGACTTAGATCAAGCAGTTATTGTGACACCATCGATTGATGAGAGCATTACCCCATATTTAGATCAGGCTGTTGCTTTAGTTACTGAAGAAGCTGGTTTAACTTCTTCAAGTGCTATTATTGGACTTGAAAAAGGTATTCCAACTGTTGTAGGCGTCAACAACGTCGTCAATACAATTCCTGATAATGCATTAGTTACAGTAGATGCGACACAAGGTAAAGTTTATGAAGGTTATGCGAACGTGCTATAATTTTTAAATAGATGATACTGTATTAATTTTAAAAAGGTTGGTAAGGTGAATACGCCTTATCAACCCTTTTTTTAAACTGTTATGTGAAAACCCTTTCTGTATCACATGTACGACTTCGGGTGCAAAAAGAGTTTAATTACACTTAAATTAATATTTCTACAAATATACTCTGTCATCAAATCTTTTTATTATTAATGATAATGAATGCAAATGATGATGTGTTTTTTCTAAGACTAGTGATGAAAACATAACAGAAAACGCTTTATATCAGTGTTTTAGAAATTAATGAAATCATTTTAACCGAATTATTATAAGATTATTCTGACATATGTCAGTTCTTAAAAAGTTCACAAAACGTATCATATTGGCTATAATAGTTATTGAAAGCCATTACAAAGAACGAATATAAAGTAAAGGGGAATTTCATATGGCAGAATTAATGAGAGGTTTAGAAGGGGTAATCGCAACTGAAACAAAAATCAGTTCAATTATCGATAGCCAACTCACATATGCGGGATACGATATCGATGATTTAACTGAAAATGCACAATTTGAAGAGATTGTTTTCTTATTGTGGAAATATCGATTACCGACGAAACAAGAATTATCTGAATTAAAAGAAAAATTATTTGAGTACATGACTTTAAATCCGAGAATGTATAGTCATTTTGAAGAATATACCATTGATAAAGTACATCCTATGACGGCGTTACGTACATCGGTTTCTTATTTAGCGCACTTTGATGAAAATGCCGATGATAACGATGAAGAAGCATTACAAGAGCGTGCGATTCGTATTCAAGCAAAAATCGCATCACTCGTCGCTTCGTTTGCAAGAGTAAGAGAAGGGAAAGAACCGGTTAAGCCTGATCCTTCTTTAAGCTATGCAGCGAATTTCTTATACATGCTTAGAGGGGAAAAACCGACTGATGTAGAGGTAGAAGGTTTTAATAAAGCATTGATTTTACATGCTGATCACGAATTAAATGCATCAGCGTTTACAGCGCGTTGTGCCGTGTCATCATTATCAGATATGTATTCAGGTGTCACAGCTGCAGTATCATCATTAAAAGGACCGTTACATGGTGGTGCAAACGAACGCGTAATCCAAATGTTGACTGAAATTGGTTCAGTGGACAACGTTGAAGACTACTTACAAAAAGCATTTGCAAATAAAGATAAAGTAATGGGCTTCGGTCACCGCGTTTATAAAAATGGTGATCCACGTGCGAAATACTTGAAAGAAATGAGCCAAAAAATCACTAACGAAACTGGACAAAGTGAATTGTTCGATGTTTCTGTTAAAATAGCAGAAATCATGAAAGAAGAAAAAGGATTATTGCCTAACGTTGACTTTTACAGTGCGACAGTTTATCACAGCATGGGCATTGATCATGATCTCTTTACACCAATTTTTGCAGTAAGTCGTACATCTGGTTGGACTGCGCACATTTTAGAACAATTAAGAGATAACAGAATTATGCGTCCTCGTGCAACATATATCGGTGATGTTAACCGTAAATATGTGCCAATTGAAGAGCGCTAATTAAGTCTATATATCATAAAGTTTCAAAATTCGGAGGTATTAAACATGAGTGAAAAGATCGTAAAAACGGACAGCGGGTTACAAGTCCCAAATCAACCAATCGTACCATTTATTATCGGTGACGGTATCGGGCCAGATATTTGGAAAGCAGCAAGTCGCGTCATTGATGCTGCCGTAGAAAAAGCTTATGCCGGTGAGAAAAAAATTGATTGGAAAGAAGTGTTAGCGGGTCAAAAAGCTTATGACCAAACGGGTGAATGGTTACCAACAGCAACATTAGATACAATTAAAGAATATTTAATTGCTATTAAAGGACCATTAACAACGCCAATCGGTGGCGGTATCCGTTCATTAAACGTAGCCTTACGTCAAGAATTAGACTTATTTAACTGTTTACGTCCAGTACGTTGGTTCAAAGGTGTACCTTCACCAGTGAAACATCCAGAACAAACGGATATGGTCATCTTCCGTGAAAATACTGAAGATATTTACGCGGGTATCGAATTTAAAGAAGGTAGCGAAGAAGTTAAAAAAGTAATTGATTTCTTACAAAATGAAATGGGTGCTAAAAATATTCGCTTCCCTGAAACTTCAGGTATCGGTATTAAGCCAGTGTCTAAAGAAGGTACAGAGCGTTTAGTACGTGCAGCCATTCAATATGCAATCGATAACAATCGTAAATCAGTGACACTTGTGCATAAAGGTAACATTATGAAGTTTACTGAAGGTGCATTCAAACAATGGGGTTATGATTTAGCTGAAAATGAATTCGGTAATCAAGTGTTCACATGGCAACAATATGATCGTCTTGTTGAAGAAAAAGGGAAAGACGAAGCGAACAAAATTCAAGATCAAGCTGAAAAAGATGGCAAAATCATTATTAAAGATTCTATTGCAGACATTTTCTTACAACAAATTTTAACACGTCCAGCTGATCATGATGTTGTTGCGACAATGAACCTTAACGGTGACTATATTTCTGATGCATTAGCAGCTCAAGTAGGCGGTATCGGTATTGCACCAGGTGCGAATATCAATTCTGAAACAGGTCACGCGATTTTTGAAGCGACTCACGGTACAGCTCCGAAATATGCTGATTTAGATAAAGTGAATCCTTCATCAGTCTTGCTTTCAGGTGTCATGTTGTTAGAACACATCGGCTGGCAAGAAGCAGCGGATTTAATTACAAATTCTGTTGAAAAAACGATTGCTTCAAAAGTTGTAACGTATGACTTTGCACGTTTAATGGAAGGTGCAACTGAAGTAAAAACATCTGAATTTGCAGATGAATTGATTAAAAATTTATAATGAGATGATTCGAAGGCGATCGGACATAAAATTTTTGATGCTATTGGTGTAGTATTTTGTTTAACTTGCCCTCTCCCTGCGATTTGTGTTATTGATTGTCATTATGGCTTCGCGTTTCCTAGGGGGTAGCCCTTCAACTAACGCTTGATTAAACTGTTACATTTGTTGAGGCGTTAGTGGATTTTGGGAGCAGTACAGAAATCTCATGTGTCACAAAGATTTCGTAGTACTGCCCCCGCAAGGCTGACTAGACTTCTCAAAAGCATGCCCATTGAGAAGTAAGACAGCTACTGCGATAAACAGCAACCACTATTAAAGTAAAGAAGTGACTGTTAGCAGGATGCACTCATTTCCCTCAGGAGTGTCAGCCTTCTGGGCAATCTTACATCAAACACAGGAAAACTGAGGGAAAGTTTATGAAATCAAGAAAGTCAATAGCATCAATTTTTGTGTCTAATACATCCTTATTTCCGACTGTTTTATCATCATTAATGAATCATAAATCCATGAATAGTAGAGGCTGGGAAAACTTAATGTCCCGGTCTCTTCCTACGTTTAACAAACATTTATGAAATTTAATAGTTAGTACTAAACTTGGTTAAAATCTTTAATTGAGAGCTGAACTCAAAAATTCCTCTTTAGTACTTCGATGTTTTGATATAAGGTTGCCAAATGAATGGGAATCTTAAGGGATTAAACAATAGATTATATTTGATTTCTAATGTTTAAATAGTTGCTACTGTTTATCGCAACTTTCTATGACTGAAACGCCATCAAGTTTCTTTGTTCTTTCTATGATATAATTAATATATAAAACAAGAATATTCGGACTGAAAGTTTTGACACTTTATATTTTCTTAATTTCAAAAGTTTCCCTGCATTGATTCGCAGTATTTCATATTCATTTGCTAAAATGGGCGAGACCTCCTAGGGATTAGACGCAGTTGAAAATCCGACAACGCCACACCTATGTAACAGTTAAATCAAGCGTTGGCTAGTTGAGACCAGTCGCTGAGAAAGCAAGATCATGATAGCAATTGTGACGTTTAGAACGGTTATCCATGTGGACAAAAATCTTTTTGAGAATGATGGGAATCGATTTTATAGCCTTTTTAGCTAAGCGTGACTAAATAAATGTAACAATCAAATTCAAACACGTCTCTTTTTTGATTTTTTAAGAGAAAGTTAAGTTATTGTAAAGATGCTAAATGATATATTATTTTTAAGACTATTTTAAGGTATAATGAACTTAATTATAATAAGGAGGTACATATATGACTCAAAGAGTGCTTGTCGTTGATGACGAACAATCCATTGTCACTTTGTTAAAATACAACCTCGAACAATCAGGTTATGTTGTTGAGGTGGCTCAAGATGGAGAGGAAGCATTACAAAAAGAAAAAGAAACGAAACCAGACTTGATTGTATTGGATGTGATGTTACCGAAAAAGGATGGTATCGAAGTATGTAAAACGATTCGCTCAGATAAAAACCAAGTACCTATTTTAATGTTAACTGCAAAAGATGATGAATTTGATCGTGTGCTTGGTTTAGAGCTAGGCGCTGACGATTATATGACTAAGCCTTTTTCGCCGAGAGAAGTTGTTGCGCGTGTCAAGGCCATTCTTCGCCGCTCATCATTAGTCAATCATGTTCGCCAAGTAGAAGATGATGAAGATATTGTCATTGGCAGTATTCGGATTCGTCCTGACTTTTTTGAAGTATACCGTAATGATGAGTTGTTAGAGTTAACGCCTAAAGAATTTGAGTTGTTACTTTACTTAGTTGAACGTCAAGGTCGTGTCATTACGCGTGAACATATGTTAAATTCAGTTTGGAACTATGAATTTGCAGGTGATTCTCGAATTGTAGATGTACATATTAGTCATTTGCGAGATAAGCTAGAAGAAAATCCAAAACAACCTCAGTTTATTAAAACAGTTCGCGGTTTAGGATACAAATTGGAGCGTCCTAAATAAATGATTAAATTTTATCACAAACTTTTAATCATACTTACAACAATTACTGTTGTAAGTTTTCTCATATTAGGCTTTATTGTACATAATAGTATTTATACGAATACCGTTGAATACGAAAAGAAATCTCTTCTTAAAGATGCTGAACAAATTCTTGCATTTTATAAAACGGGGAACAATAAACACATTCAAGAACTTGCCAATCATTATCATAGTAATATTAAAATCATTGAAAGCGATCAAACGACCGAGTTTAAAGGGGATCGGAAACTTTCAATAGCAGAACGTCAAGATAGTATTTTGCGCCAACTTGAAACGAGAGAGCCGATTTATCAACTCGATGGTAAACAAGGCTACTATTGGTTTGGACATCAACAAGGTGAGACAAGGATATTAATCACAGGTCATTTTGATATGGTTTACGAACTACAACTTCAATTTTGGAAATACTTAATATTAGTAGGGATGATCATTTTAGCGCTTATTTACTTTACAGTGCGTTATATTAACCGAACTTATATTCAACCGATTAATGAAGTGTCCTACGCTGCGTCACTCCTTACTGAAGGGAATTTTCGTGTAAGACTGCCTGAAAGTAGTGTGAAAGAGTTGCGTGAATTGTATGTGACGATTAATGTGTTAGCGCGACGTTTAGAGCAGTTGAATAGTGAACAAAAAATTCAACGTAATCGTCTTGTGACAACACTTGAAAATATTCCTAGTGCGATATTGATGATAGATAAAAACGGAAAAATCGTTATCGCGAATAAGACATTTTATGAGGTTTTCAATGAATCGACCAATGTAGAAAATCAAGATTATGCACAATATTTACATCCAACGATCAAGCAGTTCGTCGTTGAAGGATTCCGAACTGAAAAGGCGATGTACAAACAAGTTGAAATTTCAATTAACCATATTCATCAAAAGTTCTTTGATACATCGTGTGTGCCCATCTTATCCCGAACGAAAAAGTCATTACAAGGCATGGTCATCGTATTACACGATATTACACAATTGAAAAAACTAGAAAACTTACGCAGTGAATTTGTGGCGAATGTGTCACATGAATTGAAAACACCGATAACATCGATGAAAGGATTTACCGAAACGCTTATTGATGGTGCGAAAAATGATGAAGCCTCTTTAGATATTTTCTTAAACATCATTTTAAAAGAGTCTAATCGTATCGAATCTCTAGTTGAAGATTTACTAGATTTATCGAAAATTGAACAAAATACGATGTTAGAAAAGCATTTGATTGATTTGTCCGATGTCGCAAAATCTTCATTTTCAGTCATTCAACCCCTTGCGAATGAAAAGTCGATTCAATTGATTGATCAAATTGAACCGAATGTGACGGCGATGGCTGACGAAAATAAAATCTCTCAAGTCATAGTGAATTTAATGTCGAATGCGGTCAACTATTCTCCTGAAAATCGAACGGTTACTTTAGCGGTATATCGAGAGAATCAGCATCCTGTCATTGAAGTGATTGATCAAGGCATTGGCATAGGAGAAAAAGAAAAGTATCGTATTTTTGAAAGATTTTATCGTGTGGATAAAGCGAGAAGTCGTGATTCAGGTGGCACAGGGTTAGGCTTGTCAATTACGAAACATATTATAGAAGCTTATCAAGGTAATATCGAAGTGGCGTCTGAACTCGGAAAAGGTTCGAAATTTAAAGTTGTGTTACCAGAATAATATTAAGTTCACAAAACGGGAACAGTGATAACGTATACCCCATTCGTTAAAACTGTTCTCGTTTTTGCTATGAGTGCACCAAAGAATGGCTTTATAATGATGAAAAAGGTCATATCGTATCAACTATGGTACAATAGGCGTTCCATTTACTGTTGTGAAGCAGAAGTGTGAGGCTTGTTTTATCGACATGATACATACGGATTATGATAAAATAGATACAAATCACGATGGAGGGAAAAACGTGGACAAACTTATATTGATTGATGGTAATAGTTTAAGTTTTAGAGCTTTTTATGCATTGCCGTTGTTAAAAAATAAAGCAGGGATTCATACAAATGCCGTGTACGGTTTTGTGCGTTTGTTAGAAAAGATTATCAAAGAAGAACAACCGACACATTTTCTCGTGGCATTCGACGCTGGAAAAACGACTTTTAGACATGCAACATATCAAGATTATAAAGGGGGACGTCAAAAAACACCACCTGAATTGAGTGAGCAGTTCCCGTATATTCGCCAATTAATAGATGCCTATCAAATTCAACGTTATGAACTTGAAAACTATGAAGCAGATGACATTATTGGGACACTGAGTCGTAAAGCAGATCAAGCGGGCATGCAAACAATCATCATTACAGGGGACCGAGATTTAACACAACTCGCTACAGATCAAGTGACGATTTATTATACGAAAAAAGGTGTGACGGACGTTGATCATTACACACCTGAATTGATTGCTGAAAAATATAATGGGCTTACACCTTCTCAAATTATTGATTTAAAAGGCTTAATGGGCGACAGTTCTGATAATATTCCAGGTGTGGCAGGTGTCGGCGAAAAAACAGCGATGAAACTGTTGAATCAATTTGAAACAGTTGAAGGTGTTTATGACCATATCGATGAAGTGTCAGGTAAAAAGCTAAAAGAAAAGCTTGAAAATAGTCGTGATGATGCGTTAATGAGCAAAACTTTAGCGACGATTAATTGTGACAGTCCGATTACAGTGTCACTCAAAGACACACGTTTACCTCAAAAAATTGATGAAAGTGCTAAAATCGAACTATTCAAGTCATTAGAATTCCGTCAGTTGCTAGATGGGATGGATATTGAGGCAGACAATGCTACGGCGAGTAGAGATTTTGCGCCAACGACAGAGATGTCAAAAGTAGATTTTAGCCAATTGTCAGAAGCGGCTATCCACGTAGAAGTTGCAGGGCCAAATTACTTAAAAGACGACTTATTAAAATTCGGGTTATACGATGGGGAACATTATGTGGTGATTCCATTTGACAAAATCACTAAATATCCAGAGTTAGTGGCTTGGCTAGAAGATGAAACAACTCAAAAATGGGTACATGATGCGAAGAAAACATACATTGCGATGAAACGTTCAGACATCGCCATTCAAAATGTTGTTTTTGATACGATGTTAGCAAGCTATATTATCGATCCATCACGTACGATTGATGATGTACAATCTGTCATGACCCATTTTGAGCAAACGTTCGTACAAGATGATGTATTGATTTATGGTAAAGGCAAATCTTTCCACATACCTGAAGATGACGTACTCGACAAACATATTGCTTCCATTTTAGACGCGATTCATGTTGTGCAACCGCAAATGATGACCATTCTAGAAGATCATGAACAGACATCATTACTCTCAGAAATCGAGTTACCACTTGCGTTCATTTTAAGTGAAATGGAATATATTGGTATTCATACCGATATCGACACATTAAAAGAAATGGAAACTGTCATTCAAACAGAGTTGGATCAGTTAATAGATCAAATACATGAACAAGCTGGTGAAAAGTTTAATATTAACTCACCTAAACAATTAGGTGTCATTTTATTCGAAAAACTAGAGTTGCCAGTCATTAAAAAGACGAAAACGGGTTATTCAACAGCGGTCGATGTACTCGAAAAATTGCAAAACGCACATCCAATTATCGACAATATTTTAACGTATCGCACGTTATCGAAACTTCAATCGACTTATGTTGAAGGTTTACAAAAAGTGATTTGGGATGACGGCTGTATTCATACACGTTTTAATCAAACACTCGCACAAACGGGTCGTCTGTCTTCTGTCGATCCGAACTTGCAAAATATTCCAATTCGTTTAGAAGAAGGGCGTAAAATTCGTAAAGCGTTTAAGTCTACGCACGATGATTATGTCATTCTTGCGGCGGATTACTCACAAATCGAATTGCGTGTTTTAGCACATATTACAGGAGACCCGACGTTGCAACAAGCGTTTAATGCTAATGAAGATGTCCATACAACAACAGCGATGAAAGTGTTTAACGTTGCAGCTGATGAGGTGACTTCATTAATGCGTCGCCAAGCAAAAGCGGTTAACTTTGGTATCGTTTATGGTATTAGTGATTATGGGCTCAGTCAAAGTTTAGGTATCACACGTAAAGAAGCACAACAATTCATTGACGATTACTTGAACCATTTTCCAGGTGTAAAAGACTATATGGACAACATTGTGCAAGATGCCAAACAACAAGGTTATGTTGAGACATTATTAAAACGTCGTCGTTACATTCCGGACATTACGAGTCGTAACTTTAACTTACGTGGATTTGCTGAACGAACTGCGATGAACTCACCTATTCAAGGGAGTGCTGCAGATATTATTAAATTAGCGATGGTTCATTTCCACCGTGAAGTGCAACAGACATCGTTTAAAGCTAAATTATTATTACAAGTACACGATGAGTTGATTTTTGAAGTGCCGAAAGATGAAGTAGATGAATTCAGCAAATTTGTTGAGAAAATTATGGCTCATGCATTACAATTAGATGTCCCATTAAGTGTGGAATCAGATTATGGGAAAACGTGGTATGATGCAAAATAGAAAGTAGGTAAGACAATCAATGCCAGAATTACCAGAAGTCGAACATGTCAAACGTGGCATTACGCCTCACATTATGCAACAAAAGATTACAGATGTAACGTTTTCTGAACCTGTCAAACGAGGCAAGTTAGAAGGGAAAGAAACAATTATTAAAGGGATTGACCTTGATGATTTTGTGAATTATGCGGTTGGTTTTGAGATTACAGATGTGCAACGCCGCAGTAAATATATATTATTTCGTATCCAAAATGGGAATGTTGTGCGTACATTGATTTCTCATTTAGGGATGGCAGGTGCATTCTTTGTCGTGCAATCGCTTGATGACATTGCGATACCGAATTTTCGAAAGCATTGGCAAGTTGTTTTTCATTTAGAAAATGGCATTAAATTAGTCTATTCAGATATTCGCCGGTTTGGTGAGATCCGTAATGTAAAAAGTTTAGAGGCTTATCCTTCAATTTTAGAGATTGCGCCTGAACCTTTTGAACAAGAAGCATTGGCCCATTATCTTGCCAAAAGTGATGAAAAGAAATATTTAAACAAAGCGATTAAGCCATTTATACTGGATCATCGTGTGATATCGGGTTGCGGAAATATTTATGCATGTGAAGCGCTGTTTGACGCACAAATTCATCCAGAAAGAATAGTAAAAGACTTGTCAGTAGCGGAAAAGACAAAGTTATTTAATAGTGTAGTAAAAGTTTTAGAAATGGGTATTTTAAATGGCGGGACAAGTGTGTCGGATTACGTACATGCTGATGGTCAAAGAGGTACCATGCAAGATCATTTGAAAGTTTATAAACAAAAGCGCTGTGCTACGTGTGAAGCAGCGATTGAAACGGTTATTATTTCAGGACGAAATACACATTTTTGTCCAAATTGCCAAAGTTAGGATAGGTGAAATTATGTCCAAAGTCATTGGATTAACAGGTGGAATTGCTACTGGAAAATCAACAGTGGCTGAATTACTCGCAATACATGGTTTTAAAATCGTCGACGCAGATGTTGCAGCACGGAAAGCAGTTGCAAAAGGGACAGAAGGTTTAAAAAAAGTTCAAGAGCTATTTGGCGATGAAGCGATCAACGAAGATGGCGACATGAATCGTGCATACGTCGGTCAACAAGTGTTCTATGATGATGAAAAAAGAAAACAACTCAATGCGATTGTGCATCCAATTGTCGGCAAAATGATGAATCAAGAGCGTGACCAATATTTAGCAGAAGGTCACAATGTCATTATGGATATTCCACTGTTATATGAAAATCATTTGGAAGACACGGTAGATGAAGTTTGGCTCGTTTATGCGTCTGAACCGATACAACTCGATCGATTAATGGCACGTAATGACTTGTCTATAGAAGATGCGAAAGCAAGAATTTATAGCCAAATTTCAATTGATAAAAAGAGTCGAATGGCGGATGTCGTCATTGATAATTTGGGTTCTAAGTTGGAATTAAAGCAAAATTTAGAACAGATTTTAGTGGATAAAGGGTTTTTAGAAGCTTATCATAGCGACTCAGAAGAATAGATTTTACGATTATCATCAATATTAAAAATGAATTCAGGAGTTTGGATATGTGTCTGTCTAAGCACCTGAATTTTTTTGCGTTTTATGATTGTTTTGGCTGATGAAGTACAATAACAAAAAATAATAGTGGAAAACGGTTTCATTTCGTCGCTATTGTGATATACTGTTAATTATAAGTATAACACATTGATAAGGAGTGCTTTAAACATGACGACAAAGATTGCGATTAACGGTCTGGGGCGTATCGGCCGTATGGTTCTAAGAGTGGCATTAAATAGAGAAGATGTTGAAGTTGTAGCGATCAATGCAAGCTATCCACCTGAAACAATTGCGCATCTCATTAAGTATGACACAACACACGGACGTTTTAATCAGACGGTTGAATCGATTGAAGACGGCATACAAGTGAACGGTAAAAAAATTAAACTTGTGTCAGATCGTAATCCTGAAAATTTACCATGGGCAGCATTAGATATTGATATCGTGGTAGAAGCAACAGGTAAATTTAATCATGGCGATAAAGCAGATGCCCACATTCGAGCAGGTGCTAAAAAGGTGATTTTAACAGGACCTTCAAAAGGAGGAAACGTACAAACAATTGTTAAAGGTGTGAATGACCAAGATATCGATACAGAACGTTATGACATCTTTAGTAACGCATCTTGTACAACAAACTGTTTAGCACCAATTGCAAAATTATTAAATGATCGTTTTGGAATCGAAAATGGCTTAATGACTACAGTACATGCCGTGACGAACGACCAAAACAATTTAGACAATCCACACAAAGATTTACGTCGTGCACGTGCAGCTTTTGAAAGCATCATTCCAACATCAACAGGTGCAGCGAAAGCACTCGCACTTGTTTTACCAGAACTTGAAGGAAAAATGCACGGAATGGCGTTACGCGTTCCAACTAAAAATGTTTCACTCGTTGACCTAGTCGTCGATTTAAAACAATCTGTGACTAAAGAAGAAGTGAATCAATTATTTAAAAACAACGATTTAAATGGTGTTGTCGCTGTTTCGGATGAGCCATTAGTATCGGATGATTTCACGACTGATGCACACTCAGCAATTGTTGACACACTTTCAACTATCGTCATGGGAGATCGTAAAGTTAAAGTACTCGCATGGTATGACAATGAATGGGGTTATTCAACGAGAGTTGTCGACGTGTTACAACAAATCGCTGCTCAAATTCCAAGCACAGTTGTACAATAAATCAAATATAAAAAAGTCGATGAGCAATGAATCATCGACTTTTTTGTTTATCTGGATAGTAAGATGGTAAATGAAACAGATGCGTTTCTTTTCAGTCAAGACGCAATGATGTACGTCAGTTATCACCTAACTTTTGAAATCATGTCGTTTCATAGTATAATGAAACAAAAACTATGACTAAGAAGGTGACAAAGTCGTGAAATGTCCAAAATGCAATCATACCCAATCTCGAGTAGTGGATTCGAGACATGCAGATGATATGAATGCAATTAGAAGAAGACGTGAATGTGACAATTGTGGTACACGTTTCACTACTTTTGAACACATAGAAATGAGTCCGCTCATCGTCGTAAAAAAAGATGGTACACGCGAACAGTTCAATCGAGAAAAAATATTAAATGGTTTAGTACGCTCGTGTGAAAAGCGACCAGTCCGTTTCCAACAATTAGAAGAAATTACGAATCAAGTCGAATGGAAATTGCGTGAAGAAGGCATTGCAGAAGTGTCTTCTAGAGATATTGGAGAGTATGTAATGGATTTATTGATGCATGTTGACCAAGTATCTTATGTCCGATTTGCCTCTGTATATCGTGAATTTAAAGATGTGGATCAATTATTACAATCTATGCAAGGGATATTGAAAGAAAACAAGCGGAGTGAATAACGAATGAATCAATTTATGTATCAAAATCAGTTAAGTCCGCACGATGGATTTATCGTCATGCGTCCATTTCAATATCATGCAGTTCACTATGATATTTTGAATCGGTTATTCACACCGTTAATCGGTGCTGAAGCAATCGGTGTGTACCAATTTTTAAACCAATTTGAGTCTGCTACGTTCGACCAAGGTTTTACACATTATACAATTATGTCAGAATTAAAACTGAGTCTCGGTCGTTTTAGAGAGTTTTTAGATTTGTTGGAAGGCATAGGGCTCTTAAAAACGTTCGTCCGTCAATCTGAAAATACGACACGATTTGTGTATGAACTGATACCACCGCCCACACCAGAGCGTTTTTTTAATGATCCGATGTTGTCGATTTATTTTTATGAAGTTGTCGGACAGGAACGGTATCATACATTGAAAAATTATTTTATACCAACACAACTAGATTTGGCGGGATTTTCAAATGTGACGAAAAAGTTCACGGATGTTTTTAAAGTGCCTAAACAACAAGTGGTAACTTCAGATGTAGCGCTCAAAGCATCGCAATATCAAGGTGTTGATTTAACAGATGTGACGTTTGATTTTGAATTGTTAGCCGATATGTTGCAGACACATTATGTAAGTCAAGCAATTTTATCTGAACCAACAAAATCGCTTATCGTTCAATTGGCGACACTATATCGTTTATCTCCTGATGTGATGAAAACGATTATTTTGAAATCGCTCAATGCAGATCAGTCTTTATCCGTTAAAGATTTACGCAAACAAGCACAAAGTTACTATTTAATGGAACATCAACAACAATTACCATCATTACAACCGCAAGTGACAGCGACCGTTTCAGAACAAACGTCTCAAGCACAAGAAGAATCGGTGTCAAATTGGGATGAGTGGTTTGATTTAATGGATCAAACGAGTCCGATTGTTATGCTCACGGAATATGGTGGTTCTGAGCCACCTCGTTACCAAAAAGACATGGTGGAAGAATTAGTGCAACGTGAAGGCTTTAATTTCGGGGTCATCAATATATTATTGCAGTATGTGATGCAAAAAACGGATAATAACTTGCCGGAAAAATATGTCTATTCCGTTGGTTCAACATGGAAAAAAAGTGGTGTGACGGACGCGCGTTCTGCATATGAAAAGGCGATGGAAATTCAAAAAAACCAGGAAAAATCGAAACAAAAACGGATGGAAAGCTACACTCAAAACGCAAATGGTAAATTTTATAACAAAAAAGAAAAACAACCGCGTTGGGTGACGCATCCAGAAGAATACGAACAAAAAGAAGAAGATCAAGAAGCATTGGAAAAAGATCGTGCAGCGTTCTTGAAAAGATTAGAACAAAAGAGAAGGGCGGGTGAAGATTAATGAAAAGTTTCAAAAGTATCGTCGGTGGCAATCATGCTTTTGAACAAAAGATTCAACAGATTAAAAAGCAAGTGTTAGCAGATCCAGATGTGAAAGCATTTTTAGCCGAACACCAATCTGAAGTAACGAACCGTATGATTGAGGAAGATTTGAATATTTTACAGGAATATAAAGATCAGCAAAAGCGTTACGACGGGACACATACATTCGAGAATTGTCCTAATTTTGTAAAAGGTCACATTCCTGAATTGTATATTGATCAACAGCACATCAAAATTCGTTACAAGCCTTGCCCATGTAAAATCAGGCACGACGAGGAACAAAATGCGAAAAGTATGATTACTTCATTTCATATGCATCCAGATACGTTAAATGCCAAAATTAAAGATATTTATATGACAAGACGCAATCGTTTAGATTTAGCGATGCAGTTAGACGATTTAATTGATGCAATTATTGAAAAGCGTCCGGTCAAAGGTTTTTATTTATATGGTGAGTTCGGTACAGGGAAGTCTTTTATTTTAGGTGCGATTGCGAACGAGTTGAAAAATAACCGTATCCCATCAATGATTATTTATGTACCAGAGTTTATTCGGACGTTGAAAAATGGTTTTAAAGATGGCACGACTGCGAAACGTATTGAACAAGTTCGTGAAGCGCGCGTATTATTTTTAGACGATTTAGGTGCTGAAGATATGACACCATGGGTACGTGATGAGGTGCTCGGTCCTATTTTACATTACCGTATGATTCAAGAACTTCCTACATTTTTCAGCTCAAATATGAATTTTGAAGAGTTAGAAACTCATTTAGCTGATACAAAAAATGGTGTCGATCGAATGAAAGCAAAACGTATTATGGAACGTGTGAAAACTTTGAGTATGCCTTATTTACTTGAAGGGGAAAATTATCGTAAGCATTGAAAATTTTAAATTTAGCGTTATAATATGTATATAAATCAATAATGTTGCTAAAGTTTGAGGATATGATATCGGTATCGCTATGGTACAGGGAACTACTGTGATTGAGAATGTAGTGCATAGTCATCGATGTTACTCCCTCTATGGATAAATGGTGTTTGTAATGAATGCCCGGCTCAAGACCGTTATCTTATGTAGAGATGTCACAGGATAGGTATGTGACAAATTAGGGTGGTAACACGAAAACCTCGTCCCTTTTTGTTGGGATGGGGGTTTTTTATTTTCTTCAATTTTAAGCAAAAAATGTGAAATGGAGGATTATTATGGCAGAAATTAAAGTGCAGTTCCCAGATGGTAATGAAAAAGCATTTGAAAAGGGCACGACAACAGAAGAAATTGCGCAATCTATTAGTCCAGGATTGCGAAAAAAAGCCGTTGCAGGTAAATTCAATCAACAATTGGTCGACTTGACACGTCCTTTAGAAGAAGATGGCGCAATTGAAATTATTACGCCTGGCAGTGATGAAGCGTTAGAAGTGTTGAGACATTCAACAGCGCATTTAATGGCACAAGCATTAAAACGTTTGTATGGTGATGTGCATTTTGGTGTCGGTCCAGTGATTGATGGTGGTTTCTACTATGACTTCGATATGGAAGAAAAGGTTTCAAGTGATGATTTTGAAAAGATAGAAAAGACAATGAAACAAATCATTGAAGAAAATCATAAAGTCGAACGTCAAGTCGTTTCAAGAGACGAAGCGAAGTCATTTTTTGCAAACGATCCATATAAATTGGAATTAATTGAGGCGATTCCAGAAGACGAACAAGTGACATTGTACAGTCAAGGTGAATTTACTGATTTATGTCGTGGTGTACACGTCCCAAGTACTTCGAAAATTAAGGCGTTCAAATTGTTATCAACTGCTGGTGCGTATTGGCGTGGCGACAGCAATAATAAAATGTTGCAACGTATTTACGGTACAGCATTTTTTGACAAGAAAGACTTAAAAGCACATCTTCAATTGTTAGAAGAGCGTAAAGAGCGTGATCACCGCCGTATCGGTAAAGAAATGGAATTATTTACAAACAATCAACTTGTTGGTGCTGGTTTACCTTTATGGTTACCAAATGGTGCGACAATTCGCCGTGAAATAGAACGTTATATTGTCGATAAAGAAATTAGCCTCGGTTATGATCATGTGTACACTCCAGTAATGGCTAATGTCGAATTGTACAAAACTTCTGGTCATTGGGACCATTACCAAGAGGACATGTTCCCGCCAATGCAACTGGATGCGGACGAAGCGATGGTATTGAGACCGATGAACTGTCCGCACCATATGATGATTTATGCGAACAAACCACACTCATATCGTGAGTTACCAATTCGTATTGCAGAACTTGGTACAATGCACCGTTATGAAGCAAGTGGTGCTGTATCGGGTTTACAACGTGTGCGAGGTATGACTTTAAACGATGCGCATATTTTCGTACGACCAGACCAAATTAAAGAAGAGTTCAAACGCGTTGTTCAAATGATTTTGGATGTGTACGAGGACTTTGGCTTTGAAGATTACAAATTCCGTTTAAGTTATCGTGATAAAGCGGATAAAGAAAAATATTATGACGATGACGATATGTGGAACACTGCTGAAGCGATGTTAAAAGAAGCGGTAGATGAAATGAATTTACCGTATGAAGAAGCCATTGGTGAAGCAGCGTTCTATGGCCCTAAATTAGACGTTCAAGTAAAAACAGCAATGGGTAAAGAAGAAACGTTGTCTACAGCACAACTTGACTTCTTATTACCGAAGAAGTTTGAACTCACATATATTGGTAAAGATGGCGAACATCATCAACCTGTTGTAATTCACCGTGGTGTTGTTTCAACAATGGAACGTTTCGTTGCCTTTTTAACAGAAGAAACAAAAGGGGCATTCCCAACTTGGTTAGCACCACAACAAGTTGAAATTATTCCAGTTAATAACGATTTGCATTACGATTATGCACGACAAATCCATGACGAATTAAAATCTCAAGGTGTGCGTGTGCATATTGATGATCGTAATGAAAAAATGGGTTATAAAATCCGTGAAGCACAAATGAAGAAAATTCCATATCAGCTTGTTGTCGGGGATAAAGAACTTGAAAACAGTGAAGTCAATGTCCGTCAATACGGTTCAAAAGACCAAAAAACAGTTGAAAAAGATACATTTATTTGGGACTTAGTTGATGAAATTCGTTTGAAAAAACAAAGATAATGTTGATAGGTCCATGGCTATCATGTATAGTAATAAATGAAACAATTTATAATACGATTTGATTGAGTTAGAGGCGCAACTTTGATGAGTAGCGGTTGGGTTGTAGGATGGTACAAAGCCCCAACATGTGAAAGGTAAAGTTGCCGAAACGGAAATGGACCATCGCCATTTTTCGTTGGGCTAGTGTTCGAAAGGCACTAGACTGTCACAAATGTGATGTGCTACCGATTCATAAATAATGAGCAGGGGTGGCATCAACATAGATGTTATCACTGCTTTTATTTTTTACTAGGTTGGATGATTTAAAATTTAACTAGCTTCACACAATTTGTCTTAACCTCTAAGCAATTAGGAAAGGATTAAGAAAATGAGTAATGAAAAAACGGAAAATCAACATGCAGTTCAACGCCATCTCAAAGACCGTCATATTTCGATGATTGCGATAGGTGGTGCGATTGGGACTGGACTGTTTATGACATCTGGAGGCGCTATTCATGATGCGGGGCCTTTAGGTGCACTTTTAGGCTATGCGATTATCGGTGTTATGGTGTTCTTCTTAATGACATCACTAGGGGAAATGGCGACGTATTTACCTGTTACAGGCTCGTTTAGTACGTATGCCACACGTTTTGTCGATCCATCTTTAGGATTTGCTTTAGGATGGAACTATTGGTTTAACTGGGTCATTACAGTAGCGGCCGACGTTACGATTGCTGCTCAAGTCATCCAATATTGGGTGCCACTACAATTTTTACCTGCTTGGGCATGGAGTTGTATTTTCATGGTTATTATTTTTAGCCTTAATGCCTTGTCTGTCCAAGTATATGGTGAGAGCGAATATTGGTTTGCATTCATCAAAGTAGCGACGGTTATTGTCTTTATTGTTGTAGGTTTACTGACAATTTTAGGGATTATGGGCGGTCAAGCAGTGGGCTTTGATACATTTACGACTGGAGATGCACCGATATTAGGTGACGGTTTTGGTGGTAGCTTGCTTGTTGTGTTCGGTGTGTTCTTAGTCGCTGGGTTCTCTTTCCAAGGTACTGAGTTAGTCGGGATTACTGCAGGTGAGTCTGAAAATCCTCAGCGTGCCGTACCGAAAGCGATTAAGCAAGTGTTTTGGAGAATTTTACTCTTTTACATTTTAGCTATCTTTATTATCGGGATGCTCATTCCTTACAACTCTTCTGCCTTAATGGGTGGTGGTGATGATATTGCAACTTCTCCATTTACACTCGTCTTTAAAAATGCAGGACTCGCGTTTGCTGCCTCATTTATGAATGCCGTGATTTTAACATCTGTATTATCGGCTGGTAACTCTGGTATGTATGCAAGCACACGGATGTTGTATTCGATGGGTAAAGACGGTCTCGCATCTAAAGCGTTTAGCCGTACAAATAAAAACGGTACACCGATATTGTCGATGCTATCTACTGCAGTAATCGTTGTGTTTATTTTTGTATTGCAACATGTAAGTGGCGATGCGTACGAATATATTGTTGCAGCGAGCGGTCTTACAGGTTTTATCGCATGGGTAGGTATTGCTGTCAGTCATTATCGCTTCCGAAAAGCGTTTGCTGCACAAAATTACGATGTCTATAAATTAAAGTATCAAGCGAAGTGGTTCCCATTTGGTCCGATTCTCGCTGCTGTACTTTGTATTATTGTCATTATCGGACAAGATGTTGATTTTATTCAAACTGGTGATTTTGATATAAATCGATTTTTAATTACTTACATGGGGATTCCAGTATTTTTAGCGTTCTTTATCTATCATAAAGTCCGCTATAAAACGAAAATGATTCCATTAAAAGACGTCAACTTAGATCCGAATGTGGAAACAGTTGAAAAAAACTTTCAAAAAAACATTGACTAATATACACTGAGTTGGTATGATTGTATCTGTTGAATACGAAACGGACCAAGTAGAAGCATCCCGCTTCTCACCTGTAGCGACGCAGCAAGCTGTTGGCAGGTTAACGATTAAACATGTAGTGTATGTTCATGTTGACGTGAGAAGCGGGGGTTAAATACCCTCGCTTTTTTTCGTACTTGGACCATTCGTAAACTTTTTGGAGGTGTCAACCATAGCTAAAGATCAAACGCAAGTTAACGAAAAGATTCGCGCAAAAGAATTACGTGTCATCGGACAGAATGGTGACCAAATCGGATTGAAATCTAAAAATGAAGCATTGGAAATGGCAGAACGACTTGGTTTGGATGTAGTCGTTGTTGCGCCAAATGCTAAACCGCCTGTTGCTCGTATTATGGATTACGGTAAATACAAATTCGAGCAACAGAAAAAAGAAAAAGAAATGAAGAAGAAACAAAAAATCATCAACGTTAAAGAAATCCGTTTAAGCCCAACAATTGAAGAACACGACTTCAATACTAAGCTTAAAAACGGACGCAAGTTCTTAACGAAAGGTGACAAAGTTAAAGTTTCAATTCGTTTCAGAGGGCGTGCGATTACGCATAAAGAAATTGGACAACGCGTGTTAGAGCGATATGCTGAAGCGTGTCAAGACCTTGCAACAATCGAGCAAAAGCCGAAAATGGAAGGTCGCCAAATGTTCCTTATGTTAGCCCCAATTAATGAAAAATAAAAAGTGATAATAGGAGGAAAACATCATGCCTAAAATGAAAACCCACCGCGGAGCTGCGAAACGTGTAAAAAGAACTGGATCTGGTCAACTCAAACGTTCTAGAGCCTACACTTCACACTTATTCGCTAACAAATCTACAAAGCAAAAGCGTCAATTACGTAAAGCTTCATTAGTATCAAAAAGTGATGCAAAACGCGTAAAACAATTATTAACATACGTTAAATAATCATTCTAAAGTACGAAAATATGTGAGAGGTATGACAGATGAGCATACCGTAGAGATAAAAGGAGGAGTTTATTATGCCACGTGTTAAAGGTGGAACAGTAACAAGAGCGCGTCGTAAAAAGACAATCAAATTAGCTAAAGGTTACTTTGGTGCGAAAAGCACATTATATAAAGTTGCAAAACAACAAGTTATGAAATCAGGTCAATATGCATTCCGTGACCGTCGTCAAAGAAAACGTGATTTCCGTAAATTATGGATTACACGTATCAATGCGGCTGCACGTCAACATGACATGAGTTATTCTCGTTTAATGAACGGTTTAAAACAAGCGGGTATTGACATTAACCGTAAAATGTTATCAGAAATCGCAATCTCAGATGAGAAAGCATTTGCTGAATTAGTAAACCAAGCGAAAGCAGCTTTAAAATAGTAGAGAAAGAGTTGGGGTCTATTGTGACGTACCAACTCTTTTTCATTATGACTTTACCATCATTCATTTCTTTTGTTACGATATAAAAAACGAATAAAAGGAGCTCACAATGTCAAAATTTGATGAACAAATTACTGTAGTCCCACGCCGTCTACTATTTGAAGAAGAGGCGCTCGCATTTAATGGATTTTTAGATCAATCTGAAGAGAACGGTCAAAAAATTTATGAAAAGCTCTCTCAATATGAAGTGAAAAGACGCGGTGATATGGAAGAAGATCCAAGTTTTAAACAATTGATTAGTTATTGTTTAATTGAAAATGAGCATGATGAAGTACTTGTCTATGAACGATTATCAGGTGGCGGAGAGGCACGACTTCACGGCAACGCATCTATCGGTGTAGGCGGACATATGAATGATGTTCCCGAAGCGCACCATATTGATGAAGTGATTAAAACAAATGCAAGTCGAGAACTTGAAGAGGAAATTGGTGTTAAAATTAACGATCAAACACCGCTTGAATTCCTTGGCTTTATTAATGACGATAATAATGAAGTCGGTCAAGTTCATATCGGTGTAGTGTTTAAAGTAAAGGTTAAACAACAAGATGTCGAAGTGCGTGAAACGGATACTTTAAAGATTCAGTGGCAGCCATTAAGCCAAATTAACGATACAAGCGCATTCGAATCGTGGAGCGCGTTAATATTAGAGCAGTTGAAATAGGTGAATGAAATGTCTGATATCATTCCATTTCCTAAACTTAAAGAAAAGTTAATACATGATATTACAGAGGCATTCGACAAGGAACGTTATGATCACGCTTATGATTATTTCATTGCGTATGAACGTCACTTTGAATTGACTTCTGAACTTGCGATATTAAAATGTGATATATTGTGGCAACTCGGTGCTTATCTTGAATTAAAAGAAGAGGCGAACATTTTAATGATGCAAGGTTTTCCGCCATATGATACATTCATCGTGTATTACATTAAAAGTTTATATGCTTTAGAACAATATAAAGCGACAGTTGAAATGGTGGAACAGGTGCTTGATGAAGTCGATGCACATGAAACACGTATGACGTTATTACCTATTAAAAATCAAGCACAATCCAAACTCGACGAACGGCAAGATTATATGTTGCACCGATTACAACGCTTTACCGAGTTGAGTCATTATGATCAAACGCAATTAGTGCTGACATTAATTGACGATCGTGTCTATCAGTTCGGTGAAACGATTGCTTATTTGTTAGTTCACGACCCTATCGTTTCAAGTGTTCAAAGTTTGATGCTGGAATATTTACGTTTTGCTGGATACAATCAGCGTCTTACCGTAGAGAAAGATTTTCGTCAAATTCAAGTGATACCTGCTGAACTTGTAGGTATTGAACAAACTGTCTTTAAAGATCAATTGTTGCCTGCAGTGATTGATGTTTTAGAAGTGGAGATGCCGTCACTTGTACAAGAAGCCTATATTTTACTTAATACAAATAATATTGCGCTGTATCCTGTAAATATAACAGACTATGGTACTGTAGAGATGTGGCGTGATGCATACGTTGCATATTTGCATCAATTAATGGGTAAGGAAGTCAATGTGGATTCATTACACATAGAGATATTTAGACTCATAAAATCGTTAAATACATAGGTCTCGTTATTTCAAACAAGGTCAACCTATGTTATAATAAAGAAGTTGAAAAATTTTAAAAATGATAAATCATGGAGGTTTTTATACATGACAGCAACTTGGGAAAAAAAAGAAGGTAACGAAGGATTATTACAAGTATCCGTACCTGCAGAAGAAGTAGATAAAGCGTTAGATCAAGCTTTCAAAAAAGTAGTAAAACAACTTAACGTACCTGGTTTCCGTAAAGGGAAAGTACCTCGTCAAATTTTCGAACAACGTTTTGGCGTAGAAGCTTTATATCAAGATGCAGTAGACATCTTATTACCAAAAGCATACAGTGAAGCTGTACAAGAAACTGGTATTAATCCAGTTGATCAACCTGAAATCGAAGTAACACAAATCGAAAAAGGTCAACCACTTACTTTTGATGCAACTGTAATCGTTGAACCTGAAGTACAATTAGGTGACTACAAAGGTTTAGAAATCGAAAAACAAGACACTGAAGTCACTGAAGAAGAATTCAACAAAGCAGTAGAACAACGTCTTGACGCTATGACTGATATGGTTGTTAAAGAAGACGGTCAAGTTGAAGAAGGCGACACAGTTAATTTAGACTTCGATGGCTATGTAGATGGTGAGCAATTCGAAGGGGGTCAAGCTGAAGGATATGACTTGGAAATCGGTTCAGGTATGTTCATCCCAGGTTTCGAAGAGCAACTTGTTGGCTTAAAAGTTGGGGAAGAAAAAGATGTTGAAGTGACATTCCCAGAAGAATACCACGCAGAAGAATTAGCTGGAAAACCTGCTGTATTTAAAACAAAAATTAACGAAATCAAAGCTAAAGAAGTACCAGAATTAGACGATGAGCTTGCTAGTGAATTAGATTCTAATGCAAACAATGTAGAGGAATTCAAAGCAAACTTGCGTCAACAACTTGAAGAACAAAAGAAAACTGACGCTGAAAATGCGAAAAAAGAAGAAGCGATTACTTTAGCAACTGACAATGCGACAATCGATATTCCAGAAGCTATGGTACGTACAGAACAAGATCGCATGATGAGCGAATTTGCACAACGTATCCAACAACAAGGTTTAGACTTAAACACTTACTTCCAAATTTCAGGTCAATCAGAAGATGATTTACGTGAACAAATGAAAGGTGATGCTGAGTTACGTGTGAAAACAAACTTAACATTAGCTGCAATTGCAGATGCAGAAAATATCGAAGTCACTGATGAAGATGTAGATAATGAGCTTGAAACAATGAGCGAGCAATTTAACATCTCTGTTGAAGATATTAAGAAAACACTTGGCAACACTGACCTTGTTAAAAACGATGTTCGTGTGAAAAAAGTGATTGACTTATTAGTAGAGGAAGCGAAATTAGTTAACAGTACTTCAGAAGACAACAAAGAAGAAGCATAAGCACGCATATCATATTGATGCGTCGTATTGAAAACTTTCATTACAAATTTGAACGATAAAATTTAATGAAGGTTAAGCAGTGGGACCGCACATCAACTTCAAATGATGTGTGGTCCCACTACACAACTCTCAAAGAACCGTTTCGACAAAATGTATTTTAATATGATGTGAAATCAACCGGGGTGGGTTGTTGTACTCAAATGATGACCATTTGATAACAACCGCACTCCGCTTAGTATTTATGACAACATCTTATCAAATGGCCACGTTAATGTATTTTTGCAAATGATTTGATTTTTATGTCGCTAGCACTTAGTATATTAACGGCAAGCTTGGGGAATTTCATTCAGCAAGTTTGAGCGTATCTTTTGTTGGATGAAGCGTTGGTATGAAACTTTATGAAGACACTACGAATTAAAATAGATGAGATACAGAAGTTGAGGATGACTTTTACTGGAGCCATAATTTCACACATTTTTTGTGTTGAATTGTGCAAAATGCAAAAAACTTGAAATGGTCTATATTTGCGTAATAGAATGCTTTCTAGTATAGTCGTAAAAGAACAGGGGTGTAATAAAGTATGTTTAAATTCAATGATGATGAAGAAAACTTAAAATGTTCTTTCTGTGGTAAAGATCAGGACCAAGTTAAAAAATTGGTAGCAGGTAGCGGCGTTTATATTTGTAACGAATGTATTGAGCTATGTGCAGAAATCGTTGAAGAAGAATTAAATCAACAACAAGCAGAAGAACTCACTGAATTACCAACACCAAAAGAAATTATGGATCAATTAAATAGCTATGTCATCGGTCAAGAAAAAGCGAAAAAATCATTGGCAGTAGCGGTTTATAATCACTACAAACGCGTTCAACAACTTGGACCTAAAGATGATGACGTTGAATTACAAAAAAGTAACGTCGCTTTAATTGGGCCGACAGGTAGCGGTAAAACATTACTCGCACAAACATTGGCACGCACGTTAAATGTACCATTCGCCATTGCGGATGCAACAAGCCTTACAGAAGCAGGTTATGTAGGTGAAGACGTTGAAAACATTTTATTACGTTTAATCCAAGCTGCTGATTTTGATATTGATAAAGCAGAAAAAGGGATTATTTATGTCGATGAGATAGACAAAATTGCACGTAAATCAGAAAACACATCCATCACACGTGACGTTTCAGGTGAAGGGGTGCAACAAGCTTTGCTTAAAATTTTAGAAGGCACAATTGCAAGTGTACCGCCTCAAGGTGGACGTAAACACCCTAACCAAGAATTCATTCAAATCGATACAACGAATATTTTATTTATTCTTGGCGGTGCGTTTGACGGTATTAATGAAGTGATTAAACGTCGTCTCGGTGAAAAAGTAATTGGGTTTGCGAGCAATGAAGCTTCTCATTTTGATGAAGCAAGTTTATTAGAGCAAATCCGTCCAGAAGACTTACAAACTTATGGCTTAATTCCTGAGTTTATCGGACGTGTACCAATCGTTGCAAACCTTGAAACACTCGATGTTGAAGCGTTGAAAAACATTTTAACACAACCTAAAAATGCGTTGGTTAAACAGTACACTAAAATGCTTGAATTAGACGATGTTGCATTAGAATTCACTGATGAAGCATTAGCTGCAATTAGTGAAAAAGCAATCGAAAGAAAAACAGGAGCACGTGGTTTGCGCTCAATTATTGAGGAAGCATTGATCGATATTATGTATGATATTCCTTCTACAGAAAACGTCGCTAAAGTTGTCATTACAAAAGATACAATTGTAAATGAAACAGAGCCTGAACTCTACGACGCGGAAGGTAATCTTGTGAATACAACAAAAACATCTGCTTAAAATCACGGTGCAGTTATCGAACGGATAAACACGCTTAATTTTAAAAGGCTGGGTTTCATAATCAGGTCAGATTATGACTCAGCCTTTTTTATTTCGCTTTAATACTAATAACAAATATGTAAAAATATAAATGATCATTATTTCGGTATAGAGAAGCCGACATTTGTTGAAAAACTTTGAGCAATTAAGGTAATCTAAAAAGAGTATGATGATACATAAACGAGGTGTAAAACTGATGAATATCAACCCAAACGAAGTAGACATTCTGATAAGTGCTGTTAAACCAGAGCAATATCCAGAGTTAGATTTGCCTGAAGTTGCATTAAGTGGTCGTTCAAATGTTGGGAAATCAACATTTATTAACAGTATGATAGGCCGGAAAAATATGGCGAGAACGTCTCAACAACCCGGTAAAACACAAACTTTAAACTTTTTTAATATCGATAACCAATTGATTTTTGTCGATGTTCCAGGTTATGGTTATGCGAAAGTAAGTAAAAAGCAACGTGAAGCTTTCGGTAAGATGATTGAAACTTATATCACAACACGAGAACCATTAAAACTCGTGATTCAATTAGTCGATTTACGTCATCCACCGACTGAAGATGATGTGTTAATGTATGACTTTTTGAAGTATTACGACATTCCGACGTTAATTATCGCAACGAAAGAAGATAAAATCCCTAAAGGTAAAGTGCAAAAGCATATTAAAATCATAAAAGAGAAATTGGAATTAGAACCAGGCGATCAAATTATCAGTTACTCATCTATTGAGAAAAAGAAACAAGATCAAATCTGGGCTGCCATCAGTACGTTTATTGAGCAAGATTAACCGAATTTCAACAGACGAAAGTGTTGCGTGACAACAATTATGACAAAAATTTGGAAAGCCGTTTAAAATTCTCAACATGATGATGCATTTTTAATTAGAATGACTCTAATCTGTGTTATAATGTAGTCATTGTAGAATATATGGGGGCATAAGCATGTACTTAATAGCAGTTAGTGTGAATCATCGAACAGCTGATGTGGCATGTCGTGAAAAACTTTCATTTCAAGAAGAAAGTTTGACACACGTGCATGGCGCATTGTTCGAGACAAAATCTATTTTAGAAAACGTGATTTTATCAACGTGTAACCGTACTGAAGTTTATGCGGTAGTTGACCAAATTCATACGGGACGTTACTATATTCAAAGATTTTTAGCGCGACAATTTAATTTTGAAGTAGATGATATCAAGGCGATGTCTGAAGTGAAGACTGAAGACGAAGCAATTGAACATCTATTCAGAGTCACTGCAGGCTTAGACTCAATCGTATTAGGTGAAACACAAATTTTAGGTCAAATGAGAGATGCGTTTTTCACAGCACAAGAAGCGGGAACAACAGGTACAATTTTTAATGAACTATTCAAACAAGCGATTACATTTAGTAAAAAAGCACACCATGAAACAGATATCGCTGACAATACAATTAGTGTGTCATACGGTGCGGTTGAACTTGCAAAAAAAATGTTCGGTAAAATGAATAAAAAACAAGCATTAGTCATTGGTGCGGGCGAAATGGCAGAATTAGCTGTTTTAAACTTAAAAGGTGCTGGCGTGAGTCACATTACAGTTATTAACCGTACATTATCACGCACACAAGCATTAGCAGATAAACATGGTGTACAAGTTGGTGAATGGGCATCACTAGGGGAAGCTATCGTTTCAGCGGATATCGTGATTAGTTCAACGAGTGCAGAACAATTTATAATTACAAAAGAGATGTTAGAAATGTGCCAAAGCGTTGCGAAATCATCTCAAAAAGTCATGATTGATATTGCTGTACCAAGAGATATTGAACCTGTCGACGTTTCACATTCAGAGTTGTTTATTTATGACGTGGATGATTTAAAAGGTCTCGTTGATGCCAACTTGCGTGAACGTCAACTTGCAGCAGAACAAATTGCATCACGTATTCCAACAGAAATTGACAAACATAATGAATGGGTGCGTATGCTCGGTGTCGTTCCGGTCATTCGTGCGTTACGTGAAAAAGCAATGCAAATCCAACAAGATACGATGGATAGTATTAGCCGTAAATTACCAAATATGTCAGAGCGCGAACGAAAAGTGATTTCTAAGCATACGAAGAGCATCATTAATCAAATGTTAAAAGATCCGATCAAACAAGCAAAAGAGATTAGTGATGATAAACATGCGGATGCGAAGTTGGCACTGTTCCAAGAAATTTTTGATTTAGAAGTTGAAGCAGATTATAAATCACAAGCGATTGAGAAGAAAAAATCTGTGTTGAAAGAAAGATTATTGAGTATAGAAACTTAAAGAACGGTGATCCTATGGAAGAAGCGTTTTTCATACGTTTTCATGAAATCATTTTATTGATTTATTTAGTCAGTATGGTGTGTTTAATAATAGATGTATTTCAAAAGAATTATCGTCTACAAAATATAGGGTTCTATGCTTTAGGGATTGTTTGGTTTTGTCAAACAATCTCTTTAACTATGTTTATTATATGGCAAAAGCAACTCCCTTTAACCTCTTTAATCGAGAGTTTTTATGTATTAACGTGGTTGATTTTGACGATTACTTTTGTGATGTCCGTGTTGCGTCAGTCTGAATTTATGATCGCCTTTTTGAATATGATTGGGTTTGTCTTCATGACGATTCATACGTTCCATCCGCGACAATTTAAACTAGATGGCGCGCGACTTACAGCTTTGAATGAATTACTTTTTTTTCACATTTCACTCGCATTGTTGAGTTATGTGATTTTCGCAGTTGCGTTTGTGAATGCGATTATTTATTTAATACAGTATCGAAATTTAAAAGAAAAGCGATTTACGCAAAATTTCTTTAGAATGAGTAGTATCGCAACACTTGAAAAGTTAGTGTTTTACAGTTCTTTAATTGGTGTCATATTTATGTTCATTAGCCTCGTACTAGGGATTCAGTGGGGTATGGTATCTATTGGCTATGACATCTTTTTAGACTTAAAAGTGATTTCGTCACTCATCATTTTTATTGCCTATTCTATTTTTATTACATTACGATTGACGCGCCGTTTTAAGCAGTCATTTTTAATGAATTTAAATATTATGTTATTTTTATGTTGTATAATCAATTTAGTTGTGGTGACTCAATTATCAACATTTCACCAATGGACTGGAGTTTAACTTATTTTAATTGGAGGAAAGCGCTATGCGTAAACTTATCGTCGGCTCAAGAAGAAGTCAGCTTGCATTGACTCAAAGCCAACAATTTATTGATTGTTTAAAAGAAATCGATCCCACTTTAGATATCGAAATTAAAGAAATTGTAACAAAAGGGGATCGAATTGTGGATCGCCAACTATCTAAAGTCGGTGGCAAAGGACTATTCGTCAAAGAGATACAAAACGAACTCTTTAGCGGAGACATTGATATGGCCATTCATTCATTAAAAGACGTTCCAAGCGAATTACCTGAAGGCCTCACTTTAGGATGTATTCCCGATCGCGAAAATCCATTCGATGCTTTCATTTCAAAAAATCATATCCCGTTGGACGAACTTCCTGATGGCAGTATTATTGGAACAAGTTCGTTAAGACGTGGTGCACAGATTTTAGCGAAATATCCGAATCTAGAAATCAAATGGATAAGAGGGAACATTGATACACGTTTGAAAAAACTAGAAACAGAAGATTACGATGCGATTATTTTAGCGGCAGCAGGTTTGAAACGCATGGGTTGGTCTGATGAGATAGTGACAACGTATTTGGATGAAGATTTGCTCGTACCGGCTATTGGCCAAGGTGCACTCGGAATCGAATGTCGTTCAGATGATGAAGAATTGTTAGCTTTACTCGCAAAAGTACATAATAAAGAAGTGGCCGCATGTGTCACAGCAGAGCGCACGTTTTTAAAAGAAATGAATGGCAGTTGTCAAGTTCCTATCGGAGGCTATGCAACGCGTAAAAATGATACAGAGATCCAATTTACCGGTTTAATTATGTCTCCAGATGGTAAACAAAGATTTGAGTACACTTTTTCAGGTCAAGATCCAATACAAGTCGGTAGCGAAGTGAGTCGTGTACTTAAATCTCAAGGTGCGGATAAAATTATTCAAGCTTTAAATGAGAAAGAGGTGTAAATGATGAAGCCTATTGTAGTGATGACCCAAACACAGCGTTATGATGATCAACGCGCGGAAATCGTTCATCTTCCATTTGTGACGACTGAGCCACTTCCATTTGATCAAACTGTGCTATATCGTCACTATGATTGGCTTGTTTTTACATCTAAAAATGCCGTTACTCATTTTCAACCTTATTTAAAGATGTTAGATTTTAATGGATTAGCGGTAATTGGCGCGAAAACGAAAGCATTTTGTGAATCACAAGGTTTGCAAGTTGATTTCTATCCAGCAGATTACTCACAAGAAGGCTTTCTCGATGCATTCCCAACTCGACAAGGGCAGCATATTTTGATTCCATCAAGTCAACGTGCGCGGCCATTACTGCATGAAACATTGCAAGCACGTGGTTTCGATGTTAAAAAAATTGATTTGTATACTTCACGTTTTTTAATAGAAAATGTGAAACGAGCCAAAGCGCGTATCGAACAAGGTCAAGTGGATGCATTGACGTTTGCGAGTGCTTCTGCTGTAAAAGCGTTTTTTGACAATGTTGCATCTTTAAATTTCGACACATATTATGCAATTGGTCAACAAACAGCGCATCAAATTCAATATTATGGCTATTCATGTTCTATTGCTGACGTTCAAACTTTAGAAGCAATGGTGACTAAAATTTTAGAAGAGAGGGTTCAATAATGCAATTCGATAGACATAGACGTTTACGTTCATCCAAAGTGATGCGCGATATGGTAAGAGAAACTCATGTAAGAAAGGAAGATTTGATTTATCCTATTTTTGTTGTAGAAAAAGACGATGTCAAAACAGAAATCAAATCATTACCAGGTGTATACCAAATCAGCTTAAACCTACTACATGAAGAATTGAAAGTAGCATATGATTTAGGTATTCGTGCAATCATGTTCTTTGGTATTCCGAATGAAAAAGATGCATGTGGTACAGGGGCATTTATTGAAGATGGTATCATTCAAAAAGCAACACGTTTAGCAAAGTCCATGTATGATGATTTATTAATTCTTGCTGATACATGTTTATGTGAATATACGGATCATGGTCATTGTGGCGTGATTGACCCACATACACATGATGTCGATAATGATAAAACATTACCTTTACTTGTTCAAACGGCTGTTTCTCAAGTGAAGGCGGGTGCAGACATTATCGCCCCTAGTAACATGATGGATGGATTTGTGGCAGCGATTCGCCAAGGTTTAGATGAAGCAGGGTACTATCATATTCCAATTATGAGTTACGGGATTAAATATGCGTCAAGTTTCTTCGGTCCATTCCGTGATGCAGCAGAATCTGCACCATCATTTGGTGATCGAAAAACGTATCAAATGGACCCAGCGAACCGTCTGGAAGCGTTACGTGAGTTAGAATCTGATCTTAACGAAGGGGCAGACATGATGATTGTCAAGCCGGCGTTAAGTTACCTTGATATTATCCGTGATGTACGTAACAATAGCAACGTACCGATTATTGCTTATAATGTGAGTGGTGAGTACAGCATGACAAAAGCAGCAGCATTAAATGGTTGGATTGATGAAGAAAAAGTTGTGATGGAGCAAATGATCTCTATGAAACGAGCAGGCGCAGATATGATCATCACTTACTTTGCGAAAGACATTTGTCAATATTTAGATCAACAATAATAGGAGGCGGCAATATTGCGTTATAACGAATCAATTAAAGCATTTGAAAAAGCAGAACAACTGATGCCAGGAGGTGTGAACAGCCCCGTACGTGCATTCAAATCAGTAGACACACCAGCGATTTTTATGGCGCGTGGTGAAGGAAGCCGAATTTATGACATTGACGGAAATGAATATATCGACTATGTGCTCAGTTGGGGGCCTCTTATTTTAGGTCATCGTGATCCTAAAGTGATTGAAGCGATTCATGACGTTGTCGAACGTGGCACAAGTTTTGGCGCATCAACATTAGAAGAAAACCGTTTAGCTGAATTAGTCATTGAACGTGTGCCTTCTATTGAAAAAGTGCGCATGGTGTCATCGGGGACAGAAGCGACATTAGATACATTGCGTTTAGCGCGTGGTTATACTGGCAAAAATAAAATCATTAAATTTGAAGGCAACTATCACGGTCATAGTGATTCGTTATTAATTAAAGCAGGTTCTGGTGTTGCAACGTTAGGCTTACCTGATTCACCTGGTGTTCCAGAAGGTACGGCCAAAAATACGATTACGGTGCCATATAACGATCTTGAAGCGGTGAAATACGCATTTGAAGAGTTTGGTGAGGATATCGCAGCTGTGATTGTAGAGCCAGTCTCAGGAAACATGGGCGTCGTACCACCAATCAACAACTTTTTACAAGGTTTACGTGATATAACGAAAGAAAATGATGCTTTACTTATTTTTGATGAAGTGATGACAGGTTTTCGCGTAGGTTACAATTGTGCACAAGGTTACTTTAACGTCATACCAGATTTAACGTGTCTAGGTAAAGTGATTGGCGGCGGTCTTCCAGTTGGTGCTTTCGGTGGCCGTAAAGAAATTATGGATCATATTGCACCAAGTGGTGATATTTATCAAGCGGGTACATTGTCAGGTAATCCTCTTGCAATGACTAGTGGTTATATGACATTAAGCCAATTAACACCAGAAAGCTATGATTACTTTAATGAACTTGGGGATATGTTAGAACAAGGATTAACTGAAATCTTTGACAAACATCAAGTACCATTAACAGTGAATCGAGCAGGTTCTATGATTGGATTCTTCTTAAATGAAGGGCCAGTAACAAACTTTAAAGAGGCGAACCAATCTGATTTAGAATTGTTTAGTCAGCTGTATCGTGAACTTGCTGAACAAGGTATCTTCTTACCACCATCACAATTTGAAGGTATGTTTTTATCGACAGCACATACAAAAAAAGACATTGAAAAAACATTGCATGCTTTTGATGTTGCGTTAGAGCGTCTCGGAAAATAATTGAATACAAATTTAGATGAGGTTGGGATTTACGTGGTCCCGACCTCTATTTTTTGTAATTCTGTAAATTTAAATCATATCATCAGCGCTACGTTTTTTGGATTCTGTTTATAATCATTTATCGCAAGTTTACCGTATAAGTTTTTCGAATTGCATGTTCAATAAAAAAGCGTATAATATATGATTGCTATGAGTGGAGTGAGGCCATACAACAACTGTGTAAGCCTTACTCCTCATTGTTGTAAAAAAATTAGGAGGCGAGGCCATGGCACAAAATAAAATGTTCAATAATTTACTTGTACTAGTCATTGCGATTTTGTTTGGTTGGATGTTGTCTGCATTGCATATCATGTTGCCATGGATGTTTGGGCCCATTTTGGCAAGTATTTTTGTCGTAAAAGTACTGAAACGAGATGTTCAATGGCCGTTCTGGTTGAGTGAACTGGGCTTAATTATGCTTGGGGTTCAAATTGGGACTTCATTTACAAGAAGCGTGACAAGTGATATTAAAGATGATTGGCTCGCGATTGTTTTAGTGAGTGTATTCATCTTACTGTTAGCACTTGTCGTCTCCATTGGTTTTAGAAAAATTGCACATGTCAATCGTGAAACGGCAATTTTAAGCGTAATCCCAGGGGCGTTAAGTCAGATGATTGTGATGGCAGAAGAAAATAAAAAAGCGGACATTCTTGTTGTTAGCCTGACACAAACGTCACGTGTCATTTTTGTCGTATTGCTAGTGCCATTGATATCATTTTTCTTTAAATCTGATCATTCGAATCGTGTCACTCAAACGAATGTGCAATATTTAACAGATGTATTAACCATTCAACATGTTATCATTATCGCACTCGGAATTGCAGTCGTTTATATGCTGATGAAGTGGATTCATTTCCCTACAAAAATGTTGATGGCACCTATCGTCGTGTTAATCATTTGGAATTTTGTAACGAACCTTACATTCACACTTGATGCACCGATTATTGCTGGTGCACAAATTATTTATATGATTCGTGTCGGCATTCAAATTGCGCATTTAACCGATCAATTAAAAGGGCGAATTGCAGTGGCTATTGCTTATCAAAATGTCATGCTCATTTTTGGGGCGTTAGCAATGGTTTATCTCGTACAATTCATTAACCATGCTTCTATAGATGAATTATTTCTCGGAGCCGCACCAGGTGGAATGAGTCAAATCGTCTTGGTCGCATTGGATATCGGTGCGGACGTAGCGATGATTTCAAGTTATCATATTTTCCGTATATTCTTTATTTTATTTTTAATTGCGCCATTAGTCAGTGTGTATTTGAAACATTTGGAGCGCATAAATAGTCATGATAAAAATTAAGGGCTTGGATCAAATGTCACCTCCAAGTCCTTTTTTATATTGTAAAATTGATTGATGGTGATACTGAAATAGATTTATCTAGCAATGTTTAACGATTCGGACATGATACTAAGTGACTGTTATAGAGCCCGGCAGCTTCCATAAATGAAAATGCGGTGACAGGACCTATAAATTTAAATCCATATTTTTTCAATGCTTTTGATAATGCTTTGGCTGTATCATTGACGGTGATGCGTTCTTCAACGGATTGATATTTAAAATCAACCGGTGTCCCTTCAACAAACGACCACAAAAACGAACTGAGACTGTCATAATCTTGTTCGATCTGAATATAACCTTTCGCTTGTGCGACGATGGCTTCTAATTTTGGACGATGATGAATGATGTTTGGAAATGTCATTAATGCATCAATATCTTCATCACCCATTTGTGCAATTTGATAGGGGTCAAAATTATGAAATGCTTGTTGATAGGCTTCTTTCTTTTTTAAAATCGTTAACCACGAAAGACCCGCATGTTGTGATTCTAGGGCTAACAACTCAAATAAAGCGAGTGAATCATACAGTGGTTTGCCCCAGAAGTGATCATGATAATCGAGATATAGTGGATCTTTTGTACCAAATGCACATGGGTTCATGTTTTCATTCCTCCTTGTATTGACTTCATTGTCGTTTCAGTATACTATAAGAATGAAATTAAAAATAGTGTAAGGGAAGAGTAAGTTATTCGCTTTTTATAGAGAGTGCATGGTGGCTGAAAATGCATAAAAGTCATAACTGAAGGTAGCCCGTTTTGAACTTTAATTGAACTTTGAGTAGGTTAAAGCGTGTCATGAGCGTTAATCATAAGAGAGCAATAGTGTAGAGATTCATCTACACTATTGAATTTAGGTGGTACCGCGGAACATCCGTCCTATTTTGGACAGGTGTTTTTTTATTTTAATGGAGGGATTTTTAATGGAAATGAAACCGAAGTATAATCCGCAAGAAGTTGAAGCGGGTCGATATCAAAAATGGCTAGACCAAGAACTTTTTAAACCGAATGATCATTCAGATAAACCTACATATACAATTGTTATTCCACCACCGAATGTGACAGGGAAGTTGCATTTAGGTCATGCGTGGGATACGACATTACAAGATATTTTAACGCGTATGAAGCGAATGCAAGGCTATGAAACACTTTATTTGCCAGGTATGGACCATGCAGGTATCGCGACTCAAGCGAAAGTAGAAGCAAAAATGAGAGAAGAAGGTATCTCTCGTCACGATATTGGACGTGAAAAGTTCCTTGAAAAAGCATGGGAATGGAAAGAAGAGTATGCGTCATTTATTCGTCAACAATGGGCAAAGTTAGGCCTAGGTTTAGACTATTCTAGAGAGCGCTTTACATTGGATTCAGGTTTAAGTCAAGCTGTCCGTAAAGTTTTTGTTGATATGTATAACAAAGGGTTGATTTACCGTGGAGAACGTATCATTAACTGGGATCCAGCTGCGAGAACAGCACTTTCTGATATTGAAGTTGTTCATGAAGACGTAAATGGTAAGTTTTATCATTTTAAATATCCATTTGCTGACGGTGAAGGCTACATGGAAATTGCAACGACACGTCCTGAAACGATGCTAGGCGATACGGCGATTGTCGTGAATCCAGATGATGAGCGTTATCAAGATGTCATCGGTAAGACAGTCATTTTACCTATCGTCGGTCGTGAATTACCTATTATTGCAGATGACTATGTCGATAAAGAATTCGGTAGTGGTGCAATGAAAGTGACACCTGCACATGACCCGAATGACTTTGAAATTGGGAACCGTCATGATTTAGAACGTATTGTTGTAATGGATGAAACCGGTCGCATGAATGCTGAAGCCGGCAAGTATGAAGGTATGGATCGTTTTGAATGCCGTAAACAGCTTGTTAAAGACTTGTTAGAAGAAGGTTTAGTGATTAAAATCGATGACCATGTGCATTCAGTAGGCCACTCTGAACGTTCGGGCGCTGTTGTTGAGCCTTATTTGTCAACACAATGGTTCGTTAAAATGGCACCACTTGCAGAACAAGCATTAAATAATCAAAAAACAGATGGCCGTATCGAATTTGTACCACCACGTTTCGAAAAGACATTTAATCGTTGGATGGAAGAAATTCGTGACTGGACAATTTCAAGGCAGCTGTGGTGGGGACATCAAATTCCAGCATGGTACCATAATGAAACTGGAGAAATTTATGTAGGCGAAGAAGCACCTGCAGATATTGAAAATTGGACGCAAGATGAAGATGTATTAGATACGTGGTTCTCTAGTGCGTTGTGGCCATTTTCAACACTCGGTTGGCCAGATGAAGACGCAGCAGACTATCAACGTTTCTATCCAACGAATGTGTTAGTAACTGGCTACGACATTATTTTCTTCTGGGTTGCACGTATGATTTTCCAAGGTTTAGAGTTCACAGCTCAAAAACCATTTAACGACGTATTATTACATGGTTTAGTACGTGCTGAAGATGGTCGTAAAATGAGTAAATCGTTAGGTAACGGTGTGGACCCAATGGACGTCATTGATCAATATGGTGCAGACAGTCTTCGTTATTTCTTAGCAACAGGTTCTTCACCAGGTCATGATTTACGTTATTCAACTGAAAAAGTAGAATCAGTTTGGAACTTTATCAATAAAATTTGGAATGCAGCTCGATTTAGTTTAATGAATATTGGTGAGACATTCCAGTTTGAAGACATCGATTTATCTCAAAATCTATCAGTGGCAGATCAATGGATTCTAACACGCCTCAACGAAACAATAGAAACAGTTACACAACTGAGTGACAAATACGAGTTTGGCGAAGTGGGTCGTGTATTGTATAATTTCATCTGGGATGAGTTTTGTGATTGGTATATTGAAATGAGTAAAATTCCGATGAACGGTGATGATGAAGTACAGAAAAACGTAACACGCTCAGTGCTGAGTTACACTTTAGACCGCATGATGCGATTATTACATCCATTTATGCCATTCGTAACAGAACATATTTGGCAAAACTTGCCACATGAAGGTGAATCCATTGTGACGAGTGCGTGGCCGACAGTTAATAAAGCATTCAACTTTGAAGAGAGTAAAGATGTAATGGAACAGCTAGTTGAAATCATTAAATCCGTACGTCAGTCTCGTTTAGAAGTGAACACACCATTATCTAAAGAAATTCCGATTAAGATCAAAGCGAAAAACGAAAGAATCCAACAATTGTTGTTGACAAATCAACATTATTTAGAGCGATTCTGTAATCCGAGTGAACTCGAGATTGCTACTCAAATCGAAATTCCTGATAAAGCCATGACTTCTGTTGTCTCAGCGGGTGAAGTGATTTTGCCAATTGAAGGATTAATTGATATGGATAAAGAATTAGAACGTTTGGAAAAAGACTTAGAGAAATGGCAAAAAGAATTAGATCGTGTCAATAAAAAACTAGCAAATGAAAACTTTGTTAATAAAGCACCTGAAAAAATTATTAATGAAGAGAAAGAGAAACAAGTGAAATACCAAGAAAAATATGATGGTGTCAAAGCTAGAATTGAACAATTAAAAGCGTAGGAGTCTTAGTTATGAATTATCTAGACAGTTTATATTGGATACATGAAAGAACTAAATTCGGTATTAAGCCTGGCGTAAAGCGCATGGAATGGATGCTCGATAAACTTGGTAATCCACAACAGAATACCCAATCCATTCATGTCGGTGGGACGAATGGTAAAGGATCTACGGTTGTTTATTTACGTGAAGCTTTACTAAAAAATGATTATCAAGTGGGTACTTTTACGTCTCCATATATCGAAACATTTAATGAACGAATCAGTTTAAATGGTTTGCCAATTACAAACGAAGATATAGTAGCGCTAGTGGCTCGTGTGAAACCTGTCAGTGAAATGATGGAGGAACAAACTGAGTTAGGAGTTGCGACCGAATTTGAGATTATTACAACAATGATGTATCTCTATTTCGGCGAGCTTCATCCAGTTGATTTTGTTATTGTTGAAGCCGGATTAGGTGTCAAAAATGATTCTACAAATGTGATTCAGCCGTTGATGAGTATTTTGACAAGCATCGGTTTAGATCATACTGACATTCTTGGTCAAACGTATCTAGACATTGCTAAAGATAAAGCGGCAATTATTAAACCGCGTACGCCAATTGTTTATGCTGTTAAAAATGAAGAAGCATTGAAGTATTTTAGAGATACCGCTGAACGTTTAGATGCGAAAGCTTTAGAATTCGATCGCGATATTTTAATCAAATCAGAAGACGATGAATTTACATATCGTTATAAAGATTACGAATTAGAAAACTTAGCATTACACATGGTAGGCGAACACCAAAAAGAAAATGCAGCACTTGCTATTACTGCGTTAATCGAGTTGTATGAGCAAGAAAAAATTCAATTAGACTTCAACAAAATGATCGAAGGAATTGAACATGCTTATTGGACAGGTCGTATTGAACGTGTCTCTAAAGAACCGCTCATCATTATTGACGGCGCACATAATAAAGAAAGTGTTGACGCATTGGTGGATACGATTGAAAAGTATTATGATTTAGAAAAAGTAGATGTGCTATTTGCAGCGATTGAAGGAAAACCGATTCATCATATGTTAGATGCTTTCCAAAGTATTGCACAGCATATTTATGTTACAGGATTTGACTTTCCGAAAGCACTTCCTAAACAAACATTATATGATGAAATTGAATTTGGAGAGAAATCAATGGTTGATGATTACGTCTCATTTATAAACAACTATGATGGCGATGCATTGCTCATCACAGGTAGTCTTTATTTTATAAGTGAAGTTAAATCCAAAGTTGACTTTAATTCATAAAAATTGAACCACTTTGTATGTATTCCGAGAAATCGAGATACATATAAGGTGGTTTTTTATAATATACGGTTTTTTCGACGTATAACCTGTTTTTTGGCGATTTGACCCTTCACATGGATGGGCATATAATAAATGCATTCAATGAAATGTTGCTGTTGTGAATTAAAGTTTCGACGGCGTTGAGGAGGTGTCTGGGATGATTGTCGCCCTATTTATTGTAGGTAGTATTTTAATGAGTTTTTTACTGCAATTTGCTGATCATCCTTCATTAAGCATACGATATTGCCTACAAAGATCGAAGTGTCAAGTATGTCAGCATGAGTTAAAACTGCTCGATTTAGTACCTATCCTAAGTTATTGTAGGTTAAAGGGAAGGTGTCGTTATTGTCGACAACGCATTCCTATATCTCTACTTGTAGGTGAAGTTTTAGGTGGTTGCATCATTATTTATCCGCTATTACTTCCTGTGTACATTCCGCTCGAGACGTTTTATATCATGGCTTTACTATTACTGACGATTGCAATTGTTGATGTACGCACACAGTTAATCCTTCACAGATTCCTTTGTTTAATCTGCATTTTGTTAGTTACACTACATTCATCTTTCTATTTAGATGTGCCACACCTGTTACTTTGGGTTACTATTTTCTTGATAGGATTCATTCAACAAAATTATATTGGCATGGGTGATATTAAATTGTTCCTTATCGTCATTTTCTTCTTCCCTATACCGTTTTTACTCTTCTTTTTAGAACTCATCTTTCCAATAGGTTGTTTATTATTACCGTTTTCATTCATGTTTAATTGGATTCAACAACGCCGAGTGCCACTTGCGCCTGCTATTTTTGCCGCATTTGTAGTCGTTTCTACGACATATCCACAGTTGATTTCTTTTTATGGAGGATTTTTATGACACGTATTCAAGACTTATCATCCAATGAAAAACCAAAAGAGCGTCTTATTCAATTTGGTAGTCAAGCATTATCGAACACAGAATTACTTGCGATAATTATCAATACGGGGAGTAAAGGGTGTTCTAGCATACAAGTTGCTTCACATATTTTAGCGCAATGTCAGTCATTAACAGCCCTTCGAAATATGTCTTTAGTTGAATTAGAAAAGTTTGTCGGAATAGGGCGTAATAAGGCGACAACGTTACTCGCTGTATTCGAATTGTCACGTCGCTTAGCTGAGGATAAAAAGCAATATCTATCTGAACCTATTCATTCTCCAAGCCAAATTGCAGAACGCTATTATGCAAAATTCAAGGATTATGATCAAGAACATTTTGTCTTACTCATCTTAAATACGAAAAATCAAATTGTTCATGAACAAACACTCTTTATAGGAACGTTGAACAGTGCCATCATACATCCTAGAGAAGTGTTTAAAACAGCTTTGAAGTGGTCGGCTAATGCTATTATCGTGATTCATAACCATCCTTCAGGGGACGCAACACCATCAGAAGCGGATATTGAAACGACGAAACGGCTGATTGCATGTGGAGAGGCGATGGGGATTGAGTTATTAGATCATATTGTGATTGGAGAAGAATCGTATGTTTCAATTATGAGTGAAACAAATGAAGCGTAAAAAATAGTAAAGGGGAAAGGAGCATATTTTAATTTTTCAGCTTTGCTATGATAAACAAATACGATGATGTTGATTTTTAAAATCAATTAATATATTATGGGGCATAAAAATTTTATTATTTTCTCCATAATCAAAAGTTTGTTCTCATTGCTTCACGATTTTTGATATTGAATGACTCAAATGGGCGAAACTCCTGAGAACTTCCCATAGAATGCGAGCCATATGACGTCAATTGTGAAATTTAAAATGGTAATCAATGAGAATCATTTGAATAAAATATATTCATTTAGATAACTAAAAATTTTCATGCCCCAAAGCCCTCTATGAAGCGTTATCTTCTCGTTATCAAATTTAGTTCACAAACCATAAGAACAATTGGTAACCAAGATAAACAACTAATATCATCAAGCCGAGTCTAATTAAAAAGCTAATAATTGAAACGCTGACTCTAAATAGGACAACGGCAAGTAAAATCATGATAATTAATGCGATAATGTTCATTCATGTCACTCCTCGTATAATAAGTTTTAATTTCTAATTTATGAATCACCACCTTGACTTACCACCACAAGTCTTTATTTATATTGTAGTATTTTTATGAAACCAACACATCATTCTAAAGTTATATTTATCATGCTTCGGATGGATGCCTTTAAATATCTTATTCATTATAATATAACGTATAATGATAGGAGTAGTGTTGATGAGAGATAATATTAAGGAGGGCATTCATGCGGATAATTAAAAGTCTTGTTAAATTATTTATGATGATTGTATTACTCATTGCCCTCGTTTTTGCTATATTGAAGTTTGTACCTAATTTTAAAAATGAACCATGGAATCCTGTTGGAGATAAAGAAGTGTACCAAGTGACTGATGATGAAGGGTATCTCGTGCCGTTAAATGGACGGCGCTATATTCAAAGTGAAAACGACATTTTTAGAAATATACCTAAAAGTCAGATGAGAAATGTATTTAACTGGATTGATAAATATGAATTTATGCAAGTCAATGAAATGACACGTATGGGATATAATCAAGAATTTTTAATTGCAGAACGAGATACACAGTTTATTTTGTATCGTTTTGGCGATGATAGTATGCGCGTCTATACAACAGAACACGATCTTTACTATGACCTTAATCAACTTGGCGCATCCATTCATATGAAGCCTATAAGTGAATATCAACAAGATGACGATGAATAATTGGTTGTTGAGGTGTACGGCTTGAGATAACGTTTTTGATAAGTTAGGCTATGGATGAGACAGATTATTGAGAGGTGATTTTGCGATGTCTGATAACCATCAAGCGCAACAAAGTAACGAGCAGTTAAAAGCTCAAAAATTATTTGCGAAATGGCGTAAAGATGAAACGTTGTATAAAGAAGATGAAGAAAAATCTCATGCACAACAGTCGGAAGAATCATCATAAGAGATAGATTGAAGCGGGATAGATGGCTTAACGTGGAATAGCTATTTCTATCTCGCTTTTTTGATTTCATCATCATCCGTGCCACATTGATACGAGGTTAATACGTTCCTACAGATATTTATGAATATTGTACAGCATGGGACTTTATTTACTTTCCAGAGTAATATAAAATAATAACAGTACATACATTGAAATATAATTTGAGGTGTTGAGGTTGTCCAATTTTTTTAAAAACAACAAACTTGTTGTGTTGTTTTGTGCATTAATACTATTTATCGCTTTAATTGGATTATCAATTCGTTCGCACTCACAATCAGTTGCTGAACAGTATGTCAGTGATACCACTTCTTTTGGACAGAGGGTTTTCTCTTATCCAATTCATTTTATTGCTGGTTCAATTACGGACATTTTTCATAAGACTGAAAAGCCGACGAATAAAGAAAAACAATTAGAAGCTGAAAATGAACGTCTTAAATCAGAAAATAAAAGTCTCAAAAAAGAATTAGATATGAGCGATATTTCTGAATATGAACCCATTACTGCAGCTGTCATAGCGCGACAACCTGATCAATGGTTAAATACGATTGTCATTGATAAAGGGAAAAAATCTGGCATCAAAGAAAACATGGCAGTAATGACAGCAGATGGTTTAGTCGGCCGTGTCGCAAAAGTGAATCAATTTTCATCTCAAATTCATTTAATCACAACTAAAGGGCGCACAAATCGCCTATCTGTTAACGTACAACATGATGGGCATGAGGTTTTTGGTTTAATTGATCATTTCGATGAGAAAACGAACCATCTCATTATTAGTGATATTGATAATAATGAAGATATTAAAGCCGGAGACAAAGTCGTGACGAGTGGCTTAGGCGATCAGTTACCTAAAGGGCTTTACATAGGAGAAGTGAAAAAAGTTCAAAATGATCAATACGGTTTGTCTAAACAAGTTGCGATTGAAACAGGTGCGAATATTAATCATTTTGATCACGTTTATATTGCAAAGAGAGATCCTAAAACGATTGTTAATGATGAGGGTGACGGCTCATAATGAAATCTATTTACTATATTCTCGTTGCGATACTCATGTTCTATTTGGATACCGTTTTAACTTTCTTATCACCGATTATGATAGGGGGGCATCGCTTCATTTTAGTGCCCCATCTCGTGTTTTTATTTTTAGTGTTGATTACGGTTTATAAAAAAACCAGTATCGCTTTAATTCTCGGTGTATTATTAGGCACAGTTCACGATTTGTTTTTTGGACAGATTTATGGTGTCTATCTATTTGGTTATATCGTATCAATGTTATTTGCTGATAAGTTTTTAAAAGTATTTTTTCGTGATCATGTGATGGTCTATGTGATGACGTTGATTGGTGTGGTTTTTCTAGAAGTTTTTGTCGTTATGCTTTATTTGATTGTCGGCTTAGTTGAGTTCAATCTCATTCAATTTATCGTATTTCGTATATTGCCGACATTATTACTCAATGCGATTTTACTTACATTCCTTTACTTCGCTGCAAACTATTTTTTAAATCCTACACGTTCTATTGACACGAAGTAAAACGAATGGTATGATGCAATAGTTGAGTAGTTCATAGCTACATACAACCGCTCAAACATAGGTTTTAAGTACACTTTGTCACCTATGTATGGCGTGACTTATAATTAGGAGGTGCAAAGTATGTTTGCTATTATTGAAACAGGTGGAAAACAAATCAAAGTAGAAGAAGGTCAAGAGATTTTCGTTGAGAAATTAGACGTAAACGAAGGTGACACTTTCACTTTTGATAAAGTTTTATTTGTTGGTGGAGACAACGTTAAAGTTGGCGCGCCTACAGTTGAGGGTGCTACAGTTACTGCAACTGTTAACAAACAAGGTCGTGGTAAGAAAATCACTGTTTTCACTTACCGTCGACGTAAAGACTCTAAACGTAAAAAAGGCCATCGTCAACCTTACACTAAATTAACAATCGACAAGATTAATGCATAATCATGATTAATGTTGATATTAAGTTAAACGACGAAGGTCAAATTACAGATATCATTATGGATGGTCACGCAGAATATGGTGAACACGGTCAAGATATTGTTTGTGCAGGTGCATCAGCAGTTGTTTTTGGTAGTGTGAATGCCATTATAGGCTTAACTTCTGAACGTCCAGATATTGATTATTCTGAAGATGGTGGGTATTTTCATGTGAGAGTTGTCGATACAAATAACGAACAGGCTCAGTTAATACTCCAATCATTACTTATTTCTTTACAAACAATTGAAGAAGAATATAATGAGTATATTAAATTAAATCTGAAGTGAGGTGTAACTCATGCTAAAATTAAACCTACAATTTTTCGCATCGAAAAAAGGGGTGAGTTCTACTAAGAACGGTCGTGATTCTGAATCTAAACGTTTAGGTGCTAAACGTGCTGACGGTCAATTCGTTACTGGTGGTTCTATCTTATTCCGTCAACGTGGAACTAAGATTTACCCAGGTGAAAATGTTGGTCGTGGTGGCGATGATACATTATTCGCTAAAATCGACGGCGTTGTTAAATTCGAACGTAAAGGTCGAGACAAAAAACAAGTTTCTGTTTATGCAGTTGCTGAATAATTTGTCAATCTTTGACACCAGAAGGTAACTTCTGGTGTTTATTTTTTATATTAAACGAACCTATCGTTATATCATATCACGTGATAGGTACGTATCATTAAAGAAATTAAAGTAAAAGAGGTGAAAACATGTTTGTCGATCAAGTAAAAATATCATTGAAAGCTGGTGATGGCGGTAATGGTATCACAGCATACCGTCGTGAAAAATATGTCCCATTTGGTGGGCCAGCTGGCGGTGATGGTGGACGTGGGGCTTCAGTCGTGTTTGAAGTGGATGAAGGCTTGCGTACATTAATGGATTTTAGATATCAACGTCATTTTAAAGCTAAAAAAGGTGACAATGGGCAAAGTAGTAACATGCATGGTAAAAATGCTGAGGATCTCGTTTTAAAAGTACCACCAGGAACGATTATTAAAGATGTTGAGACTGGTCAAACGCTAGCTGATCTCGTTGAACATGGTCAAAGTGCGGTTGTTGCTAAAGGTGGACGTGGTGGACGTGGAAATTCTCGTTTCGCGACACCTAAAAATCCTGCTCCTGATTTTAGTGAGAACGGTGAGCCAGGTGAAGAGATTGAAGTGACATTAGAGCTTAAATTGTTGGCAGATGTTGGATTGGTCGGTTTTCCAAGTGTGGGTAAATCTACATTATTATCAATCGTTTCTAAAGCGAGACCTAAAATTGGCGCGTATCATTTTACTACGATTCAACCGAACCTAGGTGTAGTGGAAACACGTGACCAACGTAGCTTCGTCATGGCTGATTTACCGGGGTTAATTGAAGGTGCCTCTGAAGGTATAGGATTGGGTCATCAATTTTTAAGACATGTGGAACGTACAAAAGTCATTGTTCATGTTATTGATATGAGTGGCATGGAAGGGCGTGACCCATATGAAGACTACCAAATTATCAATCATGAGCTTAAAGCATATGCGCAACGATTAGAAGATCGTCCACAAATCGTTGTTGCTAATAAAATGGATATGCCAGATGCTGAAGCACAACTCGAAATGTTTAAAGAGCAACTTAATGATGAGACGGCAACTATTGTACCGATTTCGTCTTATACGCGAGAAAATATTGATCAATTGCTCTATGAAATTGCAAATACACTTGAAGAAGTAAAAGATGTTGATTTCTCAGGGAAAGAAGAGGTCGGCGTCAACCGTGTCCTTTATAAACATACACCGTCTCAAGATAAGTTTACAATTACACGTGATGACGATGGCGCATATGTCGTAAGTGGTAATGCAATTGAACGTATGTTTAAAATGACTGACTTTAACAGTGAACCAGCGATTCGTCGTTTTGCGAGACAAATGCGCTCAATGGGGATTGATGATGCATTGAGAGAACGTGGCGCTGAAAACGGAGATATTGTACGTATTCTAGGTGGAGAATTTGAATTTGTCGAATAATATTGAGAGTGGAGGTTGCGATGGTAGATGAAACATCAATTTTATATTATTCGTGAAGATGTGTTGCCCTATGTTGTGAAACGTGTGTTACAAGTGAAATCCTCTTTAAAAGCAGATCAATCACTCACGATTCAAGAAGCTGTAGATATGCATGATTGTTCACGTAGTGCGTTTTACAAATATAGAGATACTATATTTCCGTTAGCAGATGTTCAGCAACAGACCGAAGTTTTTACGATTATTTTATTTGTGACAGATAAAGTGGGTATATTAGCTCAAATACTCGAAAAACTTTCTGAATTAAACCTTTCTGTATTAACGATTCATCAAAGTGTCCCTACTGACCAAAAAGCATCAATTACGTTATCTTTAGACGGTCGAAATGCCAAGTGGGGGCCGTATCAAATCATTAATGAACTGCGCCAAATGGAAAATGTATATAACGTAGACATTATTGGAATGAACATGTAAGGAGTGCTATTGAATGTATGCATATATTTCTGGAAAATTAACAGCACTATATCCGACTCATATCGTCGTTGAAACGACATCTGGTATAGGGTATGAAATTCAAACACCAAACTCATATCGCTTTCAAAAACATTTAGAGCAAACAGTGAAAGTGTATACTTCGCTCATTGTACGTGAAGATGCGCAATTGCTTTATGGTTTCATTGATCAAGAAGAAAAAGATATGTTTTTAAGTTTGATTAAAGTGACAGGGATAGGTCCTAAGTCGGCGTTAGCCATATTAGCAGCAAGTTCGCCAAATGACGTGAAACGTGCAATTGAAAATGAAAATGATGCCTATTTAACGCAATTTCCAGGTATCGGTAAAAAGACTGCCCGTCAAATTGTACTCGATCTGAAAGGTAAAGTAGTTGTCTCAGAAGAAGTGAGTGAAGGGTTATTAGATATAGCGACAGAACAATATAATCATGCCGTACAAGAAGCTTTACTTGCGTTAGAGGCGTTAGGGTATTCTAAACGTGAACTGAAAAAAGTTGAAAAAGCGATGCAACAACAAACATTTAGTGATGTCGACGAAGCTGTTAAATATGGCTTAAAACAATTGATTTCATAAAGAGGTGAGGTAAATGAATCGAGACCGAATGATGGATGGACATGAGCAAGTAGATGAACACACATTTGAATTGTCATTAAGACCTGAGCGTTTAAGACAATACATAGGTCAGTCTGCAATTAAGTCAAACCTTGATGTGTTTATACAAGCTGCTAAAATTCGTGAGGAGCCATTAGATCACGTCTTGCTTTTTGGCCCACCTGGTTTAGGTAAAACCACTTTGTCACACATTATTGCAAATGAAATGGATGTCAATTTGCGTACTGTTTCCGGTCCGTCGATTGAACGCCCAGGTGATTTAGCTGCAATTTTAACAGGTCTGCAACCCGGTGATGTCCTTTTTATTGATGAAATTCATCGTTTAAGTAGTGTTGTTGAAGAAGTGCTTTATCCAGCGATGGAAGACTTTTTCTTAGATATCATAGTAGGTAAAGGAGAAGAAGCGAGAAGTATTCGTATTGACTTGCCTCCATTTACTTTAGTAGGTGCAACGACACGTGCCGGTAGTTTAACGAGTCCATTGCGTGATCGTTTTGGCGTGCATTTAAGGCTTGAATATTATACTGAAGAAGAATTAACACAAATTATTATACGAACAGCAGAAGTATTAGGAACAGCCATTGATGAAGAAAGTGCCATAGAAATTGCGAAAAGAAGTCGTGGGACACCGCGTATTGCCAATCGTCTGCTGAAACGTATTCGAGATTTTCAGCAAGTCAAACAAGACGATATGATTTATATTGAGACGACAAAGCATGCATTGAAACTACTTCAAGTGGACGATGAAGGATTGGATTATATCGATCACAAAATGATGGCTTGTATTATTGAACAATATCGTGGCGGCCCAGTGGGATTAGATACGATTGCTGTTTCAATAGGTGAGGAACGTGTAACGATTGAAGATGTTTATGAACCATTTCTCATACAAAAAGGATTTTTAGAGCGTACCCCTAGAGGCCGAAAAGCGACACCTTATGCGTACGAACACTTTAAATATATGAGCCAATAAGTGAAGGAGTCATTATTTTGAACATAGAAGAATTTGATTATGAATTACCAGAATCACTCATCGCCCAAACCCCTCTTAAACAGCGTGATCAAAGTCGTTTGTTGTATTTGAATCGCGAGACTGGGGAGACAGAGGATTTACATTTCAAGGATATTACGCGTTTTTTCAAAACTGGAGATACGTTGGTACTAAATGATACACGTGTGATGCCAGCGCGTTTATTTGGCATTAAAGAAGAAACGAATGCCAAAGTAGAAATGTTAATGTTGACGCAAATTGAAGGTGATGATTGGGAGGTCCTTTTAAAACCTGCGAAACGTATTAAACTAGGACAAACACTGAGTTTTGGGGAAGGCAAAATTAAAGCAACTTGTATTAAAGAATTGGATCAAGGTGGACGTGTGATGCGTTTAAGTTATGAAGGGATTTTACAAGAGCGCTTAGATGAACTTGGTGAAATGCCATTGCCTCCATATATTAAGGAACGTTTAGATGAAAAGGATCGCTATCAAACGGTTTATGCTAAAGCAGCAGGTTCAGCAGCTGCCCCGACAGCTGGTCTTCACTTTACAGATGCCTTATTAGAAGACATTCGAAATCAAGGGGTTCAAATTGCATTTGTGACGTTACATGTCGGTTTAGGAACGTTTAGACCTGTCAGTGTCGATAATATCGGTGATCACGAAATGCATAGTGAATATTATCAAATGTCACAAGAAACTGCCGACATTTTAAATGAAACGAAAGCATCAGGGCATCGTATTATTTCTGTTGGAACGACTTCAACACGAACGCTTGAGACGATTCGGACACAATTTGATACATTCAAAGAGACAAGTGGTTG